>CAWBQM010000001.1:0-480844 GCA_963790955.1 uncultured Chloroflexia bacterium
TGCGCCGGACCAGCACGGAGCTCGTCCCGCTCTACGACGAGGCCCAGAGCGCCCGCCAATGCCGGCACACGTCTGGCGAGTGCCAGCGGTGGTCAACCTCCAGCCGGGCCGTTCGCGCTCCGAATTCGACGCTCGCAGGTGTCAGCCGGCTTGGCGATGGGAGGATGCCCAGCTGCTGGTACAAGCCAAACATGTCGACGACATTCCAATGCTCGGACATCATTCCGGCGGTGACCCGGTAAATATCGACCCCTCGCATCGTGAATTGCAGGCCGGTCGGTCGGAGGCCGAGGAACTCGCCGCGATGGATGCCGGAATGGCTCCATCGCACCGCGACCATGTCGCGCTCGGCGACGATGTCGTGCACCGTCCAATGGGGATCAAACGCCTCGAACAGATGCGCGACCCGCTGCTTGAGTCCGGCACGTCCAGGCCCCTGCTTGGGAAACGCGGCATGGTCGAGATAGTCAACCGCCACGATCGCGTCCAGGGCCGCCAGGTCTCGGCTGTTGAGGATGTCCTCCTTATAGTGGCGGATGACCGCCTTGTTGGCTTCGATGGACATCGGACCCTCCCGCGAAACCGAGGTGCCGCGGGTTAAGCGCCGGCATCCTCAGGCTGCGGGATCAAGCCGAGCTGCTGCATCTGCGCCAGCTGGTCGACCACGTGCCAGTGCTCGGCCAGCTTGCCATTTCGAACCACGTGGATGTCGATGCCGGCAATCCCGAAGTCCTTCCCCGTGGCTGGCTTGCCCATGAAGCCGCCGTTGTCGGTGCCGGCGTTGGTCCAGCGGACTACCACCTCATCGCCCTCGGCGATGACGTCCTGGATGGTGAACCGCAGCGGGTTGAAGGCGCTGAAGAATTCCGCGACCCGCGCCTTCAGGTCGGCGAGGCCGTTGCCCTGGCCGGGAAACGGATCGTGCTCGACGTAATCTTCGACCGCCAGCTCATCGAGCAGGTCGATGTTGCGCTGGTTGAGAACCTCATCGTAGTAGCGGCGAACGACCACCTTGTTGTCCTGTCCCGACATGACTATTCCTCTCTTGGATAGCGTTCTGCGATGGACTCCACATTGGCTTGGTCATCGGCAGAGCGCCATGACGTCTACCCACCGTCCCCCCACCAACTTGCCGCAACTGGTCATGGTCGCGACCCTACGATCAGGCGTCAGGCGGAGCTGAAGGTTGAGCACAGCACGAACCGGGTTTGGCGCCAGGGTCAGGAAGCTGCGCGTTGCTGCAGGTTGGACGCAGGCCGAGCTGGCCGAGCGGGCCGGCATCAGCGAACGAGCAGTGAGCGACATCGAGCGCGGACTCCGAGGCACGGTCTATCCAGCCAACGCGCGCCGGTTGGCCACGTCGCTGGGCGTCGAGAACACCGACCTCCCAGCCTTCCTGTCGGAGGCCAGAGGACGAAGTGAGGCCGCTACAGAGCTCGGCGATGAGATTGGTCCCGTTCCCAGCGCGCACAGAGCCCGCGTCCCAGTCCCACTGACCAGGCTGCTCGGGCGTCAGTCGGAGCTGGTCGTCTGTTTGGCGATGGTCCGTGACCCGGATGCGCGCCTGCTCACACTGGTGGGGCCGGGCGGGATCGGCAAGACGCGCCTAGCCACCGAGGTCGCCAGCCTGGTCCAGGATGACTTCCCCGGCGGCGTGTACTTTGTGGACCTCGCCGCTATCGACGACGCAGACACCGTGCTCGCGATGGTTGCCAGCGCGGTCGGGCACGTGGGCGAGCGTCGCAGCTTGCCAGAATCGCTGGCACAACGTCTGGGCAATATCCGAGCCTGCTCGTGCTGGACACCTTCGAGCACCTGCTAATAGCCGGCCCCGCCATCGGTGACCTGCTTGCAGCGTGCCCCAGCCTCACGGCACTCGTCACCAGCCGAGCGCCACTGCGCGTGCGTGGCGAGCGCCAGGTGCCCATGCAGCCCTTGGCCACGCGGGTCGAAACGGGCGAGTCCGACCTGGCGCCAGCGGTGGAGCTCTTCCTGGAGCGCGCTGCCGCGGTGGAGCCCACTTTCACGATTGCGCCTGATGCGACCGACATGGTCACCGACATCTGTTCCCGGCTGGACGGCCTGCCCTTGGCGATTGAGCTGGCCGCGGCCAGGGTCAGGCATATGCCGCTCACGGCCCTGCGCACCCAGCTTCGACACCGCCTCGAACCCCTGGTCGGAGGGCCACGGGACCTGCCCCCGAGACAGCAGACGATGCGAGCCACGATGGACTGGAGTTACGCGCTGCTCGACGCCGCCGAGATGCGGCTGTTCCGGGCGCTGGCTGTCTTCCGTGGCGGTTTCGGCAGGGATGCTGCCGCGGCCATGACCCAACTCGCACGGTCTCCTGACACAGCCGACGTGATGCAGCCCCTGAGCGTCTTGGTCGATGCCAGCCTGGTGATGGTGGCTCGAGGAGCGTCGGAGGAGGGCCGCTACCGGATGCTCGACGTGACTCGCGACTACGCCGTGGAACGATCGGTGGCGGCCGGAGAGTTGGACGGCTTGCGGCGCCGCCATGCTCGCTTCTTCCTCGGCGTCGCCGAACGCGCCGAGCCGGAGCTGCGTCGAGCCCATCAGCGGGAGTGGTACGCCCAACTCCTCGCAGACGAGGGGAATTTCCGCGCGGCGATGACATGGGCCCTTGAGGCGGGCGAATACGATCAGGGGCTGCGGTTGGCCGGGGCCCTCTGGATGTTCTGGCGTTGGGCCGGCCTCTTCGCGGAGGGCCGGACATGGCTGGAGGCGGCCATCGCCGGGGCGAATAACTCAACCCTCGCAGTCCGCTGCCAGGGCCTGTGGGGAGCAGGCTGGCTCGCCTATCACCAGGCCGACTACCGACGCACCGGTGACGTGGGCACGCAGATGCTGCGCGAGCTCGGCACCGAGGGCCACGACGTAGAGCGTCGCAACGCGCACACCCTGATCGGGAATGCGGCGCTCGCCGAAGGTCGTGACGAAGAAGCGATCGCGGCACTCGGCGAGGCCGTCGCGCTCGCTCAGTCTCGAGACCCCACGTGGCACCACGCCACCTCGTTGCTGAACCTCGGCACCGCGCAGATGCACGCTGGGCAGGTGGCGGCGGCCAGACAGCTCTTCGAACGCTCGCTGGCCATCTATCGAGAGATTGGTGATCGCCACTTCATCGCCCGGACACTGATCCAGATAGGCTACGCGGAGGTCATGACCTCAAGGCCCGTCGCCGCCAGATCGGCGATCGGGCGCGCCATGGAGATCGTGGCCGAGATCGGTGACGGTTGGGGGATCGCCGAAGGCCTTGAGGCGGTTGCGACGCTGCGCTCCCAAAGCCAACCACGATCAGCGGTGCTGTTGGCGGCCGCAGCCGCGAACCTGCGGGAGCGAATCTCGATGCGTGCGCACGCCGCTGATGCGGTCATCAACCAGCTCCATCTGGATCGCGCCCGGAAGAGCATGTCTGCCGAAGCCTTCACTAAGATCTGGAATGAGGGGCGGGCGCTGACGCTTGCTGAGGCCCTCGCCGAGGCCCAGACGGTGGACTAGCGAGGTCGGCGACCTGGGCGAGCTAACGACAGCCTGTTCATTTCTCCCTGGTCCGAACCGAAGTTCGCCGCCCGCTAGAGCAATCGCCAACCCAACGGCCGCTGGCTTTCGGTAAGCGGTGGGCTCCGCAGCCCGCAGCGAACCTGAGCCAGACGCACAATGGGCGTCCGTGGCTGAATCTAGCGCTCTACAAGCGTTGTGGCCGCCGTCCCGCGGTCACCGAGGGCCCTGAAATAGACCTTCGGCCTCGAAGCTGAAGCTCCACTCGCGCACGACCGGTATGATCGGCGCCTCGCGCGCCTGTAGCTCAGTGGATAGAGCGTCGGCCTCCGGAGCCGAGCCGCCTGAGCGTGGTGGCCACCCGAGTGGGACCCCGAGCAAAATGGACGGAGTTCTACGCTCTGCGCCGGCCGATGTCCGCCTGTGGCGGAGCTGAACGTGCTGCGCAGCGCGAGGACGGCTCGCCCGGATCAGGCGTCGCGTCGCGCTACGGCCACACCGCCCGCGACGCACGGGCCGACCGCGTAGAGCAGCATCGCCAGGAGCGCCTGGATCGGCGTCAGCGCCGCGCCGAAGACCGAATTCGGGTTACCCGTTGGGCGAGCTCGCCCGCCAGTGCGCCTGGCATGAGCGATGACAGCCAGACGCCCCACGGAGCAGGGACGTGGCCCGCGACGAGCGGAACGATGTACCACAGCAGCGCCAGGATCACGACGCTCGCCAAGGCGGAGCGCGTAAGCGTCCCCAGGCCGAGCCCGATGAGCGCGAAGACGACCGCGGACAGCGCCGTCGCCACCACCACCAGCGCGCCGTTGCCGTCGAGCGACAGCTGACCGCCGATCGGCCGGTCGCCGATGATCAGGGCGCTGCCGAGTTGCGCGACCGTCAGCGCGGCGGCCGCGGCCAAGTATGTGGTGCCGGCCACCACGATCGCCTTGGCCCCAAGGACGGGCCATCGCCGTGGCATCGCGGTGAATGTCGTCCGAAATCATCCCGCTGCTGTATTCGGAGGTGATGGCCAGCGTCCCGAAGACCGCGACCACGAGCGAGAGGATCCACCCTGTCAGGTCGACAAGCGAGCCGAGCGAGGCATGGGAACGCATCTCGGGCGACAGGCCATCCCAGGTGACGACGAAGTACCAGGCGACACCGAGCACCAGCAGGGTCAGCACGCCGAGCGTCCCCGCGATGATCCGGCTGGAGGCCGCCGTCCGGAGCTTGAGCCATTCGGCGACCACGAGATCGGTCATCACCTGGCCCGGCCGGGATCGGCCCGAAACTCGACGCTTGCCGCCGTGAGCTCTAGGTATGCCGCTTCGAGCGTCGCAAGGCGCGGTGTCAGCTCGAGGAGTGGGAGACCCCGCGCGGCAGCGATCTGACCGATCGTCTCGGCATCGAGCCCTGTGACGACGAGCCGACCGTCCAGGTCGGTCGTGAGCGCGCCGCCCGAGGGAACGAGCGCCGAGGCGAGTTCGGCCGCGGCTGGCGAGCGCACGATGACCCCGCCGCCGTACCGCTCGGCCAGGTCCATCACGGTCGTGTCCGCGATGAGCCGGCCGCGACCGATGATCACGAGCCGCTCGGCGGTGATGGCCATCTCGCTCATGAGGTGGCTCGACACGAAGACCGTCCGGCCCTCCGCTGCGAACGCACGGAGCAGCTCGCGGATCCACCGGACGCCGTCGGGGTCGAGTCCGTTGATCGGCTCGTCGAGCAGCAGGATGCCTGGATCGCCGAGCAATGCTGCGGCGATTCCGAGCCGCTGCTTCATGCCCAGGGAAAACGTCCCGATCCGCTTCCGGGCGACGCCGCCGAGACCGACCTGCTCCAGGAGATGACGTACCCGCGACTCGGCGATGCGGTGCGAGCGGGCGAGCCAGCGGAGGTGGTCGATGGCGGTCCGGCCGGCCTCGACGCTCGTCGCGTCGAGGAGTGTGCCGATCGCAAGGAGTGGCCGGGCGATCTGTCGGTATGGCCGGCCATCGAAGAGGACAGCGCCCGACGTCGGTGTCGCCAGACCCAGGGCGATCCGCATCGTCGTCGTCTTGCCGGCCCCATTGGGCCCGAGGAAGCCGGTCACGAACCCCGGTCGAATCGTGACGCCCAAGTCGTCGAGGGCGGTTTGCGACCCGTAGCGCTTCGTGAGGTGCTGGATTTCGATCATGGGGCCCAGCGTGTGGCACCACGCCAATCGGCACATCGGAGCGGGGTCTGGATATTCGGCTCGGCCCGTGGGATACGTCCACCGAACATCGCGGCGGCACCGTCCACCCGGAGGCTGTCAGCCCGGAGGCCGATGCCGAGTCCTGACGCCGTGGCTACGCTTCGGCAGTGATGGCCTACGACCAGCCCATCCTCACGCGTCCGCTCTCGCATCGGCAGCGCATCGCGGTCGACCTCGTTGTCGCCGTCGCCTACTTGGTCGTCCTGCTGACCGTGGCCCTCGAGTCGGGCGCCCCCGAGCGGATCGGGCTGCCCGCGCCGGCAGCCGCGGCGGTCGTTCTGGCCATGGGCGCACCGCTCGCGGTGCGGCGTCTCTGGCCGGTGCCGGTATTCGTCGCCGTCCTGGGCGCATCGGCGATCGGCTTTGGGTTGGACATCGTCCACGACGGCTTCGTCGGCGCCGGGCTCGCGCTCTACGTCGTCGCCATCGGCGAGCGGTCAATCCGACCCCGACCGACCCTGGGTATCGCCGGGATCGCGGTCGTCGGCCTCACGCTGCTCATCGTTGCCGGCGGCCCGCCGCCGATCGTCGCCGACGCCGGACCGCTGATCGTCGGGCTTGTCGTCCTCGCCGGCTCGTGGACGATCGGCCGTGCCGTCCGCGAGCGCCGCCTGTTCGCCGAGAGGTCTGCGATCCAGATCGCTCAGCGATCGGCGACCGAGGAGCGGCTGCGGATCGCTCGCGACCTGCACGACATCGTCGCCCACGGCCTCAGCATCATTGTGGTCAAGGCGGCTACCGCGAACCACGTTGCCGGGGACCGCCCCGACGAGGCACGAGATGCGCTGGCGGTGATCGAGTCGACCGGGCGGAGCGCCCTGACGGAGATGCGTCGCATGCTCGGTGTGCTGCGCGACGGGGGTCCAGCCTTCGAGACGCCGGACCTCGCGCCAATGCCCAGACTCGATCAACTTCCGCTGCTTGTGCAGCGAGTGGCAACCGCCGGCGTCCGCGTCGACCTGCACCTCTCGGGGACCGAAGACATCCCCGAAGGCGTCGCGTTGTCGGTCTACAGGATCGTCCAGGAGGCCTTGACGAACGTCGTCAAGCACGCGGCTCCCGCCCACTGTCGGGTCGCCGTCTCCACCGCCGGTGAGACTGTCACCGTCGAGATCGAGGACGACGGCGAGCGCGCGGGTCACTCGGACGCCGTCGGTGGAGGGGGCCAGGGTCTGGTCGGGATGCGCGAGCGCGTTCGAGCAGTCGGTGGTGAATTCAGCGCGGGTCCGGCCGGTCGCCGGGGCTTCCGGGTCGTAGCCCGCATCCCGTATCGGGCTCCCACCACGGTTGTCGCGGCACAGCCCGAATGACCGACCCGATCCGTGTCCTGGTCGTCGACGATCAGGCGCTGGTGCGAGGCAGCTTTCGCGTGCTGCTCGAGACGACGCCCGGGATGACCGTCGTGGGCGAGGCGGGCAACGGCATCGAGGCGATCGCTCTCAGCGAGGCCGAGCACCCCGATGTGGTGCTGATGGACATCCGGATGCCCGAGATGGACGGCATCGAGGCGACGCGGCGGATCTGCGGCTCGGCGGGCGGCTCGACTCGCGTCCTCATCCTGACCACGTTCGATCTCGACGCCTATGTCTTTGACGCGCTCCGCGCCGGCGCAAGTGGTTTCCTGCTCAAGGACGCGCTGCCGGTCGATCTGTTGGCGGCCATCCGCGTCGTCGCCGCCGGCGAAGCGCTGCTCGCCCCGCGGATCACCCGGCGCTTGATCGAGCAGTTTGCGCGCCAGCCGAGGCCTTTCCGGATGCGGGATGTCACGCTCGCCGACCTGACGGAGCGGGAAGTCGAAGTTCTCGGGCTCGTCGCTGGTGGCATGTCGAATGCCGAGATCGCCGAGCGCCTGGTCATCAGCCGAGCGACCGTCAAGACCCATATCGGTCACTTGCTCGCCAAGCTCGAGGCCCGCGACCGCGCGCAGCTCGTCATCGCGGCCTACGAAGGCGGGCTCGTGCGACCAGATCTCGGTAGTGCCTTACCCGATGAACCCTCGTGACACGGCTCATGTGACCGGGCTCCTCAGCGAGACCCGCATCGCATCGAGGCTTCCGTCGATCCAGCACAGGCACCGACGACGCGTCAGTGTTTTACGCTCTACAGACCCCGTCATTGGTCCGGCCGAGCGTGAACGACAAGCTCAGATAGAGCGTAAAACCAGAAGCCGAAGCCCTAAGCACGCTCGGCCGGTATGATCGGGGTCCGCGCGCCTGTAGCTCAGTGGATAGAGCGTCGGCCTCCGGAGCCGAAGGTCGCAGGTTCGAATCCTGTCGGGCGCGCCACTGCAACCTTTTCGGGTAGCGCGAGCGCGAATCCGTGGGCGTATGCCGACGGAGCGAGCCTGACGGACACGATGCTCCTCCCTGCGACGACGATCCGATCGTAGATGGCGTGGAGCCGGTCGGCCTTCTCGACGGGTATCTCGGCCGCCCTCCACGTCGCTGACAACTCCCGGAGCCACGCCACGGCCCGTTCGGCGAGATCCCGTCGGCGCTCGTGCGTTCGAAGTTCTCCTTGGCGTCCCGGAGCTCATGCGACCGCTCGAGGTGCGACCGAGACAATCAGCTACGGACTGCCGGCATTCCGACTCGGCGGTTGCTGCCTCGCCGGCTTCGCCGCCACGAAGACCGCGTGCTCGTTCTACGTCGGACGGGCACCGGTGCAGGCGTGCGCGCCGCACTTGAAGGGCTACCGGGTCTGGAAGGGGACCATCAACTTCACGCCCGACCGCCCGATCCCCGACGCGCTCGTCGAGAAGCTCGTGCGGTGTCGTCTCGCCGAGTACGAGATTCACACATGACCGGGCAGGGGAACTCCGCCTCGCAGAGCCGCAAGCCGAGCGACTTCAACGCGATCGTCTGGCGGCCCGAGTCAGGTCGTTTCCTGAGGGTCAGGATGTCCGGAACCTGTGATTTGCTTCGACATTCGGATGAGCGGCGCCCAGAGGGTGCCTAGCAGAGGAGACCGACCGTGAAGTTCATGATCTCGACGTATGCCACACAGTCCGACTACGACGCGATGGGCGGCAAGCCCGGCGCGAACGCAGAGTGGTCGCCCGAGGACTTCGCAGCGATGGGCGCGTTCATGGAGGCCTTCAATCGCGAGCTCGACGAGTCAGGCGAGCTCGTCGAGACCCGCGGCCTCGACGCGCCCGTGCACACCCGGCGCATCCAGCTCAAGCAGGGGCTGCCGGTGGTGACCGACGGTCCCTACGCGGAGACCCAGGAAGTGCTGGCCGGCTACTGGATCATCGAGTGCGCCAGCTTCGATCGAGCGACGGCGATCGCGGCGAAGCTCTCGACGATTCCCGGTCCGGAGAGTGTCCAGGAGCGCGCCTACGCGGACGTCCGCCCGATCGTCGAGTCGCGAGACGAACTCGCCGAGGGCTGAACCAGCGTGCCCGAAACGCCGATCGAGGACCTGCTGCGCGTCCTCGCGCCGCAGGTCCTCGGCGCGCTCGTTCGCCGCTACGGCCACTTCGACACCGCCGAGGACGCCGTCCAGGAGGCGCTCATTGCTGCGGCGACCAGGTGGCCGGTCGAGGGCATCCCTGCCAGCCCACGCGGCTGGCTGGTGACCGTGGCGTCGCGCAGGCTCACTGACCTGCTGCGCCAGGCACAGGCCCGGCGGCGCCGCGAGGACGCCGTATCCGCGCAAGTCCTGCCGACCGAGCGGTTCGCGCCTGCTGCTGATGCCGACCGCGACGACGCCGACGACTCCCTCATTGTCCTGTTCATCTGCTGCCACCCCGCGCTCACGCAGGCTTCTCAGATCGCCCTCACGCTGCGGGCGCTCGGCGGGCTCACGACGGCCGAGGTCGCCCGCGCCTTGCTCGTCCCGGAGGACACCGTCACGCGCCGGATCAGTCGGGCGAAGGCGGCCATCACGCAGAGCGGGATCCCCTTCCGCCTGCCGTCGAGCGAGGAACAGGCGAACCGCCTCGCCGTCGTCCTGCACGTCCTGTATCTCATCTTCAACGAGGGATACGTCAGCACGTCCGGGTCGGCCCTCCAGCGCCCAGATCTCGCGGCCGAGGCGATTCGGCTCGCGCGGCTCGTCCACGGTCTGTTGCCCGACGACCCAGAGGTCAGCGGCCTACTCGCGCTCATGCTGCTCACCGACGCCCGGCGCGCCGCCCGAACGGGCCCTGCCGGCGAGCTCGTCCCGATGGCTCATCAGGACCGAAACCTCTGGGACCAGGCGGTGATCACCGAGGGAACAGGGCTCGTCGACCAGGCCCTTGCCCAAGGCGTTGCCGGCCCATACCTGCTCCAGGCCGCGATCGCTGCCGTCCACGACGCCTCGTCGACGGCGGGGGCGACCGACTGGGCCCGGATTGAGGGGCTCTACGGCCGGCTGGCGGCGATCTCGGACAACCCGGTCATCACGCTCAACCGCGCGGTCGCCGTAGCCATGGTTCGCGGTCCCGTGGCGGGCCTTGAGCTGCTCGCGGCGGTCGAGGGGGACAGGCGACTCGCCGAGGATCACCGCCTGTACGCGGTGCGCGCGCACTTGCTCGACATGCTCGGCCGAACGGACGCGGCGCGCGAGGCCTACGAGGCCGCTGCGATGCGGACGAGCAACCTCGCACAACAACGCTTCCTGCGGGGGCGGGCCTCGCGAGCCTGATCCGGACCCTACCGCTGAGGCCCGCCATCCTCTCCTCCAAACCTGGTTGCTTGCTCGTGAACGGAGCCCTCCGGCTCCGGCAGCCGCGGGTCCAGGATCCAGACCAGCTGCGCCGTCGTCTCCGCGCCCACCTTGGACCCTGCGTTCGCCAGGTGGTGCTTGACGGTCGAGTGCGACAGGCCCAGGCGGTGGGCGGCCGCCTTCTCCGACCCGGCGGCGAGCACGGCCGCCACCACGCCGACTTCTCGCTCCGTCGCGGATCCGGCCGGGCGGTCTCTCATCCCGGCTGCCCAGCTGCGGCCAGCCACACATCAGGACCTTCGCGTCGCAACCCGACCCAGCTGTACGTCTGGAGGCCATGAGTCGGCTTCGGGTCCTGATCGTGATCGGGGCGCTCGTGCGCTTGCGGGAGGGGCCGGGATCGGCTTCCTGGTGGGGAACCGCTATGCACTCGACAACCTGACCGTCGTCGACGCGACCCCGGATCAATTGGCGGCCGCTATGCAGAACGATCAGTTCTACTCCACCTACAACGAACACACCGTGCTCGTCCAGGGAGTCGTCGCGTCGCTGACTGCCGATGGCAGCGGTGCGGCGCTGCAGTTCCAGACCCAGGGCGCCTTCACGACCCGCTGTCACGTCGACACGTACCCGGCGACCGTCCATCCGGGCGACACGATAAGCGCGTTGCGGCAGGGGCCACGGCCCAGCGGCTCGACATCAGCGGTCCTGCTCATGGGATGCCGCCTGCTCGGCGGTTGATCAGGGTTCGTCGTTCCCCGACGATGGACTGAGATCGGGGCCCTCCGGCGGCCGTCTGGCCGCGGCCAGCCACTCATCCCGGCCCTCGATCGGGATCATGTAGGTTGCACTGACGCGCCCAACACCTGTCGGGCGCGCCAAAGCAACCTTTGTGGGCAGCGCAAGCGCCAGTCCGTGCGCATAGGCCGACGGCGTGAGTCTCACGGACACGATCTTCCTCCCTGTGACGACGATCTGGTCGTAGATGGCGTGGAGCACGTCCGCCTTCGCCTCGGGGACGTCGGCGTCGCTCCACGTCGACTGACAGTGCCCGGAGCCAGGCTCATGGCCACGCTCCGCCGCGACACCGCTCCGCTGGCGTGCCTCGAGCGTCTCCTTCGCCTCGCGGAGCGCCTCGGAGCCGCTCGAGGTAGACGTCGTCCTCGAGCCGGCCGGCGGCGTGATCCAGCGCGAGCTCGCGGATCTGGCGGTCGATGCGTGCCCTGTCGAGCGTGACCGGTCGCGGTGCCGATCCGAGGGCCGCGACGACGGCGCCGATGGTGTCGTCGTCGAGCTCGATGCCCGCCGACCTGCGCGAGGATCGGCTCCTCCCACGTCTCGTCGCCGTACCTCGCCTGCTTGCCCCACGCGTCGCATGGCGCGGGTGCAGCTTGCGATGACGGCCGTCGGCGAAGGTGCCGTCGCTCTTGAGACGGCGGCCGCAGGCGCAGGAGAGGAGCCCGGCGAGCAGATCGACCCGGTCCCAGCGATGGGTCCCACCGCCCTGGGTCTTGACGCGCCGGACCTCCTCGACCCGGGCCCACAGCTCGTCCGACACGGGCGGGTTCGCCCGCCACGGCGCCGGCTTCCGCGACTCTCGGTCGGTCCGCCGGTGCCGCCGGACCCAGCCGTTGTAGAGCGGGTTCATGAGGATCATCCGGATCCGGCTCTCCGCCAGACCGGTCTCCTCGGCGAGGTCCTTCGCGCTCACGTTGCCCAGGGCGTAGCGCTCGAACAGGCCGACGGCGATCGCCGATGGTGGTCGGGGTCGACCTCGAGCGTGTGCGGCGGCTCGGGCAGGCGCCGGAAGCCGAGGCCCGCGTGGCCACCCGGGTCGTCGCGGTGGTCGAACTTGGCGGCGTAGCCGTCGGTGATCCGCTCCGACAGGCGGCGGCTGTACTTCTCCGCGCCGGCCGCCTCGCGAGATCAGCTCGTCCCAGTCGTGCGGGTCCGAGGAGAGGATCCGCCGGTCGCACATGACGAGGGCGACGCCGGCGGGGTGCAGGCCGTCCTCGAGGAGCTCGAGGGTCCGCCGCAGGTTGCGCTGCCAGCGGTCGGAGTAGCCGGCCAGGAGCAGGTCGAACGCCCCGGCCCGCGCCTCGGCGAGCATCTCCGTCATCGTCGCCGAGCGCCACACCGTCGTGCCGCTGTGGGCGACCTGGAACACGAGCCCGGTGTCGACGAGGCCGTGGCGCTCGATGAACCGGTCCTGCTGCTCGCGCTGGCTCGCCGGGCCGTAGCGGTCGTACTGGCCGGCGGTCGACTCGCGGATCCAGCGGGCCACGCGCAGGCCGCGGACGTCGTCGAGCGAGCGGGGCAGGCGCTTGAGCGTGCGGGGTTCCTTCATGCCGCCCCGGCCTCACGCTTCGCGTCCATGGCGATGACATTCGCTCTGTTTCGCGCAGCAGCCAAGCGTTCCCGCCGCAGTTGCTCGGGACCCTCCGGATACCGCCTGTGGAGGGCCTCCACGTAGCGAGCCAGGGCGGCGACGAGCGGATCACGCTCCACCGGCCGCCGCACCTGCTCGCTCATGCGTAGTCCTCAGGGTGGCAGATGGCACAGGACTGGCGCCCTAGGAGCCCCGAGTAGACATGGGCGTTGGGGTGGGCACGGAAGTCGACGCAGTCGATGTGGCTGTCATCGCCGCGGATGACGCGCAGGGCCGGCTCCTTGCGGGCGGGCGCGCCCGCGGGAAGCGCCAACGCCTTCGACTGGCGCCTTCCAAGATGTCGAAGGTGCTGAAGGGGAGGGCTCTTCCCGCGTGTGTGTGCGCGCGGGGGCTGCTGAAGGCGTCGAAGATGAAGGGGGGTCGCCTTCGGCATCTTCGAAGGCGTCACGTCTCATCAACGCCTTGGGCGTCGGGCAGCGCCCAGGTCCAGCCACCGGTCATCGACGTCTTGCGCGCGACGACGCCCAGGCGCGCCTTTGCACCGCGCGTTGCCGCGACGCCGAAGCCCCGGGCGCGCATCCGGTTCTCGGCGACGGACGCGGCGACCGGACCCGCGGCGAGGATCTCCTCGAGCGCCCGGGCCGCCTCGCCGGATCTGGGGCCCGCGTTGAGCATCGTCTCGATCGAGGTCGTGGCCTCGCCAAGCCACTCGATGCCCGAGACGGATCCGGCGACCCAGCCCGGCGGCACGCGGTCGACGACGTGGTAGCGGAGGGCCTTGTGCGCCCGGGCGTAGTTGAGCTTGGACACGCCCACGACCTTGGTCTCGCCCGACTCGTCCTCGGGGTCGGCCACGACGGTCCAGAGCGCCCGGGCGGCGCCGACGATGCCGCCAAGCGAGCCTGCACCGCGGTTGACCGCGGACGCCGTCGTGTCCTTGGAGAAGTGACGGACGACGAGGATCGCGACGCCCGCCGCCTCGGCCGCGGCGGTCAGCGGGTTCATCACGCCCTTACGCATCTCGGCGTCGGCGATCGTCCGGACCGTGGCATCGATGTGCTGAACAGGGGGTCGAGGATGACGAGCGCGAGACCCTCGGCCTCCGACGCCCGGCGGATGACGAGGTCGGTGAACGGGACCTTGCCCGATGGGAAGACGACCTCGCCCTTGACGAAGCGCACCAGCGACGCGTCGCCGCCCGCCGCCTCGATCCGCGGCCGCAGCACCCGGCCAGGGTCGTCCTCGGTGGTGATCCACATGGGCCACGGCGACATTCGGCCTGACCGGCTGGCTCCTCACCATACCCGAGCGAGCACCAGTCGAAGGGGGGCCGAACGCTCCATCCGACGCAGCCAATCGGTCCCCCTTGTCGCTGCGCCACCCGCTCGGGCGCTGACATCCCCGGCACAGACCTGCTGCGCCGCTGCCCGGCCTACGGCGCCGAGCTCCCGTATCTGGCGGCTCGAGGGGGTAAGCACTCATGCACCAGCCCACTGGTGACAACCGCCGAGAACTGCGGATAACTGAGAGCTTGTCGCGCCTTGACGGTTTCTCAGTTAGCCCGCAGACTGCCCTCGTGACCAGCCTCTCGGAGACCCTCGACCTGATCCGCGACGGCGCGGTGCCCCGCGACCTCGAATCCGAGCAGCTCGAGTTCAAGCAGGAGGAGTCCGCGGACCCGCGCCGGTCGCTCGAGATGCTCGCCGACGCGGTCGTGTGCCTCGCGAACGCCGAGGGCGGGACGATCGTGGTCGGGGTGGTCGACGCCGTCGGGGGCCCCGCGGCCCTTCGGGGCGTCTCGACCCGCCTGACCGCCGACGTGATCCGGAAGGGGATCTTCGACCGCACCCGGCCGTCGCTCTCGGTGCCGGTCGCGGAGGTCCTCGAGGGCACCGCCCGTCTGGTCGTGATCACCGTCCCGAAGGGGGCGGTGTTCTACGCCAACGCCGCGGGCACCGCGACCCGGCGCGTGGGGAGCGAGTGCCGGCCCTTCCCGCCCGAGGAGCAGCGGCAGGCCATGGCCGCCCGCGGCCTCTCGGACTGGTCGGCCGAGTCGACGGACCTCGGGATGGAGGCCGTGTCCGCCGACGAGGTCGCCCGCATCCGCAGGTTGCTCCTGCTGGCCGGCCGGGACGACCTCGCCCGGGCCGACGAGCGCAAGCTCGCCCGGGACCTGCGCCTGCTCACGTCCCACGGCAAGCTGACGAGGGCAGGGCTGCTAGTCCTCGGTGACGCCGAGACGATCGCCGCCGCCATCCCCAATCACGGCTTCTCCTACCAGTACCGGGCGAGCCCGGGCAGCGAGTCGACCGCCCGCGTCCGATCCACGCGCCCCCTGCTCGCCGCCGTCGAGTCCCTGCTCGACGCGGTCGCCGTCCGCAGCCGGGTGCACCCGCTCAACGCGTCGGGCGGCGTCCAGATCCAGATCCATGACTACCCGGCAGACGCCGTCCGCGAGCTCGTGGTCAACGCGCTCGTCCATCGCGACTACGAGCTGGCGGGCGCGGTCGACGTGGAGCACTCCCCCGACTCGCTCGCGGTCACCAGCCCGGGGGGGCTTGTCTTCGGGGTCACCCCCGAGAACATCCTCACCCACCCGTCTACGCCGCGGAACCGGCTCCTGCTCGAGACGGTCACGGCGCTGCAGGTCGCGGAGCGGACGGGCCAGGGGATCGACCGCGCGTACCGGGAGCTGCTCCGGACCGGGAAGGTCCCGCCCACCTTCAGCGACGACGGATACCAGGTGCGCGTCCTCGTTCAGGGCGGGACCGGCAACGACGCCTTCGCGCGGTTCGTCGCCGAGCTCGAGCCGGAGCTCGGGGGCGACGTGGACGTCCTCCTCGCGCTGTCGCACCTGCGCGACGCGCGCAACGTGGACGCAGCCCGGCTCGCGAAGATCGCCCAGCGATCGACGAGCGAGGCGCAGGGCGTGCTAGAGCGGCTGGCCGTGGCGCGGCTCGTCGCGCCGACCGCCCGGACAGCAGCTCGGGCGCTCCCCACGTACGTCCTCACCGGCTCTACGCTGGCCAGCCTGGGCAGGGCGGTGCGCTACCACGTGCGCCGGGCCGATGAGACCGACCGCAAGGTCGCCGATCACATCCGCGAGTACGGGCACGTCACCAACCAGACGCTGCGGCGCATGTTCGACGTCGACGTCGCGGGGGCCAGGGACCTGCTGCGGGCACTGCAGCAGCGGGGGGTGATCGTCAAGCTGGACCAGGGCCGCGGCGGGCCCGGAATTCGGTACGGCCGCGGACCGAAGATGCCGGCGGGCGACAGCCGGCCCTCGCGGTCGGCCCGCGGCGAGCCGGCCGATCAGCTGGCGCTTGACGAGCTCGAGCGGGCCACCGACGAGTAGCCCGCGTCGACACCACCAGGGGCCAGGTCCCCGGCCCGCGGCCGTCTCGAGCTCGGTGGGTGGTGGGCCAGGGTCTGGGTCAAGGCGCCACTCCGCGGCCTACGCCGCCCGCCGGCGAAGACGCAAGGGACGCGGATGGTGGGCGTCGCACCACCGGCGCGGCCTGCCCCGCCCGCCGAGGTACGGGAGCTCGGCGCCGCAGGCCGGGCAGTGGCGCGGCGGTGCGAGGATCGCGCGGAGGGCCATCGTCGCGGACGCGGCCTGCGCCTCGAGGTCGTCAGCGCTCATGCATCGCCCCACTGGCGAAAACCCCCCAAAACTGGCGAAACTCGGCCGTGCGCACACAGTCGCCGGGCGCGGTCGGGCGGCATCCGCGTCGCCATATGGGCTACCCCGCCCCCGGTCGACGCACCCTTGGTTGAGTTGCACGAGCGGCAGAGCACCGCGGTGTTGGCGATGTCGAACGGCGCACCGCCAGCGGCGAGCGGCACGACGTGATCGACCGTCAGGTCGACTCGCGGGGTGGGCGGGACGCAGGTAGCCAGGACACCAGTCGCCGTGCTCGCCACGCCAGGCACGGAGCACCCGGGCGCTGAGCCGCTGCCAGGCCCGCGTGCTGTACAGGGCGTTGTGCCGGCTGCGGTTGGACTGCCGGGCGTGCTCGGTGCAGCGGCTACCAGCGCGGCTGGTGACGACACCGCAGACCGTGCACAGCTTCACCCGCAGAATCGTCGGCGGGCGTGGCTGGTCGCGGTCTATTCGCCTGCGGTGCTACGCCTGTGGGCCAGGTCGGGGAGCAGTCCCGCTCGCGTCCGCGCAATCGGGGCATGCGGGATGTTCACCCGACCCGTTTGCGGTCTTGGGAAAGGACTCGGGGGCCGGGCTCTCGCCGGCAAGGCGTTCCCGACCTCGCGGCCCTGACCGAGCCGACATCCACCGGCGCCTGTCAGGGGCCAGTCTCAGACTGGAGGCGGGCAACTGCGATCATCTCGTCGAAGGAGAGCCTGGCGCCTTCGCCCCGTTCGCGTTGCCATAGCTCACCGAGCGCATCACGCGCCGCGGCCACCGTCCGCTCGAGATCCCTGCGCGTCGATGGCCAGACCTCCGCCCCGACGGCCTGGAGTGACGTCTCGGCCCAACCGATCAGGCGGGCGGCGTCGGCGGGAGCGCCGACCAGCACGGCGATGCCGGCGAAGCCGATCGCGCATTCGGCCATTCCCCGGCTGTCGCCGGTTCGCCGGAACTCGGCAAGCGCGCGGCCGAAGTAGTCGGTCGCGCGTCCCGCGTCCCCGGCCGCCAGGGCCACGAACCCGAGGTTCTGGAACAGGCTTGGCGTCGAGCCGGGGATCCCGAGGCTCTGTCGCAGGGTCAGGCTCTCCATGTAGAGCGCCTCAGCCTGCGCCGTTCGGTCCTCCGAACGTGCCAGGTCACCCAGTTCTGCCAGCACCGTGGCCAACCCCCACGTATCGCCCTCCGCCCGGGATAGTCGGAGCGCCTCCTCCAGGGCCACACGGGCGGCGTGCGGGTGCCCGGCCCGAAGCGCCGCGTGCGCGCGCACCTCGAGGAGGCGCGCCGTCACCCACGGCTCACCGTCCGGGCCGTTGCGGCCGAGCAGGTCGTCTGCCAGCCGGGCCGCCTCGTCGAAGTCGCCTTGGAACTGGAGCAACCTGATCCGCTGCGCAACCGTCGAGAGCACGAGGTGCCTGTCTCCGAGCGCCGTTGCCGCCGCATCGGCCTCTGCCAGGCGGGCGCGAGCGAGCGGGATCTTGCCGCCGAAGGATGCGAGGGCTGCGGCGGCCAGCAAGGTCCCGGCACGCGCCGGGCCGGGAGGACCGTCCAACGGGGCCATGAGGGCTTGCTCGGCCCATGCTTCCGCCTCCGTCCCGCGGCCGAGAACGCCCCAGGCCCACCACAGGGAAGCGATCAAGCGAAACACCGTGTCGATGTCGTCCCGCTCGAATGCACGACGCACTGACGCTCGGACCGTCCCGTATTCCGTTTCGATCCAGCGGTACCAGCGGGCCTGGTTCGGCCCGTGGATCTCCCAGCCAGCCACACTCGCCATCTCGATGCACCAGCTCGCCAGGCGCTGCTCGATCTCGGCCGACTCGCCGCGCTCAGAGAGCCTGGCTTGCGCGTAGGTTCGAACCGTCTCCAGGAGGTGGTACCGGGTCGAGCGGCCTACGGCGTCGGGCCGGGCGGCGACGAGGGACCGATCGACGAGGCGTGCCAGCAGCGCGAGCAGGTCCGCCTGGCCGCATACGTCGTCGATCGCCTCGAGGGCACAGCCGTCGACGAACACGGACAGCCGAGCCAGCAGGGCCCGTTCGCCTTCGGACAGTAGCCCCCAGCTCCAGTCGAGCGTCGCACTGACCGTCCGATGGCGTCCGGTTATCGCCGAACTCGTGGTGGCGAGGAGGTCGAAGCTGTCGGCCAGCCGCGCATCGAGCTCGGCAGGAGTCAGGAGTGACACCCGCGCCGCGGCGAGTTCGATCGCCAGCGGCAGACCGTCGAGACGCCGGCAGATACGGGCCACGTCGGAAGCATTCTCAGCGGTCAGCGCGAACTCGGGACGCACGGCACGAGCGCGCTCGACGAACAGCCTCACCGCATCGGAATCGGCAATTGCGGCGACGGTCGACTCGGCGGGCTCATCGGGAATAATGAGTGGGGCGAGCGGCCAGCTGATCTCTTCCGAGAGGCCAAGTCGCTCGCGGCTCGTGGCGAGGACACGAACCTCGGGGCATTGCCGCAGCAGCTCGCCGACGAGATGCCCAACCCCATCGCTGACCTGCTCGCAATTGTCGAGCACGAGCAGGAGTCGTCGCGTGCGGAGGTCCTGGACGAGGACGTCACGAGCGTCCCGTCCCGGCATCTCGCGGACTCCGAGCGCATGGGCAACTGCCAGCGGGACGACCGCCGGATCCGTGATGTCAGCGAGCTCGACGAGCCAGGCGCCGTCAGCAAACGATGGGCGGAGCTCCGAGGCGATGCGGAGCGCAAGGCGAGTCTTGCCCACGCCGCCCGTCCCGGTCAGGGTGATCAGGCGAGCGGCAGCGGCCAACCGTTGGAGCTCCTCGATCTCCCAATCCCGACCGATCAGGCTGGCGACGTCCGCAGGGAGGTTATGGCGGAGCTCGTCCCGCGCGGGCGTCTCCGCTCCGCCCGCTGATCCCGCATGGGCCAGCCGCGCCTCGGCGAGCAGCGACGCGAGGGTCTCCGCGTCAAGCGTGTGCAAGGTCGATGACCGCTGGCGAAACGTGCGGAAGAGGCCGAGCTGTCCGCACAGAGCGATGATCTCAGCCGCCGCCGCCGCGTCAGGCGGAAGGGTGCCCTGCTCCCAGCGCTGGACCGTGCGCCGACCGTACCCGAGCCGCGCCGCCCATCCCTCCTGGGTGATCCCGGCCCCCTGTCGCAACCCACGCAGGACCGCGTTCCAAGCCGGGGGCGTCGTCTCGTCGGCCGGCTCGCTCGTCCTTCCGCCGGTCAACTGGCGCGAAGTTGGCGCACTCCTGGCGCCGAGGGGCGGTTCATCGTCCATATCGTCGTCCCGTCGGTGAGCGCACCGGCCAACGAATAGGCCCCGGCTTCGAGGCGTGGAGCGTACCGGAAACGCGACGAGATGGGGCCCCAAGCTAAGGAGCAGCACGGTGGCGAACGAACAGAACCGCGCGGCGTCCCATCGGTTCGTCGAGGGCGTCCTGAACCGGGGCGATCTCGCCCTCGTTGACGAGATCTTCGACCCGGCGTTCATCGACCACGGGCAGGGACAGCACGGCGATCGCGACGGCGTGAAGCACGGCGTCGCGGCGATCCGGCGCGCCTTCCCCGACCTTCATTTCGACGTTCAGGACGAGATCGTGACGGACGACAAGGTGGTCGGCCGGCTGACCGCGACCGGAACAATGCACGGGGATCTGTTCGGCATGCCCGCAACCGGGAAGACAGCCACCTGGGAGGAGATCCACATCACCCGACTCGTCGACGGCAGGTTCGTCGAGCACTGGTCGCTGTCCGATCAGCTCGCGATGCTCCGACAGCTGGGGCTCATGCCCGAGCCGGAGGGTGCGCCGGTCGCCCAGTAGGATCGACGGCCCTGTCCTGCGAGCCGCCTTCCGTTGAGTCCGCTGACGACGGCGTCGGACGTCGCTCGCCGGATGTTCGCGGTCAATCCGTCCAGCCGCGAAGGCAGGGTGACGCGTGACGGCGCGTTCGCAGCAGATGCGAGCAGGACCAGCGGCTCGTGAACGAGACGGAGGGCGCGAGCGTGGCGTATCAGTCTGAATCTCAGGTCCGGCCCGTCCTCGATCCGGGCTGGGCAACGGCGGCCAGGAGCTGGGGCCTCTTCTCGGGGATCGGATTCGCGGTCGCGACCGTCGCCTACCTCGTCGAGGCGACAGGCCTGATCGGCTCCGCGCCGACGTTCGCCCCCACCGCCGCGGGCCAGCTCCAGGACGAGGCAACGTACTGGGCCGCGTTCTTCGCCTATCGGCACGCGACGCTCTGGGACTACGCCCTTCGCGACGGCCTCTTCTTCTTCGCGTTCCTCGGCTTCATCCCGCTCGTGCTCGCCACCAACGTGGCGACCGGCGGGCGGCGCGCAGCCGTCCAGATTGCCGGGGCGTTCATCGCCGTTGGCGCGATCTTCGGGGCGCTCAACGCCGTGACGTTCTTGGTCGACGTCAGCTGGTGGCGCGGCACCGGATGGGAGCAGGTACCGCCGGCGCTGATGGCGGCCATCGGCCGGGGCACCGAGATGATGGATGACCTCTCGGCATGGTCCGGGATCGCCTCGAACGCCGCCCTGGCCGTCGGCCTGGCCTACCTCGGCGTCGCCTGCTTGACGGAACGGGCGCTCTCGCGACCGATCGGCTGGGTGTCTCTGGCGACCGCCGCCCTGGAGGTCGTGATCATCGCGATGGGCCAGATCGGTGGGCTGGACTCGGTGGAGAACGTTCTAAGTCTCGTCACCGGAGCGCTGTTCGCGCCGATCATCGCGATCGGGTTGGGGCTCCGGCTATCGAGGTTCCTGACCGGGCGACCGCCGATCGCATCGCCGGCCTGACGACACCTGACACCGGGGCATCGTCCACGATCCGTGCATAGCGCAGCCTCGGCGTCGTGCGATCTTCGGATCAATCAGACTTCGAGGCTCCGCACCACCAGCCACCCCTCCGCCCGCCCGCGGTAGATCAGCTGCTCGGTGGTGAGGCCCGACCGCGCCCGCAGGTCGGCCAGGTGTCGCTTCGCCGTGCTCGGCCGGACGCCGACCCGCGCCGCCGCATCGGCAACGGATCCACCGGCAGCGACGAAGGCTGCGAGGACGTCGACCTGGCGGGCGGTCGGCGTCCGCGGGAGCGTGCCCGCGCAGGTAGCCGTCCCTCACTGCTGGCGGCTGACACCGGGCTCACCCGGCTGCGCGTGATGAGTCCGAGGATGACCGCGGTGACGGCGAGGATCGCGCCGATCTGGTCGGGGGCGAGGGATGAGACCGAACGCCACGACCAGGGCGATCACCGCCTGGACGAGCGCGAGGACCATCGCGGGTTCACGGCCCCAGATCGTGCCGGGCTGGCTGTCCATGGCTCCTCCCGTCACTTCACGCGGACGACGTCGCCCGGGTGGATCAGCCCCGGGTTGGCGCGGTACTTCGCGTTCTCCGGGAAGGCGAGGAGGGCCTTGAGGGTCAGCTTGTGCGGCGGCGGCGATCTCGCTGAGCGTGTCGCCCGACTTCACGGTGACGGTCACGATCGGCGGCCGCAGGATCGCGTTCGCCCGGGCGATGACGCGCTTGACCCGTGCCTCCCGGGTGGCCGGCGGCCACGGGTCGCTGCGCCGGCTCACGCTGTTGATGTCGGCGTGGACGACGACCGTGCTC
The DNA here is from genome assembly GCA_963790955.1 of uncultured Chloroflexia bacterium. Classification (GTDB taxonomy): domain Bacteria; phylum Chloroflexota; class Limnocylindria; order Limnocylindrales; family CSP1-4; genus CAWBQM01. The sequence continues at coordinate 22,025 of CAWBQM010000001.1, forward strand.
CGGTTGATCGGGAGACCCGCGCCTGTGCGCCGCGGCGACGAGGTGGGCGACGGCCTCGAACTGGGCGTCGGTGTAGGGCTCGGTACCCGCGCCCGAGCACTCGATCGACTCGTGCACCCACTCGTTCATGTTCACGCCCGAGGCGACCGCGGCGGCGATCGTCGGGAGCTTGGTGTTGGGATGCGCGACGTCGCCCTGGCTCCAGGCCGCGTACTTCGCCGGGTCGATGGCCCGGACGATCGTGCCGTCGCGGTCGATGTACGCCGTGGCCGACGGGCCCCACGGAGCCTGCCCGGTTGGCGTAGTTGCGCTCCTGGATCGCGGTCGCCTTGGCGTTGGCGGTCTGGTGCAGGCAGGCGAGGATCGTCGGCTTCCGGCGCCGCCGCGCGCCGCGGGTCGGGTAGCCGTAGGCCTTGTTGGTCAGCAGGGCCGTGGTCGTCGTCACCTCACGCGACTCCAGAACGCGGAGGCCTCGAGCCCCAGGAGCGCGAGGATCGCGCCGAGGAGGGGCAGGAGGATCCCGGGGCTGATGTCGTAGTCGGGGACGGCGACGTCGAGGACGAGGAGCACGACCAGGACGATCGTGAGCGCGGCAGCCGCGCCGATCCGGGCCGAGCTGTAGACGTCGGCCCGGCGCTGGTCCGCATCGTCACCCCGTTCATCGCCCATGCCGGCGCAGTCGGTCGATCCAGGCATCGACGAGGAGCGGGAGCACGAAGCGGTCGAGGGCGCCGCCCATGACCACGCCGGCGAGGAACGCCAGGACGAGCTCGACCCCGCTCATCGGGCCGCCGACGGAGTTGACGGCGCGGACGTACCCGGTGGGGGGAACCGGGAGTCGGTGTGGATCGGACCAGCGCGCCGTCATGGCCTCAAGGGTGCTGGCGGAGGGCCGCGGTTTCTAGTTGGCCGATTGGGCCATGCCCCTCAGCGCTGCGCCGATGGCACCATCGTCGCGGTCAGCCGCCGGCGTCGCCCGCGGCCTCGTCTCGCACGGGGGCCGCGGTCAGCTCGAACGTCACCCGATACCAGTTCGCAGTCGCGCCGGACGAGCCGAGGACCGGCAGCGAGAACGTCCGAACCGATGACACGAGGTATCCCTTCTTGCGCATCGCGTCGGTGTCCGACTGGATGCGTGCGGCCATCTTCTCCTCGGACTGGAGGCCCACTCGCATCCCCAGGAGTGCAAACAGCGGTGCAAGGAGCAGGTTCACCCAGACGAGAAGACTGTCCCGCCCGTACTCCTTCACGACCACGCGATCTATGACATTCCGGCCGGCCAATCGCTGGAGGGCATGCCTCACCTGCACGTCGCCAACCTCTCGTTCATGGCGCAATTCTCGGTCACGCGTGAAAGGGCGACAACCGCCCCGAAGAGTGGGCTGGAGCGCCAGCCGGCTGCGCTCGCGGGACACGCGCCAGTGCCAGAAGCCCGGCATCTCAATACGCTGGGAAGGATGACTACTCGTCCGTCTGGCGTTCCTCGTCGGCATGGTCATGGGCGGCGCAGTGGGGGCGGCAGGCGGCTGTTTCCAGTTGGCCGATTGGGCGATGCCGCGCAGCTGGGGTCGGAGACCGCAGCGGTCAGGGCGTGCTGCTACCCAGTGGACTCCGCCGAGGGTGCGTGGCCGCGAAGATGCCCATCGAGCCAACCGTATCGAGCTCGACCCGCTCGAATGAGGCCTCGAGGATGGCCCGGAGGCCTTCCTCGGTGTCGCCGAGATTGTCGAAGGTGCCCCGCCGGTTGTTGGCTTCGAGGATCCTCCGTCCCAGCCAGGTGTGCCGCCCGGAGTCACCGAGGATCGAGGACCCGAATAGGACGCCTTCGGGCGCTAGGACGGCGGCGACGTTCGCGACGGCAGCGGCCTTACGCGAAAGCGGTCCAGGGAGGCAGTGGAGCACACCGTTGAGCGCGGCCGAGTCGAACGGCCCTTCGACCGGGAGCGGCTTGAGGACGTCCGCCTCGACGGTCTTGATGTCCAGGTTCCGCAGTCGCCGCGAGGCATGGCCGAGGACGTTCGCATTCGGGTCGAGGAGCGTGACGGGGCTGCCGTCGGGCAGGCCGGCTCGTCGAGGAAGTAGCCGGTGCCGGGACCGACGTCGAGGTGCCGATTGCGCGCGTGCCGCCGGTACCCTTCGACGAGACGAGCCGCCGGACACCGCCACACGACCGGCGCGAGGAGGCCGAGGATCACCGGGTCGTACACCCTGAGGAACAGCGGGGTGTACTCCCGCTGGCCGTTGTAGGCGGGGTCGTTTCGGTCCATCCAGCCTGGGCCTCCTCCGCGTGACCCGCCCACCATGGACCGGCCAGCGGGCGATGGTCAAGATGACCGACCCGGGGTCTGCCATCGCTGACCGTCCGCCTGCGGTTCCGACTTGGGCTCCCGCAACCGCGGAGCGAGGATCCACACGAGTTGCGCCGTGGTCGTCACCCCGAGCTTGGACCGCGCACTCGCCAGGTGGTGCTTGACAGTCGAGTGCGACAGCCCGAGGTCGTGAGCAGCTGCTTTCTCGGATCCCGCGGCGAGGACAGCGGCCACGACCGCAATCTCGCGGTCGGTGGCGCGTCCACCGGAGCTGCGAGCTCTCACGCCAGCCGCCGTGCCGCCGCGAGCCACTCATCCCGACCCTCGATCGGGATGGTGTAGGTTGCTAACGCGCGCCCAACACCTGTCGGGCGCGCCATTTCAACCTCTTCAGGCAGCGCCAGCGCCAATCCGTGCGCGTAGGCCGCCGCTGTCAGCCGGACACCCACGATCTCGGGGCCTGCGACCGTGATCCGTTCGTAGATGGCGCGCATCAGATCTGCCCGTGGGGTCGGAAACCCCGATTCGATCACACAGCGAGCCTGTGGTACTCGTGGACGAGCCCACCGAGCAGGTCCCGGCGGCGCACGTCGCACGGCCTGACGGGGATCAGGTCCCGAACCGCTACGGGCAGCGAAACGGCGGTCGCCCTGTGCGGGCATCGTGATGCTATGATGCGCAGATGACGAAGGTGCGCACGACCCTGACGATCGACCCCGAAGTGCTGCGGGCCGTGAAGGTTCGAGCGGCCCGCCTGGGCAAGGGCGACAGCGACGTGATCGAGGAAGCCCTCCGCCGGGACCTCGGACTCGACCTGCTCAACCGGCTGTGGGCGGCCAACGACCTCGACGAGGCCGACGCCCTGGCGCTCGCCACCGAGGCCCAGCACCGCACCCGCGGCTGACCGCTGGGTGCGTGCCGTCCTCGATGCCAACGCCCTGATCTCGGCGGTTCTCTCACCGCGCGGAACGCCCGCGCGTCTCCTGCTCGCGTGGCAGGCAGGAGCGTTCGACCTCGTCGTCTCCCCGTCGCTGCTGGCCGAGCTGCGGCGCGCGCTCGCTTATCCGAAGCTCGAGCGCCTCGTCACGTCCGCCGATGCGGACGCGTTCGTGGCCTGGATCGGTCGCTCGGCGCTCCTTGCCGCGGATCCTGATGGGGAGCCACCCGTCCGCGCTGTCGACCCGGCGGACGACTACCTGCTCGCCCTCGCGGCGGCTGAACGGGCCGTGCTCGTCTCGGGCGACGCTCACCTCACGGTGCTGGCCGACCGGTTCCCGGTCCGGACGCCGGCGGCGTTCCTGGCGTCGCTAGAGGCGTAGCGCCGGCCGCGCTGATCGAGATCGTCGTCACCACTCCTCTCGCCCCGACCAACTCCGAGACATTTCAAGCCGGACCATGGCGGTCCGGCTTCTTGTTTCGCCTCGCGCCGAGCGCTGTCGAGGCCCGGGTCAGCGCGGCAGCAGTCCGCGGACCAGCAGGTCGGCGATCTCGTCGAGCACTGCCTCGCGGTCCACGACGAGCGCCGGGTCGAGGCGCTCCAGCATCGGCCACGCCTGGGCGATCTCGACCGTGCTCGCCCCCTCCCGGGTGGTCACCTCCAGCCCGCCGCTGGCCCCAGCACAAAGGGGACGCGGCAGCGCGCCGCATCGAGAACCCAGCAGGACTCGACCCGACGTCGGTGGCGGAGGGAGCCGTCCATCTGTCGAAATCTACTGCGGTGTCTGACGCGGGCACGAGGCCAGAGCGTCGGAGGCCAGCGCGTCGAGATCCGGCCCCTTGACCGCCAATGGGCGATTCCCTGGCCGGTCAAGCGCCGACGGCGTAGGCCGATTCTTCGTGTCGTCGTGCGCTGCAGTGCGGGCATGGCTGGCGGTTCGGATCATGCGTGTCGCCCGCCCTACGCCGAGTCCGCGCCCGGCACGTAGCCCTCCCGGATCTCGGCCACCTCGAGAACGGAATCGGCGGCCCGGTTATCCAGGAAGATCGCGAGCGCATTGCCGGTGCCCGCCGCCGAGGGCGCGAGGATGGCCTCGTATCCGAGGTGATGCGCGGTCTCGCCGATCGCCTGGGGGACGGCGGGATCCTCGCCCGTCAGATCGACTTCGGCAACGTCGAGGGCCGCTCGGATGTCTGCGTTGGTCAGGTCGAGCACGCGAGAGAGTCGGACGTGGATGGTCGCCAGCCGCCGGGGTCCCATCCTCGCGATCGTCATACCCGCCCGGCGTGCGGTGCGCTCGAGTTCCAGATCCACGGTCGTGACATCGAGTGCGGTGTACACAACCGGAAAGCTGTCCGGCGGATTCCACCGACCTCCGTTGCGCCGCGCTCCGTCTCCGCTCAGCGGCGGGTAGGCCGGCGCAGTATGTCGATAGACGACCGTCTCGAGCGTCGTCCGTTCGAGACGGTCGAGGACCTCGAGGAGGCGTCGCGAGCCTACGTCTATGCGAAGACTCCCTCCCCAAGCGCGTCGATGAGATTGAGGACCTCCCGCGCGCGACCAGCGCGAATGAGATCGACGGGTCGCTCGTAGTCGAGCGACGGAACCGGCGTGAACAGCCAGTCCTCTGCGGCCGCAGGGTCGATGATCTCAGCGAGGCGCTCGAGCACGACATTCAGGGCCAGGACGATCTCGCGGACCTCCCAACGGGGCGCAGTCTCTTGGCGAAGCCATCGTTGAACGGTCTTCGGATCCCGATCAAGAATCCGGGCGACCCCGCTGGCGTCGATCGACGTCTCGCGCATCACCTGTGCCAATCGTTGAACGGCCTGGCTCGGCACGGCGCTCGCACCGCTCATGGCTCCCTCACGGCGACGAGCGACGCGATCCTCGCCAATACGCCGCGCCAGCGGTCGAGATAGTCGAAGTCGATCGTCGGGAGCGCGGCTTCGCCTCTGACGCGGTTCACGAGACGAGCGGTTCCGATGGCATCCTGGAGCCATCCGTTGACCAGCTGGACCCGGAGCGAACTGGTCCGTTGATCCTTGAGGGCCCGAAGCTCGGCCTGCCGGCAGTGGAAGAAGTGCGGTCGTGGGTTCTCGATCGCGTACCGATAGCCTCCGAAGCGGCACTCCCCGATGTCACATGCAAGCTGAGAACGAATGGCCGGGCTGCCGAGCACGGCGCTCGCGTCCGACTCGCGAAGCGAAGACATCAGGGGGCGGATGTACACCGGACGAGCGCGACCGCCACGGACCTGCCCGTTCTCATCGGGCACCCGCGGCCGATCGAGGCGAGACAGGCTGAAGCTGTCACCACCACCAAGCCCTGAGTCGAATAGGTCGATGTCGAATGCGCCGAGGACGAGACCGAAGGCACCAGGCCGGCCCGCGATCACACGGAGGCCAGAGTCCTGACCTTCCTGGAGGAACTTCGCGTAGGCGACGAGCTTCTCGACGCCGTCCCGCTTCGTATCGAGCTGGAGCGGCTGGACGTAGACGCCGGCCCAACTCCGGTCCGCGAGGCGATCGAACACGGAGAAGCGACCCTTGAGAACCGCCGTTCCTGGATAGGCCGTCGCCAGCATCGGACGATGCGGGATCCCCTCGCTTCCATTCAGGGTCGCCGCGTACTCGTGAAGGGCGCGGAACGCCTTGAGGACCCGAGCCGAGGCTCGCGCGACGGGGAGGGACGGGACCACGTACAGCGCGGGTTCATGGCGTGCCTGGAACTCGAGCGCCGAGCGCACCATCCGACGGTGCTCGTCGCCAAACCGGGCTGGATCGAGCGCGGTGGGGGGCGCATACGGCAGTCTGGCGATCGACTCGACGCCGAGGTAGCCAGCCGAGGCGAACCGCACGGACTGGGGCTCGATCACCCACGGAATTTGGCCATCCGCCAGGCGGAGCAGCAACGGTGGGTCGCGGTGGACGTAGGACGCCTGAACGACGGCACCGCCAAGGGATGGGCCGTCCTCCCCGAGGCGCCGTGGCGCCAGGAGCTGCTCCAGGCTTCGTCCCTCGTGCTGCGTCACGTGCAGCAGGAAGGATAGAGGCTCGCCGAACGACCCGAACATGTGGACATACTAACGGACATAAGGCGGACAAGCAAGCACCCAGACCGATGGTTCTCCGCCCGTCGCCCGGCAAAACTCGCCTCAGCGAGGCTGTTCAACCCCCCGCGACGGAGGTCGGCGAGTTCGCGCTCGAGGAAATTGGCGTCGCGAGGATGTCCATGTCGACGGAGGAGCTCCACGGCGGACTGCGCGAGCACCGCGGCTCTCGAGGCTTCCTCTCGCAGCGACGAGACCTCCGCGCGAAGATCGACGACGCCGGCGCCACACCATTCCCGAAGCAGTGCCCTCATCGGTCTCCCGTGCTCGTCGTCGACGCTCGCGCAGATCGCGGTCTGCTTGTTCGCCTGCGGGTCGCTCACTGGGCTCCTCCGGGACGGGCTCGGTTCAACGGCTCGCGATTGGTCGGGCGCCGGCCCTCGATGGCCGTTCTCACGCCATCCGCTCGACCCACGCGGCTCGCCACGCGGGCGCATCGAATGGCGGGGCGAAGTACCACGTCTCGCGATACACCTTGCCACTCCGGAGCTGGAGGAGGACGGAGAGGAACCAGGTCGAGCCATCGGGGTAGGCGCTGGTCCCATCGGCGAACCAGAAGTCGCCGCTCCCCACGACTCGGTGGATCGTGTTCATGGGTGTCGCGAACCACTGGTCCTCGCTTCCGACGACCCGGACCGACAAGCCGCTCGGGCGGCCGCCCGGCCAGTTCTCCATGATCGCCCGGTCGTTCGCGCTGCCGCGGACCCGCTCGCCCGACTGGGGCCACTCGCACAACCAATCCGGGTCGCGCAAGGCAGCCGCCGAATCGAAGTCATGGGCGGCCTGCGCCTCGTAGTAGCGACGGACGATCTCCTCGTTTGACTTCGCCACGTGCTCTCCCTCGGCTGCGATGAGCAGCAACAGTGATGGTGCCCCGGGCACGCGGTCAACCCATACTTGGGGCCACACGACGTGCGTCGGCATCGCCCAGGGTTGCTTGATGTCCACCTACGTTAGCGGTGCACCACGGTGTGCTCACGATCGAGTGCGACCGGCCGAGGCGATGGGCGGCCGCCTTCTCCGACCCGGCGGCGAGGATGCGGCGACGGTCATTCCGTTGTCGCTAACTTCGAGCCGGGCGGGGATTGGTTCTGGGACTGCGCGACCCAGGCGTATCTCGACGGGCCCGACCGGGCGCCGCCACGTCACCACCCACTTGACCAGCCCGCACCGGGGCCGGCCGGCCACGTACCGCGAGACTGGGAGCGGCGCTTGCACTGACCTTCGGTCCCGCGGATCGGCCGCCTGGCGGGTCACCCTCCGGCGGCCTGGCCGCCATCGATGTGCAGGATCTCGCCGGTGACGAACGCGGCGCGTTCGAGGTAGAGGATTCCGTCGACGACGTCGGCGATCTCGCCGACCCGGCCCAAGGGGTGAAGCTCGGCCAGCCCGGCGTAGGATGCCGGATCGTGGATCGGGGTCGCGATGACGCCGAGCGAGACGGCGTTGACCCGAACGCCGCGAGACGCGTATTCGATGGCCAGGGATCGCGTCACGGCCGCCAGGCCGCCTTTGGTCAGCGCCGCCAGCGCTGATGGTCGCTCGCTCTCGGGATGCTCGACGAGGCTGGTCGTGATGTTCACGACGTGGCCGCCGCCCTGGGTCAGCATCTGCCGGATCGCCCGCTGCGTGACGTAGAAGAAGCCCGCGAGGTTGACCGCGGTAATGGCCTGAAAATCGTCCGGCGTATAGTCGGAGAACGGCCTGCCGATGAAGATCCCGGCGTTGTTGATGAGGGTGTCAATCCGACCGAACCGCTCGACCGCCTGCTCCACGAGGAGCTCGGCGGTTTCGGCTCGCGAGATGTCGCCCTGGACCGTAAGGATGTCGCGATCGTCGGAGGGGCCTATCGACCGCGCGTTGGCGACAACCGGGTACCCGGCCTGGCGGAACGCCGCGACGAGCCCGGCGCCGATGCCCTGAGAAGCTCCGGTGATGACGGCGACTTTCCGGTCCGCGGCCGTCGGATCCGACGGTTTGATCTGCGTCACGTTCTTGGAGGGATGGGCCAGGGCGCGAAGTCCCCGTCCGGGTCTGTGGTCTGCCCCACCTCGATCAGATGCCCGTCGGGATCGCGGATATAACACCGGATCTCGTACTCGTGCTGTTTCGGCGGCGTCAGGAATTGCGCACCGCGGGCGCTCCACTCGGCGTACACGGCCGCAATGTCCGCGACCCGGATGTTGAGGAAGCTGCTAACCCGGTCGGGGTCGCCCGGCGTCTCCAGGGTGACCGTCGGCTTGTCGTCCGTCGGGCCGCCGCCGACGTTGATGATGATCCACGTGTTGGCGAGCGCAACGTAGACCGGCCCATTCGAGAAGACCACCCGACCGCCGAGTACTTCAGTGTAGAAACGCCGGGAACGCTCGACGTCATCCGAGACGATGAAGTGGGCCAGCGCAATGCCGTCTGGGGGCGGCGAGGAGTCGGCCATCTGGCACCTCTCTTGCCGGAGTGCTGAGCGTGCGGCATCGTCGCGGCGATCCGCCTGACGCCGGGCGTGGGGCACCACATCAGGGGACTCGCCGACGAGCTGCTCGTCAATGACTACCCCGGGCGCGTCGGAAGGCCCCCGACAATCGGTGTTTCGAGCGAACGCTGAAGACGCTCTTCTTCGCGAGCCATGACACCCTCCGCACGTGTCTGTTGCGATGTCCGTGCGAGTATGGACGGGGCCGTGCGTCGCGAACAGCGTTCGCCGGGAATGGCTGCGCCGAGCGGGACAGTCCCGATGCCTCGAAGGCTCGGAAAGTGACCGGGCGTCGGGTCCTCGGCGCCCGGTCGTTGCGAGTCCCCCTGTCTGACGTTGATGGTCAGCGTGTAGGTCCACTCGGCGGAGCTGCCACCAGCCCAAGGCCGACGGCATTGGAGGACCATGTTGCCGGTGCCCCTGGCGGTCGCCTTGAGGTGGCGGAATCGGTGCCCGCGGCGCCTAGGACCGGCTCGGACGTCCCGTCCGACAAGGCGGCTCCGAACGACCTGTCGACGAGGCTGACGACGGCCGGGTCGGAGAACTCCGGTTCCGCACGAGGGCCAGTCAAACTGGCACTCGCTTGATCAGAAGCTGCTTTCTGGGCCGATATGGCGTCCGGGAAATCGAAACCAGTCAGACGTGCGACCCCGCCCCGGTGAAGTCCGCCATGACGGCCCGGGGGCAGCCATCCGAGGCATCGAGCCAGGCAACGGATGAACGCGGCATTGACGTGAGTGCCACGTCGCTGGCCCTGGCAGGACCACTGCGGTGCGTTCTCGGGCATCCCGACCACGGGGTTGCCGCAGGACAGCCCGACGTCGCGCCAGGCGACGACCACGGGAGCCACCGCCGGCGGAGTCGTGACGGTCGACGGAGGAACGATGCTGCACCCGGCCACAGTCAGGCCCAGAGCGGCGACCGCGGTGAGCAAGTTCAGGCACCAGGGCTTGGGAGGTTGGGCAGCGGCCGACGCGCCCTCTTGACAATCGAGCCCGAGAGGTTTATATATCGCGCCACGATATATCGCCTGTCGATATTGGTAGCCGGCGGACGCGCCGGCAGGCATGCACTGGAGGACACCGTGACGTCCGGCGTACTCGACCTCGGCCGCTTCGCAGAGCCGTCGATCGCCATCCTCATCTCGCTGAGCGATGGCCCCAAGCATGGCTACGCGATCATGGCCGACGCCGAGGCGACGACTGGCCAGCCCCTGGGACCGGGCACGCTCTATGCGGCGCTCGGGCGGCTCGAGCGGCGGGGGCTGATCGAGGCGCTGCCGCTCGATGACCGGCGGCGGCCGTATCGCCTGACAGGGCTCGGCGCTTCGACCCTCCGAGCCCATCTCGACCAGCTCGAGCGACTTGTCCAGACGGGCTTCGTCCGTCTGAACGGGCTCGCCGGCGCCGCAGACGGGTCCTGACGATGGCTGCGTCCCCGAGCCCGATCTCCCGCCTGATCCCGATCCTGCTGCGCCTGTACCCGCCGGACTGGCGAGTTCGCTACGAAGAGGAGCTCGTATCCCTCCTGGCGGACACGGTGCTCACGCCGTCGGCCGTCCTCGACATCGCGCTCGGCGCGCTCGACGCGCGCATGAGCCGCGACTATCCGGCCGAGGCGGGCGCCGGCAGAAAGGTCCGCCGTCCCATGCTCGACCGTCTCGCGCCGCTCGCCATCGTTCTCGGTGGCGTGTTCATGGCCATGTTCATCGTCGTCTTCCTCGCCGCCGGGTCGCCCGAGGGTTACCCCAGCAGCGGGCTCATGCTGCTCCTCTTCTACGTCGTGCCAATCGCGGTGGGCCTCATGGCGATCGGCATCGCCGGGAGTCGCCCTCGGGCGGCTTGGGCGCGACCCCGTCGCGCGCGCGCTCGGCCTCCTGGCATCCGCGTTCGGTCTCGCGCTCGCCGCGGCGATCTTCGCCCTGTTCTTCGTGGGCGATGTGGCGTGGGCCCCGCTGTCGCTGCTGATGCCGGCCTTCGCTCTGGCCAGCGGCCTGCTGGGTCTGCGGATGCTCACTGCGGGGCCGGAGACCCGGCTGCAGGGCGCGCTCCTGACCGCTGGCCTCGTCGCTGCCGTCGCCTGGACCATCGGCTGGTACCTGGAGGGTCCCTCGACCACGGGCAGCGCCCAAGAGATGGCAACGCTCGTCCAGACCCTCGCGTTCGGCGTGCTGTCCGTCGGCTGGCTCGCCGTCGGCCTGCTCGATCTCCGTGGCGACAGCGTGTCCACGGTCGGGCGGGTCTCCGCAACCTAGGACGGGCGCCGCCGGAGGAGCTGGACCGGGAGGAACGGATGACGTCGCTGGGGACGCCTGTATCGCCTCGACCAAGAACGGTCCAGCTCGCGGGCCCGGGCGCCGCGGCGGGGGCATTGGCGGCGCTCGCCTTCGCCGCCGTCCACGCGCTCTGGATCACGGACATCTGGTTCTCGCTGGTGCCGATGATGATCGCCGGAGCGGCGTGCGGTGCCACGATCGGATGGTCCTACGGGCGCCTCTTCGAGCCGTCGATCCGGACGTGGCTGCGCTACAACGCCAGCTACGTCATCGCGCTCGCGATCCTCGGGTTAGTGTCGGTGGCGTTGTTTGAGCCCCGGACGACCATGGCCGAGCTGCTCACCCTGGACGGACCGCCCGCCGATCTCATCGGCGATGCCTTCCCACTGACCATGGCGTTCACGCTCGGCACCGCGGTGATCCTGAGTCTCCTGTTCGGTCGAACGCTGGCGGCGTTCGGTGCGATCCTCGTCACCTGCACCGTCTTGGTGGCGCTCCTCGGGCTGGACGTCTCCATCATCGGCCTGGTCCGGATCCCGACGGAGTCGCTGTATCTCGTGTTCGAGCTGGCGGGTCTGATCGTCGTCCTGGCCGGGTCGTTCGCGGCGGCCGTCATCGCGCTCGCGTGGGGCGAGCTCGGCGCTCGCATGGGGCGAGCTCGGCGCTCGCCACGACGTGCCCGACCGGCGCATCGATGAAGGGCCCGAAGTTGGACACCCTGTAGCCTCCCGTCTGGCGCGGCCCCAGCGATCCCCGTGGCCGGGGACGCAAGGCCACTGGACATACGGATGCCCAAGCGCCGGCGGCTTCGGAAATGGTCGGTGCAAGAGGGGTACGCATACCGCTGGAAGGTCCGAAAGACCGACGGAGACGGGAGGCCGCGATGTTCCGCGTGAGCGAGACGGTATCGATCCGCAGGCCGCCCGGCGACGTGTTCCAGTTCGCGAGCGCCGCAGCTGGCCATGGACTTCGGGTCATCCGACTCGCCTCGGCGCATTCGATTTCTGTTTCCGGCCCGGTGCTCTCGCAGCAACCAGCCGCAAATTCCAGGACTAATCGCCGACCAGTTCGCATACGAGGGCGTCAGTTAGCCAAGCTTCGTAGCGGTCGTCGGTCCAACCCCTCCCGAGGACGAGCAGGTCGTAGACGGCGAGCGAGCACAAGGTCCAGAGCACGTCGATCGCGGCATCCACCCCGAGCCCGGGCTTGAGCGCTCCGCGGTCCGCGAGCATCTGGACGAACCGGCCCTGCCCGTCGAGGCGCCACGTCTCCATCTCGTCCCACAGCCGCCCAAGCTCGGGATCACTCCCCCTGGCGTCGCGCAGGGCTCGGAGCAGCGGCCCGGCGCGGCGATGGATCCCTGGCTGGGTGCCGGAATAGAGGGCCACCTGCTTGCGCGGATCCAGCTCGTCATGGATCGCACGAGTCGCTGGCCGCTCTTGGACCGGAACTTCGGCCCGCGTTGGCCCCCCCGCGAGCAGCGCCTCCACCGTCGCCCCGAAGAGGCCGGCCTTGCTACCGAAGATCCGGTAGACGGTCTCGACCACCACGCCCGCCTCGCTCGCGATCTCAGTCAGCGGGACGGCGTAGCCGCGTTCGCGGAACAACCGCCCGGCGGCCGTGACGATGTCGCGTCGCGTCTGAGCCGCCTGCGCCGCGCGCCGCGGCGACTCGTAGCGGCGACGGGGATTGACGTTCTCGGTCATTTCGTGCAATGATACCTGATGTGAAATCACGCTAGATTGCGTGATGATAGGTGAAGGAGCGTCCCATGTTCGCGGTCGTGGTCCGTGAGGCGGGCGATGCAGCGCAGATCGACGGAAGGGCGAGCCTGGTGAGCGAGAGCGTGGCGCCCCGTGTCCGTCAGGCCCCCGGATTCGTCTCCGCACTATGGATGAGCGACGGCGCGGGCAGGACGCTCAACGTGGATCGTCTTCGAGTCGGAGGAGGCGGCGCGGCGCTCCGTCGAGGCCGCCCGCGCGGCCCCCCGACCTCCGTTCATGCGGGTCGAGGCCGTCGAGCTGTACAGCGTGCTTGCGAGCGCATAGCGGGCGACATCGGGTCGGAGGCTCTGGCCAACGGCGGCTGCGCCGGCCGGCCAGATTCACGCAATGAGAAGGAGCAAGCCATGCGTCCCGAGCCGGGCATCGGCGTGACGATCAGCGACGTCGGCCGGATCGTGTACGGCGACCTCGAGCAGACGGTCGAGCTCTGGGAGGCCGGCCAGCACGACCTCGTCTACGACAGCCAGTTCGACGGTGTGTCCTGCGCAGCTCTCAGCTAGGGAGATCGTCCGGCTGGAGCGTCCCCTCGGGCCCCGGCAGCCGCGGAGCGAGGATCCACACGAGCTGCGTCGTCGTCGCCCGCACCCTTGACCTGGCACTCGCCAGGTGATGCTTCACCGTCGTCACTGCCTGTCGGATGCGTCCCGCAGTGGTGATAGCGCCGCGATCAGGGCCGCTGCCGCGAAAGCGATGATCACCCCGATGAGGGCGATGCGATCACCCATCAACCCGACCACGAGGCCCCCGGTGAGAGCTCCGAGCGCCGCCATCGTCCGATTTACCGAGCGTCTGGTGCCGTTCACTCGGCCGAGCAGCTCGTCCGGCGTTAGCGCCTGCCAGTAGCCCATCTCGTTCGGGTTCTCAATGCCAGCCGCGAGTCCCTGGAGGGACAGCGCAACGAATAGAAGCGCATCGCCGACGGCTGTCGCCGGAGCGATGGTCACGAGAAGCCAGACGACAGGATACGCCACGCGCGCGAGGATGATCGCCCGTCTCGATCCGAGCCGGGCACCTGCCCACGTTGCCATCGACGCGCCGACCAGGCTTGCGATGCCGAATACCGCCAACAGCAACCCGAATGTGAAAGCCGTGAAGCCAAGGGACCGCAAGGCAAGAAGGGAGAGCACCGTCATCCCGGCACCATTGGCGAGGAACCAGACGTGCGTCGACGCAGCCAATGGACCTAGCGTGCGGTGGCGATACGTCCAATGCAGGCCCTCGCGAACCTCCGTCCGAAGATTGCGAGGGCGGGGATCAGGTCGGGGCTCGTCAACCCGGATGCTCGCGTTGAGTGCCGCGTCGACGAAGGTAGCTGATCGCGTCGACAGCAATCGCGACAGGGGCTCCCAGGAGCCCGACGAGCCCGCCGCCGAGCGCTGGTCCGAGAGTCTGGGCGGCGGCGTCTGTTTGATCGAGCCGCGCATTGGCTGGAACCAGTCGTGCTCGTGGCACCAGGCGAGGAAGTAGCGACTGGGTCGCGGCGAACCCGAAAACGGAAAACGCGCCGAACAGCAACAGCATGACGACGAGTATCCAGATCTGCAGGACCTCGATCATCCACAGGATCGGGATTGCACCTAGAGAGAGCGCACGCCCGACACTCGCCCATACGAGTATGGGTTTGCGACGCCATCGATCGGTGTAGACCCCGGCGATGAGCCCGAGGAGGGCATACGGCATGAACTGAGCGGCGTTCACAACACCGACTTCGAAGGGAGTGGCGCCGAGCAATTGGACCACCAGCACGGGCATCGCAACTGCTGTCACCGCCGAGCCAAAAGAGCTGATCGCAGCAGCCGTCCAATAGCGAGCGAATGGAGAGCTAGGCGGTAGAGCGAGAGCCCGTCCGATCAACTCACTCACGGGGGCTCCTTCGGCTCATCGTTGCAGTCGCTTGCCGAGAAAGTACTCGACCGTCCCGTCCGATCGCGTCGTTGGCCACGCTCCGGCTCACCACGCCAGGTGGGCCACCGTGCGTGCCGGCGCAGTCGGTCGATCCACGCATCGACGAGGACGGGGAGCACAAAGCGGTCGAGGGCCCCGCCATGACCATCCGGCAAGGAAGGCGAGCATGAGCTCGATCCCGTTCATCGGGCCGCCGAGGGGGTGACGGCGCGGACGTACCCGGTGGGGAACCGGGAATCGGTGTGTGGATCGGACCAGCGCGCCGTCATGCGATGAAGCGTCGGGCGGCGGCGGGCCGCCGCTTCCACTTGGCCGTTTGGGCCATGTCCTGGCTGCGTACCCTACGCCGGGAGGTGCCGTGATGGCGCGGACGACGCAGCGGGCGTGATGCGGAATCTCTACCGGCGGTTGGCCGGCGACCACGACAGGATCGTCACGGCGTGCGCAGCGACCGAACGGCCGGGGGAGGTGACGCGAACCTCGAACGTTCGCCACAGGGAACCCGAGCAGTTGCGAATCGGCTCTACGCCGACGGCGTCAAGAAGGGGTGGATGCGGTGACGCTATCCGCGCCGGGAGCGATGGGAAATGGGCGACGATCATCCGAACACACTTGCCTACCTCCGGACCGTCGAAGGTTTCCGTGATCGTGACTTCGAGACGATCGCCTCGTTGATCGCCGAGGACGTGGTCTGGCACCTCCCCGGAGATCACCCGCTGGCCGGCGACTGGCAAGGTCGCGATCAGTTGTTCCAGCTGTTCGCGAAGCTGGGCCCACTCGGGTTCACCATTCGCGAGCACGATGTCTTCGCCGACGATGACCACGTATGCGCGCTGAGCTACATCGGCGCGCGCCGGGAGGGCCTGGAGGTGGAGACTCGCGTCGTGAGCATCTTCCACTACCGCGATGGCCGGCAGACTGAGCGATGGTTCTATCCGGACGACATGATCGCCTGGAACAGCATCTTCGGGGGTTAGTCGCGGGACTCAGGCCTGCGCCGGCATATGGCTACTCGTCCGCCTGCGTCGTGCCGTTCGTGCGACGGACTTTCCGGTTGGATCTCCCTTTTCCCCGATGGCAACCTGCCGGCCCGCATCGGGCCGGCAGCGCGGTCGCCCGTGTGAAAAGGTGGTCGTCTTCGGTCAGCTGACGAGGACGACCGCCGAGTCCGTGTCGATGACGAGCTCGGATGGCGCGCTTGTCGGCCGAACCGAAAGGTCGACGCCGTGGATCTCCTGTGCTCGTCCGGTGAACCACCGCGTGAACTCGTCGTCCACGCTCATCATCTTGCCGAACCCATGCCCCGGATCGTCACCCTCGAGGGTCACGATCACGAGATCGCCCATGGGCGTGGACTGCAGGAAGGTGCGCTCGTGAACACCGGCCGCTCGACGGGAGGCGACGAAGTCCTCTCGACGCGCGCCGTTCAGCTCCTCCATCCAGGTGCGCCACTCCGCTGTCTTGCCGGGAAGGATCGGGAATGCGACTGCCATCAACGGCACTGGGAACCTCCACGGACACGTGCGTGCCCGGCGACGGCGGGCGGGGCTCGCCATTGGCCCTGCGCGACGGTCTTGGCGACCGTATGGGGACGCCGCGCGGGTGGAACCCGCAGGTTCCGTGCCTCCCTCCGATGCCCTGAGTATGAACTCCGTCCCGGGAAATAGATACGGGGTGTCGCATTCCCTGCCTACCGCCGCCCGGTACCAGTTCCACATCCAGGTGCAGATGGGCCACTTAACTCTGCCCTGCGGGCCAAAGGCCTCGTTCCATTCCAGCTGTGGGAGGCCGCGCTCGGCCGCTTCAACGAGTTCCTGATGGTTGCCGAGTACGAGAACCTGGAGGTCTACGAACGGGAGCATTTCGCGATGCACTCCGACCAGGCGTGCATGGACCTTTGGCGGGAGATGGATGCCCACTTCGATGGGATCCCATGGACCGACCTGTGGTCGAGGCCACCGGGAGCCAGGTGATGTCGGACCGCAACGAGTAGCGAGCCGACGCGGTCGTCCAAGCTCGAAGGCCCGCCACGACCAGCGCCCCTCGGCCCGCCCCCGGTAGATCAACGCTCGCTGGTCAGGCCCGACCGCGCACGCAGGTCCGCGATGCGCCGCTTCGCAGTGCTCGGTCGGATGCCCAAGCTTCGGGTGCGCGAGCAACGGATCCTCCGCCACAAGGAAGGCCGCGAGGACCTCAAGCTAGCGGGCGGTGCGCGACCACGGGACGGCGTCCAGGCTCGCGAGATGCCGTTGGAGCGGATGCGCCGGAGCGTTTCATCCGGGTGGAGCACCTCCGCCGATCAGTTCCCGGATGAGGGTGTCCGTCAGCCAGGACTGATACCGCTCGCGACCAGCCCCGATCGAGGACCAACGAGTCGTACACGGCAAGCGAGCACAGCGTCCACGCGATGTCGATCCCGACGTCGACCGCGCGGACCGCCGGCCGCTCCCCGACTGGGATCTCGGCCCTGCTGGCACCACCCGCGAGCAAGGCCTTCGACCGCTGCCGCGAAGAGCCCTGCCTTCGTCCCGAAGATCCGGTAGACCTTCTCGACGACGATGCCAGCATCGGCCGCGATCTCGGCGGGGGACACCGTAGCCGCGTTCCCGGAACAGCAGGCCGGCCGTCGTCACGCTGTCTCGCCGGGTCTGCGCGGCCCTGGGCGGCGCGCCGGGGCGACTCGTAGCGGCGACGGGGTTCTCGAGGGCAAGCACTCGCCTCGCGTGGACTCCCATCGCCCGCCGAGCGGCGGAGGGCCGAGGTAGGGCCACGCGCCCTCCGGGGCCATGCTCACCTTCAGTTGAGCCAGCCCGGCCGATGGCCCGCCAGGTAAGCGCGTGGCCTGATTCCCATGTGCTACTGTTAGCACATGGGAACGTCAGGAATTCGCGAGCTGCGACAGCGCGCCAGCGAGCTGCTCCGAAGGGTGGAGGCTGGGGAAACGATCGAAATCACCGATCGCGGCCGGCCGGTCGCCGTGTTGGCGCCGCTGTCGAACCAGGCGCCGCTTGAACGCCTGCGCGCGACAGGTGACCTCGATCCGGCACGATCTGACCTGAAAGATCTGGCCGAGCCCTTGTCGCTCGCCCCTGGACAGGAGCCTCCGTCGAGCGTCCTTCGGCGACTACGGCGCGATGAGCGCTGACCGGGCGACGTACGTCGACTCCTCAGCGCTCGTGAAGCTCGCCGTTCGCGAGCCCAAATCTGATGCCTTGCGGCGCTACCTGGGTCGCCGTCGTCCACTTGTATCGAGCACGCTCGCGCGGACGGAGGTCGTGCGGGCGCTGGTTCCCCTCGGATCCGCTGCCGTCGAGCGCGGCCGGGACGTGCTCGCACGGGTGGACCTGCTGCGGCTCAACAACCGAGTCCTCGATAGAGCCGGAGTGCTGGCGCCGCCCGATCTGCGGTCGCTCGACGCGATCCACCTCGCGAGCGCGGAGCAACTCGGGTCTGACCTCAGGGGTTTTGTGACCTATGACGAACGCCTTGCGAGCGCGGCCAGAAGCCGAGGCTTCCGGGTTGTCCGACCGAAATAGCGCGGGCGCGTGTGAGACGTTCAACAGGGCGGCAACGCGTCCAACTCCCATCAGCCCCAGGATCGGCCCTCGATTGTCTGGCTAGTCGGCTTCTGGGCGATCACGTTCGGGGTCTCGAGCCTCGGCCTCGCCTACCGCCTGAATGGCATCGCCGCGGCGCGACCCAAGCCGCCGCCTGGGTCGCCGAGGTGCATTGCCACTGCCGAGCGTCGCCGGCGTGGCCGATGAGCACGAGGGCGCTGGCTCTCCCGTGGCGCCCCCAGCTACCGCGAAGCGTCCTGAGCGTAGTCCGCCTCGTAGGCCGCCGTGCTCATCGCGTCGGTACCGCTGGCCAGCCTCGAGCCGGCGTCCTGTGCGTAGTCCGCCTCGTACGCCGCCGTGCTCATCGCGTCGGTACCGGTGGCCAGCCTCGAGCCGGCGTCCTGCGCGTAGTCCGCCTCGTACGCCGCCGTGCTCATCGCGTCGGTACCGCTGGCCAGCCTCGAGCCGGCGTCCTGTGCGTACGCGGCGTCCTGCGCGTACATGGCCTTATAGGCAGCGGTACTCATCTCCGTTGCGCTCGTCCCGGCCACCACATGCCCAGGGTCGGTCGTTCCGGCGGCGCTCGGCGCCATGAGCAGCGAGGGCACGACGGCGCCGGCGACCGCGCCGATCACGAACGCCACGGCGACGACGGTCGCGAGCGCAGCGTTGCGGCTCCGATGGTCGGTGTTGACGACAAGTCCTGCGGACATTCGAGCTGCCCTCCTGGGGCGTTGATGCCGCTCGTGTCTGGCGGCTTGACTCGACCGTAGGCGCCGCGCCTCGGCGGGAACATCGGGCAGGTACCTGAAGTTGCTGCGGCCGACCCCTGACTATGCCCGCGGCGCAGCGTCACCCGTGATCAGGTGGGCCAGTTCCGAGCGCGACCGCACGCCGACCTTTGCGTAGATCCGCGAGAGGTGTCCCTCCACGGTTCGTTCGGACACGACCAGCGCTGCCGCGACCTCGCGGTTGGTTCGACCTTCGGCCACGAGGCGTGCGACCTGCTCCTCGGTCGCGGTCAGCGCGTCGGGTGAGGCCACCCGGCCGCCGATGCGGGCGATCTCGGCGCGCGCCACCCGTGCCCACAACAGCGCCCCGCCGGCATCGAACCTCGCAACAGCGTCGCGCAGCAGCTCGCGAGCCGCTCGCCGATGCAGCCGACGACGCTCGACCGCCCCCAGCGCGTGCAGGGTCCGGGCGAGGCCGACGTCGTCCGTGAGGTCTTGATACAGCGCGATCGATCCCGAGAGGGCCTCCACGGCCGCGTCGAGCTCGCCCTTCGCGGTGAGGAGAAGGCCGCGGCCGCGAGCGCAGGCGGCCAGCGCCCGGGTCCGGCCGCTCGCCCTGGCGAGCCCCTCGTACCAATCGAGCATCGCATCGGCGTCGTCGTAGCGACCCAGGCCGATGAGCGCCTCCACCTCGTCGGTCGCGTACGGCATCTCGCCCGGTTCGCGGACGCCGGCCTTGACCCGAGATGCGACGAGCGGGCCAAGTTGCTCGTGTGCGGTGGACGGGTCGCCCAGTGCCAGTGCGAGGACGCCTGAGGCCCAGGCCGCAATTCGCTCCGCCGGAGGGTTGCCGCCGGCGGCCAGGGCGTTGGCGGCCGCCGTGTCGCGTCGCGTCGCCGGCTCGTCACCGAAGTGGGCGTAGACCAATGCCCGCTCCGCGACGAGGATCGTTTCGAACACCCGGGCACCGATCTCGCGGGCGATCTCGATGCCCTCCTCGACGTGCGCCAGGGCGGCGTCGTACCGCCCGACCGTGCACTCGGACAGGACGGTGCGAAACAGGATGTCGACCTGCGAATGGGGCTCGCCACGGGCCCTCGCTTCCGCGAGCAACCCTTCCCACTTCGCCAAAGCGCCTGCGACATCGTCGGTCCAGCTCAGCATGTCGGCGAGGCAGAAGGTTGGCCAGCCTGCCACCTCGCGTATGCCGCGAACTACCCATTCCCGTTCGACGGCCTCCTCGATGAGGTCGACCGGCATCCGCCCGGTGACGCGCTGCTCGTTCCGTGCGACGCCACGGAGCGCGGTCACGTATCTCGGGTCGTCCGCGAACCGCTTGGCGAGCTCGAGCTCGGCGTACCCGTGCGCAAGCGCTTCGTGATAGTCCTCGCCCAGCAGGTCGAGAGCACCGGTCATGCCGCCCTCCCATGGAAGGCGGCGGCGTTCGTCGTCCGCGAGATCGGCAATGGCTTCGCGGTACAGCGCAACCCCCTTCCGAAGGTCGAGGCCCCAGCAGTACACGACCGCGACCAGGTGTCGCCACGCCCACCGCGAGTCGTCATCCATGGGGCTCGAGAGGAGGCCGTCGCGGAGCTCGAAGATCCGGGAGTATTCACCCGTGACCAACAGCAGCCAGCCCTCGTAGAGCGCGCGACGCTGCAGGTCCTCGGCCCGGTCGGGCGGCGTGCACCGGCGCGCCAGGGCGGCGAGCTCGGCGGCCGCATCGGGTGCGCCGCGTGCCCCCGCACGCATCGCCGCCTCCTCGAGGGCGGCCGCGGCAGCCTCGTCCGTGTCGAGCGTCGCGAGCGCAAGGTGGCGGGCGCGCTGCTCGGGATCCGCCAAGAGGCCGGCCAGCCGGGCGTGGATCTCGCGCTGCTGGCCCGCGGTGAGGCGCGACCGGGCGGCCTCGGCGTGCAGCGGATGCACGAACCGGATGAGGTCGCCTTCGACGGAGACGATGTTGGCGTCGGCCGCGGGTCGAAGGACCTGGTCCGCCGAGGCTCGCACGGCGCCCGCTACGAGGTTCATCGTCGGCGCTGCCAGCATTGCGACCACCGCGAGCGCGTGCTGGGTCGCGGCCGGCAACGCTCGGATGGGCTCCCCGACCAGCTCGAGGAGGGTGCGCGGGATCGGAAGGTCGCCGACCGCTCCGCCAGCAGGCGGGGCCTGCAGCGAGGCGCGGCCGAGCTCGAGGGCGTACAGCGGATTCCCGCCAGAGGTCGCATGAATCCGGCGCGTCGTCGACCTCGGGAGCGCTCGGCCGAGCCGGTCCCGAAGCACGCGGCTGATCGCCTCGACTGCCATCGGGCCGACGTCGACCGTCTGGTGAGGGACAGCGTCGACGGCCCGGTCGAGTGCCGACATCCCGTCGCCTGCGTTGTCCACCCGCCTCGCGAGCAGGAAGCGAACGTCGCCGTCGAGCCGGCGCATCGCGAACTCCAGCACCTGGGCGGATGCCAGATCGAGCCACTGGAAGTCGTCGACGGCGACCAGGACCGGCCGCTGGGTCGACAGGGATCGGATCACGTTGAGCACCGCGACGGCGACGGCCCGAGGCTCCGGGTTCGGGCCCTCAGGCTCGTCCCGCAGCAGCGCGACACGGAGGGCCGTTCGCTGAGGTGGCGGGAGATCCAGGAGCTCATCGTCCGGAACCGCCTCGAGGAGGTCCCCGAGGCCGGCGTAGGCGAACGTCGCCTCGGCGTCGGTCGGGCGAGAGCGGAGGACGCGCCACGACCGGAGTTGGGCCCGTTCCATCGCGGCGGACCAGAGCGTCGTCTTGCCGGCGCCCGCCCGGCCCTCGATCAGCGTTATTCGCGGTGCGGCCGAATTGCGCTCGAGGAATGTCTCGATCCGCCCCAGCTCGGCTTCTCGTCCGATGATCGACTGCTGCATACGCCCCTCGCGTCAACCAGAAGACAAACCCCCCGGTGTGGGATTTACACTCCTCCTCGCTGACGCGAGCCCCTTTCTCCCTCTCTCCCCCTGATTATCACGCGGGCCCTGTCTGGGAACTTGGGCACCAAGCCGCCGCGGCTGCCGAGACGAGCTCCAACCGCGCACTCGCGAGGTGGTGCTTGACAGTCGAGTCCCGGCAATGTGCTAGGTTTCTGTACATGGAACGAACTGTCGGCATCGCCGACCTGCGTCAGAACCTGAGTCGCTACCTGCGACGTGTCGAGGAGGGCGAGCGGCTGCTCGTGACGGACCGGAATCGACCCGTCGCCGAGCTCGGCCCGCCGCCAAGCAGCGGCGCCGCCCTCGACCGACTCATCGCCGAGGGCAAGGTGGTCCGCCCGACGCGCCGCGGGATGCCCGAAGCGCTCCGGATGGACGGCGACACGTATGCTCTGAGCCGCGCCCTCGACGAGATCCGCGGCGAACGCTGAGGAGTGACTCTCTTCTACGGGGATGCGTCGGCGCTAGTGAAACTCGTCCGCGACGAGCCGGAGAGTACGGCGCTGCGGACATTCCTTGGCGACGCTGACCTCGTGTCATGCGAGCTCGTCCTGACCGAAGTTCCACGGGCGATCCGCCGCGCGGCCGCCCACGATCCGCGCCTCGCTTTGGAGACCTTGATGGAACGTGCCGGCGAGGTGATCGAGGCGGTCGGCCTCGTTCCTGTGAGCCACGCCGTGCTTCTCGCGGCTGGCGCGCTATCGGAGCCAGCGCTCCGGGCCGTCGACGCCATCCATGTCGCCGCGGCGATCGACCTTGTGCCGCTCGATGGCTTTGTAACCTACGACGAACGCCAGGCGGCGGCGGGTCGCCTGGCTGGCTTCCGAACATTCTCGCCGTCCGATACGAGCGGTTGAGGACGCATCTTCAGCGGGCGCGGTCCAAGACAGGCGCTCTCGCCAATCGGCCAAGCGACCCATTCGATCGGGCTCCCGAGCCCATCGACCCCGAGGAGCGCGCTGAACACCACGAAGGCGAGCCAGGCCGACGCTGAACATGATCCCAGACAGGGAGAACGCTTATGCGCGAGTTCGACCGACTCGTTGGCGACTGGCACGGCGAAGGCGAGGTGCCGGTCGATCCCCCGCTGACGGTCACTGCCGACGCGGCCATCGAGCGCCTCGGCGAGCTCATCGTGTTCCGATCGGTCGCCCAACCGAGGGAGGTGCCCGACAGCCTCTCGATCATCGGCGGCGCGCCTGAAGGCGAGCCGCAACCGATGCACTACTTCGAATTCGCGAGGGGTCAAACGTCTCTACCTCACGAGCCTCGAAGGGTCGACCTGGACGATCTGGCGGGACCCAACGCAAGACTGGAACGGCCCCAACGGCCCGGGCCACAACCAGCGCTTCATCGGCGAGATCTCGGCCGACGGGCAGACGATCGAGGGCCGCTGGGAGAGCGGCACGGGCGATGCCGGGGACGAGAGGGTCCTCGACTTCCCGATCACCTACGCGCGCAGGTAGCGCCGTCGCACTCGCAGCAGGGGTTCGCCGAGGACCCGGGCGACGCTCATGTCGCGGACGCTTCCGCGAGACGGCCCATCGGGCAGATTGCCGACCTGATGAGCGGCGGAATGGCGCGCGGGTACGGGTGGAACGCCACGCGGTTCGCGACGACGCCCTGCCAACCAGTCTCTTTGGCCCGTCCGCGGCACCGGCCGGCGACGTAAGGTCGGACTGGATGCGTGGCCGTCTCGAGTGGAGGCGCCTGCGTCGACGACAGCGCAGGGAGGCAGTGGGGCTCGTCGTGGGGCTTGACACTGGTCGTATCGCCACGCTCGCCGTGCCGGTCGTCGTCGACCTCGGGATGCCCGTCGTCTATCGGCGCCTCGCCGGAGCGCTCGGGCCGCGCCGTGGCTACATCGCAGGCTTCGGCGTGTACTGGAGCATCGGCCTTGCGGTGCCGGTCGCGCTCGTCGGTCCCCGACGCACGGCCGCTTTGCTCCTGGATACTCGCACTCCACGGCGCCTCGAGGTGGCCGTGCTGGCGTTGCCGCCCCTGGGTGGGCTCGCCACCGAGACGCTGCCGGCGCTGGAGTCGGGCACGTGCCAGGGCGGACCCGCCGCTGGGGGCAACGGCGATCGCGTTCGCGGCGACGAATGCCGTCGCCGAGGAGCTGCCCTGGCGTGGGCTGTTTGCCTCGGTCTTCCCGGACAGCCGATTGCTCGGCTGGATCTACCCTGCGGTCGGGTTCGGGCGCTGGCATCTCGCACCCCAGCAGATCCATCCCGCACCGCGTCCCCTGGCGTTCTGTGCCGCCGCGTCAGTCCTGGGGCTCCTGAACAGCTGGACCGCCCGCCGCCTGGGTGGCATCGGGTCGACGACGGTGTCCCACGCCCTCGCGGACGCGACCGGCCTCCGATCGTTCGCCCGCATCCTCGGCCGCGAAGGGTCTATCCGGACTGCGCAGCAACAATCAAGTCAGGCCAGGAGGCTGCACCAGTGACAGATCCAGCACGGCCGGGCGCGGAGGCACCAACGCTCCTCCAGTCGATCGCCGTCGAGGTCGCCTTCGGCGTGATCGGGATCGTGGTCGTCCTCGCGACCGGGCGGTCACTCGGCGACGCCCTCGCGTCGCCTCAACCGCCGCTGCTGGCCGTCGGTGTCGGGCTCGTCACCGGCGCCCTCCTCGGTGCCGTGTTCGGCTTCGGCTTGACCCGGCCGGCGTTCGCCGAGCGTGTCAGGCCCTTCCTGTCGCGGTTCACGTCGGCACCCCCGACACCGGCGATCTTCGCGGCCCTCGGCCTCGCGGCGGCGCTCGGCGAAGAGACCCTGTTCCGGGCCGCGATCCAACCCGTTGCCGGGATGGTCGTTGCATCCCTGCTGTTCATGCTCGCGCACAGCCTCATCGCCGACTTCCGCCATCCGACAGCGGGCAAGGCCGCCTACCCGCTCCTCGCGTTCGGGATGGGCGTCGTGCTCGGGCTGCTGTACGAGCGCTTGGGGATCGCGGCGGCGATCGCGGCGCACTTCGCGTTCGATACCGTCGCCCTGATCCTCGTCGCGCCTCTGCTGCCGCGACGGGTGCCAGTGGCCGCCGCGGCTCGCTGGAAGGAAGTCGCCCGGACACCGCCGGCGCTATGAGCCATCCGCCACGCGTTGCGGGCGGTATGGCGTGAAGATCACGGGCGCGTCGCTGCCGGCCAGCTTCGCTCGCAGCTCGTCACTCAAGTCACCCAACAGCTCGCCATGCACGAGTGACACCGTGGCGAAGACGTCGGCGAACAGGTGGCCGACATTCGCGGCGTGCTTCATTGCAGCCTCGGAGTCCCGGTACCGCTCGACGATCATGCATTCGGTCTGGTCGTCGTTGAGGAACAGGTCGTACTGGAGCGTGCCGGGCTCGTTCGCCGCCACCAGCGCATCGGCTTGCTCGGCCAGGCGGAGGTACTCGTCGCGCTTGCCCTCGTGAAACCTGAAGCGTGCGATGCCGAGCAACTCACTCATGGCTGCGACCTCCAAGAGTTGACTGACGTGCTCCCGAGAAGTAGACCTGGATTGCGGCGCCGACCTCACGGGCGAGCGTCTCTCGATCGACGGAGGCGACGGCCTCCAGGCGGATCACGTAGCGCGCCATCGCAAGCCCGACGAGATCGGCTGCCCGCGAGCGCCGCCCGAAGCTCGGGTCGGTCGAGGTCGAGCGAGGCCGCCAGGCGGGCCATGACCTCGCGACTGATGAACTGGCGCATCATCTCGGCCGCCTGGTCGTTGACGGTGATCGACCGCAACATGGCGATGAACTGCCGGCCATTCGGGGCGTCCCAGGCCTCGAGGAAGAAGCGCGTCAGTCGTTCGCCCAGTCCGTCGAGGCCGGGCTCGAGGAGCGCCGGCACGCTCTCCGCCGGATCGACCGTGAATGGAGACGGTGACCACGAGACAGGTGCTCCGTGGAGCCGAAGTAGTGCCGCACGAGCGCCGGGTCGACGTGCGCGGCCGCGGCGATCCCGCGCACCGTCGCCCCGTCGTAGCCGTCCGCCGCGAAACATGAACGGGCAGCCGCGAGGATCGCCTCGCGGCTGCCACTCGTTCCTGGTCGACGCCCGGTTCGTGCCACCCCGCGTCAGGTTACGCGGCCTGCGCGACCGTGTGCTGCCGGACCGGACGCGCCCAGCCCGTGGCCGCGGTGAGCAGGATGCCCGCGAGTGCCCAACCCGCCAGCACACCCATCGGCAGAAACGAGATTGGCGCCGTTGAACGAGAGCGCGTCGCGCAGCGCGTCATACGCCGGACCAACCGGAAGCCACGGAGCGAGGACTCGATACGCATCGGGCAGGAAGTACCGACCGAGTGGGCCGCCCGTCGACACAATCCCCAGCAGGACCATGGCCAGCGCCACGAGCGCGACCCCGGGCGCCCCGAGCAGCCGAGCTCCGGCCACGACGACGGAGCCGATCGCGAGGGCGAGCAGGGCGACGACGGCCATGGCCAACCAGACACCGTCACCCAGGCCGTTCGTGATCCAGGCCGCGGCCGCGACACCCAAGATGCCGGCGCCGATGGCGAAGGCGACCAGCGTGCCGATCTGAGCCAGCCAGGACCGATCTCGCGCGCCAAGCACGGTCAGGGCACCGGCAACGACCCGATGCGACGAGGGTCGCGAGGACGAGGAAGAAGAGCACGATCCCGTGCGGGTCGCCCACCGGGAACGGATGCACCAACTCGATGGCGAGCTTCGTTCCCTGGGACTGAAAGGCGCCTGTGAATGCGGCGGTCACGGCGCCGGTGACGGCCTCTCCCGCCGCGCCCGCAATCAGGAGCTTCGGGCCGGCGTCGGTGACAACGAGTGCCGCGACCACGTCGCGCCGATCGATCGCCCGCCGCGCCTCGGCTTCATCGGTGAACCTCGTGAGCGCGAACGCACCGGGCGCCGCCTTGTCGAGCCCGCCGCTGAGTTGTTGGGCGACTGGCACCGGGGCGACCAGGCCTACCGGGATGTCGTGCGGCCGGGGATCGCGGATCGCGGTACCGAGAATGCCGATCAGGACGAGCAGCAACACGAGTCCGACCGCGATCGGCCGAGCCGTCTGCTCAACGAGGCGCCGGTTCATGGGTCTCTCCGTTGCGGAATTCAACGTATGTAGAATTCTACGCGTGGGGAATTAGCGGGTCAACACATGAGTGCATAGCGGGTGAGCATCAGGCATCCCGCCGTAGGCAACCGTCGCCAGGCTGACCTACGCCCGCGCGGGACAGTAGCGCGGCCGCGACGAAGACCCACGAATGCAGAGGAATTACGCCGGCACCGATGGCGAAGTTACCAGCATGCCGACCGGCCGGACGCACTCGTCTGTTACTTCTACACGGCGATGACGTTGAACGCGCTGACCGGACGCTGGAAGCCGGTCAGCTGCAGTACGCCGATCGGTTCAACGTCCACCGGATCTTCGACCTCGGCATAGAGGCGCTGGGCAATCAGGACCTGGCCGCCCGCGGCCCGGTCGGCCAAACGCGAGGCGAGGTTCGTGACGCCGCCGATCGCGGCGTAGTCGGAGCGCGACTCGAAGCCGACCACCCCGCAGGTCGCGTAGCCAAGGGCGATTCCGATACCAAGGTCGAGGTCATGCCCGCGTTTGCGCCACTGCGGCACAAGCCGCCTGACTTCCTCACGCAGCGCGCACGCCATGCGGACGGCCCGCAACGGGGCGTCGGGGATCTCGATCGGGTCGTTGAAGAAGAGCTGGACGCCGTCGCCTTCGAGGAAGCCAACGGTCGCGTCGAAACGGGTCACCAGTCGGCCGATCGTGGCGTGGAATTCGGACAGCACGCGCATCAGCTCTTCTGGCTCGACGGCGTCGACGAACTTGGTCCAGCCGCGCAGGTCGGCGAAGAGCATGGCCACCTCCCGGCGGTGACTTGCGAGGGCCGATTTGTCGCCTGACGATACGACCGCTTTCGCCAATTGTGGTGACAGGAACCGCTCGAGGCGGCGGACACGAGCCAGTTCGGCGACTTGGAAGACACGACGCGCGCTTCCAGCGTTCGGTTCAGGTCGGCGAGCGCATCCTGGTATCGCTTGATTCGCAGCAGCGACCGGACCCGCTAGCGAACAACTCGTCGTGGTCGAACGGTTTGGCGATGAAGTCGTCGGCGCCGGCCTCGAGGCCCCGGGTCTTCTCCGAGCCGAACTCGGCGGTGAGCATGACGATCGGCAGCATTGCCGTGTCGTCCCGCCGACGGTAGCTCCCGGCAGACCTCATAGCCATCGGGCGGCGGCATCCGCACGTCCAGCAGGATGAGATTGGGTTTGGCGAACGGTCGACGAGCTCGCCAGCGCCGCTCCGCCGTCGTGCGCGGTGAGAAGACGCGATAACCGCGGCTCGTCAGCAACGCCTCGAGCAGCCGGACGTTCTCGGCGACGTCGTCGACCACGAGGATCCGGGCTGGACTCATCAGCTCATCGAGTTGAGCCTTCGCGTGCGCCGCGACTGTCTGGACGAGCTCGTCGAGGTCGAGCGGCTTCGACAAGTATCCATGGAAGCCGGCCCCATGAACGCGGCCGTGGCCCTTCATCGCCTGGTCAGTCAGCGGGACCGGGTCGCGGCGGTCACTTTGGTCGCGAGCCAGCCGGCCCCGTACCCCGCCGCCTTCGGCATGCCGGAAGTCGGATGTCCATCAGGACGAGGGCGGGGCGATCCTCGGCGGCCAGGGCCAAGGCGAGCGCGGCGGTTGGTGCCTCGAGCACACGGTAGCCGAGACGCCAGCAGGACGTCGCGGACAAGCTTCATGTTCTTCTCGTTGTCCTCGACCACCAGGATCTGCTCGCCAGCCATGCTTAGCGATGACTGAACGACGGGCATCGTGAACGTGAAGGTGCTGCCCCGGCCTATCTCGCTCTCGACCCAGATGCGACCGCCGTGAAGCTCGACCAGGCGCTTCGAGAGCGCCAGCCCGAGGCCGGTGCCCTCGCCCTGCTCTCTGCCCGTCGCCGCCTGTTGGAACTCCTCGAAGATCCGCTCGATGGTCCTCGGGCGCGATGCCGGGGCCGTTGTCGCGAGACCGAAACGCGAACCATGCCGTTGTGGCGATCCGCGGCCACGTCGACATCTCCGCCGGCGGGAGTGAACTTCACCGCGTTCGAAAGCAGATTGAAGATCACCTGCGTGATTTGGCGCTCGTCGCCGACGACGGTGTCGACTCCGTGGTCGCGAGCGGCACGGACGAGCCCGTCGCATCGTTCGCCCACACGATCACCACGATCACCCACTACGAGCACCTCGGGCAAGGAGAACGGGGCCAACGTGCAACTCGATCTGACCGGCCTCGACCTTGGCCAGATCGAGCACGTCGTCGATGAGCGAGAGCAAGTGGCTGGCTGAGACGAGGATGTCGTCGAGGTACTCAGCCTGCTTCTCGTTGATCGCACCGAAAAGCTGCTTGCGCAACACCTGCGAGAAACCGCTGATCGCGTTCAGCGGAGTCCGCAGCTCGTGCGACATGTTCGCCAGGAACTCGGACTTGTGGTGGCTCGCAGCCTCCAGCTCACGCGACTTCTCATCCAGCTCCGCCAGCGCCCTTGCGAGCTCGTGGGTTCGCTCCTGGACCTGCTGCTCGAGCCCGGCGTAGGACGCGTGCAGCCGGGCAGCCATCTGGTTGAACTACGTCGGCGAGGGCGCCAAGCTCGTCGCGGCTAGGAGACTTCGATACGCTGCTCGAGCGACCCGGAGCCGATCTTCGCTGCGGCGATCTGGATCGCCTCGATCGGCCGGGCGAGATTCCGTGCGAGCAGCACGCTGGTCACGATTGCGACCAGCAGGAACACGACCAGGAGCCCGACCGTGCGCCAGATCGCCAACTGGATGTTCGCGAACGCCACGCTCAGGGGCTCCTCGACGAAGACCCGCCATCCGGGCGGGTCGACGCTCTCCCAAGCGCTCAGCACCTCCGTCCCCTGGGGATCGCGTCCGTTGGTTTCCACGCCCGCCGCCTGCCGCACTGGGCACAGTGCGGCGTGCACCTGCGGCAGCGCCCCGAGGTTGGCCTCGGACGAGCACGACACTGTTGTCCTTGGTGTCGGCGATGACCCGGCCATCGGCATCGATGGCGTAGGCGTAACCTGCGGTGCCGATCTGCGCCCGGCTGATCGCGTCAGTGACGGACCCGAGGTCGACGTCGGCGGCGATCGACACCCTCCCCCGGCGAAAGCTCGCGCCACCGCCATGATCATGTGCGGCCGGCCGTCGCGCTGGTTGAAGGTGACGTTCCCGATGTACCGCTGCTCGGCCCTCGCGTGCTAGGAACGCCTCGCCGTCGGTGGGGTCGGCCTGGCACCGTCAGGCTGTCGTTAATCTTGCCGACCTCGAAGGTAGTACGCGTGCACGCACGCAATGCCGGTCGCATCGAGATAGGTCAGCGCGCTGATCGCCGGCTAGACGCAGCAACAGGTTCCGGAAGAGCGGCTTGCGTGCCGTTCCGGCCGGATCGCCCTGGATCGGCCGGGCCACGTCCGTCAGGTCGTCGCTGAGCAGAACTGGATGAACTGGCCGATGGAGATGGCGGCCGACGACGCCTTGTCCGCCTCGGCCGCGGTCAAGGCCCCCTATGCTGTCCTCGTAGGAGAACCAGAACTCGCTGATCCCCACCGAGATGACGGCCGCCGCGACCAATGCCCCGACGACCGACGACGTACTTCCAGAACGAGGCGCCGACGTGGCCGTACCGGCGTTGTCACGGGTTGTCGTTTCAGCTACGCCGTCGGCTACGAAAGATAGACCGGTTTGGCAACTGCTCGACGACGTCGGGCGGCACCCGGATTCCGAGCTCCCGGCAGCTCGTTTCAGGCTGAGGGCGAATTCAACCTTCGGCACCTCCTGGGGGGGCAGGTCGGCGGGTTTTGCGGCCCTTCAGGATGCTGTCGACGAACGTCGCGCCTGCGGCCCCGACGGGCCCGACGTCGACGCCAAGCGAGTAGAGCGCGCCCTAGGTCGGTCTTCTGTGGGTCGACCCATTCCTTGCGATGGGCCTGGACGGGGAGGTTCGCCGCTGCCGCCAGCCCGAGGATCTTCCCGGAGAAATAGAGCCGCAGCCTGGGCGACAGGATGAACGCACCGTCGACCGCGCCCGGCCTGACACGATTGGAAGGCGGCTTCGAGACCAGCGTCGTCGGATGCCTGCCGGTTCGTCCAGCTCGATCCCGAGCGTACCGGCGGCCTCGCGCGCCACGGGGAGAGAGAGGCGGCGTCTAAGGGGTCAGTCAGGATCGACAAGCGTGAGCAGGCGCAAGGGCTGCGGTCCGGGCATGATCTGCCGGTAGATCTCGAGCTGCGTGGCGACAGGATCTCGCGCGCCCCACACTCCCGGTCAGGTTGCCGCCGGGATGCGCGAGGCTGTCCACCAGACCGTCTCGAAGATGGGTCCGACGGGTGCAGGAATACGACCGGGATCCGGTTCGCCGGGTCTGCCGTCGCGTCCTGCGCCGCGCGAATGGATGCTGTCCTCGAACGCGACGATCACGTCCACGCGCTCACGGACCAATTCCCGGGCCTGCTCCTCGACCTTGGCGATCAGCTTTGGGTCTCACGTCCAGGTTGCGCCAGATCAGTTCGATCCGCTGGCCGTCGTACTGCCCCTGGACCTGCTTCATCCGGCCTTCGCGACGACGATCGACCTGCCGTCGCCAATGAGCTGCTGCATCACCTGGCTTGCAGGGTAGCCGTCGAACCAGCCGAGATCGCCGAGCCCCGCTACCAGCGTGGCTCTAGGGATGGAGGGTCGTGGTCCCTCCTACGTGCATCAGGCCGACACGTGGAACGGGCTGAGGCGTCGGAACGTTCGGGCTGGAACAGGCGCCCAGCAGACTGGCGCACATGATGACGCTCGTCAGCGCCAGCGCGGATCGCCAAGCCGTCATCGGATTCCCTCCCCTTCCAGCCGCTCGCGGGCGCAGAGGCTACTCCAGAAGTCGTCGCGGCCGATTTCGTCATCGCCGCGGGCGAAGTAGATCCAACGGCGGTACCCAGCAGCCCAGGCGCGCGCGCCGGCGGGTCCGAGCACGGCCGCGCACGGTCGGCCTCGTCCGAGGGGAGGCCCAGCTCCCCTCGGTCCGAGACCATCTTCTGACGATTTCCTGCCTGCTACCGGCCGTTGATCGACACCGGGCAGGCGCCCTTCACGAGTGCCGAGTTGCCCTGCGACGCGGCGAAGCTGGTCCCGTACTCGTCGAACGGATACCCACCGTCCGATGGATCGAGGTCCTGGTATGCGTCCTTGCCGGGCACCCACACGGACTTGAGCGACCCGACCTGGACGCAGCCGCCGTTCGGCAGCCAGACGAGGGCGCGGTTGTGGGCGGCTGCCGGCGTTGCGACGGCGAACGCGACCACCATGCCGGCTACCGTTGCCATGAGAGAGATTCGTCCGCTTCACGGGTCCTCCCTTTCGTTGCCTCGTGCCTCGGCGGAGCGTCTGCGTCCGCTTCGGCGAAAGGGTACGAGTGCGGCGGTCGCATGGCCACCATGCCTGCCTGCATCTCCTGGGGGATGCTGGCACCCGTCCGGCGCCGGCAACGGTCCACGCCGAGGGATGAGTCATTCCGGCCCGCGCGCGCAGAACCGTCGAACCACCTCGGGAAAGTCGTCGATGTCGATGGGCTTGCCGATGCGGCCGGCAAAGCCGGCGGCGGTCAACCAGTCCTCGCGAGCATCGAGGGGCAGAGCAGTTACCGCCACAACTGGGATGCGCGACGTCCGCGGCTCACCCCGGAGCATCCGCACAGCCTCGGTGCCGTCCAGATCCGGAAGGCGGAGGTCCATCAGGATGACGTTCGGCAGATGCTCCGTCGCCATCACGATCGCCTCCGCGGCTGTTGCGGCCTCGAGCGTCCGGAACCTGTGCGCGACGAGCACGTCGCGAGCGAGCTTTCGGTTCCGGTCGCTGTCGTCGACGATCAGGACGAGCGGGAAGTCCGACATCACCGGCGTATTCTCCGCCCATGCCGATCCGGCTCGTGCTCGCCGAGGACCACTTCCTCGTTCGTGAGGGCGTCCGGCGCCTGCTCGAGGCGCGAGCCCGGACTCGAGGTCGCGGCGGTCTGCGGAGACCTCGACTCGCTGCTCGAGGCCGTCGATCGCGAGCGCCCGGACGTCGTGGTCACCGACATTCGCATGCCGCCGGGCCATTTGGACGAGGGGATCCAGGCCGCGAGGCGACTCCGGGAAACGAACCCGGACTTGGGCGTGGTCGTCCTCAGCCACTATGCCAACCCGAGCTACGCCCTTGCGCTGCTGGACACCGGGAGCGCCGGGCGCGCCTATGTGCTGAAGGAACGCGTCCACGACCTCGACCCGCTGGTCGCCGCCATCCGCGCGGTCGCACAGGGCGGCTCGCTGATCGACCCGAAGGTGGTGGAAGGTTTGGTGGCCGAGCGGGCCCGCAGCGGCGACGTCCCCGCTCGGCCAGCTGACCAGCCGGGAACGCGACGTGCTGCGGAAGATGGCGGAGGGCAAGAACAACGCATCGATCGCCGAGGACCTTGTCGTGACCGAGAGGTCAGTCGAGAAGGTGATCAACTCGATCTTCATGAAGCTTGGGTTGACATGGGAGCCCGCAGTTCATAAGCGGGTCAAGGCGGTCATCCTGTACCTGGCCGCGAGCGACCTGGCGTCACCGCGAGACTGGCAGCCAGCCGTGAATACGTGAACCGCCGTCAAGGGCCTCGTCGACGCGGACGCGGCCATCGAACGCCTCGATTTGATCGCTTATGAGACCGAGACGTTCATCCGGAACATGTCCGGCGATCGCGACCTCGAAAGTCAGGGCGCCATCCGCGTCTTGCACGCTGACCTTGGCCTCGGACCCAGCTGACGTGCACCACAGCGCCTCGAGACAGGACCAGTAGACGGCCGTGCTGATCTCGGGTGGGTAGTCGCTAACCGGTGAAGCGTCAACGGTGATGGCGACGCCAGCGCTCGCCGCCGCCAACCTCAGCGACGCGACGAGCCCGCGCCCGCCCAGCAGCGGCGGATAGAGCCTCTGTGCCAGCTCCATCGTTTGGGTCAACGCCTCCCGGATGTTGGCCGCCATCTCGTCGAGCAGCGCCTTCGCGGCGGCCGGATTCACCATCCACGAGCTGGGCCAGGCGTTGGAGGTCGGCGGCGAGTGCGACGAGATGTTGCTGGACGCCGTCGTGGAGGGCGCGCTCGAGCGCGCGCCGATCGGCGGATGACGCCTCGACCAGACGCCTCCGCGCCCCGCGAAGCTCCGCTATCTCACCCTGCAGACGGTCGACAACGTCCCGCAGCGGCTCGCCGGGGCCAGCCTGCGACTTCGGCCCACCTGTCTTGAACGTCACCGGTCAATACTCCGCCACGCACATCGCGCGGGTCCGATCACGCTATCACGCTGGATCACGTGCCTGTGGCGGCGAGGCGCAGGATTCGCTCCGACTATCGGTATCCGAATACGTGTGGCATCCGCGCGCTTGAATCCTGTCGGGCGCGAGCCCCGTCGCTCAGCGCTCGGTCACGTGATCGTGGCCGTGCGATCCGCCAGGCGCTGAACGAGGTGCCGACCCACCCGCGCGGCATCCCGGCCGGCACCGTCGATGAGCGCCGACGTGAAGCCCGTCTGGAACGGCTGGCCCACGAAGTACAGACCCTTGACCTTCGTCGCGATCCCACGATCCTGCTCGATGCGCCCCTGGTCATCCACGACGCTCGGCTCAATCCAGCCCAGCGCCGGGCGGTAGCCGGTGGCCCAGACCACCGTCCGGGGACCGATCCGCTCGCCGCCCTCGACGGCGGGCAGGCCGTCGTCGACGTCCACCACCCGCCCGACGCGGGCGACACCCGCCTCCGCGATGTCGGCCGGACTCAAGTTGATCAGGGGGCCGCCGTGGGCGAGGACGCGCGGGGCCATGCGTCGCCCAACCGGTGTGTCACGGGTCAGGAGGTGCCGGCCGAGGTACATCATGACCCGGCCGTTGAACGCGAAGGCGCGGCTCGGGATGTGGCCGGTCGAGCGGCCCGCGAGCCAGGTCCGATGGCCGGCAGTGGCGGCTTCGATCGCGATCTCGGCGCCCGAGTTGCCGGCACCCACGACCAGGACCGGACCGGGCGCAAGCTGGGTGGGCTGGCGATAGGCGGACGAATGGAGCTGGACGACGTCGGGCGCGATGCGCCCCGCGACGTCGGGAACGTGCGGCGCCTGGTGGCCGCCGGTGGCGATCACGACCGCTTCCGCATCCCAACTCTGGCCGGCGGCGGCATCGACCCGAAAGCCGTCGCCCTCACGGGCGACGCGCGTCACGCGGGTCCCCAGCTGCACGGGCAGCTCGAAGGCGGCGACATAGGACTCGAGATAGTCGGCCATCTCGTCCTTCGTGGGGAAATACGCCCCGGCCGCCGGAAACCGAAGGCCGGGAAGCGCGTCGTACGCCGCAG
This sequence comes from uncultured Chloroflexia bacterium, assembly GCA_963790955.1. GTDB lineage: Bacteria > Chloroflexota > Limnocylindria > Limnocylindrales > CSP1-4 > CAWBQM01. Next base: position 57,439 of record CAWBQM010000001.1, read on the forward strand.
GGGTGAACAGCCGCAGCGAGTCCCAGCGAATGCGCCAGGCGTCGCCGACGCGCCCGCCTTCTTCGAGCACGAGGCACTCGATCCCCGCTCGCCCAAGCTCGTGCGCCATGGCGAGTCCGGCCTGGCCCGCACCTACCACAATGACGCGAGACCCTGGACGAGCTGCCTGCTGCCCCTGCCCGTCTGCCTCACGGTCACCCTCCGCGGGCGCGGCGGAAGGTGCGTGGGCGGCGTCGCTCGTCATCGTGGTCACCTGCGTTCTCCGTTCTTTCAGCGCTGGAACCGGCTCCGCCGGTGCGCGATACTGGAGTCATATTCTACCGAGTGGAGTGTTATCCTAAGGACATGACGACCGATGTCAAGGCCTCGGACCCGACCGCCGGGTCCTCCCCTCCTCGGCGGACGCGACGTGACATCGCCGCGGAGGCGACGGAGCGCGCGATCGTCGAGGCCGCGTTCGAGCTGTTTCGCGTACACGGCTACACCGCGACGACGATGGAGGACCTCGCCGAGACCGCGGGCGTCGCGGTCCAGACCATCTACAACGCCATCGGCGGCAAGCGGGCGGTCCTCTCACGGGTCATCGACTTCGTCGCCGCCGGTCCGGAGTGGCCGACGCCGGTCCCGTCGTTCATGCAGGAGCGGACCGCCTCCGCCACGAGCCCGCGCGAGGTCGTCGAGATCATCGCGGACTGGTTCGTCGACGGGCACGGGCGGATGGCCGACGTGTGGCAGATCGTCGCCCAGGCCGCGGCCGTCGACCCGAGGATCGCCGAGCTCGAGCGGGAGCGTGCCAGCCAGCGTTTCCGCAACTATCACTCGGCGGCCGCGGCCATCGCGCGGCTCGACGGGCTTGATGGCCTGGGCGAGCCCGAGGCTGCGGCCGCAATCTGGAGCATCGGGCACCCCTTCGTTCACCACTTTCTCGTCGTCGACCAGGGTTGGCCGGTCGAGCGATATCGGGCGTGGCTTATCGAAGCCCTCGGCCGGCTCCTGCTCGGGAAGCCGGAACCTGCCGATCGCTGAGCCGGGCCGGGCGTGGCGGCGAACGCTCCACCCGAGGCGGCCGTCGGAGCGGTCAGTCCGACGGCGGCGCCTCGGGCGGCAGGAGCGCCGCGATCATCTGCTCGGCCTGGAACGCCGCAAACCGATCGACCGACCAGCCTCGTCGCAGCACGAGGAGCTCGTACAGCTCTGGCGACGAGATCGTCCAGAGGACGTCACGCGCCTGCTCGAGGGTGATCCCGTGGCGCAGATCGCCACGCTCGTAGAGCGTTCGGGCGTTCTTCTCCATGCGACGAAGTCGTTGTTCATCGACCTCGGTGAGAAGGCCGGCCATCTCCGGATCCGTGCCGGCGGCGCTGCGGATGAGCAGCACGATGGGTGCCGTGCGGGGAGCCACCTCGGTCGCTAGCCGGGTCCAATTCCGGATCACGGCGCGCGGGTCGAGCTCCGCGGCCTGCATCTCATCCGAGCGCTGCTCGGCGGGTGTCGTTCCGCCACCCTCGAGCCCCTTCGAGACCAACGCCCGGACGACCCCGGGCTTGCCGCCAAATGCCTTGTAGATCGTCTCCACCGATACGCCGGCAGCCTCGGCGATCGCGCTGACGGTGGTCTGCCCGTAGCCATGCGCCAAGAAGAGCGCGCGGGCTGCGTCGATCACGTCCTGCCGCGTCCGGGTGGCCTGCGCGCGACGCCGACAGGAGTTGTATTGCCGTCGCGGCTTGACGTCCGATGACATTAGTTACATAATCCTGTATCGGTTACAGCCAAGTGTACCAGACGAGGACGCTCGGGAGGTCGACCATGGACCGGACGGTGATTTTCCTCGTCGGCGGCACGGGCAATCTTGGCGGCCGGATCGCGCGGCATCTTGCCGCGCACGGGTCGGCCTTCCGGGCCCTCGTCCGCCCGGGCACCGATCCAGGGGAGCTGCAGAGCCTCACCGCCGATATCGTCCGCGGCGACCTGCGCGACGCATCGAGCCTGCGGCCGGCGGTCGAGAGAGTCGAGACCGTGATCTCGAGCGCACACAGCCTCGACCGAATCATGGCGGGCCGGCGTGACGTGACTATCCGGGACGTCGACCGGGACGGCTATCGCAACCTAGTCACCGCGGCCGACGAGGCCGGCGTCCGGCGCTTCGTGTTCATCTCGTTCCCGGGCGCGATCCTCGCCTCGCACACGCCCTTCGCCGACGCAAAGCTCGCGACCGAGCAGCGTCTGCGGGACTCGCGGATGCGCGAGGTGATCATCCGTCCGGATGCGTACCAGGAGCAGTGGCTGGCGCCCGAGCGACGCTTCGACTGGCGCCGCGGCACGGTCACGATCTTCGGGACCGGGGAGGGCAGGGCGGCCTTCGTAGCGATGGATGACGTCGCCGAGGCAGTCGTCCGGCTCGCCACGCACCCTGACCCTCCGCGGCTCATCGAGCTGGGCGGCCCGGAGACGATGAGCCGCAACGAGCTGGTCGCAGCGTTCGAGCAGCGGCTGGGCCGGCCGATCCGTCGACAACGGCTGCCGCGCTGGGTGATGCGAGCGTTGTCGCTGGCCCTGCGGCCAATCCATCCGGGGTTGGCGTCGGTCATGGGGATGAGCGTCCTCTCCGACGCGCGTCGCTCGGCCCCGGACGACCACGTCTTCCGCGAGCTCGGCATCGAGCCGCGGCCGGTCAGCGCCTACATCGATGAGCTGACGGCGGCGTACCTGCGCGAGACCGGCCAAGCGCCGGCTGCAGGGACCAGCTGGTCCCCCGACGACGGAGGCTCGGGGGTCAGCTCGCCGGATCGAACCTTGCGCTGAGGGGCCCGCCCGGGCGGGGAATCTCGGCTGCGAAGATCGCAATCGCACCGACCGTCTCGAGCTCCACCTTCTCGAACGACGCCTCGAGCATGTCGCGCAGCCCGTCCTCTGAGTCGTCGAGGTTGTCGAAGGCACCACGTCGGTTGAAGGCACGAAGGACCGTCCGAGACAGCCGGGTCTGGGGTCCGTTCATCCCGAGCACCGATGCCCCAAAGAGCACCCCATTCGGGGCGAGCACGGCGGCCACGTTGGCGATCGCCAGTGCCTTCCGCGCCGGCGGTCCGGGCAGACAATGGATCACCAGGCTGAGCGCCGCGGAGTCGAACGGCCCCTCGACCGGAAGGGGCTTGAGGACATCAGCCTGGACCGTGGTCAGGTCGTACCGCCCAAGACGCCGGGACGCATAGGCGAGGACGTTCGCATTCGGATCCAGGAGTGTCACCGAGCTGCCGGCGGGCAGCCCTGACCGGTCGATGAAGTAGCCGGTGCCGGGCCCGACGTCGAGATGCCGCCCGCGAATGTGTCGCCGGTACAGCTCGACCAGCGAGCTTGGCGGGGAGCGCCAAACGAACCACGAGACGAAGCCCACGACAACGCGGTCGTAGGCCATGAGGAGCGGCCGGGTGTAGTCGCTCTGGCCCCGGTATGCCGGGTCGCTGCGATCCATCGCGTGGTCCTAATACTTCTTACGCACAACGCATCTTGACCTCCTGCGCGCAGACGTGGGGCGGCGGGGCTCAACTCGGATTGCCCATGGCGCGTGGACCGGGCACACTCGCCGCATGATCCCGGAAACGAGATATGCGAAGAGCGGTGATATTCACATCGCCTACCAGATCGTGGGTGAGGGGCCGATCGACATCGTGCTCATTCCGGGTTTGTTCACCCACGTCGAGCATCAATGGGAGGAGCCGAGTTTCGCCCGTTTCCTGGAGCGGCTGGCGTCCTTCGCCCGCTTGATCGTCTTCGATGCGCGCGGAGCCGGGCTTTCGGATCGGGCTCTCGAACTCCCGCCCATGGAAGAACAGATGGACGACGTCCTCGCCGTGCTGGAAGCGGCGGGCTCGACGTCCGCCGCCTTCTTCGGCCTTTCGCAGGCGGGTCCGATGGCCATCTTGTTCGCCGCGTCCCACCCGGAGCGAATGACGGCGCTCGTCCTCTATGCCACCTACGCGACGCCGCGTCGAGACAACGAGTACCCATGGGGCCGCTCGGAGCGATGGATGTCCGATTACGACCGGCTGATCGACGAGGAATGGGGGTCCGGCGTCTTCTTGTCTCAGGTAGCGCCGACGCGTCTCGCGGATGAACCGTTCCGCCGATGGTGGAGCCGCTACGAGCGACTCTCGTATGGGCCCGGCAACGCCCTCGCCTATTTCCGGATGAACGCCCAGATCGACGTTCGCGCGATCTTGCCCACGATCCGGGTGCCGACCCTCGTCCTTCAGCGGCGCGACGACGTCTACCGCGAGCCCGGCCAAGCAGGCTACCTGGCCGACCACATTCCGGGCGCCAAGCTCGTGGAGTTATCGGGTGTCGATCACCTCCCGTACCTCGGTGACTCCGATGCAATCCTCGCTGAAGTCCAGGAATTCCTGACTGGGGTGCGCCCACCTCCTGAGCACGATCGGGTGCTCGCCACCGTCCTGTTCACCGACATCGTGGGATCGACCGCGCGAGCCAGCGCCATCGGCGATCGGGCCTGGAAGGAGCTGCTGGAACGACACCATGCGCTTGTCCGCGAGGAGCTCCGCACGTTCCGGGGTCGCGAGATCGACACGGCCGGCGACGGGTTCCTGGCCAGCTTCGACGGCCCCGCCCGCGCCGTGCGATGCGCGCGGGCCATCGTGCAAGCCGTGCGCGCGATCGGGTTGGAAGTCCGTGCGGGAGTCCACACGGGAGAGGTCGAACTCATGGGCGAGAGCGTGGGCGGCATCGCCGTGCATATCGGCGCGCGGGTGGCCGCGATGGCAGCTCCGAGCCAGGTGCTGGTATCCGGCACCGTGCGCGACCTTGTGGCTGGGTCAGGCATCGAGTTCGACGATTACGGGACCCACCCGTTGAAAGGCGTGCCGGGCGAGTGGCCACTGTTCGCCGTGCGGTAGCGGTGAAGAGCGGATCGTCCTCGATGCCGGCTGACGGCGGCGGCGCGGACCGGCTTAGTGCCACGCCGCTCGACTGCAGGCCCAGTCTCCTGCGGCGCGATGGCCGTTACGTCGCGACGCCACGTGGGTTCTCGTGCCGCTGGCTGGATTCACCGGGTCCGTTCGTCCGCGGCGCGCCGGGCAGCTGGACGGTTACGCAGAGGCCACCGGCGCTCCGTGGCGTGAGGGCGAGGATTCCGCCGTGTGCAGCGGTGATGCTCCTGGCGATCGCCAGCCCGAGGCCGACGCCTGCATGATCGGTGTGGATGCGCTTGGCGCCGCGCTGAAAGGGCTCCACGAGCGTGGACACCATCTGTGGCGACAGCTTCTCGCCGGTGTTCTCGATCGTGAGCGCAACGCAATTGGGCTGAACGCTGGTCGCGACCCACACGGTGCCGTGTTCGGGCAAATTGTGGACGATCGCGTTGTGCACGAGGTTCGTGCCCAGCTGCAGCAGGAGTGCGCGTGAGCCGATGGTTGGGGCCAGGTCGCCGGCGGTCTCGATGCTGATGCCACGCTCTTCCGCGAGCGGGAGCAGCGTCTCGGCCGCCTCTTCCGCGATGAGGGACAGGTCGACGCGTTCTCGGGTGAATGATCCCCGATCGGTGCGGCTCAGCAGGAGCAATGCCTCGGTGAGGTCGATCGCTCGGGTGTTGACGGCATGCAGGCGTTCCACGAGTTCGCGGTGGTCGCGGTTCGGATCCTTCCGGGCAACGTCAAGAAGCGTCCGGGTGATGGCCAGCGGAGTGCGCAGCTCGTGGGAGGCGTTGGCGGCGAACCGCTGTTGTTCGGCCTCATGCGCCTCGAGCCGCGCGAGCATCGTGTCGAACGCGTCCGCGAGTTCCCGGAACTCGTCGTTGCGGCCGTCCAGCTGGATCCGGTGGGAAAGCGACCCCTTCGCGGCCTTCCGCGTGGCATCCGTGATCCGGGTCAGCGGGCTGAGCAGGCGGCCGGCGAGCATCCAGCCCCCGACCAGACCGAACACCAGCAGGAACGCGAACGCTTCGGCCGCCCTCGGAGCGAACGCACGAACGAGGTCGGACTGGTTGGGTACGGACGGGCCGAGGGCCCTGATCGCGCCGTCAGGCACATAACGCAGCAGGAACAGCCACACGACGGCAAGCAGCAAGGTGCCGGCAAACATGAGGAACCCGGCGTAGCTGAGGGTGAGCCTGAGGCGGACGCTCATCCCTGGCCGCCTACTCATGCTTCGCTCCTTCGCCTCCAGCGCCCGGTCCCGTGTCGATGCGGTAGCCGACGCTGGGTACGGTGACGATCGCCCACGGTTCGCCCAGTCGCTTCCGCAGGGCCGAGACGGTGATTCGCACCGCGTTGGTGAACGGGTTGGCATTCTCGTCCCACGCCCGGTCCAGGAGCTCCTCGGCGCTGACGACACCGCCCTCGGCGGCGACCAGGACCTCGAGCACGGCGAACTGCTTCCTGGTCAACGCGACGTACCGGCCGTCGCGGTAGACCTCGCGGCGAAACGGATCCACGCGCAGGCCCGCGATCTCCTGCACCGGCGGCCTATTGTGGGCGCGCCTCCGGTCGAGTGCTCTCAGCCGGAGCACGAGCTCGCGCAGTTGGAACGGCTTGGTGAGGTAGTCGTCGGCGCCGAGCTCGAACCCGGACGCCTTGTCGTCGAGCCGGTCGGCGGCGGTGAGCATCAGGATCGGCATGCCGCTGCCCGACGTGACGATCCGTCTGGCGATCTCGTCGCCTGTCGGTCCGGGAATGTCTCGGTCGAGGACGGCGATGTCGTAGGCGTTGACGCTCAGCAGCTCCAGAGCGGCCTTGCCATGGCCCGCGATGTCGGCGGCGATCGCCTCCAGACGCAGGCCATCGCGGATGGCCTCTGCCATGTACGGCTCGTCCTCAACGATCAACACACGCAAGCTCCGATGCTACCTGGCTGGCAGCTATCGCCAGCGTATCGAGATCCCCAGACGTCCCGGTAACACCCGGGTCGGTTGACTGGACGCATGACATACCGCCGCCTGGCACGAACCCGGCTCCGCCGGACTCCCTGGACCGTTGTCGCCGGCCTGCTCGTCGTCGCCGGGAGCGCCGCTGCCTCCGGCTTCGCGCAGCGAGGCTCGTCCTCCCCGACGGCCGCGCCGTCGGTGTCGTCCTCTGCCGCAACACCTGCGTCGTCGGTGTCCGCGGCGACGACGCAGCTGCCCACCGCCGTTCCTCATGGCGACCAGGGCGGTGAGCTTGGCGCGCCTGGTGGCGCCCTTCTCGGTGGACCTGGGGTCGCGCTCGGCGCAGGTGATGGCGTCCTCCCAACCGGCACGAGGGTCTTCGACGATGGACTGCCGGGAGTCGGCAAGCTCGACCCTGCCCTCCTCGATGCCCTGCGCCACGCCTCGACCGATGCCCAGCACGAGGGCGTCGGCATCTTCGTCGACAGCGGTTGGCGGTCGCGGAAGTACCAGGAACAGCTGTTCCGCCAGGCAGTCTCGGAGCACGGCTCGACAGCGGAGGCCGCCAGGTGGGTGGCCACTCCTGACACCTCCCCTCACGTCTCGGGAAACGCGGTCGACATCGGCCACGCGGCCGCCAGAGCGTGGCTGTCAAAGCACGGCGCCAGGTACGGGCTCTGCCAGATCTACAGGAACGAGAGCTGGCATTACGAACTGCGGCCCGCGGCCGTCGATCGCGGTTGCCCTCGCATGTACGCCGACCCTACCCAGGATCCAAGGATGCAGCACTGACGCGCGGTGAGTCGATCCTGCTCGCTAGTGGTGATCCAGCGTCTTGATCAGCAGGTCGGCGAGCCACGATTCGTAGCGCTCCGGCGGCCATGACCGTTCGACGACGAGGTGTCGGTAGTTCTCGACGCTGATCAGCGTCCAGACCTCGTCGGTCTTGCGGTCAGCGTCCGGCCCCGTGATGCCGATGACCTCCCGTACGAACCACTCGCAGTCGGCATGACGCCCTTCCGCCCCGTGGCCGACGGCCGCGGCGACCGCCGGGTCGTCCTGGGCCGCCGCCGCCACCACCGCCAGGAGTCGCCAGCTGCGGTCGTGGGCGCGGCGGACAACTCGCGCGGACGCCTCGATGGCAGGCGTCTTGTCCGGATCGGCGGCGAGGGAGCGCCAGACGGGCTGCTGGCGTAGCGGGAAGTCGCTGTCCCGAACGACGTGGTCCCGGACGACCGCGACGAGCAGGTCCGCCTTCGACCCGAACACCGCGAACACGGACGCCTCGGAGGTTCGTGCCGCCCTGGCGATCGCGGCGGTGCTGGTCCGGCCGTAGCCGGCCTCGAGGAACAGCCTGGTGGCGGCGTCGATGATCCGCGCCCGGGTGGCCTCGGCTTTCGCCTGGCGCGCGGGCGAGACGTACGAGCGCTTCTTGACAGAGGCAGGCATCATGTGAGTATATTAGGTGAGTGACACTCAGCGATATGTCCCGGGTGATGGTCGGCGGTCAGGCGCCGGACAAGCGACTGGCCACTCGACCGGTCACCCCCATCCGTTCAGGAGGTCGGAGTCCCATGGTGAGGGTAAACGGGATCACAAGGGTGAATGCATTTTCCTTGGCTGCGACTGGCCCGCTCCTCTTTGTCGGCGCGATCATCCATCCGCATGCCCCGGATGCGAACACCATGGCGGAAGTCGCCTACACCCAGACCGGCCAGACCGCGTGGTGGCCCGCGCACGTGTTCCTGCTTCTGGGCTATGTCGCATTCGCGACATTCCTATTCGGGGCTTCGCGTATCGACGGATTGCCGGATCGGGTTGCGCGAGTCCTGAACGTCGCCGTGCCGCTCGCCTGCCTTTCTGTCGCGGCGATGGTTGTCCATCTTCTGCTGCCACTGGGGCGTGACAGCGTCGCGAATTCGCATGAAGGTTGGGCGTTATGGGCGAAAGACATCGCAGAGTCAGCGGATGCGGTGTGGGCGCTCGTCGTTGCAGCGGTTGCATGGTCGCTCGGTCGAGCGGGGATCGTCGGCAACCGAATGACAGCTTCACTTGGCCTCATTGGCGGACTGGGCGTCGCCGCCTTCTCAATCGCCGTGCCCCTGACCGGAGTCATTCTGCCCATGGACTTCACCCGAACGCTGGTTTCCGCCCTGCCGGTCTTCGGGATCCTCATCGTCATCTGGACGCTCGGCGCCGGCGTCGTGGCCTTTCGTCGACCGTCCGCAAAGTCGGCCAGAGCGTATCTGACAGGTAGTTGAGGTCTGCTCTCGAAGCGTGTTCGTATTGCGGCGGACGGTCCTCTCCGACGGTCCACACCGAATCATCGTCAAGAGGCTTGACAGGCATGGACATCAGACTCGCCACCGCGCAGTTCCTGCACATCCTGGGTGGGTCGGCGTGGCTTGGCGGTTCGGTGTTCGCGAACCTCGTCCTGCTCCCCTATGTCTTCAGTCGGCCCGTTGACCAGCAGCGCGAGCTCATCGGCCGCCTGATCCTGGGACCGGAACGGGTCATGGTCGGGGCGGTCGTGCTGGCCTCGGTGACCGGCGTGGCGCCGCGGCATTGCCTTCGGGCCCATGCGCAGCATCGAAGTGCTCGGAACCCCCTACGGCATGACGTGGCTCGCGGCGGTCGCGGCCGCAGTTGCAGTCTTCCTCGTGGGAGGCCGGATGACGAGTCCGGCCGCGCACAGACTGGCGAACAACCCGGATCTCTGGTCGCCCACGCTCGCGGGCGGCGCCAGCCCCGATCTGCGCGTGACGGTCTATCGGCTCCGGATCGGCTTCGCGATCGAGCTTGGTGGCATCGTCACGATCCTGGCCTTGATGGCCGTTCTGAGGTACGCATAGCCCGGCGACGTCGTCCGCGGCTGCGGCTGCGCGCTCTGGCTTCCCCCCGTGACGCTGGACTCGTAAGATCGCGCCCTACGGGGAGGCGCCGACGTGGAAGAGCTGTTTCGCTACACGCAGGTCCGACAGACTGAGAAGCTATCCGGCGAGCAGAAACGCCTCACCGGGCTGACGCTGTATCCCGACGACAAGCTGTCGCCCCTTGCAAGCGATCTCGTCGCGATCAACACCGGACACAGTGCCGACGCGACAGCGTCCGGGCGGGTGGCAGAGCACGCTCGCGATGAGGGGCTGATCGAGGATGTTTCGGATCTCCCGGCTCCGATCCGCGCCGTGTACGACTGGCTGCAGTTCAAGGCCAGGCCCATTCGGGTGGCCGACTTCTCGGACATCATCGCCTCGTTGAAGCTGGACGACGTCGACCTCACCGACGCGTGGACGCGATACGCCGACAGCCTGGTCGTCGCGATCTATCGCGGCCAAGCCAGCATCAACGGTTGCATTGACTACCAGCTGCTAATCCGGATCTGCCATCTGTTCAGGCTGTGCGTTGTTGTCAACGCCGGGACGCTGCAGCTCAAGGACGACACGAGCGCCGACCTTGTCAGTGCCGTACTCGAGCATCCAATCTTGCTGCCGGCGCAGGTCCTCCGATCGCGCTGCTCCGCCGACTGTCATGACAAGGGCCAGGCCACAATCCCCCACCTCGCGAACCTGCCCGAGGGCCGGGGCGAGCGGTCCTGCGAATGCACGTGCGACGACTCCTGTCAGGACCCGAGTAACCATTGCATCTGCATCAACACCTATGTGGCCGACCTCTTCATCATCAAGGAGAAGCTCGCGCGGTTCGAGGAAGGCGACATCGCCGACATCGAGAACGTCCTCGCCGGCGAGGAGAAGGTCCGTCGGCACCGCTACTTGTATCGGACCGAGGTGACCACCGAGCAGGAACAGGAGACGCTGACCTCCGAGGAGCGCGACCACCAGGTCTCCGAGAAGTTCTCGCTCCAGGACGAGGTCAAGAGCACGATCGACTCCAAGGTCGGGATCGATGCCGGCGTCACGTCGACCGTGAAGTACGGCGAGGTCGTCACCATCACGCCGCACGCGAACGTCACAGCGAACTTCTCGAAATCCCAGGCCGAATCGATCGCTCGCTCGTACGCGAAGGAGATCGTCGACCGCTCAGTCAGCAAGGTTCAGGAGAAGACTCGCCGGCTCCAGGTGAGCAAGATCATCAGCGAGGTCGAAGAGCGCAACAAGCATAAGATCGACAACACCGACCCGGCTGCCATGAACCGGGCGGGACTCTACTACTGGGTCAATCGGGTCTCACACGCCCAGGTCTTCAACTACGGCAAGCACATGATGTTCGATGCGGTGCTGCCGGAACCCGCCGCGCTCTTCAAGAAGCTCTACCAGGACAAAATCCAGCTCGACAAGGATAGGAACGAGCCGCCGAAAGCCAACCGAGACGCCTTCCTCGATCACGCGCAACAGCTACGGCGACGTGCTCAGCAAATACGGCATCTCGAGCACCGAGGAGCTCCAACCGCCCGAGGCGGCGACGGCGGTGCAGGTCGCGTTCAGCCAGAACGTCGCTCGGCCCGACGGCAACAAGGCGGCCGGCTTCTCATCGAACGAGTTCAAGACGGCCGAGATCCCGAAGGGCTACAAGGCCGTCAAGATGAAGTTCGACGTCCGTGCGAACTCCGGCCATCCCTACAGCACCAGCGAAAAGGACGAAGTCGCGATCTCGGTGCACGTCGGGGACACCGCGCTGTTGAACGAAGAGCTCAACGAATACCAGGCGTCGCACGACGGGATCGCGACACCGCTGCCAATCGCGACGTGGGGGTTGTCGAATACCCGGCCAATGAATGGTGAGCAGGGAATCATCACCGTGGCCCTGGCGGGGTTCAGCACACTCGCGTTCGCGGTCAGCGGCACGGTCAGCGTCATCTGCGAGCTGACCGACGAGGCGTTTGAGAAGTGGCAGGCCAAGATCTACAACCTGCTCATGACCGACTACAACCGGAAGCTCGACGCCTACAACGCCACGACGAACAAGAACGACCAGCTCATCCAGATCAAGGGCCGCAATCCATTCCTGAACCGCGAGATCGAGCGAAACGAGATCAAGCGCCACGTCATCGCGATGCTCCTTTGCAACTACTTCAATGGCATCGGGTCCATGATGGAGAAGGTCGCTCCGTGCGGATATCCCGAGATCGACTTCGCCAGGCTCGAGCGGGACGCACCGGTCATCCGCTTCTTCGAGCAGGTGTTTGAGTGGAACTACATGAACTACCTCTTCTACCACAGCATGTGGGCGCGGAAGTGCAAGTGGCCCGAGCTGATCGACGAGGATTCCGGCGATCCGCTCTTCGACAAGTTCCTCATGGCCGGCGCGGCCCGCGTCCAGGTGCCAGTCCGCAACGGGATGGAGGAGTACTTCGCCTGGTTCCTCCAGACCGGCCAGATCTGGGGCGCGAGTGGCGTTCCGCCCGTCTCCGGCGACGACGAATACGTGTCGATGATCCAGGAGCTCAAGGAGTCCAAGCAGGGCGACTACGACGATCGGCCGGGGCTGATCGAGGCGACGCAGAACAGCGACGTGCTGAAGCTCACCGACAGCGGCTACTACTGGGACTTCGTCGGCGGCCAGCCGAACAGCCTCGCGCTCACCAACGACGAGGACCGCGAGCTGCTGCTGGACTTCGAGGTGTACAGGATCGTCAGGGTCGAGCAGGCTGCTGCCGCTGATCCGTATTCCTGGAACATCACGATCGATCGGCCGTATCCCGACCCGACCGTCAAGAACCTGAAGCACGCGGTCGGGGCGGTGTTCGTCGGGGCACCCTGGGAGATCGTCATCCCGACGGAGCTCGTCTACCTCCGGAATCCGAACGACAAGCTGCCGACCTATCCGCTGAGCTGAGCGGGAACGCCGTCACGATGGCAGACGACGACTACGGCGGCCTGCAGCAGCCGGACTCGGAATACACCGATGCGCAGAATCCACCGTCGGCCTACGCCAACAAGAACGCGAAGACCGCCGCCAAGCCGAAACCGCCGGCAGGGAAGAGCCCGGGCCCGAATGGCGAGGTGACGATCCTGGCTTCGTACGTGTGGAACCCTGCCATCACCGAGAAGGAGGAGGTGCAGTACCTCCTGGATGGCAAGTGGCATCCCTGGTACGCCGACTTTGTCGAGATCACCGGCGTCAAGGCGGCGACCACGCCCGGCGACTTCGTCGCGTTCATGGTGCAGATCGCGGAATACCAGCCAAAATCCATCAAACGGTTGAACTTCTGGACGCACTCGAACAAGAACGTGATCGGGATGCGGGTGAGGTTGTGCCGGGCAACGTGCTGTTCACGAGCATGATCGACGATTCGACGATCGCCGGCTACGCGACGCCGGGCATGACGTTCACCTCGAACGGCAAGACGGTCACCCTGGACCAGGTCCGAGCGGTGTTCGCGGACGACGCGATCTTCGTCCTCTATGGCTGCGACATCGCGTTCGACCCGACCGGTCTGTTGACCGCGCTCAAGGACCTGCTGCACGTCAGCGTGGTCGGCTTCAAGGACAAGAACGTGTACTGCCCGCCGGCACAGACGATCGGCGGCACGACGTTCAATCGCAAGGGCGAGAAGATCGGGGTTTGGAAGTCCGGGTTCACCTGTGGCCAAGACTCCACCCGTGACTGGCGATCGCTGATCAACGACGCAAATGCGGTGAAGGTCGCGAAGTAGCCGTGAGAAACGGCCCAAGGCCAGAGCGCCACCGAGTTCCATGTCGTGGTCGGCCCTGGCGGCGTCGCCCAATCGGCGCACTGCTCCGGCATCGCCGGGTGCAGATCGGGCAAGGCCTTACCGCTCGGCATTCGCCACGTGGTCGTGATCGTTGCGACCGTCAGCTCGCGGCCTTCTTGACCAGTTCGGCGATCCGCTTCTCGCCCGCTGACGTCAGGCTGGTGACCGCGAACGCGACCGGCCACATCTCCTCGTCGTCCAGGCGTGCGTCGTGCTGGAAGCCGAGGGTCGAGTACCGCACCTTGAACTTCGACTTCGCCTGAAAGAAGCAGATCACCTTGCCGTCCTTTGCGTAGGCCGGCATCCCGTAGAACGTCCTGGGCACGAGGTCCGGCGCGGTCGCGCGGATGAGCTCGTGGATGCGCGCCGCGATCGCTCGATCGTCGTCGGGCATCTCGGCGATCTTGGCCTGCACGTCGGCCTCGCCCTGAGCGCGCGCCTCCTCCGGGCTGAGCTTCGCCGCCTTCTTGCGCTCTCGTACGGTCTCCCGCATCGCGGCACGCTCTTCCTCGCTCAAGACGTCGCCGGACACCTTCGCCGAGGTGCGTCGCTTCGAGGATGTCTTCGCGTCGGCCATGTCGTCAGTCCTCGCAGTTGCCGGGTCGCCGCCCGGCGGTGATGATCCTTGCCATGTCGACGGATCGATCAAGACCCTACCGCCGACGCCCGCGATCCGCTTCTCCGAAACTGCCAGATCCGGATCCGGGAGGAGAGGAGCACGGCCATGTCTCGCGCCCGCGTCCAGTTCTTCTCTGTCTCGCTCGATGGCTTCGGCACCGGCGAAGGCCTGAGCCACGAGGCACCGTTCGGCCATGCCGGCGATCGGCTGCACGAATGGATGTTCGTCACCCGGTGGTGGCACGAGTTGGTCGGCGAGCCGGGCGGGAGCAGCGGCATCGACGACGCGTTCCTGCGGCAGCACGGTCCGGGGGTCGGTGCCGAGATCATGGGTGCCGGGAAGTTCGGCTATCCAGGCTGGCACGAGGACCCGGAATGGAAGGGCTGGTGGGGCAACGACCCGCCGTTCCATACGCCGGTCTTCGTCCTCACCCATCACCCGCGCCCGTCGATCGAGATGGAGGGCGGCACCACATTCCATTTCATGGACGCCTCGCCCGCGGAGGCGCTCGCGGCCGCTCGGCAAGCCGCCAACGGCCAGGACGTGCGCATTGGCGGGGGCCCCACCACCATCCGCGAATTCCTGGCAGCCGGGCTGGTCGACCACCTGCACATCGTGGTGGTCCCGATCCTGCTCGGCCGGGGCGTGCGCCTCTGGGACGGACTCGAGAGCCTCGAGAACGACTACGCGATCGAGACCACCGCGTCCCCCAGCGGCGTCGTCCACGTGACATTCAATCGGGCAGGGGCCTATCGAACCTGAACGATCGCGCCACATCGCGTAGCGTTAGCGGGTGAGCCGCGAGACCGAGGATCTCAATCGGCGCCTGCTTCGCGCCCGGGACGCCATGGACCGTGCCTATGCCGAGCCCCTCGACGTCCGCGCCATTGCCGCCGTGGCCCACATCTCGCCGGCGCATTTCAGCCGATGCTTCCGCAGCGTGTTCGGCGAGACCCCGCACCGCTATCTGCAGCGGCGACGCGTCGAGCGCGCCATGTTCCTCCTGCGCGAGACCGACCGCAGCGTCACCGATGTTTGCTTCGACGTCGCCTTCACGAGCCTGGGGACCTTCAGCAGAACATTCCGCGAGATCGTGGGCGAGACGCCGTCCGGCTATCGCCGGGGCCACGGGCCGATCGTCGCGCCGCACTGCGTCCAGCTTTCGGCGATGCGGCCCCGGCTGGCGGTTGGAGGCGCGCCGCAATCGAGCAGTTTTGGAGAAGCGGTCGCGGCGATCCGAGCCTAGGGTGGGCGACGTCAACATCGACCGCAAGGAGACCCAACACGATGATCACCAGCCTCAACGTCGCCTCGATCTACGTCCTCGACAAGGAGGCGGCGCTCGATTTCTACGTCAACAAGCTCGGGCTCGAAAAGGGCAACGATGTGAGCCAGGGCGACTACCGCTGGCTGACGATCCGCGTCCCGGGCGAGCCAGGCACCGAGATCTCATTGGAGCAGCCTGGACCGCCGCTGCACGACGAGGCCACGGCAACGCAGCTCCGGGAACTCATCACCAAGGGAGCGTTGGGCGGCCTCGTGTTCGTTACGGACGATGCGCGGGCCCTGTACGAGGCGCTCAAGGAGCGCGGCGTCACCGATTTCACGCAGGAGCCCACCGAACACTTCTACGGCACGGACATGGGCCTTCGCGATCCGTTCGGCAACCCGATTCGGATCCTCCAGCAGGGCAAGGCCGCCCGAGCGGCCACGGCCTGAGGCCCGAGCTAGGGAGATCGTGAAGATGCCCACCAAGCAGGCGACCAAGTCCAAATACGAGACACGAAACGAGGACCGGGTCTGGACCGAGGAGGAGCGCGCCGCGATGCAGGCCGGCGCGCACGAGCGGAAGGCGGGCTCGAAGCGCAGCCCATCGGAGGAGCGGGCCGAGGGCCTGCACAGCCTCCAAGACAGCATCGCCAAGATGCCGGCCGACGACCGGGCCATGGCCGAGCGGATCCACGCCATCGTCACGCAAGCGGTGCCGGCGTTGGTTCCGAAGACGTACTACGGCATGCCGGCCTACGCCAGGGACGGCAAGGACGGCAAGGTGATCTGCTTCTTCAAGCCGAAGTCGAAGTTCAAGGTCCGCTATTCGACCCTCGGCTTCCAGCCCGACGCGAGCCTCGACGAGGGCAAGATGTGGCCGACCGAGTTCGCGGTGATCGAGCTGACGCCGGAGGTCGAGGCGCGAATCGGCGCGCTCGTCAGCAAGGCCGCGAACTGACCTCGGTTGCGCCCTGAGGCGGCCGATTTCTGACCCGAGTGGCGGTGCCATAGCGTACCGGTCACATGTACGTGGGCTCGCGGATCTTTGAGTCATGGACGACAGCCGAGCGCTTCGAGGCGCAGCGCTCCCACCTCCGTGGCGTCGCGTATCGGATGCTCGGTTCTCTGCCGGAGGCGGACGATGCCGTCCAGGAAGCGTGGATCCGCCTCAGCCGCGGCGACGCGAGCGATGTGGAGAATATGCAGGCGTGGCTGACGACGGTCGTCGCGAGGGTCTGCCTCCAAGTCTTGCGATCACGACGGACGCGCCGCGAAGCGTCGCTCGACGTCCAGGTTCCCGACGTGATCGTGAGCCCCGAAAGTGGCCTCGATCCTGAGCACGAAGCCGTGCTGGGCGACTCGGTCGGCCTGGCGCTGCTGGTCGTTCTCGACTCCCTGACTCCCGCCGAGCGCGTCGCCTTCGTCCTGCACGACGTCTTCGCGGTGCCGTTCGACGTGATCGCGCCGATCGTCGGTCGAACGCCACCGGCGGCCCGACAGCTCGCCAGCCGCGCTCGCCGGCGCGTCCGGGGAGCACCCGTGCCGGACGCCGATCTCGAGAGTCAATGGGCCGTCGCCGATGCGTTCCTGGCGGCGGCGCGGAGCGGCGACTTCGATCGCCTCCTGGCGGTCCTCGACCCGCACGTGGTCCTACGCTCCGACGGCGGCGCGGCCCGTCCCGGGCTGAGCTTCGTGCTCCGCGGAGCCGCGGCCATCGCGGAGCAGGCCGTGACCTTCCGTCAGCTGACCGCGACACCGATCCTCGTCAACGGCATCCCGGGCGGCGTTGCCTGGGCGCCCGACGGAAGCCCATTTGCGGTCGTGGCCCTGACCGTCAGCGGCGGGAGGATCGTCGCGATCGACGTGCTGGCGGATCCGGATCGGCTCGGTCGTTTGGATCTCAGCGCGGTCGCCGGCTGACGTCGCCTTCGGCGGTCGCTCGGTCACACCCGGCGCCTTCGGCGGATCTGTCGTGTAACAGCCCGACAGGAGCCAGGCGAAGGAGCAACCAAATGACCGATCAGATCGCCGCCAGCCCCCTACCCGCGCTACGTGTCCCGCGCTGGGTCCCGCTCATGAACCTGATCGCCAAGCCTCTGTTGGCGGCTGGACTGCCGTTGGGATTCAACGGCCTCATGACCGTTCGCGGTCGCACGAGTGGACTGCCCCGGACGACGCCACTGGCGATGGCGGAGATCTCGGGCAGGCGCTGGGTCTGGTCCCCCTGGGGCGAGACGCATTGGGTGCGCAACCTGCGGGAGGCCCGGCAGGCGACCATCACCGTACGCCGTACCGTCCGCGAGGTAGGCGCCACCGAGCTTGATCCGACCCAGCGTGTCGCCTTCTTTCGCGACGTCCTCGGCCCGTTCGCGCGCTCGATCCCCGGCGGTGTGTGGTTCATCCGCGTGGTCGACGGCGTGGACCTCAGCGATCCCGATGAAGCGGCGCAAGGACGACCCGTCTTCGAGCTTCACCCGGCATCGAGCGCGGCCGTCGAGGTGAGCGGGCGATAGGGAGGAATCCGACATGCCGGCCTTGGCCGCCCTGCACCCACTCAACGCAGTCGTGCTCTTCGCTGTTGCGGGCCTGCTTGCGCGGGGAGCCAGTAGACCGGCCCAGCCGACGTGAGGCAGGTCAGGCGGCATGGAGGCAAGATGCGCCCATGACCGGCACAGCTGGACGTGTCCTGCTTCGAGCCGTCCTGCTCGTGGATGGCATCGTGTTCGCCGTATCGGCTGCCCAGAACTTCGGAGCCGAGATTGCGCTCGGCTTCACGACGCTGCGCTTCCCGGACCCGATCTGGCAGGCAGGAATCGGCGAGGCCGTGATCGCGGTCGCGCTGGCCGCGGCGGCAGCGTCCACGGGCCGTCGCCTGACCTGGGCCGCGTTCGGGCTGGCGGTGCTCGGCATCGCGGTCGGCCTCAGCTCGCAGCGGGTGCAGGGTCCGGCGCGCGACATCCACCTCGTGCTCGTGCCACTGGCCGTGCTCCTCGGGAGTCTGCTCACCTGGCGCGAGTGGAACGTGCGTCACGGAGCGTCCGCTGGGAGGCCATCGCGTCGGGACGATCGCGGGTCATGAGGTCCGAACAAGACGGCCCTCCTCGAGGACGTCGTATCCCCGTCGCGGTCGGCCCATTGCTGGCGGCCACCGCCGTCACGTTCGCCGTCGTGTCCGCAATCCACTTCGGTCTTGTCATCGAGATCGGGGCGCTGCGTGTCGACGATCCGTTCCCGGGGGCCGCCATCCCCGAAGCCGTCATCGCCGTGGTCCTCGTGACCGGCGCCCTGGCCGTGCTGGCAAGCTGGCCGCGGGCTTGGCCGATGGCGCTCGGGTCGAGCCTGTTCGCGTTGCTCCTGACCCTGTTCGGGTTGACGGTGACGATTGGCTCGTCGCGCACCGGAGATGTTGCGTACCACCTTGTCGTGCTGGCCGCCCTCCTTGTGATCGTCGCGCTCTTGCTGCTGCCGGCCGGCCCGCGTCGTTCGGGACAGTAATTCACCGCTCGGATTGCCGAGGCGATCGGCGTCGGCTCGATCGGGAAGCGCTTCGACCGCACCACGAAAATCGTGGCCTCGAAGCCGCCGTTCCAGCCGGGTATGCAGCCAGCGACTGTACGAGCCACTCGTTGGCCGTTTGATGCCGCCCATGACTGGAACTGACCGCGTCGTTGGTCGGTTGATGCGGCCGGTGCATCAAGTCGCGCAGCCGACGATCCGTAGAGTCGCCCGCTGCATGAGGTGGGGGGCCGGAACGCATCCGGGGCCGGAACGCATCCACGGCCGGAACGCATCGACGGCCGGAACGGGAGACCGCCGGAACGGGAGACCGCCGGAACGGAAGACGCGGGGCGCGAGCGAGCCCTGTCCGCTCGCGCCCCGCCGGCCGCCAGCCTCTCGCTCGCCGGCGCCGAGTTAGCGCTCGACCTCGATGATCCGCTCGGCGACCTCCATCAGGTCCGATCCGACCATGTCCGGGGCGGGCGCGAGCGGGTCGAGGACCATGCCGGGTCGTGCGACGAAGGCGGCTGCTGCGCCGGCGCGCAACGCGCCGGCGATATCCCACGCGTGGGCGGCCACGAGGCGCATGTGGGCAACCTGGATGCCGAGCTCCGCAGCGGCGGCTTCGTAGGCCTCGCGGGCGGGCTTCAGCCGATGCGCAAATCGGCCGACAGGATCCGCTCCAGAAGGGGCGCGAGACCCGCGTTGGTCAGCTGGGCCGTCGCGACAGCTTCGGTCGAATTCGTCAGCGCGGCCAGTCGTAAGCCGGCGTCGCGCAGCCGCACGAGCGCGGCCGGCACCTCCGGGTGGGGCGGGAGTTGCCGCATCGTGCCGAGGATGGCGTCGCGATCCTCGGGCGCCAGGTCGATGTCGTTCCGCCGCGCGACCATCTCCAGAGCGGCCCGCCCGATCGTCCCGAAGTCGGCGTAGCTATCGGTGATGGTGGAGACGAACGCCGACTGGAGCAGCTGGGCGAACCATTCGCGTCGGACACCCGGTCGTCCGAAGATGCGATCGAACGCTGGATCCAGGGCGGCCAGATCGAGCAGCGTCTCGTTGACGTCGAAGACGATGGTTCGGAGCATGACTCAGGACCTCCGCGTGACCGGGATCGGCATACATGCCGCTGCCGCCACCTTCGCGAGCGCGGTTGGACTTCCGTACCGTCGGGTCCTGCCCGCCTGGCCGAGCAAGGCCAGATTCGGGCTCGGGCGCCGGTCGGGTCGCCAGTACTTTCGGAACGATCGTGGGATAGCGCCGTCGATCAGGCTCACAAATCATGCACCGACACGCTCGGGAGCCCGACACTGATCTCGCACAGGCGATCGCAGCATCCGGTCAATCCGGCGCGGCCGCGCCTCCTCCTCGCGGTGTACGGCGGAATTCCTCGTGCTCGTCGGGCTGATGGCGATGGCGCTCGCAGTGCTCGTGAGCGCCCAGTTCTCCGCGGCCGTCATCGACACGACGGCCGCCAACGATCGGGCCCTCATTCGACTCTGGGCGGACGCCAACCTCGCACCCGTCGACCTTGATCCGCGACGGACGGCGCCGGACCGTGTGCAACTCCTCGAGGCACAGCTCGAGGCCATCATCGAACGCGGCGAGATCCTCCACCTGGAGGTGCGTGCCCCGGACGGAACCGTCCTCTTCGGGCGCGAGGCGACCCGGGGCGCGCGGGCGACACTCAGTGATGCGTTCGTCGCAGCGGCGACGGGCCAGCCCTCGGCCGATCTGTTGTCGGAGCGTGTCTCGTCGCAGGCGGTCGGGTGGGAGTTCGACAAGCCGCTGCTGCGCGAGTACTTGCCGATCCAGAGCCGTACGGGCGACGTGGCGGCCGTCGTCGGCATCTGGCGGGACGCGGCACCGATCCTCGCTCAGCTGGACGCGATCCGGGCCCAGATCGTCGCCGTCACGGCGTTCGGCTCGCTGATCGTCGCCGTGATGCTGCTGTTCGTCTTTCGCGCCGCCCAGCGGCGCCTCGTCCGACAGGGCCAAGCCCTCGTCGAGACGACACGGCGCGACCCTCTCACGGGCCTCCTGAACCACGGCGCGCTAGTGGCTGGTCTCGCCGAGCGGATCGACGTCGCCGGAGGAGTCCGCGCGCCCCTCGCGATCGCGCTCGTCGATGTCGACGGGTTCCGAGCCGTCAACGACGTGCACGGTCATGCCGCGGGCGATGCCGTCCTCCGAGAGGTGAGCGCGGCGCTCGCGTCGGCGCCGGTCGGCACCCTCGTCGGCCGCTACGGTCCCGACGAGTTCCTGATCGTCGGACCGCCGATGGCGACCGAGCTCGTCGAGCAGGTCGTCGAGCGGCTCCAGGTCACGCTCGAGGCGTCAGCGCTGCAGTTGCCCGACAGCGAGCCGCTGCCGATCACGGTCAGCGCGGGCCTCGCTTCCTACCCGGCCGACGCCGAGGCCGTGACCGATCTCCTCTCGGCCGCGACGCTTGCGGTCGGCGAGGCCAAGGCGTCCGGCGGCGGCGCGATCCGGCGCGTCGGCGCGTCCGAGGTGCCCGCGGTGGCAGCGGGCTTCGGCGTCCTGCAGGGGCTCGTGCTCGCCATCGACACGAAGGACCGATACACCAAGCGCCACTCCGAGGACGTCGCCCGCTACGCCCTGTTTCTTGGCGGTCGGCTGGGCCTGCCCGCCGATGAGCTCGAGAAGATCCGCGTCGCGGGGCTCCTTCATGACGTCGGCAAGGTCGGCATTCCCGACGCGCTGCTGCGCAAGCCAGGCCGCCTGACGGCCGACGAGCTCGCCATCTTCAAGCAGCACGTGGCCCTCGGCGATCTGATCGTCCGCGACCTGCCCAACATCGACGACGTGCGCGCCGGCGTCCGAAACCACCACGAGCGCTGGGATGGCCGCGGCTATCTGGCCGGCCTGGCAGGCGAGGAGATCCCACTCATGGGCCGCATCCTGGCCGTCGCCGACGCCTTCTCAGCGATGACGACGACCCGCCCGTATCGCAAGGCGATGGGCGTCGAGGAGGCGCTCAAGCGGCTCGGTGACGCGGCCGGCACGCAGCTCGAGGAGCGCCTCGTGCACGCGTTCATTGCCGGCATGCAGACGGCGCCTGACGCCCCGTCGCCGGAAGCGGATGGCCGCTGGGCGTTGCTCTGGCTGCCGCAGGGGCGCGACGCCTGATGCGCCGCCTCCGGCGCGCCGTCGTGGCCGCGGCGTTGAGCCTCGCAATCCTCGTTCCCACCGCGCTCGGCGCCCGCCTGTGGCTGATCGGTGCGACGCCCCTCACGCTCACGGCGGGCGTGGCAACAGCTGTGACGGTCACGGCGACCGATGTTGGCGGCAGCGGTGGCGGCGACGAGATCACCTGCGTCCGGATCGCGATCCCGGCCGGCTTCACGGTGCAGGGCGCGTCGGTCGTCTCGATCCGCGGCACCTCGTCGGGACCGGCATTCAAGGCGTGGACGGTCGTCTGGCCGGGCGGAAGCGTCGTCACCGTGAAGGATCCGGCCGACGATTACCCGCTTGTCGGGAGCAGCCCGCCGAACGACAAGGCGATCTTCAGGATCACCGGCGTGGCCACGTCAGCCGGCAGCCTCACCTGGACCGGCGACGCGGCCGACCACCCGGGCCCGGCAGGCGCCACGAGCTGCGGCTCTGGCCCGTTCCCCACCAGTCCGCTCGTCTTCGCGGTCCTGCCCTCGGTCCTCCCGACGCCGACCCCGGCACCGACACCGGCCCCAACTGCGACGCCGCTGCCGACTCCGGCGCCGACTCCCAAGCCCACCCTGGCCCCGACCCCGGTACCCACACCGGCTCCAACTCCCACGTCCATGCCGAGCGCGGCACCCAGCCCGAGGCCGACCCAGGCGACCACGCCGCCTCTGCCCGGTGGCGCGCCGACACCACGGCGCAGCCTGGCGCCGACACCCGAGCCGACGGCAACGGCGGCGGCCACCGCGCCGGCCTCCCCGTCGACGTCGCCTCCGGTCGGGAGCGGGGCATCTCCCGGCCAAAGCGACGCTCTTCCCAGCGCGGCCCGGATCCCCGTCGGCGCGGGCTCGGCCGGTCCACCGTCATCGTCCGCTGCCCCGGTCGATCCGGCGCGGGGCGGCGCAGGCGGGCAGGGCGGGGCGTGGCTGAACGACGCGCCGGCCGGTCCCGATGGCGCGCGTGCGCTGGCGAGCGTCGCGCTCGGGTTCGAGAGCCTCGCGCTGCTCGGCGGCGGCTATGCCTGGCTCGTGCCGGGGCTGGTCGCGGGTGTCCCCGGCCTTATCGTGATCGGCCTGCTCCTCGCCCAGATCGTCCTGGGCCGGAGCTGGATCCGTCGCGTGGAGCGCCTCTTGGGACCCGAGCCGCCCGAGCCGCCGGACCAGGAGCAGCTGTGGTGGGCAGCCGGCCGGCCGATCGAGTTCTGAAATCAGGCTCTGGACTGGCGGCGCCGGTAGACACGCGTCGCGCTGAAGGGTACGGGCACCATCTTGCTGCCGGGCTTGCCGTTTGACGGCGGGACGGTCCCGGATCCGCCCCGAACGACCACGAACGGCAATTCGACGTGTCGATCTCGCGGCAGACCATTCGTATAGCTGGTGAAACACACGGGCCGGCACGCCTCGCGGCGCGGCCCGGGCATGGAAACGAGAGCTGGGAGCATATCGATGAAGCAGTATCTGCTCAGCGTGGTCACGCCCACCGACGGGCGCCAGCCGTCGCCCGACGCGCTCAACGGGATCATGGAGCGCGTCGGTGCGGTCAACCGGGAGCTCGAGGAGGCCGGCGCGTGGGTCTTCGCCGGTGGACTCGAGTCACCGAGCACAGCGACCGTGCTGCGCGTCAGTGGTGACGAGGTGCTGATGACCGACGGTCCGTTCGCGGAGGGCAAGGAGTATCTGGGCGGCTTCTCCATCATCCGGGCCGCCGATCTCGACGCCGCCCTCGAATGGGGCACCAAGCTGACTCGGGCGATCGGCCTCGCGATCGAGGTCCGTCCGTTCGTCGACGACGCCGGCGCCTGATGACCGAGGACGTGGCCGCCAGCCACGCCGACATCGAGCGGGTGTTCCGTGCCGAGCACGGCCGCGCCGTGGCCGTGCTCGTCCGCGCCTTCGGCGACATCGACGTCGCCGAAGACGCGGTCCAGGACGCGTTCACGGAGGCGGTGCGCCGCTGGCCGGCGAGCGGGCTTCCGCCGAGCCCGGCGGGCTGGATCATCGCCACGGCCCGCAATCGCGCGATCGACCGCCTCCGTCGCGAAGCGTCTCGTGCCGATCGCCAGGCCCAGGCCGCCTTGCTGCACGAGCAGGAAGACCGGGGCCGGGAGGCATCGATGACCATCGAGGGTTCGGTGCAGGACGACCGCCTGCGACTCATGTTCACGTGCTGCCATCCGGCGCTCGCCGTGAGCGCCCAGGTGGCGCTGACGCTGCGCCTCCTCGGCGGGCTCACGACGGCCGAGATCGCGCGCGCGTTCCTCGTACCGGAGAGCACGATGGCCCAGCGCCTCGTGCGGGCCAAGGGCAAGATCCGCGACGCTCGGATTCCGTACCGGGTGCCGGAGGACGCCGACCTGCCCGGCCGGCTACGGTCGGTGCTCGCGGTTGTCTATCTGATCTTCAACGAGGGGTACGCCGCCAGCTCCGGGAGCGGGCTGGTTCGCGACGACCTTGCCGAGGAGGCGATCCGCCTGGGTCGCTTGCTGACCGAGCTCATGCCGGACGAGCCGGAGGCCGTCGGCCTGCTTGGGCTCATGCTGCTCACCGATGCACGCCGTGCGGCTCGCGTCACCGGCGCGGGCGACCTCGTGCCCATTGACGAGCAGGACCGCGGACTCTGGGACCGGGCCAAGATTGCCGAGGGCCAGGCTCTCGTCCGACGCTGCCTTCGAATGGGCCGGCCCGGTCCATACCAGCTCCAGGCCGCCATCGCCGCGGTACACAGCGACGCGTTGTCGGCCGCGGACACCAACTGGCACGACGTGGTGGCGCTCTACGACCAGCTCCTGGCCGTGGCGCCCGGACCCGTCGTTGCGCTCAATCGTGCGGTTGCCCTGGCGGAGCTGGACGGCCCCCAGGTTGCGCTGGTGAGCGTGGACGCGCTCGACCTGCCGGACTACGACGTGTTCCACGCCGTGCGCGCCGACCTGCTCCGGCGGCTCGAGCGCACGGAAGAGGCCTGGGCGGCGTACGAGCGAGCAATCGAGCTCGCTCGCAACCCGGCCGAGCGCCGGTTTCTGGAACGCCGACGCGACGCGCTTCGCGGGGCTCGGTCACGGTCCAGCCCGTGATCCGGGGGCGAAGGGTCAGGCGTGCGCGGCCAGCGCAGGCGAGCGGAGCAGGCGTGCCATGACATCCGTGAACCGGGCGGTCGCGAGCCCGATGACGCGGTCGGCAGCTCCGTAGTAGACGAGCAAGCGGTCGGACGGCTCATCGAGGACCCAGCCGCACGGGAACACGACACGACCGACGTCGCCGGTGATCTCGTACTGGGCCTCGGGCGCGAAGACCCATTCGTCGAGGCGGCGCAAGACCGTTCCCGGATCGTGCAGGTCGAGCAACGCGAGACCGGCACGATAGATGGGTCCGTCGGAGGTCAACCGGACCCCGTGGTACATCATGAGCCAACCGTCCGCCGTCTCGAGGGGCGGCGGGCCGAGCCCGATCTTGCCAGCGTCCCACCAGGCCCCGTCATGGGCCTCGAGCAGCAGCTTGTGATCGCCCCAGTGACGCAGGTCGGGCGACCAGGAGATCCACATGTGCGCGCCGCCGCTGAGTGGCGAGGGTCGGTGGATCATCGCCCAGCGGCCGTTGAATCGAACAGGAAAGAGCGCTGCGTCTTTGTCCTCGGGCGGCATCACGGGGCCCAGGCGCTGGACGCTCCGGAAGTCACGGGTCGTGGCCAGGGAAACGAGGGGCCCGCGCCGGCTATAGGCCGTGTACGCGATCGCCCACTCGTTCCGCTCGGGGAGCCACGTGAGGCGTGGGTCCTCGCAGCCCCACGTCTCCTCGGGATCACGATCGACATCCGCCTTCAGCAGCGGCGTCGGGTCGAACCGCCAGTTCGTCTCGCCGTCGGAGCTACGCGCGATGTGCAGCTGTGAGATCCCGCGCAGGTCCTCGACCCGGACGAGGAGAATGGTTTCACCGCCCACGCGCGTCGCGCCCGGATTGAAGACGGTGTTGGCGGGGTACGGGACGTCGGCCGCCGTGAGGATCGGATTTGCCTTGGACCGGACGAAGAGGGGCTCGGCGACCGTCACGACGCGCTGGCCGAGACCAGCGGCCGCGATCGGCTGCCTTCGGTCCGCGGTCCGCTACGCGCGGAGGCCGTTGCCTCGGCGGACCGCGTCGCTCGGATGTGTTCCGCGGCCGTCAGCCACATGAGGGTGGACTCGGCCCCCTCGTTCGTGTTCACGCCGTCCGGGGTGATGCCGTCGCGTCCGGCGCCACGGACGGGATCGGCGACGTGGACGTGCAGGTCATTGCCGCCGAGGAACCAGGCGTAAGCACGTTCCATACCCAGTCTGTACCGAGACCTGCCTGTTGCGACGAAGGCGGCCTCGCACGCCAGCAGGAGCGCCGTTGCCTCGATCGGCTGCTGGTCGAACTGGGCCTTCGTGCCGCCGTACGGCCACCATCCATTGCCGACGGGCGAGAGGTGGCCCTCCGGGGCGGTCTGCGTCGCGATCAGCCAGTCGAGGACCTGGAGGCCGATCGCGACCATCGTCGTCGCGCCAAGGCGTTGGCCGGCGACGATCATCGCCCGCGGGAGGAGCGCGTTTTCATAGGTCAGCACCGGCTCGGGCCACGGCCAGCCCGGCCGCGCGAAGCTTCGGAAGCGCGCGTGAAGGTCCGTCGCCAGCGTACGCATGACGGCCGTTCGTGGCAGATCCGGCGCGGTCGCACAGGCGAGCACGATCGACGCTTGGGCCCGCGGCGAGGTCACCCGGGCCGCCTTCGGCAGGGCGCGGTCGAAGAGGTCGTTGGCGCGCACGGCCAGCTCGGGATCGGGCGCGTCGGCGATGGCCAGTGCGAGGCCGAGCATTGCCCGTCCGAAGGAGTCGTTCGACGCGGGGCCGTCGATCCACGAGTGGTCGATCATGCGGAAGTTGCGGAAGCGGCCGGCATCCTCGTCGTAGGCCTCCTCGAGGTATCGAAGGCTGCGCCATGCGCTCTCCGAAACGACCGGCCATGACACGGCCCGAGCGTGGAGCAGATCAACCTCGAGGGCGCGCGCGACGTCGTCGACGCAGTAGCCGTGATCGGGGTCGGGCTTCGACCCGATCGCGTGCTGGAGGATACCGAGCTCACCGGTCAGGTTGTCGAGGTGATGCCGGCTGACCGGGTGCAGTCGCGCGAGTCGAGGGGCCCCCGGCGTGGGGACGACGGGCGCCTGCGCGTCAGGCACGAAGCGCGACCAGCTGAGCGGCGGCCGCGGCATGCGTCTCGCTTCCGAGGCGCGCGAACAGGTCGTGGTAATCCGCGCCGACGGCCGACCAGAGCATCCGCCGGCTGTATGCATGGGCCCGAGCCCCGATCCGTGACCGCAGGGCCCGGTCCGCCATGAGGGATCCGATCGCCGCGGCAAGCTCTGGCGAGCGCGGCTGGGCGAGGAGCCCGCGTCCGCCGGCCAGCAATTCCTCCGCGTACGTATAGGGCGTCGAGACGATTGCACGTCCCGCGCCCATCGCATAGGAGAGTGTCCCGGACACGATCTGGCCCAGATTCGGGTATGGGGTGACGAAGACGTCGGCCGCTTCGAGCCACCGCGTCAACTCCGTCAGCTCGACGAACTGGTCCACGAACCGAACGTGCCGCTCCATACCCAGCCGCGCGACCTCGTCGGCGAGCGATCGGCGATAGGCCTCGCCCTCACGGCGGATCAGCTCCGGATGGGTCGCACCGAGAATCACATACAGGACCGACGGGTGATCCGCCACGATCGCCGGCAGGGCATCGATCGCGAGCTCGTAGCCCTTGCCGGGACCCAGGAGCCCGAAGCTCAGGATCACGTCCCGTCCTGCCAGCCCGAGCGACGGCTTGACGAGGTTCGAGTCGATCAGGGGCACGTCGGGCACGCCGTGTGGGATGACGTGGAGCCGGTTCGGGTCAACCGAGTACTCGTTCACCAGGAGGTTCGCGGCCGATCGCGACATCACGACCGAGGCCTGCGCGAGCGCGGCCAGCCGCGACAGGACGGATCGCTGGTGTCCCGACGGGTGGCGAAGGACGGTATGCATCGTGACGACGGATGGCACCCGCAGCGCCTGGGCGAAGTCGAGAACGTGCTCGCCATCCTCCCCACCCCAGATCCCGTACTCGTGCTGAATCGAGACGACGTCGACCGATCGGTTGAGCGCTCGCGCCGTGTTCATGTAGTCGCCGCGCTCGTCCTTCCGGATCACATGCCGGACTTCGCGCGGATACGTGATGGCCTCGCCCGCCGGATGGAGGGCGGCGATCTCACGACCGCCCGTGGCCCTCGCGAGATCGTTCGTGAACGTGGCGATCCCGCATCGGCGAGGGGAGTAGGTAGCGACGAATGCGGTTCGGACGATGACGGTGCTCCGGAACGCCAGCGGGCGCTTCGCTCACGCTGGACCTCTGGCGGGCGCGATCAAGCGACCGCCGCTCGCGCTGAAGGAGAGCAAGGGGGCCAGCGACGACGCGGGTCCCCCTGGTGCTAGACGGCGCGAACTCGACTGGCGCGCGGGCCCTTGGGGCTCTGCTCGATCTCGAACTCGACCCGTTCGCCGCCGACGAGGCGGTCGAAGTCAAGCGAGGAGTCGAGGCCGTCGCGATGGAAGAAGTAGTCCTTCGCATCCTCGGCCGTGATGAAGCCGAAGCCGCGATCAGCGACGACTTTCTTGATTGTACCGGTGGCCAATGTAGACCTCCAACTTCCCGAACAGGTGCCGGCAGAACGCACGGTCCGTTCGAAAGCTGACCACGCGGAGCATCATCACAAGAGGTGACGGTGCCACCACCTTAGCACACGCCTTCGAGGGGCTCGGAGCAATCCCGAGGGCGACGTTCGAATGGAAGCACGGCCTGGACCCGCCCGCAATGCGGATGCCGGCGTCGTACCACGCGCATGGTATGGTCGCTGCCATGCGTACTACCATCGACAGGGCCGGACGCCTGGTGATCCCTCGGGTGTTGAGGGATCGAAATCGGGCTGGCAGGCGGCGGCGAGGTGAACCTGGAGCTCGACGGTGCCGCGGTGCGGATCGAGCCGGTGACCGGCAGTGACGTGAAGGAGGTAGCCGGTCTCCTCGTCATTCCGACAACCGGCAGCGCGCTGACGGCCGATCTCGTGCGCGAGCTCGTGGATGCCGACCGACATGAACGCTGACGCCGACATTGCGCTCCTCGACACGAGTGCCGCGATCGCCCTGATCGTGGAGGACCACGAGGCCCACATCGCCGCGTTGGAGGTCGTCCGGCGCCGTCGTCTGGGGCTCGCCGGCCATGCCTGGTTCGAGACCTATTCGGTGCTGACGCGACTGCCCGGCGCGCTGCGTCGCTCGCCGGCCGACGCCCTCCGCCTGCTGGCCCACAACTTCCCGGCATCGGCATTCCTCGGAGAGGACGCGTCCTTGGCGCTCGGCTCGGAGATCGCCGGCCTGGGCGTCGCGGGCGGTGCCGTCTACGACGCACTCGTGGGCGCGGCCGCGCGCCGGCATCGTCGACCGCTCGTGTCGGCCGACACGCGTGCCCGCCCGGTGTACGAGGCGCTCGGGGTTGAGCTCGAGATCGTGCACGGGTAGGGCCGCGATGGCGACACGGCATGGACGGGTCGTTCCACGGGCTTCCGCCCCTCCGCAGCGATGATCGGGCTGCCGACGCCGTGCAGGAGACACTCATCGCCGCCCGGTTGCACCCGTTGACGGTGGCCGTCATCGCGCTCCTCGTCGACTGGTTCATGACCATCGATCGTCTGGAGCCTGGGAGCAAGACGATCAGCCCAGGGCGTGCGCCCCGACCGCCCGAGGCGCCGGCGCGAGCTCGCGGAAGCCCTGGCGCCAGCTCGACCGCGTCGGTCGCCAGCCGAATGCCGCCTTGGCTCTTGCATTCGACGAACCGCGACCCTCGGTCATCCAGCGAACCGCCACGTCGCCCGCAAGCAGTCGGGCCAGCCAGACCGGCAGCCGGAACGGCTTCGGCGCGCCGACTGCCGACGCCAGATACGGGAGCCAGTCGCGAACGAGAGCCGGATCGTCGTCGGCCACGTTGTAGACGCCCGGCTCCGCACGCTCGAGGGCATCTGCCGCGGCAATCGCCGCATCCTCATGATGGAGCCACGACCACACGCCGCGGCCATGCCCGATGACGGGCAGCATGCGCTTCTTCAGCAGGTCGACCATCGACTCGAAGCCGCCCGGGCCGTACAGGTTGGCGTAGCGCAGGACAATTCCGTCAAGAGGCGCGGCACGAACGTTTGCCTCCATGGTCTTCATGGCCTCGAGCGTCTCGCGCTGCTCCGCAGCGGGATCAGGGTCGAAGCCGTCCGCCTCTGTCTTGACCGGGCCGCCGGAACGGACGTTGTTCCAGCCGGTGTAGCCCTGCACGACGAAACGCTTGACTCTCGCCGGCCCGGCGACCGCGAGGAGGTTCGCCGTGCCCCTTGTTCGCAGGGCGTTCGTCTTGGCGAACCATCGATCGAAGTGGCGCATGTCCGGCTTGCCGCTGAGCGCGGTCATCTCGTGCACGATCGCATCCGGCTCGAAGCGGGCAACCACATCGCGTACGGCGGCCGCGTCGAGCCCATCGAGCAGGGCCGGCTCCGCGCCCTGTGACCGCAGCCGATCGAGCTTGGCGGGGCTTCGGGTCGTCGCGATGACCTCGTGCCCGCGTTGAACGAGGTGAGGAACGAGGTGGGTGCCGACCGCTCCGGTGGCGCCCGTGATGAGCACGCGCATCGTTGGGCAAACCTCCATGCCTGTCTGCCGTCCGCCCGAGACGAGCCCAAACAGAGGCTCGAGCCGGGGAACGACCAAGCCTGCGCGATGGGCCCCTGCAGGCGCCCAACCGTGCGGCAATGCGGGCTCACAGTTCCGTTACGGCGCGCCCCGGATGCGTTGCACGTGCACGGGCTTCTCGGCCCTGGCCGAGGTCGTCGCCGCCTTCACCCAGCGCGAGACGTGGGTGCCTCATTCGGGAGCGGAGTCACCGGCGAGGCCGTGCTGCTCGCCCAGGCGCCGCCACGCACACCTCGTGACCTTCCGAAATCTGACGAGCACGTCATATGCTCCCGGCCACGATGGCCGAGCGCGTCCTGCCCACCGGAACCATCACGTTCCTGTTCTCCGACATCGTCGGCTCGACCCGGCTCGTCGCCGACCTGGGCCCGATGGTCTTCCGGGACGTGCTCGAGCAGCACAACCGCGCCCTACGGACCGCATTCGGGGAGCACGGCGGCGTCGAGCGCGGGACGCAGGGCGATTCGTTTCTGGTCATGTTTCGAGACGCACCATCCGCGCTGGCCGCGGCGGCCGACGCGCAACGGGCACTGGCGGCTGCGGCATGGCCTGACGGTGCCGACGTACGGGTGCGCATGGGCGTGCACACCGGCATCGGCACGCTCGGTGGCGACGATTACGTCGGACTTGACGTCCATCGAGCGGCGCGCATCGCGGCCGCGGCCCACGGCGGGCAGGTGCTCGTCTCGGATGCGACGCGCGCGCTCGCCGAGACGGCGCTCGGGCCCGGCCTGCGCCTGATCGGCCTCGGCGAGCACACGCTGCGCGACATCGGCCGGCCAGAGCCGCTGTACCAGCTCGTCGTCGAGGGCTTGCCATCGACGTTCCCACCACCACGGACCCAGGCCGCGTCGACGCGCAGCCTGCCGGAGCGGGTCACGAGCTTCATCGGGCGCGAGCAGGAGCTGGAGTCGCTCGCCGGCCTGCTCGCCGCGAACCGCCTCGTGACCCTGACCGGGCCTGGTGGCACCGGCAAGTCGAGCCTCGCCCTGGAGCTCGCGCGGCGCGAGGCCGATCGCTTCGCGAACGGCACGTGGTGGGTCCCCCTGGAGTCGGTCGCGGATCCCGCGCTCGTGGAGGCGTCCATCGTCGCCGGGCTGGCCCTGATCGAATCGCCCGGTCGAACGATGCGCGAACGGCTGGTCGACTTCCTGGCCGATCGATCGGTGCTGATCGTGCTCGACAACTTCGAGCACGTCATGGCGGCCGGACCGGCCGTCGCCGAGCTGCTCCGCGCGGTGAGCGGGCTCACGATCCTCGTCACGAGTCGAGCGCCCCTGCACCTAGCCGCCGAGCAGGAGTTTCCGGTCGCCCCGCTGCGCCTGCCGGCGACCCGCTCGACGACGCGCGGACGCCCGAGAGAGCGCGGCGGTCCGCCTGTTCGTCGACCGCGCACGACGCGCCCGCCCGGCCTATCGAGCTCACGGACGCCGACGTGGCGCCGGTCGCCGACATCTGCCGGCGGCTCGACGGGCTCCCGCTCGGGATCGAGCTGGCGGCGTCGAGGATCGGACTGCTGCCCGCGAAAGCCATCGCCGAGCGGCTCGCCGGTCGGCTGGACCTGCCGGGACCGAGCGCGCGGGATTCGCCCGCACGCCAGCAGAGCCTCGAGCGGCGATCGCCTGGAGCCACGATCTGCTGGGCCGCCCGCGCGGCGTCTGCTCGGCACGACTGTCGGTCTTTGCCGGCGGCTCACGACTCGAGGAGACGGAGATGGTGGCGGGCTCGCCTGATGAGCCCGGGGTCGACGTCCTCGAGGGCCTCTCGACGCTCGTCGACCAGAGCCTCATCCAGCCGGAACCCGATCCGACGGCCCCCGCTTCCGGCTCCTGGAGACGATCCGGATGTTCGCCGCAGCGCGCCTGGAAGAGAGCGGCGAGGAAGCTCGGGTGCGCGACCGGCACGCGCTCGCCTATCTCGCGCTCGCCGAGTCGGCGGCGCCACGCCTGCCCGGTCCGGGTACAGGTCGCTGGCTCGATCGGCTCAGGGCCGACCACGACAACCTGCGCGCGGCGGTGCAGCGGACGATCGAGGCCGGCAACGTCGAGGGTGCGCTCCGCTTCGGGCATGCCCTGTGGCGCTTCTGGCAACTCGCCGGCCACGTCGAAGAGGGCCGCGCCCTCATCGCCCAAATCCTCGCCCTACCCGGGGCGGAGCAACCGTCGATCCACAGGGTCCGCGCGCTGGAGGCGGCCGGCGGCCTTGCCTGGTGGGCGTCCGACACGACCGCCGCGGATGCGCTGTACGCGGGCGAGCTCGAGCTCGCCCGGGCGCTCGGTGACGTGGCCGGGACCGCGGACGCGTTGTTCAACCTGCTCCACACCCGGGTATTCCTCGATCGTCCGGCCGAGGAGCTCGAACCGATGCACGCCGAGGCCCTGGCCCTCTACCGGCAGCTCGGCGACGAGCGGGCCGTTGCGCGACTGCCGTGGGCACGCGTGCAGATGCTCGCGCGCCAGGGCCGGTTGCAGGAGGCACGGGCCGTCCTTCGTGACCTGTACCCGCGCCTCGAGCAGCTCGGGGATACGTTCTATCTGTCCATGGCGGCCGGCGCAACGAGCTGGCTGTCCCTCAGCCTGGGCGACAACGCCGCCGGGCTGTCATGGGGCATGCGCTCGGTCGAGGTCCAGCTCGGGAGCGGCAACCTCGCAGCCGCGACGATCGGACTCCGCCAGCTCGCGATCGTCCTGCTCGCGGATGGCGAGCCGGATGACGCCACGACGGTCTTCGCCGCCTACCAGGCTCTCTGCAGGCGGTTTGGTTTTCGTCCTCCGACCTACCCCGAGCAGCTCGTTCCCGGCTTCGCGTGGTCGCCGGAGCAGATGGCTCGCGCCCTGACCCTGCCGGAGCATCGCGAAGCCGCAGCACGTGGCGCGGCCATGAGCCCGGAGGAGGTCTTCGAATGGCTGCGCCAAGGTCGTCCCGTGGATCGGCCCGATCGAGCCGTGGCATCGGCCGTCGAGCTCGCGCCGGCGGAGGCATCGGCGGCGGCCGTCGAGGCGGCCTCGCCGGCGGCTGATCCACATGCCGAGGGGGAGCTCGTGGCGGCATGTCGAGGACTGCTCGCCGAGGCAACGCGTCTGTATCGAGCCGGCGAGCTGAGATCGAGCGGGCGGGCGGCGGTTCGGGCCGGCGAGCTCGCTCGCCGGGCGCAGCGCCCGGATCTGCTCGCTGCCGCGGCCCTCGTCGTCACCGGCGTCGAAGATCACGTGCTGGACGCCGCGATCGCGACGATGTGCCGCGACGCCCTGGCGGGGCTGGATCCGGACGACGTCCCGCTGCAAGCACGGCTGCACGGTCAACTGGCCGTGGTCCTGTACCACCGCGGGCGCCTCGACGAGGCCGCGCTGGCCAGCGAACGGGCGCTCGAGCTCGCCGACGAGGCGGACGATCCGGACGCGATCGCGGCGGCACTCCATGCCCGGCAGATGGTCATTCAGGGTCTCGGACACCCGGCCGAGGTCGCGGACCTCGGCCGGCGGATGCTCGACGTGGCAGCCCTGACCCGGTCGATCGAGCACGAGATGCTCGGGCACATCTGGCGCGTCGATGGCCTCATGCAGCTCGGCGACACCGGCCATGTCGAGGAGGAGGTCGACGCGCTGGACGCGTTGTCGGCGCGCGTGGACGACCGGCTCGTGGAGTGGCACGCGCTTCGGTCGCGCGCGGGGCTGAACCAGGCCGTGGGGCGCTTCGCGGAGGCCGAACGGCTTGCCAAGGAGGCACGGGGCGTCCTGTCGCCGACCGAGCATGCCATGGGTGAGCCGCTGTATCTGGCGCAGACCACGATCATCCACCTCGATCGCGGCACGTCGCCCGACGAGCTTGGGGCGATGCAGACCGTCTCCACGGGTGGCCCTCCGATCGCCCGGGCGACGGTCGGTTGGCTGGA
Organism: uncultured Chloroflexia bacterium; assembly: GCA_963790955.1. Lineage (GTDB taxonomy): Bacteria > Chloroflexota > Limnocylindria > Limnocylindrales > CSP1-4 > CAWBQM01. The sequence goes on from CAWBQM010000001.1 coordinate 92,202, forward strand.
GCTCCAGCTCGGGCTCATGGACGAGGCACGCGCGAGCCTGGAGGCGATCCGGCCGCGGCTCGCGGACATGCCCATGCGTGAGCCCGCCCCGCCGACGCTCGCGGCGGCGGTTGAGCTGGCCGTCGCCTTCGACGACCTGGAGCTTGCGCGGCTGCTGCACGCCCGGCTGGCGCCACTCGACGGGACGCTGGTGGCGTCCGAGATGGGTGTCGTTGGCCCGGTCGCGTACTTCCTCGGACGGGTCGAGCAGGCGGACGGCCGGCTCGACGATGCGATCGCGCATTTCGAGTCAGGCATCGTGCTGTGCGGCCCCGGTGACCTCGGGCCGTCGCTCACTCGAACGCGGCTCGCCCTCGCCGAGGCCCTCGTACGCCGAGCCGGCCCGGGTGATCGCGCCCGCGCCACGACGCTCGTCTCGATCGCGGCCAGCGACGCCCGCCGCCTCGGTCTGCATGCGCTCCTGCCTCGCGCCATGGCCTTGGCGCACGCCCTCAGCAAGTCGCCCAGCCGCCTGTCGGCGCGCGAGCGCGAGATCGCCGCGCTCGTGGCCGCGGGAGGCTCGAATCGCGATATCGCGGAGGCGCTCGTCTTGTCCGAGCGAACGATCGAGACACATGTGCAGAACATCCTCACGAAGCTCGAGTTCCATTCCCGGGCCCAGGTGGCGGCGTGGGCCGTGGCTGAGGGCCTGACCGGCTCGGACCCGTCGAGGACGGCCGGGGCGGGTACGTAGGCCGGCTTTCCGTACCGCGATCCGCACTGTCGCCGATGCGGCGACCCAGGCCTACATCGAGCATCGCCGCATGGCACGACACGCGACGGCGATGGTGGCTCTGCGGCGAGAGGTCGACCGGCTCCTCGCTCCGCTTCCCGGTAATCCACGTTCGAGTGGACCCGGCCGGATCGGTGTCGAGGCCGAGTTTCTCGTCGTCGACGAATGCTCCGACCGTCGGGCGCTCGTCGCGATCGAGCGCATCCGCCAGATCCTCGGGAGCCTGCGGGGCTTCGTCGAGGCAGCGCGCCCGAGCTTCGAGCCCGGCGGCCAGCTCGAGCTAAGCCCGGCACCCTCGGCCTCGCCCGCGCTCGCGATCGCTCGCCTCGACCGGCTCACCCGCGCGGCGAGCTCGCAGCTTGGCCGGCACGGGATCGGGCTCCTCCCGGTCGGTGTCGACATGTGGCGCTCCGGCGAGGACGTGGGGCTCCAGACGCCGCGCGATCGGTATCTCGTCATGCAGCGGCACTTCGACGCGATCGGCCCCGCCGGCCGGCGGATGATGCGCCAGACGGCCTCGCTGCAGGTCTGCATCGACCGGGCGCCGGGCGCCGCGGGCGTGCGTCAGTGGCTGGCGGCGAACCTCGTCGGGCCGGCGCTCGCGGCCGCGTTCCGCACGACCGACGGGCCCGCCAACCGAACCGCGATCTGGCTCGCCGTCGACCCCAGCCGGACCGGTCTCGATAGTCGCCAGGTCGATGTGACACATCCGGTCGAGGCCTACCTGCGGTTCGCGCTCGATGCCGAGGTCATGGCCCTGCCCCGCGCGGGGGACTCGCCGGCCGCGCCGCTGCGGACACCGCTCGAGGCGTGGATCGCGGCCGGCACCGGCCGCCCGGACGCCGACGACGTCGCGCACCACCTCTCGACGCTCTTCCCACCGGTCCGTCCGCGCGACGGGTACCTCGAGCTGCGCTTCCTCGATGCCCAGCCGCCCGGGCGAGTTGGAGCCGCGATCGCGCTCGTCGCGATCCTGCTCGGCGATCCCCTCGCCCGCGACGCCGTCATCGAGATCGCAGGGCCGGATCCCTCGGGCCTCGGCGCTGCCTGGTGGCGGTCCGCGTCCGAAGGCCTCAACGACCCGGCGCTACGAGGCCAGGCGCTGCAGCTGCTCGAGGTCGCGTCGGCGCGCGTGTCCGACGTCGATCGGCGCTGGCCGGGCTGGCTGCCGCCGGAATCCCGCGCAGTGCTCGAGTCGGTCATGGCCCACGTGTGCGCGGCGGGCATGGTGACAGCCGGAACGAGGCATGCCGACGACCGCGCTCGAGCCCTGGACCTTGCCTCATGAAGCTCGCCGTCGTGGCCGACCCACTGGCACAGCTCGATCCGAGTGGCGACACGAGCCTGGCCCTCATCGAAGCGGCTCAGGAGCTCGGGCACGAGTCGTTCGTGACCGACACCCGCGGGTTGACGATCGCTGCTGGCCGAGTCCAGGCTCCACTGCGGCGTGTCCGGCTCGCCGCCGGGCGCATGGACGGGCCGCGCTGGATCGTGCCCGAGCGATGGTACGAGCTCGACCCGCCCGACGGGCTCGTCGCGCTCGACGCGATGGACGCCGTCCTGTTCCGGACCGACCCGCCGGTCGACGTCCGCTATCTGTGGGCGACCTACCTGCTCGACTCGATCGATCCGGCCCGAACGGTTCTCGTCAACGATCCGCGCGGCATCCGCGCGGCCAACGAGAAGCTGTTCCCGTTGCGCTACCCAGACCTCATCCCGCCCACGCTCGTGACCGCCGACGCCGCCCACATTCGGCGCTTCGTCGACGGGCACGGTCGGGCGATCGCAAAGCCGATCGACGGCTACGCGGGACGCGGCGTGCTCGTCCTCGACGGCGACGACCAGAACGTCGCCTCGATCGTCGAGGTCATGACCTGTCGTGGGGCCCAGCCAATCGTCGTCCAGGCCTGGCTGCCGGCCGCCACGGCGGGCAACAAGCGGATCCTCCTGTACGCCGGCGAGGTCCTGGGTGCGGTCAATCGCTCGATCGAGCCGGCCGACTTTCGGACCGGCAACCCAGACGTGGCGGTGCCGCTGACAGCGCATGAGCTCGAGATCGTCGAGCGTCTACGGCCCGATCTGGGCCGCCTCGGGTTGCGCCTCGTCGGCCTCGACGTGATCGGCGAGACGTTGATCGAGGTCAACGTCACGAGTCCGGGCGGCATCCGGCAGGCCCAGGGCCTCGGCCTGGCGGGGATGGCACGGACCGTCATCGAGTGCATCGAGGCCGAGGCGAGACGGAGGTCGTGACGTGGAACACGGCGAGCTGCAGTGGGGACATCGCGGGGCCGGCGGAGAGCGGGGGACGCATCGAGTGAGCCGCGTCCTGGCGGTCATGGCCCATCCCGATGACGCGGACGTCCGCTGCGCGGGCACGTTCGCGCGCTGGGCGGACGAGGGCAAGGAGATCACGTACGTCGTAGCGACGTCCGGCAACCGCGGCGGGGACGGCAGCCAGACGGAGCGGGAACTGGCGGCGATCCGCGAGACGGAGCAACGTGCTTCGGCCGCGCTGCTCGGCATTCGCGACGTCGTGTTCCTCGGGCACGAGGACGGCTACCTGGTGCCGTCGATGGAGCTGCGTCGCGACATCACCCGCGAGATCCGCCGGTTCCGGCCGGAGGTGGTGGTGACCCACAACCCGTTCCGCCATTACGGCTGGGGCAACCATCCCGACCATCATGCCGTCGGCGAGGCGGCCGCCGCCGCCGTCTACCCGACGGCTCGCAATCCCATGGCCTTTCCGGAGTTGCTCGATGCGGGCCTCGCACCGTGGGAGGTCACGTGGTTAATGGCGATCGACGCCGAGGACAACGACATGTTCGTCGACGTCACCGCCACGATCGACCGCAAGCTCGAGGCGATCGCCCGGCATGCCTCCCAGTTCGGGCCCGAGTACTTCCCCGTCGCCCGACGCATCGCCCAGGAGTCGGCCGCCCAGGCCGCCGCCGCCGGGTACCCGGCCATGACCTACGCGGAGGCCTTTCGCCTGCGCTTCGAGGGTCACCCCAAGCTGCTGGCCGAGCTCGGCAACGCGATCCCCGGCTAGACCCGCATTCGGTTCGACACGGAGGCACGTCATGGTCGTTCGACCAGCGCGACGTCTCTCGATGGCGGTCATGGCGGCCGCCTTCTTCGGGGCTCATGCTCGCGCCGACCGCGATGGCAAGCGGGCCGCTCCGGGACGCTGCCCGAAGGGTCTCAAAATCGGTGTTTGAGGGGCGTGTCGGGCGTCGCTCGCAGGTCGACGACGGCGGTGGGCTGTCGGTCGAGATCGATGAGTTCCGGTACGCGCACGGGTACGGCGCCGATGGTTCCTGTCACCGCACACCTCCTGGTCCGGACCCGCAGCTTGTCTCGCGCATCCCGCGCATGGCGCGGGTCGGCGCCGGCCGCCGACGTCCGGCCGCCCAAGACAGTTGACCGTGCCTCCCGAGGCGACAAGTGCCGAGCGACACATCCGGCGACGGCGTGACGCTTCCCGGCCGCGGGCCGGATCGCTCCTGGCGGTCGCGCTCCCGGTCGAGCGTGGTCGTTGTGGCCCGAACCGGGTGCCGGCGGGCCGGCCCCGACGCGTATGCTCCGCCCGACGACCTGCGCCCCGAAACCGCCATCCGCGCAGCGAGGCGGCCTGTCACAGGGCGTGGCGGCCGGCGAGGCTGGGAGGGATCGGCGGGACGTGGCCCGATGAACCGCATTCGTGGCTTCTTCGCAATTCGCGCCGGTGAGGGCCGACTCGTGGCGCTGGTCGCGGCGATGTTCGCCACGATCGAGACCGCACGCGGGCTGGCCGAGATCGCCGCCGACACCCTGTTCGTGAGTCGGTTCGGCGCCGACCACCTGCCGACGATGTACGTGCTGCTGGGGCTGGTCAGCCTCATCGTCGCTCTGGGCTACGGTGGCGCGATCGGCAGCCTGCCGCGGGCCCGCTTCCTGCCCGGGTTGCTGGCGGGTTTCGCGATCCTGCTCGGCATCGAGCGCGTGGCACTCCTGCGCCAGGACGCGCTGACCCTGCCCATCGTGTGGTTGACCGCCGAGACGATCAGCATCGTGCTGCTCACATTCGTCTGGAGCGTGGCCGGCATGATCGTCACGCCGCGCCAGGCCAAGCGTTTGTTCCCGCTCGCGACGAGTGCAGCGATCGCCGGTTCGCTCGTCGGGACCGTGCTTGCCGGTCCGGTTGCGCGGCTGATCGGCGTCGAGAATCTCCTCGTCGCGGTGGGGCTGCTGCTGCTGCTCGCAGCCGGGCTGACACGACGGCTGGTGATCGGCTTCGGGCGACCGGCACGCCGGCAGCGCGGGGCATCGCTCGCGGATGAGCTCCGATCCGGCTACGAGTACACGCGACGCTCGCCGCTCATGCGCTTGCTGGCGATCTCGTATGTGCTCTTCGCGGTCCTGTTCTTCGCGGTCTCGTTCCCGTATCTGCGGGCCTTGCAGACCGCGTATCCGAACGAGGTCGACCTGGCGACCACACTCGGTCTCGTGTCCGCCGGCGTGACGGTCGCGGCGTTCGTCGTGTCGGTCGCCGTCACGAATCGCGTTTTCGCACAATTCGGGGTGGCGGCCGCGGCCCTGCTGCTCCCGCTCGTGTATCTGATCGGATTCGGTGTGTGGCTCGTCGCGTTCACGGTGCCGACGGCGATCGCGGTCCGCTTCGCCCAGCAGGCCACGCAACGCGGGATCTCCAACCCGGCCTGGAGCGCGCTGTTCAACGTCGTACCGCTCGAGCGTCGGCCGCAGGTCCTGGCCTTCGTCGACGGCGTGCCAGGCCAGATCGGCACGAGCCTGTCGGGTGTGCTGCTCATCGTCGCCGGCGCAGTGCTGGCTCCCGGCCAGGTGTTCCTGATCGGCTTCGTGACGGCGGCCCTGTGCACCTGGATCGTCCTGCGCATGCGCCGACGCTATGGCGACGAGCTGCTCGCGAGCCTGCGCGAGGGCCTGGCCGAGCAAGTGCTCGAGGGCGGCCCGGGTCTGTCATCGCTCGGACACGACCCGCAGGTCATCGCCGAGCTGAGGCACGCGCTCGCGGCGCCCGAGCCTCGCACCCGACGACTCGCGGCCGAGCTCTTGGGTCGCCTCGGAGACGCGGGCTCGGTGCCGCACCTGGGGGGCGCGATCGAGGACCCCGAGCCAGAGGTGCGGCGGGCCGCGCTCGACGCGATCGGCACGGTCGGGACGCATATGGGCCCCGACGGCACGGATACGCGCACCGGCGCTCTCCGCGACCTGGGCGACCTGGGCGACTTGGTCGACTTGGGCGGCGACGACGCGCACCCGAGGACCGACGAGCCCGTCACCACGGCCGTCCTCGGCGCGACGTCCGATCCCGAAGCCTCGGTACGGATGGCGGCCATCCACGCCTGGATCGCCCTGGCGAACACGTCGACGGGCGCCGCCCGAGACCTTGTCATCGCGGCCCCCGCCCTCGTCCACGATCCCGATCCGGCCGTACGGACGGAGCTGGCCGTCGCCCTGGGTCGAGACGGCGAGCGTGCCACTGCGGTGGAGCATGCCCGGCGCCTGCTCGCAGGCCCGGCACCCGCGTCGCGTGCCGCCGGCCTCACGGTCGCGGCGCGTCTCGGCCTGGAGGAGCTCCGGGAGGATGCGGAGAGCGCGGTCTCGGATCCCGACTCGGGCGTCCGCGCGGCGGCCCTGGCGGCCCTGACCGAGATGGCCGAGGACGACACGGCGTCGGACACCATGCTCGCTCATCTCGACGACGAGGCCGTTGTCGTCCGACACGCCGCGGCACGCGGCCTCGCATCCCGGCCACGGGCCCTGCTCGGGATCCTCACCACGCTCCAGACCGGATCGAGCCGGGCGCAGGACGCGGCACTCGTGGCCCTCGGCGCGTGTGGTGACAGGGCCACAGACGGCGTGCGCGCCTGGGCGCTCGGGCAGATCGATCGAGCCAGCCTGGTGCGCCGCTGGAGCGCGGCCGTCGTGCGGCTCGCGAGTTCGCCCGGAGGCTCGGTCGACGACGGCTCCGTCGCGCGCGTCGCGGCGAGCGAGCTCGACTTCCTCGTCGCGATCCTGTCCCAGCGTGAACGTCAGCTCGAGGACCGCCTGCTGGCCGCCGTGAGCGTCCTGGGTGCCCCGGACGCGACAGGGCCGATCCGGCGCTCGCTGCGCTCGAGCGATGCCGACGTGCGCGGCCAGGCGCTCGAGGCGCTCGATGCCCTCGGCGATCGCCAGCTCGCCGGCGGCCTCGTTCGGCTCATCGAGGCGGACATGGAAGTCGGCGCCCTCGAGGCGGCCGGCGTGCTCGGCGAGCTGTGCGCCGATCTCGACCCATGGCTTCGCGCCGTGGCGCTGCGGGCTCGGGCGCAGCACCTGCGGCATGGCTGGCGGGACCTCGTCGGGCAGGTCGCCGCCACGAATGATGCGATCGCGCGGGTCGCGCTCGGCGGCCTGCTCGAGGGCCGGATCAGCCCGCAGCCCGATGACGGAGGAACGAACGTGACGACCACCGATCGAACCCTCGACGAGATCGAACGCATGCTGTTCCTGCGCCGGGTATCCCTGTTCGAGCAGCTGGCGCCGGAGGATCTGCAGCGCGTGGCCTACAGCGCGACCGAGCGCCTGTATCCGGACGGCGAAGCGCTCGTCCACGAAGGCGAGGTCGGCGACGAGCTGATCGTGATCGTGGTCGGGCGCGTGCGAGTCGTCCAGGGCGAGGGCCCGGAGGCGCGCGTCGTCCGAACGTACGGCGCCGGCGACCATATCGGCGAGCTGGCGGTGCTCACCGAGCGGCCTCGGGTCGCGACGGTCATTGCCGACGGCGAGGACGTCCGGGGACTGGTGATCGAGGGCGCCGCCCTGCGCTCGATCCTGCGTGAGCGACCCGACGCGGCCATGGCGATGCTCGCCACGCTGGCCGATCGCATGAGCCGACAGTAGGGTCGCGCGGTCGCGGCGAATTCGCGCCGCCGGTGTCGGTCAGCGACCGCGGACGGCCAGGACCAGGCTGATGCCACCGACGAGCACGACGCAACCGACGAGGAGCAGGCTCGTCCAGATTGCCGGCAGGCCGGCCCGCAACGCCAGGCCGGTGACGACCAGGGCCACGAGCGGACCGACGAAGAGCTCCGAGCGGTCGCCCACCAGGAAGTCGTACCAGAAGGCGCCGAAACGGCGCAGGTAGGCCACCTCAGGATTCCCGGACGGTGCGCGGGCTGCCCGCGAGGCGGCGCGTCGCACGATCCGAGGCGAGGACGCGCACCGCGGCGATCGCCAGGGCCGTATAGGCCGCGAGGATGACGAGGATCGTCAGGTCGCCCAGCGGCCATTCGAGGCCAACGCCCTCGCCGCCCCAGAACGTCCCGAACGTCGTGAGCATGAGGCCGACCGCGAACTTGAGCTCGTTCTCGGGCACGTTCGCCAGCGGCCGCCGCACGAGAACGCCGACTCCGACGACGACGATGCCTGCGCGCCACCGCCCCGGCGGCCGACGGCACCAGACGGCCGGCCGAGGCGCCGAACGTCACGACGATGAACGCGACCTCGAGACCCTCGAGCAACACGCCCTTGAACGCGACGGTGAAGCTGATCCAATCCATTCCGACCGCCGCCACCGGTGGCTCCGTCCGAAGCTCCGCGATCTCCCGCGCGAAGATCGACTGCTCGTCGTGCTTCGCCCTGGCGCCGGCGGCGCGCAGGATGGCCTTGCACAGCCACTGCAGCCCGAAGATGAGCAGGAACGCGCCGACCACGAGACGGATGACCTCGATCGGCACGAACAGCACGATGGCGGTCCCGAACACGATGACGACGATCGTGAGGATCGCGGCCGCTGCGGCCACACCGATGAGCGTCGAGCGCCACTGGCGGGTCACGCCGACCGCGAGGACGATCGTGAGCGCCTCGACGAACTCCACGCTCGATGCGAGGAACGCGGGCAGCGCCGCGACCAGATCATTCACCGGCGTCGCCATCCACGTCCGACAGTGTGCGCGATTGCCGGCCGTCGCGGCAGATGGTCAGATCGCGGCCAGGCTGGCGTCGATGTCGGCGACCAGGTCATCGAGGGTCTCGAGGCCGACCGACAGACGGATGAGCGCCTCGGGCGCGGTCTCGGCCGGCCACCGCGCCCGGCGCTCCCAGCTCAATTCGAGGCCGCCGAAGCTCGTCGAGGGTCGAATGAGCCGTGCCGCGGCGACCACCACGTCGGCCTGGGCGGCGCTGCCGTCGAGCTCGAACGACAAGAGCGGGCCGGAGCCACGCGGCATCTGCACCCGGACCAGCGCCGCCGAGTCGGGATCGAGCCCGGGGTAGTGGGCAAACCGCACCCGCGGGTGCCCGACCAGGTGGCGTGCGATCTCGAGCGCGCTGGCGGACTGGCGCTCAATTCGAAGCGGGAGAGTCCGCAGGCCCCGCAGGGCCAGCCATGCCTCGAACGGACCCGGGATCGCGCCGCCCAGGTGACGCCACTCGAGCAGGCGTTCGACCAGGGCCTCATCGCGGGTCACGACCGCCCCGAGGACGACGTCGGCGTGCCCTGAGCTGGCCTTCGTGAGCGACAGGAGCGAGGCACGGGCACCCAGGTCGAGCGGGCGCTGGAGCACTGCCGTTGCGACGGTGTTGTCGACCACGAGCGGTGCCCCGACCGCATCGGCGAGCTCGGCCAGGCGGGCCAGGTCGGCGACCCGCAGGAGCGGGTTGGTCGGGCTCTCGGCCCACAGCACCGAATTCCCGGTGGCGAGCTCGCGCTCGACCTCGGTCAGGTCGAGCAGATCGAGTGCCCTGGACTGGGCACCGTGCGGTCGGAGGCGTTCGGCCAGCACGCGCGTGTTGTAGTAGCCGTCGCCAGCCAGCAGCAGACGGGGTCGATCGTCCGTGAGGGCGAGCATGAGGGCCATGGCCGCCGCCTGACCGGATGCGAAGGCAACGGCGCGCGCATCCTCGAGCCCGCCAAGCGCGTGCTCCAGCTCGTCCCACGTCGGGTTGTCGTCCCGTCCGTAGCTCGGTTCGCCGGGCCGCGGCACCCCCTGCGAGACGTACGTGCTCGCGAGGACGAGCGGGGGCGAGGACGGCTCGCCCGCCCCGCGACCGATGCCGGCGTGGATCAGGGCGGACTCGGCGGAGATCGGGCGGTCGGTCATGTGACTCCAATTCGGCGACCGTCGACGGTGGCGCTCGGCGGCGCCGCTGGCTGTGAGATGGCTGTCAGGCTCGGGCGGCCCCGATCGTGGCCGATGCGGCGCCCCGCGGCCCATCGTTCCACATCCATGCAACGGCCGGAGCACCATCGATGACGGTTCGCCGAGCCGTCGGCGACGCGCTGGCGGCGAGCATCGTCATGGTCATCGTCGGCGCGTTCAGCCTCGCCTCGGGCCGGCCGATCCTGTTCGCGAGCCTGGGCCCGACGGCGCTGCTCCAGATCGAGTACCCCGAGCACCGGGCCGCTCGCTTCTACAACACCGTCGTCGGCCACCTGGCCGCCGCAACCGCCGCATTCCTCGCGGTGATCGTAAGCGGGGCGCAGTCGAGCCCCGTAGCGACCAGGCAGTTGAGCCCGGAGCGGGTGCTCGCGGCGACGGTCGCGCTGGGGCTCACGATCGTCCTGACCCGCCTCCTACGCGCGTCGCACCCGCCCGCGGCGTCGACCGCGCTGCTGATCGCCCTGGGCGGGTTCGACGTGACCCTCCACGATGCCGCGACGATCGCGATCGGCGTCGTCCTGGTGGCCATCGTCGGCGGCGGCGTGCGCCGCCTGCGTGGGGCCGCCTCGGCGGCCTCGCCGTCCGAGGCCAGACGCGAGCTGGTGCCCGATCTCGAACGCGCGCTGTTGCCCGCGGACCAAGGCGACGACGATGGCCTGCGCGACAGCGATCCGCCGCGGTACCGCTAGGGCAGCGGGCGCCAGGCCTGACCGAGCAGGATGGCCGCGGCCGAGCAGGCCGCCGCGATCGCCACGAACACGACGCTGATCTCGGTGACCTCGTGCTTGGTGATGAGGCTCGTTGGCAGGTTGTCGAACACGGCCTGGAGCTGGTCGGCGCTCTCGGCCGCGTAGTACCGGCCGCCGGTCAGGTCGGCCACGTGCTGGAGGGTGGCCTCGTCGATGCCGCGCCGGAAGCCGCCCGTGCCACCGCCCCCGAAGCCACCGCCACCGCCACCGAACGGGCCGCCGCCCTGGCCACCCTGGCCACCTTGGAACGGCTCGCGCCCGACGAACTGCGGGGCGCAGACCGCGCTGAATGGCGCGCCGTCGGCCGTGCCGAACCCGATCGTGTAGACGCGAATCCCGCGGGCGGCGGCTTGCTGCGCGACGTCGGCCGGTTCAGGACCGGTGTTGCTCACACCGTCCGTGAGCAGGACGACGATGTCTGGTGCGAAGGCGCCCGCGGGGACCGGCGTCGCCGTCGGTCCCGTGCCCGACCCGAGGTCGCTCGGCGCGACGCTCGAATCGATCGAGGCGATCGCGTCGATCGACGCGAGAAGACCGCTGCCGATCGCGGTGCGGCGCCCGGTCGTGAGGCTGTGGATCGCGTCGAGGAGCAGCTCCTCGTCGGTCGTGGGCGCCTGCACGAGCTCGGCGAAGCCCCCGAACGCGACGATCCCGATGCGCGAGCGGCCGGCCTGTCGCCGGATGAACGCCGCGGCGGCCTGTTCGGCGGCGACGAGGCGTGTCGGTGGAATGTCGGTCGAGCACATGCTGCCGGACACGTCGATCGAAAGCAGGATCGTGGTCCGGCTCGCCGGCACGCTGACGACGACCGCCGGCCGACTCATGGCCAGGACCAGGCCCGCGAGGGCGAGCGCGAGGAGCGCCACCGGCATGTGCCGGCGAAGCCGAGTCGAACGCGGGACGGCCGCGCGGACGAGCGACAGGCTGGAGTAGCGCAGGGCCAGCGGGCGCCGGCGCCGGAGCCGCCACGCATACGCGGCGAGGAGCACCACCGGAACCGCGAGGAGGGCAAGGAAGCCCGGCCACAGGATCGTCATGGGATCCGTGCCGGAACGTGGACGCGGCCGTGTCGCATCATGGCAGCCGGCCCAGCCACAGCAGGCACGCGGCGCTGCCGAGGACCAGGAACAGGAGCCCCGCGCCCGCGAAGACGGACGTGAGCTCGGTCGCCTGGGGCTCGATGACGACGCCGGCCTGGAGGCCCTCGTAGATCGAGGCGAGCTCGTCCGTGCCGCTCGCGTCGTGGTACGTGCCGTCCGTGACGTCGGCGATCTGCTGGAGCGTGGCCGCGTCGAGCTGCGTGTGGACGCGGAAGCCGTTGACCTCCAGGGTCGTGCCGGCCGCGCTGCCGATGCCCGACCGTGTAGATCCGGATGCCGGCCGCGGCCGCCGCGGCCGCCGCCTCGAGCGGGTCCGGCGCCTCGTTGTTCTCGCCGTCGCTCAGGAGCACGATCGCGGCGGCTGCGTGACTGCCCGGCGGCACGGGGCTCGGCGACGCCTCGGGTGGGCGGTTCGTGTAGAAGCCGGCGTTGGGTGCTGCTCGGCGGTGGCGATCGCCGCGAGCGAGGCGTGGATGCCCTGAGCCGAGCGACGTCCCGCGCTGGGGGCCGAGGCGATCGATGGCGGCGAGCACGGCGCCCTGGTCGGCGGTCGGGGCCTGGACGGTGAGACCGCCGTCGCTGAAGGCCACGACTCCGATCTGGACGCTCGTCGGCTGGCGCTCGACGAAGGCCCGGGCGGCCGACTTGGCGGCCTCCATCCGGGTCGGCCTGAAGTCGGTCGCGGCCATGCTGCCCGACACGTCGAAGGCGAGAACGACCGTGCCCTGGAGCCGGGGCAGGCTCAGGACCGCCTGCGGGCGAGCCAGGGCGACGACGAGGATCGTCATGCCGACCAGGAGCAGGACCGTCGGCACATGCCGCCGGCGGCCGAGCGCAGCCCGCCCGACTGGGGCCATCCCGGCCAAGCCGCCGAGCGCCGCGATAGCCCGCCGACGACGACGCCCGATGCGCGTCGACGCGACCACGCCCAGCGGTACGAGCGCGAGCAGGGCAAGGGCGATCGGCCACACGAACGATCATCAGTTCCGCCGCCTGCGCCGGAGCTCGGCCATGCGCACGATCGTGCGTACCAGGTCGTCGTCGGTGGACACCGACACGGCGTCGACCCCCGCCGTCCGGAACGCCGACGCGAGCGCGGTCTCACGTTCGGCGGCGGCTCGCTCGAAGCGCCGCCGGAACGAGGCGTCGTGCGTGTCCAGGTACAGCTGCTCGCCCGTCTCGGCATCCTCGAGGATGACGGGCCCGAGATCCGGCAGGCGATGCCTCGCGCGGGTCGTGCAGGCGCACGGCGACGCACTCGTGGCGGCGGTTGGAGCATGCCCAGCGGCCGCTCCCAGCCGGGTGCGCTGATGAAATCCGAGACGAGGAATACGAGCGAGCGGCGCCGAATCGCCTTGTTGCCCGGCGAGGAGCAACGGCGTCAGGTCCGTGAACGGGGCGGCCGGCAGTGTAGGCTGCTTGAGCAGGTCGTCGATCAGGCGCAGGACCTGGATCCGGCCGCCGCGGGCGGGGATCGTGCGATACACGCTGCTGCCGTAGAACATCGCGCCGACGCGGTTGCCGTGGCGGGTCAGCAACCGGGCGAGCGTGGTGACGAAGTCGATGAGCACGGAGCGTTTCGCCCGCTCCCCGTCGATCGTGCCGAAGTCGACCGAGGGGCTCAGGTCGAGCAGGAACCACGCGCTGATCTCGCGATCCTCGACGTACTGGCGTACGTACGGCGCGTCCATGCGCGCGGTCACGTTCCAGTCGATGTAGCGCACGTCGTCGCCGGGCTGGTACTCGCGCAGGTCCGAGAAGTCCAGCCCATTGCCGTAGAACAGGCTCCGATAGTCGCCCTGGAGCAATCCGTCCAGGCGCCGGATGACCTGCCAGTCGAGGCGCTGGAGGATGCGCTCAGGCGCTGGCGCGGGCGCGGGCATCGTCGCCGAGAGGCACGACCGGCACGGGCACCCGGTCGATCAGGATTTGGAGCACGTCGTCGGCCGAGACGTCGTCCGAGAGCGCCTCGAACGAGAGCACGAGCCGGTGTCGCAGGACGTCGAGGGCCATGTCGCGCACGTCCTGCGGCAGGGCGTAGTCGCGACCGCGCACGAACGCGAGCGCCCGCGCCGTCAGGATGAGATTGATCGACGCACGCGGGCTCGCACCGAACGTGATGTAGCGCGCGACGTCACTCGAGCCGTAGTCGGCCGGCGCCCGGGTGATCGTCGACAGGCGCACCGCGTACTCGTACAAGGCAGGATCGACGTACACCTGGTCCGCCCGGCGCTGGAGCGCCAGCAGGTCGTCCGTCGAGAGCACCTCCTGGACGGCCTGGAGCGGCGCCGTCATGCGCTCCACGATGACGAACTCCTCGGTCGCGCTGGGATAGCCGACGAGGACCTTGAGCATGAACCGGTCGACCTGGGCCTCCGGCAACGCGTACGTGCCCTCGGTCTCGATCGGGTTCTGCGTCGCGAGGACGAGGAATGGCTCGGGCACCCGGTGGGTCTCGCGACCGATCGTCACCTGCCGCTCCTGCATGACCTCGAGCAGCGCGCTCTGGACCTTCGCCGGAGCGCGGTTGATCTCGTCCGCCAGCAGGAGGTTCGTGAACACGGGCCCGAGCGAGGTGCTGAAGTCACCCGTCTTCTGGTTGTAGATGCGCGTCCCGATCAGGTCCGCCGGCACGAGATCGGGCGTGAACTGGATGCGCTTGAACTCGCCCCCGATCACGTCGGCGAGGGTCTTGATGGCCATCGTCTTGGCCAGGCCGGGCACGCCCTCGACCAGCAGGTGGCCACGGGCGAGGAGCGCGACGGCCATCCGCTCGAGCAGATGATCCTGGCCGACGATGATGCGCTTGACCTCATACAGGACACGCTCCATGGGGTGGGCTCGATCGAGGCTGGGCGGCTCGTCCATGGGCAGTCTCCGCTCCTGGCCCGCCTCCGGCGGGCGGCTGTCGACGGCCGGGGCGGCCGTGTCGATGGGCAGTTTCGTGGGCTCCGTGGCGGCTCTCCTCGGGCTAGTCTGGCGGGGCGCCGGCCGCGCTGCCGGCGATGTCGATCGGCACGGCGAGACCGATCCCGACAAAGACGTCCTGCCGGGTCGGATTGAGCAGCGCGGTCACGATGCCGATCACGGCACCGGATCGATCGACCAGCGGTCCGCCCGAGTTACCAGGGTTGACCGCGGCGTCGATCTGGATGAGGCCGCGCAGGGTCTGATGTGTCGTCGGACTCTCGAACGACCGGTCCAGCCCGGACACGACGCCCGCGCTCAGCGAACCGGCCAGCCCGAACGGGTTGCCTACGGCGAATGCCTCGTCGCCGATCCGAACCGACCTGGGATTGCCGAGCGTCGCCGGCACGATCTGGGCCGGCGTCTGGCGTGGCCTGAGGACGGCGATGTCGTTATCGGTCTGGCGCGTGATCACGTCGGCGTCGGATTGCGAGCCATCGGCGAACGTGAGTTGGATCGCACCCGCCCCCGCCACGACGTGCAGAGCGGTCAGGATGTCGCCCTGGGCATCGATGACGACGCCGCTGCCGAGGCTGCCGCCGCCCGAGCCGCCGGCGCGGCCTGGCTCCCGAGTCTGGATGACCACGAGCGACGGCTGGATCGCCTGGTAGGCCTGCTCGGAAAACGGGGGCGGCGGGGTGACCGACGCGATCGCCTTCGCGATGCTGTCGTTGAGGTCAGCCTGGCCGAGCGGGCGCGGGGGCGGCGCCGCGATGCCGTACAGCCACAGGGCGACGAAGGTTGCCACGATGCCGGACACGAAGGGCAGCCCGCGCCGCAGGCCGCGGCCAACCGCGCCGCCGGACAGCCGGACTCGACGGCGGCGGACCGGCGGCGGCGTGGCGCCGGGGGGCCCATCGCCCACGTCGACGGATGATGTCCGCGGCCGCTCGCCCCAGGGCAGGGTCGGATCGTGACGACCTGCGGCGGGACGTGGCGGCTGGATCATCGGCTGTGGGCAGGCTCCAACCGGCGCGCGTGGGGAGTGGTGCCGCCGCGCGGCACCGGTCCGAGGACCGTATCGCTGGATTCTGAGATCGTCCTGGGCATCCGGCCCTCGTCTGTGAAAGGACCGCGGGACGCGACGCCACCGCCGGGGAGGATAAGGATGCGCCTCGGCCGCTGCCGGTGGCGCCGTCCGCGCCCTGCAAAGTGCTACATGCGTGTGACGCCAGTAGTACCCGCACCGTCGCTGAGCGTATCCGTTACATCGTCATGCGATTGCAGCCACTCACCACGCGGTGGTTGCTCGGATCCCCGCTCTGCCCGTCTAGCGTGTCCCGCATGAGCCACTCCGCCCGACCCAGCGATCCGTCCTCTCCGCAATCAATTCCATGCACGAAGGGTCGGGGTTCGGCCCGGCCCGTCGGGCGCATCGTCGCCACAGCTGCCATCGCGCTGGCACTCGTCGGGGCGTGCGGCTCGTCGGGCTCCAGCGCCGGCACCTCGCCGGCCGCCTTCGCGAGTGGCTCCCCCAACGTTTCGGCATCCGGCGGCGCGGCATCGAGTGGCGCGCCGGGCCAGAGCGGCGGCTCGGGCTCGCCGACGGCCCCGGGCGGCCCGTCGGCCGGCGCGCAGGGCGGCACCGGGGGCGCCGGTTCGGACCTGGCGCTCCAGTCGGCGTTCGAATCGATCGTGCGCTCGGTCGGCCCATCGGTCGTTGTCGTCGAGACGAACCAGGGTCTCGGCAGCGGCGTGGTGTTCGACGCCGCCGGTGACATCGTCACCAATGCGCATGTCGCGGGCTCTGCCACCAACTTCACGATCCTGACCTCTGCCGGCGACCGGCTCGACGGCAGCCTGGTCGGATCGTTCCCGGGCGACGACTTGGCGGTCGTCAAGGCATCGGGCGGCCATCTCCCACCGGCGACCTTTGCCGACTCGTCGAAGCTCACGGTCGGCCAGATCGTCCTCGCGATCGGCAACCCGCTGGGCCTCCAGAGCAGCGTGACCGACGGCATCATCAGCGCCCTCGGGCGAACCGTGACCGAGCCCGGCGGCGCCGCGCTGCCGGGTGTCATCCAGACCAGCGCTCCGATCAACCCGGGCAACAGTGGCGGGGCGCTCGTCGACCTCTCGGGCGACGTCATCGGCATCCCGACCCTGACCGCGACGGATCCACAGTTGGGTGGCGCGGCGCCGGGCATCGGTTTCGCGGTCCCGAGCAGCACGGCGCGCGACATCGCCACCCAGCTCATCCAGCACGGCAAGGTCGTGTCCTCGCATCGCGCCTACCTGGGCATCCAGGCCGCCAGCGTCACGGGCGCGAATGGCGTCCTCGTGTTCTCCGTCCAGCCGGGCGGCCCCGCGGACAAGGCGGGGATCCCGGCCGACGTCCTCATCACGTCCATCGCCGGCAAGCCGACGCCCGACCAGCAGGCATTGGCGAGCGTCCTCGCCGGCCTGTCCCCGGGCCAGACGGTCGACGTGGCGATCGAGCGCCGGGACGGCTCGACGGACACGATCAAGGTCACCCTCGGGGAGCTGCCCGGTTAAGACCCGCCGGCACTCGCTTCCCGGGAAGCATCCACCTGCACGCCGCCAAGCGCTGCGGACGACGTTACCTGGTCGTCGCGACGCTACCCGGTCCGCTCGGTGAGGTCAGGGCGCTCCAGCCCGCCAGCACGAAGATGATCGCCCCGAGAATCAGGTTGTTCCACAGCGCGTTCTGCGTGTCGACGTAGTTGAGCACCCAGGGCGAGATGAAGACCCAGGCGCCGAGGATCAGGTTGATCCAGCTCAGCCAGGGCTGGTTCATCATGCCGCCGGCGCGGATGGCCGCCAGGGCGGCGACCACGATGCCGACGATGATGTCGTTCCACATCGCGCTCTGGAGGTTCGAGTATCCGAGCACGAAGGGAGCCACGATCAGCCACAGTCCGGCGAGGATGTTGAGGCCGCTCGCCCATCGCACCTGGTCGGTGCCACCGGGCCTCACGTTCTGGGACATGGTGCCCTCCTTTCGCTATGCCATGGGGGTTCAGGACCGCGCACAGCCGGGGCGGGTTTCTCCCGCCGTGCGGCTGCCCGTCATCCCCCAGGCGGTACGGCAGCCGGCGACACACGAGGGCGCCTCGTCGGAGGGTGCCGCTCACCCGCCGACCGTCGCCGGGCCGCCGGTGGATGGCGGCCCATGTCTCGATTCTGGTCCTGCCCGTTCACGCCGGTCCGGGATCAGGGGCCCATAGCCGTTGCATCCTCGTGACATGGCGTGCCCGACGTGATCGACCGATCGGAGACGGCGCCCTGCCGGATGCCGGCGCGCGACGATCCAGCGATCGCCGCCCGCGATCGCCGCCCGGCCGCGGTCATCGACCCGGCGGCGTGCCCTCATCTGTCCCGCTCCGATCGTGCTCGGATCCGGCGGATCCGGCCGACGCGTCCCGGCGCGAGTGCTGCGCCGCGGCCCGCTGATGCTGCAGGACGGTCGGCCGGGCGATCGCGTCGAGCACCGCGTTGAGCTCCGCCCCGACGAGCAGGACGATCGAGGTGATGTACAGCCACACGAGCAGAACGACCGCCCCGGCCAGCGCGCCGAACGTCGCGCCGTAGTTGGCCATGTGGTCGAGGTACAGCGCGAAGCCGAAGGTTGCCAGCAACCAGGCGATCGAAAATACCAGGGCGCCGACAGCGACCCGGCTCCAGGGCAGCGCCATGTTCGGGGCGACGCGGTACAGGATGAGCGTGGCGCCAAAGAGGAAGATGAAGGCCAGTGGCCAGCCGACGATCGCGAACAGCGGCCCGAGAAGGCTGCCAAGACCGAGGAACGACGCGATCTGGCTGCTGAACAGTTGCGCCGTGAGGAACAGCACGAGGGCGACAATCACGGCGATGGCACCCACGAACGTGAGCCCGATGGCGATCGCGTATCGGCGCCCTATGGAGCGGCCCTCCTCGACGTCGTAGGCCTGGTTGGTGGCCTTCATGAGCGCGCTCACGCCGCCCGAGGCAAAGAACAATGCCGCGATTGCGCCGAAGGTCAGGAAGCCCAGCGAGTGGTTGCCCATGACCGTGGTCAGCTCCTGGCGTAGCAGGCTCGACATCTCGGGCGGCACCGAGGTACCGATGGCGTCGACCAGCTGACCGGCCGGGTTCTGGACGCCGAGCCAGGACGCGACGTAGCCGCCGAGGGCGGCCAGGAAGATGCCGAACGGGAAGATCGACATGAAGAACCGGTACGAGAGGGCTGCCGACAGCTCGAACACGTCGTCAGCCATGGACTGACGGACGACGGCGACCACGACGTCGGCCAACCGGCGCAGACCGCCGGCGTCACGGGCACGCTCGATGGGTCGCTCGAGATCGGCTCGGCTTAGATCCATGGTGTCAAGCCTGCCCGACCGATGATGGCGATTCGAGCCACGGCCAGCCCGCGAGACATTACGGCCGCGTCACGTCGACACCCGGACAGGGCGCGCGTCCGGACACGGATCGAGCCAACAGCTCCGCCACGTCGGACACCGGTCTTCTCCAGCCCCCGGCAAGCGAGCCAAGCGGCGCGTCGATCGCCGACGGTTGAAGCCCGGTGCGGCTCGGACGCCCCTGGCCGATGGACATATCCCGCTCGTGCAACGCGTGGCCCGCCCGCTGCAAGGCCGAGCCACGCGCGGGCACCCACAATCGGGTGATGCCCAAGCCCCTGCCGGCGGCCGAGTCCGGCCGCGCCCCTCGGTGAACGGCTGGCTGACGTGGCTGGCGCTTGCGTCGCTGGCCGTCGCCATCGTGTGCGCCGCGGCGATCGTGGTCGACATCGTGATCGGCGGTCACCGCCAGCGGATGTGGATCATGGCGGTCGTGTGGCCGGTCACCGCCCTGTATCTCGGGCCGGTGGCGGTGTGGGCGTATCGCCGCTGGGGACGGGCCGGCACCGAGCGCCACACGGACCATGAGGAGTCGTCGAGCGTCGGCGTCCGTGCGGTCGCGCTCGCGACCAGCCACTGCGGCGCCGGTTGCACCCTGGGCGACATCGTCGGGGCGAGTGCCGTGTTCGTGCTTGGTCTCCAGCTCGCCGGCCAAGCGCTGTGGGCCGAGCTCGTCGTCGACTTCCTCCTCGCGTACATCCTGGGTATCGTGTTCCAGTACCTGACCATCGCCCCGATGCGTGGGCTCGGCCTGGCCGACGGCGTCAAGGCCGCGCTGCGCGCCGACACGCTGTCGCTCGTGGCGTTCGAGATCGGTCTGTTCGGCTGGATGATCGTGCTGCAGCTGGTCATCTTGGCCGACCGACCGCTCCATCCGGACGAGCCGGCCTACTGGCTCTCGATGCAGCTGGGCATGATCCTGGGCTTCCTCACGGCCTATCCCGCGAACTGGTGGCTGGTCCGGCACGGGTACAAGGAACGGATGTGAGCGGTCCGGGCCCGGAGCGCTCACCCGTTGTGAGGCGGTTGATACGCACACCGAACGGTCCTCGGGTCGGGCGCGCGGGCCACGCCTTCTAGCCTGGACGCATTCCAAGCCCACGATCCAAAGCGGCCCGAGGCGTGGAGCCCGTGCGCGGACGAGCGCCGCGCTGCGGGCCGCGATCAAGGAGGCGACGCATGACCGTCCAGCACGAGACTCGCCCACACAAGCCACCGATGACGTCAAGTGACGAGGCGACCCAGGATCAGCTTCGACTCGCTCGCCGACAGGGCGAGACGTTCGGGCAGGCCGTCGAGACGATGGTCGGCAGCGTGGCCGTCGACGGCGGCTCCGCGACCGCCGGTGAGTACGTCGTGGGCTGGGCCGTCGAGCATGCCGAGGGCATGTACGAGCCGCGCAACGGCGGGCTCGAATGGACCGAGCCCGAGGACGACAACTGCCACGTCGAGGTCGTCGTCCGGGACGCCACGGACGGCCGGTTCGTGCCGGGCCTGCACGTGACGGCGACGCTCGTCGGCTCGGACGGCAAGGAGCTGGGCACCCACGAGCAGCCATTCCTGTGGCACCCGTGGCTGTACCACTACGGCCGCAACTGGAAGGTGCCCGGTAGCGGCACCTACGGGCTGCGCGTCCACATCGATCCGCCGACGTTCGGCCGTCATGACCCGAAGAACGGCAAGCGCTTCATGGAGCCGGTCGAGGTCGAGTTCGAGGGCGTGTCGATCGAGACCGGACGCAAGTAGGCGACCGGCCCACGACCGACTATCCGGCGCGCAGGGCCGGCCGCCACGAGGGCCCGAGCCACCCAGGAAGCGCTCGAGCTGCCCGTCCAGGTGCGAACCGCGCCCGGACACCGGCGATTCGCTCACGGGGTGAGTGAAGGGCGCGGGGCGGGCGGATGCGACCGCTCGGGACCCGGCAATTCGCTCACGGGGTGAGTGAAGGGCGCGGGGCGGACGGATGCGACCGCTCGGGACCCGGCGATTCGCTCACGGGGTGAGTGACAGGCCCCATGGCACGTTCAGCGCCCGACTCGGCGCCCTACCGCGGCCGACCCTCGCGCAGCGCCGCGATCGACTTCTCAATTCGGCGGCTGCGCGTCTGGTCGGTCTTCGCGCCCTCGACCTGCAGGACGTGCCACGACTTGTTGCTGTACGAGAGGGCGTCGAACGTGGCACGCGCCGCGGGCTCGGCATCGAGCGCCGCGGCCAGGTCGGCGGGCACGCTGACCGCTGGGGCGCGGTCGGCGGGCACGCTGACCGCTCGGGGCGCGGTGTCGAGCTCGAGCTCGACGTCGACCTCGTCACCGCCCGCGACGCCAGCGGCGGCCCGGTTGGTCGCGTTCACACCGACCCACGACTCGCCGCCCATGACCGCGACCGTGCTCCGGTACGTGTAGCCCCGGATCGTCACCCGCACGGGCGGACGCCGGCCGGCCCCGAGCTCCGCGACGACGGCGTCCGGGACCCGGATCCCGGTCGCCGTCGGGCCGGTCTGCTGGATCGTCGTGTGGAAGCGCACCGTCGCCGACGCGGCGGGCCGGTCCTCAGACGCGGCGCGCGGGTCCTCGGGCGCGCTCATGACAAGAAGAAGTCGCGCAGCGCTGGAGCCAGGACGTCGCTCGCGACACCGTGGCCCTGGCCATCGAGCACGACCGGTGGCCCGTCGCCCAGCCGGACGAAGCCGATCCGCGTGCCGTCCTTCGAGGTGGTGTGCTCCAGGGTTGCGCTTGCGTCGGTCATCGAGACCTTCCTTTCCTTGACGTCCGGCTCACGCGAACCGCGCGATCGGCTCAAGCCTGCCAGGCCCGCTCGCTTGTCGCCCGGTCGACGCCGGCGACTATGTGATGGCCGAGGACGATGGCGCCGCCCAGCCCATGGATGAATAGATACGTGGTCGTCGGTCCGGACCCCCGAGAAGATCGCGCGAGAAACACAGAATGTTCGGCCGGGCGGTTGCAGTGAAGAAGCGGAGGCGCCGGTGAGTCGTTCGCCGGCGCCACCATGGAGACGAGGCTCCTCGGTGAAACTCATCGGTCGCACCAGCTGGACGTGAAACGCCGGCCACCGCGTCTCGACGCATCGTCCTACCATGTCCCGACCCAGGGCCGACCCCGTCCCCGCCGTCCCCCGGAGAGAGGCAGGTTCATGACCGAGCTCGCACACCCCAGCGCAGCGGCCGCCCGCTCGGCGCCGCCGCCGAGCCCCGACCTCGAAGCGCAGCTCGAGCGGCATCGCGTTGAGCTGACGGCCTACTGCTACCGGATGCTGGGCTCCGCGTTCGAGGCCGAGGACGCCGTCCAGGAGACGTTCGTCCGTGCCTGGCGGAGCTACGACCGGTTCGAGGGCAGGGCCGCGCTCCGGTCGTGGCTGTACCGGATCGCGACGAATGTCTGCCTGGACATGCTCGGCAGCTCCCAGCGCCGCGCCCGGCCGATGGACATGGGCCCCGCCCAGCCCGCCGCGGCAGGGCTCAAGGCGCCGTTGCCCGAAACGGCCTGGGTCGAGCCCGAGCCCGACGCGAGGGTCGTTCCGGCCGGTGGCGATCCGGCAGAGATCGCCGTCGCGCGGGAGTCGGTGCGCCTGGCCTTCGTCGCCGCGCTCCAACACCTCCCGCCCCGGCAACGCGCGGTCCTCATCCTGCGTGAGGTCCTGCGTTGGCACGCCGACGAGGTTGCGGAGCTGCTCGAAACGTCGGTCGCCTCGGTCAACAGCGCCCTCCAGCGCGCCCGGGCGACACTCGCGGCACGCCAGGCCGAGGCCGCGGGTTCGACCGCCGAACGTTCCACGACGGAGCTCGACGAGGAGCAGCGCGCCCTGCTAGGACGCTACGTGGAGGCCTTCGAGCGCTACGACATGGACGCCCTGACCGCGCTCCTGCACGAGGACGCCACGTGGTCCATGCCCCCGTACGAGCTGTGGCTCCAGACGCATCCCGACATCCGGGAGTGGTGCCTCGGCCCCGGCATCGGCTGCCAGGGCTCGCGGCTCATCGCGACGTGGGCCAACGGCGCGCCCGCGTTCGGTCAGTACAAGCCGTCACCCGCCGGTGGCCACGAGCCGTGGTCACTGCAAGTGCTCGAGCTCGCCGGCAACCGGATCGCCGGGATCATCTTCTTCCTCGACACGGAGCGATTCTTCCCGCTTTTCGGGTTGCCGCTTCACCTCGACGACTGACTCGTCGTCATCCGGTCGGCCCGGTCGGCCACGGGCCGTGCGGCGCCGGGGCGAGGGCCGCGTCGCGTGGGCTCGGGGCGCGAGCGCTGGCTCCACGGCCACTGGCGCGACGATGCCGGCCATGCCGCATAGCTGCAGGAGGTCGAGGAACGCCGGCGAGGCGTTGCGCAGTCTGACGCGATAGCCGGCACGGCGGGCCACGAGCACGACCCGCGCGACCGCGTCGATCGCGGCCAGGCTGGGCCGATCGAGCCGACCCACGTCGAAGGCGAGCACCGGAGGTTCCGTCGCGACCGGATGGAGTGTCGTGCCGGCCGAAGCTCGGTCGGCCGGCGGCATCCGCTCGAGGCCTGACCCCGCGCGCTCCGGGCCGACGGCGGCGCCGCGGCGATCGCCGGCGGCACGGGCGTCAGCCGCCAGGAACCGGCGGGCACGACGCCACACGGCCTCGACGTCGGCCGGCTCGAGGATGGCCGGAACGATGAGGAGCGCAGGTCGGGCACGGGGTACCTGCGGGGAACGTCCGGGTCGAGGTCGATCGGGGGAGCCCAGCGCAGACCTCCTCTCAGCGCATAGACGGCGCGCGGGTCGGTGATTCATCGGTCCATGCGCCCGCCACCCTCCAGGGTCCGCCGGCCGTACCCGAGCCGTTCGAGCGCAGCGATGAGTTTTCGGGTGCCTGTCGGTCAGTACGGGCGACACAGCCACGAGGAGCGTCCCCAATGACAACGAACGAACCGCGCCGGGCGGGGCCACGCGAATGGATCGGCCTGAGTCATCGCCGGCTCGATCATCATCTCGGTCGGCCTGGCGCCGGTCCTGTCGCTCACGACTGAGCTGATCGTCGGCTCGGCACCGCCCGAGCGGGCTGGCGCCGCGTCCGGCATCTCGGAGACCGCCACGGAGCTCGGCGGCGCCCTTGGGATCGCGATCCTCGGCAGCATCGGCCTCGCGGTCTATCGCGCCGACCTGGCCGCTGCTCTCCCGCCGGACGTGCCCGCGAACGCAGCGGCGGCTGCCCGCGATACGCTCGGCGGCGCCGTCAGTGTTGCCAGGCAACTCGGCCCGGGCGGCGCGATCGTGCTCCATGTCGCACGCGATGGCTTCGTGCAGGGCATGCAGGTGGTCGCGGCCATCAGCGCGGCGCTCGCCGTGGGCGCCTCCATCGCCACCGCCATCGTGCTCCGATGGCTCGGGACGGCGTCCGCGACGCCGACGGCGGACGATACGAGCCAGGACGCGGCCGGCGTGACAGTCCCCCACGGCGGGGCAGCCGGGCCGGCGCCGGTTCGTCCCGGCTCTCCCGTCCCGGAGGTTCGGCCCGGGCGGGAACGCGGCCTGCCGCACTGGCCGGAGCCGGTGCGTCGGCTCGTCCGCGAGACGACGCCCGTGGCCGAGACCTGATCGCTCGGGTACGACCGAGCCGGGACCCGACGGCAGAAACCGGGTGCTGCCCGAGTCCGGCCCTAAGCCGGACAGACCGTGGCAGGAACCGTCGCCACGATGATGGCCCGAATCCTCGCCATGGGCGGGTTCGATGCACAGCCGGGCGCGATCGCCCGGCCGGCCCACGCAGAGGACGTTCGCCTCGTCGTCTCGATCGCGCGCGACGCCGGTATCGAGCTCGCCATGCGCAGTGGCGGCCACAGCAGCAGCGGCCACGGCACGTCGAGGGCCTGCGCGCCGCGTACCCGGCGGCCACGGCGGAGCGGCTCGGGCGCGTCAAGGCCCGCTACGACCCGACCCAACCTGTTCCGGCGCAACTGGAACATCGAGCCGGAAGCGGGCGGGCGCATCTAGGCCCTGTCGGGCCGACCTCCCTGGGGCCGCTTCAGGCCTCGGCGGTCGGCTCGAGCTTGATGACGGGGATCACGCGACCGGCCCTGGCGGGATAGTCGGCGAACTCCGGCCGCTCGGTGACGTGGGCGCGCCACAGGCGGTCTCGCTCGGGCGCTTCCGCCACGACCGCTCGGACCGGCAGCGTCTGGCCCTTGATCTCCGCGCTGGCGTCGGGATGGGCGGCCAGATTGTGAAACCAGGCCGGGGCCCTGGGTGAGCCGCCGGCGGACGCCGCGACCACGTACCGGTCACCGTCCCGCGTGTACGTGAGAACCGCCTCGCGCCGCTCCCCGGTCCGGGCTCCGATCGTCGTCAGGATCAGCAACGGACGGCCGGCCATCGGACCCGACGTGACCTCGCCGCCGTTGGCGCGGAGCTGGTCGATGAGGGCACGGTTCCAGTCGGACATGTCAGGCCTCGTCGTGTCAGGATGATCGTTGCCGACGCAACGATCTCACAAATCGGCGGGCGATGCCGTCGCGTCCCGGTGGGCCGAGCGGCACGGGCCTTTGGGTCATGGGTCCCTTGCGCGTACGATCGGACGGGCGAGGCTGGACGTCTCGCCCGGACGCGTTTCGGTCCGACGCAGGTCGGGCCCCAGGCTGTGCAGCCGGCCTCGTTTCGGTCCGGCGCCGGCGACGGCAGGCAATGAGGATGGACATGACCGAGAGCGCCACCGACACCAGGCTCGCGCGGCTGATCGTGGACGACCGGGAGATCGAGCTCGAGGTCGAGGTCGGCAGCGAAGGCGAGCGCGGCGTCCACATCGGGCGGCTCCTGCACGACGCGGGCGTGACCACACTCGACTACGGGTTCGCGAACACGGCCGTCACGCGCAGCGCGATCACGTACATCGACGGGGATGCCGGGATCGTCCGTTACCGCGGTTACCCCATCGAGCAGCTGTGCGAGCGATCGAACTTCCTGGAGGTCGCCTACCTGCTCATCCACGGCGAGCTGCCCACGGCGGAGCAGTGCACCGAGTGGCGCGCGCAGCTCACCCGCCACACCCTCCTCCACGAGGATCTGCGGCGCTTCTTCGAGGCCTTCCCCCGTGACGCCCACCCGATGGCGGTCCTCGCCTCGGCCATCGCCGCCCTCGGCACGTTCTATCAGGACACGGACGACCCGTACGACCCCGACGACGTCGAGATCAGCACGATCCGGCTGCTGGCCAAGGTGCCGACCATTGTCGCATTCGCGTACAAGCGCTCGGTCGGGCAGTCGCCCGTGTACCCGAACAACAAGCTCGAGTACGTCGAGAACTTCTTGCGCATGATGTTCGCGGTCCCGGCCGAGGACTACGAGGTCGACCCCGACGTCGCCGACGTCCTGCGCCAGCTGCTCATCCTCCATGCCGATCACGAGCAGAACTGCTCGACCTCGACCGTTCGCATGGTCGGGTCCGCCCGGGCGAACTTGTACGCCTCGGTCTCGGCCGGCGTTTCGGCGCTCTGGGGGCCGCTCCACGGTGGCGCCAACCAGGAAGTCGTGGAGATGCTCGAGCAGATCGCGGCCGACGGCGGCAACGTGCGCAAGTACATCGACCGGGCCAAGGACAAGAACGATCGCTTCCGGCTGATGGGCTTCGGCCACCGCGTGTACCGCAACTACGACCCGCGAGCACGGATCATCAAACAGGCCGCGCAGCGCATGCTGGCCAAGCTCGGCGCCGATGACCACCTGCTCCAGATCGCCCTCCATCTCGAGGAGGCCGCGCTGGCCGACCAGTACTTCGTGGAGCGCAAGCTGTTCCCGAACCTCGACTTCTACAGCGGCATCATCTATCGCGCCCTGGGCTTCCCGACCGCGATGTACCCGGCCCTGTTCGCGATGGGTCGCCTGCCGGGCTGGATCGCGCAGTGGCGGGAGCTGATGGCTGATCCCGACACGAAGATCGGTCGACCGCGCCAGATCTACGTGGGCGCGACTCGGCGCAACTTCGTTTCGATGACGGAACGCAGTCCCGAGGCGGCCGGCGTGGAGGAATGCAACGCCCCGGCGACGGTCGAGGCGTGAGCCGTCGGCGGGCGACGCCTCGGCGCCAAGCCGACGCGAGCAACGCGGCCAGATCGCAGGACTCGAGGCAATCGGGCGATCGGCCGCGACCGAGGCATCCCGCCAGAGGACCCGCTGCGGCGGGCAAACGGCCGGGTCGCGCTCGAACCGAGCGCTCGGGACCCTCCCGCCGCCTGATCGCTGCAAGCCTGGTCGCGGTCACGCTCGTCGCGATCGGCGCGGCGCTCGCGCTCGGCAGCCTGGGAGCGGGCGCTGACGATCGCGGCGCCACGGCAGGCGCCGGTCAAACCTTTGCCGGCGGGACGCCCGTCGAGGCCCGCGGCGGGCACTGGACGAACTTCGGCCCCGACGTGCTGGCAGCGCTCCTGGTGCACAAGGACTTCACGTTCGTCAACGTGAAGACACCGTACGTCGGCGAGATCGCCGGCACGGACCTGTACCTTCCATACGATCAGCTCGCCGCTCGGGCGCGCGAGCTGCCGGCCGATCACTCGAGTCGCATCCTCGTGTATTGCCGAAGTGGCAACGAGAGCGCGGTCGCGGCCCAGACGCTGCTCGACCTCGGCTACACGAACGTGGCGAACCTGGCCGGCGGCATGCAGGCTTGGACGGACAGCGGGCGACCCTTGATCCAGGTCGACCGGAGCGCGGGCTGAGCGAATCCGCCTCGGGCATGCCCGACCGGCCGCCCGACCGGGACGCGTTGTCGCGTCGGCTGCCGGCCCTCGGCCCGCACGGTGAGGGCTGGTTCGCGATCCAGCTCGTGCTGTTCGCCCTGACCGCGCTGGCGGGCACGGCTGGGCCGGCCTGGTCGGGTGTCGCGCGCCTGGTGAGCGCCGCCCTTGGCGGCCTCCTGATCGTCTCGGGCGGTGTGCTGGCCGCGCGCGGGCTGCTGGATCTGCGACACCAATTGAGTCCCTTCCCACGGCCGCTCGCGGGTGCGCGCCTCGTCGACGGCGGCGCGTACCGGCTGGTCCGCCATCCGATCTACGGCGGGATCGTGATTGCCGCCCTGGGCTGGGGCCTGGCGACCGCGTCGCCGGCGGCCGTGCTGGCGACTGCGGTCCTGTTCGGTTTCTTCGAGCTCAAGTCTCGCCGCGAGGAAATCTGGTTGGAGCGTGACGTGGCCGGTTACGCCGCCTACCGTCGCAGGACCCGCCGAATGCTGCCCTGGCTGCACTGACGGCCGCCGGCTCAGCTCGTTTCGCGTCACTGCGTGGTGGTCGCACGCCGCCAATCCCGACACGAGGTGGCGGGTATGCCGTGCAGGCTGTGGCCATGAGCGCCCCGACCCCCGACGAGTTCCTGTCCGCCTACCCACCGGATATGCGCGACATCGCGGACGGCCTGCGATCGATCGTGCGCGACACGCTGCCGCAGGCCGTCGAGGCTGTTCGGCCGGGCTGGCGGCTGATCGGGTACGACGTGCCATTCGGCCGCCGGAGAACGTACATTGCCTTCGTCGCGCCGGAGCCAGAGCACGTGCATCTCGGCTTCCAGAACGGCGTCCTCATGGACGATCCCGGCCGCCTCCTGCAGGGTGGCTTCCTGCGCCGGGTCCAATTCCTGACGTTCCGGCGCATCGCGGAGCTCGAACCGGACGTGCTCGGGCAGCTGCTCCGAGAGGCGGTCCGTGTCTCCACCCTCGGGCGCGCCCAGCGCCTGGCGCTGCTCCTCGATCGGGACGAGCCGGACATGCTCCGCCCCGCCTGACACCTGGCCACGGTGCGACGTGCGGTCAGGTCGTCGCAGCGCATCGTGCGTCGTCGGCCCGGCTCAGCCGGGGCTGTCGATCAGGTCGTCCGCGCGCCAGGTCGAGTAGCGCGGCGGCCACTCGTCGGCATCGTCGCGAACCCCGAGGACGGCGGCATCGATGCCGAACTCGAACAGCCGAGAGCTGTCGTCCACCTGGAAATACCAGCCGGCACCGACACCGGAGCGGACCTCGGCCTCGTCAACGCGATGCGCCTGACCCCGGACGCTGAACTCGCTCGGCGCCGAGGGATCCCGGTGGTTGTGGAGTGCGTAGCGGCCGTCGATCTCGAGATCGCGGCGCTTCGCCGACGCCAGGATGAACGCATACAGGTGGCCGTCGACGATCGCCAACCAGATCGGATGCAGACGCGGCGGCGCGTCGTCGCGGACCGTCGCGAGCAGGCCCTCCCCGACCTCTGTCGTGTACAGCAATCGACGGCCGGCGCGCGCCATGTCCGGCGCAGCGCGCTCGAAGTCGGCCCAGGTCCGGCCCGCGATGCGGGGCGTGCTCACCCTCGGATAGTACAGGCCTCGTGCCGCTCCTCGCCGGGCTTGCCTCGATCCGGTCCGAGGTTGGCGTGAGCCGGTCCCCAGGTTGGCTCGGTCGGGTCGCGGGGTTGCCTCGGTCGCTCGTGCGGCCGACAGGTCAGACGGCCATGCCCTGTTCGGCGAGCGCGGTCTCGACCACGTCGAGCAGGATGCGTGTGGATGGCACGCCGTGGACCGCGAAGACTCGATGGGGTCCCTCCTCCTCGACCCAATCGAGCGTCTCGGTGGCGGATGTCAGCACGATCGGCAGATCCGCGTACAGATCACGCAGCTCGCCGATGAGGCGCCGCCCACCATCGCTGTCGCCGGCAACCCAGGCGTCGTACACGAGCACGTCGGCAGCGTCCGCCAGCGAGCATGGCAGTCCGCCGAGCACAGGGCAGGGCTCGGCCTGCGGGCCATGGCAATCCTCGACCTCGTAGCCCGCCCCGCGCAGGTCTCCCGCGATTCGGGCGGACACGGCCGCATCACCCTGGACGACAAGGACGCGTGTCATGGCACTCTCCCAGCACCGATGCGCCGTCGGCATGCGGCGGCGCCGGATGTCCCACCTTGCCTCGTTCGTCATCCATGCCGCCAGCGACAAGGGTCACGGGTTGGGGGGCCGCCTGGCACTCTCGGAGGGTGCTGGACTCCCGCGAAGAAAGCCTGAACATGGGCGGACTCGACCCGGGCGAGCGGGAGCGGTGCCGGCTGCCGCGGGCGTGCATGCCGCCGCCCGCGAGCGAGCCGTGCCGGTTGCCGCGGTCGCAGGTGCCGCCACCAGCCAGCGAGCGGTGCCGGCTGCCGCGGGCGTGCATGCCGCCGCCCGCGAGCGAGCCGTGCCGGTTGCCGCGGTCGCAGGTGCCGCCACCAGCCAGCGAGCGGTGCCGGCTGCCGCGGCCGCGCGCGCCGCCACCCGCGGCCGCGCGTGCCGGCTGCCGCGCTATGCACTCAGTGGATCAACGAGCCGTCCGTTGGCCATTTGATGCACTCGCCGGTTCATCCCACCAAGGTCGGTGGCGCATTGAGTCGTGGGGTGACTGACTTGGGCCGTGGAAGCGACCGTAGAGTCGCTGGGTGCATGGCCCGTCGGTCGCGCGACGCGGGGCGACGCCGGCGCGCGACCGGGGGCGACGCCGGCGCGCGACGCGGGGGCGACGCCGGCGCGCGGCAACGGGGCCAGATGGCCCCCGCAGCCGGGCCGGACGTCAGTGGACCACCATCCGAGAACATGAGAAGATACTCCCCAGGGGTATCTTGGAGTCATGGTGATCGATCAGCAACCGGCCATCGAGATCGTGTCGTTCCCGGTCGAGGGCATGACCTGCGCGTCGTGCGTCAACCGCATCACGCGCTACCTGAACAAGGTCGAGGGCGTCGACGCGGCCAACGTCAACCTGGCCGCCGAGTCGGCGACGGTCCGGTTCGACCCGGCCAAGGTCGATCTGGCCGTCCTCGCACGGGCCGTGGACGAGGCGGGCTACGTGGCCCGGCTGGAGCAGACGCGGGCCGCCGGCGAGCAGGTCGACATCGACGCTGCGGCCCAGGCGCGCGAGGAGCGGGACGAGGCGGCCCACCGTCATCTCGCGTCCCTACGCGCCCGATTGCTCGTGTCCATCGTGCTGTCATTGCCGCTTCTCGGGGGGCTGGCGCGGATGACGGTCGCCCCGTGGCTACCCTCGATCCTGTCCGAACCGCTGGTGCAGCTCGCCTTTGCCACACCCGTTCAGTTCTGGGCCGGCTGGCCGTTCTACGTCGGAGCCTGGAGGGTGCTCCGGCACGGGGCCGCGGACATGAACACGCTCGTCGCGGTCGGCACGTCGGCGGCGTTTGCCTACTCGCTCGCCACGATCGTGGCGCCGGACTTCTTCCGCGCGGCCGGGCTCGGGCGAGACGGCAGCCTGCCGCTGTACTTCGACACGGCGGCTATGATCGTGACCCTCATCCTGATGGGCCGCTATCTCGAGGCCCGGGCCAAGGTCCACACCTCCGACGCGATCCGGCGCCTGATCGGCCTCGCGCCCCGGACCGCGCGGGTCCAGCGCGACGGCGTCGAGCTCGATGTCCCGATCGAGGCCGTCCGCGTGGGCGACCTCGTCCGTGTCCGACCGGGTGAGACGATCGCGGTCGACGGGGTCGTGGTCGAGGGCGCGTCCGGCGTCGACGAGAGCATGGTGACCGGCGAGAGCCTGCCCGTCTCGAAGCGCGCAGACGACCTGGTCATCGGCGCCACGCTCAACACAACCGGCAGCCTGACCTTTCGGGCGACGCGCGTCGGCGCGGACACGGTCCTGGCCCGGATCATCCGCCTCGTGTCCGAGGCCCAGGGCTCGCGGGCGCCCATCCAACGCCTGGCGGACAGGGTCACCGGCTACTTCGTCCCGGCCGTCATCGGTCTTGCCGCACTGACCTTCGTCGTGTGGCTGCTCGCCGGCCCCGCTCCGGCCTTCAACCTGGCCCTCCTCAACACGGTCGCGGTGCTCATCATCGCCTGCCCGTGCGCACTCGGCCTCGCTACCCCGACCTCGATCATGGTCGCCGCGGGCAAGGGTGCCGAGGCGGGCGTGCTGTTCAGGAACGCAGAGGCGCTCGAGCGACTGGGTTCGGTCCGAACGGTGGTGCTGGACAAGACGGGCACGCTGACCGAAGGCCGGCCCCAGGTGACCCAGATCGTGCGCACGGCCGACGCGCCACAGGAGTCGGAGCTGCTGGCCATTGTGGCCGCCGCCGAACGTGGCTCCGAGCACCCGCTCGCCGCCGCCATCGTGCGCGACGCCGTCGAGACGCGCGGCCTGACGCTGCCGGCCGCGCGCGACTTCGTGGCGCTGGCCGGAGACGGCATCCAGGCCGTCGTCGACGGTCGTCGGGTCGAGGTCGGCCGCTCCGGCTTCATCGACGTGGCCGACAGCCCCGAGCTTGCAGGGGCCGTCGAGCAGGTTTCCGTAGACGGCATGACCCCGATCGTCGTCGCCCTCGACGGACGCCCTGTCGCGGTCGTCGCCGTCGCCGACACCCTGAAGGACGGATCGGTCGAGGCTGTCGAGCGCCTGCATCGTCTCGGGCTCGAGGTCGTCATGCTCACCGGCGACAACCTGCGCACGGCGGAGGCGATCGGACGCGCCGCGGGCCTGGATCGAGTCATTGCCGACGTGCGGCCCGACGGCAAGGCCGCGGCGATCGCGGCCATCCAGGCCACGGGCCGAACGGTGGCGATGGCCGGTGACGGCATCAACGATGCGCCCGCGCTCGCGTCGGCGGATGTCGGGATCGCGCTCGGAACGGGCACCGACGTGGCCATGGAATCTGCGCCCGTGACGCTCATGAGCGGCGACCTGCGCGGGCTGGCCACGGCCGTCACGCTGTCGCGCGCGACCATGCGCAACATCCACCAGAATCTGTTCTGGGCCTTCGCCTACAACCTGATCCTCATTCCGATCGCCATGGGCGTCCTGTACCCGGCGACGGGCATCCTGCTCGACCC
Organism: uncultured Chloroflexia bacterium; assembly: GCA_963790955.1. Classification (GTDB taxonomy): domain Bacteria; phylum Chloroflexota; class Limnocylindria; order Limnocylindrales; family CSP1-4; genus CAWBQM01. Next base: position 125,119 of record CAWBQM010000001.1, read on the forward strand.
CATCCTGGCCGCGGGGGCGATGGCGTTCTCGTCCGTGACCGTGGTATCCAACGCCCTGCGGCTTCGCCGCGTGCGGCTACCGTCGACCGAGCGGCAGCCGACGGCCAGGATCGCGCCGCTCCGCGCAGCCTGAGTTCCGCCGGCGCACGGCGCCGGAGGGGCTGACATTCGGCCGTATCCACACCGGGGACATCTGACATGCCCCTGTTAGCGACGGCCACGCCGGCGCACGGCGGGCGCTCGCGTCGCGGGCTCGGCATGAACCGCCGGTTCGAGGGCCTCCGGGGCGCCCGACATACGTCTGCGGGCCGGGCCGGCACCCATCCTGCGACTCTGCTGAAAGTCCGACCGGGGGCGCGAGAGCCTGTCCGTTACCACGGTCGGCCTAGGGTGACCGTCGACACCGAGGCCTGACCGATCGGACAGGCATCGCAACGGAAAGGAGCACGCTCATGCTCTGGACGATCCTCGCGATCATTCTTGTCCTGTGGCTGTTGGGTCTCCTCACGAGCGTCGGCGGAGCGGCAATCCATTTGCTGCTCGTGCTGGCCGCCGTGGTGCTGATCATTCAGCTGCTCTCGGGCCGTCGGGCGTACTGAGTTCCGGCCGGCCCAGTCCAGACTCACGACCCCCGTCGATCGACGGGGGTCGATGCATACATCCGGCCGGGCGTCAGGCCAATCCGCGGGCGCCGCGGGCGCAGGCGACGGCCGGCGGACCTCCACGACGCGAAACCGGCCGGCCACGTACGCAGCGTCGGTGAGCGCGGCGTTCGCCGCCGGATTCGCGCCCGTTGCGTGGAAGTCGGAGAACGCGGCCGACTGGTTGACCCAGATGTTGCCCGTCAGGTTGCAGGACAGCGCGACGCCGGCCTCGATCGCCGCGGTCTCCGCCTGTCGCAGCACGTGCTCGTCGGTGCTGTACACGGCGGCGGTGATGGCGCCGCGCTCCGAGGCGGTCCGCCGCAGGAGCTCGATCGAGTGGCCGGTCGACTCGGTGGCGACGACGAACGCCACGGGCCCGAAGTGCTCGCGCTCGTACGTCGCCGCGTCGCGCTCGGCGTCGAGCCCGACGAGCGCCGGCGTCCGGACGACCGCATCCGGGAACTGCGGATGCTCGATCGACCGCGAGGCCAGGATCAGCCGGCCGAGCTCGGCGGCCAATTCGACCCGCGCGAGGACGTCGTCGTTGACGATGGCGCCGGTCACCTCGACCGCTCGCGCGGGATCGGCGAGGAGCTCGTCGATCGCGCGTGCGATGCCCCGCTCGACCTCGTCGATTGAGAGCGGCGCCCCGCCGACGGTGATGCCGGTGCGGGGCACGAACAAATTCTGGGGCGCCGTGCACATCTGGCCGCTGTACAGCGCGACGCTGAAGGCGATGTTGCGGGCCATCGCGTCGAAGTCGTCTGTCGAGTCGATGACGACGCCGTTGACGCCGGCCTTCTCGGTGAAGACGAGCGCGTGGCGGGCATGCGCCTCGAGCCACTCGCCGTACGCGGTGGAGCCGGTGAAGTCGACGATGCGGACCTCCGGCCGCGTTGCGAGGTCGCTCGCCAGGTGCGCGCTCGGGGGCGCGACGGCGAGCTGCACGACGTTCGGATCGAAGCCTTCCGCGCTGAGCACCTCGCGCGCCACCGCGACGGTGATCGCGAGCGGGAGCACGGCCCCGTGGTGGGGCTTCACGAGGACCGGGTTGCCGGCGACGAGACTCGCGAACAGGCCCGCATACGAGTTCCAGTTCGGGAACGTGTTGCAGCCCACGACCAGAGCGATGCCCCGAGGCACGATCGTGAACGTCTTCGACAACCGGATCGGCTCGCGCTTGCCCTGGGGCTTTGACCACTCGGCGCGCCGGGCCTGTCGGTGCATCTCCGCGTACGTGTACGCGACGCCCTCCAGACCGCGATCCTGAGCGTGCGGTCCACCGGCCTGAAACGCCATGACGAAGGCCTGACCCGTCGTGTGCATGACCGCGTGGCCAATCTCGAAGCTGCGCCGGTTCAGGCGATCCAGAATCTCGAGCGCGAGCCCGACTCGCGTCTCGGGCCCCGCGTCCCGCCAGGCGCCCAGGGCGGCGCGGGCGCGCGCGATGAGGCTGTCAGGGTCGACGACGGGATATCGGATGTCGAGCTCGAGGCCGAACGGCGAGCGCTCGCCCGCGAGCTCGCCTGACCCGGCCTCGTCGATTGGAAAGGGGCCCCCGCGGAGCGCGTCGAAGGCTCGCCGGCCGTCGTCGGCCGCGGTCTCGCCGTAGATCGAGCCGCTCGGGACTTCCGGATACGGCGTCCAGAATTCCCGGTTGGTGATCGCCACGAGCGCACGGTCGAGTGTCGCTCGATGCTTCTCGAAGAGTGGCTGCGTATCCGTGGTCGCCGCGGTCTGGGCCATGCGCCTCCTCGCTGGATTCGGAGCGCCCGCACGAGTCCGTCGAAGCCATCGTCGCACGTCCGGACGGGATAGGCCGCCGATATCCGGCTGCCTCGATCAGCCGGCGTCCCCGGCCACGCCCTCGTCCGTGTCGTCCTCCGCGAGGCGCCGGTCGGGGGTCTCGTCGGCCGTGTCGCCGAGCCGTCTGACCCAGGCCGGCGGGCGCGCGGCCGTGTTCCGCGGCCCGCTTGGCGACGCCTTCCGAAGCGCCGCCATGAGGAGGTCTTCGAGCACGAGCGCAGGCGGCGACCCGGCTTGCTCGGCGGAGCGCTCACGCCGATCCCGTGATGCGACGCGTTCGTGGCGGATCGCCAGCAATGCGAGGGCCGTGACCGCGAGCGCCAGCAGCACGCCGAGCAGGAGCTCGACGGGCGGCGTCTGGGGCCCGACGCCGGATGCCGCGACCGAATGAGACACGACACCACCCGACACGGGTCGGTCGTCACCGGCGCCACGACCGACGACGCTGACGGCGAGGACGGCAAGGACGGCGGCCCCGGTCAGGACCGCGGCGACGGCGCCCCGCAGCGACACGCTTCGCGGCGTCAACCCTCTGTTCCCGTCGGTCGATTGAGGGGCACGAGTGGCCCGGTCCCGGGCGTCGTCGAGCCGGCCGCGGGCCGGGATCGGCCGGGTCTGCCGATCGGCGACCATGCCTCGCGCCGGACGCTGGACGGAGCCGCGGCCGCGACGGCCTGCTCGAAGGGGCCGGCACTCATGGCTGCCGGACCGTCCTCGGTCGACGGGACGCGGGGTATCGGGACGCCGTCCACGAACAGCGCCACGAACTGCTCGACGAGGTCGGGGTCGAACTGAACGCCGGCCTGCCGACGCAGCTCGACGAGCGCCGCCTCGTGGCTGATCGCTCCACGGTACGGGCGGCCTGCGACCATGGCCTCATAGGCGTCGGCGATGGCGACGATCCGGGAGCCGATCGGAATCTCCTCGCCCGACAGGCCATGCGGGTAGCCGCGACCGTCGAACCATTCATGATGGTGAAGCACGATCGTTGCCGCGTCACGCAGGGCGCCGGCCTGCTCGAGCACGATCTGGCCGATCTTGGGATGTTCCGCCACGACGCGCCACTCGGGCGTGCCGAGCTCGCCGGGGCTGGACAGGATCTCGTCGGGTATCGCGAGCTTACCCAGGTCGTGCAGCAGGCTCGCGACGCGGATACGCTCGATCTCGCCCTCCGATAGCCCGACCGATCTGGCCACGGTCGTCGCGGCCACCGCGACGAGCTCGGATGGCTTGCCCGCCCACGGCGTGCGCGCCTCGAGGGCGTCGGTCAGCGTGTCGGTCGCCGCACCGAGCGCGTTCAGCCCGACCTGCAGGGCGCGATAGCGCGCCTCTGGCCGGATGGTGGCACTGCGCACGAGGTCCGCCTCGTCCGGCTCACGGAAGACGTACACCTGGTCGCGCCCGAGTGCCTTGGCCGAGTACAACGCGCCGTCGGCATCGCGGACCAGCGCGTCGAGGCTCAGCGCGCCGCGTCCGCCGGCCACCCCGGCCGACATCGTGATCGACACGGCATGCCCGTCGGCCAGCTCGATGCGGTGCGACGCGACCTGCCGTCGCAGCTTCTCGGCGATCGAAGCCGCGGCATCCGCGTCGGTCTCGGGCAGCACGATCATGAGCTCCTCGCCGCCGTAGCGGCCGACGATGTCGACCGATCGGACGTGGTCGCGGATGAGCTGCGCCACGTCGTGCAGGACCTGGTCGCCGCCGGCATGGCCGTACGTGTCGTTGAGGCGCTTGAAGTTGTCGAAGTCGAGCAGGACGATCGACAGGTCCCGGCCATAGCGCCCGGATCGGGCAAGCTCCTCGTCGAGTCGCATGAACAGCGCCTGCCGGTTCGAGATGCCCGTCAGAGGATCGGTCGTCGCGAGCGTCCAGGTGGCCGCCAGGCGCCCCGAGAGCAGCTCGAAGGCCGCCCGCAGCCGGCGATCGCGGATCCGCTCGAGGCGAAGCCGAGCTCCGCCGTCAGTGCGCAGCGCGAGCGCCTCCGCGAGCTCGGCCATCCGGCGCGTTTGGAATCGGGCCACGAGCAGGCCGAAACCGATCGCGCCCGCGACGGCGATGACGACCGCGAGCACGGCAATGGCGCCTGCGACATGGAGCTCGGCTGGCACGGCCATCTCGGTGATGTGCACCCCGGCTGTGTGATGACGCCCCCGGCGGCGTCGAGGATCGGTTGCCATAGCCTGCTCGGGGCAGGACTCGCGTGCCATAGCGAACAGGTCACCGCATTTGGTGCTCGCCGGCGGTACCCCGGCCCGGAGTGGGTGGTGCGGGCACGCACGTCCCGGTTCCGGGTGACCCATCCGTACCGATCGCGCTGTGGTGCGGTGGGATCCGGAGCAGTCTCGTCGCGCTCGGCCCGGCCACGTGGTGCGTCCGGGCACGCGCCCGACCCGCCGATGGGCGCCGGCCGCGGTGCCGCTCGGCACCGGGACGATGGTCCCGCCGTGCTCAGGCGCGCACGATCGCGCGTGTCAGGTCGATGCCGGCGCCGGTCGTGAGCCGGTATGCGACGGCGATCTCGCGTGCGCTTCCGGCCCTATCGAGCCTCGGCTCGGATCCTCCGTGTGCCCATGTCGCGACCCGCAGGCTCGCATCAGGTGGTGCCGGAGCCAGGTACTCCACGCGGTAGCGACGGGGCAGCCGGTTGAGCAGCGCTCGTCCCTCGGGCAGGCCGGCGATGGCCGCCTCGAGGTAGTCGATGTGGACCGCGTTGTTGACGTGTCCGAGCGGATCGAGGTCGGCGGGTCGGATCGGCAGCCGAACCGGGATCACGGCCGCGGGTGTGGTCGGAATGGGAACGCGGATGGGCTCGAATCGCCCGGGCGGTTCGCTCGTGAACGCGGCGAACTCGGCCGGCACGCGGGTCGGCTGACCCCGGGCGTCGACGATCGCCCAATCAGTGTCGGCCCACGCGACGCGCTCTCCGCTGGCATCGACGAACGTCGTCCGGCGTCGGGCCGAGACCCGCCGGTAGCCGGTGACGCGGGTGGTCACCGTGAGCACGTCGCCACTCGGTGCCGCCTGCTCGAGCTCGAGGTCGACCGCCCGGACGAGCCAGGTCAGCTGACGGGCGGCATACCAGGCACGATCGAAGCCGAGGCCCTCGGAGTGGACCCACGCCACATCCTGGGCGAACGCCAGCAGCGTCGAGGCGCGCACCAGGCCGTCCGGGCCTGCCTCGTCGAATTTGATTCGATACGGGTTGCTATGCCCGACGGTCGGTCCGTGCGTCTCACGCCCGAGAGCGGATCCGGAGCCGGTCACGTCCAGGGGCTCGCCGGCAGGACGGTGTCCAGATCGAGCTCGCCGACCGGCTGGGCGACGCCGTGCGCGAGATCGTCCAGGTCCTCGAGGGAAGCGAGGCCGACAGCCACGATCGGCGCTGTCTGGCGGGCAAGTCGAACGAGGCACGAGCGCCGGGCGTCGAACACGACGAGCGCGGTGACGAGTCGGGTCTCCTCGTCGAATGCGTGGCCGCGCGCGTCGTCGAGCTGGTGCAGGACATCGGATCCAATGCCGCGCGCGCCCCATTTGCAGTCGTACGCCTCGGCCGCCGTGGGTGCCTCGACGGTCACGTCGTAGGGGTGGATCTCCGCCGGCACGCCATCGAACAGGATGCGGCGCTCGCGCCGGACGGCGCCGCTACGGCGGGCCAGGAGCTCGGCCGTGAGCGATTCGACGATCGCACCGCGGAACTGTGAGCGGACCTGCTCGCCACGCTCGGCGACCTCGAGCGCGGCGGCCAGGATCGCCTCCGAGCGGACGCGAGCCTCGTCCTGCCCTCCGTCGCCGTGGACGCCGGAGGCCGCCTCGGCGGAGGTGGCATCCCGGCCCCGCCCTCCGAACAACTCTGGAAACATCCGCATCCAGACATCGGGTTCGCGGCGCTCGCCGTTCATCACCGCCCTGGCGAGGAGTCGCTGCGCGGGTGAGGCGTCCGCGAGGAGCGTCGCCGCTCGGGCAACGAGTGGGTCGGCCTGAATGCCCGCATACACCACATGACGCGCGTCGGGCGCGGCGTCCTGGAAGCGCATCAACTGTGCTCGCCGAGAGCGAGCAGGATGATCTGGGGGCACGTCGACAGCCAGTCGATCGCTCGGTGCGCGTCCTCGATGCGTCCGATCTCGTCGAGCAGCTCGTCGACCGCGGCTACGGCCGCCGGATCAACCGGTTCGTCGCCACGCTCGGCCGCGACCTCGAGCAGCCGGCCCCGCCACGCACCCGACAGGTCGTTGACATACGTCCACTCGTCCTCGACCTCCTCGCCCAGCGAGGCGAGCGACCCATACCCGTCGAGGGCGCGCTCGAGCAGCGATCGGACGGTCTCCACGGTCACGCCAGACAGGGTAGCCCGAAGCGGGGCGCGGGCGGCCGGACCGCTCAGGATCGGTTGTCGCGGCCCTGGATACGCGAGTGGTCGCGCTCGAGAATCGCGCGCTGGGCGCGGTTGAGCAGGTGCTGGAGGCGGCGCCGTCCGGCCTCGTCCCAGCTCGAGTACGCCCGCGTCGCGTCCGAGCGAATCCGGGCAGCATCCGATCGGCCGCCGCGGCGCTCGAGCTCGGCCACCGAGTCCAGGATGGCGCGGTAGAGGGCCGGCAGATCCTCGATCGCGGGGGGATGTGACTCCATGCCACGAAGAGGATCGCCATGTAGAGGCCCGTCGCGCGATGGGGCAGTAGTCCCATCGGGATGGGACGTCTGGCCCCGGGTCCGGCCACGATGGCGGCCACGCAGGCCGCCGATCTCAGTCGCCGGCGTGGCCGGCGCTCCGAACGGAGAAGCGGCTGAACCGGCCCGCGGCCCCGCCCCAGAACGTGGCCACGTGATCGACCCGCGCACCGGCAGGCCCCTCGTGCAGGGCGTCGAGCAGCCGCTCGAGATCCGGCCGCGCGCCCTCGGCGACACAATGCACGCTGCCGTCGCGCTCGTTTGCCACCCAGCCCGTGATCGCGAGGCCGGCCGCCGCCCGCAGCACGTGATACCGGAATCCGACGCCCTGTACGCGTCCAACGATGGTGGCTTCGAGGCGCTCGTGATCAGGCGGCATCGGTCACGTGGGGCCAGGCCAGGGCGAGGACGTCGACCTCGAGCTCCGGGCTGACGTTCGATTCGAGATGGGCGTCGGCCCTGGCGAGTCGCTCGAGGAATGCCGCCAGTCGTGCGGTCGGCACGCGCCCGCCGGCCGCGGCCAGCTCGTCGAGCATGGCCAGGTCACGGATCGAATGCAGGTCGCCCAGGCCCGCCAGCGTGAGATCCCGGGCGAGATCCCGCCAGGCCGCGACGAGCCAGGCCGCCGCTCGACGTCGTTCGGCCGCGCTGGACGCCATCGACCGGGAATCGTCCGCTGCCGCCTCGGCGCCGGCCTCGGGCGCAGCCGGCGCGGACGCGCCTGCTCGGCGGCGGCCGCTCACGCGTGCTCGTGATCCCGCTCCAGCCTCGCTCCTGATCGAGTCGAGGTCGGCGGCCGCGGCCTGCGCCTGGGCGAGCGCGGCGCTCGAGCTGGCCGCGAGCGCGAGCAGCTCCCGGCCGGCGGCGAGCCGCCGTGCGGGCCGTGCATCGAGCAGGTCGATGAGGGTTCGTGCGATCTCGCCCCTGCTGTCGACGCTTTCCGGCGATCGGGCATAGGCGGCCGCCAGGCCAGGCCGGCCCGCCGCGAGTCGGGCGAGACGCGCGGCGGTCGGGGCGTCGGCCAGCCCGAGCGCGCCGAGCAGGTCTTCGATGACGCGCCCGGCGACCGGGCCGAGTCGCAGGCGGGCGCAGCGTGATCGAATTGTCGGCAGGAGACGCTCCTCGTCATCCGCACAGAGCACGATCGTGACCCCGGTGGGCGGTTCCTCGAGCGTCTTGAGGAGCGCGTTCTGGGCGTCCTCGTTGAGCCGATGGCCCGCCGACACGATGGCCACGCGCGCGCCGCCCTCGACGGGTAGGAGCGCGAGGTCGGCCGTCAGGTCACGGACCTGGCGGATCCCGATCTGCCCGCCGGGCCCGTCCGGCTCCAGACGATGCAGGTCGGGATGATTGCCGCTGTCCACGAGACGGCAACCGCGGCACGACCGGCATGGCCGCGCCGGCGGCTCCGCCTGGCACAGAAGACCCGCCGCCAGGTCGAGCGCGAGCGTCGTCTTGCCGACCGAGGACGGACCGACCAGGAGCAGGGCGTGCGGCGCGCCCGATCGGATCATCGCCTCGACGGCGGCGACCGCGAGCGGATGACCTCGTGTTCGGGCGCCGTTCACGACCGGCCAGGCGTCAAGCCCCGGGCGTGGTCGTTCGCCGCGTCCGGCGCCGCGGCGCCGGGGCCGGTTCGCCGCCGGCCTCGGCCGCGGACTCGGACGCCATGCCACCGCCCTCGCCGACCGCCGGACTCGGTCGACGCGTCATGCGCCGCCGAGCGGGTGCGGCCGGCGCACTGTCGCCGCTTTCCGGTGCGGCCGCCGCGGCCTCGGCAGCGTCGACCGTTGCCCGGGACGTCCGTCGCCGGGTTCGCGGAGCGGGCTCGGCCGGCGCCTCGGGGCTCGGCTCGGTCCCACGCGCCCCGCCGGCGGGCGGCTCGACCGTCGCGGCGCTGCTGCGGGTCGTCCGCCTTCCGGTTGTGGGTGTCGCGGGCTGCTTGGATGCCTCGACGGTCGCCGGTGCCGTGGCCTCGTTCGCTGCCTCCGTCGTCGCCTCGGCCGCGGCGGTCCGCCGCGGGCGCCGGGTGCGGCCGGCTGTCGGCGCGGCCTCGACGGGCTCCGTCCGCGCCGCCTCGTCCGCACGACCGCGTCCACCCTGCGCATTGCCTGCCGACGGGCGGCCGGCCAGCTGGGCGCGGAGCTGTGCCTCGAGCTCGGGTGGAACCTCGGTCCACGGGTCGCCCGACGCGCTCTCGCGGACCCGCTCGTCACGGCGCGGAGCGGGGCGCGGGCCCGCCGGACGCTGGGGTCCGCGACGAGCGGGCTCGGCGAACCGGCTCACCGTCGTGCCGCGGGCCCCCCCGAAGCGCTCGCGGTCGAGGGCCGAGGCGTACGCGGAACGTCCACCGCGTCCACCGCGGTTGCCGGTGCCGCCTCGACCACCCTGGCGATTCCGCTCGGCAATGAGGTACTCGGGGATCTCCGGCTCCTCGAAGTCATCCTCGTCGAGCGGCTCGGATCGCTGCGGCCCGGGCGCGGTCGACGATACGGCCGCCGGCCGGCCGAGCTGGGAATCCCAGACAGAGCCGAACGGTGTCGGCTGGCGGCGCTCGGGCGCCGGCTCCCGCACGACCTCGGCCGCCGGTTCCCGCACGACCTCGGCCGCCGGCTCGCTCCGGACCGGAGGGCGCTCCTCACGGGGTGCACGAACCTCACGCGGAGCACGAGCCGGACGGGCCTCCTCGCGTGCGGGACGCCGCTCCTCGCCGCGACCCACCTCGAGAAGACGCATGTCGTCCTCGGTCAGCGGCCGGCCGATCTCATCGGCCTCCTCACCGCCGGGCACCTCGCCACCGACGGCCTCGCCACCCCGGCCCCGGCCCCGACCGCGGCCGCCGCGACGCCGACGCCGCCTCCGACCACCGTCGGCATCGGCTTCCGCGTCCGTCCCGTTCGTCGAGACGGCGGCGAGCGACTCCTCGTCCTCGGGCGCTTCCGGTGCGGATGCCGCCTTCGACAGGCGCTCGCCGGGCAGCACCGTGATCGCAGCCGCCGCCTGGCCGGCGCCACGCGCCGCGACCTCGCCGGCTCGTCCGCGCCCGGTACGGCCGCGACCCCGACCACGGCCGGTGCCCTCGGTTTGCTTGTCGGGCACCTCGGTCATGGACAGGTCTTCCTCGTCACCGGCGACCCGCCGACCCGACCTCGTGGAGCCCTTCTCCACGCGGGCGACATGGATGATGTCGGTGAAGACGTCCGCGACGTCGATCAGGTCGCTGCTCGTGTTGCCGCGGAAGCTGATGACCTCGACCCGCACGCCCTGCTCCTGGACGGCGCGGATCGCCGGCGCGAAGTCGCCGTCCCCGGACACGACGATTGCGATGTCGAGGTTCCGGGCGGTCTTCATCATGTCCACGACGAGCTCGATGTCGAGATTCGCCTTGACCTTGCCGTCGCCGTACTTGCGGATGTCCTTGCTGACGACCTTGTAGCCGTGCCGCGCGAGGAAGGCGTGGAAGTTCCGCTGGTTCTCGTTGTCGGGATCCAGACCGGTGTACGCGTACGCACGAACCAGGTCCCGGCCGACCGTTGACGCCTTGAGCAACGTGACGTAGTCGATGTCCACGCCGGCAGCCTTGGCCGCATAGAAGATGTTCGCCACGTCCACGAAGACGGCGACGTTCTTGCCCACTCTGGCTCCTTATGTCCGCAGCGGCGCGCTGACCGCGTCGCGTCTACGGCCTCTCTCGCATATTGCCGGTCGCTGACCGAGGATCTAGCCCCGCGGCGCCGCGGCCCGGACCGCTGCGACGGAGCGATTCATGATGGGCTGCGCGTCCACGAAGCCCTGCTGCTCCCAGCGGGCGCGGGCCGCCGGATCCTCGGGACGCGACGCCTCGACGATCGTGCAGCCCTTGTTGTGGGCCGACCGGAGGATCTCCTCGATGAGGGCCGCGCTGACGCGATCCTCGTCGTGGTCGGGATCGACGACCAGGAGGTCCACCGTACCCACGTATCCGCCGGAGCGGACCGAGGGACGCAACGCGAGCACAGCGCCGCCGATCACCTCGCGTCGCGCTTCGGCGACGAAGATGCTGGCCTGGGGCAGGTAGACCAGCTGGCGCATCAGGTCGGCCGCTCCCAGTGGACTGCCCGCACCGGCTGACACGAGGACTCCGTCGCTGAGAGCGACGAGGCGGTCGGTGTCCGTGATGCGAGCCGCTCGAATGGTGTATTCCACGCCGCGCCTTACCTCATGCGGGGCCGGAACCGACGTGCTCCGACGTCCTCGACCGGGTCTGAGGGCCGTCGCATCCGGACGCGCGCACCACCACGGGGGGCGAGCAGGTGCTCGGCAGCCACGCCCGGGTACGCGACGACCGGTGTTGCATTCGGTTCGTCGATGGCTATGATACGGCATCGCTTCGGCGGCCACCTGCGCGCCGCTCGAGCACGGACACCTGCGCACGTCCGTCACGGACCACCGCTCCGCCGCCCGGCCAAAGATCCACCCCCTGGTGCTGTTTGGTCCGAGGGTCCCCAGCGAGGCGGTGCGGCGGTCGTCGTCGCCGATGTTCCGCTCGAACCGGGGTTCGGGTGAGGCGACCGGTTTTGAGGAGGAGAGCGGATGAAGCGGACGAACTTGGCCGTGCTCGCCACGGGCGCCATGCTCGTTGTCGGTGCCTGCAGTGGGAGCGCCTCGCCGAGCGCGAGTGCCGGCGGCGGGGGCGGCGGAGGGCTTGCCGTGAAGGTCGGGATCGAGCTGCCGATGAGCGGTGGCGAGGCGCCGAACGGCGTCCCGACCGCGAACGGCGTGCAGCTCGCGATCGAGCAGAACCCGGTCCCGGGCTTCACGATCAGCATCAACCAGCAGGACGATGCCCTGAACGGCAAGCATGACCCGAACCAGGGCGCCAAGAACATCCAGACACTGGCCAGCGACCCGGCCGTGCTGTTCGTCGTGGGGCCGTACAACTCCAACGTCGCGCAGGCCGAGATCCCGGTCAGCAACGGCGCGGGTCTCATGCAGTGCAGCCCGGCCAACACGGCCGTCGGCCTGACCAAGGGCGATGCCGCCAAGGCGCTGCGCCAGACCAACCCGGACAAGCTCGCGTACGTGCGCGTGGCCACGACCGATGACAACCAGGGTGCCGGCACGGCCGACATCGCGTTCAACGAGGCCAAGGCCACGACGGCGTACGTCCTCGACGACACGCAGACCTACGGCGTCGGCCTGGCGGACGGCTTCACGGACGCCTACAAGACCTTCGGCGGGACGATCGCCAAGCGCGACGGCGTGCCGGATTCGACGACGGACTTCACGAGCTACGTGACGACCGCCAAGGGCCTCAACCCGGGCGTCATCATGTACGGCGGTGTCACGACCTCGGGCATCGGCCTGTTCCGCAAGCAGATGGCCCAGCAGAACATGTCCAACATCCCCCTCGTCGGCGGCGATGGCATCGTTGACGGCTCGGCCGCCACGGCCAGCTCGTTCCTGAACGTGGCCGGTCCGGACGGTGACATGAACACCTACGGCACGGTCGCGGCCATCCACGACATCCCGAATCCGGACAAGTTCAAGGGCGACTACAAGGCCAAGTTCAACACGGATCCGGGCTCCTACAGCGCGCCCGGCTACGCGTGCACCCAGATCTTCCTGCAGGCGCTCAAGGCCGTCGGCACCGGTGTGACCGACCTCGGCCAGCTGCGCGAGAAGGTCCGTGCCTACGTGGCCGATCCCAACAACAAGTACGACACGGTCCTGGGCACGGTCGGCTTCGACGAGAACGGCGACACGACGCAGCACACGATCTCGTACTACAAGTACGACCCGAGCACCAAGGATTGGGCGTTCCTCAAGCAACGCGACTTCGGCGCGAACCCCGTCAAGTAGCGAGCCGATCGCAGGGCCGGGGCGCGCGTCGAGGCGCGCCCCGGCCTTCACGTCCCGGGAGACGCCCCGGTTCTCCGACGCCATCAGGCGTAGAGCGATGAGGGACGAATGACCACCGCCACCGCGGCCGGACCGAACCCGCGATCGCTGCGTCTCGACGCCGGTCGCTGGAACTTCGCGATCGGGGTGGCGGCGAGCCTCATCGGCTCGTACGTGCTCATGATCATCGGTGCCGGCGCGCAGGCCCAGGATCAGTTCATCAACGCGCTGACCATCGGCGCGATCTATGCCCTGATCGCCCTGGGCTACACGATGGTGTACGGCATCATCGAGCTGATCAACTTCGCCCACGGCGACGTCTTCATGGTCGGCTCGTTCGTGTCCTGGTGGCTGATGACGACACTCGGCTTCCGCGGCGCCATCAGCGACCCGATCCTGCTGGCGGTCGTCCTGGTCGTCGCGTTTCTCGTGTCCATGGTCGTCATGGGCACGGTCGGCGTGGTCATCGAGCGGCTGGCCTACCGGCCCCTCCGGAACGCTCCCCGCCTGGCACCGCTGATCACGGCCATCGGTGTCAGCTTCATCCTGCAGAACATCATCTACGTGACCGTCAGCAACTCGATCGTGACGATCCCGCAAGTCATGCCCAACACCGAGCTGACGTTTGGGCCGGTCGTGATCCGCGAGATCAACCTGTTCGTCATCGTGCTGGCCGTGGTCCTCATGGCCGCGCTGCAGTTGTTCATCAACCGGACCCGGCTCGGACGGGCCATGCGCTCGACGGCCATGGACCGCGAGGCGGCCGAGCTCATGGGCGTCGACATCAACACCACGATCGCCCTGACGTTCTTCATCGGCTCGGCCCTGGCCGGCGCCGCGGGCGTCGTCCAGGGCCTGTACTTCGGCGTGACGAAGTTCGACCTCGGTTTCCAGGCCGGCTTGAAGGCATTCACCGCCGCTGTTCTGGGCGGCATCGGCAACACAACCGGTGCGGCCGTCGGCGGCTTCGTGATCGGCTTCATCGAGGTGTTGTCCTCGGTGTTCGGCTACGGGCGCTGGAGCGAGGCCGCGGTGTTCGGCATCCTGGTCCTCGTGCTGATCTTCCGGCCGACGGGCATTCTCGGACAGCAGTTGGCGGACCGGGCATGAGCGAGCGGACGTCCGGGGCCACGCCCCGCCGGGGGGGCCGCGGCCCAGCGCTGGATCGTGCTCGGATCGCGGCCCACGCTGCCAGCGAATATCTCCGTCGCCATCAGTCGCTCACGATCACGATCGCGATGATCGTCGTGGCAGCCCTGCTGCCGCTCCTCGCCATCGTGCCCCCGTTCAACGGCTTCGGTCGCCAGAACGACTTCCTGTTCGGCTTCGCCGACGCCGGCGTGTTCGTGCTCCTGGCGCTCGGCCTCAACGTCGTCGTCGGGCTGGCCGGCCTGCTCGACCTCGGCTATGCCGCCTTCTTCGCGATCGGCGCGTACACCATGGCGTATGGCGCATCCGGGTACTCGGGCCTCTCGACTCCGTTCTGGCTGATGCTGCCGATCGGCGCCTTCACCGCCGCGATCTTCGGCCTCCTGCTCGGCGCGCCAACCCTCCGGCTGCGCGGCGACTACCTGGCCATCGTGACGCTGGGCTTCGGCGAGATCGTGCCCGTCGTGTTCCGCAATGCCGACACGTACACGAACGGCACCAACGGGATCACGAGCATCGCCCAGCCGAACCTGTACGGGCTCCTCGGCATCCATGGCTTCGGGTTCACCAATCCATGGCCCTACTACATCACCGTCCTCTTGATCGTGACGATTGCCACGATGCTCCTCTACCGACTGCAGGATTCACGCCTCGGCCGCGCCTGGGTTGCCATCCGCGAGGACGAGCTGGCCGCCGCGAGCATGGGCATCAACACGGTCAGCACGAAGCTGCTCGCGTTCTCGATCGGCGCCTCGACCTCGGGCCTGGCCGGTGTGTTCTTCGCCGCCAAGCTGTCGTCGGTGTCGCCCGAGCAGTTCGGCTTCACGGTGTCGTTCACCGCCCTGGCCATGGTCGTGCTCGGCGGCATGGGCAACATCTGGGGCGTCATGGCGGGTGCGTTCGTCATCTACGAGATCCAGAGCCAGGGCCTCAAGCAGCTCGGGAACTTCGTCCAGGGCTTGGGCATCCCCAGCGTCGCGCTCGGGCCCGTCACGATCGATCTGGGCTCGATCAACTTCCTGAACTACCAGTACCTGCTGTACGGGTTGGCGCTGGTGCTCATGATGCTGCTTAGACCCGAGGGCCTGTTCCCGAGCCGCAGACGTCGCCAGGAGCTGCACGAGGCCGCGCCCGAAGGTGAGGAGCCTGCCGACGCCACGTCGGGGGCCGTGAGCGAAGCATGATCGACAGCCAGACCCCGACGCCGGACTCGATCCTGCGAGCTCGCCAGGTCACCAAACGATTTGGTGGCCTCGTGGCGGTGCGTGACGTCGACTTCGACATCCCGAGCGGCGCGATCGTGAGCCTGATCGGTCCCAACGGAGCCGGCAAGACGACGTTCTTCAACGTCATCGCGGGCCTCTACGACCCGACCTCGGGCGGCGTCGAATTCCAGGGCCGCGAGATGGTCGCCCGGCCTCGGCGCGCGTGGGCCGAGCCGCTGTTCTGGTTCGCGCTGCCGGCGCCCGCATTCATCCTGTCCGCGGTCGCGTTCGCGGTCGGCATCAACCTGCTCGGCCAGATCCTGCTGCTCGCGACGCTGGGTCTGCTCGTGGCATCGCTTCTGATCGCCGTCATCAGACCGGCGTGGTACGTGGACCTGCTGCATCGTGTGGGCATCTTCCGGAGCGCCCGGCCGAACGAGATCGTGACCTTCGGCATCTCTCGCACGTTCCAGAACATTCGCCTGTTCCAGAACATGACCGCCCTCGAGAACGTGCTCGTGGGCATGCACTCGCGGATGCGCGCGACGCCCCTCGACGCCGTGCTGCGGCTACCCCGTCACAGGACCGAGGAGGACACCGGCCGCGAGCAGGCGCTTCGATGGCTTGCCTACGTCGGGCTGTCGGGACGGGAGGACGAGCTCGCACGCAACCTGCCCTATGGCGACCAGCGACGGCTCGAGATCGCACGGGCCCTGGCCAGCCGGCCAAAGCTGCTGCTCCTCGATGAGCCGACGGCCGGCATGAACCCCGTCGAGACCGGCGAGATGACCGGCCTGTTCGGGCGGATTCGCGACGAGCTGGGCATCACGATCCTGCTCATCGAGCACGACATGCGCGTGGTCATGGGCGTGAGCGACCGGGTGACGGTCCTCGATCACGGCGAGAAGATCGCGGAGGGGTCGCCCGAGGTCGTTCGTGCCGATCCGCGCGTGATCGAGGCCTATCTGGGCAAGGGCGCGGCCGCATGACCACGCCGATCGACGGCCGCGATGCCGGACGTCCGGCACAACCCGAGCAGCCACGGCAGCCCCCGGCAGGGTCGGAGCGGGCCACGGCGCCTCGGCCGGCCGAATCGGGCGACGTCGTCCTGCGTCTGTCCGACGTGCACACCTACTACGGCCACATCCATGCCCTGCAGGGCATCTCGCTCGAGGTCCGCGGGGGCGAGATCGTGACCCTGCTCGGATCGAATGGAGCCGGCAAGACCACGACGCTCAAGACGATCCACGGGCTGCTCCATCCGCGCCGCGGACGGGTCGAGTTCGACGGCGCGGACGTGTCCCACGTACCGGCTCACACGCTCGTTCGGCGGGGCATCGGCCAGTCGCCGGAGGGCCGCCGCATCTTCGGCCGGATGACGGTCCTCGAGAACCTGTTCATGGGCGCATACAGCCGCCCCGACCGTCGTCATCTGCAACCGGACTTCGACCGTGTATTCGAGCTGTTCCCGCGGCTGTTCGAACGACGGACACAGCAGGCCGGCACCCTCTCGGGTGGCGAGCAACAGATGCTCGCAATCGGTCGGGCGCTCATGACCAGACCGACGCTGTTGCTCCTGGACGAGCCCTCGATGGGCCTCGCGCCGATCCTCGTCGAGCAGATCTTCGCGATCATCGAGGACATCAACCGCCAGGGCACGACCATTCTCCTCGTGGAACAGAACGCGCTCATGGCGCTGCGCATCGCGACGCGTGGCTATGTGCTTCAGACCGGCCGCATCGTGCGCTCCGGTGACGCCGGTGACTTGCTCCAGGATCCCGAGGTTCAGAAGGCATACCTGGGCGCCTGAGAGGCCGGCGCGCGGCGGAGCGTATCGTGCGCAGAGCAGATGAGCGCCCCGATCCATCGCAGCTCGACCGTCGCCGTTGCCGGATCGGGCGGCAGCGTGGTCCGTGTTGGGGCCCTGCTCGTGCTGCTCCTGCTGGCGGCGATCGCCAAGCCCTGGTCGTCCGGCGCGCCCAGCCCGGCCAGCGCCCCGCCGGCTCCTGGCGTCATGGCGGACGACGGCCCGACTCCGGCCACATCGGCCGCCGGGCCCGTCGTCCTCGGGGCTCGGGACTTGCGGTCCGGCGCGATCGCCGAGCCATCCCTCGGCCCGGACGAGCTCCGCTGCCTCGGCCGGCTCGAGGTCGTGTCACTCGTCCACCTGGGCGGTTGGAACATCCGCGAATGGCGCCCGGTCGACGCGATCCAGGCCGACAGCGCGCTGGATCCTGCCCTCGATCCGGGCTTCGATGTCGTGCGACTCGACGGCGGTCCCGTCCGAGCACTGGGCGTGTGCGAGGGCTCGGAGGGCAATCGGCCGCAGCTCCGCCTCCAGGCCGTATGGCGCCTGACCGGACTGGGCGCAACCCGCTCGGCGGCGCCGATGCCGATCGTCGAGCTGGCGCGTCCCGATGCCGGACTGGAGGAGCAGGGGGTCCTCTCGAGCGTCGAGCCATTGGCTCGCCTATATCGCCCCGCGCACGTCGCGTCCGGCTCCGACTGGCCGGTCGGCATCTACGCGCTCCAGATCGGGCTCGTGGCCGGCTCGAGCCGGGACGGCGCTCGCGCGACGGGTGGGATTGAGCCGGGCTGGCTTGGCATCACGATCGGATCGCCGGCGCCGTGACGTCCGCACCCGGCGTCGGCTGGCCCTCGGTCGGGTGACCAGACCTCAGAGGCGCGGCGGCTCGCCGGCCATCTCGAACACGGCGCGGCCGAGCATCACGATGCCCAGGGCCGCCAGCCACAGGCCCGGCGCACGATCGGGCAGCAGGCCCTGAATGTAGTCGGTCGCGAGGCCGACCGGCCAGATCGCAATGCCGACGATTTCGAGAGCGAGCAGGAGCCCGTACACGAGCGTCCGGTCGGCCGGCACCGGCTGGTCGGTGGCATACGGCAGGGTGACCATCGCGATCACGCCAAGGGCGGCCAGGAACACCAGGATGCCGCTGCCCCCGAACGCGGTCAGGACGCGGACCGGCAGATCCTGTCCGCCGATCGTGAACCAGGGCAAGGCCGGCAGGCAGCCAACGATCATGACGATCGCGGCGAGGATCGCCAGACGGCGAGCGCGGCCGAGCGGACGGCGGTGCACGTCAGCCCTCGCCACCACCGTAGACCTCCGGCCGGAGCACGCCCACGAACCGCAGGTTTCGGTAGAACTCGCCGTAGTCGAGTCCGTAGCCGACCACGAACTGGTCGGGGATCGTGAAGCCCGTGTAGTCGACCGGGATCTCGACGAGTCGGCGGGCGGGCTTGTCGAGGAGCGTGCAGATCCGGAGGGTCGCGGGATTCTTGCCGCGCAGGTAGCGGAGCAGGTAGTTGAGCGTCAGGCCCGTGTCGATGATGTCCTCGACGAGCAGGACGTCCTGGCCGTCGATCGACGACGAAAGATCCTTGATGATGCGCACGAGCCCGGACGATTCGGTGGCGGTGCCGCCATAGCTGCTGACCTCCATGAGGTCGATCCGGACCGGGATGGTGATCGAGCGCATCAGGTCGGCCATGAACGGCAATGAACCCTTGAGCACCGACACGAGGGTCAGCTCGCGGCCGGCGTAGTCGGCGCTCACCTGGCGGCCGAGCAGCGCGATCGCGGACTGGATCTGGTCCTCGCTGAGGAGCACCTCGCCGACGTCAGCGGCGAGATCGACATGTCGGGTCATCGCGGGCGATCAGACCTCCGGTTCGGAGATGGTGACGGGGTGGCCGCCCAACTTGCGGCGCCGGGCGCGTCGGGTCCGGCGCCGATCGCGCTCGCGCTGCGATGCCGGCGGCGCACCCGCGGCCGGCGCGACAACGGGCCACGCAGGCTCGTCGACGACAGCATCGACCTTCACGGCCTGCGGCACATGCCGGTCGCCGACCCCGAGCTGTCCGCTCGTGCCCGACAGCGCCGCGATGCCGTCCAGCTTGCCGTACTTGAGCATGAGCGCCCGGAAGTCCCGTCCGTAGAAGAGCTTGATCCGAATGTCCGGATACAACTCGCGGAGTCGGCGCAGCTTGCGGTTCTTCTTACGGACCAGGCGCTGCTTGAGCGTCGTCAACTCGAGATACAGCTCCAGGTCGGGCAGCCAGAAGTCCGGGCTGAAACTCTCGACGACGTCGCCCTCGAGGTTCCAGAGGATTGGAAACGTGTGGGGCTCGTACTCCCAGCGAACCGCGTAGAAGTCGAGGATCCGGCTCATCTCCGCTTCGCTCGCGTGGGCGAAGGCCGGTGTCGGGTTCGAGCCGGTCGTCACTCGGACGACCACTCCGACCGCCCGCCGTCCTCGAGCAGGCTTCGGATGTCGCCCCGATGCGAAGCCAGGAAACGGCGCATGGCGACCACGTCGGCGAGCTCGATCGGCTGCGGGTCCGGACTGGAACCGGCACGGTCCGCGCCGATGTCCAGCTCCCCGGTCGTGCCCGGGCCCTCGGGGAACGTGACGATGCCCAGGCTTTCGAGCGAGCAGGTCGGGCACGAGAGCTCGACGAACGCCAGATCCTCGCGCTCGGCAAGGAGCCGGATGCGATCGATCGGGATCGCCCCGCCGCACGCGGCGCACTCCGCCCCGGCGAGCGAGTGGCGAAGGCGAGCGTGGGGATCCATCTGTTCCGAAGTCTAGCGGGTTCGGCGCCCGTCCAGCCTCGGCAGCCTTCGTCGGCTCAGGACGACCGAAGGCTGTGGGCCGCTGGCGGTCGGATACTCCGAGGGGGTATAGTTCGCGCGTGCCTGATGCTCTCGCCACCACGACCTCGGACGCGTCGCCCACAGAGGATTCGACGTTTCGCCATTCCTACTCGAAGGACAAGGCGCAGCTGATCCGGCGCCTGTCACGAATTGAGGGCCAGGTGCGCGGCATCTCGCGCATGATCGAGCGCGAGGACTACTGCGTCGACATCCTCCAGCAGACTGCGGCCCTGCGCGCGGCCGTGGACGCTCTCTCGATCCTCGTCCTGGAGGACCATGTCCGAGGCTGCGTCCGAACGGCGGCGGAACGGGGCCAGGCGGACGAGTACGTGGACGAGGTGCTGGACGTGGTCCGGCGGTCCCTCGGCCGGCCCGTCCGCGCCAGCGCCAAGGCCTGACGCCAGGCGGCCCGCCCGCGGCACGGGAACGACGCAGCGCCAGCCGCGCGACGGTACTTTCCGGCCGAGGCCGGAGGCCGCACGGGTGATATCCGGGGCGGTTCGCTCCGGTAACGATCGCATCGGAGCGCTGCAGTCGCTTCCATCCACCGTTTCGATTCGAGGACGCATGCGGGATTCCGACTCAGAGCATCGATCCGGCGAGGGGCCGTGGGTGACGCCGCCATCGCCGTTCGTGGAGCGGCGCACTGCGTACCGGCGCGCGGACGATCGCGGGCTCCACGACGAGCGGGTCTTTCTGGCCCGACTGCTCGACCTGACTGCGCGCCAAGCGCCCGCGGAGGCACGCGTCGCGGCCATGCTGGCCCTCGTGGCCAGCACCGCCCACGCGCAGCGCTCCGCCGTCGTCACCGAGGCGCCCGACGGCGCGCGCCGGGTGATCAGCCTGCAGCTCGAGGGCGAAGACCCGGCTGAGGCCCGCGCATTGGCATCCTGGCTGGATGCCGCGGCGCCCCGTGCCCGCGCCCGCCGGGCGGCATCCGGTCAGGCACGCATCTCGCTGGTGACGCCCTCCGTCCGTGACGCCGTCGCGCCCGGCGTCTCGATCGGCGCGACGAACGAGCAGCCGGGGCCGGCCCACTATGCGTGCCTGCCCGTTCCCGGGAGCGACGACGTGGCGCTCGGGTTCGAGTTCGGCGACGCGGCAGGCGCCGCCAACGTCGCGACCCACCTGCCGAGTGCGCTCGCCCGGCACGCGGCCGTCGGCCTGGCCACCGTCACCGGGCAGCTGGCCGTCGATGCCGAGCTGGCCGGCCTTCGGGCCCGGGACGGTGAGCGGACGCGCTACGTGTCGACCGTCGCGCATGAGCTGCGGACCCCGTTGACCGGCCTGTCCGGCTACCTCGACCTCATCCTCGACGGCAAGGTCGACGATCAGGACGTACAGCGCGACTTCCTGGAGCGCAGCCGGGACATCGTCGAGATGATGGCCGAGCTCGTGAGCGACCTGCTCGAGCAGTCGCGCATCGAATCCGGCACCCTGCGCCTGGCACGGGCCCCGTTCTCGGTGGCGGATGTCGGCGCTCGCGTCGTCGCGGCCCTCCAGCCCATCGCGATGGGTCGCGGCATCGAGCTCGAGGCCGTGCTGCCACCTCGGATGCGCGCCGCGACCGGTGATCGGCGTCGGGTCGAGCAGATCCTCACGAACCTCGTCGGCAACGCCCTCAAGTTCAGCCCCGCGGGCACGCGCGTCGACGTCGGTGCCACATTCGTTGGACCGTTGGCCGTCGTCACGGTTCGCGACGAGGGTGCGGGCATCGGGCGCGAGGATCGGACCCGTATCTTCGAACGCTTCTACCGGACTTCCGGCCACGAGCGCATCACGGGCACCGGTTTGGGGCTGCCGATCGCGCGCGACCTGGCCCGGGCCATGGGCGGCGATCTCGACGTGGCCTCTGTCGTGGACGCCGGCTCTTCGTTCGTGCTCGTCCTGCCCGGTCCGGCCCCTGTCGACCGCGAGACGATCTCGTCGCAGGTCGCCGCCAGCGTTGCCGATGAGGAGCTCGAGCTCGAGACGCGCGCCGTCATGCGGGCCATGCGCGCCGGGGGTGTGCATCGGCTCGAGAAACGGGCGTCCGAGAACTCGAGGGACGGAGGCGCGCCGGACGACTCGCGCGGCGCGGGTGACGTGGACGCAGCCGGTCCGCCCGAGATCGAGGCGCTTCGGGCAGGCGAGGGGCCATCGACGACGCCTTCGGGACCGCGGCTCCTGGCCTCGGAGCCCGGGCCGACCAGCGACCAGCCGGCCCTCATCGACGGGCCGGCGCCGCGCCGTCTGCATGTCGACGACGAGCCCGTTTCGATCACGGAGCACGTCCCGCCCGGGGCACGGCGTGACGCGAGGGATCGGTCGGGCGTCCGCCTTCGGGCGATCGAGGGCAGCGGCAGCCGCGAGCGCCCGACGCCGGCCTGAGGGAGTCGGCGAGCGGTCGAGGAGCCGCCGGGTCGTCCACATTCGTCTCGCCGGCAGGTGGGTTGTCCACAACCGGCGCGCTGCCGGGTGGATTCGTGGATAACCGCGTTGACACGGCCTGTCGCGCGGGCGTACGGTCCGGCCTCCGCAGGGCAGCGGATGGAGTAGGGTACCGAGGTTCGCGAGAGGTCCGGGGAGACCCGGGCCGTGAAGCGAACGAGCCTCGAACAACCGAAGTTCCCGCGTCGTACCTGCGAAAACGACGACGCCGGGAGTGGCTCTCGGGCGGCCGAGGCACGACCTCAGGAGGGTTGCCTGGACCGCGTGCGAGAACCGCTCCCGACGCGCGTCTCGGCCCTGCCGGCCCTACCCGCCGCGTTTCACGACACCCTCCGGGCGGGCCTGGACGATCTCGGGATCGTGCCCACCGAGGCGGCCCTGCGCGGCATGGACGGACACGTCCGGCTGCTCCTGGCCTGGAACCGGGCGATCAACCTGACCGCGATCGTGGACCCGGTCGAGGTCGCCCGCCGGCACGTGCTCGACAGCCTGACCGCCGTCACGCCACTGCGCGAGCTCGGCGTCACGCGCCTGCTCGACCTGGGCACCGGAGCAGGCTTCCCGGGCATCCCGCTCGCGCTCGTCATGCCGGCCACGGCCCTGGTCGTGGATTCGGTCGGCAAGAAGACGCGCTTCGTGGCCACGGCAATCGATGCGCTCGGGCTTGGATCACGGCTCGAGGTGGCCACGGCCCGCTCGGAGGATCTCGCCCTCGGCCCCGATGCGTGCGCGTGGCCGGCCGTCACCGCCCGCGCCGTGGCGTCCCTAGCCGACCTCGTCGAGCTGGCGCTCCCGCTGCTCGCGATCGACGGCAGGCTCGTGGCCTGGAAGCGCGGCGACATCGACGCCGAGCTCGCTGCGGCCCGGCGGGCGTGCGCGCGGCTGGGTGCCGATCTGCCGCTCGTCCGCGATTCTGGATTGCCCGCGCTCGAGGGCCATCGCCTGGTCCTCATCCGGAAGCGCTACGTGACGCCGGCCGGCTACCCCCGCGACCCTGGCCAACGGCGCCGGTCGCCCTGGTGAGCGACCATGCGATGGGCGCTCGCCGACCTTGTTAGGCTGGCAGCCGTGCGCGTCGCCGTCGTGTCCGATGTCCACAGCAACCTGGCCGCGCTCGAGGCGGTGCTGGACAGCATGGGCAGCGTCGATGCCCTGTGGCACCTCGGCGACATCGTGGGCTACGGTGCCGAACCCGACGGCGTCGTGGAACGCCTCGAGGCTGCGGGCGCGGTCGGCGTTCGCGGCAATCACGACGCGGCGGCGATCGGGCTGCTCGGGGTCGAGTGGTTCAACCGGGAGGCGCGCCTCGCGATGGAGTGGACCCGGCGGACGATCGGGGAGCGCACTCGGGCGTGGCTGGCGGCGCTGCCCGAGCGCCGGGCCGACGGTGAGCTGCGGCTCGTACACGGCAGCTTCCGCGACCCGACGTGGGAGTACGTCACCACCAGCGCCGTCGCGCGCGCGAACCTTGTCGTGCTGGCCGAGGATGGCGGCCGTATCGGGCTGCACGGTCATACCCATGTCCCGATCGTGTTTGCCGACAGAGACGGGCAACCGGATGCGCTCGCGCCGGGCGACGGAGCGCTGATGTCGATCTCCGAGGGCGTCCTGCTGCTCAACCCGGGGTCGGTCGGCCAGCCGCGCGACGGCGACGAGCGGGCGTCGTGGCTGGAGCTGAACCTCGAGACGCTCGAGGCGACCTGGCATCGCGTGGCGTACGACGTCGAGCGCAGCCAGGCCGCCATCCGCGCCGCGGGCCTGCCCGATCGGCTGGCCGACCGCCTCGCGTATGGGATCTGACCCGACGTGATCGGCGGCCGACGCCCCCTGTCGGGCCGGAAGCCGGGGGACCGTCGTGTTCGCGTCGAGCGGCCGCATGCCGCCTACTTCCGCTGGACAGGTCCCGGCCAACTCACCGCCAAGGAAGCCGCCAGCCGACCGAAGACTCGATTCGGGCTCCTCTGGGCCCGCATCAAGGCCATCCTTGTCGGACGGCCGCTCGCGAGCGATGCCGACATCACCGAGCGCCTCTCGAAGAAGAAGGCCCTGGCCATCTTCAGCTCGGACGCGATCAGCTCGTCCGCGTACGCGACCGAGGAGATCCTGCGTGTCCTCGTGCTGGGCGGTGCCGTTGCACTGTCGTACGGCATCGAGGTCTCGATCGCGATCGCGGTGCTTCTCGCCGCCGTCGCGTTCAGTTACCGCCAGGTGTGCATCGCCTACCCCACCGGCGGCGGATCCTATTCGGTCTCGAAGGCGAACTTCGGGCGCGTCGCGTCGCTCGTCGCGGCTTCCGCCCTGCTCATCGACTACACGCTCACCGTGGCCGTCTCGACGAGCTCGGCGGTGGAGCAGATCACCTCCGCCTTCCCGTCGCTTATCGACGTCCGGATCATCATCGGCGTCAGCGCGATCGGTCTGATCACACTCGGCAACCTGCGGGGCATTCGCGAGGCGGGCAATATCTTCGCCGTGCCGACCTACCTGTTCCTGGGCTCGGCGCTGCTCATGATCGCGATCGGCGTGTACAAGATCGTCGTCCTCGGCGAGCACGGCAGCTTCGCGCCAAACCTGGCCCAGCAGGAGGGCCAGGCGCTCGAGTCGCTCGGGCCGATCCTGTTGCTGCAGGCGTTCGCGGCCGGATCGGTCGCCTTGACGGGCACGGAGGCGATCGCCACCGGCGTGCGCGCGTTCAAGCCGCCGGAGGCGCGCAATGCGGCGACGACGCTCGTGATCATGGCCGCCTGCCTGGGCATACTGTTCATCGGGATCACGTTCCTGGCGGTGAACTTCGGCATCACCCACACCGAGCTGCCCGAACGCCAGACCGTCATCGCGCAGGTCTCGCAACGGGTCTACGGCGACGGCTCGCTGGCGTTCTTCCTGTTCCAGGCATTCACGGCAGTCCTGCTGTTCCTGGCCGCAAACACGAGCTTCAATGCGTTCCCGCGCCTGCTCGCGATCCTGGCCGAGGACGGCTTCATGCCACGTCAGTTCAGCTTCCGCGGAGATCGGCTGGCGTTCTCGTATGGAATCCTCGTGCTGGGCCTGCTGGCGGCCGGTCTGGTCGTCCTGTTCGGCGGCGAGACGCACCTGCTGATCCCGCTGTACGCCGTCGGCGTGTTCATCGACTTCACGATCAGCCAGGCGGGCATGATCCGGCACTGGCTCCGGACGCGGGCGCCCGCGTGGCGCCGCCGGCTGGCGATCAACGCCTTCGGCTGCGTCCTCACGGCGGTGGTGTTCGTGATCGTGACGAGCGTTAAGTTCGCCGGCGGCGCGTACCTCGTGATCCTGCTGGTGCCGATCCTCGTGTTCGGGATGCGCTTCATTCGGCATGAGTACGACGCACAGGCGGCGGAGCTGCGCGTGCGCGACGACCTGATCGTGAGCGCCCCTCACCGCGAGCAGCGCACGGTGGTACCGGTCAACGGCATCAACCGCGCGGTCGTCCAGGCACTCAAGTTCGCGCAGACACTGTCGTCGGACACGCGTGCCGTATACGTGGCCGACGACCACGACGAGGGCGAGGCGCTGCGGCAGCGCTGGGATCGGCAGCTGCCCGGCGTCCCACTCGTGGTCGTCGAGTCACCGTACCGCGCGCTGGTCGGCCCGATCGTGGCCTATCTCGACGTGCTCGAGCAGGCCTGGCCGCCCGACAAGCCGGCCCCGGTGACGATCGTCGTGCTGCCCGAGTACGTGGCCCGGCACTGGTGGGACCGGATCTCCACAACCAGAGTGCCAAACGGTTGAAAGCCGCGCTCATCGGACGTGAGCACACCGTCATCGCCGACGTGCCCTATCGTCGCGTCGATCATGAGCATGCCGACGGGAGCCGGATGAAGCCAGGACCCGAGCGCACCGAATGATCGGAGGCCGCCGGCCGCTGACGGGACGCAAGATCGCCGACCGGCGGGTGCGTGTCGAGCGCCCCCACGCGCCGTATTTCCGATACAGCGGCCCGAACCAGCTCGTCGCCAAGCAGGCCGCGAGCGTGGCGATCACACCGGCCGGCCGGGTGTGGGCGCGCGTCCGGCGGGTGATGATCGGCCGGCCGCTTGCCTCGAGGAGGAGATCGGCGAGCGCCTGTCGAAGAAGAAGGCGCTCGCCATCTTCAGCTCGGACGGGATCAGCTCGTCCGCCTACGCGACCGAGGAGATCCTGCGCGTGCTGGTGCTGGCCGGTGCGGGCGCGCTCCTGGTCTCGATCGAGGTCGCGATCGCGATCTCGCTGCTCCTCGCGGTCGTGGCCGTCAGCTACCGCCAGGTCTGCCGCGCCTTCCCAGGTGGTGGCGGCGCGTACGCCGTGGCGCGCTCGGAGCTCACGCCACTGCTCGGTCTGATCGCCGCAGCCGCGCTGCTGATCGACTACGTCATGACGGTGGCCGTGTCAACCTCGTCCGCGGTCGACCAGCTGATCTCGATCGCGCCCGACCTCAACGACGTCCGGGTCGAGATCGCGCATCCTGTCGATCACGCTCATCACCGTCGCCAACCTGCGCGGCCTGCGCGAGTCGGGCAACATCTTCGCCGTCCCGACGTACCTGTTCGTCGGCCTGGCCCTGACCATCGTCGCGATCGGCGACGTTCCACATCCTCACCGGCGCGGCCGCGCCCCTGCCGCGCAGGCCCGAGGCGGTCAAGCTCGGCAGCGAGGGCCTGGGCGTGTTCCTGCTGCTCAAGGCCTTCGCCAGCGGCTCGGTGGCGCTGACCGGCACGGAGGCGATCGCGAACGGCGTGCCCGCCTTCAAGCCGCCCGAGGCCAGGAACGCCGGCGACACGATGGCGGCCATGGCCGTGCTCCTGGGCGTGCTGTTCATCGGCATCACTGTGGTCGCCCATGCGTACGACATCGTGCCCTCGCAGGAGGGCTCGGGTGGCCCGACCGTGATCGCCCTCGTGGCCCGACGTCATTCGGCGACGGCTCTCCTGTATTACGCCTTCCAGCTCGCCACCGCGCTCATCCTGTTCCTGGCCGCCAACACATCTTCAACGCCTTCCCGCGTCTGGCCGCGATCCTGGCCGAGGACGACTACATGCCCCGCCAGTTCAGCTTCCGCGGCGACCGGCTCGCCTACAGCTGGGGCATCGTGCTCCTGGCCGGCATTGCCGCGGGCCTGCTCGTGTACTTCGGCGGCATCACGACATTGCTCATTCCGCTGTACTCCGTCGGGGTGTTCGTGTGCTTCACCCTGTCGCCAGATCGGCATGGTCCGTCACTGGCGACGGGTGCGCGAGCGCGGTTGGCGCTGGCGTGCGTTCGTCAACGGCTTCGGGGCCATGCTCACGGCCGTCGTGCTCGCGATCGTCGTGCGTCGAGAAGTTCCGGGGCGGTGCCTACCTGGTCGTGATCCTCATCCCTGTTCTCGTCGCGCTCATGCCCTTCATCCAGCCGCCAGTACAGCGCGTCGGCACGCGAGCTGGCGATGCGGCCGACGTGGTCATGCCGCTACCCCATCGCGAGGAGCGCGTCGTCGTGCCGGTGCCGGCGCTCAACCGCGCGGTCGTCCAGGCCATCAACGTCGCCCGCTCGATCAGCCGCGATGTCCGCGCCGTGTACATCACGGAGGAACCGGAGGCAGGCGCGTGGCCTTCCGGGCACGATGGGAGGCACAGGTGCCGGATGTGCCGCTGGTCGTCGTCGAGTCGCCGTACCGAGCGCTGGCCGGGCCGCTGCTCGCGTATCTCGAGGTGCTCGACCGGGCCTGGCCGCCCGATAGGCCCGCGCCGATCACGTTCGTCGTCATCCCCGAGTACGTCGCCCGCAAGCTGGTGGGAGCGGATCCTGTACAACCAGTCGGCGAAGCGCCTGCGGACGATCCTGCTCGGCCGGCCGCACACGGTCGTCGTGAATGTGCCCTACCGTCGCGAGGGTCCTGGCTCATTCGAGGGCCTCCTCGGCGCCGAGCCCGCCGGCGGGGAGGAGAAACGGCGGGCCAGAGCCCAGTCGGGCGCTGCGTCCCGACCGAGCACTGCCTTCGAGGAGGTCGGTCGGCTCGAGGCGCCCGTTGAGGATGGTGGCCCCGAGGCCGAACGCCATGCCGAGACGGCCGCCATGCGAGTTGGAACTGCCGGAGCGGTCGATGACCAGCTGGGTCGCCGTCGAACGGGGCCTGATCGCGCTGCCGAGCATGGCGTTCTGCCCCCGTCCTCGAGCGGGGACGCGCACGATCGCACCACGCCCCGACCGCACGGCTGATCCGGCGTCCGCGCCGTCCGGAGCACGGCCGGACGGACGGACGCTTCCGCTCGATCGTGGACCCTCGTTCGGGGAGGCGACCGAGTCGAGGCGCCGGTGGTATCGTTCGCGCCGCAGCGGCGCCGACCCGACATCAAGTCTCGTGGCCAATGCGTCACCCTCGGCCGCCTGCCCCTAGCCCACAAAGACACCCTCGTGCCCGAACCACATCCACAGGTCTTCCGGCGAGCCGTCCTCGCCCTCACCGGTGCGCCCGGCGACACGGACCTCGTCCAAATCGCCGCCGTTCCGGCCAAGCTGAGCAAGGCCGAGCTGATCGCGGTCCACGTCGTCGAGATCGACTGGACCCTGCCGCTCGACGCCGACGTGGCCGGCAGCTCGGAGGAGGCGCAGCGTGTCCTCGACGTGGCGGAGGCCGCGGCCGAGGCGGCGGGCGTCAAGCTCGAGCCGATCCTGCTCCAGGCGCGCGATGTCGGCGCCGCGCTCGTCGACGAGGCCATCGAGCGGGACGCGGACCTGCTGGTGCTGGGTCTCGGCTATCGAACCCGGTTCGGGGGTGACTTCGCGATCGGGCGCACCATTCCGTATGTGCTGAAGAACGCACCGATGGCCGTGTGGGTCGTGCGCGAGCCCAGGGTCGAGGAGGCATCATGAAAGCCGTGATCGTCGGCTGCGGTCGGGTCGGGGCGGAGCTGGCGCAGGCCATGGAGGCGGCCGGCTACGACGTCGTCGTCATCGATGTGCGGACCGCCGCCTTCGACCGCCTCCCGAGCAGCTTCCATGGCCACGCCGTCCGGGCCGACGGCACCGACGAGGAGGCGCTGCGCCGCGCCGGCGCCGAGCACGCCGAGGTGTTCCTGGCCCTGACCGAGGGCGACAACCGAAATGTCATGGCGGCCCAGCTCGCGGTCGAGGCGCTGGGTGCGAGCAAGGTCGTGGCCAAGATCAATGACCCTGTCCGGGCGGCCGCATACGCGGAGCTCGGGCTGGCGACACTGTGCCGGACGAACCTCATGCAGGACGCCATCAACGCGTACGTCGGGCTGCCGCTTCAGCATCGCGACGGCGTCGTGCCGCCGCTGCGCAGTCACGCGGACGAGCATCGCGATCCGGATGTCGTCGAGCCGACGCGGGTCCCACCGAGCTCCGTGGCGGCCGACGCCGCGGCGCTCGTGGAACCCGGCGCCGCGCTCCGGCGCGGACTGGAGGACTGATCCCATGTTCGTGCTCGTCGTCGGCGGCGGAAAGGTGGGCTATTACCTGACCCGTGAGCTCATCGGCTCGGGCCACGAGGTCGCCCTCATGGAGAAGGATCGTGCCCGGGCGGAGCAGATCGCGGACGAGATCGGCTCGATCGTGATCGGACATGACGGTTGCGAGGGCAAGTACCTGGCCGAGGCCGGCTGCAACCGGGCCGACGTCGTGGCCGCGGTGACCGGCGACGACGAGGACAATCTCGTGATCTGCCAGATGGCCAAGCACCACTTCGACGTGCCGCGCACGATCGCGCGCGTGAACAATCCCAAGAACGAGGTCCTGTTCCGGCACCTGGGCGTGGACGAGATCATCAGCCCCACGCGCATGATCCTGGGCTCGATCGAACAGGACATCCCGGTCCACGAGCTGCTCCACCTGGCCGCCCTCGGTGACAGCGACTTGGAGATCATCGAGGCCTACCTGCAGCCCGGGTCGCCCGCGGTCGGTCGGTCGCCGCGCGAGCTCGACCTGCCGACCGGATGTTCGCTGTTCGCGGTCATTCGCGACGGCGAGGCGAAACCGCTCAGCCTCGACGCGGAGCTGCAGGCCGGGGACAAGGTCATCGCCATCGGCCCGACCGAGTGCGAGGAGCTCCTGCACGTTCAGTTGATCGGTGAGCCCGAGCGGGAGTCTGCCGACGCCCGCTGACGACGGTTCGGCCGGCACCGCCCCACGGGGACGGGTTGTCCCGGCAGAACGCGATCAGGGGTCGCAGCGAGGCTTCTCCGCTGATCCCCGGCTCGCCACGGGCGCTGTGGCGATCCCGCCAAACGACCTGCCGCCGCCCGGGCTGCCGACGCCGGCCGGCGCCCTTCGCCGCTCGCTCATCGTGTGGGGCTGGGGACAGGCCGCGGCCGGCCGCCATTGGTTCCTCGTCCTGGCCGGCGCGCAGGCCACCTTGCTCGCGGGCCTCGCGGTCCTCGGCCCGCCAATGGCCGACGGCCCAGGCATCCAGGCGGTGTTCCTGGCCGGCACCGTGGTCCTGGGAATGTGGGCCGTCCAGGCCCTGCACGCCTACCGGCTGACCGTCCGACGTCGCGTCCCGTTCGGGCTGTCAGGCGGGGACGGGCACGCCATCGAGGTGCTGTGGCTGGTACCGCTGGCGGTCGTGCTCGCGACCGCATTCTGGGGCGCGCTGGGTCGTGCGAGCAGCCCCGGCGCCGTGCTCGATCGGTATGTCAATGCCTGGGATGACGCGCGACCGGCCGATGCGGTCCAGCTGTTCGTCACGCCGGTTGACGGCCACGCACTCGCCGCCGTCTGGCAGCGCCAGGCGCCGCGGCTGCGCAATGGGCTCGTCCTCGCGGCCGCATCCATCGGTGAGGGCTCGGGCATCGACCCGGATCGACCGTTTGACAGCCTGCGCTTCGATCTTCTCGGCGCGTCCGCGAATCCGGAGCCCGACGGAACTGTCCGTGCGACCGTCCGCGTGGTTCGCTCGGTGACGCGCCGCGGGACGTTTCTCGGCTTCGTCCCGACGACGTCACAGGAGGTCGTGCCGGTCCTCGACCTCGGCCGCATCGATCTGCGACTCGTGCCGGTGCCGGGGCCTGTGGCCGGGGTCTCGACCGAGGTCTGGCAGATCGAGTCCATCGCGCTGCTCGACGAGACGCTCGGGTCACCCGGCGGCTGACGCTCGGGCCGCTGTGATCTTGAGCGGGCCTCCCGCCTAGCTCCACCAGGCGCGTAACTTCATGGCCAAGTTCTCTTCACAAAGCCTTGACAACAATATTGTCAGGGTTCTACCATCCCGTCGTGTTCGGCGGCGGTCGCCGGACGTGAACCACAACACACAGCTTTGGAGGTGTACGAGCAATGACCATCGTGCGCCGATCCTCGCCATTCGGTGAGCTCCTGTCGCTCCGTCAGGCGATGGATCGACTCTTCGAGGATTCCTACGTGCGACCTGGGCGTTGGGTCGGCTCGAGCTTCGAATTTGCCGGGTTTCCCCTCGACGTTCGGGTGACGGCCGACGGCTACGTGGTGCAGGCCGCACTGCCCGGCGTCAGGCCCGAGGACGTCGACGTGACGGTCGAGGGCGGGACGCTGACCATCAGTGCCCAGAGCTCGAGCGACTCCGAGACGAAGGACGGCGATTACCTGATCTCCGAGATCCGCCGCGGTTCCGCGTCGCGGTCCCTGGCGCTCCCCACCGATCTGGAGCCGGACAAGGCCCGGGCAACCTTCGAGCGCGGTGTTCTGACGCTGGATATTCCGAAGGCCGAGCAGGCCAAGCCGCGCCAGATCCACATCAGCCCGACGACCAATGGTCAGCTCACAAACGAGGGGGCCTCGGTCCCCGAGACCTCGGCGCGGGGCTGACCGGATGGCCTTTCGTCGGCTCGAGCGTGATCCGGGAAGACCCGTCTACGTGATCAGCGTCGCGGCAAGCATCATCCGCGTCCATCCGCGCACGCTTCGGATCTACGAAGACGAGGGCCTGGTCTGTCCCGCCCGAACCCCGACGAACATCCGCCTGTACAGCGAGAACGACATTCGGCGGATCCTGTGGATCCGTCACCTGACGCAGGAGCGCGGGGTCAACCTCGCCGGCATCCGCCTCCTGTTCGAGCTCGAAGAGCGACTCGGGAAACGCATCCTCGAATCGCTCTTCGACGAGGCCGAGCAGGCCGGCGGGACTCACCCGACCGACGTCGAATCAACCACCAGTAGCGACGCCGACGAGTCGGACGTCGAGGACGGACTGCCGCCCCTGCGATCGGCCCGGGCCAGCTTCGAGCCGTGATCCCCGCAATGCGCAGTTTCACCCACATCCAGGCGGGCACGTCGCTCGCCGAAACCCAAGGCATGGCACCCGAACGACCATGCGTCGACAGGAGACCTTGATGGCCAGAGGACCGTCCCGCTCGGAGGCAACGCCCTCCGACCCCGGCGCACGCGAGCTGCCGCTCGTCGCCCTCCGGGAGACGGTCATCTTTCCGGAGATGATCGTCCCGCTCCAGGTCGGCCGCGAGAAGAGCGTCAGTGCGCTCAACGCCGCGGTCGCCGAAGGCGGACCAATCGCGCTCGTGACGCAGCGCCAGGCCGAGCAGGAGGACATCAACGATCCCTCCGAGCTGTACGGCGTGGGCACGCTCGCCAAGATCGCCCAGGTCGTGCAGCTCCAGGACGGCACCGTCCGTGCGATCGTGCAGGGTCAGGGCCGGCTGCGCGTGCTCGGCTTCGCCTCGAAGAGCCCGTACCTGCGGGCGCGCGTCGAGGAGGTGACCGAGACGCAGCCGTCGGGCGTCGAGATCCAGGCGCTCATGCGCAGCGTGCAGAGCCAGATCGAGCAATACGTCCAGTCGGGTGCCCCGGTTCCTCCGGAGGCCGCCGTGGCCGCGCGCAACATCACCGAACCCGGTCTGCTCGCCGATATGGTCGCGTACAGCCCGGACATGAGCACCGAGCAGCGCCAGGAGCTGCTCGAGACGATCGACGTCGGCGAGCGGCTCAAGCTCGTCTCCACCTTCCTGGGTCGACAGATCGAGATCCTCGAGCTGAAGGGCAAGATCCAGTCCGAGGTCAAGTCCGAGATGGACAAGACCCAGCGCGAGTACATCCTGCGCGAGCAGCTCAAGGCCATTCAGCGTGAGCTCGGCGAGGACGACCCCCAGCAGGCCGAGATCAACGAGCTGCGCGACAAGGTCGAGCAGGCGGGCATGCCCGAGGAGGTCAAGACCCGCGCGCTCAAGGAGATCGACCGGATGAGCCGGATCCCGTCGGCCTCACCTGAGGTCGGCGTCATCCGGACGTACGTGGATTGGCTGATCGGCCTGCCCTGGAACGTCTCGACCGACGATCTGCTCGATATCAAGGAGGCGGCCCGCATCCTCGACGAGGACCACTACGGCCTCGAGAAGATCAAGGAACGCATCCTCGAGTACCTGGCCGTGCGCACGCTCGCGGACACGATCCGCAGCCCGATCCTGGCCCTCGTCGGACCGCCCGGCGTCGGCAAGACGTCGCTCGGCAAGAGCGTCGCGCGGGCCATGGGCCGCAAGTTCGTGCGCATGAGCCTCGGCGGGATCCACGACGAGGCCGAGATCCGGGGCCACCGGCGCACGTACATCGGCGCCCTGCCCGGCCGGATCATCCAGAACGTCAAGACCGCCGGCACGAACAACCCGGTGTTCATGCTCGACGAGATCGACAAGATCGGCATGGACTTCCGCGGCGATCCCAGCTCGGCGCTGCTCGAGGTGCTCGATCCCGAGCAGAACAACACCTTCCAGGACAACTACCTGGAGGTGCCGTTCGACCTGTCCCGGGTGTTGTTCATCGCCACCGGTAACCTGATCGACCCGATCCCGCCGGCCCTCCGCGACCGGATGGAGATCATCCAGCTGCCGGGCTACACCCAGCAGGAGAAGATCGAGATCGGCAAGCGCTTCCTCATCCCGAAGCAGATGCACAACCACGGCCTCAAGGCCAAGCACATCGAGATCACCGACGAGGCGATGACCGAGCTCGTCCAGGCCTACACCAAGGAGGCCGGGGTCCGGAATCTCGAGCGTGAGATCGCGAACATCATGCGCAAGGTCGCCCGGTCCGTGGCCGAAGGCCGCAAGCGCAAGACCATCGTGGACCGCAAGAAGCTTGTCGAGTTCCTGGGCCCGCCGCGCTGGGAGTATGGCGAGCTCGAGGCCGAGGACCAGATCGGTTCGGCGACCGGCCTGGTCGTGACCGAGGTCGGCGGCGACATCGTGGCCGTCGAGGTGACGACCATGGAGGGCAAGGAGGACTTCATCCTCACGGGCCAGCTAGGCGAGGTCATGCGCGAGTCGGCGCGGGCCGGCCTGTCCTGGACCCGCGCCCATGCCAAGGAGCTCGGGATCTCGCGCGAGACGTTCGAGAAGCGAACGCTGCACATCCACGTGCCCGCCGGGGCCATCCCCAAGGATGGTCCGTCCGCCGGTATCACGATGGCCCTGGCGATCGTCTCGGCGCTCACCGGCATCCCCGTCCGCAAGGACGTGGCCATGACCGGCGAGATCACACTCCGCGGCCGCGTCCTGCCGATCGGCGGGCTCAAGAGCAAGATCCTCGCGGCGCACCTCTCGGGCGCCAAGATGGTGATCCTGCCCAGGAAGAACGAGAAGGACATTCGGGACATCCCCGAGGAGATCCGGAAGCAGATGAAGCTCGTGCTCGTCGACTCGATGGAGCAGGTTCTCGACGCGGCGCTCCGACGCCGGCCGAAGCCGCTGCCTGAGGAGACACCCAAGATCGTCAAGGAGGAAACGCTGCTCGAACCCGAGCCGGAGACCCGGGTTCGGCGAGGTCCCTTCCCGGCCGATCAGCCGGCGGTCGTCGTCATGCCCACGAGGCGGCGTGGCACCGAGCGCGAGCCGGAGCGAGACCGCCGGCGCGAGCCGCGGCTCTGACGGACCGAACAGGACGGGCCGGTCGCCATCGCCATCGCGGTCGCGTGCGATCGCGGCGAGGGCGCCGGTCCGCCGCCAGACGACCACTCGACGCAACCCCTTGAGGGGGGTCGACCATGGAATACAAGGACTATTACGAGACGCTGGGGGTGCCCAGGACGGCAAGCCAGGCCGAGATCAAGAAGGCCTTCCGCAAGCTCGCCCGACAGCACCACCCGGATCGAAATCCCAATGACAAGCAGGCCGAACGCCGGTTCAAGGAGCTGAACGAGGCGCACGCGGTCCTGTCCGACCCAGAGAAGCGCAAGCTGTATGACCAGGTCGGCGCGAACTGGGAGACCCTGTCGCGTACCGGCGCTGCCGCCGGCGGCGCGGCCGGCGGTCCGTTCGCCGCGGGCGGCCCGTTCGGTGGCGGCCGCTCGGGCAACGTGCGCTACGAGTTCCGCACGAGCGGCGACGCGGCGGGCTTCTCCGACTTCTTCCGGACGTTCTTCGGCGGGGGGGCAAGCCCCGGGCCGCAACCAGGCTCGAACCCGCGCCGTGGCTCGACCGGGCACGCGCGCGGGCGAAGCTCGAGCCCGACCTTCGAGGACATCCTGGCCGAGATGGGTCTGGACGAATCGGCGGCCGCCGGCACCGAACCCGGCGCCGCGCGGCGAGGCAACGGCGCCCACCGCGCCGTCGCAGCCATCGAGGCCGATGCCGAGTTGTCACTCGAGGAGGCCTACCACGGCACGGTGAGACGGGTCGAGGTCGGCGGCAAGCGCTTCGAGGTCACCATTCCTCGGGGTGTCGCCACGGGCAGTCGCGTGAAACTGCGCGGGACGGGTCCCGACGGCCGCGACGTCGTGGTCACGATCCGGGTCCGGCCCCATCCCATCTTTGCCCGGCGAGGCGCGGACCTCGAACGCGAGCTACCGATCACGCTCGAGGAAGCCCTGCTCGGGGCCGAAGTGCCCGTCACGACGCTCAAAGGCCGCGGCCTGCTGACGATCCCGCCCGGAACGCAGAGCGGCAGGACCTTTCGGTTGGCCGGCCAGGGCATGCCGCGGCTCAACGCCGAGGGCTTCGGCGACCTGTACGTGAAGACTCGCGTCGTCCTGCCAGCCGTGCTGACGGACGAGGCCCGCGAGGCGGCTCGCCAGTTCCTCGACCTCGTACCCCAATCCGATCCCCGGACGGTCCGCTGACCGCCCGCCACGCAGAGAACCGAGATGCAACTCGATCGTTTTACCCAGAAGGCCCAGGAGGCGATCGTCTCGGCCCAGCGCCTGGCCGAGAATCTCCAGAGCCCCATCCTCGACGCCGAGCATCTGCTCGCCGCGCTCATCGAGCCCGATGACGGCATTCCCGCCGAGACACTCCGACGCATCGGCGTCGACCTCGTCCAGCTGCGCGGTGACGTGGCCGCCGGCCTGGCTCGACGGGCGCGCATCCAGGGCGGCTCGCTCGCCCTCGATCCACGGGCCAAGCAGGCCATCGATCATGCCCAGGACGAGGCGCGTCGCCTGGGAGACGAGTACGTCTCCACGGAGCATCTGCTCCTCGGCGTGCTCGAATCGGGCGGTGATGCTCAGACGCTCATGGAGCGCAATGGCGCCGGCCGCGAGGCCGTGCTCGCCGCCCTGCAGTCGTTGCGCGGCGGTCAGCGCGTCACCTCCCAGACCCCCGAGAGCACCTACGCGGCGCTCGAGAAGTACGGGCGCGACCTGACGACCGAGGCTCGCGCCGGCAAGCTCGACCCCGTGATCGGCCGCGACGACGAGATCCGGCGCGTGGTCCAGGTCCTGAGCCGCCGAACGAAGAACAACCCCGTGCTCATCGGCGAGCCGGGCGTCGGCAAGACGGCCATCGTCGAGGGCCTCGCCCAGCGCATCGTGCGCGGCGATGTGCCCGAGGGCCTCAAGGACAAGCGCGTCATCGCGCTCGACCTGGGTGCCCTCATCGCCGGATCGAAGTTCCGGGGCGAGTTCGAGGAGCGCCTCAAGGCGGTGCTCAAGGAGATCAAGGACTCCGAGGGTCAGGTCATCCTGTTCATCGACGAGCTGCACACGGTCGTCGGTGCCGGGGCGGCCGAGGGCGCGATGGATGCGTCCAACCTGCTCAAGCCGATGCTCGCCCGCGGCGAGCTGCACACCATCGGGGCGACGACGCTCGACGAGTATCGCAAGCACATCGAGAAGGACGCCGCCCTCGAGCGCCGATTCCAGCCCGTGCTCGTCGACCAGCCCACGGTCGAGGAGACGATCTCGATCCTGCGCGGCCTGCGCGAGCGGTACGAGGTCCACCACGGCGTGCGCATCACGGACTCCGCGCTCGTCGCGGCGGCCACGCTCTCGGACCGCTACATCACCGAGCGCTTCCTGCCCGACAAGGCGATCGACCTCGTCGACGAGGCCGCCAGCCGGCTGCGCATGGAGATCGACTCGATGCCGGTCGAGCTCGACGAGCTCGAGCGGAGGCGCATCCAGCTCGAGATCGAGCGCGAGGCGCTGCGCAAGGAGACGGACGAGGCGTCCAAGGCGCGCCTCGAGGCACTCGAGCGCGAGCTGGCCGACGTCGATGAAGAGGCCGGGGCCATGAAGCAGCGCTGGCAGGCCGAGAAGGATGCCATCGCCGCGATGCGGGCCACGAAGTCCGAGCTCGAAGGGCTCCAGGTCCGGATCGAGCAGGCACAGCGCGAGACCGACTACGAAACGGCGGCGAAGCTCCAGTACGCGACGTTGCCGGAGCTCCAGAACCGGCTGCGCGAGCAGGAGGCCGCCCTTGCGACCCTGCAGGGCACGGGCCGCCTGCTCAAGGAGGAGGTCTCGGCCGACGACATCGCCGGGATCGTCTCGGCCTGGACGGGCATTCCCGTCACGCGCTTGCTCGAGGGCGAGATGCAGAAGCTGGTCCACATGGAGGACCGCCTGCACCAGCGCGTGATCGGCCAGGACGAGGCCATCCAGGCCGTGTCGGACGCCGTCCGGCGGGCTCGGGCAGGCCTCAAGGATCCGCGCCGCCCGATCGGCTCGTTCCTGTTCCTGGGCCCGACCGGCGTCGGCAAGACCGAGCTCGCGCGCGCGCTCGCCGAGTTCCTGTTCGACGACGAGCAGGCCATGGTCCGCATCGACATGAGCGAGTACATGGAGAAGTTCGCCGTGTCGCGCCTGGTCGGGGCGCCGCCCGGCTATGTCGGCTACGAGGAGGGCGGGCAGCTGACGGAGGCGGTGCGCCGACGGCCGTACCAGGTCGTGCTGCTCGACGAGATCGAGAAGGCCCATCCCGACGTGTTCAACGTCCTGCTCCAGGTTCTCGACGACGGGCGCCTGACCGACTCGCAGGGCCGCACGGTCGACTTCCGGAACACGGTCATCATCATGACCAGCAACGTCGGCTCGCAGCTCATCGCGGCCGTCGCCGGACGGACGGGCGAGCACGAGGCGGCCGCGTACGAGGACATGAAGCGCCAGCTGACCGAGTCCCTCCGGCTCCAGTTCCGGCCCGAGTTCCTCAACCGGATCGACGAGGTGATCGTGTTCCACCAGCTGACGGACGCCGATCTTGCGGCGATCGTCGACCTGCTGCTGGCCGATCTGGAGCGTCGCCTGGCGGACCAGGACCTGACGCTCGAGCTGACGCCCGCGGCGCGCCAGCTGATCGCCCGTGAGGGTACCGATCCGACCTTCGGCGCGCGGCCCCTCAAGCGCACGATCCAGCGCCTCGTCGAGAACCCGTTCGCGCGGGCGCTCGTCGCGGGCGAGTTCCAGCCCGGCGACCGGGTGATCGGCGACGCCGACGTCGTCGCGGGCACGCTGCTGTTCCGGACCGAGCGCTCGACGGTCGTGAGCGAGGCCGCGTCCCGGCGTGACGCCCGGTCACGAAGCGGCGAGCCGACCGGAGCCGGCGTGGCGGGACGCTCGCCGTTCGATCTGCCCGAGACCGACGACGAGCACGGGCGCGACCGCGACGGCGGGGAGCTCCTGAACTGAGCTCGGCGCATGGCTCGGCGCGTTGCCCGGCTGGTGTACCGGGCCGGCCGGGTCGCGCCTTCGCCTTCCGGATGGGCCGCCAGCAGGCGCCGCACGGTTCACCCGACCCGTGAACCTGACCGAGGCGGCACATCGTCTGGAGCGGCTCCCGAGGGTCATGCCTCCGGCCCCGGACGTGCTGATGCCGGTCCGCATCGCCGCCTCGGAGCGGCCGCGGATCACGCTCGACGGCCTGGCCGGATTGCGGACGGCCGCGGTGCTCGTGCTGCTCGTGCCCGACACCAGGGGCGAGGCCCTTGTCATCCTCACCGAGCGCGTCGATCGCGGCGGTCACCACTCGGGCGAGGTCAGCTTCCCGGGCGGATCGGCGGAGCCCGGCGACGCTGACCTCGTCGCGACCGCCATGCGCGAGGCGGGCGAGGAGATCGGACTCGACCCGTCGGCGGCCGGAGTGCGCGTGCTGGGCAGCCTGGAGCCGTTCGTGATCCCGGTCAGCGGCTTCCGGGTCACGGCCGTCGTCGCCGTCGCAGCGCGTCAACCGGTGCTCGTGGCCGCGCCCGACGAGGTCGCACGCATCGTGCTCGCACCGGTTGCGGCGTTCCTGCCGGAAGCGCCCATCGAGATCGTCGAGCGTGACGTTCGTGGCTGGCGACTGCGCTACGGTGCGTATCGCATCGAGGATCTGCGGGTCTGGGGCGCCACGGCGCGCATCCTCGGGCAACTCGGCGCGTTGCTTGCACCGGCAGCGACGACGCGGCCTGCGGTCGCACGCGAGGCTGGCGCTGACCGGCACTCGACGAGCGGCGAAGCGTCGAGCTGAACCCAATCGATCTCCGGGCCGTATACCACATCTGAGCGGCATTGCCGCTCGGGCCGCCGCCGGACGCGCGAGGGCCAGCCCACGATCACGGGGCCTTCCTGGAATTCGTCTGCAGCGCCGCGCGACTCGATCCTTGACCCATGTGGGGGCCGGCCGGAACAGGAGGAGGCCGGCCGGCCCGCCACGAACCGGCCCCCGGCCGAGGTCGGCGCCGCGCACGAACCGAGACCGACGATCAGCGGCCGAGACACCCTCAGTCGGGCTCGCCCTCGGTGCCCTGCGACGAGGCTCGCGGCCGCGGCCGCAGACCGCCCTGAGCTGGCGCCGCGGACTGCCCCGACGGGAGGCGCACGGCCGTGCCGGGGATGAGGGCCGGACTACTCATCTCGTCGCGACCCGCGAGCTCGACGACGATGGCCCGCATCTCGCCGTGCTCGGTCCAGGCCGCGTGGTCGACGTCGGCCGGCCACAGGACGGCCTCGCCCGCCGCGACCCGGGCCCGTTCGTCGCCGACCTGCACGAAGCCGCCGCCCTCGATCACCACGAACCAGGTGAGGTTGGGATTCGTGTGGGGCTCCATCGAGGACCGCCGCGCAAAGGCCAGCTCTGCCACCACGCCGCGCTCGTCGGAATGGATCACCTGGGCGCTCACACCCACCGTCCCCGGCGGGCCGTCCGGCCGGCGGTGACCGATGCCGAAACGGACGATGTCCATGCCGCTCAGTCGGTGTTCGGCGTTCGGGGACGCGGCCGCGCCTAGCGCCGACGCCGGCGCCGGGACGGCTTCGAGCGGATCGTCGCCTCGGGCCGGCTGAAGCGCTGACGGGTGAAGTACCGGGCTCGCGCCAGCTGCCGCTCGTAGGCCGCCAGGATCGGCGGGAAGCGGACGAAGCGGATCCACACCAGCATGCCCAGCCCGACGACCTCGGTCACGACGACGAACAGAAAGTCGAACACGAACAGCCCGTACGTGACGAGGAGAAGGAACGTGATGACGCCTGTCCACAGCAGCCACTCGTACATCTCGAGATACGGGGGATGGCGATGGAGCTGGCGGGTTCGGACGTTGTACAGGACCACGACGAGCGCAAGCTCGATGAGCGAGACCACGATCGTCGGCCAGAACAGGTCGTGGAAGTTGAAGCTGTTGAACGCGATGAAGACGTACTCCCAGGGCGCCAGCTTCACGACGAATCCTCGAACGCGGGGTTGGATGGCAGGCTGCGGCGCTCCGGCTCGCAAGGACCGCCGGCCGAGTATGCCAGACTCCCGCGCTATACTCGCGGCCGCGGGCGCGTCCGCCCAAGGTTTGATCGTGCCCGCCGCATGGCGTGGACGTCATCGCATCGGCGGCTCGACCCGCCGGCCCGGCCCCGGGGAGGAGGATTCCCGAGTGCGAGCGCTCTTGTCGGTGGCCAATCGCGACGGGATCGGGACGCTCGCCAGTGCCCTCGCGGAGCTCGGCGTCGAGATGTATGCCACCGACGGCACCCGCGAGCACCTGGCGGCCGAGGGCATCGACGTCGCGTCGGTCTCCCAGTTGACGAACGTGCCCCCGCTCGTGGGCGGTCAGGTCAAGACATTCCATCCGGCGGTGTACGCGGGCATCCTTGCCAGGCGGGACGTCGAATCGCAGCTCCAGGAGCTCGAGGCCAACGGCATCGGCCCGATCGATCTCGTCGTGGTCAACGTCAAGCCCTTCGCGCCCGAGGTGGCGCCCGGCACGTCGGCCTCGACGAGGCGATCGAGATGATCGACGTCGGTGGCGCCGCGCTGCTCGGCGCCGCGGCCCGCAACGCGGCAGGCGTCGCCGCCGTATGCGCGACCCGGCCCACTACCCTGCCGTCATCGATGGAGCTCGCGCCAGTTCGGCGGCCTGTCCGCGGAGCTCCGCGCCCAGCTCGCGGCCGAGGCGTTCGGGATCGTCGCCGCGTATTACGCCGAGATCGCCGCGTATCTGAACAGATCCGAGGCAACACCTTCCCGAGCCGCCTCGCCCTCGTCCTCGAGAAGGTGGCCGACCTGCGGTACGGCGAGAACCCGCATCAACGCGCGGCGTTCTACCGGGAGACCACCCATCGCAGGGGCACCCTCGCCGACGCGACCCAGCTCCAGGGCGCGCGCCCACGTTCAACAACCTGCTCGACCTCGACGCCGCGTATGGCATCGCGACGGACTACACGGCGCCCCAGCGTCGTCATCACGAAGCACACCGACCCGGTCGGGATCGCCTCCGCCGACGAGCTCGTCGAGGCGTACCTCCGGGCGCTCGAGACCGATCCCGTGGCGGCCTTCGGCGGCATCGTCGGTGTCAACCGCGACCTGGACGAGGCGACAGCGCGCGAGATCGCCGCCAACAGCTACGAGGCGGTCGTGGCGCCCGGCTTCACCGAGGAGGCACTCGCCGTCCTGCATAGCAAGAGCGGCCTCGAGCTTCTCGCCGTGCCGCCGAATCCGACCGAGGGCATGCGCGACTACGGCATCGCCAACCTCGACTTCAAGCGCGTCTCCGGCGGGCTGCT
Source organism: uncultured Chloroflexia bacterium (assembly GCA_963790955.1). GTDB lineage: Bacteria > Chloroflexota > Limnocylindria > Limnocylindrales > CSP1-4 > CAWBQM01. The sequence continues at coordinate 167,740 of CAWBQM010000001.1, forward strand.
CGTCGAGAGCTTGATCGACGAGCTCGGCCTGGACAAGGGCCAGCTCCAGGTCGTCACCCGCCGCCGCCCGACACTCGAAGAGCTGACCGACCTGCTGTTCGCATGGCGCGCCGTCCGCCATGTCCGCTCGAACGCGATCGTCCTGGCCAAGAATGCCGCGACCGTCGGCATCGGGGCCGCCCAGGCCAGTCGCAGCACCTCGGTCGAGATCGCCCTGCGGCGAGCGGGCGACCGGGCCAAGCTCGCGGTCATGGCGTCGGACGCATACTTCCCGTTCCCGGATGGCATCGCGATCGCCGCCCAGGCCGGGGTCACCGCGATCATCCAGCCCGGCGGCTCGATCCGGGACGAGATGGCGATCGAGGTGGCCGACCGCCACCACCTGGCGATGGTGTTCACGGGCCGCCGGCACTTCCGGCACTAATCCTCGGGCCGATGCGCTCCACCGAGCGCGTTCGACCTCGGAGCGGCGATCGTAGATCCGTCGCACACACGCGAGGCCAACAAGCAACGCCAAGGAAGGGCATCCCAGATGGAGCAACTCCTCGCCCTCGAGATGGTCCGAGTCACCGAGGCAGCGGCGATCGCCTCGGCCCGCTACATGGGCCGCGGAGACCGGACAGGCGCCGACAAGGCGGCGACCGAGGCCATGCGCCGGACGATGGACGAGATCGAGTTCGACGGCACCATCGTCATCGGCGAGGGTGAGCGCGACGAGGCGCCGATGCTGTACATCGGCGAGCCGGTCGGCCTGCACGACGGGCCCGGCGAGGGGATCCCCTCGGTCGACATCGCGGTCGACCCGCTCGAGGGCACGAACCTCGTGGCGACCGGTTCGGACAACGCCATCACCGTGCTCGCGGCGTCCGAGCGGGCGGCCTCCTCCACGCCCCCGACACATACCTCGAGAAGCTGTGCGTCGGGCCGGTGGCGGCGGGCAAGGTCGACATCACGAAGAGTCCGACCGAAAACTGTCACCGCATCGCCGAGGCGCTCGGGCGCCGCATCGGTGACATCACCGTCATCATCCTCGACCGACCGCGCCACGAGGCGCTCATCGAAGAGATCCGCGGTGCGGGTGCGCGGATCAAGCTCATCAGCGACGGCGATCTCTCGGGCGCCATCAGCTGCGCCGTCTCGGGCACGGGCGTCCACGCCGTCATGGGCATCGGCGGGGCACCCGAGGGCGTGATCACGGCCGCCGCCCTGCGCTGTCTCGGGGGCGAGGTCCAGGCACGCCTGCGCTTCAGGAACGAGGAGGAGCGCGAGCGCGCCCGCCGGATGCTTGGGCACGCCGATGAGGACCATGTGTTCACGACCGACGAGCTCGCGTCCGGGGAGCAGCTCGTGTTCGCGGCCACCGGCGTGACCGAGGGCGACCTGCTCCAGGGCGTGCGCTTCTTCGGCGGCGGGGCCCGAAGCCACTCCCTGGTCATGGCCTACCAGACCAAGCAGGTTCGGTTCATCGACACCGTCCACATGTTCGACCGGGATCGCCCGCCGGCCGTGCGCCTCTGAGCTCGCGGGCCGTTTGTCGGTCGCCGCGCGGCTCAGATCGATCGCCAGGAACCCTGCTCCGTTCGCGTCGATGCGCCGTCGTCGAGCGACCAGCGGGCGATCGCCCGGACCGCATCCGGGCCCTCGGTTGCGAGCCGGCGTCGGCTGGCCGTCTCGATCGTCTCGCCCCAGCCAGGGGGAACCAGCCCGGGAGCCAGGTCGAGAGGGGTGCCAGCACGAACAGCCGCTCGTGCGCCGAGCGATGGGGAATCTCGAGCAGGCGACCATCGGCTGACGCTGCCCTGACCGGGTCGATGGACATGCCTGCCGGCGGGCGTTCGACCACGAACCGAGCGCGGCCGAACACGAGCAGGTCGAGATCGAGCACGCGCGGTCCCCAGCGCGGACCGGCGCCGCGTCCGAAGACGCGCTCGATCCTCTTCAACTCCACGAGCAGGCGCAGGGCATCGGCCGCGGGTTCGTGGCCGGCGGCAACATCGAGCGCGACGACGGCGTTGCGGAATTCGGGCTGGTCGAGCACGCCCACCGGTCGCGTCGCGTACAGGCGCGACACAGCCCGTACCCGCACGCCGGGAAGTCGCGCCAGAGCCCGAATGCCGTCGCGCAGCGTCGTGTCGGCCTGGCCGAGGTTGGCGCCGAGCCCGACGTACGCTCGAACGCGTCGGCCCGATCGTCTCGATCGGATCGTTCGCGGGCGCCGGCCGGTATCCTCGGACGACGTGCCAGCGGCCATCGTGTGGATCCTCCTGCGCGAGCCGGGCCCGACGAGCGGGCCGTACGAGCGCCTGCTCGGCAAGGCCCAGCGCCGGCTGGCCGAGCATCATGCTGCCGCGTTCCGGAGACGCGTGCAGGCGAGACAGCCCGTATCCGCCCACCCGCGGAGCCCGAGCGCGGTGGCACCGATCGCGGAGGTGCGCATCGTGCGCATGCCGCCCGACCGACGTCCCTTCGGTGCCATCCTGCGCGAACTCGCCGCGGCGGCGCCGGACGATGCCGGTGCGATCATCCTCGGCGCGGGCAGCATCCCGCTCGCCGGGCCCGCGTTCCTGAACGCCCTGCTCGACACGGCCACGACCGGTCGCTCGGTCGCGCTCGCCAACTCGCGCTACTCGGCCGACGTCGTGGCCGTCGGTCGCGCGGCGATCCTGCGCGACGTGCCCGACCTGCCCTCGGACAACGCTCTGCCGCGCTGGCTCGAGGAGCAAGCCCGAGTGCCCCTGGTCGACCGAGCGGGCGCCTGGCGCCTCGCCCTGGACATCGATTCCCCAACGGATCTGGTGCTGCTTGCGCATGCCCGGCGGCCACCCAAGAGCGTCCGCGAGCTGGGTCATGACCCGCGCCTCGTGGTGGCCCGCCAGCGCCTCGCCGACGTGATTGCCGTCGCCGGCGATCCGCGGGCCGAGCTCCTGGTGGCCGGCCGCACCAGCGCGGCGACGCTGCGCTGGCTCGAAACGAGCGTGGCCGCGCGAGTCCGGGCGCTGATCGAGGAGCGCGGCCTGCGGGCCTCGAGCCCGCTTGCCGGTGCCGGCGCGGGCGGACCACGTGGCGTCTCGCCGCGCCGCCCACCGGCGAGCGTCATCGGCCTCGTGCTCGAGGATCGACCCGAGGCGCTCGGGCGCATGGTCGCACGCCTGGCGGACGCGGCGGTCATGGACACGCGCGTCCTGCTCGCACATCGCCTTGGCGCCGACGAACGGGCGTGGCCGAGCCCGGAGGATCGCTTCGCGTCGGACGCCCTCGACCCCGGCGCCGTCCATGACCCGTGGCTCCGAGCGCTGACCGAGGCGGCCGTCGGCGCGTCGGTCCCGATCGTCCTCGGCGGCCACACCCTCGTCGGACCGGGTCTCCGCCTCGCGCTCGGCCCGCCGGGGGTCGGGTAGATGGAGCTGTTCCCCGTCCGCCGCCCCGCCGGGCCCGACTTCGACCCCGCCCAGGTTCCGTCGGACCCGGATCTCGTGGAGCGCATCCGTTCGGAGATCGAGCGCCAGGGGCCGATGACATTCGCGCGCTTCATGGCCCTGGCCCTGACCGACCCCGAGCACGGCTACTACGCGACCAGCGCCGAGCGACCCAGCCGGGCCGGGGACTTCCTGACCGCGCCCGAGCTGCATCCGATCTTCGGCTGGACCCTGGCGCGGACCGTCGACGAGGCCTGGCAGGCGCTCGGACGCCCGAGCCCGTTCGTGCTGCGCGAGTACGGGGCCGGATCGGGCGCGCTGGGGGCGGCCATCCGAGTCGGCCTGGAGCGCGACGGCTCGGAGCTCGTGGACGCGCTGCGCTACGAGCCGATCGACGTGTCGACGGGGCGTGAGGCCGCGGCGCGACTGCGGTTCGCGGCCGCCCGCCACTCGAGGGAGTCGGATGAGCCGCTCGAGCACAGGCTCGGCGCCGCCGCGGCGACGTCGTCCACGGGCGACATGCCCGCCGGTCTGGTCCTCGCGAACGAGTACCTCGATGCGCTGCCGGTCCACCGCCTCGTGGGCGCCGTCGACGACGTTCGCGAGGCGTATGTGGCGCTCGACGCCGACACCTTCGTGGAGCAGCTGGGACCCGTCTCGAGCCCGGCGCTGCTCGAGCGGCTCCGGAGCGAGGGTGTCCGCCTCGAGGTCGGCCAGCGCGCGGAGGTCTGCCTCGCGATCGACGCCTGGGCCCGCGACGCGACGCGGGACGTGGGCCGCGGTCTCGTCCTCGTGATCGATTACGGCGCCCCGGCGTCGGAGCTGTACGACGTGGTCGTTCGTGGACAGGGCACGCTGCGGGCGTACGTCCGCCAGCGCGTCCACGCGGACCCGTTCGTCCACATCGGGCGCCAGGACATCACCGCGCATGTCGACCTGACCGCCGTCGAACGAGCCCTCGGGGACCACGGCTTCGGCGTGCTCGGTCGGGCGCGACAATCCGCATTCCTCGTCGGGTCAGGGATGGCGGCCGTCCTCGAGGGCATCCGGTCGGACACGGCAACCACAGCCCAGGAGTGGGCGAACGTGCGCTCCGCCGTGGCCCGGCTGCTCGACCCACGGGCACTGGGCGCGTTCTGGGTGTTCGCCGCGGCCCGGGGCCTGCCCGCCGACAGGCCACTGGCGGGCTTCCGGCCGACGACAGGGCCCTCCGGCGGCGGCTGAAGGGGCGTCCGCAGAGCGCCCACCCGACCCGGTCCGAACGTCGCCTCGATGTGCCTGCTGATCACGAGGGCGCGACTAGGGTGTTCGACCTATTGCGGGTGCCAAACGGGATCGCGCACGCTGCGACCGGGCACGCTCGGGGCATGCCCACACACCGCCGGGGGGCGGGCGCGATCCTGCACGCGCGCTCGGCGCGCTCGCCCCCCGGCGTCGTCCGGCTGTGGCCGTGCCCTGTCACCCAGGGACCCCGGTCCGGATCGACGCCGACCGATTTCGACGCGCTCCCCTGCTAGAATGCCGGTGCGTGGCCGCGGCCGGCGCGCACCCATCCAAGTCAGGGGGAGACCCGCCCACCGGCGCTCGCGTGGAGTGGCGCCCGGCGTCGCGGGCCGAACCTGCAAGAGAGCCGTCCCGGACGTGCATGGGCGGCCGCCCACAACGAGGAACCGTGGCAGCGATCTGGTACGTCGTCGGGTTCGCCTTCGCGGGGGTGACCTTCGTCTTCGCGACGATCGGCGCAGCGTGGCTCATCTCGCACCGCAACCGGGGCGACGTGCACAAGGGCCTGCCCTACGAGTCGGGTATCGACACCTTCGGCGATACGCACGGCCGGTTCGGCCTCTCGTTCTACATCTACGCCCTGCTGTTCGTGGCCTTCGACATCGAGGTCATCTTCATCTTCCTGTGGGCGATCGTGTTCCGTGATCTGTTGCTGGGCGCCTTCGTGAGCATGTTGATCTTCGTTGGGATCCTGCTGCTCGGCCTTGCCTACGCCTGGCGGAAGGGGGTCCTCGAATGGCGGTGAAGCGCGACGGACAGGGTCTCGGCGTCGGTGCCGCGGACGCGGCCCAGATGCCATCCGACCAGCCGGCCAACAGCCCGGCCGGACTGATCCCGACATCGGGACGCGACGAGCTGGCCAAGGCCATCGTGGTGCCGAACACACTGTGGTCGTCGACCGATCCGGTGGCGTACGGCGGAGGACGTCCGCCCGACACGACGCATCTGCGCGAATTCGGCGCGACCGATCTCGGCCGCCGCGACGACGCGCGCTGGTCGGGCGCGCTCGAGGTGATCCCGACCAAGGCCGACTACGTCCTGGATCTGATCCGGGCCAACAGCCTGTGGCCGCTGCTGTCCGGTCTGGCCTGCTGCGCGATCGAGATGATGTCCGCGGCGACGTCCAAGAACGACATGGATCGCTGGGGCATGTTCCCGTTCCGGGCGTCGCCCCGCCAGGCGGACGTGCTCATCGTCGCCGGCACGCTGACGACGAAGATGGCCGGACCGCTGCTTCGGTTGTGGGAGCAGATGCCCGAGCCCAAGTGGTGCATCGCGATGGGCGATTGCACATGCTCGGGCGGTCGCTACAAGCGGAGCTACGCCACGATCGAGGGCATCGATCGGATCATGCCCGTCGACGTGTACGTGCCCGGCTGCCCGCCACGGCCGGAGGGCCTCATCTACGGCATGATGAAGCTCCAGCAGCTCATCCTGGAGCGACGCGGCCACTGGCCGGAGCGTGCCATCGGGCCGACCGTTCCGGACGGGGTGTAGCGCATGGATCGCGCGCTCAAGCGCCGCATCGAGAGCCGCTTCGGCGAGATCCTCACAGGACCGGTTCGCCAGCGCCACGACGAGACCGAGCTGCGCATCGGTCCGGGCGACGTGACCGAGGTGTTGCGTTCCCTGCACGACGAACCGGCCTTCCATTTCGAGTTCCTCGCCGACCTGGCCGGGGTCGACACGGGCAGCACCATGCAGGTCGTCTACCACCTGTGGTCCGAGACGACGCCGGACTGGCTGCGAGTCGTGGCCGACGGCCTGTCGCGCGAGGACCCGCGTGTGCCGTCCGTCACGTTCCTGTGGAAGGGCGCCGAGTGGATGGAGCGTGAGGCGTACGACATGTTCGGCATCACGTTCGAGGGCAACCGCGATCTGCGTCGGATCTACATGCCGCCCGACTACACGAGCTTCCCGCTCCGCAAGGACTTCTTCCTGGCCGACGACGCCGCGCGTTCCCCGGGCGGCGGCGTCCGGCACATGGAGCAGTCCCACAGCCCGCGCAACGCCACCGCGGCGGCCACGATTCGCGAGGACAAGGCCGGCTGACATGACCACCCTCCGTCCACCACACGTCGAGACGACCGACACTGCGCCCGACTCGCCGTACGACATCCCAGCCCACGCGTCGGCCGACGATCCGCGCATCACCCTCGAACAGCAGATCGGGGTGTACGAGCCGGTCCCGCCGTTCCCGCCACGGACCGAGCGCGAGGCCGAGTTCTACACGCTCGGCGATGGCGAGATGCTCATCAACATCGGGCCCCAGCACCCATCTACGCACGGGGTCCTGCGTGTCGTCGCGAAGCTCGACGGCGAGAAGGTCGTGGACCTCGACCCGGTTCTCGGCTACCTCCACCGGGGCGTCGAGAAGCTGTGCGAGAACGCGGACTACCACCAGGCGATCTGCTACATGGATCCGCTGGAGTACGTCAGCGCGCTGTTCTGCGAATGGCCCGCGGTCATGGCCTTCGAGAAGCTCCTGGACGTGGAGGTGCCGCGCCGGGCCGAGTACATCCGGGTCCTCTCGGGCGAGCTCCTGCGGATCGCCAGCCACGCCCTGTTCATGGGCTGGATGGCGCTCGATCTGGGCGGCCTGACGCCCATCCTGTGGAGCTTCATCGAGCGCGACGAGATCGTCGAGATGCTGGGTTCGCTGACCGGCGCGCGAATGCTCTTCAACTACTACCGGATCGGCGGCGTCAACGGCGACATCAGCCACGACTTCATGAGCCGCCTCGGCGACTGGATGACCCGCGCCACCCAGCAGCACGAGGCCAACACGCAGCTCCTCAACGAGAACGAGATCTTCGTCCGACGCATGCGCGGGCTGGGCGAGATCGACACGGCCACCGCCCTGCGGATGTGCATGACGGGGCCGAACCTGCGCGCGACGGGCGTGCCGTTCGACGTCCGACGCGCACACCCGTACTCGGTCTACCCCGAGCTCGACTTCGACATCCCGACCCGGTCCGAGGGCGACTGCCTGGCGCGCTACCTGCTCCGTATCGACGAGATCAAGCAGAGCCTGCGCATCATCGACCAGTGCCTCCACGAGATGCCCGACGGCCCGGTCATGGCCAAGCTGCCGCGCCTCCTGCGACCGCGGCCCGGCCGTGCCTATGCGGCCGTCGAGTCGCCGCGCGGCCAGTACGCCGTGTACGCGATCAGCGACGGCACCGATCAGCCGTACCGCATGCGCATCCACGACCCGAGCTTCATCCACCTCCAGTCGGTCGGCCTGATGATGCCCGGCCACCTGATCGCCGACACCATGGCCGTCATGGCGTCGCTCGACCCGATCATGGGCGGGGTCGACAAGTGACCTTCGAGGGCACCATCGAGGCCGTGCGGATTCCGGCGCCGTGCTCACGGGACGCTTCATGACGGCGATGAGCCGGGCATGGTCGCGCGTGAGCCTGCCGGGCAAGGTCGTCCTGATCCTGGTCGCGCTCGGGGGCGTGCTGTCCGTCGCACTCTTGCTCGCCATCATCTTCCTCGGCCCGATCGTGGTCGACGTCCTGGCCGCCAACCTGCCGATCGTGCGCTTCCTCGTGGCCGCCACGGTTCTGCTCGTGATCACGATCCCGACGGCGTTCCTGATCATCTACATGGAGATGAAGGTCATCGCCCTCATGAACCTGCGGATCGGACCCGATCGTGTCGGACCGTTCGGCTCGGCCCTGTCCGTCGTGCACGGCCTGAAAGTGCTCATGAAGGAGGACTTCACACCGACCGGGGCCGACCCGGTCGTGTTCACGTGGGCGCCGATCGTCGTCTACCTGGCCATCCCGATGACGCTCATGGTCATTCCGTTCGCACCGGGGCTGTTCGGCTTCGACATGCAGATCGGGCTGTTGTACGTGTTCGCGATGGGCGGCCTGACCGTCGTCGGCCTGCTCATGGCCGGCTGGTCGAGCTTCAACAAGTACTCCCTCCTGGGCGGCCTGCGCTCGGCGGCCCAGATCGTGAGCTACGAGATCCCGCTCACGCTCTCCGTCGTGGGCCTGCTCATCCTGGCTCAGACCATGAGCCTCAACGACATCTCGAAGATGCAGTCCGGATCGTTCCTCGACTGGAACGTGTTCCGCCAGCCGCTCGGGGCGTTGATCTTCTTCATCGCCGCGACCGCGGAGGCCAACCGCACCCCGTTCGACCTGACCGAGGCCGACTCCGAGATCGTGGCCGGCTTCGCGACCGAGTATTCGGGCATGCGCTTCGGGTTCTTCTTCTTCGCCGAATACGTGAACGTGTTCATCGTCTCGGCGCTGCTGTCGGCCCTGTTCTTCGGCGGCTGGAATGCACCCATCCCATGGCCGTTCGCGGTCGATCTCAACGTCAACCCGGGCTCGCTCGGGATCGGGCTGATCGTGCTGGTGGCCATCGTGCCGGTGCTGGGCACGATCGCCCTGGCCATCCCGTTCTGGCTGGCCCGCAGTAGCGCTCCGACGTGGCAGGCGCTCGTGCTGGGCTTCGTCGCCTTCAACCTCGTCGCAATCGCGCTCGTGTTCGGCTGGGCGTACGTGACCTTCGACGCGGTCGCCGGGTTGCTCTGGTTTATGCTCAAGACATACGTGTTCGTGTACGTCTTCGTCTGGATGCGCGGCACCCTGCCCCGCGTGCGCATCGACCAGCTCATGGGTTTCGCCTGGAAGTGGCTGCTGCCCGCCTCGCTGCTCAACCTGTTCGTGACGGCCGGGGCCATGATCGTGCTCAACCGATGAACCGCCGATGAGCTTCGTTCCCGGTCTGGGCATGGTCAAGGGCATGGCCCTGACCCTGCGCCGGTTCTTCGAGCCGAAGGCGACGATCCGCTATCCGGAAGTGCCCGCGACGATCGCGCCCAAGTTCCGGGGCCGGCTACAGCTCCTGTACGACGAGTACGGCACGCTCAAGTGCGAGACATGCTTCCAGTGCGCCCAGGCATGCCCGATCGAGTGCATCGACATGGGCGGCATCGACACGAAGGGCCGCTTCCACGTGCACTGGGGTGCACCCGAGACGTACGGCGAGCGGCGTGAGGAATCGGCCCTCCGACGCAGCGGTCGGACCGTCCCCGACCCGGCCTATGTCCATTTCGAGGGCATCGACCCGCAACCCCTCGACGAGATCCTCGCGGATGTCGACTACGACCCCAAGCGCATGCTCGAGATCTTCGAGCGCACGCAGGCCGCGTACGGCTACCTGCCCGTGGCCGCCCTCAAGCGCATCAGCTTCGCGACCGGCGCCTGGTACGCGATGCTGTACGGCACCGCCTCCTACTACCGCCAGTTCCACTTCGAGCCCCCGACCGCCGGTGACCAGGCGGCGGCCCTGTCCGAGCGGCGACCGCCGGAGGAGGCCTTCACGGGAGCGCTCGACGCGGCGCTCGGGGGCGCGCGCAGCGAGACCGCCGGCCGAGGGTCGGGTGGCGCCAGGGTTGGTGCGACCCCCGCACACCGGCGTGGGCGCCAGGTACGCCCGAAGCGCGCCGACTGACGATGGCCATCATCCCGACACGACCCGGCTGGCCCTCGATCCTGCTGTCCGCGCCCAGCCAGGGCAAGGGCGGGGCGGCTCGGCGTCGCGGCGACAGCGTGCCGACCGAGCCGTCCGCGGCTCTGGACGCGGCCGTCGCGGGGGGTGCCTTCCGGGGCCTGACCAGAGCCGTGCGCGAGCTCGGCCCGACGGGCACGATCGCCACGATCGCCGCCTCGGGCCTGCGCGGCCGTGGGGGCGCTGGCTTCCCAACGGGCGAGAAGTGGCGGACCGCGGCCGGCCAGGATGTCGCCCGGCGATACGTCGTCGTCAACGGCTACGGGGCCGACCCGACCGTGCACATCGACGCCACCCTCATGGAACGCGAGCCGTTCGCCGTCGTCGAGGGCACGGCCATTGCGGCCTGGGCGATCGGCGCGCGCGAGGCCGTCATCGCCGTCCGCTCCGACGCGGCCGCCGCGATCGCCGCCCTGGAGGGCGCCGTTGGCGCGGCGGAGGATGCCGGCTACGTGGGCGACGACGTCCTCGACACCGGCCACGAGCTGCGCATCACGATCCGGCCCGTTCAGGGCGCGTACATGCTGGGCGAGGAGACCGTGCTGCTCAAGGCCCTCGAAGGCCGGCGTGGCCAGCCTGAGCAGCGCCCGCCGTATCCCGCCGTCCGCGGGTTGTTCGGAGCGCCAACGGTCGTCAACAACGTCCAGACCCTGGCCAGCGTGCCGTGGATCCTGCGCGAGGGGCCGGAGGCCTTCGCGGCCACGGGCACGAATGGCTCGCCCGGGACGATCCTCGTGTCGGTGCGCGGCCCCGCGGGCGAGGGCATCGCCGAGGTGCCGATCGGCACGCCGCTGCGCGACATCGTGGCCCTGACCGGCCCGGCCGCCGCCGAGCGGGCGGTCACGGCGGTCCTCGTCGGCGGGCCGGCCGGCGGACTGCTACCGGCCGCGCTACTCGACACGCCCTACGAGTTCGATGCCCTGCGCGCGGTCGGCGCCCATATCGGCTCGGGCTCCGTGATCGTCGCCGACGATCGGGCATGTGTCGTCGACCTGGCTCGGCTGCTCACCCGCTTCTGTGCGGACGAGGCGTGCGGCAAGACGATCCCATGCCGCATCGGCACGCGCAGGCTGTCGGAGATCGCGGAGCGATTGACGAGCGGCCGCTCGAGGCCGACCGACCTGCAGCTGCTCGACGACCTCGGGCACGACGTCGTCGCGAGCGCGCTGTGCGACCACGAGCGCCTCGCGACCCTCCCGCTCGCGACCGGGATGCGATACTTCCGCTCGGAGCTCGACGAGCACTTCCTGCGCGGCGTCTGCCCGGCCGGCGTGTGCGATCCCATCGTCGTCGCAGGCGCGGCCGCCACCACCTGACATGACCGATCTGATCATCCGTCCCGACAACCGCCCCGACACGCCCGCGGTCCTCGATACCGTGACGCCCCGCGAGGCGACGCTCGCGGAGCGCCTGCTGACGACGCAGTCGCCGCAACGGCCGCAGGCGACGCCGCCGATCCGGATCGAGGTCGACGGCCGCGTGGTCGAGGGCTTCGAGGGCCAGACGATCCTCGAGGTCTGCCGCGACAACGGCATCGAGATCCCGACCCTGTGCTACGAGCCCAAGCTGCCGGGCTTCGGAGCCTGCCGCATGTGCGTCGTGGAGGTCGAGGGCGAGGAGCACCCGCCGATCAGCTGCTCGCGCGCGGCCGAGGCGGGCATGAAGGTTCAGACCCAGACCGACGAGGTGCGCCGGCTGCGACGCACGAACCTCGAGCTCATCTTCAGCGATCACAACGCGTACTGCCTCCCGCCGTGCCAGAACAAGTGCCCGAGCCACATCGACATCCCGGGTTTCCTCAAGGCAAACGCGGAGGCCAACTGGACCGAATCGGCGCGCATCTTCAAGCGCACCATCCCGTTCCCGTCGATTCTCGGTCGGGTCTGCCCGGCACCGTGCGAGGAGCACTGCCGGCGCGACGAGGTCGACGAGGCGATCGCCATCCGCGACTCGCACCGCTACGCGGGCGACCAGGTCCTGCGAGCGATGCTCGACGAGAACGTCGACCCGCCGATCCCGTTCGAGCTTCAACCCAAGACCGGCCGTCGGGTCGCCGTCGTCGGCTCGGGCCCGGCAGGCATGAGCGCGGCGTACTACCTGCTCATCGCCGGGCATGACGTGACCGTGTTCGAGCGCGACCCGGCGCCGGGCGGCATGCTGCGCTATGGCATCCCGCAGTACCGCCTGCCCAAGGTCGAGGTGCTCGAGGCCGAGTACGAGTCGGTCACCCGACTTGGCGCGCGCATCGTGTGCGACCAGGGCCTCGGCCGCGACTTCAGCCTGGACGACCTGCAGAACCAGGGCTATGACGCGGTCGTCGTGGCCATCGGTTGCTACAACACGAACAAGCTCGGGGTGCCGGGCGAGGACGCCGAGGGCGTGTTCGACGGCCTCGACTACCTGCGCACCGCGACGCTGGGCCTCGAGTTTCCGGGCCATGCCGGCAGCCGCGTGGTCGTGATCGGCGGTGGCTTCACCTCGATGGACTGCACCCGCACCTCGATCCGTCAGGGCGCGGCGGAGGTCACCCTGGTCTACCGGCGTGACATGAAGGACATGCCCGCGGCCAACGAGGTGCACGAGGCGATCGAGGAGGGGGCCCAGGCCATCTTCCAGGCCGGCCCCGTCCGGGTCGTGACCGACGACCACGACCGGATGACCGGGGTCGAGTTCATTCGCATGCAGCCGGGCGAGCCGGACGCCTCCGGGCGGCGCCGTCCGGAGCCGTCGCCCGGAACCGAGTTCACGATCGCGTGCGACCGCGTTCTGCTCGCGATCGGCCAGGGCCCCGAGCTCGACTGGCTGGACACGCCCGGCAACGAGGGCCTGGCGACCACCCGCCATCGCCGCCTGCAGGCCGATGCGGTCACATTCGAGACGGGTCGTCCGGGCGTGTTCGGGACCGGCGACGTGCGGGTCGGCGCCGCGACGGTCGTCCAGGCGATCGGCGAGGGCCGCCGGTCGGCGTACGCGGCGGACGCGTATCTCAAGGGCCTGGACCTGGCCGGCATCAAGGCCCGCCAACAGCTGGCCGAGCCCCAGCCCGAGTTCCTGTCGATCGTGCCGTTCACGGCCGAGGTCAAGGAGCCGCGCTATCGGCTCAAGGCCATGGCGGCCGAGGTCCGCAACCACAGCTATCTCGAGTACGAGATTCCGTACACGCCGGCCGAGGCCATCGCGGAATCGACGCGCTGCCTGCAGTGCACATGCGAGGCGATCGGCTACTGCGACCTGCGCCGTCTGGGCATCGAGTACGGCACGACCCTGCCCACGCTCGAGCCCCAATTCCACCAGGGCGCCGGCTACCGGAGCGTCACCGAGAATCGCTTCACCGGTACGAATCATGACTATCTCCGCGACGATTCGCACGCGTTCATCCTGCGCGAGCCGTCGCGCTGCATCGACTGCGGCCGCTGTGCCCAGGTGTGTGCCGAGGTCGTCGGCGCGGCCTGCTACGACTTCATGCGCATCGGCTTCGACACGCTCGTCACGACGCCGCTCGACATGAGCCTCAACGACACGCCGTGCGTGTCCTGCGGCAGATGCGCGGAGACGTGCCCGACCGGCGCGCTGATGCCCAAACCGCGCGTCCTGGAGAAGTACGACGTCGACGAGAGCCGGTGCATCCTGTGCGGCATCTGCGTCGACGCCTGCCCGTACGACGCACTCCGCGACGGCGCCGACTTCGAGCTCAGCCACGCGAGCCGCGAGGAGCCGCTCATCGACCTCATCGCGCTGGCCGGCGTGGACAAGGAGACCGAGGTCACGTACATCCGTCGCGAGCGCGACTGGCCCGAGCGCGCCGCTGCGGCCGGTCGTCCGCTCCAGCCCGATCGGCTGCTTCCGGTTCTGCCGCCGGCGGTCGCCGCCGCGGCCGGCCGCGGCAACGGACACGAGGACCGATCGCAGCATGCCTCCATCGCGTCCGGGCACATCCATCGCACGCTCGGGTCCGGGCCGGGAACGGGTCCGGCCGGGGGCGAGCTCTAGTCAGGCAGCCGACGTCGCGTTGCGGTACGGGATGGCCCGGGCCGCGCGGCCGAACAAGCGAGGAGGGTTCCAGGCGCGGTGACACTCCCTGAGGTCATTCCGGTCCTGAACGTGCGCTGGGACGACGTGCTGTTCGTCGTCCTCGCGGCCGTGATGCTGGGCTCGGGGCTGCTCGTCGTGACAATGCGCGACATCATCCGCTGCGGACTGGCGATGATCGTGTGCTTCGCCTCCCTGGCAGGGATCTACGTCATGGTCGGGGCGCCGCTCGTCGCCGCGACCCAGGTCCTCGTGTACATCGGCGCGATCAGCGTCCTGATCCTGTTCGCGATCATGCTGACGCAGACGAAGGCCGCACCCAGCCGTCTCGTCTTCCAGACGCAGGCTCGGGTCGCGGCGGTGGCAGCAATCCTGCTGGCGATCCTGATCGCCGTCGTCGTGGGCGCCACCGCCTGGCCGGCGGCGACGGAGCGCGTGCATGCATTCACGACCGACATCGCCCGTGCCCTGTTCGGTGACTTCGTGCTGCCGTTCGAGATCGTCAGCGTGCTGCTCCTGGCCGCGGTCATCGGCGGCGTGTTCCTGGCCAAGCGCGACGAGCCCCGCGAGCCCGGCGAGCCATGAGCAACTCGCTCGACGCGTATCTCGTCCTGGCCGGGTTGCTGTTCTCGATCGGGACGTTCGGCTTCCTGGCTCGACGCAACGCCATCAGCATGCTCATGTCGATCGAGCTCATGCTCAACGCGGTCAATCTCGCGATCGTCGCGTTCGGGGCGTTCATCGAGACGCTCAAGGATCAGGGCGCGGTGATCGCCCTGATCGTGATCGCGGTGGCGGCGGCCGAGGCGACCGTGGGTCTGGCGATCGTCATCGCGATCTATCGCAACCGCCGCACCCCGCTCGTCGACGAGTACGACGCGATGCGCCAATGAGCGAGGCGCAGATCACCCATCCGCCCATGAGCCGCGGACGGCCGGCGTGATCGGTCAGCTCGTGGCGGGCGCGATCCTTGCGCAGGCCGACGTCACCCCGCCGAACGGCGGCTTGTTCGACGTCCTCATCCCGCTCATCCCGGCCCTTCCGCTGGCGGGCTTCGCCCTGACGGCGCTCGTCGGCCGACGCCTCGGACGCGAGGCGCACTGGCTGCCGGTGGGCATGGTGGTGCTGACGTGGCTCATCGCGATGATCGTGGCGGCGGCGGCCCTCGGCCACGGCGCCCCGTTCGGCGACGAGGGCTACGGCGTCAGCCTGTGGCAGTGGATTCCGGCCGGATCGTTCAACGTGACGGCCGGCTTCCACGTGGACGCCCTGACCGCGTGCCTGCTCATCGTGGTCACGACGATCGGCATGCTCGTGCACGTCTACAGCATCGGCTACATGGCCCACGATCCGGGCTACTGGCGCTTCTTCGCCTACCTCAACCTGTTCATGTTCTCGATGCTGCTCCTGGTCCTGGCCGACAGCTGGCTGGTCGTGTTCGTGGCCTGGGAGCTGGTGGGGTTGTGCCGCTACCTGTTGATCGGGTTCTGGTACCGCAAGCGGAGCGCCGCGCTCGCGGCCAAGAAGGCGTTCATCGTCAACCGCGTCGGCGATGTCGGCTTCGCGCTCGGGATCATGGCCATCTTCGTCGACACGGGCACGCTCAACATCGGGGACTCCATCGCGAGGCTGATCCAGCTCTTCCCGGGCAACGGGGCGCTCGGCGGCGGCGCCCATCCCGATCTCGATCATCGCCCTGCTCGTCTTCGCCGGGGCGGTCGGCAAGAGTGCCCAGTTCCCGCTCCATGTATGGCTGCCCGACGCGATGGAGGGCCCGACCCCGGTCAGCGCCCTCATCCACGCGGCGACGATGGTCAATGCCGGCGTGTACCTGGTGGCCCGCGCCAATCCCATCTTCGGGCGGGCACCGGAGGTCATGGTCGGGGTCGCCGCGATCGGTATCTTCACCGCGCTCCTGGCGGCATCGATCGCGTTCACCCAGACCGACATCAAGCGCGTCCTTGCGTATTCGACGCTGTCCCAGCTCGGCTACATGTTCGCGGCGCTCGGGGTCGGCGCCTGGACGGCGGCCATCTTCCACCTCATGACCCATGGCTTCTTCAAGGGCCTGCTGTTCCTCGACTCGGGCTCGGTCATCCACGCCGTCCACGAGGAGCAGGACATGCGGCGCATGGGCGGCCTTGCGCGCCGGATCCCGACCACGTACTGGACGATGCTCGTCGGCGCCGTCGCGATCTCCGGCATCCCGCCCCTGGCCGGATTCTTCAGCAAGGACGAGATCCTCGGCCAGGCGCTCAAGAACGGCTTCGCGTGGGTGTGGGCGATCGGCGTCGTCGTGGCGCTCATGACGGCGTTCTACATGTTCCGGCTGATCGGCCTCACGTTCTGGGGCGAGAGCCGCGTCGATCCCCACGTCGAGCCGCGCATCCACGAGTCACCGCCGGTCATGACCGTACCGCTCGTGCTGCTCGCGATCCCGGCGGCCCTGCTCGGGCTGGCGATCGGCCTGCCGTTCGGCAACTCGATCCTGAGCCAGTGGCTCGAGCCCGTCTTCGCGTCGACGATCGCGGTCTCCGGCCGAACCGAGGCCGCCTACCAGCTGTTCGGCATCGACGGCGCGCTGATCATCGTGAGCGTCGCCGCGGCGGCAATCGGCATCGCCGTGGCGTGGCGCTTCTTCGGCGTGGAGCTGGCGGCGCTGCGGCTGCCCGGGCGACCGATGCCGTTGCCGCGGTCACCGAGCGCACGGGCCTGACGCGCTTCCTGTATCGAGCCTCGCTCAACAAGTGGTGGTTCGACGACCTGTACGACCTGCTCGTCATCCGGCATCGGGGGCCGGGTCGCCGCGGCCATCTGGTGGTTCGACCGTGAGGTCGTGGACGGCACGGTCAACGGCATCGGTGCCGTGACCGAAGTGGGCGGGACGCAACCTGCGCCGGGTGCAGACCGGCCGGGTCCAGAACTACGCGCTCGGGATCGCGATCGGGCTGCTCGTGATCGCGGGCTCGTACCTGCTCATCGTCGGAGGCAACGGACGATGAACCTCGAACGACCTGCCGCTGCTCGGCGTCATCACGTTCCTGCCGCTGGCGGGGGCATTCGTCATCGCGTTCCTGCCACGCGAGCGCCCGGACCTCGTGCGCGGCACGGCACTCGGCGCGGCCCTGCTCACATGGCTGTTCTCCCTGTTCCTCCTGATCGGCTACCTGCCCAACCGCGCCGGCTTCGAGTTCGTCGAGCAGGCCGACTGGATCCCGGCCTTCGGCATCCAGTACAAGCTCGGCGCGGACGGGCTGTCGGTCGTGCTCGTCGTGCTCACGACGACGCTGTCCTGGATCAGCATCCTGGCCAGCTTCGGCCCGATCAAGGAGCGCGTGAAGGAATACATGATCTCGTTCCTCGTGCTCGAGGTCGGGATGACCGGCGTGTTCCTGGCGCTCGACCTGTTCCTGTTCTACATCTTCTGGGAGATCGTGCTCGTCCCGATGTACCTCATCATCGGCATCTGGGGCGGCGCGAACCGCATCTACGCAACGATCAAGTTCGTGCTGTACACGCTGGTCGGATCGCTGCTCATGCTCGTCGCGATCCTGGCCACCGCGTACACGTACCAGGCCGGCCACGGCGGCAGGCTGGGTCGGGGCGTTCGATTTCGAGCAGCTGCGCACCTACGCGGCGACGGGCGGCTTCTCGGACACCCTCCAGCTCCTGGCGTTCGCGGCATTCTTCCTGGCGTTCGCGATCAAGGTCCCGATGTTCCCATTCCACACATGGCTGCCGGACGCCCACACCGAGGCACCCACGGCGGGTTCCGTCATCCTGGCCGGGATCCTGCTCAAGCTCGGCGGCTACGGCTTCATCCGGTTCGCACTGCCGCTCTTCCCGAGCGCGGCGCACACGTACGCGCCGGCGATCATCGTGCTGTCGCTCATCGCGATCATCTATGGCGCGATCGTGGCCCTCGTGCAGCCCGACCTCAAGCGCCTCGTCGCGTACAGCTCGGTTAGCCACATGGGCTTCGTGACGCTCGGCATCTTCATCTTCCAGCAGCAGGGCCTCCAGGGCGCAATCCTGCAGATGGTCAACCACGGGCTCATCACCGGCGCCCTGTTCCTGCTCGTGGGCGTGATCTACGAGCGCACCCACGACCGGACGATCGCCAAGATGGGCGGGCTGGCTGGCTCGACGCCGGTCTATGCCGCGGTGTTCGGCTTCTTCGTCTTCGCGAGCGCGGGATTGCCCGGCCTGTCTGGATTCGTGGGCGAGTTCCTGACGCTCGTGGGCACATTCCAGGTCAATCCGTGGGCCGCGGCGGTCGCGACATTCGTCATGATCCTGGCCGCCGGCTACCTGCTCTGGATGTTCCAGCGGGTCGTCTTCGGCGACCTGTCGGAGTTCCTGCACGGCCTCGGCCATCACCTGGTCGGACATGCGCCCGATCGAGACGCTCACGCTCGTGCCGCTGGGCACGCTCGTCATCGTCTTCGGCCTGTTCCCGGGCCTCCTCCTGAACCTCGTCGCAGGCACGGTCACGACCGTGCTCGGTGACGTGGCCGGCGGCACGGCTATCAATCTGGCCTTCTGGCAGTGAACGTGGGAGGCGTCGGTCGATGACCTGGGCCGACTTCAGCACGGTCGCGCCGCTCGCCGCCGCGATCCTGGCCGCGTGCGCGGTGTTGATCGTGGACATCGTGTGGCCCGGTCGCCGCGGCCCCGCGATCCTGGCCGCGCTCGCCGGGCTCGCGATCGTTGCCGCGCTCGTCCTCGTCACTGGTCAACAGCCGCGCACCGCATTCGGCGGCTCGTACACCGTCGACTCCCTGACCACGTTCCTCGACGCGCTCTTCGTCGCCATCATCGCGCTGACGGTCCTGTTCGCCCCGGACTACCTCGAGCCGCGCGACCTGCCGGTGGCCGAATTCGCCGCCGTGCTGATCTTCGCGATGTCCGGCGCGATGCTCATCTCGGCCTCGGCCGACCTGCTGGTGCTCTTCCTCGGGCTCGAGCTCATGGTCCTGCCCGGCTACCTGCTGGCCGGCTTCGCGAAGCGCGACGCGCTGTCCACCGAGGGCGCGATCAAGTACTTCCTGCTTGGCTCGTTCAGCTCCGCGATCTTCCTGTTCGGCCTGGCGTTCGTGTGGGGCCTGACCGGCACGACCCGCATCACCGGCGTGGCCGAGTCCCTGGCCGCGGTCGCATCCGGCCAGTCCGGGCTGTCGGCCGGCCTGGCCATGGGCCTCGCGTTCATGACGACCGGTGTGGCGTTCAAGATCGCTGCCGTCCCGTTCCACTACTGGACGCCCGACGCGTACCAGGGCTCGCCGACGCCGGTCACCGGCTACCTGTCGGTCGGACCGAAGGTCGGTGCGTTCGCGCTGATCCTGCGCCTGTTCGTCGAGGCGCTCGGCCCGCTCAAGGCCGACTGGCTGCCGGTCGTCATCATCCTGGCCGCGGCGACCATGACCCTCGGCAACCTCGTGGCGCTGACGCAGAACAACGTCAAGCGCATGCTCGCCTACAGCTCGATCGCCCACACCGGCTACATGCTCGTCGGTCTGGCGGCCTTCGCGGCCGGCCAGTCGGCCGGGCTCGAGGCGGTGCTCTACTACGGCGCGGCGTATTCGTTCATGAACCTGGGCGCGTTCGCCGTGCTCGCCGCCCTCCAGAAGCGCCGGGGCGTGACCTCGAATCTGGACACGTTCGCGGGGCTCGGCCGGCGCGAGCCGTGGCTGGGCGTGCTCATGACGTTGTTCCTGCTGTCGCTCACGGGCATCCCGCCGACGGCCGGCTTCTTCGCCAAGTACTACGTCATCCTGGCGGCGGTGCAGGCCGGCGGCTGGGTCGGCTTCCTGGCCGTGCTGACGGTGCTCAACGCGGTCGCGGCCGCGTTCTACTACCTGCGCGTCATCGTCTACATGTACATGCGTGAGCCGCAGACCGAGCAGCCCGCGCTCCGGCACGGGCGCCTCCTGTGGAGCGGCCTCGCGGTCGCCACGGTCCTCACGATCGCGCTCGGGCTCGTGCCCGGACCGCTGCTCGACACCGTTCGCCAGGCCGCCGCCGCCCTGGGCTAACGCCGGGCCCCGGGTCCGCCGGACGGGCATGGGCGAGCCGGTTTCCGGGCCCGGCTTGCACGCCGGGCCGTTCATCGACCAGGGGATTCGAAGGACCTTGCAACCCGGCATGCTGCCGGTGTTAGCACGCCGGCGCCATCGACGGGCCATACTTGGTACGTGCCCGACGACCGCCTCGCGCTTCTCGACGAGCTTCTCGGGCAGGACGGCCGATTGATCGTGGTCTCCAACCGGGGTCCGGTCACCTTCCAGCTCGACGCCGATGCGCCGTCCCGCCTGACCGCCGCTCGGGGCTCCGGTGGCCTCGTGACCGCCCTTGCGGAGCTCGGTCGCCACGCGCCCGTGACCTGGGTATCGGCGGCGATGACCGAAGCCGACGCGCTCGCGGCGCCCGCGATCGCCACGTGGAATCCGACGGCCGCGAGACAGAATGGTGGACGTCGCCGGGCCGGCGACCTCAGCCTCGAGGTCGTACACCGGACCCACGACCTGCTCGACGAGCTGCTGCCTGGCCAGAACCTGCGGCTGCGCGTCACGACCCTCCCGCCGGGTGTGTTCGAGCCGTACTACCGCGTGATCGCGAACCCATTCCTGTGGTTCCTGCAACACCAGATGTTCGCGCCCGCCTACGGTCCGAACATCGACGCGTCGCTGCTGGATGCCTGGCGGACCGGCTACCGCCCCGCCAACGAATGCCTGGCCGACGCGGCCGTCGAGGCCGTGTCCGCCACCATCCGCGGCGAGGACCGCCGGCGACCCGTGATCCTGCTCCAGGACTACCACCTGTATCTGGCCGCGGCTCGGATTCGGGAGCGGCTGCCGGAGGCGACGATCCTGCACTTCAACCACATCCCGTGGCCCGCGGAGAGCGTGTGGCAGCTCCTTCCCCAGCGGTTGCGACGGGCAATCTGCGAGGGCCTCCTGGCGTGCGACATCGTTGGCTTCCAGACCGACCGCTACACATCGCACTTCCTCGACACCGTCGCGAAAGCTTCGTGCGCAACGCTCGCGTCGACCCGGCCGGCCGAACCATCCGCTGGAACGACCGCCGTATCCGGGCGCGGAGCTATCCGATCTCGGTCGATCCCGACGGGCTGCTCCGATTTGCGCACTCGGAAGCCGTCGAAGAGCGCGTGACGCGGCTGCGCGAGCGGATCGGCCGGGCCGGCGACCCGCGCATGATCGTCCGGGCGGATCGAATCGAGCCATCCAAGAACGCCCTGCGCGGGTTCCTCGCATTCGAGGAGCTGCTCGAGCGCGAACCGCATCTGCGTCAGTCGGTCCGGCTGCTCGCGGTGCAGGCGCCGACACGCTCGTCGGTCCCCGAGTACGCCGAGTACGCCGCGATCACCCGCGAGGTCGTGGCTCGCATCAACGGTCTGGCGGAGCCGGACGACCAGCCCATCTGGATCTATGACGGCTCCGACTACGCGATGGCGATAGCCGCCATGCGCGTGGCCGACGTCATGCTCGTGAACCCGATCATCGACGGCATGAACCTGGTTGCCAAGGAAGCCGTCCTCGTCGGCGAGCGCGACCCCGTCCTCATCCTGTCCGAAACGGCCGGCGCCGCCGAGCAGCTGGCCGCCGACGCGCTCGCGGTCGCCCCGGTCGACGTGGCCGGCACGGCCGACCAGCTCAAGGCCGCGCTCGCGATGCCGCTCGAGGAGCGACGCACGCACCTGCGGCGCATGCGGATCTCGGTCCGGAACGAGGACATCGACTGGTGGCTCACGCGCCAGCTGCGCGATCTGGCCGCGGTCAGGCGCGGCGCCCAGCCGCCGTCCCGTCGCCTGCGCGATACCGTCCGGCGCGTGGAGCCGATCTTCGTCGACTGAGTCGCCGCGATCGGCGCACGTTCATCGGCGCCGCATTCGCTCCGGGCCACGTGCCGGACTCAGCTCGGCGCGTCCTCGGCCGCCAGCCGGCGGGCGATACGGCCGAGCAGCCACGCGGCGTCGGCCGGGCCCGACAGCATGACGTCGGCCCGTTCGGCGACCTCGACCGGGGTCTCGCCGGCACCGGAGACCCCGACGATGAGCCCGTCGTGAGCGGTCGCCCGGCGCCAGGCGGCCACCACGTCGAAGGCGTCCACGTCGGTCCGATCGTCGCCGAGGACGATCGTCGTCGTCGGTTGCTCTCGTTCGATCAGACCTTCCATGGCGCCGGCCTTGCCGCGCAAACCCGCGGCGCGGTACTCGATCACCCGACGTCCGTATGCCGGCTCGACCGTGGCGGATCCGTCAGCGGGCCGCCCGGCTTGACGCCGGCCACCCAGCGCACCGTCCAGCGCCTCCGCCGCCGCCCGCTCGATCGCCGCTCGGGCCTGGTCGGGCCGATCCGCGCGCCGGTAGTGAAAGCCGACCGCGATCGTCTTGTCCTCGACCAGCAGCCACGCCGGCTGTCCGAGCCTGCGCGGCACCTCGGCGATCAGCGCCTCGATCGTCGGGCGGACCAGCTCGGCGAGCGAATCGGGCTCGAGCGCGAGTCGTGCGGCCGGGCTGCCGCGCGCAAGGCTCGCCCATTCGGCGCCGTGGTTACCGACGTAGCGCACACCGCCGACTCGAACACGGGCGACGAGATCGGGCGCGCCTCGCCCACTCAGCACGCACACCGACAGGCGCTCGGGCCGCGCGAACGCCAGCCCGGCCAGCCGCCGGAGGGCCGTACGCGCGGCCCGCAGGATCGTCGCGTCGCCCGGCTCGGGCACGATCGGGCTGAGGGTGCCGTCGAAGTCCGTGACGAGGAGGATGCGGCCGGGACGGGCCAGGGCCCGGGTGAGGCCGCGGACGGCCGCGTCACGTCCCGACACCGCGCCTATGGCGTCACCGTGACGCCGGGCAGGATCGTGCCGAGACCCTGGGCCATGACGTCCGGACCGATGCCGCCCAGGGCGCCGTCGCGCACGATGCCCTGAGCGTCGACCCAGTAGTGAACCGGCAGCGCGAAGGCGCCCCATGCCCGCTGCGCGACACCGTCCGCGTCGAGCGCCACGGGCAGCTCCACGCTGAGCGAGGTCATGTACGGCGCCACGAGTGCCGCCTCCTCCTTGACGTCGACCGCAACGACGACGAGACCGTTTGCACCGTAGCGTGCCGCGAAGCCGTTCATGAGTGGCAGCTCGTCCCGGCACGACGGGCACCACGTCGCCATGAAGTTGATCCACACCGGCTTGCCCTTGAGCGCGGCCAGATCGACCGTGCCGCCACCGAGCTGCGGCAGCGCAAGCTTCGGCGCGGGCTGCCCGACATGGAACGCCTGCCCGAGCGCCGACGACGCCGCGGAGGCGTCGGTCGATGGGGATGGGCCCGGTGAGCCCGGTCCCGCGACACCGCCGGAACCAGCCGCGCTTGCGGCGGGACTCGGGCTGCTGCCACTCGGACCGTCCGAGCCGAGCGACGCCGGCGCCAGGGGCGGACTCTCGGCAACGGTCGCCACGGGCGTCGGCGAAGGCACCGAATTCGGGCGCGAACGTGACGATCGCGGCGAAGACGAGCGCGGCGACCAGGAGACCGGCCAGGATGCCCAGGATCGGTGCAATTCGGGCTGCCATGGCGGCCAGCGTACCAGCGCGACGTCGGGCCGGTCCCATGCCATTCGGTACCAAGCGGTCACCGGCCAGCCGCGGCCGAGGCGGTAGCATGGCCGTCCCGATGCGATCGATCGTCACCGTGGTCCGCACCCGCCTTCTGCCCGCGCTCCTGACCGCGCTCGGCGTGGCGCTCATCGCGGCCGGCCTGCTGACGTACACGAACCCGGTCAGCGCGACCGATCCCTCATCCGGGCCCGATCCCACGATTGCCGGCGCACTGCCGTCGCCCAGCCGGCTGATCACCTTCCCGCCGGTCTCGCCCGGCCCGTCGCCGTCCGCGTCGGGCTCGGCCGGTCCGTCGGCATCGCCTGGGACGCGCACGGCGACGCGCATCGTGATCGCGGCCCTCGGTATCGATCTACCCGTCGTCCGCCCGCCGGGCGACGAGACCACCTATCCGCTGTGCAACGTGGCGATGTACCTCAAGGACCTGCATCAGCCCGGCGACGCGGGCGCGACGTACATCTACGCCCATGCCCGGAAGGGCATGTTCCTGCCACTCCTCGACGCGTCGACCCACAACAACGGCAAGGGCATGCTCGGTGACCTGGTCCAGGTCTACACGAGCGACGACATGCTCTTCGAGTACGTGATCAGCCAGGTCCGGCGGCACGTGACGACCCTCGATGCGGCCCTGGCCGAGACGGACGAGACGCTCTGGCTCCAAACGTCGGAGGGCTTCCACATCCCGCAGAAGCTGCAGGTCGTCGCGACGCCGCTCGACGTTCAGAGTGGCATCGACCCGGCCGTCGCCCGGCCCACCCCGCACCCGGTCGTCTGCGGCTGACGCGGCACGCGGCCGCCATGCGCGGTCTAGATCCAGTCGATGCGCCGGAGCACGACCACCGCGACGATGGCCGCGACGAAGGTGAGCGACGAGACGAGCCAGAACCCGGATCCCTCCGCGCCCGCGAACACCGCGCCGGCCTCGCTCATACCGAACATGCCCGCGACGGCCCCGACCCCGGCCAGGATCACGGTTACCCCGGTCAGGCGCTTCATGATCATGCTCAGGTTGTTGTTCACGGTCGACAGGTAGACGTCGAGCGTGGCGGCGATCAGGTCGCGGTCGTTGTCGAGCTCGTCCGTGACCCGGATGAGGTGGTCGTACACGTCCCGGAAGTACACGACGTGGCCGGGCTTGATCGCGCTCAGCTGGCGGTTCGTGAGCTGATTGAGGATCTCGCGGGCGGGGCTGATCGCGCGCCGGAGCTCGATGAGCTCGCGCTTGATCGTGAAGATCCGCTGGAGGGTCGGCGTTGTGGCCGAATCGATCACGTCGTCCTGGACCTTGTCGATCTCGTCGCCAATCGTGTCGAGCACCGGAAAGTAGCCGTCCACGATCGAGTCGAGGATGGCCCACAGCAGGAAGTCGGCGCCCTTCGCGAGCACGAGCCCGGCGCCACGACGCAGGCTCGGCAGCCCATTCGGATCCCAACCGGTGTCGTGGCTCGTCATCAGGAAGCGCGGCCCAAGCACGATGTCGATCTCGGACGCGTGCGCCTCGTCGGAGAACGTGAGCGCGAACACGACGATGTGCAGTGCGTCGTCGATCAGCTCCACCTTGGCGCGCTGGTCGCGCTCGACGATGTCCTCCGCGACGAGCGGATGCAGGCCGAGGACCTCGGAGACCTGGGCCACGAGCTCGGGCCTCGCGCCGATCAGATCGAGCCAGATGTGGGCCCCGGGATCGGCGATCGCGGCCGCGAGCTCGGCCGCGAGACTGGCCGCCGCCGTGGATTCGCTCATCCCCGAGCGGCGCCAGACCGACAGCCGGGCTGCGTCTTCGGGCGCGTGCCCCGGCGACGAGTCAGAGGGCGAAGGTCGGCTCGCTGTCTCCACCATCGCCGTCGCCACCTCCAGCCGACATGGCCCCTCCATCCGACGGGCCGCTGACGAGAATACGCGGCCGGACCGACAGGGTCAGGGCCGGGACGGCGGCCACGACGGTCACACCGGCCGCGGCCAGGAAGATGCCGACCATGATCGCCGCGGCCTTGCTCGATGCCCAGTCCTCGAGCGCCTCGATGACCAGCCCATCGCGCAGTGGCCGATCGCGGAGCTCGACGGGAATGAACTGCTTGTACGAGTCCGGCGTGGCGTAGATCTGGGCCTGAAGGCGATCGATCGTCGTGGAGCCGTAGGCGGTCAGGACCGCCAGGCCGATGGCCATGCCCACCATGCGCGCGACCGTGACCGCCGCGGAAGCCATGCCGTACGCGGAGCGCGTGACCGACTCGACGGCCGCGATGGAGCGCGGCGTGACCGTCAACCCGAAGCCCGCCCCGAACAGGGCGAGGCTGATGGCCACCTGACCGATCGTCGTCGCGGGCGTCCAGTTGGCCATGAGCAGCAGCGCCACGATGCTCGCGGCCAGGCCGCCCAGCGACACGATCCGCAGCGACAGCCGCCGGACGAGGAAGCCCGACGCCAGGGCGCCGATCGCGGTGGCGCCGGCCAACGCCCCGAGGGCCAGCTGCTGGCGGTCGGGTCCGCCGTACAGCACGCGATCCACGAACACCGCGCCACCGATGATCGCCGTCGCGAAGCCATACCCGGTGAGGAGCGACACGAGCACGGCCGAGCGGAAGCCTGCCTCCCGGAACAGCCTCGGGTCGACGACCGGGTGCTCACGCGCCAGACCGACGAGGATCGTCGCGACCGTGGCGATGGCGGCGGTCGCGAACAGCATCGTGGAGGCGAGACCCGGCTCGAGCCCGGCCGTGTCGCCGGGCTGCGCCCCGAGCAGCGTGAGCCCGATGAGACCGGCACCGAGCGCGATCGTGAGGGTCAGCGCCCCGAGCAGATCGAGCCGGCCCGGACGGCGCGGCGTCTCCCAGCCATAGCTCGCGGCCCAGCCGAGAACCAACGCGACGAGGCCGATGGGGACGTTGACGTAGAACACCCAGCGCCACGACGGCGTGAGGGCGTCGAACACCCCACCGGGCCCGAACCCGAGGCGGTCGAGCGCGACGTCCGGATGGATCGTCTGGAGCAGCGCCGCCCCGACGAACGGTCCGGCCGCCATGCCCAGGAACGTGAGGCCGCCGATGACGCCCAGGGCCCGGGCGCGCGCGTGACCCTCGTACAGGTGTGTGGCCGCGGCGGTTGCGACCGGGATGAGCGCACCGCCGCCGAGCGCCTGGACGAGCCGGGCCGCGATCAGCTCGTCGAGCGATTGGGCCCGCCCGGCCATGGCGGAGCCGACGATGAACAGGACCAGGGCCGCGAGGAAGACGCGACGCGCGCCCCAGATGTCCGAGAGGCGGCCCGCGATCGGCATCGTGACGATGTACACGAGCAGATAGGCGTTGATGATCCATGACGCGTGTCGGAGCTGCGTCCAGTCGGCCAGGTCGGCCACGATCGAGGGCAGTGCGACGGCCGTGATCATGAGCTCGAGCCCGGCCAGGAACACGCCTGCGCCGAGCATCGCCAGCAGGACCGCGGTGGTTCGGCGGTTCATCCGGCCGAGTGTACGCGCCGCGCCCGAGCCGACTCCTCGGCGCCGATCAACCCCGCCGCTCGATCGGCGTGTCAGGTGCCCTTCGCGTACCAGGCGTCGCCGCAGCAGTACAGCGACGAGCCGTCCGCCTCGCCCCAAATGACGTGGCTGACACCGGTCGAGCTGACGGCGATGCCGAAGTAATCGCCGTCGGTGAACGTGTAGCCCGCCGCGTCCTTGTATGGCGCACCGGAGGAACGGTCGGACAGGCGCGTGTGAGCGCCCCAGCTCAGGCCGCCGTCGGAGCTGGTCGCGTACCACGTGTTGAAGCGACCGGTCCGATCGTCCTGCCAGGCCAGGCGGACGTCGCCAGCCGTGGGACCGCTTGCGATCTGCGGGAAGGAGCTGTCGCCGGCGGCGTTCACCAGCACCGCTGCGCTCCAGGTCGCGCCGTCCGCGGAGCCCTGGACCACGAGGGACTTGGCACCGCCGTCGACCGTCGCGATCGAATAGGCCACGACGATCCGGCCGCCGGCGTCGACCGCGACCGTCGGCGTGCCCACGAAGTAGTCCGCGTAGCAGCCCGGCACCGGGCATGGCGGAGGCTCGGCCGCGGTCGCGAACACGTGCTGGGTCGCGCTCGCGCACGACGTGGTCTCCGAGGGGGCGCAGCGCACGCTCGCGATGATGCTCGGACCGTCGTGCTCCTGACCCTTGCCGGTCAGGCTCGTCTCACCGTTGTAGGCGAAGTAGACATCGCCGTTCGGCCCGACTGCCCCACCGTCGGCATACCACCAGACATGGTCGTCGTTCACCTGCTCCGGTGGCAGAAATGTGTGGCCGAAGTCATGTGACGCAACGACCATGTTCGCGAAGCGGTCGTTGAAGGCGATGTACACATCCCGGCCGCTGGGTGAGATCACGAGGACCGGCTTGTCCATGTAGCGCAGCCCGCCGTTCGTCGTGATGGGCGCACTCCAGGTCGTGCCGCCGTCGTGCGAGATGAACAGCTGGACGCCCGGGTTGAACTGGTCGAGGAAGGCCGCGTAGATGGTGCCGCAGGAGCAGCCCGCGTTCGTGTCGGAGGCGACGCGGATCTGGGGATCGAACTGCCAGCCGATGGTCTTGCAGGCGAGACCGCACACGAACGTCTCGGGACCGAACGTCGTCCCGCCGTCGAGCGAGCGACGGAACAGGATGCTCGTGCCCGGGCAGTTGCCGGTGCAGGCGGAGGCGTTGATGCCGGTGATCAACTGATAGACGCGGTCCTGGTGGCCAGGGTCGACCGCCACGACCGGCTCCCAATTGCCCTGGTGCTTGGGGTTGATGTCGAGGCCCGCCGGGCGTTCGGCGTCGAAGCCGCCGACCGCGACAACGGACATGGCCGGAGTCAGCGCCCAGAGCAGGCCGACCAGGACCGCCACGAGAGCCACCGTTCTCACACGCACGCCCGCCTCCCCTCGCCTCGATCGTCCCGGCAGTTGCGGTGCAGTCTGGGCGCGTCGCCTCGTCCTTGGCAACCGTGCCCCATGCCACGCAAGGGTCGGGACGCGGGCCAACCGGTCCATGGTGGCTCGGTTGCCGGCGTCTGAGCGCGCTCACCTTGACACCCGGCTCCCGAGCGCCTAGCATCAACGCTCGTTGATATAAACGGCCGTTGATCCGACGTCGGACCCGGCCGCTACCCCGGAGGCGCCGTGTCGCCATCCCCCGCCCGTATTCGGTCGACCCTGGCCGCGGCGATCGACCAGCCCGACGAGCTGCGCGAGCTACGGCTGTTCCACAAGGCCTTGGCCGACGTCAATCGCCTACGCATCGTGCGCCGCCTGGCGGACGGCCCGGCGACCGTGTCGGAGCTCATCGAGCACGTCGGCCTGTCGCAGCCCCTCGTCTCATGGCACATCGGCCGCCTTCGCGCAGCCGGCATCGTGGCGACGAAGCGGAGCGGTCGGGAGACGCACTGCAGCCTCCGGCCACAGGCATGGCCGGAGTACGCGGCCAAGGAGCGTCGCCGCCTCGGACTCGTGGATGCGACGACCGAGGCGCCAGCCGAGACAGCGGCGGCCGTCGACGAGGCGACGCGGGTCGGGCCGAGCGACCCATCGGCCAGGCATCCAAAGCGAGTCGCATCGTGAGCGGCTCGTTCGTCTCGCCCGAGACGCGGACCCGGATCAAGCACCTGGCCGAGCCGCTTGCGCTGGGACTCGGTCGGCTGGGCCTGAGTCCGAACGCGCTCACGGTCATCGGCTTCGTCGGAACGTGCGTCGCCGCCCTCGCGGCGGCGCTCCAGCTGTGGCTCCTGGCCGGGCTGCTCGTCCTCGTCTTCGGCATCTTCGACATGTTCGACGGGACCCTCGCCCGGGCGACCGGTCGCGCCTCGAACTTCGGCGCCTTCCTCGATTCGACGCTCGATCGCACCGGCGAGAACCTGGTCCTGGCCGGTGTCGTCGCCGGCTGCCTCGCAGGCGGTGCGTTCCCGCTGGGTGGCGTGCTCGCTGGCCTGGCCCTGGCGTTCGCCTCGATCGTCACCTATACCCGGGCACGGGCCGAATCGGTCGGCGTCCACGGCGAGGTCGGCATCGCGCCCAGGCCGGAGCGGCTCGTGGTCCTCTCGGCAGGGCTGGTCCTCGCGGGCTGGTTCGGCGGCGTCGGCATGTTCGCGCCGCTCCGGCCGGACGACGTCGTGACCCTACCGGGCGATGTGATCCTCGTTCCGGCCAGCGGCCAGCCGTGGCTCGCGCTCGCCCTCGCGATCATCGCCGTCACCTCCGCCATCACCGTCATCCAGCGCATCGTCCACGTCGAGAACGCCAACTCGACCATCCCCAACCACAGTCGTCGAAGGAGTAGGAGAGGCAATGGCAAGACCAACGGCAACCGCAACGGCAATGGCAAGAACGGCGCCACGCCCGGCACAACACCTGGGCCGGCTCGGGCCGGCGCGGTGACGGCAAGATCCGGGTCGCCATCGTCGGCGTCGGCAACTGCGCGAGCAGCCTCGTCCAGGGCCGCTACTACTACGAGAACGCCAAGGAGACGGACTTCGTCCCGGGTCTCATGCACGTCAACCTGGGCGGCTACCACATCCGCGACATCGAGTTCGTGGCGGCCTTCGACATCGACCGCAACAAGGTCGGCAAGGATCTGTCCGAGGCCATCTACCAAGCCCCGAACAACACGATCGTCTTCCAGCAGGTGCCCACCACGGGGTCAAGGTCGAGCGCGGCATGACCCACGACGGGCTCGGCAAGTACCTGAGCCAGATCATCCAGAAGGCGCCCGGACCCACCGCCGACATCGTGGGCATCCTGAAGCGAGCGCGAGGTCGACGTGATGGTGTCGTACCTCCCGGTCGGGTCCGAGGAGGCGACCAAGTGGTACGTCGGAACAGGCGCTGCGCGCCGGCGTCGGCTTCGTCAACGCCATCCCGGTGTTCATCGGCCGTGAGGCGTACTGGCAGCGGCGCTTCGCCGAGGCCGGCCTGCCCGTCATCGGCGACGACATCAAGAGCCAGGTCGGGGCCACGATCAGCCACCGCGTGCTGACGCGCTTGTTCATGGACCGAGGCGTCCGTCTCGACCGCACGTACCAGCTCAACTTCGGCGGCAACACCGACTTCCTGAACATGCTCGAGCGTGAGCGCCTCGAGTCCAAGAAGATCAGCAAGACGAACGCCGTCACGTCGATGCTGGACTACGAGGTCGACCCGGACAATGTCCACGTCGGACCGTCCGATCACGTGCCGTGGCTCAAGGACCGCAAGTAGTGCTACATCGTCATGGAGGGCACGACATACGGCGACGTGCCGCTCAAGGCCGAGCTCAAGCTGGAGGTCTGGGACAGCCCCAACAGCGCCGGCGTCATCACCGATGCCGTGCGCTGCCTTAAGCTCGGTCTCGACCGCGGCCTGCGCGGCACGCTCGTGGCACCATCGAGCTACTTCATGAAGAGTCCGCCGATCCAGATCCACGACGACATCGCGTACAACCGCGTCGAGGCGTTCATCCGCGGCGAGGACAACGAGACGCTCGTGGGCACCGAGGAGCGCCCGAAGCGACAGCTCCGGCGGCTGGCCTCTGCGCCGGCCGTGGCCAGGGCGGCAGCCGAGGCCAAGTGACGAGCGAGCGCACCGGCTTCGAAGCCCCACATCGCCGACGATCCGGGGCACCCCGGATCGTCGAGCGGCTGGGGCTGGTCGGCTACCGCGTCACGTCGTGGACCATCGGGCACGTGCCCGAGCGCGTGGCGCGGTTCGTCATCGGCCGTCTGAGCCAGGCCTCATACCTGATCTGGCCACGGCGCCGGCGCTGGTCGAACGAGAACTTCGCGCACGTGTTGGGGACCGCGCCCGACGATCCCGAGGTCCGTCGACTCGCGCTCGCCGCGTACGGGACGTACGCCAGGTATCTGGTCGAGCTCATGCGCTTGCCAGGGCTGCCTCACGAGCGCATGGCGGAGCTCGTCGAGGTGGACGGCCGGGACGCCATCATCGAGGCCTGGCGCGCGTCCGGGCACGGGCTCATCGTCACCGCCGGCCATTTCGGGAATAACGAGGCCGTCGCCGCCGGGCTGGCCGGATTTCGGCCTACCGATGTCGGCCGTCGCCGACGATTCGACATTCCCGGAGCTGTTCGAGCTCCTCCGCGAGCAGCGCGCCCGCTGGAGCGTGAGTCTCGTGCCCTGGCGGAACCTGCGCGAGGTGTTCGGCGTGCTGCGTCGAGCCGAGATCCTGGCCCTGCTGATCGACTGGGGCTACCGCAGCGATGGCGTGCCGGTTCGCCTGTTCGACGCCTGGACGACCCTGCCCGCCGGGCCAGCGGTCCTGTCGGCGCGGACCGGCGCCCCGATCCTGCACGTCTCGGTGCGGCGCACGGAGCACGGCTTCCGGGTCACGCCGAGCCCGATCATCCGCGTCGCGTCGACCGAGCCGGCGGAGATCCTGCGCGCCAGCCAGGCCCTCGCGGCGGCCCTCGAGGCGACGATCGTGGCGGCGCCCGAGCAGTGGTATTCGTTCAAGCCGCTGTGGCCCGCCGAGGAGGACGAGGCGCGATCGCTCGCCGAGCGGGCGGCGGCGATGGCCGCCAACCGGCGGGATCCGGGTCCCCGCCCGAAGGATCGCTCGCTCGAAGCGCCGGCAGCCGAGGCGACAGCGCCGTGAGCCGCGGGGCGTCGGCCGTACCTTGATGGGCCGCAACGGTCGCGTCGCCACGAGCGCCGGGACCCTGGTCCAGCGGGCCCGGGTGGGGCTCGTCATGCTCGCGGCCTGGCTGGCCGCGAGGCTGCCCGAACGGTTCCTGGATCGACTGGCGTGGCTCGCGGGCGGGATCTGGTATCGGCTCGCGCCCGGGCGTGCCGCCCGCGCTCGTCGCAATCTTGGGCGCGTGTGCGCGTGGGCGGCGGCGAACGGGGTCGGGCCCGCCAAGGTGCGCATGGCGGCGACCGATCCGCGACGGCTCGAGGGCCTGGTCCGATCGGCGTTCCGGCACCACGCCCGGTACTACGTGGAGGTCGCGCGGACGCCGTCGATCGACGCCCGCTACCTGCACGAACACCTCACGATCGAGACGCCCGAGCTGGTCGAGGCGGCCTTCTCGGCGGAGCGTCCGGGAATCTTCGTCGGGCTCCACTTCGGGGCGATCGAGCTGCCGGCCCTGGTGCTCGCCGACCGTGGCGTCCGTGAGGCCGTTGCGCCGATGGAGACGATCGGCGACCCGATGCTCCAGGCCTGGTTCGAACGGACGCGTGGCTCTGTCGGGATCCGGATCGTCGGACTGCGCGAAGCGCGCCGGGCGCTCCTCGCCGCGCTCCAGGCGGGCTCCGCAGTGGGGCTCGTCGGCGGACCGCGACCTGACCGGCGGCGGCATCGAGATGCCGTTCTTCGGTCATCCGGCATCCCTTCCGGCCGGACCGGCGCTGCTCGCGGACGAAAGCGGCAGCCCGATCTACGTCATGGCCGTGCGGCGCGTGGGCCCGGGCCGCTACCGGGGCGGGATCCGGCCGCTGCCCCGGCCCGACGGACCGACCCGGCGATCCCGGGTCGTGGCGCTGCTCGAGGCCGAGGCGCGCATATTCGAGTCGATCATCGCGTCCGCGCCCGACCAGTGGTGGGGCTGCTTCTTTCCGATCTGGCCGGACCTGGAACGGCCGGCGTCGCATTCGCGGGCCACAGGGCCGGACCGTCCCCGCGCGACGCGACCCGAGAGTGCCCGGGCTCAGGCAACGCCGCCCGCTCCCGGCCGGGAGGCGGCGGCGTGAACGAACCACCGGCCGAGCCGTCCACAGAGCGCCTCGGGCGGGCGGACCTCCACATCCACACGCTCGCGTCGGACGGGATCTCGCCGGTCGCGGACATCCTCGACGCCGCGCGTGCGCTCGAGCTCGACGTCATCGCCATCGCCGATCACGAACGCATCGACGCGGCCCTCGCGGCGCGCATCATGTCGGCCGAGCGCGGCGATCCGTTCGAGGTCGTGGTCGGCGAGGAGGTCTCGACCCGCGGCGGTCACCTGCTGGCCCTGTTCCTGGAGGAGCGCATCCCGCCCCTGCGCTCGCTGCGCTGGACGATCGCGGCCGTGCACGAGCAGGGCGGGCTCGCGATCCCCGCGCACCCGCTCGTGCCATACCCACTCTGCGCGCAGGGCTGGCTGCTCCGCCAGTTGCTGGCGGATCGGGACGAGCGAGTCCACCCGGACGCCATCGAGGCCTTCAACCCCACGACGCTGGGCCGGCCGTGGCACGAGCGCGTCAAGCGCTTTGCGGCCGCGCACGACCTGGCGGTCGTCGGCAACAGCGACGCGCACGCAGCCAATCAGGTCGGCCAGGGCTGGACGAGCTTTCCGGGACGCTCGGCTGCCGATGTGCGCCGGGCGATCGAGACGAAGGAGAGCCGGCACAACGGCACGTTCCACGGCCACGGCTCGATGGTCTCGACCTTTGGGCGACAGCTCCGGAAGTACGGCCGCGACGCCCGGGCCGAGCTGCGCGGGCGCATCCGGCGCGACGCCACGGGACGCGATCTGGGCTTTCCCGGCGGCCATCGCCGTCCGCCGCGATACGAGCCGCCTCACGCCGCCGGGGAGCGTGAGTTGGTCGAGACCAGGACTGCGCCCAGGCCGGACCGCCCGTGGCGAGGCGACGCGATGAAGATCGGCCTGGTCTCGCCCTACATCTACCCGCTTCCAGGTGGCGTCACCCAGCACGTCCGGTATCTGTACGAGAACCTGCGCCTGCGCGGCCACGACGTCCGCATCATCAGCAGCAGCCACGGGCCCCAGCGCAGCTCTGAGGGCGACGTCATCCGCGTCGGGATGGGCGTGTCCGTCCCGACCAACGGCTCGATCGGCACCCTGACGTTCTCGCCACGCTTCCCGTCGCAGGTCCGGGCGATGCTCGAGCACGAGCAGTTCGACCTGCTCCACTTCCACGAGCCGTTCGTGCCGTTCCTGTCGCTGGTCGTGCTCCAGGAGAGTCGCAGCATCAACGTCGCCACGTTCCATGCCTTCGCGGGCTTCTCGCCCTCGTACGAGTTCGGCAGCCGGATGCTCAAGCGCTATGCCGCCCGTCTGCACGGCCGGATCGCGGTGTCCGCGGCGGCTCGGCACTTCATCGGCGAGTTCTTCCCAGGCGAGTACAAGATCATCCCGAACGGCGTCGACGTGCAGCGCTTCGCCCGCGCCGTCCCGATCGCGCGCTGGCAGGACGGCAGGCAGAACCTGCTGTTCGTCGGTCGCCACGAGCCGCGCAAGGGGCTGCTCGACCTGCTCAAGGCGTATCGGCTCCTGCGCAAGGCCGGCTGGGAGTGCCGGCTGCTCGTCGTCGGCACCGGGCCCCAAGAACGCGAGGCCCGCCGCTACGTCGCGACACGCCGGCTCGGCGGCGTCGAGTTCCTGGGGCGTGTCAGCGACGACGAGAAGGCGCAGCTGTATCGAACGGCGGACGTGTACGTGTCGCCGGCCACGGGCGGCGAGTCGTTCGGCATCGTGCTGCTCGAGGCGATGGCCGCCGGCGCTCCGATCGTGTGCTCGCGACATCCACGGCTACAAGGGCGTCGTCCGGCGCGGAGTCGAGGGTGTCCTCGTTCCTCCGCACGACGCCAAATCGCTGGCGGCGGCGCTGGAGCGGGTGCTCGTCGACCCCGTGCTGCGCGCGAGCATGAGCGCCGCCGGTCGCGCCCGGGCGGAGGAGTTCAGCTGGGAGCGGGTCACGGCCAAGGTCGACGACTACTACGGCTTCGTCATTCGGCGTCTCGAGGCGGCCGGCCAGCTCCCGCCGCACTTCCATGCCGCCGTCCCGCAGCCCGTGCGGGCCATCCCGATCGCCGGCTCAGCCGCTCAGCGTCCCTGACGCCCCGTCGGGTGCCGCCGACGGCGGCCGCTCGCCCGCATCCGCCGATCGCTCGGCCAGCGCCAGGCGCCATACCCAGGCGCTGTAGGCGAGGATCACGACGGTCACGATCAGGAACCCCAACAGGATCGCCGGCTGCGCGGCGAGGAACTTCGGCACATTTCCGACGGGATCGGTGTTGACCGGGAATTGGAACGGATACAGATAGGTCGGCAGGATGCCCTGGTAGGCGTTCACGAGGGCCGACGGCAGGGGGACCGCCCCGATGTTCGGATAGAGCACCACGAACCAGGCCACGATCCCGGCCAGCAGACCGACGACGAAGCGCCGTGCGTCGCCGGCCGTCGCGACCACCCACGCCACTGCGCCGAGCGGGATCAGGGCCGCGAGCGCGAGCAGCTCCGAGCTGAAGCCCGGCGCCGAGAACACCACGTCGGTCTGGGACGAGGCCGGCAATCGGTCGACGAGCGCGATCGCCACGACCGAGACCGCGGCGATCAGCCCGAGCGCGCTCAGGCGGCGGCCCGTCTCCGGCCTCCCAGCCGGTCCCGGACGATCGAACCGGACCAGCTGCCACAGGCTGGCGAGGAGCGCCACGACGACGACCATGCCGAGCGCCGCCGCCTGCTGCGTCACGACGAGCTGGCCCGGGTTGCCGACACAGGCCAGCGACCCGGGCGCCACGGCCTCGACCCGCACGAATCCGCACAGCGGCGCCTTGAACAACCACATGAGCATCGGCCCGACGATGACCAGGGCGGCCGACACGCGAACCAGGAGCCATGTCCGGCCCGACGCCCCGTGCCAAATCTCGGCGATGAAGTAGGCCAGGGCCATGACCACGAACGGGAGCGCGGCGTAGTAGTGGTACTGGAACGTGGCGCGATCGATGCGCGCCCAGGCGATCCACTGGCAGGCGAACGCGACGGTGATGAGCGCGAGGGCCAGGCTCCGGCGCCGGAACGCCTGGAGGGCCGCGAAGCCGAGCGCGGGGACCGCCAGCCACCAGATGACGAGGTTGCCGGCGTCGTAGATCGAGGCGGCCGTGCCGCCGGCGAAGACGCCCTGGTAGAACCACACCGGCTTGAGGTCGAACGGCCACGCCCACCACGGCGAGGAGGCGGGGTGGGTCGCGCGCAGGCTGTTGTGGTAGTCGTACATCTGGCCGGTCAGGTCGGACAGCGTCTGGCCGGAGTGGCTGGGCGGCCAGCCGGGCACGATCTGGCGGCCGCCGATCGCGGCCCATGGCAGGTACGAAGCACGTAGATCGCGAGCGGCAGGAGGACCAGACAGATCGACCGCCCACGCGATCGGGATCCCGAACAGCCAGACCCGGGCGCAGCCAGCCGTCCGGTGCGGGACTGGCCGGCGGCAACAGCGCCGCCGGATCGTCGGAGCGGGATGGCTGGGCGAACGGCCCGAAGCCGAGCCGCGCGGCGAGCCAGAAGCCGAGCCACACCAGCCCGCCGAGCACGATGAGGCCAAACGCGGCCGCCATGAGCGGCAGGCTCCGGCCGGCCAGGTGCGACCGAGGCGTCCGGGCCGCCCCTCGCCGCGGCGACCAGGAAGACCAGCATGCCGAGCCGCGACCGGCGCCGCCGACCGCGAACCGGACCTCGTCGACCGACCACGCGATCGGATGGAGGACCAGACGACGACCGCCCCGAGGGTCAGCGCGATCATGATGAGCATGAACGTGAGGTTCCGGCCGATGGTCGCCCGTCGGGCGGGACGCCGAGGCCCATGTAGCCGAGCACGGCGGTGGCCACGATCAGGCCCAGCGATGACGACCACGCGACCGAGGGCCGAGCGGGCAAGGATGAGGATCGCCAGCCCGCCGATGCGCGTAGGCCCGACCCACTTGGACGCGAGCGCCAGTCCGAGCAGCACGCCCGATGATCGGCATCGCCACCCAGAACGCCCGCGCCTGCGCCAGGCGCCGGTCCAGAGCGCGGCGAACAGCGTGTACGCGGCGACGATGAAGAGGCCCACGTAGACGTCGTTCATGCCGATCCGCGACTGGACGAAGAACATGCCGTCGGCCAGGACCAGCAACCCGGCGATGACCCCGACGAGCGTCGTCGGAAGAGCAGCCGGCACAACAGGAAGACGAGCCCGATCGGTCAGCGCGCCGGAGGAGGACCCCGGGCAGTCGCCACGAGAACGCATTGTTGCCGGCGTCGACCGCCGCGACCGCCCCGTCCGCGGACAGGGCCAGGATCTGCTGGCGGTCGGAGGTCGGATAGTCGGGCGCGACGTCGAGCGCCCAGGCCGCCTCGCTGAACGGCAGCCGGGCATCCGCGTAGACGTCGTTCGCGTGAGGCTCGATGACGTAGATCGTGTCTGCCGTGCCGTCCGACGTCCGGCCCAGCGCGTGAACCATGAGCGTCGCCGCATCCCAGGCCGTGTCACGCACCACACCGGGCATCGGCATCGTCGTCGAGAGCGTCGGCGCCTTCGTCGCATCCGCGCCCAGATCGACGATGGCGATCGCGGCCCCGTCGGCGACGTACAGCTTGGGATCGTCGACGCCGGTCACATACGACAGGCCGGCGGCGGCCGAGTTCAGGTTGATGCAGCCCGTCTTCGTGGCGCCTGCCGGGGCCACGAATGTCACGCCGTCGGTGCCGGTCGCCGCGAGGCGCGGTCGGGGCTCGACGCTGACCCCGGCGAGCGCGCCCTCGGCAGCCGCCTCGATCTTCGTCTGCTGATCGGTCGTGACGCCGCCCGCGAGCGTGACCTCGCTCGCCTGACTGGTCAGCAACCGCCGATACGTGGCCGCGTCGCCGCCCACGATAGGCACGAGGGCCGCTGCGGCGGCCGCCGGGTCGGCGACCTGGGCCGGTGTGGCGACGAGGACATCGGCCGTGCCCGCGTCCGCGATCGCGGCAAGTCCAGGCACATCGAGCTGGCCGAGCCGCTCGCCGCTCGCCGCATCGAAGGTCACGAGGCGATCGGTCGCGGCGGCCACGTACGAGCCGTCGGCGCCCACCACGAGATGTCGAACCGCGGCCCCGGCGTTCGCGAACGCCTGTGCCTCGACGACGGGCGTGCCGGCCCCGACACC
This sequence comes from uncultured Chloroflexia bacterium, assembly GCA_963790955.1. GTDB lineage: Bacteria > Chloroflexota > Limnocylindria > Limnocylindrales > CSP1-4 > CAWBQM01. Next base: position 206,489 of record CAWBQM010000001.1, read on the forward strand.
CGCAGGATCTCGCAGGGCGTCGAGCTCGACCGACGTGTCGACCGACAGGATCGCACCCGCCGACGTGCCCACGTACAGGGTGTGATTGCTGGCGTCCACGGCCAGCGCGACCGCGTCGGGTGCGACGATCGTCGCGACCTGTGCCCGCGTCGCGAGGTCGTACGCGCGAACCTCGCTACCGGTCGCGACGTAGAGCCGGTCGCCGGCTCGGGCGTTGGGCAGCGAGGGATCCGCCCAGCGGCGCTCGACGACCGCGTCTCGGACGCTCGTGTCGAGCTGGCTTTGGGCGGTGACCTGATCGTCTCCGAACAGCACGATGCCGCCGGCCATGGCGTACTTGGCCAGGTGTGGGTGGGTCCACTCGTAGATGTCATGGTCCATCCCGTAGCGCCACTTCTGCAGGAACTCCGTGGCCGTCCGGGCGTGATACACCTCGTCGAAGTGCATCTGTGGCGGGTCGGACAATCGCCACGTCCGAAGCACGAGCGCACTCACGACCAGGACCGCCACGACCCAGATGTCGAGCCGGTCGAAGCGGCCGTGCGGCTCAGCGTCGAGCATGCGCGAGCGGTCTGGTCGGAAGGGCCGGGCAAGGAGCCGGGCGCGAGCCCAACCGAGCACGCCCGTTCCGGTCGCAGGCTCGTGGACCATCGGTGCCCAGCTGACGGCGGCGTCCAACCCATCGGACGGACGGACGGACGCCAGCTGCCCGCCCGCGACGGCTGCCCATGGTGCCGGCCCGGCCCCTCGCGGCGCGCCTTCGACGCCGGTCGGATCATCGACGGCTGGCTCGAGTTGGTCCTCGATCCATCTGTCCTCGTCGACCGACGCCTCGGCGGCCTCGGCCGCCAGCCGGCGGCGTGCGGCAGGGCGGAGCTGCGCGAGCGCCCACAGGAACACCAGCAGGTGGGCGAGCGCCACGATGGCGACGCCTTGCGGGGAGCGGATCGCGCCGCCCAGGCCGAGCCAGTCCGAGATGTTGCTGACCTGGTCGGGATACAGGATCGTGAGGACGACGTAGATGTTCGCGCCGTTGGCCAGGGTCAGGATCAGGTACGCGACCCGCCAGCGCAGCGAGACGGCCGCGAGCACCGCGCCGAGCGCGAAGAACGGATACAGGTAACGTTCGTGGACGCGGGTCGGCACCACGAAGAATGCGATCGCGAGCACCGTCAGGCCGACCAGGATGGTGCGCCGGTCCGGGTGTCGCGCGACCAGCACGCACGTGACCGCGATGACGGCCAGCAGCAGCCCCGTGCCCACGAAGACGGCCCACACGGGGCCGATGAGCGTCTCCTGGCCGGCGGTGCAGCCGACGCCAGTGGTCGGATCGAACGCGATGGAGTCGCACAGCCACGAGCCGGTTGCCGCGAGGCCGTTGCCGGCTGCGTTCGTGAACAGCGCCCATGGGTTGTAGGCGTTCACGGTGAGGTATGCGTAGCCGCCGGCCGTCTTCGCGACCTGGGCCAGGAGGTCGATGACGCTCAGACCGAACGGCGCCGATAGGATCGCGGCCGTGAGCAGACCGGCCAGGCCGGTCGTGACGATGCGCACGGGCCGGTCGGTCCTGGCTTCCCAGCCCCTCAGGCGGACGAGCAGACTCGGCCGTCGATCGCGCTCCACCTCCGTGGCGCCACCGGACGCCTGCGCGATCGGGTCGTCGTGGGTGTCCATCTCGTCGAGACCGAGCTCGGCCCGGGCGAGGCTGCCTTCCGCATCGTCTCGGACCGGGAGCAGCGCCCGTCGGATCACGACGACCGCGACGATCGGCACGAGGATCCCGAGCTGGGGCTTGACCACCGCCGCCATCGTCGCGAGCACCGCGGCGCGTTCAGGTCGGTCGAACCACAGCTCACGCAACCCGAGCAGCAGGAAGATGACGCCGAACGAGTCCACCTGCCCCCAGATCGTGCTGTCGAGCCAGGTGATGGGATTGACGAGTACGATCGCGGCCGCGAGCAGGGCCCGACGCTCGCTCCCGGCCAGGTCGCGGACCAGGCGATGCGCCAGCCACGCGAGCGCGACGTCGGACAGGATCGCGGGGACCTTGATCAGGTCGCCGATGCCGCCCAGCACCTGCCCGACCAGCCCGACCAGCCACAGGACGTACAGATAGCCGGGCGTGTAGTCGTGGAAGAACGGCCGGTCGTAGAAGCCGTAGGCCCCGTTCTTCGCCAGGTCGTTTGCCCACGCCGTGAACGAGTTGACGTCGATCGTGAACCCGGACCCGGGCAGGAGGTATGCGATGATGAGGCGGAGGGCGAGCCCGGACGCGAGCAGGATCGCGAGTGTGCTGACCCCCGGTCGCGTCCCGGTCGTCCGCGCCGACCCGCTCGTGCCTCGGTCGGGCACGCCCGTCACGGATCGGTTCAAGCGGACCGGCCTCCTGCACGAGCGCTGAGGTGGAGCGGAGTATAGCGCAGGGCCAACCGGCGACCATGGTTCTGGCCGAGCCCGATCGCACCTGGCTGCACGGCCGCGTCACCCTCGCTGTGGGTGCCGCGATCGTCGTCGTCATGCTCGTGATCTACGGTCTGAGCAATCCGCATCGATACAACTTCTACAACCATTTCGTGTGGCAGGCCTCGGCCTGGCTCGAGGGCCAATCGGGCATCCGCTATCCGGTCACCGAGGCGGACGGCATGGCCAGGACCAACGACTATTTCCAGGACGTTCTGGAGATCCGTGACGCCTCCGGCAACACGACGGGCAGGGCGATCATTCCGTTCCCTCCGCTGCCCGCCGTCGTGCTCCTGCCGTTCGTGGCCGTGTTCGGGCTCGTCACCGACCAGCAGGCGATCGCGACCGTCATCGGCGCCCTGGACGTCGGCCTCGCGTTCTGGGTTCTCGGCCGGCTGCCGCTGCGGCCCTGGGTGCGGCTCACGAGCGTCGTCTTCTTCGGGCTCGGGACGGTGTTCTGGTACGCCGCCATGGAGGGCACGACGTGGTACTTCGCCCACGTCGTCGCGGCCGGCCTGACGTTCGGCGCGATCGCGCTCGCACTCGACGCGGACCCGCGCGCCGTGCGCTGGTCGACCGTCGACGATTGGGAGCCCGACGTCGAGGGCCGGGACGCGTTCCTGTCCGGTCCGGCCCTGATCGGCGACCTCGTGCGCCATGGGCTCGACGCGCGACAGTTTGCGGCGGGCCTGCTGCTCGGCCTCGCGGCCACGGCCCGGCTCACGTCTGCGCTCGGGTTGCCGTTCCTGGTGCTCGTTGGCGGCGGCGGCACGTGGCTCCGACGCGGGTTGTCGGCGGCACTCGGGATGGCGATCCCGCTCGTGATCATGGTCGTGTACACGGACGTCACCACCGGCCACCTGTTCAACCCGGCCTACGAGGCGATCTGGTTCACCGAGATCCGCTTCTACCCGACCCTGCCCCAGTACTCGTACCTGCAATACCACCTGGACTGGGGCATCGAAGATCCGCGGTACCTGCTCCAGAACGCGATGATCATGCTCGTCAACCCGCCCCTCGTGGCACCGCCCTGCGTGGACTCGGCGACGGCGCGCGGTGTGTTCGACGCCGCGTGCGCCTGGCTCGAGCCGCGCGCCGACGGCATGGGCCTGCTGTGGACCAGTCCCGCATGGCTGCTCATCACGCCGACTCTGCGTGCCTGGGGCAAGAGCCGGCTCGTGACCGGTGCCCTGCTCGCGACGCTCGCCATCGCGCTCGCCAACCTCATGCACTTCAGCCAGGGCTGGGTCCAGTTCGGCTATCGGTTCAGCATCGACTTCGCCCCGTTCCTGCTGGTGGTCTTCGCGCTGGGCGTCGAGCGCCTCGGGCGGCCGCGCTGGTGGGCGATCGGGCTCATCGCGATCTCGATCGCGGTCACCTGGTGGGGCGTGGTCTGGGGCACGACGCTGGGCTGGTGAGACGGCGGCATCCGTCATCCATCCGATAGGTGGGGCGGGCTATCGTACGGAGCGCACGTCGAGACCCCGGCAAATCGCGACGTCCCCGCGACCAGGCACGGGCCGACCCCACGCGAGCCACGGAGACCCCGATCGTGATCGACGCCCAGTCCGCGCCCGCTACCGAGCCGGCGCCCGGCACCGAGCCGGCGCCCGGCACCAGGCCCCCGACCGAGACGGGCCCGACACCCGCGCGGGCCATCGATCCGGCCCGCCGTCCGGCGCGCCTGTCCTACTTCTTTCCGGCCCACAACGAGGAGGCCAACCTCGAGGGGCTCGTGGAGGAGGCGCTGGCGACGCTGCCCGGTCTGGCGGGCACGTTCGAGATCATCGCCGTGGACGACGGCTCGCGCGACGCGACGGGCGCCATCGCCGATCGCCTGGCCCAGGCACACCCGGGGCTTGTCCGGGCGGTCCATCACGAGGCCAACCAGGGCTACGGGGCGGCGCTCCGGTCCGGCTTCCGCGCCGCGCGCTACGAGCTCGTGTGCTTCACCGACGGTGACCGCCAGTTCCGGGTCGCAGACGTGGCACGCCTCCTCGAGCGGGCCGTGCAACCCGACGCACCCGACGTCGTGGCCGGGTTCCGTGAGCAGCGCGCCGATCCGCTGGTCCGGACGCTGTATGCGCGGGCTTATCGGCTGGCCAATCGCATCTGGTTCGGCCTCCGGATGCGCGACGTCGACTGCGCATGCAAGCTGTTCAGGCGAGAGGCCCTGGATGGCATCCGCGTCGAATCGGGTGGGGCCTTCTTCTCGGCCGAGCTGCTCATCAAGCTCCAGGCGGCAGGTCGCTCGGTCGCCGAGGTCGGGATCCCGCATTACCCGCGCACCGCCGGCTCGCCGACCGGAGCCAAGCCGTCGGTCATCCTGCGTGCGGTCAAGGACTTCTGGTTGCTGCGCCTGCGCCTGTGGGCCAATCGCGACCACGCCCTGCGTCGCGGCGAGCCGATCCTCTCCGCCTCCGACTAGCCGCATCGGCCCGAGGATTTCGTCAGCGGCGCGAGGAGCCGCCTTCGCCGCCCTCCGATCCGAGATCCATGTCGAGCGAGTTGACGAAGTCCCGGAAGACTGCGAGGCGCGGGTCGGCGACATGCTCGCCGGTGTGCTCGAGCCGCAGCCCGCCCTCCTCGCCTTCGTCGTCCTCCGTCGCATCGGGGCCCAAGCCGGCCTGCTCGAGGACCTCCTCCGCGGCGAAGATCTTGATCCCGGTTCGGACCGCAAGCGCGAGCGCATCCGACGGCCGAGAGTCGAGCTCGACCGTTCGGCCGGCGAGCTCCAGGAAGAGGCGCGCGTGGAACGTCTCCTCGGCCAGCGCGGCGATGACCACGCGATCGACGTGCACGCCAAGCTCCTCGAGCGCGGCGGCGAACAGGTCGTGCGTGAGCGGCCGCTCCGGCGTCAGGCCCTGAAGGCGCATCGCGATCGCGCTCGCCTCCCAGGGGCCGATCCAGATCGGGAGGTACCGCTCGCGCTCGGTCTCCTTGAGGATGACCACGTGCCGGCTCGAGGGCATGTGCACGCGCACGCTCTCGACGACCATCTCGACGACCCCGTCGTCCATCTATGGATTATCCCACCGCAGACGGCGCACGGGCCGCATTATCCGGACCAGCCAGCCGACCGCCGCTCCGAGGGCGAAACCGCCGATGTGGGCGAAGAACGCGACCCCCGCATCGTTGGCGCTGGCGGCGCCCAGCGACGTGATGCCGTCGATGAGCTGGAGCACGAACCAGAACCCCAGCACGATCAGGGCCGGGACCTCGATGAGCTGATAGAAGAAGCCCAGGAACACGAGGGACATGACGCGGGCGCTCGGGAACAGGACGAGGTACGCCCCGAGCGTCGCGGCGATGGCGCCCGACGCACCGACCAGGGGCACCTCCGAGGTTGGATCGATGGCAACCTGGGCGAGGGCGGCGACGAACCCGCCGAGCAGGTAGAACGCCACGAACGCCAGGCGCCCGAACCGGTCCTCAACGTTGTTGCCGAAGATCCAGAGGTAGAGCATGTTGCCGATCACGTGCAGCCAGCTCGCGTGCAGGAACATGCTCGTCACGATGGCTGTGATCGCGGCCTCGAGCCCGCGCCCGGTCGTGAGCGCGGTGTCGAGGCGGGCAGGCACGACGCCATGCGCCAGAAAGAGTTTGAACAGGCCGCTGTCGCCGGATTCGGCCTGGACCCCGAGCTCGTACACGAACACGGCGAAGCAGGCGACGACGAGGCTGATCGTGACCAGGGGCAAACGCCGCGTCGGGTTCGCGTCCCGGAGCGGGATCATGGCTTTGGCGTCTTCTTCGTCGACGGTTTGGGCGTTGCCTTGGGGCTGGCCGACGGTGACGCGGACGGCGACGGCGAGGCTGATGGCTCCGGTACCTGCTCGAGGACCGAGGACATGATGCGGCTGCCGTCGATCCAGAGCATCGTGGCCGGCCCGTCACCCTGGCCGGGCTGGATGATGAAGGCCCGCAGGTCGCCCCAGGCCGAGGTGCTGCCTGGTGCGGCCAAGCGGTACTGCTCGTGGAACTTGCCCGAGGCCTTGTCGAACGCGACGACCCGGGCGTTGGACGGATCCGCCGCGTAGAGCAGGCCTGTGCGTCGATCGGCGGCCGAGGTCACGAACGTGAACACCGGGGCCGAACGCAGTGACGCATCGGGCGTGACGTCGGACGGCAACTGGGCGTCCCAGCCCTCACTGTGCCCGCTCGAGTAGCGCCGCACGGTACCCGCATCCGTCACGAAGCAGATCGCCGTCGATGTACATCGACGTGAACGTCGAGACGTCACGCGGTGCGGACAGCCAGCGGTTGGGCGCCGCCGGGTAGCCGCTGCCGTCGGCCGCCGCTGCGTAGGACAGGATCTGTTGCTCGGACGGATCGACCACGTACAGGTTGTAGATGTCGGCGTTGCAGTTCTTGGCGAACGTGTTGACGAGCGTGACGTCGCTGCCCCAGCCGGACGCGTCCCGGATCGGAATCCGGGTGAGGGTCCCGCGGCCGCTCGTATTGGCCGGCCGCCAGCGCCACAGCACGTTCTTGGCGTCAAGCGTGAGCACGTTCTTGCAGCCCGTCACGAGCTGCTTCGGGGACGTGGCTTTGGTGCCCTTGGCCGACTGCCCGGCACGCAGGATGGGCTTCGCATCCTTGGCCTTGAGGTCGATCCGGTAGACGGTCTGGCTGGTCTTGTCGAGCACATACGGTGCACCGTCGGAGCCAATGACCAGACCGACGAGGTCTGCCTTGGCGTCGGCCGGGAATGCGAACACGGTGCTGCTGTTGACGTCGACCATACGCGACAGGGTGTTCAGTCCAGTCACGATCTGGGTCCGGAGCGAGGCCGTCGTCCCGGTCGGGATGCCGTTCGACTCCGCGGTCTGGATCTGGTCCATCGCATCGGCCAGCAGCCCGGTCGCCTTGGACGGGTCGTCGATCGTGAGGTTGACGCCGGGCCCGAAGACCTTGTCGACGTCGTCGCGCGCGGCCTGCAGGGCGCGCTGGCCGACCGTGAGCGAGCTGATCGCCGAACGCGGGGTTGCGGAGCCGCTCAGCATCGAGAGGCCGAGACCCAATCCGCCGACCACGACCACGAACGCGAGCAGCGCGACGGCGGCGCGGCGTTGGGTCTCCCGGCGGGCCGAGTACGGAGTCACCCGCCCGCCGGTCGCGTTGCGACGCGGGAGCAGATCCTGGAAGCGGCCCAGGGTCCGGCCTGCCACGCCTCCGGCGGCCACGCGCGCCCGTGTCGCAGAGGCCTGGACGGCGGCGACGCCACCGGTGAGTGAGTCTGCGAGCGGGATCGGCGAACGATCCGGTGCCCCGGCAAGCGGCTCCTCGGCGCGGACCGGGACAAGCGACCGCTGGCGGTGCGTGGCGGCGACCTCGGACGCCTCGAACGCGATCGCCCCGTCGGAGCCCGTCCCACCGGCCGTGACGAAGGCGTGGTGAAGGTGCTCCATGGCGGATTGCGGGTGGAGCGTCACCATCGCGTCCTTCAGCTCCTCGGCACCGAGCCGGGCGACGACGTTGGGCGACACGAGGACGAGGGAGTCGCCAACCGCGATCTCGCCGCGCCAGACGTCGGGTTCGAGGTCGGTGGTCGGCAGCCCGCGCTCGCGATGGGGATCGGGCAAGGTCGACAGCCGCGCACCGCGGATCAGATACGCCTCGGCAGGCCCGACGGTGGCCACGTACATCTCGCTGCCGCGGACGACGGCGACGGCGACGCCGATTGGCCCATTGACCGGTTCGTGACGAAGGCCGAAGCGATCGCGCTGGTGCCCGAGCTTCTTGTTGGCCAGGCTAACGGCCTTCTCCAGGCAGACCCTGATCCCCGCCGACTCGTCGTAGTAATAGACGTCGCGAATCGTTTCTGCGGCGAGACGGGTCGCCTCACGGGCCCGACCACCTGGCAGGCGCGACGTGACGAGCAGGAACAGGCTGCCCTTGGATCGGGCCACGGCACCGATCGTCGGCTCGACCACGACGACGGTGTCGGGGGAGTCAGGCAGGCGATCGGGCGCCGGAACGACGCCGAGCTTCATCTGGAGCCGTACGGCCATGCGGACTTCTCGTGGTCGGTGCCCCGCCACGACAGGCGGAGGGCGGCTGGTGGCGCGAGGCCGGAACGGGCGGGACGCCGATCGCTTCGATCGCCGGCGCGCCCCGGAGACGGCTGGCAGGTGCCGGGATTATACCCGCGCCCTTCTGCCCGTCGGCGTCGTGCCGCAAGCACGCGGAGGACACGGGACGATGGACTCGCATGATGCGACCGGACCGTGTCAGTGCCGGCGAACCGTCACGTGCAGCTCTCGTGCATGGAAGCCGCCGGGCGCCCGCGCGAAGGCCTCCAACAGCTCGCCGGCGCGCAAGCGCAGTTCCTGGGCCACGATCGGTGCGTCCGCCTCCACGAGGAGTCGCTCGTCCTCGACCGCCGTGACACGGCAGGCCCCGGTGGCTGCCGGCACCCGCTCGCCGATCAGCGCGGTGAAGGTCAGCGACGCGCGAGCGCGGCGCAGCTCAGCCTCGAGCCCCAGGTGCCGGGCCGCGTCGGGCAACAGGTCGCCGACACGCTCCATGGGTCGGCGACGACGCTCGGTCATGGGAGACGTCCGGCCTGGACGCGGTTCGGGCCGACCAGGCTCGCCCCGGCCTCAGCGCCTGGTGCGTTGGCGCTCGATGCTTCCGGCACGACCTGCCAGGTCGTCGCGGCGGCGCGCAGCCCCGGGTCGAGATCCTCGAGCGTGGTCGTGGTCACGAATGTCTGGGGCAGGTTGGCGATGCGCCGGACGAGGTGGGCCCGACGATCGGGATCGAGCTCGCTGAACACGTCATCGAGCAGGAGCACCGGTGGACGACCATCGAGCTCGGTCAGCAGGTCGAGCTCCGCCAGCTTCCAGGCCAGGATCGCCGTCCGTTGCTGGCCGCGCGAGGCGAAGCCCGACAGGTCGCGCCCGCCGAGCTCGAACGCGAGGTCGTCGCGATGGGGGCCCACGAGCGTGGACCCGTTCCAGGCCTCCTTCTCGGCCGTGTCGGCCAGACGCCGCGCCAGGCTCTGCGCGGGCGTTTCGCCATGCATCGGCGGTGCGTTCGTCACGTACCGCACGCCGAGGGCGGCGAAGGAGGCCTCGTCCGGTGCGATCTCAGCGTGCGCACGTGCCAACGGTACGGCGATTGCGGCGAGCAGCCGATGTCGCGCGGCGAGTACGGCGGCTCCGGCCTCCAGGAATGGGCGATCCCACAACCGGAGCTCGCTCGGATCCGCCTGTTCCTCACGGATCGCGCGCAACAGGGCGTTGCGCTGGGCGAGTGCCCGGCCGTAGCTCGCCAGGTCCGCGGCGTACGCGGGCGAGCGCTGGGCGCAGATCCGGTCGAGGGCCTCTCGCCGAAGCGACGGCGAGCCCACGATCAGAAGCATCTCCTCGGGCGCGAACACGACCACACGCAGCAGCCCGGCAAGTGCAGCCGCACGTCGGCCAACGCCGTTCACACGGATGCGCTTGCGCGCTCCGGTCCCCACGACACCACTCCGGACGAGCGCGACCTCGATCGCGTCGCCAGTGGGCACCGACGAGCCGGCCTCAGGCGGGGCCGGCACCGGCGCCAGCCCGGCCTCGACGCGGGCGACATCCGAACCCCATCGGATCAGCTCGGCGTCCGAACTGGTCCGATGCGAGCGGCCCCAGGCGCACATGACGATGGCCTCGAGGAAGCTCGTCTTGCCGGCGGCGTTGGGGCCCCACACGATCTGCGGCCCGGATCCGAAGGCCGCATCGAGCGCGGCATACCCGCGGAGATCCCGGATGGAGAGTGACGTCAGCACGCGTGCGCCACGGGACGATCGTCGGCTGCGATCCGGATCCTCCTCGTGCGCGGGTTCAGGCCGAGGTCAGGATGTCGTCCGGACGGGCATGACGACGTGGACGTAGTCGTCGTCGCCGACGGGCTTGAAGACGCCGGGCGACAGCGGCCCGTTGAGCTCGAGGGCGAACTGCTCCGCATCGACGTTCGTGAGCACGTCGGCCAGGTAGCGGGCGTTGAATGCGATCGTCGTGCCGTCACCCTCGACGGCCGCCTCGACCTCGCCTTCGTAGTCTCCGACCTCGGCGTTGGCGGTCACCGTCACCCCGGCCGAGCCGTCGGACTGGACGGCGAGCTTGACGATGTTGGCCGAGGACGACGCGATGAGCGCCGCCGGTCGGACCGCCCGGAGGAGCTCGTCCCGCTCGAGCACGGCGCGTGTGGTGTGTTCCTTGGGCATGACCTGCTGGTAGTTCGGGAACTGACCGTCGATGAGGCGGCTGATCAGGTCGACGCCCTCGATATGGAACAGGATCTGGTTTCGGCCCTGGGCCAGGACGACCTCGACCGGATCGTCGACGTCGGCGATGACCCGTGCCAGCTCCGCCAGGGCGCGGGCGGGGACCACGACCGAGGTCTCCTCGACGGGATCGAGGGTGGTCACGGTCTTGACCGCGATCCGGTAGTTGTCGGCCGCGGCCAGCGTGAGACGGTCGCCCTCGAAGCGGCACAGAACCCCGGTCAGGATGGGCCGCGCCTCGTCCGACGCCGCGGCGAAGATCGTCTCCTCGAGCGCCTGCCGGAGCACCTTCTGGGCGATGCGCGTGGTGGGCCGCTCGCCCGCGGTCTGCAATGCCGGGAACTCGTCCGCGTCGATGCCCTTGACGTGCGTTGCGACGCGGCCGCACCGGAGGTGCAGGAGGTCGTTGGCCTGGAGCTCGAGATCGACGCGCTCGGCGGATGGCAGGCTCGCGACGAGATCGCTCAGGAGCCGAGCCGGGACGGTCACCGCGCCGTCCGTCTCGATCTTGCCCGCGACCCAGTAGGTGATCCCGATCTCGAGGTTCGTGGCCGTTAGCTTGAGACCGGCGTCCTCGGTTCGAAGCAGGACGTTGGCCAGCACTGGCAGCGTGCTTCGTGTCGAGACGGCACGGCTCACGACCGACAGGCCGCGTGCGAGGTTCTCCTGCATGACCGACAGCTTCACGTGGTCACCTGCTCCATCTCTGTTCATGGCGGTCGGCTGACGGAATTCGGGCGGGCCCCGACGCGCCGTGGATGGTCATGGGATTGTCTCCCTATCTTCTCATCTCATCATCACCATCATCAGGGTGTGGATGGTGTGGAGGCGGCCGTGTGGCCGTGTTCGGCAGCCCGGTGGACGGCGACGCGCCGTGAGTGGATGGCAGGCTGCCGGGGGTGGATGGCAGGCGGGTTGCATGGTGGACAGAACGACCGGGCCCGAGTGATGTTCCACGATCGATCTCGGCCGACGGCTCGTTGACCACCGCGGCCTCGACCAGAATCAGGGGGGATGTCCACAATGGACGGGGGATTTCCACCGAATCCGGGCGTTTATCCACAGCCGGGAGTCGGATTCACCGGTTGCCGCCCCCGGCGCGCCATGGCTCGGCGCGCTTCAATCGGCGTAGATGAGCTCGCGGACCGCGGCGATGTCGCGTCGCATCTCGTCGCTGGCGGCAGACTCGCGAGTGATCTTGTCGCAGGCATGAAGGACCGTGGAATGATCCCGGCCTCCGAGCTCCGCGCCGATCCGCAGGAGCGAGGCGTCGGTCTCCTCGCGCATCAGGAACATCGCGATCTGGCGCGGCAGGACGATGGCCTTGTCGCGCTTCTGTCCGCGCAGCTGGTCCATCTCGACGCCGTAGTAGTCGGACACCGCCTTCGCGATCCGCTCGGGCGTCACCTGGCGCTTCTTGGGGTTGTACAGGACGTTCGAGAGCACGGCCTGGGCGAGCTCGATGGAGATTGGCATTGCTCCCATCGACGCATAGGCCACGATCCGATTGAGGGCGCCCTCGAGCTCGCGGATGTTGCTCACGACCTTGCGCGCGATGAATTCGATGACGTCCGAGGTGATGGGCACACCACCCTCCTCGGCCTTCGCCCGCAGGATCGCGATGCGGGTCTCGAGATCGGGCGCAGTGAGGTCGGCGATGAGGCCCCACTCGAAGCGCGAGCGCAGGCGTTCCTCGAGCGTGAGGATCGCCTTCGGCGGGCGGTCCGAGGACAGGACGATCTGCTTGCCGTCCTCGTGGATCGCGTTGAACGTGTGGAAGAACTCTTCCTGCGTCCGCTCCTTGTCCGCGATGAACTGGATGTCGTCGATGAGCAGCAGATCGATCCGGCGATAGCGGGCCCGGAAGTCGTCGACCTTGCCCTGCTGGATCGACGTGATGAACTCGTTCGTGAATTTCTCGGACGTCGCGTAGACGACCCTCTTGCGCGGGAACTTCGCCATCACCTGGTTGCCGATGGCGTGCATGAGGTGGGTCTTCCCGAGGCCCACCCCGCCGTACAGGAACAGTGGGTTGTAGGCGTGCCCGGGTCGTTCGGCGACGGACAGGCTCGCGGCATGGGCGAGTCGATTGGCCGAGCCGACGATGAAGTTCCCGAACGTGTAGCGCTGGTTCAGGTAGGAGTTGCCGCCCTCACCGCCGACCCGCGTCGGTTCGAGACGGATCGGGCCATTCGCGAGGCTCGGTGAATTGCCGTTCGGGCCAGGGGAGCCGTTCGTCGTCGTCAGGACGACGAACTCGACCTGCACGCTGTAGCCGACGATGCGCGCCAGGGTCTGGGAGATGAGCGAGCGGTACCGCGTCTCGAGCCAGTCTTTGGCAAAGCCGTTTGGTACGCCGACGCGGAACCGGTTGTCGTCGACGTCGACGAGCGTGGTGTCGCGCAGCCACGTCTCGAAGTTGGCCGGCGAGAGTGATACTTGGAGCTCGCCGAGGGCGGCGCGCCACACGTGCTTCGCGTCCATTCGTGCGACTGGACCTTGTCTGCTCAGGCTGCGGATGGGTAGCGTCGACCACGGTCTCGCCGGGTCCGGGGAAACGGAAGCGCGAAGGCTCCGACGGCGCCAAGCACTGGCTCGACGGGGCGCTCCTTGGTCCCCTCGGATCAATTCCGAGTCGCTCCCACGAGCGTCCCGGCGCCGAGGGCCCGCGAAGAATAGCACCGCCCGAGCGCCGCTCGCAAGGTGGCGATGACCCCAATGTCGGATACTCCGCCGGGGTATCCGGACGCCTTCAGCCGGCCTTCAGGTGGCGGTCGGATCATGGCCCGGGGACGTTCCGTAGAGGGGGCGCACTTGCCCGAGGAAGACCGCCATCCGAACCTCCGCGTCCCGATCCCCGAGCAACGTCGCGCCGGCGCTGCCCGCCGACCCCATCGCCATCCGGCTGCGCGACCGGGTCGCGGTCGCGCTCGCGCAAATCGCGGCGCAGACCGCCCCGCTTGCCGGCGGGCACGGCACCGCACTACCCGGTCGGGTGGCGGTCCGGGTCTCACCCGGCATACTGGAACGGTTGTCCCGGGACCTCGACCCGGTCATCCTGGTGAGCGGCACGAACGGCAAGACCACCACCAGCCGGCTCATCGCGGCGATCCTCGAGCCGGTGATGGGCAGCCCGCTGACCAATGGCTCCGGCGCCAACCTCGAGCAGGGCGTGCTCTCGGCCGTGCTCCGCGCCAGGCCCGCTGTGGCGGACGTCCCTCGGCCCGCCGTCCTCGAAGTCGACGAGTTGGCACTGCCTTCGATCGTCGCCCAGGTGCCGGTACGAGCCATCGTCCTGACGAATCTGTTCCGGGACCAGCTCGATCGGTACGGCGAGGTGGACGCGATCGAGGAGCGCTGGACGCAACTGGTCTCCGGCAGCTCGGTTCCGTTGATTGCCTGTGCGGACGACCCTCGCCTCGCCAGGATCGCTGCAGCCGCCGGCGCGCCGACGACGTGGTACGGGCTTGCACAGCCTCCCGACGGCGCCTGCTGTGACTGTCCGCCGGGGACCCGCGGCGTCGTCAGCTCACGGCCCGACCTGGTCACCTGTCCGACGTGCGGGAGTCCGCTCGAGTATGCGTGGCGCAGCATCGGTCACCTGGGTGCGTACACCTGCCCACTCGGACATTTCGAGCGGCCCGAACCCGCCGTGCGGGTAGGTCGGGATCCGAGACGTCCGACCTCGTCCGGGACCGCCGCTGCGATCGAGGCAGCCGGCGGTCCGCCGAGCTCCGTTGACGTTCCGTTGCCGGGCACGGCCGGCCTGTACAGCGTTGCCGCCGCCGTGGCGGCCGGCCGCTCCGTGGGCCTTGGCCACGTTGCATGCGTGACGGCGCTGGCGAGCGTGGGCCCCGCGTTCGGCCGGTTCGAGCGTCTCCATGTCAACGGCCACCCGCTCGTTCTCGTGCTCGTGAAGAACCCGGCCAGCGCAGGCCAGGCGGTCGATGCGGTATCTCGGGAGCAGCCCGGTCCGGTGGTCGTGGCGATCAACGACGCCCCGGCGGACGGGCGCGATGTGTCGTGGATCTGGGACGTATCGTTCGCGCGGCTTCTCGGGCGGCAGCTTGTCATTGGCGCCGGTCGGCGCGCCGCGGACGTGGATCTCCGTCTGGCATACGACGATCAGGGCCTCGGCCCGTCGGGGCGGCCCGGCCTGGCCGGGCGCCACCCGCCGGGCAACGTCGCCGGCGCGATCGAGGTCGCGCTCGACGCTGCCGCACCCGGGCAGCCGGTCTACCTCCTGGCGACGTACAGCGCACTGCTCGAGGCTCGTGGAGCGCTCGTCCGAGACGGCGTGGCCCCACAGATGCCCCGCTGATGGGCACGCCGCGGTCGCCTGCTCGACGCCTCGTCGTCGGGCATCTCTTCCCCGGCGCCCTGAGCCTGTATGGCGACGACGGCAACGTGGACGTGCTTGCACGTCGTGCCGCCTGGCGCCGAAATCGACGTTGACGTGCTCGAGATCGGCCTTGGTCGACAGAGCCTGCCGGCCGCCGACCTGTACGTCATCGGCGGTGGACAGGACGGCGAGCAGGTGCTCGTGAATCGGTCCCTCGAGCGGCTCGGCGCGGAGCTGCGGTCGCGAGTGGTGGACGGGGCCGCGGTGCTGGCGGTGTGCGCCGGCTACCAGTGCCTCGCACACGGCTACCGGAGCGCACGACACGGAGACATCCAGGGTGCCGGGCTGTTCGATGCCTGGACCGACGGCACCCAACCCGGTCGAATCGTGGGCCCGACAGTGGCCCAGGCGAATCTGCCGGCGCTGGCCCGGGCCGGCCGGTCGGCGGCGGCTCGATACGGCGCCGCGGGGCCCGGGCGGAGCCTCGTCGGTTTCGAGAATCACGCCGGGCGCACCAGGCTCGGATCGGGCGCGCGAGCGCTCGGGCTGGTGACACGCGGGCGAGGCAACAACGGCTGCGATGGAGGGGAGGGCCTCGTGGCCATGCCCGGTGAGGGCGGCGTGGGCGGGCTTCGGGTCGGCACGTATCTTCACGGTCCGCTCCTGCCCCGAAACCCGCATCTGGCCGACCTGCTGATCGGGGCCGCCCTTTCGGCGGTCCATCCCCTCGAGCTCGAGCCATTGGACGACGCGCTCGCCTGGCGGGCCCACGTCTCGTTCATGGAGGCCGCCCGGCCGGGTGGGATTGGCGTTCGTTTGCGCAGGGCCATGATGAGGTTGGCCGTCGGCGCCTAGGGTCGGCACGAGTCCTGCTGGCTCGGATCCCGTTGCCGAGCCGCTGGCCTCCCCGCCGCCTCAGGGCACACGTCGATCGCGCGGACCCTGCGCCTCCTCGTTGGATCGAGACCGGCGAAGCTCGAGACGGAACCGGGTTCCGGATGACGACCTGCTGCGCACCGTGAGCCGGCCGCCGTTGCGCGTCGTCAGGCGTCGAGCGATGGTGAGCCCCAGGCCACTGCCCGAGCGACCTGCCGGGTTGTCGCCGAGCCGGTGGAAAGGCTCGAAGATTCGCTCGTGCTCGGCCGTCGGGATCCCGGGACCGCGATCCACGACCTCGACGACGGCCGTGCTCTCATCGATCTCGACTCGAGCCCGGACCGGAGGCGCGCCATGGACCATCGCGTTCACCAGCAGGTTCTGAATGACCCGGGCGATCTCGCTGCGATCGGCGTGGACCATCACGTCCGATCCGAGGTCGACCGTGATGGCATCGGCCGAGAGCGGGTTCGCCGAGCGGACCGATTCGACGACCTCGGCGACCAGCACGGACAGGTCGAATGTCTCGGCGCTCAGAGGGACGTCGCTCGCCTCGCTGCGAGCCAGCGTCAGCAGGTCGTCTGTCATCTCCGACAGGCGCTGGTCGAGCCGAACGATGACCGCCAGGGCCCGGCGCAGTTCGTCGACCCCGTTCGCGCCCAGGAGCGCGCCGTCGGCCGTTGTCCGGATGGCTGCCAGTGGGGTGCGGATCTCGTGTGACGCATCGGCCACGAATCGGCGCTGCCCCTCGTGCGCCTCGGCGATGGGGCGCAGGGTCCGCGCCGCGACCACCCACGCGAGCACGCCCACGACGGCGATCGCTAGGATGTCGGCGACGACGATCGCGATCGCGATCCGGCTCACCGTAGCTTCGTACGCGAGGCGGGTTGCGGCCTCGTTTGAGAGCTCCGGTTCGACGTCGAACGCCGGCTGGATCACGATCGACAGGGCGACCCAGAACACGGCGCTGAAGGCGACGAGCACACCCCCGAACAGGGCGATGTAGAGAAGCGTGAGTCGGCGCCGGGCTCGATCGAACATCGATCAGGCCTCACGCTCGGCCCGAAGCCGGTAGCCGGCTCCACGAACCGTCTCGATCAACCCGTCGCGCCGGCCTCCGTCGATCTTTCGACGCAGGCTCCGGATGTGGACCTCGACGACGTTCGAGCCGGGCTCGAATCCGGCATCCCACACGGCATCGAGGAGCCGATCCTGCGAGAACAGGTGGTTCGGTCGCCTCGCCAGGACCTCGAGCAAGGCGAATTCACGCGTCGTCAGCCGAACTGCGCTGCCGCCGACTCGTACCTGATGCGTCGCCGGGTCCACCTCGAGGTCTGCCACCCGAAAGGTCGGCGACCGATCGGCGCCGCGCCGCAGCAGCGCCCGCACTCGCGCCAGCAACTCGGCCATGTCGAACGGCTTGGGCAGGTAATCGTCCGCGCCCGCGTCGAGTCCAGCCACGCGGTCGCGGATCTCCGACAGCGCGGTCAGCATGAGGATCGATGCTCCGAACCCGACGTTGCGGAGCTCGGCGCAGATCGTGAGCCCATCAAGCCCGGGAAGACGCACGTCCAAGATCGCGAGATCGTACGGGTACGCCTCGACCCAACCCAGGACCTCACTGCCATCCGGCACCACGTCAACGGCATGGCCCTCCGCCGTCAGGGCGACCGCCACGGGATCGGCGATCGACACCTCGTCCTCGGCGAGCAGGATGCGCATGGCGGCGCGGACAATAGCGCAGTTTGGGCCAGCACTCGTTCGGGCCTCGAACTCGACGCCACGACACCCGTCGCTCAGGGCGCCCCGCGCGTCGACACCTCGCGGCCTGTCAGTCGTTTGAGCACCAATTCCGGCAGGGCCCTATCATCCGCGCGACGACGAACGCGCTTGCGCCGGCTGGCGCTAGCGCGTTTGCGTGCCTCACGGGGTCGAACGTGACACCCCGAGGTCGAGTGGAGAGATCGCACAGCCCCCATGAAGCAGACCTACCAGCCCAAGAAGCGCCATCGCGCGAAGGAGCACGGGTTTCGGGCCCGGATGAAGACGGCGCCTGGCCGGCGGGTTCTGGCCGCTCGGCGGTTGAAGGGCCGGAAGCGGCTGACGGTCTGACCGAAACCAGCCTCGGCGCCCTTCGTCCGAGGCTCTACATGCTCTCTCGTCCGCAGGACTTCGCGGCTCTCGCAAACGACGGGACCAGCAGGTCCCACCCACTCCTCATCGCGCGGTTTCGGCGGACCGGCCTCGACGTCACGCGGTTCGGACTGTCCACCGGGCGCAAGCTTGGCGGCGCCGTGGTCCGCAACCGGATACGACGTCGTCTTCGCGAGGCGCTCAGGGTGATGGCGCCCTCGTTCCAGCCTGGCTGGGACGTCCTCATCATCGCCCGGCCCGCGATCGTCGAGGCCGACCACGACGCGCTGGTCGGGGTGTTGCGTCGTCTTCTCCAACGGGGCGGTGTACTCGGAGGTCGAGGGTCGTGAGGCGGATCGGGATCGGGCTCATCCGACTGTACCGGCTCACCTTCTTCTGGCTGCCGTCAAGCTGCCGATACGAGCCGACCTGCTCGCGCTACGCCGAGCAAGCGATCGCCAAGTACGGGCTCCTGCGTGGCAGCTGGATGGGCGCCCGGAGAATCGCGCGGTGCCACCCATGGAGCCCGGGCGGCTATGACCCGGTCCGCTGAGGTGGCGCCGAGGACGCCGGTCCATCGCTCGAGCGCCGGCCCGTGGCGAAGGCGGGTGGCCTTCCTGGTGCTCCTTGCGATCGTGCTGGTCGTGCTGGCGGCGTGCGTCCCGGGGGTGAGCAGCAGCCCGGCGGCGTCGGGCTCCAGCGCGAGCCCCGCGATCACGCCCACGGCCGCCGCGGCAATCCCGCTCAAGCCCGCGAGCCCGGGCGCCAACCCGCTCGACCTGCTGGCGTGGCTGTTCACGCCCGTGTTCCAGGTGTTGTTCATCAGCCTTGTCGTGATCGACAAGACGATTGCGTTCAACAACATCGCGGTCGCCATCTTCATCATGACGCTCCTGATCCGGATCGTCCTCATCCCCCTGTACCGCCGCCAGCTCGAATCACAGCGCCGTATGCAGCTGCTCCAGCCCGAGCTCAAGGAGCTGCGCCGGCGCCACAAGGACCGCACGCAGCGAATGGCCGCTGAGCAGGAGTTCTACAAGGCGCGTGGCATCAATCCCGCCGGTGGATGCCTGCCGCTCGTCCTCCAGTTCGGACTGCTGCTGCCGATCTACTCGGTCTTCTCGGCGGGACTGACGAACTACAACCCGCAGGCGATGCTCAGCATCTTCGGCCAGCAGCTGATCGACCTGCATTGCCCTGCCAGCCCGACCATCGACCCCATCACCCACCACGTCCAGCCATGCCTCGACACGGTCGTGTTCGGAGTCGACTGGAGTCGGCCGGAGGTCTTCCTCACGGTGCTCGGCTTCGGTCTGTCGGCACTGGCCATCGGGTCGTCCCTGTTGCAGCTCGTCCAGTCGCGGATGATGCTGCCTCCGGCCGATCCGAGCAACGACGATCCCAATGTGCGCATCCAGCGCCAGACGCTGCTGTTTGTGCCGCTCATCTCGATCCTGTACGGAGGCATCCTGCCGGCCGGCCTGTTCCTTTACTGGATCGGGAGCACAATCTTCACCATCGTGCAGCAATACCTCATCATCGGCTGGGGATCACTGTTCCCGATCTTCGGCTGGTACCCGATTTCGCGCGCCGAGCACACGCCACGCTTCCCGGTGCGGATACCGGAGCCGAAGACGACCGATCCGAAGACCGGTGCCGCCCTTCCACGCTCCGACGATCGCGCGGTGAACGCGGCCAAGACGATCCGGCAACGTGGACGCCAGGGTCGACGAGGGAGACGACGCTGACATGAGCGAGTATCAGGAATTCACCGGCAAGTCCGTCGAAGAGGCGTTGCGCAACGCCAGGGAGGCGTTCGGCGTCACCGGCCTCGACGATCTCGATTTCGAGATCCTCACGTCGGGCAGCCGCGGCGTGTTGGGCATGGGCGCCGAGCCGGCCCGCATCGTGGCGGCGCCGAGAGCCGCTCTCGGGGGCGCCGCACCGAAACGGGAGGCTGCCGCGGCGCAACCGCTTCCGCCGCCCCCGCCTCGTGAGCCGCGCGAACGGGACCGGAGTTTGGACGAGGGCGCGATCGCGGGCCACGTCACGAGAGCCACGGTCCAGCCCGTGAGGAGCGACCGCGGCGAGAAGCGCGGCCGGCGCCGGAGGCTCGCGACCATGCCGAGCGTCCCCCGCGTCCCGTGACGCCTCGCGGGGAGCCGGCGCCACGCGGCGGTCGCGAGGGCGGCCGCGAGCGGCGGGACGAGGGGCGCGGGCAGATGACGCCCGTGACCGACAACGACGCGGCCGAGCTGACCACGAGTCGCGCGTCCCTCGCGGCCGAGCGGGCTGAGCTCCAGGCGGCCGAGGCGAGCCCCAGGCGCTCGATGCCGGCAAGGCGATCCTCGAGGAGCTGATGCGGCGCATGGGCTACGACATCCGCGTCGAGGTCCTGGCCGGCGAGACCAGCCGCCTCAATGTCATCGGCGAAGGCGCCGAACGCGACGTGCTCGGCGCGTTGATCGGGCGCAAGGGGGAGCGCCTGTCGGCCCTCCAGCACCTCGTGAACCTCATGCTCAGCAAGCAAATCGGCGAGTGGACGCGAGTCCTGGTCGACGTCGAGGACTACCGGGGCCGTCGCGAGCGCCAGCTGGCGGAGCTCGCGCGCCGCGCCGCGGAGCGGGTCGTCGAGCACGGGCAAGATGCTCCAGCTCGAGCCGATGCCCGCCCTCGAGCGGCGCTGGATCCACCTCGCCCTGCGGGGACGATCCGAACGTCGCCACGCAGTCCATCGGTGAGGAGCCGAACCGGCGCGTCGTGGTCCTGCCGCGAAACGCCTGACCATCGCCGTCACGAGCCCAGACCCTGATCGTCCCCGTCTGGGTTACCCAAACGGTGCCTGGCTTCCGGCGATCACAGGCTGCCAGGATGACGTGCGCAGACCACGCCCTTCGAGCCCATCAACCCGACCGCTGCTCCGCACGAGCTCGAGCCGCGATCGAGGTACCGATCGACGCACCCTCGCTCGCGCCCGAGGCCGCCGAAAGAACGCCGACCGTCGATCGGGCTCCGCTTCTTCGTCGCCTTCCTCGTGAGCCTCATCGCGGCCCTCGCGCTGGGCGCCGGTGCCATCTACGCCTACGATCAGCAGTACATGGATCGGATCTTGCCCGGCGTGCACGTCGGCACGGTCGATGTCTCGGCCTGGACCGGGCTGCGGCAACGGCCCGCCTCACGGATGCCTTCGCCGGGTACGGGCAGGGCCAGATCGTGCCGAGAGTCTGTTGCCGCAGCTGCGTGTCCGATTTCGCCTCGATCGGGCGGCAGCCGGACGTGCAGGCCATGGTCGAGGCCGCGCTCCGCGGTGGGCCACGCCGGTGACGTCGTCGGTCGCGCGGTCACGCAGGCACGCACGCGCTTCGGGGCGTGACGGTCGAACCGGCCCGTGCGTTTCGACTTCGGCCGACTACTCGTCGAGCTCCAGGCCAGGCTGTCGACCCTGGAGCGCGAGCCCGTCGATGCCACGGTCAGCGCCTCCTCGAAGGGTTCGACCGCCACGAAGTCGGTCGCCGGTCGATCGGTCGATCTGGCCAGCGTCGGCAGTGCCGTCCTGAGCAGGCCTCTCGGATCCGAGCACGGCGATCAGCTCAGCGTCGACGTCCCGGTGCAGACCATCGCCCCGCGGTCGATGACGGCGCAGGCATCGGCCGCTCTGGCCGCGGCGTCGGCCATGGCCGCCTCCACCCTGTCCCTCACCGACGGCAAGGACACGTGGGCATCAGCGCGGCGTCGATTCGAAGCTGGATCACGTTCGACGTGACCACCGACGGTCGCTTTGTGCCGGAGATCGATCAGGCCAAGGCCCAGGCGACGATCGAGAAGCTCGCCGCCAAGATCAATCGCAAGCCGTCGAACGCCACGTTCCTGCTGGGCAAGTCGGGGCGCATCGTCGGCGTCACCGCCGGCAAGACGGTCGCACCCTCGACGACGCGGCGACCGCCCAGGCCGTGACCGAGGCGCTGCAGTCCCGCCTCGGCGGCGCGACGCGGCGACGGTCGACGCGGCCCTCGACGACCGTGAAGCCGTCGCTCACGACCGAGGAGGCGACGAAGGCTGCGCCGCTGATGAAGAAGATCAGCTCGTGGACGACGTACCTTCCGATCAATCGACCACAACGCCTTCGGTGCCAACATCTGGGTTCCGGCGCTGCTGATCAACGGCACGGTCGTTGCGCCCGGCGAGACGTTCGATTTCTGGAGGACCGTCGGGCCGGTGACCCGGCCGCGGGTTCGGGTCGGCGGCGCGATCATCAACGGTCACACGGAGCCGCAGGGCGCCCTTGGGGGCGGCATCTGCTCGTGCTCGACGACGCTCTTCAACGCGGCGCTCCGGGCGGGCCTCAAGATGGGTGCTCGGCGCAACCACTTCTACTACATCGACCGCTATCCGCTCGGTCTCGACGCGACCGTCTTCATCAGCGCCTCGGGCTCGAAGCAGACGATGAGCTGGACGAACGACACGAAGTACCCGGTGCTGATCCGGGGCTACAAGATCCGCAGCGGCGGCCGCGGCTATGTGCGCTTCGAGCTGTACAGCGTGCCCAACGGTCGAAGGTCCGTCATCTCGGCCCCGACGGTGCGCAACTACCTGGCGGCCACCACGGTCACGCAGCACACCGCGCAGCCTTCCCGCGGGAAGCCGAAAGCAGATCGAGTACCCGACTTCCGGCCAGGATGTGTGGGCGCACCATCACCGTCTACGAGAACGGCAAGGTCCTGCGCAAGACGACCTACTACTCGCACTACGCGAGGGTCAACGGGATCATCCTGGTCGGGACCGGCGGCTCGACGACCAGCACCTCGACCAGCACGCATTCAGGCCGTATCGTCGGCCTGTGATGGAGTCTCGCCGACCCTCGTTCAGCCCTACCGACGATCCACGCGCCGACCCGGCGGTCTCACCCCGTCGGCGCTCGGCGGCGCTGGGCTGCGCGATCGAGCTCATCGAAACCCTGATCCTCACGTTCGTCATCTTCTTCGGCGTGCAGACGTTCGTCGCACAGCCGTACCAGGTCGAGCAGCAGTCCATGGAGCACACGGTGGAGCCCGGCGAGTACATCCTCGTCGACAAGATCTCGCCGCGGGTGAACGACTACCGTCGCGGCGACATCGTCGTGTTCAACCCGCCACCGCAGTACTCGGAGGGCGAAGGCAAGCCGTTCATCAAACGGATCATCGGCATCGGCGGGGACACGGTCGCCCTCTCGGCGGAGGGCAAGGTCTCGGTCAATGGCGTGCGGCTCAGCGAGCCGTACACGTACCAGGCCCAGCCGACGCTGCCCATCGGGGGCCAGAGCCGCTGGGTCGTGCCGGTCGGCGCATATTTCGTCCTGGGCGACCATCGCGAGCAGTCCACCGATTCGCGCGTCTTGGCACGATCACCCGCGACTCGCTGATCGGCCGGGCCTGGCTGCGCTACTGGCCGCTGCCGCGCTTCGGCTTCATGCCTTCCTCGGCGACGACCTTCGCGGCCGTTCCGTCCTCGCCCTGAGGTCACCGGCGCTGGCCCCGGTCCGTCTCGTCGAGGTCCAGTTCAAGGTGGCTTGAGTCTGGTCGACAAGCGCGGTTGACGATCTGCCGCCGGCTCCGTACCATGCCGCCATCGGTCCTCGACCCGGTTGGTCCGGCGTCCCCGCGCCTCACCCGGCACAGCAGTCCAGCAGGGAGTCCACGTGCTCGCGACATTCGTCATCGGTCTTCGCGAAGGCATCGAAGCCGCCCTCATGGTCGGTATCGTCGCCGCGTTCCTCGGCCAGCGCGGACGCTCTGACGCCGTTCGGCAGGTGCTCGTTGGCGTCGCGATCGCTGTCGCCCTGTGCGTCGCATTCGCCGTCGGATCGCAGCTGGTTCTCGGCCGGCCTCCCGGAGCACCAGCAGGAGGTGCTCGAGACGGTCGTGAGCGCGGCCGCCGTGGTCATGGTCACGTACATGATCGTGTGGATGCGCCGGCACGCCCGGATCTCAAGGGTCATCTCGAGCAGGCAACCGCGAGCGCGCTCGGCCGCGGCACCGCGGGCGCGCTCGTCCTCGATGGCCTTCCTGGCCGTGCTGCGAGAGGGCTTCGAAACAGCTGTCTTCCTGCTGGCGGCGTTCCAGGCCTCGGCTCCGCCGGGCCGGCGGGCCTGGGCGCGCTTCTCGGGATCGCCGTGGCGGTCGGGATCGGCTACGGCATCTACCGGGCGGTGTCCGCCTGAACATGGCCCGCTTCTTCCGGTTGACCGGGCTCGTGCTCGTTCTCGTTGCGGCGGGTCTCGTGGCAACGGCTCTGCACACCGCCCATGAAGCGGGCTGGCTCGACATCGGCCAGACGCAGGTCGTCGACCTGATCGTGGCTCCGCGCGCCAGGATGGCTGCCGCCGCTGCTGACGGGCGCGCTCGGGTTGCAGCCGCGGCCGACGGTCATCGAGACGGTCGGCTCGGCTCGCCTATCTCGCCCCGGTCGCCCTGTACGTTGCCTGGCCGGCGCCGCGCAGGCCAAGCGGACCGATCCGGGCCCCCGGAACCGACCGCGCCTCCATGTCCGCCTCGAGCAGGTAGCTCCAGGTCGATCGTCCGCGTGGGCCGCGGTTGCCCAGGCGCACCCCTGTTTGGTCGCACCCTCGTCGGGCGAATCACATCGGGGGCGATCGGTCGTCACACCAGCACTGGTCGCACCGGCCAGCCGCTGGGGAGTCCCTCGATGCCGACCACGCCGCAACCTCGCTCGCTCCGCCCCCGCTCGATCGCAGCCTTGACGGACAACCGTCGAGCGCACGACCTGCACCGGGGTCGTCCCGGCCGGCTGTCACGGCTCGTGCTGCAGATCGGTCGCGTGTTCGCCTCGCCGCAGCTCGGCCTCTTCCGCTGATCCCACGTCGCCGGGGAGCGGCCCGTGCCGGCGGGCCGTTCCTCCCCGACGCCGAGCGTCATCGCGTCATGAATCGGCCGGTCAGGCGCGCTCTTCAGGCGCGGCAATGCTGGCCAGCGTCGCCATGTCGGGCACGCTGAGGCCGGCCGCGCGCTTGCCGAGGGTGTTGCTCCCGATCCGGGCCGATCCCCTCGCCAGATTCACCCACACGCTCGTGATTCCGAGCGCCTTGGCCGGAACATCGATCGTGATACAGGCTCTGGGCCACGTGCAGGATTCGCTCCGGCGGTAGCCCGATGCGCTCGAAGGCCAGCTCGAAGTTGTGCGGATCCGGCTTGTAGCTCCGCGCTTGCTGAGCCGTGATGACCCAGTCGAAGGCGACGCCGAGACGGCCGTTCGATGCCGCGAACAGGTCGTCGTCGCAATTCGTGATCACCGCCAGCTTGTAGCGCCGACCAAGGCGTTCGAGGGCGGCGGTCGAATCCGGGAAGGGTGGCCAGTCGCCCACCGACGCTGCGAAGGCAGTGACTTCCTCGTCGCTCACCGTCAGCCCGAGCTCCCCCGCGACCGCCCGTAACGCGAGGCCGAGAATCTCACGGTACGTCCGGTATGGCCCCGCTTCGAGCCGAGCCTCCTCACGAGCGTACATTTCGAGGAGCCGTTCACCGAGTGCCGGATCGGGCGCGAGTCGCAGCGCGTTCCAAAACGCAGTCAGCAGTCCGGTCTCCCAGTCGATGAGCGTGCCGTAGCAGTCGAACGTGAAGACCTCGAACCGGTCGAGGTTCGGCAAGGCCTCGTCATCGTCCTCCTCAGGAGCGCACAGGGTGTCCGTGGCGACACGACCATGGTGGCCGAGGCGGAAGCGCTACGAACAGCGCGAATTCGATGGCCGTCCGCGTACGTCCAGCACGGTGATCGTCCGGTCGCAAGGGCTGGCCAGGGTCTCGTGCAGATCTGCGCACCGATCGAGGACGGCTGCCGGCTCGTCCTCGCCGAGCCCCATGGTGGATGCGGTGGCGTTCGGCGCTGAACTGGGCGAGAAATGGTGGAGATGGGGGAGAGTCGAACTCCCCGTCCAGAACCCTTCGACCGGGACCTACTACGAGCGTGTCCGATGCTTTGTCGTCGACCGGCCGGGCGCCCATCGGCAGGCTACCGGTCGGTCCAGTCACGTGTCCCTAGATCGGGCTTGACTCCGGACTACGCGACGCTCATCCGGAGTCGCAGCCCCGCTGAATGACGCTTCCACAGCCCGCGGAGCTGAGGTGGCTTCCACGCTCACCTTACTGCCTAAGCAGCGAGGGCGAGAGCAGGCTGGCGGTTGCCAGTTACTTCGTTTTGCCGCCTGATTAACGAGGCCTGACGGCACCTCGGCTCGCGTTCCCGGACAACCAGGCCCTGTCGAAACCACGCATCCCCACAGGACCGAACGTCCGTTCGATGTAGGAACAATTCTAGCCCATCGGGCCGGATCGGCAAAGGGCGGCCCTCGAGCGGGCCGGCTGTCGCCGGCTACCAGATGTCCCCGACCGCGAAGCCCTCTGGAAATGGGTCGGTCGGGTCGACGACATAGCTCGCGAAGCCGGTGATCCAGGCGGCCCCTGCTCGGGCACGATCGCCGGTCGTCCCGATCTTCGTTCCTCGAGGATGTGGCCGGTGAAGACCGTGCCCGAGGATGCCCTCGTGTCGGAACGGACGGCCGACGTCCAGCCGACCACGCGCATGCAGGACGGCCATCTTGGCGCACGTACCCGTGCCGCACGGCGATCGATCGATCACGCCCGTCCACGTCGACGGTCGGTCCCAGTCGATCTCGCCCGTGGCCACGGTGACGACGTTGCGCCGGTCGTTGGCCGGGTCGTGGGCGGGACCGGACAGCTGGCCGATCGTGATGCCGGCGAAGCCGGGCTGCTCCGGATGGACGACCGGCAGTTGCTCCGCCGCGGCTGCCCGGATGATCGAGGTGACGCGGACGATGTCCCGACCCTCGTCGGAGGTGAGCCGGAAGCCCAGCGCCTCGGCGTCGGCGATGACGTAGAACATGCCGCCGTAGGCCACGTCGACGACGACCGTGCCGAGGCCCGGGGCTTCGATCGGAGCGTCCAGGTGTGTCGCGAACGCGGGCACGTTGCGGAACGTGACGCCGGTGACCTTGCCGCCGGCACACGCCGCGCGAATTCGGATGAGGCCCGCGGGCGCCTCGAGCGCGAGCTCGGTGATCGGCTCGACCATGGGGATCATGCCGGTCTCGAGGAGCGCGGTCACGACGCAGATCGTGTTGCTGCCGGACATGCCCGGATATTCCGTCTGCTCCATGATCACGAAACCGGCGTCGGCGTCCGGATCGCGTGGGTGGCAGGATCACGTTGGCGCACAAGGCCGGGTAGCCTCGCGGCTCGCGCAGGATCCGCAGGCGCAGGTCATCGGCGTGCTCGCGCAGCCAGCGCATCTTCTCGAACATCGAGGCGCCGGGAACGTCGAGCACACCGCCCACGATGACCCGCCCCGGTTCACCGGCTGCATGCAGGTCGACCGCCTGGATCATCCGCGCGAGTCGCATCCGGACCGCCTCCTTCGGCCGTCAGCCGTGCCGTTGCGCCTCGGCGAGCTCCCGGGCGACATCGCGTCGTGCGTCGCGCTCGGCGATCGCCCGACGCTTGTCATGGAGTTGCTTGCCGCGAGCCAGCGCAAGCTCCACCTTCGCCCGACCGCGACTGATGTACAGCCGGAGCGGCACGACCGTCTGGCCCTTCGCTCGGACGCGACCGGTGAGCTCGTCGATCTCCGAGCGGTGGAGCAGCAGCTTGCGATCGCGCCGTGGTTCGTGATTCCAGCGATCGGCGTTGGCCCACGGCGCGATGTGGGCACCGACCAGCCACGCCTCGCCGCGCTCCACGCGCGCGAATGCGTCGGCGAGATTGACCTTGCCCGCGCGCACGGACTTGATCTCCGTGCCGGTCAGGACGAGGCCGGCCTCGAACGTCTCGTCGATCGTGTATTCGTGGCGGGCCCGCCGGTTGACGGCGATCGTCGTGGGGCCCGCGGGTTTGTCGGCCATGGTTTGACGTCCAGTTGTCGTACGAGAAGCGTCATGGCCCTCGGCATCGCCGAGGCCGCTCGCTCGGGAGCTGGTTCTCGGTGGTCCCGTGGCGTCTGCCTGCGGCTCAGCCTGCAGGGTGGCTTGCGCCGGACGCACGAACGCCGGTCCGTTCGTCGGACCGGCGCTCGTTCTGCGTTACCAACTCGCGGGGACTCGGACTAACCGGTGGTCTCCTGCGAGGTGGTGCGGCGACTCGGACAATCGGTCACTGCACATCACCTCCTTTCGCTCGTCGGAAACCGTACCCGATGCGACCGACTCGCGCAAGCATCGCGCCCGGCCGATTTCGGGCTGACTGGGCGCCTCCGGCGGACGGTTGACCCTCGATTTCCGACGGGTACGGGTGCTCGATGAGCGTCTCGGCCGGAGGACTTACGCCGCGGGGCGGAGGCGATCCGCCGACGTCGGCGCGCCGAGCACCTGCAGGGCCTTGTCGAGGACGGCATCGGTACCGACGGGGGTGCCGGCCGGTGCCGTGTAGGCGACGTCCGGGGTCAGGCCGATGCCATGGATCCAGCGCTGCTTCGGCGTCAGCCAGCGCGCGATCGTGAGCTTGAACCCGCCCGTGTCGTTCTCGAGGGGCTGCCACTGCTGGATGGTGCCCTTGCCGAACGACTGATGTCCGACCAGCGTCGCCCGCCCGCGGTCCTGGAGGGCTCCGGCCACGATCTCCGAGGCCGAGGCCGAGCCCTGATCGATGAGGACGACGACCTCGATCGAGGGGTCTGTTGCGACGCCGCCGGGCAGTGCGTCGACCTCGGTCTTCGTGCCCTGAGCGTCCTGCTGCCAGTAGACCGGGCCGGACGCGAGGAACTGGCTCGCCATTGCCCGCGAGGCCGTGACGAAGCCACCCGGATTGCCCCGCAGGTCGACGATGATCTTGCGCTCGCCCTTGTGCACGTCGGCTGCGAGCAGGTCCGCGAAGCTCGCGGCCGCGTTGTCGCTGAAGCCGCTCACCTTGAGATAGCCGACCTGCCCACCGGCCAGATCCTTGGCGCTGACTTCCTGCTGGACGATCGTGTCGCGGACGATGTCGATGTCGCGCGTCGTGCCCGCGCGAAGCACCGTCAGGATCACGGTCGAGCCCTTCGGGCCTCGGATCTTGGCGGTGGCCTTGTCGACCGACAGGCCGTCCACCGAGATCCCATCGATGGCGCGGATGACGTCGCGGGGCTTGAGGCCCGCTTTGTCGGCGGGCGAGCCGGCGATGGGCGCCGCGATGACGAGCTGACAGTCCTTACCGAGGGTTGAGCAGGAGCTTCCGATGCCGTCGGCCGACTGCGTGGCGATCTCGGCGCCGATGCCCTCGAACTGGCCACTCAAGCCCTGCAGGCTCTGGCGGTACTCGTCCGATGTCAGGTAGGACGAGTAGGGATCGCCGAGCGCGGTGATCATGCCCTTGATCGCGCCCTCGATGATCGTCTTCTGGTCGACGCTGCCGCCCGCGTAGCGATCGGTGATGGCCCGGTACGTGTCCCAGAATGGTTGGAAGGCCTGCTGCTCGCCGCCCGGCGTGCCCGGCGTCGTGGCGACCTGGCGACCAACCGAGAACCCGGCCAGGAACAGGGCCCCGCCGGCCAGCAACCCGATCACGATCAGGGCCAGGGTGAGCATGCCCTGGCTGGACGCGGGCCGGATGGGCGCCACCGGCGCCGGGTCGAGGCTAGGTGGCTGACCGGGCGTCGGGCCGTCGCCCATCGCGGGCAGCGTCGTGCTGGTTGGGTCGTCGTGTCCGTGGGAAGCCATCCACCTGCCTCGAAGTCGCCGTGATTGGGCGGTTAGCCTACCGCCAACGGCCGTGGCCCGATGCTCGTCGGGATCGTCCCGGCGAGGGTCAGCGGATGAGGTACGTCCGGACGGAGACCCACGATCCGAGGATGCCGAGACCCAGCCCCGCGCCCAGCACGAGCACGACGACGTCGCGGGTGAGCGAGCCCAGCTGGAGTGGCAGGACGCGGAAGAAGTCGAACATGAACTGACCGAGTGGATCGGCCGCGACGAGCAGCACGGCCAGGGCCGCGACGGCGCCGAACAGGCCGACCATGGCGCCTTCGAACACGAACGGCCAGCGGATGAACGCGTCCGAGGCGCCGACGAGACGCATGATCTCGATCTCCTCGGAGCGGGCGACGACGGCCAGGCGGATCGTGTTGACGATGATGAACAGCACGATGATCGCGATGACCCCGAGGACCACCGCCCCGGCGGTGCGCAGGATGCCGGTCACGGTCAGGACCCGATCGACGAGGCTCTGGATGTCCTTGACGTCGCTCACGCCATCCTGGGCCTGGAGGTCGTCCACGACCGTACCGAATACGTGCGGATCCTTGAGCTTGACCTCGAGCGCCGGATGGAGGGGGTTCTGGTCGAGGTACTTGGTCAGGTCCTCCTCGCCTTGCGTGGCGAGCTGCGCCCGGAACGTGGCCAGGGCCTCGTCCTTCGAGACGAAGTGGACCGAGGCGACCTCGGGATGGGCGTACATGGCCGCCGTCATGGTGTCGATCTGCGCCGGCGTGACGGTATCGCGCAGGTCGGCCGAGACCTCGACCTTCTGCTCGACGAACTGGAGTCCGGCGGTCAGCCCCGAGAGCACGACCCAGAAGCCGGCCAGGAGCAGCAGCATCAGGACCATGGTCGCGGTCGCGGCCAGGCTCATGACCGCGTTGCGCCAGAAGCCCTGCCAGGCGCGTTTGAGGCTGAAGGCGACGAAGGTGATCACGTGTGGAGCGTCATGCCTGGGATGTCAGTCCTCGCGGTGATACGCGCCGCCGACCTCGTCCCGGATGATCCGGCCGTCCTCGAGGGCGATGACGCGCTTGCGAAGGGCGGTGACCACCTCGGCGTTATGGGTGGCCATGAACACCGTCACTCCGAGCTCGTTGATCCGGAGCAGGAGCTGGATGATCTCCCAGCTGATGAGCGGGTCGAGGTTGCCCGTCGGCTCGTCGGCGATGATCAGGCGCGGATCGTGCACGAGCGCGCGGGCAATGGCGGTGCGCTGCTGCTCGCCCCCCGAGAGCTGCGAGGGGAGCTGCCGGGCCTGCGCGGACAGACCGACGAGGCGCAGCACGCGGTCCACCGCCGGCCGGATCTTCGACCCGGGCGTGCCGGTCACCTCCAGGGCGAAGGCGACGTTCTCCCAGACCGTCTTGCGGGGCAGGAGCTTGAAGTCCTGGAAGACCGTGCCGATCTTGCGGCGCATGCGCGGCACCTGGCGGCGCGGCAGGCGGGCGAGATCACGGCCGTCGAGCAGAACCGCACCCCGGCTCGCGACCTCGTCTCTGATCAGGAGCTTGATGAGCGTGGACTTGCCGGCGCCCGATGGCCCCACGAGAAACACGAAGTCGCCCTCGGGCACCCGGAGATCCACGTCCCGGAGCGCGACCTTTCCGTTCGGGTATTCCATCGTCACGTCGTGCAGCAGCACCACCGACCGATCGGCGTCGATCTCGCTCCGCGTCCGCCCGAGCAGGCGCTCCCGCAGCGAGCGGCCGGGCAGATGTGCAGGCGGGGCGCCGGACGTGGTCAGGGACACGGATGGACTCGGCTCGGGGGTGGGGTCGATGTCGTGTCGATCGCCGGGGCAACGCCCGGCACCGCTCCGTCCGCGAGGTTTGCGAGTGGAGCCACGACGTCGAGAGGCTAGCACCCGGCCCCGAACCCGGCAAACGGGACGATGGTCCGATCCAGTGGGGTCCGATCGGGTTCGGAGCGGTGCGCTCGCCGCTACAGCAGGGCCAGACTCATCGGCACGTATCTGGTCACGTCGACGCGCGGCCGTGACCAGCACAACAGCCCCGGGAAGCCCTCGACGCGGAGCCCGGCCCGGAGCACGCTGGTCACCGTGTCCCCAGCCGAGCCGGGCAGCCACACGCTGAACGCGCCATTGGGCTCGACGCTCGCGAGCAGGTGGCCCGTGATCGCGGGCAGGAGAGCTCGATCGATCGCGGCGATCGGACCGACCCGGCCGACGCGCGACACATATCCGTACCCGAGCGGTTGCCCGTCCGTTCCGAGGTAGAGCGTGCCGTCGACGCGCTCGTCGAGGCGGAAGCGGTGGTCGAGCGGATGCTCGTAGCCCAGCACGGCGCGATCGATCGTTGCGATCTCGGCCGGCAGCGCGGTGCCGCCCTCGCCGTCGGAGCTGATGCGCGCGACGGTGCCCCACGAGCCGGGCGCTCGTGGAGGCTGGCTCGAGCCGTAGCTGACCATGTGGACGCCGCGGGGCAAGGCCGGGAAGGCGTCCGAACGATCGACGCGGCCGACGAGGTGCAGGAGCGGCACCCGCGGCACGAGCCCAAGGCGGGCATACAGCCCATTGGAAACGGGCTGGGCCGCGTCGGTGACGGTCGCGTACGTCCATGGCTCGCCGTCGTCGGGCGAGGCGTCGCCCGGGGCGAGAGCCCCGGCGGCCACATCGTCAGGCTGGCCATCGGGTCGCGGCACGCCGTCGAACGTCCGGGCGAGGAGCGCTCGCCCGATCCCGGCCGCCTGCTCGACGGGCTCGACGAACAGCATCGCCAGGAACCACGCACGGCCGCGCACGTTGGCCGAGCCGAAGCCCACGATTCGATCGCCGTCCGCGCCGCTCCCGCGCTCGTCCGTCGCCGGGCCCGGCCTGCGTGTGGCGACCCAGAACCGGTCGCCGTCCGTGTCGAGGAGGTGCCGCAGGAGTCGGACCAGGCGCTGGACGTCGGTGAGCATCGGTGGCTGGTTCAGACGTCCGGTGTAGTCGTCGATCGCGACCTGCCACACACGGGCGCAGGCGTCCAGGTCCTCCGGCCGGGCGCGTCGAAGATCCGCCGGAGGCCGGGCGAGCGTGCGCTCTGCGGGGACGAGCGTCGGATCAGGCGGCGCCATCGTCGGCGGCCGGCGCGACGCCGGTGGCCTCCCGCTCCAGCTCGGCGGTCATGAACGCGTCGAGGTCACCGTCGAGCACCGCCCCGGTGTTCGATGTCTCGACGGCCGTCCGGAGATCCTTGACCATCTGATAGGGGTGCAGGACGTAGCTCCGGATCTGGTTGCCCCAGCCCGCCGAGACGTGCTCGCCCTTGAGCTTGCGCAGCTCCTCCTCCTTCTCCTCGAGCCGCGCGCTCGAGCAGGCGCGCCTTGAGGACCTTGATCGCCGTTCTCCTTGTTCTGCGTCTGGGAGCGCTCGTTCTGGCTCTGGACGACGATCCCGGTCGGCAGGTGCGTGAGCCGGACTGCCGAGTCGGTCTTGTTGACGTGCTGGCCGCCGGCACCCTGCGAGCGGTACGTGTCGACCCGGATCTGGTCCCAGTCGAGCTCGATCTCGGCGTCGTCGTCCTCGACCTCGGGCAGGACCTCGACGAGGGCGAACGTCGTCTGGCGGCGCTTCTGGGAGTCGAACGGGCTGATCCGGACCAGCCGGTGCACGCCCCGCTCGGCTCGCAGCCAGCCATAGGCGTTGCGGCCGTCGATCGGCGACGGTGGCGCTCTTGATCCCGGCCTGGTCGCCTTCCTGCTGGTCGAGGATCTCCGTGGTGAAGCGGTGACGCTCGGCCCAGCGCAGGTACATGCGCAGGAGCATCTCGGCCCAGTCGGTCGCCTCGGTGCCGCCGGCGCCGGCGCTGATCGAGAGCACGGCGCCACTTCGCGTCGTACTCGCCGGAGAACAGGAGCGCGGTCCGTTCCCGCTCGAACTGGCTGGCGCGAGCGCTGCGCGTCTCGCTCGAGCTCGGCCTCCAGATCCGGGTCCGGCTCGGCCGCCAGCGAGGTCCGCCAGCTCCTCCAGGGCTGCGCTCGGGATTCGAGATCGCGCCATGTCCCGATCTCGGAGCGGAGCCCGTCAGCCTGGCGGAGGATCTTCTGCGCGGCGCGCTGGTCGTCCCAGAAGCCGGGCTCGCGGGTCAGGGCGTCGAGTTGCGGCGAGGCGTGCCTTCCTTGACGGAAGGTCAAAGACGCCCCGAGGTCGACTCGGATCCGCTCGGCCAGGCCGCGAATGGCGGACGCTTCCAGGAGCCTAGTTCTCGGCCCGAAGATCCTGGAGCAGGATCGGCCGGAGCTCGATCAGCCGCAGGGCTGTCTTGCTCCGGGCGACGACGGGGTTCACGCAGGGGCAGTAGCCGTTGTGGGGGCAGACGCCGCAGTTGCCGTCACAGTCGAGCGCGGCTGCGTAATGAGCAGGTCCGGCAGTCTCGTTCGCAGGCGATCAGATCGACGAACGACGCTTCCTCGGCCTGCTTCACATCTCCCTCTCTTCAATGCGTCGGGTCGGCAGGGGCGTGACGGCGGCACGAGCTCCGAAGCGCGGGTCGTTCGGTCCCGCGGGGCGGTGGTTTGGCCGAGTATAGGGAGCGAATCGGCAGCGCCAAGGGGGATTTCCGGCGAATTCGCCTCGTCGTGGCCCCAGGCGGCCAGGTGCCACGGGCGCCGGGATCAGGGCCGCCCGGGCTCGGCGCGTGGCGGCTGCCATATACCGAGCGGTTCGCCAACCGGCGGCTCGAACTCGATCGGGGTGCGCCGGCCACGAAGTACAGCGCCAGCGCGCCGAGCTCGTGAAGCGTGGCCTCGCAGCCGGAGGCCCGGATCTCGGTCCATCGGCGCGTGGTCCGCGTCGGCGAGGCCCATGCCATGATGCCGCGGTCCTGGGCCATGCGGAGGACGCGCAGCATGTGCGTCGGATCGGACACGAACAGGGCGTCCCGGAGGCCGTGTTCGCGCAGGATGCGGGCCACGGCCGTGATGGACTCGGCGTCGTGCCGGCCCTCGTCCTCGAGCAGGATATGGTCCGGACGGCACGCCCTGCTCGACGGCATAGCGCCGAGCCACGGCCGCCTCGGTCGTGCGGTCGCCGGGCAGTTTGCCGCCTGTCACGACGAGGTACGGCGCGAAGCCGGCCAGGCACAGCTGGACGGCGTGGTCGCAGCCGCGCCAGGAAGACGGGCGACGGCCGCCCGTCGTACTGAGCCGCGCCCAGCACGACGATGGCGCCGGCCGGCCGCTGTCTCGTCGCGGCCCGCCCTGATCCCGGATCCGGCACGTCGCGTATGGCCCGCGACGACCACGCGAGACCGGCATAGAGCCGAGTCGGACACGCCGCGAGGACAAGGCCGCGAGGGTGCCGCGTGCGCCGTGGTGACCGGGATGCGTCAGCGACCGTGGCACTTCTTGTACTTCTGGCCCGAGCCGCACCAGCACGGGTCGTTGCGCCCGATGCGGTGACCGATCGGCGTGTAGCCGGGCGCGCCTGCACCGGGGCGAGCCCGCGCCGGCGCGTGCCGACCGACTCGTCGCCGAGCGACTCGCGCGAGCCGCGGGCGGTCGGGGCGCCGGGCAGGCCGCCAGGCCCGCCGCCGCGCCGGCCGCCGGTGCGCCGGATCGGAAGGCGCCGTCCCGCCGGGGCCGGCCGTCGAGCCCGCCGGCCGCGGCGCGGCCGCCGGCCGCGGCGTGCCGCCGGCCGCCGAGCCGCCGGCCGTCGAGACCGCGCTCGACGCGTTGCCCGCGACCCCGGAGTCGAGCCTCGCGGCCGCCGAGCCGGCTGCCCGGGCCCGGGCAGCGGCTGGGCGCCCTCGGGCGGCTGGCGGCGTGACCGTGACACGGAAGATCGTCGTCGCGACCTGGTGGCGGATCAGCCCGCGCAGCTCCTCGTACAGGCGCGTACGCCTCGCGCCGGAACTCGTTGAGCGGATCCAGCTGCGCATAGCCGCGCAGCCCGATGCCGCGGCGCATGTCGTCGAGCTCGGTGAGGTGCTCGACCCAGAGGGCGTCGATCGTGCGGAGCAGCACGAGGCGCTCGACCGGCGCCCAGTCCTCCTCGCCGAACTCGCGCTCACCTCGGCTCGAGCGCGCGTCCACGAGGTCGCGGAGGTGCGCCCCATCGCCTCGCGGCCGCCGACCTCCCACAGCTCGTCCTCGGACGTGCCCGTGGCCGTCGAGGCCCATGGCCCGGAGCGCCGCGGAGAGCCCGGCCATGTTCCAGTCGTCGGTGCACCTCGCCGACAGGAACTGATCGAGCATCGCCTCGATCTCCTCGTCGAGGAACGCCCGCGACCGTGTCGCCAGGTCCTCGTTGCGCAGGACCTTGTCTCGCTCGGCGTAGATCGTCTCGCGCTGCTTGATTGATCACGTCGTCGAACTCGACGACGCGCTTGCGGATGTCGAAGTTGAAGCCCTCGACCCGGCTCTGGGCGCTCTCGATCGTCTTGCTGACGAGGCTGCGACTCGATCGCGACGTCGTCCTCGAGGCCCATCCGCTCCATGAGGCCCGCGACGCGGTCCGAGGCGAAGCGCTTCATCAGGTCGTCCTCGAGGGACAGGTAGAAGCGCGACGAGCCCGGGTCGCCCTGGCGTCCGGCGCGGCCGCGAAGCTGGTTGTCGATGCGCCGGCTGTCGTGTCGCTCGGTGCCGATGATGTGCAGCCCGCCGGCCCCGACGACGCTGCTCGTGGTCCTCGTCGCAGATGGCCTTCGCCTGCGGCGAACGCTGCCGTCGTACGTCTGGCCTTGTCGACCTCGGCGGGGTTGAGGCCCTGCTTGTGGAGGATCTCGGAGGCGAGGCCCGCGGGGTTGCCGCCGAGCATGATGTCCGTGCCGCGGCCGGCCATGTTCGTGGCGATCGTGACCGCGCCCGTCTCGGCCGGCCTGGGCGACGACGCCGGACTCCCGCTCGTGGAACTTCGCGTTGAGAACGTCATGCTGGATGCCCCGCCGCTTCGAGCATCTCGCCCAGCAGCTCGGACTTCTCGACCGAG
The DNA here is from genome assembly GCA_963790955.1 of uncultured Chloroflexia bacterium. Lineage (GTDB taxonomy): Bacteria > Chloroflexota > Limnocylindria > Limnocylindrales > CSP1-4 > CAWBQM01. The sequence continues at coordinate 243,234 of CAWBQM010000001.1, forward strand.
ACCGTGCCCGACGAGCACGGGCCGGCCCGTGCTCGTGCATCTCCTCGATCTCGTCGATGAGCGCCTCGAACTTGCCCTTCTCGTTGCGGTACACGAGGTCCGGCACGTCCTCGCGGACCATCGGCCGGTGGGTCGGGATCGCGACGACCTCGAGCTCGTAGATCTTGTGGAACTCCTCGGCCTCGGTCAGGGCCGTGCCGGTCATGCCGACGAGCTTGTCGTACAGCCGGAAGTAGTTCTGGAACGTGATCGTGGCCAGGGTCACGCGACTCGCGCTGGACGCGCAGGCCCTCCTTCGCCTCGATCGCCTGGTGGAGGCCCTCGCGACCAGCGCCGGCCCGGCATCTGGCGGCCCGTGAACTCGTCGACGATGACGATCTCGCCGTCCTTGACGATGTAGTCCCGGTCGCGCTTGTACAGCGCGTGCGCCTTCGAGGGCCTGCTCGAAGTGACGGGCGAGCGCGGGTCGGCGTCGTAGAGGTTCGGGACGCCGAGCCACTGCTCCATCTTCGTCGATGCCCTCCTCGGTCGGGCGAGACGGCGCGATCCTTGAGGTCGACGAAGTAGTCGCCGCCCTCCTCCGCCTCCTTCCGCGCGGCCCTTGAGCCGCGGCACGAGCCGGGCGAACGTGTAGTACAGGTCGGCCGACTCCTCGGCCTGGCCACTGATGATGAGCGGGGTGCGCGCCTCGTCGATGAGGATGTTGTCGACCTCGTCGACGATCGCGAAGCAGCGCTCTCGCTGGACCCGCTGGTCCAGCTCGACGACCATGTTGTCGCGCAGGTAGTCGAATCCGAACTCGTTGTTCGTGCCGTACGTGACGTCGGCGGCGTATGCCTCGCGGCGCGTGCGACGGCCGCAGGTTGACAAGCCGTTCGTCGCTCGTCGGGTAGCCGGGCTCGAAGACGTAAGACGTGTCGTGGGTGATGATCCCGACGCTGACGCCCGAGGAAGTGGAAGACGGGGCCCATCCACTGCGGCGTCGCGCCGGGCCAGGTAGTCGTTGACGGTGACGACGTGGGCGCCCGTGCCGGTGAGCGCGTTGAGCACGGCGGCCAGGGTCGGCACGAAGGTCTTGCCCTCGCCGGTCTTCATCTCGGCGATCTTGCCCTGGTGGAGGACGATGCCGCCCATGAGCTGGACGTCGAAGTGGCGCATGCCGAGCGTCCGCTTCATCGCCTCGCGGGCCGGCGGCGAAGACCTCGGGCAGCACGTCGTCGAGGGCCGCCTGCAGCCGCTCGTCTCGCGCTTGTGGCGCGCCTTGGCGATCTCGCGTCGGCGCTCGAGATCCGGGATGGTGGAGCTCGTCCTCGGACGGCTCGTCGGGCGCGGCCTCCTCGGGATCTCGGCGCGGAATCTCGTCGATTCGCGCGCGGATCTCGGCGTCGGAGAGGCCTCGAACTCCGGCTCGAGGGCGTTGATCTGATCGACGAGGGGTTGAGATGCGGTGGATTTCGCGCTCGTTCGAGTCGACGAATCGGTTCAGGAAGCCAAGCATGGAACCGTGAGTATAGGGGAGCCGCTTCTCGTGGCCGTGCCGGTCCCAGGCGGCCCGGTGGGTCAGTGCCAGAAGCCGGTGCCGTAGCCAGCGATGAGGAGCACGAACGTGAGCGCCGCCGAGCCCGACCCAGCAGCGCGACGGAGCGCGCGGACGAGGTTGGGTTCATCTCCGGGTTGCGCAGCTCGGGCAGTGGCCGCCGCGGAGGGACGGCGCCCCAGCGGGCCGGAGCGAAGCTAATCGCGCCAGTTCCTGGTCCTCGACCGTTCGCGGTTCGATGCCGCCCTGGCCGTCGGGCCGGTGCAGCTGCAGGCTCATCGATTCTCCCGACGTGCACCGGCGAGGCGCGACGCCGGGTCGGCCTCGAGCGAGGCCGCGGATGCGTCGGAGCCGCCGCCGGACGTCTCGTCCGGTTCCTCGTCGCCGTCCGACGGGCGGGTGTCCAGCGTCGCGCGACGCCGTCCTCCCACAGCAGCATCTCCTGCGTGAACGACGACCTCGCTGCTGAAGAGGGCGCCGACGGATTCGCCGCGGTGGATGCGCTTGATGGCCTCGCCGATGAGCGGCGCGACCGAGAGCGTCTTGATCTGGTGGATGCGCTTGGCCGGCGGCAGCGGGATCGAGTCGGTGAGGACGACCTCGCGCAGGCTCGACTCGCTGGATGCGGTCGATCGCCGGATCCGACAGGACGCCGTGGGTGGCGCAGGCATAGATCTCGGTGACGCCCTCGCGCTCCAGGGCGCGGACGATCTCGATCATCGTGCCGCCGTATCGATCTCGTCGTCGACGATGATCGCCCGGCGTCCGCGCACCTCGCCGATGACGTTGATGCAGCTCGGCCCGGTCGAGGTTGCCGATGCGCCGCTTCTCGATGATGGCGAGCGGCGCGTCGAGCAGCTCGGCGAACTTGCGCGCGCGCTTGGCGAAGCCGAGGTCGGTCACGACGACCGAGGTCGTCGAGGTCCGCTTGTGTGCCGAAGTAGTTCGAGAGCAGGTGGACGGCCGTCAGCTCGTCGACGGGGATGTTGAAGAAGCCCTGGATCTGGCCCTGGTGGAGGTCCATCGTGAGGACCCGGTCGCGCCGGCGACGGTGATCATGTCGGCGATCAGGCGGGCGGTGATCGGGACCCGGGGCTGGTCCTTCTTGTCCGACCGACCGTACGCGTAGTACGGGACGACGGCGGTGATCCGCCCGGCGGAGGCGCGCTTGAACGCGTCGATCATGATCAGGAGCTCCATGATCGACTGGTTGACCGGATGGCAGGTCGGCTGGACGAGGAACACGTCCTTCTCGCGGACGTTGTCGAGGATCTTCACGAAGATGTTCTCGTTCGCGAACTGGAACACCTCGGCCCGACCCGGCTCGATGCCCAGGTAGCGGCAGATCTTCCCGGCGAGCTCGGGGTTCGCGTTGCCGTGATAGATCTCGAACTGGTCCTGCGTACACGGCCGCCTCCTGCCGCCGAACTGGCCGGCCGTCACTAGGCCCGCCGCGCCTCGGGCCGCCGCTCGGCTCGACGGAGCGGCGCCGCCGGGGGTTCGCTGCCGTCATCCGCGGGATCGCCATTGTCGCTGGTGCTCGTCGCGCTCCGCCAAGCCCGCGCGGAACGCCGCGATGGCGACGACGCGGTCGCCCTCGACCAGGCGCATGACGATCACGCCGCGCGCGCTCGGCGAGTAGCGGTTGATCGTGTTCGTCTCCGTCCGGATCACCTGGCCGCCGGCGCTGATCAGCAGCAGCTCCTCGTCCTGGTCGGTGACCTGCTGGACGGCGGCCACGTGCCGGTCTTGCGGCCCTTCGAGCGAGATGAGGCGGACGCCCTGGCTGCCGCGGTGCATCGATCCGGAACGTCCGACAGCGGCCACGCGCTTGCCGTAGCCGGTCTCGGTGAGCACGAGCAGGTCCGCGCCCGGCTCGACGACGCTCATCGACGACGACCGCGTCGCCCTGGCCGGGCCAGCCGGATGCCGATGACGCCCGGCGGCGTCGCGGCCCATCGGCCGGACCTCCGCTCGTTGAAGCGAGCGAGCTTGCCCTGCGCCGTGGCGATGATCATGTCGTCGTGGCCGGTCGAGACGTCGACCCAGGCCAGCTCGTCGTCCGTCGTTGAGCGGTGATCGCGCGGATGCCCGAGCGAGCGCACCTTCTCGAACTGCTCGAGCGGCGTCTTCTTGATGATGCCCTTGCGCGTGGCGAGGACCAGGTAGCTGCCGGGCGTGAAGTCGGGCAGCGTGATCGTCGCCATCGGGAACCTCGCCCGACTCGACCTGGACGCCGGGCAGGTTGATGATCGGGATGCCCTTGGCCTGGCGGCTCGCGTCGGGGATCTGGTGCACCTTGGCGCTAGAACACGCGGCCACGGTTGGTGAAGAACAGCGCCCAGTCGTGGGTGTTGGCGACGAGGAGGTGCTCGACCGCGTCCTCCTCGCGGGTCACGTGGCCGATGATGCCCTTGCCGCCGCGATGCTGGCGACGGTACGTCGCGACCGGCTGGCGCTTGATGTAGCCGCGGCCCGCTGATCGTGACGACGACGTCCTCGTCGGCGATGAGGTCCTCGTCGGTCATCTCGCGGCTCGAGTCGTCCACGACCCGCGTCCGGCGCTCGCCGGCGTACTTGCGCTTCAGCTCGGCGAGCTCGTCCTTGATGATCGCAGAGCACCCGGGCCGGGTTCGCGAGGATGTCCTCCAGCTCGGCGATGAGCTGGATGACCTGCGAGGTACTCGTCCTCGATCTTCTTGCGCTCGAGGGCGGCCAGGCGTGCGAGGCGCATGTCGAGGATCGCCTGGGCCTGCGCCTCCGACAGGCCGAAGCCGTCCATGAGGTTGTTGCGGGCCGTCTCGACGTCGGCCGACTCGCGGATCGTCCGGATGACCTCGTCGAGGTTGTCGAGGGCGATCTTGAGGCCCTCGAGGATGTGCGCCCGCGCCCGCGCCTTCTCGAGGTCGAACTCGGTTCGGCGGCGGACGACGTCGCGCCGGTGGTCGACGTGGTGCTGGAGGACCGCCTTGAGCGGCAGCGTCTGGGGCTGCCCGTCGACGAGCGCCAGCATGTTGAGGTTGAACGCCAGCTGCATCGCGGTGTGCTTGAACAGGTTGTTCAGCACCTTGTGCGGGTTGGCGTCGCGCTTGATCTCGATGTAGATCCGCATCCCGTCGCGGTCGGACTCGTCGCGCAGGTCGGAGATGCCCTCGATCCGCTTGTCCTTGACGAGGTCCGCGATCTTCTCGAGCAGCGCCGCCTTGTTCACCTGGTAGGGCAGCTCGGTGACGATGATCGCCATGCGGTCGTTGCGGGCCTCCTCGAACGCGACCTGGGCCCGCATGACGACCCGGCCCGCGGCCGTGGGCGTACATCTGCGCGGATGGCGTCGACGCGTCTCCTGCTCGCCGGTCAACGGGTTGCGCTGGTGCTCGTAGCGGTAGATCGTCCCGCCGGTCGGGAAGTCCGGGCCCTGTGACGTACGTGCACAGGTCGTCCGACGTGATGTCCGGGTCGTCGATGAGGGCGATCGTGGCGTCCGCGATCTCGCCCAGGTGGTGCGGCGGGATGTTCGTGGCCATCCCGACGGCGATCCCGGACGAGCCGTTGACGAGCAGGTTCGGGAGCTTCGCCGGGAGGACCGACGGCTCCCGCTGGGTCCCGTCGTAGTTGTCGACGAAGTCGACCGTGTTCTTGTCGATGTCGGCGAGCATCTCGGCGGAGATCGCCGTGAGGCGCGCCTCCGTGTAGCGCATCGCCGCCGCGGAGTCGCCGTCGATCGAGCCGAAGTTGCCCTGCCCGTCGACGAGCGGGTAGCGCATCGAGAAGTCCTGGGCGAGCCGGACGAGCGCGTCGTAGAGGGCGACGTCGCCGTGCGGGTGGTACTTGCCCATCACCTCGCCGACGATGGCGGCGCACTTGCGGATAGGAGCTCGTGGCGGAGAGCCCCATCTCGCCCATCGTGTACAGGATCCGGCGGTGGACCGGCTTCAGGCCGTCGCGCACGTCGGGCAGGGCCCGGGCCACGATGACGCTCATCGCGTAGTCGAGGTAGGAGACCCGCATCTCGTCCTCGATGCGGATCGCTCGGATGTTGCCCAGGTCGTCGGTCACGTGTGCCTCCGGTGAGGTCGGCGTCAGGGCGCGGGTCAGGGTCGGGGGACGATGGGCCGGTCGGCCGGAGCGCGGTCGGCGACGTCGAGGCCCGGCGAACCGGGCGGCGGTCGCCGCGGCCCGCGACGTCGAGGCAGCGCCCGGGCCGCTTGCGGATGCCCGCGAGAGCGGTCGCGGAGGGTCGGCGGCGACGGCGGGCGGGCAGCTTCGGCAGCGCGTCGCGGATGACCCACGCCCGATGGCCGTCCCGGTTGGCGGTGGCGAGGCCGGCCTCGGTCCCGAGGAACCGGCCGGTCGCGGCGGGATCGGCGAGCGTGAGCGAGCGCAGCGCCCAGGCGAGCGCCTTCTGGACGTCCGGCTCGGCGTCGCCCATCAGGTCGCCGAGGATCGGCGAGGCCGCGCGCCGCGACGTCGGGGGTCGCGACCGGCGCGCCGGTCGACGAACGGGAGCGTGGCGATCGTCGAGCCGACGAGGCGCCGCTCCCAGCGCGACGGGGAGTAGACGAGCTGTTCGAGCTCGGCCCAGCGGTACGGCTCGGCAAGGATCCCGCGCCCGAACGGACGTGGGCGAGGCGAGTCGACGGTGATCCAGTCGCCGGCCTCGTGCGTGCGGCCGCGCCGGAGGAGCTGCCAGGTGCGCTCCGGGTCGCGGACGACCGACCGTTCGAGGAGGGCGAACGCGAGCCAGCGGAGCTCGAGCTGCGGCCTCGCGGAGCAGGCGGTCGGCGAGCGACGGAGCGGATCGCCGGGCGGTCGCCCGCGCGTCCCGGCGCGCAGGCCCCGGTCCACGGCACGGAGGAGCGGCGAGCGGACGCCGAGGATCGGGCCGATGCCGGGAGCGACCGGCGCTGGCCCTCGAGGTACTCGGGGTCGGCGAGGCCGCGGCAGGCCCGCGCGGAGGACGCCGCCACGAAGGCGTCGGGGTCCGGGTCAGGTCGCCGGCGAGCGAGCGCCCGAGCGCCTCCGCGACCGGTCGCTGCGCGGCGACGCGGGCGCTCGCGCGTCCGCGTCGCGGGTGCGCGGCGGCGGCCCGAGCGTCCAGGGCCTGGCCGCGGCAACCGGCGTCGGTAACTCGTCGAGGTGCTCGCACCGCGCCGCGCGGTCGAGGCGGCGACACCGTCCCTCGGGCGCCCGAGCTCGAACCCGATAGCGGCGCCTTGAGCTCGGCCTTGCGGTCCGCCGGCGCGGCGACGTACAACGCCGCTCCGCCGTCGCCAGGAGCCTGTCGTCGCTGCGTCCAGCGATCCGGCCCGCGGCGTGCGCAGAGTCGCCGGCGGACTCGCGCGACGCGGCCCTCCGCGCGGATCGCGCGCGCCGATCGGCACGGGCCGCCGGAACTCGACCGACATGCGCGCGGTGACACCCCAGGCGTCGTGTTCGATCGAGCGCCCAGGCCATGACCTCGTCGAGGATCGTGGCAGGATGCCGCCGTGGGCGATGCCCTCCCAGCCCTCGAACCGGTCCGGCAGCGTCAGCTCGCGTCCAGCACGGTCGTCGCCGGCGTGCAGGCCGAGATGCAGGCCGTGCGCGTTGAGCGTGCCGCAGGCGAAGCAGTTGTGCGGCGCGATGACGATCGGCCGGCCGCCGATGCGCAGGCCTGCCGATGCGGCCGCGGCGGGCATCGGCGGCGAGTCGGATGCTCCTGGCGTCCGTCGGCCGTCGGCGCGTCAGACGTCAAGGTTGCGCACCTTGCGCGCCTCGGTCTTGATGAAGTCCTTGCGCGGCCCGACCTTCTCGCCCATGAGCATCGTGAAGATCGCGTCCGCCTCGGCCGCGTCCTCGATCTCGGCGCGCAGGAGCGTGCGGCGTCTCGGGGTTCATCGTCGTCTCCCAGAGCTGGTCGGCGTTCATCTCGCCGAGGCCCTTGAAGCGCTGGACGGAGAGGTTCTTGACGTTCATCTCCTTGATGACCCGCTCGCGTTCCTCCTCCGACTGCGCGTAGCGCGTGACCTTGCCCGTGCTGATCCGGTACAGCGGCGGCTGGGCGATGTACAGATAGCCGCCGTCGATGACTGCGGCATGTGGCGGTAGAAGAACGTCAGCAGGAGCGTCCGGATGTGCGCGCCGTCCACGTCGGCGTCGGTCATGATCACGATCCGGTGGTAGCGCAGCTTCGCGATGTCGAAGCTGTCGCCGATGCCGGCGCCAAGGGCGATGATCAGCGGCTTGACGTTCTCCGAGCTCAGGATCTTGTCGAGGCGGGCCTTCTCGACGTTGAGCAGCTTGCCCCGGAGCGGGAGGATCGGCCTGGAACCGGCGATCTCGGCCCTGTTTGGCCGAGCCGCCGGCGGAATCGCCCTCGACGATGTAGAGCTCGCTGCGGGCCGGATCGCGCTCCTGCAGTCGGCCAGCTTGCCCGGCAGCGACAGGCCTTCGAGCGCACCCTTGCGGATGACGAGATCACGCGCCTTGCGGGCGGCCTCCCGGGCCCGGGCGGCCGTCAGGCACTTCTCGATGATCCGGCGGCCATCGGCGGGGTTCTCGTCGAGATACTGCGAGAGCGCGTCAGCGACGGCGGTCTCGACCTGGCCGCTTGACCTCGGCATTCCCGAGCTTGGCCTTCGTCTGACCCTCGAACTGGGGGTCGGTGAGCTTGACGCTGATGACGGCCGTCAGGCCCTCCCGCACGTCGTCGCCCGACAGGTTGGCGTCGGCCTCCTTGAGGACACCGAGCCCGCCGTGCCCAGTCATTGAGCGAACGCGTCAGGGCGCGACGGAAGCCGGTGACATGCGTGCCACCGTCGATCGTGTTGATGTTGTTGGCGAACGCCAGCAGGCTCTCCGCGTAGGAGTCGTTGTACTGGAGCGCGGCCTCGATCGTGGTCGTCCCGTCCCGCCGCTCGACGTAGATGGGCCGTGCGTGGAGCGCCTCCTTGTTGCGATTGAGATGCCGCACGAAGGAGATGAGTCCACCTTCGAAATAGAACGAGCGTTCTCGATCGACTCGCTCGTCGACCAGCGTGATCCAGACGCCCTTGGTCAGGTACGCCGATTCGCGCAGACGCTGCACGATGGCGTCGAACGAATACTCGGTCGTCCCGAACATCTCGGGGTCGGCCCGGAAGCGCGTGGTCGTGCCGCGTCGGCCGCCTGAGGGACCCAGCTTTCGAACTGGCGTCGTGGGCTTGCCACGTGCGTACTCCTGGCTCCACACGGCTCCGTCCCGAGCGGATTCGACGCGCATCCACTCGGACAGGGCATTGACGACACTGACCCCCACGCCGTGGAGACCGCCAGACACCTTGTAGCCGCCACCGCCGAACTTGCCACCGGCGTGGAGAACGGTATGCACGACCTCGAGCGCGTCCTTGCCCGTCGAGTGACGACCGACCGGCACCCCGCGCCCATCGTCCTCGACGGTGACCGTGCCGTCCATCGCGATCGTGACCCTGATCGTCGTGGCGTGACCCGCCATGGCCTCGTCGATCGAGTTGTCGACGACCTCCCACACGAGGTGATGCAAGCCCCGCGCATCGGTCGAGCCGATGTACATGCCCGGCCGCCGGCGGACCGCTTCGAGACCCTCGAGGACCTGGATGCTGGCGGCGTTGTAGTCCGCGGCGTTGCTGCGCGAGCGGCGGCCGTTTCCCCGGCCGTCGACCCGGGTCGCCGTGCGCGGCGTCGTCGCCTCCTCCGTCACTCGACCCCTCCAATCAACCGCTCGTAGAGCCGCGCCAGCTCTTCGTCGCCGTAGTACTCGATCACGATCCGACCGCCACGCCGACTTCGTGCCAGGCTCACCTTCGTGCCCAGGGCATGGCGCAGCTCCTCCTCGACTCGCTCGAGATCCGGGCTGAGGCCACGAGCGACCGGGCGCGTGGTCTCTCGCGTGGCCGCCACGCCATCCCGCAGGCGCCGCGCCAGCTCCTCGGTCTGGCGAACCGACAGGTCTCGTGAGACGACCGTTTCGAGCAGCTGGGTCTGGCCCGGGGTCGCGAGCGGCGCGAGGGCACGTGCGTGACCCTCGGTGATTCGGCCCGCGGAAAGTGCGTCCTGCACGGCCGGGTCGAGGTCGAGCAGACGAAGGGTGTTCGCGACGGTCGATCGAGCACGGCTCACGCGGGCCGCCAGCTGCTCCTGGCTGAACCCGAAGTCGTCGATCAGCTGCCGGAACGCGTGCGCCTCCTCCATGGGATTCAGGTCTTCGCGCTGCAGGTTCTCGACGAGCGCCAGCTCGAGCTGCTCCCGCCCCGCCAGCTGCCGCACCACGGCCGGTATGCGCTCCAGACCGGCCAGCTGAGCGGCCCGCAGCCGGCGTTCACCGGCAATTAGCTGGTAGCCATCGACCGTCTCCGTCACGAGGATCGGTTGGATCACGCCGTGCGCGCGAATGCTCTCGGCCAGCTGGGCAAGCTCCGCATCGTCGATCCGTTGACGGGGCTGATACGGGTTCGGGGCGACCCTCGCGGTCGGAATCTCGCTCGGCCCCTGGCCCGGCACTCGCTGGGGGATCAGGGCAGCCAGGCCGCGACCCAGGCCACTCTGGCGCTCCGATCGAACGGTCACGTCTGCCACCTCGCCTGTGCCTCCATGCCGCCGCGGGCGCGCATCTCCATCAACGGCGTTCGGTTCTGGATCGCGGCCGCCGACCGGATCGGCTCACTGGCGTCGTCCAGCACGGCTGCCGTCGCCGGACGTCCGTCTCGGCCACGCAGCTCGGCGGCGAGGGCGGCATACGCGATCGCGCCTTTCGAGTCGGGCCGGTAGACGGCAATGGGTTGCCCGTAACTCGGCGCCTCGGAGAGACGCACGTTCCGCGGCACGACGGCGTCGAACACCTTGCCATCCATGTGGCGACGCACCTCGTCAGCGACCTCGGTGGAGAAATTCGTCCTGGGATCGAACATGGTCAGCACGACGCCTTTGATCTCGAGGCCTGGATTGAGGTGGTCGCGCACGAGGTGGATCGTTTCGATGAGCTGGCCCAAACCCTCCAGTGCGTAGTACTCGCACTGGATCGGGATGAGCACCGAGTCGGCGGCGGTGAGGGCATTGACGGTCAGCAAGCCAAGAGATGGGGGCGAGTCGATGAGGATGTAGTCGTAGTCGGCCTTGGCAGAAGCCAGGGCCCGGCCCAGCCGGTGCTCACGTTGCTTGGCCCCGGCGAGCTCGACCTCGGCTCCGGCAAGTCCGATCGAAGCGGGGACCAGCGCCAGACCCGCGATCCGCGTTTCGATGATGAGGTCCTGCAGCGGAACGTCCTCGACGATCGCGTCGTAGATCGAGCGATCGATGACGGACCGATCAAACCCGAGGCCGCTCGAGGCGTTCCCCTGGGGATCGAGATCCATGACCAGGACCCGCTCCCCGGCAAGTGCCAGGTACGTCGCAACGTTGACGACCGTCGTGGTCTTGCCTACGCCGCCCTTCTGGTTGGCGCACGCAATCGTCTGGCCCACTAACGGCCCTCGAAGGTGGAAATCACTCACCCAATTCTACCAGTTCGACCGGCCGTGGCCGGGCGCCGGGGAGATCCTCGGCGGGCTTCGGTCGAGCCTCCGGAGGCACCATCTCGCGAGGCGCTCTCCCGCCGGTCAGGCGGTGACGCTCCGCCGTTTGCGCCCGCTTATCTGTCGGCGTGTTTCACGTGAAACAAGGCTCCGGGGCGCATGAATTGGGACAGAACGGCTCAGTAGCAATTCACAGCCTGAGCCGAATCCCGCAGGCCAGCCAATACGACCGAGTCGCCCGACGCGCGGGAAGCGGTGCGCGTCCCGGCCAGAGACGCCCTCGTCGGCCCCTTGGCAGACCGTAGCCCTCGCGCCAGGTCGAGCGGATCGGGAGGCAGATGGCATCGACGGAGTCCAACGGCCCACCGTAGCCTTCGACCGTTGATCCGGCGCTTGCCCCGTCGGTATACTGCTGCTCGACGTTTCCACCGATCGCCGGTCGTTCGCGCATGCTGGATGCGGTCGCACGACTCTGGGTAACCAGCCGAGGTCGACCGCCATGAGTCTGGGTTTCGCCGCGCTCGGGGCGGTGGTTGCGGCGCTACTTGAAATCTCGGCCGGACCATATTTGCAGGTCGCCGGAGGACAGCCTCACCTCGTTCTCGCCTTCGCGGTCGTCTGGACCGTCATCGGCGGGATCGACGGTGGACTGGTCTGGGCGTTCGTCGGGGGGTTATCGCTCGACTTCCTCGCATTCCGTCCACTCGGCTCAACTGCCTTCGCTTTGCTCATCGTCGTCGGGGCGGCGGCCCTCCTGGCCCGCTTCCTCGGCCAGCTCCATCTTCGGTATGTCGCACCTGTCGTCGTCGTGATCGTGCTCAGCCCCTTCTATTCACTGCTCCTGCTCGGAATAACCGATGCGCTGACCGGCGCGCAGGTGCCGGCGGACGCCGTCACGCGCCTCGCGCCGGGGCTCGTGTATGACGTTGCGCTCGGTGCGGCCTTGACCCCGCTCGGCTTCGCACTCCACCGTCGGATCACCGACGTGGAACGGGTCGACTGGTGATCAACCCGCTCGCCGCGCCGGCGACCAGCGATCGACGCACGATGCGTTTCGTCGCGTTCGGCATCGCCATCATCCTGGGCATGGGCGGCCTGACCGCGCGACTCTTCTACCTGCAAATCGTCACGGGCACGCACTACGAGACCCTCGCGCAGGTCAACCGCACGGTGCTCCAGGCCGTCGCGTCGACCCGTGGCCTCGTGTACGACCGCAACGGCAAGCCCCTCATCTCCAACGTGCCGAGCTATGCGGTGAAGATCCGACCCTCGGACCTGCCCGAATCTCAACGCGACGATGTGGTCCAGCGTCTCGGCGGCCTGCTCGGCCTCGACCCGGCCGACATCAACTCGACCATCGACGCGAATCCTGGATCGCGCTTCGATCTCGTTCGAATTGCACAGGACGTCCCCGAGGCCACGGCGCGGCTGATCTCGGAGTCCAGGCTCGAGCTGCCAGGCGTCGAGGTCGACGTCGAGGCGCGACGTCAGTACCTCGAGGGCACGCTCATGTCGCAGCTCCTCGGGTATACGGGACCGATCAACGCCGGCCAGCTCGCGAACCTGCGCGCGTCCGGGTATCAACCCGACGATCTCATCGGTGAGACGGGCATCGAGGCCCAATACGAGCAGGAGCTCCGAGGCACGTACGGTGTCGAGCAGGTCGAACGCGACGCACAGGGCCGCAAGATCCAGGTGCTGTCGACCGTTCAGCCCGCCCAGGCGGGCGACTCGCTCGTGCTGACCATCGACACCCATGAACAGGAGCTGGCGCAGAAGGCGCTGGAGTGGGCCATGCGCGCGGCGGGCCTCAAACGCGGTGTCCTGATCGCGATGAATCCGCAGACCGGCGAGATCCTGGCCATGGTCAGCCTGCCGACCTACGACGACAATCTCTTCGCGCGCGGGATCAGCACGAAGGACTTCCAGAAGCTGGTCAACGATCCGAACAAGCCGCTCATGAACCAAGCGATCCAGGGCCAGTTCCCGCCGGGATCGACCTACAAGCTCGTGGCCGGCACGGGTGCCCTCGCCGACAAGAAGATCACCGCGACGACGAGGCTTCGAACCCGCGGCCTATCTGACCCTCGGACATACCCGCTTCTACGACTGGAACCATCGCGGCTTCGGCCTGTGCAACATCTACTGCGGCTTCGGCCACTCGTCCGACACGTTCTTCTACCAGGTCGCCGGGATGCTGGGCATCGACCGGCTCGGGTACTGGGCACATCAGTACGGCTTCGGACGCCCGACGGGCATCGATCTCCCGGGCGAGGTGAGTCGGGATCGTCCCCACGAACCAGTGGAAGATGGACACGCTCGGCGAGCCGATCTTTCCGGGCGAGGTCTATCAGGCGGGCATCGGGCAGGGCTACGACGTCGTCACGCCGATGCAGCTGATCAACGCCTATGCGGCGCTCGCGAACGGCGGCAAGCTGGTAGCAGCCCCAGATCGTGCGCGACGTCATCGGACCGGACGGTCAAACCGTCCGGTCGTTCAGCCCGAAGTGGTCCAGGGCAAGCTCAAGGCGCCCGCGAGCGTGCTCACGACGATACGTCGCGCTGCGCGCAATGTCGTGCTCGTGCGGCACACGTACAACTTCGTGGACATGCCGATCGTGGTGGCCGGCAAGTCCGGCACGGCCGAGTTCGGAACGCGCGACTCGAAGGGCCGCCTGCCGTTCCACTCGTGGTTCGTGGGGTTCGTCCCGAAGAACCCGCACAAGACCAAGGACGATCCGACCGGCATGAAGGCGGTCAGCCGAACGGACTCCTCGCTGGCCGTGCTGGGCTTCGCCTACGACTCCCGGACCATCGGCAACGTCGGGACCGAGATCGTCAAGTACTACCTGCAGCTCCATTTCGGGATCAAGCACGACTACCGCATCCCGCAGACCTGCTGACCGTCGGCAACCACTACCAGAGCAACTGATGATGGCCACCGCGACGCATCGTCTCGTGGGCCCCACCTGATGGGCGTCCTCCGCGCCGAACCGGCTCGCGTCGGCGACTGGGCTCAGCGCTCCGTCGGCGCGTTCTGGCGAGCCTACGACCTCCAGCTCACGATCTACGCGGTGCTGCTGACCGCGGTCGGCCTTGTCATGGCCTACACGAACAGCGTCGAGGCCGGCAGTCGGTCCTCGACCAGGGCTCCACGTTCCTGCGGGGACTGATGTGGGCGGGCATTGCCATCGTCGCGTTCGTTGTGGCGACGGCGTTCGACTACAAGTGGCTCAAGACGTTCCGCTGGCCGATCTACCTCGTCAACCTCGGCCTGCTCGGGCTGACCCTCGTCGTCGGCGATGGGGTGGGCGGCGCGGCACGCTGGATCTACGTCGGACCGTTCGCGTTCCAGTTCAGCGAGCTGGCGAAGATCCTGATGATCGTCGTGCTGGCGAGCTATCTCGGCTCGCGCCAGGGCAAGCTGGACTCGCTCCTTTCGATCCTTGGGGCGTGCCTCCTGATGGTGCCGCCGCTGCTGCTGGTGATGGCCCAGCCGGACCTCGGCACGTCGCTCGTGTTCGGCGCGATCCTGGGCGGGATGTTGTTCATGTCCGGGGCGAGCCTGCGCTGGCTCGGCCTGCTGCTGGCCGCCGCCCTCGCGGCGTTGCCGCTGGCCTGGACGCACCTCCTTCGGGACTACCAGAAGGAGCGGCTCCTGAGCTTTCTCAATCCAACGGCCGACATCCAGGGCGCGGGCTACCAGCTGTATCAGGCCCAGATCGCTGTGGGCTCCGGAAGCGTGTTCGGCAAGGGCCTCACGAATGGCACCCAGAACCAGCTCGACTACCTACCGGTCCAGTCAACCGACTTCGTCTTCGCCATCCTCGCGGAGGAGCTCGGGTTCCTGGGTGCGCTCGTCCTGTTCGCGCTCTTCGTCGCGCTCATCTGGCGCGTCCTCGTCGCCGGTTGGCGGTCGCAGGATCCGTTCGGACTCGTGTTCTCGACCGGGGTGGCGTCGATGCTCCTGTTCCAGATCATCGTGAACGTCGGCATGGTCATGGGCATCATGCCGATCACCGGCATCCCCCTGCCGTTCGTGACCCACGGCGGCGCATCGCTCGTGAGCATCGCCATCGGCCTCGGCATCCTGCAGAGCATCAACATCCGGCAAACGCGCGCGGAGTGGTGACGCGCCCGGAGCGCCCGCGATACGCCCCGACGGCGGACGTACGCCGTGCGATCGTCCGGCGCGCGGGGCGCGCTGAGGCCATCATCAGGGCATGACGCTCCGGCCCGGGCTCCACTGATCGATGGACGCTTCGCCGACGGTCGTCGCCGTCCGCCTGTTCGTGCTGGCGGTGGGTGCAAGCGCCGGAGTCATCCTGCTGACCCGACGATTTGCGCTGCCGTACTCGGTCGGGCTCGTCGCGGTCGGCCTCGTCATCGGTACGGCGCTTGGTCCCGCCGAGGCGGCGATCACGCCGGAGATCGTGCTCATCGTGCTCCTGCCGGGGCTCATCTTCGAGGCCGCGTACCAGACCGACTTCCGCCTGCTTCGATCGACGATGCCCGTCGTCGCCCTCCTGGCCGGACCCGGGGTGCTCGTCGTCGCGGTGCTCGTCGCCGTCCTGCTGGCTGCCGCGACAGGGCTCGAGCCCGGCGTCGGGTTCGTGGTCGGGGCGATGGTCGCGGCGACGGATCCGGCGGCCGTCATCTCGAGCTTCAAGCGGATGGGCGCGCCGCGCCGGCTCGCGACGCTCGTGGAGGCGGAGAGCCTGTTCAACGACGGCACGGGCATCGTGCTGTTCTCGATCGCGGTCAGCGCGACCCAGCATCCGGTCTCGGCGGTCGACGGCGTCGTCGAGTTCGTGATGACGGTCATCCTCAGCGCGCTGATCGGTGCGGTCGCCGGATTCCTGGCGTCGAGGCTCGTCATCCACGTCGACGATCACCTGTTCGAGCTGTCGCTCTCGCTCGCGCTCGCGTACGGGACCTACCTCGTCGCGGACGCGTTCGCTCTGTCGGGCATCATCGCCACCGCGGTGGCCGGCATCATGCTCGGCAACTACGGGCGGGCGATCGGGATGAGCCGCAGGACGATCGAGGCGATCGACACCGTCTGGGAGTTCCTGGCATTCCTCCTGACGGCGATCGTGTTCCTGCTCATCGGTCGGGCGATTCCCGTCGGCCAGCTCGTCGAGGCCCTGCCGTCGATCTTCTGGGCCATCGTGGCCATCCTGCTCGGCCGCGGTCTGATGGTGTACGGCCTCGGTGGGATCTTGCGCCTGGTGATCGCCGGTGAACGCGCCGCCGTTCCCGTTTCGTGGCTCCACGTGACGTTCTGGTCGGGACTGCGGGGCGCGGTGTCGGTGGCGCTCGCCCTGTCGCTGCCGATCGACTTCCCGCATCGATCGCTCGTCCAGGGCATCACGTTCGGCGTCGTGCTCTTCACCCTCGCCGTGCAGGCCACGACCGCCGAGCCGCTCATCCGCCACCTCGGGCTGAGCATCCTGGACGGATCACGGCGCGCGGAACCGGATCGGTTTGCGTCCTAGCGTCGCCGGAACAAGCCGTGCCGCTCGCGTCCCTCCTGCTCCGGCGCTCGACGCCGGCCGGCTCGCCGTAGCAGCGTGTCGACCTCGTCGCGATAGATGCGGCCGATGGGCATCCGATCGAGCCACTCGAGGTATTCAAGGTCGCGTCGGGCGATCTCGCCCAGCGACCAGCCGGCGTAGCGACCGAACGTGAGCACGCTGCCGGTCGCCTGGCCGGGTGGTGGACCGGCCGCGCCATGGCCCTGCGGTGAACCCATCGATTCTGGGTCGTATCCGCCGCCGACCGTCGACCGGCCGGACGTCCAGTTGCGCGACACGTCCTCCGGCGGGGCCGGCGCCGCTCGACCGGCATCGGCTCGCCCCGCACCGGCCGTGGATCGGCTGGCGGACGCGGCGTTCGACGCCTGGGGCCACGCGGGCGCGGCGGGCGCCGGCGTCGCAGCACGCGCACGCTCGAGGTCGTACGCGCGGCGGCGTGAGGGGTCGCGCAGGATCTCCCAGGCGCGATTGATCGCGCGCATGCGCTCGACGGCCTCGGGCTCGCTCGCGACGTCCGGGTGGAATCTCTGGGCGAGGCGCCGGTAGGCGGCCTGGATCACGTCCGGATCGGCCTCGCTGTCGACCTGCAAGGTCTTGTACGGGTCGAATGCGGCCGGGTCGGTGCTCATGGCATGACCCGACACCGTGGTCGCGCTCGGCCGTGTCGGAGATTCACTCGGCCGTCCGGCTCGCGTCGCGGCGGGCCGCCGATTCGCCACGCCTCGCCGGAGCCGACGAGCCGGCCTCCGCGGCCGCGGCTGCCGCTCGCCGCTGGCGCCTGCCCTGGCGCTCGCCGAGCACGCGCACGAGCGCGACGTCGGCCGGCACCGGTGGATCCGCGAGGCGATGGAACAGGTACCGCGTCAGGTCGCGCAGCATGGCCGCCACGGGCAGCGACAGGATGGCACCGATGAGTCCCCCGAGGGCGCCACCGACGACCAGGAAGAACATGACCGCGGACGGATGGAGCTTGACGGCATCGCTCTGGATCTTGGGCACGAGCAGGTTGTTCTCGAGCTGCTGGATGCCGAAGTACAGGACCAGAACCGCCACGATCCCCTCCGTTCCGGCGCCGATGCCGACGAGGACCGCAGGAACCGTGGCGATGATCGGGCCGATGATCGGCACGAGCTCGAGCAGGCCCGAGACCACGGCCAGCAGCACGGCGAAGTCGCCGAAGATCGGATCGACTGTCCGGGCCAGCACCACCAGCCCGACGTACGAGGCCACACCCACGGTGAAGCCCAGCAGGAGCTGGCCCCTGATCCACTGGCCGACGACCCGGTCGATGATGCGCACGATGGCCCACACGTCGTCGCGCCAGTGGCCGGGCAGGATCTCGTCGAATTGCGCGGAGAGGCGCGGCTGGTCCTTGAGCAGGTAGAACAGCCAGGCCGGCAGGATGACGTATCCGAGGGCGGACAGGACGATCCCGGCCAGCGAGCTCACGACGGGCACGACGGTGCCGGGACTGAGGCCCGCGAGGAGAGAGCTCGCCTGGCCGATCGCCTGGTCGATCGCGGCACGCACGTCGGGGGCGATCGAGACGTTTCGGTAGAAGTCCATGAGCGTCGTCCGTGCCCGGCTGATCGCGTCGGGCAGGTGAGAGGCGAATGCCTGGATCTGCGCCAGCAGGGGCGCCAGGGTGAGTCGCAGCAGGGTCCACACGACGATGACCACGACGGCGTACACGAGGAGGATCGCGGCGCCGCGCGGGACCCCGGCACGCGACAGCCAGTTCACAGGCGGGTTCAGGAGGTAGAAGAGGAGCAGGCCGACGATGAACGGGGCGATCGCCGGGCCAGCCAGGAGCAGCAAGACCGAGACGAAGACGCCCGCGACGACGAGCAGCACCACGCGCGGCGTCGGTGGCCACAGCGGCCGATCGGCCGGCGGCACGGCAGCGTTGGGCAGAGAGTGCCAGGCGCCGCCCTCCTGTGTGCCGAGGACGGCGGCTCTGGCTCGGCCTTGCCGGGTCTGCCCGGCAGGGTGGCGGCCGCATCGCGCTCGGCCCTCGTGTCGACGGGCGCGGCGTCCGTGCTGGTATCCTGTGCGGTGGGT
Organism: uncultured Chloroflexia bacterium; assembly: GCA_963790955.1. Taxonomy (GTDB): domain Bacteria; phylum Chloroflexota; class Limnocylindria; order Limnocylindrales; family CSP1-4; genus CAWBQM01. The sequence goes on from CAWBQM010000001.1 coordinate 261,875, forward strand.
GCCGCGTCGATGCCCGGCGGCAGCAGGCCTTCGTCCGACGCGGGGGGAGCGTTCTCCGACGAGCGGCGGGCGTCGTTCGACTGCGTGGGCGACTCGTCGGAGGCCGGTGCCATCCGATCGTCCCCGCTCGGCTCAGGGATCGCCGCCCGGTCCATCGCAGGGCAGACTAGCAGAGGCCATGACGAGGAACGATCGCACCAGAAGGGCGCCGCGTGCCAGCGACATCGCGGACGACCCACCGCGTCAGGCTGCCGTCGCGCGCCAGCGTTGGCGAATCGCCTTCGCTCGCGACGCCTCGACCCTCGAGCTCGGACAGCGCGACGAGATCGATGCCTGGGAGGCCGCGTTCGATCGGAGCGGCCTGCCCGTCCTGCGCGGCAGCGGAGACAGGCCCAAGCTGGCGTTCGCGGCCCCGTTGCCGACCGGCCTTCGGGCGGAGCGCGAGCTGGTCGACGTGCTGCTCGAGCGGCGCATCGCCGTCCACGAGCTGCGCGACAGCCTCGAGGCCGTGCTGCCATCGGGGCATCGGCTGGTGGCGGCGTGGGACGTGTGGCTCGGCGCGCCGGCGCTCCAGGCGTCGGTCCTGGCGGCCGTGTATCGGATGCCCCTTGCGGACGAGCCCGACCGGGTGAGGCTCCGGGCGGCCGTTGGTCAGGTGCTGGCCGCGCAGCACCTGCCGCGCGAGCGGCGGCGAGGCGACCGAACGGTCGAGTACGACCTGCGGCCGCTCATCGCGGCAATCGACCTCGACGAGGTGCCGCTCGGTCTGCGCATTCGAGCCCGAATCGACCCGAGCCGGGGCAGCGGTCGACCCGAGGAGATCCTCGCCGTCCTCGCCGAACGGTCCGCCATGGACCTGGTCCCCGTCGAGACGATCCGCGAGCGCCTCGTGCTCATCGACGACTGAATCTCGGTCCTCGGGGCATCTGTCCGGGCGTGGACTGTCGAAACACACGGCGCCGCCGAGGGGAAACGACTGCTCCTGCGCGCCCCCGTCGTTCACGCGGAACCGCAGGGTCAGGCGATCGAAGTCGATCCGTTCCGGGTGATCGGCCGTGAACGACAGCACGATCTGCGCCTGACCGTCGGCCCCCGACAGGCGGTAGCCGGCGAGCGGGTGCGCGACCTCCGAGAACGAGGCCCCGGACGCCAGGCGATCGCCCTCCATGCCGCCGATCCCCCCGCCGGTCTCGGCCAGCCTGACGACGTACGGGGTGTACTTGCCGACGTGTGGACCGTCGAGCGTCAGCGATTCGAGCTCGACGCTGTCGCCCGGCTGGACCGCGAGATTCGCCGCGCCGAGGAGCGCCGGTCGCCCGACGCTCGCCGGTCCGGAAATCCGGGCCGAGTTGGGTGCCGAGAAGTACGCGGCGGTCGGCCCCGAGCACGCCATCGCCGCGCTCATCGCGACCGCCGCCAACGCCCCGACGCGGTCTCTAGAAATCACTCGCGTAGATGACCCCGGCGTAGTCGGGATAGGTCGTGAGGCCGTACAGGTAGTGGTGGGCGCGGCTCCCGAACTGGTAGGCGTACTTCACGAACGAGCTCGCGCCGCTCTGTGCCGACAGGCTGGCCCCGAAGACGGACACCGCGCCGCTGATGCCCGACAGGTCGCTCGTCGAGCGCGCGTAGTCCCAGCCCGGCCCGAAGTCGTAGTAGAAGTAATCCGAATGGTCTCGGTTGTCCCAGTAGCTGATCGAGCTCGTCCCGTCCTGGCCGCCGCCGATCCAGGTGATGGCCTCGGTGTGATCCTGGTTCTGGTACACCTCGCCTTCGTAGCAGTCGGCGTACAGCCTCCACAGCCCGTACAGGAACTGCGAGAGCTCGTAGCGGTAGTAGTACGAGCCGGCCGTCTTGGTCGAGGCCGACGAGCGCGTGTTGCCGATGTGGACCGAACCGCCGATGTTCCACGGCCCCGCGCCGTACTTGTAGCCCACGCTGATGTTGGAATCCGCGGTCCTGCCGTAGGTGAACTGGGCCTTGATCGTGTCGGCCGACGTGTGCAGCTGGCCGACCTCGGTCCATTTCCTGCTCGTGCTCACGAGCTTCCAGTGCCAGTTGCTGCAGCTCGAGCCCGCCAGCGGCCGGATCGCTGCGTTCCCGATCGCGGTCGCGCCGCCTTCGCTCGACGTCGAGATCGGTGCGAGGTCCGGCACCACGAGACGAGTGGCACCCCGGGCGTGCGCTTCCGCTGCCTGCGATCGCTCGGCCCCGATGTACATCGAAAACGCGGTGAAGGAGATCGGCGCGCCCTCGGGGCTCAGGGCCGCCGCCTGGAGATTCAGCCAGTCGCCATTCGCGCGAACGGCGGCCCGCTCGGCATGGGTGAGGCGCAGCGTCCAGGTTGCCCGGCCGTCGGCTGTCGTGACCGCCGGAATGCCCAGTGGGATGTCCTTCGGCCGCGCCTCGCCCGTTGGCAGGAGCACGAGAGCCACGCGCTCACCGCCGCGGGCGACGCCGGCGGCGTCGACCACCGACAGACCGACCCGCACGCCGGCATCGGCTGCCGCCGCGACGCCCGCCATCGGGGCGACGGCGGCGGTCAGGGCCGCACAGCACAGCACCGACAGCAGACGGATGGGGTTCAACCGGCGGCTGCAACGCGTATCTGGACCCAACGTCATCCTCCATCCAGGCGGCATGGGTCGACGGACCGTTCCTGTGCTCGGCGGCCTCCTTCCTGGCACGCTCGCCCGGCGGAATTGCCCCGGCGACGGGAGTCACCGGGACCGATGCTCGCGGCCGGATGCCAACGATGCCGCGCCGCTCTTATCCGCGGCGTATCTGGCCCTCTCCTGCCACTCAACGTCCGGAGCGAATTCACTCGGAGCCGAGTTTGACGCTCGGGGCGCACGCGGCATACACTCCCCCTTCGCGCCTCGGCGTTGCCGAGCGTTTCTTCCTGTCCACAGACGTGCGGTCGACGCTGGCCGCCGGTCAGCTTCCGAGGATCCATGTACGCAGTCATCGAGACCGGCGGTAAGCAGTACCGCGTCGAGGTCGGCACCGAGCTCGAGGTCGAGTTGCTCGAGGCCGAGCCGGGCCAGTCGATCCAGCTGGAGCGCGTCCTGCTCGTGGCCGACGGCGACGAGGCGGCAGTCGGGCGACCGGTCGTGGCCGACGCCACGGTCAGTGCCGAGGTGCTCCGCCAGGATCGCGGCGACAAGGTCATCTCGTTCAAGTACCGGCCGAAGGCGCGGCGACGGGTCAAGCACGGCCACCGCCAGGAGCTGACGATCCTGCGCATCAGCGACATCCGTTCGGTGGCAAGAGCGCTGCCGATGCGGCCTGCAAGGCCGAGGCCGATCGCCAAGACCGAGCGCGAGCGGCTCGAGGAGGCCGCGGCCCGCCAGGCCGCCGAGGACGCCGCGCTCGCGGCCCGCCTCGCCGGCCAGCAGGCGCCCGCCACCCCGGCCCCGAAGCGTGCTCGTGCCTCGAAGGCGTCGGACACGGCGGGGCCGAGGAGAAGCCGTCGACGCCGCGCCGCCGAACCGAGGCGAAGGCCGCCGAGGCGGGCACGAAGACCGAGGCGGGCACGAAGACCGAGGCGCGCAGCGAAGACCGAGTCGCGCACGAAGACCGCGGGGCGCACGAAGACGGGCACCGCCGACAAGGGCGATGCGGGCTCCAAGACCGACGCCGGCACGGGCGCAGCCGATGCGGCCGGCACCGAGGCGAGCGCCAAGCCGCGCCGCCGCAGCACGAAGAAGGACGACTGACCATGGCCCACAAGAAAGCCGGATCGAGCTCGAAGAACGGGCGCGACAGCGTCGGCCAGCGGCTCGGCGTCAAGGTCGGCGACGGCCAGCTCGTCAGCGCCGGATCGATCATCGTCCGCCAGCGGGGGATGACGTTCCTGGCCGGGAGCGGCGCGGGCCTCGGGCGCGACTACACCGTGTTCGCCACCGTGGACGGTCACGTCCGGTTCGAGCACGCGACGAAGGACAAGAAGCGCATCCGGGTCGTACCGAAGGCCGAGGCTGCCGCCGAACCGGCGCCGCCCTCCGCCTGACGCCTACCCGAAACAAGCCGGCGATCACCGGCGGGGCACAGTGACCCCGAGCGGACGACGTCGGAGGAGAGACACGTGAAAGCCGACATCCATCCCAAGTACTACGAGGCCCAGCGTCCACTGCGGCTCGTGCGGCACCGAGTTCACCGTGGGCAGCACCCGCGAGGAGCTTCGGGTCGACGTGTGCAGCAACTGCCACCCGTTCTTCACGGGCAAGCAGACCATCATGGACACGGCCGGCCAGGTCGAGCGGTTCCAGAAGCGCCTCGAGCGTCAGGTTCGGGCGGCGGGCTGATCCGACCGCGGACCGCCTGCCGGCGACACGGATGGCGGGCCTTCGGGCCCGCCGTTACGATGCCCCGGCCGGCATGCGGCACGCTCTCGGCGACTCGGTAGACTGACGCCAGCATGCCCAGATTCACCTACGGTGGCCAGGCTCTCATCGAGGGCGTGCTCATGCGCGGTCGCGATGCGATCGCGGTGGCGCTGCGCCATCCCGACGGCCGCATCGTGTGGGCCACCGAACGGCTCGACTCCGGATTCCACGGCACGCGCTGGTCGAGACTGCCGTTCGTGCGCGGGCTCGTCGTCCTGTACGAGACGCTCGTCGTCGGCACGCGCTGGCTGGTCCGCTCGGCGAGCGTGGCCGCGGCCGAGGAGGGCGTGGAGCTCGGCAAGGGCTCGATCGCGCTGATGCTCGGCCTGACGCTCGCCGCCGGCGTCGGGCATCTTCTTCCTGCTGCCACTGCTCGTCGCGAGCGCGGCGGCCGGCAACGTCGAGAACGGCCTCGTCCAGCACGCCATCGAGGGCCTCGTCCGGGTCGGCATCTTCTTCGCCTACCTGATCGTCATCTCGATGGCACCCGACGTGCGGCCGGGTGTTCCAGTACCACGGCGCCGAGCACATGACGATCCACGCCCTCGAGCATGGCGATCCGCTCACACTCGATGCCGTGCGCCGCTATCCGACCGCGCACCGCGCTGCGGGACCGAGTTCCTCGTGGTCGTCATCGCGCTCTCGATCGTGGCCTTCAGCCTGGTCGGCCGGCAGGAGGCGTTGGTCATGGTCGGCAGCCGGATCGTGCTCATCCCGGTCATCGCCGCCGTCGGCTACGAGCTCCTTCGGGCGGGTGCGCGCTATCGCTCCAACCCGATCGTCCGGGCGATCATGTACCGCCGGCATCCTGGTCCAGATGATCACGACCAGCAGCCGATCGACGGACATGATCGAGGTCGCGATCGTCTCGATGGAGCAGGCGCTGGTGGCCGACGGCGAGACCCTGCCGGCCGGCAGCGGCATCCTCGAGCGCGATCCGCTCATCCTGCCCGGCGCGGCGCCGGCACCGGGCTCGGGCACGTGAGCACCGCCACCCGGGACGGCTTCGAAGCCAAGCTGTCCGACGTCGCCCACCAGTACGACGACCTGCAGGCCGAGCTGCTGCTGCCGGCCACGAGCGCCGATCCCGACGCGCTGCGACGCCTGGGCCGGGAGCTCGCCCGACTGGAGCCGGTGGTCGCCGCCTTCCGGCGCCTCGAGGCCGTTCGTGCGGAGCTCGCCGGGGCGCACGAGATGCGGGACGCCGAGCACGACGAGGAGCTCCGGGCGCTGGCCCGTGACGAGATCGAGCGCCTCCAGGCCGACGAGGTCCGGCTGGTCAAGGAGCTGCAAGGTCCTGCTCCTTCCGCGCGACCCGAACGACGAACGCAGCGTGGTCATGGAGATCCGGGCCGGCGCCGGTGGCGAGGAGGCGGCGCTGTTCGCCGCGGAGCTGCTGCGCATGTATCTCGCGCTACGCCGAGCGGCGGCGCTGGCACGCGGACGTCGTGAGCCGCAACGAGACCGGCATCGGCGGCGTGAAGGAGGCGATCCTCGAGGTCAGCGGACGCGGTGCCTACAGCCGGCTCAAGTACGAGGGCGGCATGCACCGAGTGCAGCGCATCCCGAGCACCGAGTCGTCCGGTCGGATCCACACCTCGACGGCGACGGTCATCGTCATGCCCGAGGCGGAGGACGTCGAGATCGACATCGACGAGGAGCACGACCTGCGGATCGAGGTCAAGCGCTCGTCCGGCCCGGGCGGCCAGTCGCGTGAACACGACCAACTCGGCCGTGCGCATCACCCACCTGCCCGACCGGCCTCGTCGTCGAGATCCAGGACGAGCGCAGCCAGATCAAGAACAAGGCCAAGGCGCTCTCGATCCTGCGCAGCCGGCTGCTACGAGATGGAGCTCGCCAAGCAGCGCGCGGCGCGAGTCGGCGACGCGCCGATCGATGATCGGAGCGGGCGACCGCGCGGAGAAGATCCGGACCTACAACTACCCCCAGAACCGCGTGACCGACCACCGAATCCACAAGGACCTGCACGATCTGCCGGGCTTCCTCGCGGGCGATCTGGACGAGATGATCGATTCCCTGCGCGCCAGCGACCAGGCCGATCGCCTGAGCGAGATCGGGCAGGAATCGGGTCTTGCCGTCTGACGGGCTGCGGTCGGCCGCGACCGACGGCACCGACGCCGACGGGTCGGTCGCCACGCAGGGCGGCCGGCGCGGCAGACCGCCCGAGGTCCGACCGGCGCCGCACCGCCGCCCGGCGCGCATGCCTGGCGTGCGCTACGTCCCGGTTCCGCCTGCCGACATCGTCGCCGCGACCGATCTCGGCTCCGTGCTCGTGCTCAAGCACGGCAATTTGTATCTGCTGACCGATCAGTTCGGCGACATCCATGCGGACTCGCGGGGGCTGGGCCTGTACCGCAACGACACGCGCACCCTGGGCGCCGCCTCGCTGCGGGTCAACGGCACCCGCCTCGCGCTGCTCCAGGCCGCGCCCGGCGGCACCTACCAGGGCACGATCGAGATGACGAACCCGGGCCCGCTGCGCGACCTGCGCGGCAAGATCGAGCCCGAGGACGCGTCCTCCCCGTTGGCCCGGCGGACGCTCGGCATCCGGCGCGAGCGGATCCTGGCCGGCGCGCTGCGCGAGGTCGTCCATGTCGTCAACCACGCCGAGGGCGAGGCCGAGGTCGTGCTCGACCTGCATCTCGGGGTCGACGATGCGGACATCTTCGAGGTGCGCGGCTACCAGCGCGACCGGCGCGGCGAGCTGCTGCCCGCCGCCCTGGCGCCGGACGGCGGCAGGGTGACGTTCGGCTACGAGGGCCTCGACGGGCGCCTGCGCCAGACCCACGTCGCGTTCTCCGAGCCGGCCGAGCTGTCGGCCGAGCAGCCCGATGACGATTCGCACGGACTGGCCGGCGCGAGCCTGCGGGCGACCTGGAGCTGGCGGCTGCCGGCAGGCGCCGACCGCTCGCTCGAATGGACCGTATGGGATGACACCACCCCGCCCGATCTCGAGATCCCGGGACCCGACGGCCGCGCCCACGACGTGGAGCCCGAGCGTGACAGCCTGCCCGTTCCGCCGCTGTTCCCGGACCCGCCCCTGGTTCGCGCGGACGAGGCCGCCGCGGCGTATCACGCCTGGATGCGGGGCACGACCGAGGTCGAAATCGGACAACGAGCTGTTCAATCTCGTGCTGGCCAGATCCCGCGAGGACCTGCGGCTGCTGGTCAACGAGGGGCCCGGTCCGGGCGAGCGCTACGTCGCGGCCGGCGTGCCGTGGTTCACGACGCTGTTCGGGCGCGACGCGGTCACGATCGGCCTGCAGACGCTCGCCTTCCGACCGCAGATCGCGATCGAGACCCTCGGCGTGCTCGCCGCGCGACAGGCCACGGAGGTCGATCCGTGGCGCGACGCCGAGCCGGGCAAGATGCTGCACGAGCTGCGCACGGGCGAGATGGCGCGGACCGGCGAGCTGCCGTTCGCCCCGTACTACGGCTCGGTCGACGCGACGCCGCTGTGGCTGATCCTGCTCGGCGAGACGTTCGACTGGACGGGCGACCGGGCCCTCGTCGATCGGCTGTGGCCCAATGCGATGGCGGCCCTGCGCTGGATCGACGAATGGGGCGACCGGGACGGCGACGGCTTCGTCGAGTACGAGCGGCACAGTGAGCGCGGCCTGATCAACCAGGGCTGGAAGGACTCCGCCGACGCGGTTCGCGATCGGAACGGCGTCATCGCCCGGGCGCCCATCGCGCTGGTCGAGGTCCAGGGCTACGTCTACGACGCGAAGCGCCGCATGGCGGCCTCGCAGCGATGCGCGGCGACCACGACCTTGCCGACCGTCTGGAGCGCGAGGCGAATGCCCTGCGCAACCGGTTCGAGGAGGCGTTCTATCGAGGACGAGCACTTCTACGCGATGGCCCTCGATGCCGACAAGCGGCGCATGCGACGCCATCGCCTCGAACGCCGGCCAGTGCCTGTGGTCGCGGCATCGTGTCGCCCGAGCGAGCGCCGCGGCGTGGCGACCCGCCTGCTCGACCGCGGCCTGTTCTCCGGCTGGGGCATCCGGACCTACGCCGCCGATCAGCCGGGCTTCAACCCGATCGGCTATCACACCGGCACGGTCTGGCCGCACGACATGTCGATCATCGCCGCCGGCCTGAAGCGGTATGGCTTCCACGACGAGGCCAACGAGCTGATCGGCCGGGTCTCCAGGCCGCCCAGCAGTTCCCGGCGTCCCGTCTGCCCGAGCTGTTCTGCGGCTTCGAGCGCGAGGAGACCGGCTTGCCGGTGCCGTATCCGGTGGCCTGCTCGCCGCAGGGCTGGGCCGCGGGCGCACCGTTCCTGTTCCTGGCCACGATGCTCGGGCTGCATGCCCACGCCGATCGCGGCGAGCTCGAGCTCGCGCGACCGCAGCTGCCCGACTGGCTGCGCAGCATCCGCCTGCGCAACCTGCGTGTGGGCGATGCTGTCGTCGACCTGCTGTTCCATTCGTGGCGGGGGACGACGAGCGCCGAGGTCCTGCGCAAGACCGGAGACGTGTCGGTGACGATCCGCCTTTGAGGCGGTCGAGCGCCGACGGCCACCGATGCCCACGATCGACGAGGTGCTCCGGAGCGCGATCGACCGGCTGCGCGCCTCGGGCTCCGAATCGCCCCGGCTCGATGCCGAGCTGCTCCTGGCCCGGGCGATCGGCACCGATCGAACCGGGGTCATCGCCCATCCGCGAGGCACCGGTCGGGAGCGACGCCGTGCGCGGCTTCGAGGCCGACGTGGCGCGGCGCGAGCGCGGCGAACCGGTCGCTTACATCCGCGGCCTCAAGGAGTTCTACGGCCTGGCCTTCGGCGCCGACCCGCGGGCGCTCATTCCCCGGCCCGAGACCGAGCGGCTGGTCGAGCTCGCCGAAGGTGAGGTCGCGGGTCGCCTGACCTCGGCGCCGCACGCCCCCGACGCGCCTCCGCTCCGGATCGTCGACGTGGGCACCGGCGCGGGCACGATCGCGATCGCGCTCGGCACGCGGCTGCGCAAACGTGGGATGGCCGACGCGGTCGACGTCCTCGCAACCGACGTCTCTGGCGAGGCGCTGTCGCTCGCCCGTGAGAACGCGGTCGGCCACGGCATCGCCGACATCGTGCGCTTCGCCGAGGCGGACCTGATCCCGCGGGATGAGGCGCCGTTCGACCTCGTGCTCGCGAACCTGCCCTACATCCCGAGCGCCGTCATCCCGGCGCTGCCGATCGCGGCGTCGTTCGAGCCGGTCGCGGCCCTCGACGGCGGCCCCGACGGGTTGGCCGTCATCCGCCGGCTCCTCGCGCGCCTGCCGGAAGTGCTCGGCCCGGGTGGCGTCGCGCTGCTGGAGATGGGTTCGGACCAGGGCGCGGCGATCGCCCACGAGCTCGAGCGGCTGCCGGGCGATTGGGTCCTCCACGTCGAGCCCGACCTGTCGGGCGCGCCCCGCGTGGCCTCGATCGAGCGCCAGCCGACCGACGACGTCGGCGCGCCCACGGCGTCCGGTGCTCCGGCCGGGAGGGTCGAGGTCGCGGATGGCTGATCGATCCCAGTCACCCGATGCCGGCGTACGGCCGATCCTCCCGATCCGCCTCGTCGCGCTCGACATCGACGGCACGCTCGTCGGCGACGACCTGGTCCTCGGGGAGCGGACGGTGGCCGCCGTCCGCGCCGTCGTCGGGCGGGGCGTGCACGTGTCGATCGCGACCGGTCGGATGCCCAGCTCGGCGATGCGCTTCGCCCTGCCACTCGGGCTCGTCGACCCGATCGTGTCGTACCAGGGTGGGCTCATCCGGGCGATGCCCGCGACCGCCGCGGGACAGCCCCGAGGGGCGCATGGCCGGGCGAGCGGCGAGCGGATCGGCCGGCTGCTCGTCCACACACCCCTGCCGGCGGCGGTCGCGCGCGACGCGGTTGCGTGGTGCCGGGCGCGGGGGCTCGACCCGCACGTCAACCACCTGGAGCGCTTCGTGATCCAGGCCGACGACCCGTGGATCGAGGACTATTCCTCGTTCGCGGGCTCGCGCGTCGAGGTCGTCGACGATCTGCTCGAATGGCTGCGCCATCCGGTCACGAAGGTGATCGCGGTCGGACGCGAGCCGGCGCCGGAGCGCGCCCTCGACGAGGCACGGCGCATCTTCGACGGTCGAGCGACCGCGACGATCAGTCATCCACGCTACCTGGAGTTCGTGGCGCCCGGTGTGACGAAGGGTCGGGCCGTGCGCTGGCTGGCGCGCCGCTTCCGTGTCCCGCTCGGTGCCGTGCTGGCCATCGGCGACCAGCTCAACGATCTCGAGATGCTGGTCGGGGTCGGACACGGCGCGGCGATGCCCAGCGCGCCGGCGGCGGTGCTCGCGGCGGCGCGCTACCTTGCCCCGCCGGTCGAGGCCGAGGGCGTGGCCCAGGTGCTCGAATTGCTCGTGCTCGGGTCGGACGACTCGGCCCTGCGGGCGGCCGAGGGCCTGGCGGCGGCCGCCCGGCACGGGACGCCGGTCGACGCGGGCCAGCCGGATGAGGCACTCAGCGCATGAACGACGTGCCCGGCCTGCCGGAGCACCGGCCCCTCGTGCTGCCGGCGGACCCGACCGGCCACCGCGCGGCCATCGAGATCCTGCTCCAGGGCGGCATCGTCGGGCTGCCGACCGACACGGTGTATGGGATCGCCTGTGCGCTCGACGTGCCGGGTGGCGTCGAGCGCCTGTTCGAAGCCAAGTCCCGGCCGCCGGACAAGGCGATCATGGTCCTCGCCGACGGCCTCGACCAGCTCGCGGCGACGGTCGCGCTGCCGCCCGCCGCGCGTGCGCTCGAGCGGCTATGGCCGGGCGGATTGACACTCGTCCTGCCGCTGCTCGCCGGGGCGCGGCTGCCCCCCGCCCTGAGTGCGGGCACGGCGACACTCGGCGTGCGCGTGCCCGACCACCCCACACCACGTGCCATCGCGCGCGCCATCGGCCCGATCCCGACCACCTCCGCCAATCGCTCGGGCGAGCCGTCCGCGCTCGATGCGGCGACCGTCGTCGACACGCTCGGGCATGCCCTGGGGCTGGTGCTCGACGGCGGGCCGTCGGCGGGTGGCGTGGCGTCCACCGTGGTCGACTGTTCGGCCGGGCGCCCGCAGATCGTGCGCGCGGGCGCAATCGGCGCCGACGTCATCGCGCAGCTGCTCGACGAGGCAGACGTCGCCCACGACCCGTTCTGAGCTGTGGGACCATAGCCGCCCGAGGCGAGGTCGACGGGCTCCAGAGGCGAGGTCGACGGGCCGATCCGAGTGGATCCCGGAAGGAGGAACGCATGACGGTTTCCAGCGCTCGCGGCCTGGGCTGGGCGCCGCTTGCCGAGGTCGATCCCGAGCTGTGGGCGGCGATCATGGGCGAGCGCGACCGGCAGCGCGACAAGATCGAGCTCATCGCCTCCGAGAATTATGCGTTCGCCGCCGTGCTCGAGGCGCAGGGCACGTGGCTGACCAACAAGTACGCCGAGGGCCTGCCGGGCAAGCGCTACTACGGCGGCTGCGAGTACGTCGACGTCGCCGAACGCCTCGCGCAGGATCGCGCGCTGGCGCTGTTCCCAGGCGCGGAGCACGTCAACGTCCAGCCCCACTCGGGCGCCCAGGCGAACATGGCCGCGTACTTCGCGGTGCTCCAGCCCGGCGACCGGATCATGGGCATGCGCCTGGATCAGGGCGGTCACCTGACGCACGGCATGAAGCTCAACTTCTCGGGCCGCTTCTACGAGGTCCATGCGTACGGCGTGCGCCAGGACACCGAACGCATCGACTACGACGCGCTCGAGGCCCAGGCGCGCGAGGTCCGGCCCAAGCTGATCGTTGCCGGCGCATCGGCCTACCCCCGGACCCTCGACTTCGAGCGCTTCGCCGACATCGCCCACTCGGTCGGCGCCCTGCTGTTCGTCGACATGGCCCACATCGCGGGACTCGTCGCGGCGGGGCTGCACCCGAGCCCGTTCCCGCACGCCGACCTGGTCACGACCACGACCCACAAGACCCTTCGCGGGCCGCGCGGCGGGCTCACGTTCAGCCGCGCCGAGCTGCCGTCGTCGATCGACCCGGCCGACTTTCCGGCACTCAAGAGCCCGCTCGCGCAGGCGGTCGACAAGACCGTCTTTCCCGGTATCCAGGGCGGCCCGCTCATGCACGTCATCGCGGCCAAGGCGGTGGCCCTCAAGCTCGCCGCGGACGACGGCTTCCGGCGCGATCAGCGGCGCACGCTCGACAACGCCCAGGTCCTGGCCGACACGTTGGCCTCGCTCGGCGCGCGGGTCGTGTCCGGCGGCACCGACAACCACCTGATGCTGGTCGACGTCACTCCGCTCGGCGTGACCGGCCGCGAGGCCGAGCGGCTGCTCGACGAGATCGGCATCACCGTCAACAAGAACGCCATCCCGTTCGACACGAACCCACCCAACATCGCGTCCGGGATCCGGGTCGGAACGCCGGCGACGACGACGCGCGGGTTCGGGCCCGAGGAGATGCGAGCGATCGGCACGATGATCGTCGAGGCGATCACGACCCGCGACGAGCCCGCCGAACAGGCACGCCTGGCGGCGCAGGTCCGCGAGATCTGCGCCCGCTATCCGGTCCCGGGTCTGCCGGAGGCGTGACCGGCGCGTGACGCTCATCGGCGACCTGGGCGCGGCGCTGCCCCTGATCGTCGGGGCATTCCTCGCCGCGGCGATCCTGGCCCTCGCGCTGACGCCGCTCGTGCGCGCCGTGGCGCACCGGCTCGACGTCGTGGACCGGCCCGAGGAGCGTCGGGTCAACACCAGCCCGGTGCCGCGCGGCGGCGGCATCGCCGTCGTGGTCGCGTTCACGCTCGTGGCGCTGATCGCGCTCGCGTACAACGCCACGACCCGGGTCCTGCCGTTCCCGATCCTGCTCGACGGCCCGGCCATCATCGCCCTCCTGGCCGGCGGCGTCGCCGCCGCGATGATGGGCGCGATCGACGACTACCTGCAGGTCCGTGCCCGCTGGCAGCTCGCCGGCCAGCTCCTCCTCGCAGGCTGGGCGGTTGCCCTGGGCGTGACGGTGAACGTGCTCACGAGCCCCTTCTCGGACGGCACGATCCTGCTCGACGATCGGCTGGCGGCGGCGTTCACCGTGTTCTGGATCATGGGCATGATCAACGCGATCAACTTCATCGACGGCCTCGACGGCCTGTCGTCCGGCATCGGCCTGATCGCGGCGGTCACGCTCGGTATCGTCAGCCTGACCGCGAGCGTCGGGCAGCCACTCGTGGCCGTGGTGTGCTTCGCCCTGGCCGGGGCCCTGCTCGGGTTCCTGCGCTGGAACTTCCACCCGGCGTCGATCTTCACCGGCACGAGCGGGACCATGTTCCTGGGCTACGCGCTGGCGCTGCTCTCGATCGTGGGCACGGCCAAGGTACCGATCGCCCTGCTGGTCCTGGGCGTGCCCATCATCGACACGTTCTGGATCATCGTCCGGCGACTCGTGTCGGGTCGCATGCCGTTCAGCCCAGATCGCGGCCACATCCACCATCGCCTGCTCGACCTGGGCTTGAGCCAGCGCCAGGCGGTGCTCGTGATCTACGCGATCTGCATCGGCCTCGGCAGCGTGTCCCTGCTCCTGCCGGGCCGGACGCAGGTGTACGCGTTCGTTGGCCTCGTGCTCGCGTCGGGCCTCGTCGTCCTCATCCTCGCCCGGCGCACGATCGAGTCGTCGGGGCTGTCCGCGGAGTCGTACACGGAGCATCCGACGCGGGACGCCGGGTCCGGCGCAGCGGCGGGGCCGGACCGACCCATCGAGCACCCGATCGAGCACGCCGAGCGGCCCTGATCGGAGCCTGACGCCGGCGGCGGGCCGGGGCGGTGCTAGCATCGGCCCGATCGGGGGCGGTGGACGCCCTCGGCGCGTCGGGAGGGACGTGGGCCTGGAGCTCCTGATCGGTGCGCTCGTCGACGCCGGCCTCGTCGGTTTCGTCGTCGCCGTCGTCGTGGCGTCGCGTCGACGCGACGCCCGATCCGTGGCGGCCCGCGAGCACCCGACGGACGCCGCGGCGACAGTCGTCCCGGCGACCCTCCCGCTATCGGCCGGGCGGCGGCCCTCGCTGCCGGCCGCCGGAGCCTCGTGGCCGGCCGAGGACCATCCACCGGTCCGGCCGCCGACGCGAATCGTCGTGTCCGGCGCTCCGCGCATGTCGGCCGCGGAGCGTGCGGCCGCCGCTCGTGCGAGTGCCGCCGAGCGTGCCGCGACGTGGTCCGCCAGCGCCGAGGCCGGGCAACCCGCCGTGCTGTCCCCGGTCGCCCAGCACCCCGGCGCCGACCGTAGCGACGTGCGGGCACGCCTGTGGCGAGACTCGATGGGCGTGCTGTTCGTGGGGTCGGCCGTCGTGCTCATCGCGATCGTCGGCGGCACCGCGTTCAGCGGCGCCGGCTCCGGTGGCGTGCTCGGGGCGACGAGTGGGCCCGATCAGCCACCAGTCACCACCGGATCGGAGCAGCCATCGGCGCCGGCCTCGAATTCCCCGGACCCCGGGACCAGCTCGCCGACACCCGCGGCCGGCGCTGCCACACTGCTGCCGGCGGCAGCCAGCCAGCCCGCCCGGACGACCGCGCCGACGCCGCGACCTGCCGCCACCCGGCGCCCGGCGGCCACGCCACGCGCCAGCGCCGGACCGACCGCCAGCGCCCCGCCGCCATCATCGACCAACGCACCCACGCCCACCTCGGCGCCCAAGCCGCCCACCCCGACACCCGGCGCTGGATCGGCAAGCCCGTCAGCGGAACCCAGCACGGTCGATCCCACGCCGACCGCGCCCGAGGCGACGCCCGGTCCCTGACGCTCGGATCGATCCCACGGCCCGGCGGCCCTCGGTGTGACCGTCCGTTCGAATCCGCCGAGGCCCCGTGCCTCCTGAGATGGCGGGCCAGGGCCCGGTTTCGAGGGACGAGCCGCCCGCCGGCGGCTTTGTTGCCGCGCGCCGGCAGCTGCTATACTCCCGCCGCTTTGCCAGGTCGCTCGTGAACGAGTTCGGTCGGGCGAGCGCATACCTTGCGCTCTTCTCCCAGATCGGAATCACGTTCTTCGTCGCGACCGTCGCCGGTGTCTTGCTCGGCTGGTGGATCGACCAGCAGCTCGGGACCTTGCCCATCTTCGCGGTCATCGGGTCGCTGGCCGGGTTCGGTCTCGGTGGCCTGGCGGTGGCCCGGCTGATCCGCCGGTTCCTGGAGAGATTCGAACAGCCGAACAAGCCCTGAACGCGCCCACGTTCAGAGACATGGACGAAGAGTGTCGAGCCTTCCCGCTACCAGCGAACAGCCCACCCGGAGCGCCCCGACGGCCAGTCGCCGTCGCTGGTTGCTGCTTGCCATCGTGGCCGTCCTCGTCCTCGACGCGGTCGCGATCGTGCTCGTCGCGCCGGCCGGCTTCCCGGGCCCCAAGGAGAGCATCCTGGGCAACCTCGAGCTGATCCCGCCGACCGTGGTCTGGGATCTCGCGCCCCGAGCGAGCGAGCCGACGGGCGCGCTCGTCGTCGACTTCCATCCCAGCATCACCTCGAGCATCGCCGTGTCCTGGGTCGTGATGATCGCGATGATCGTCGTGTTCGTCGGCGGCGCGCGAAACCTGCAACGCCTGCCGGGCCGGGTCCAGAACCTGGTCGAGTGGTGCTACGAGCTGCTCGAGGACTTCGCCATGGCCCTCGGCGGCGAGGCGGCCCGACCGTACGTCGGCATCTTCGCCACGCTGTTCGTGTTCATCCTCCTCGCCAACTGGACCGATCTGCTGATCTTCGGCGACAAGGTCAACCTGCTGCGCACACCCACGAGCGACATCAACATCACGGTCGGGCTGGCCCTGTTCAGCTTCGTCCTGTTCCACGTCGAGGGCGTCCGGCGGCTGGGCCTGGGCCGCTATCTCGGCAAGTTCTTCAACTTCCGTGGCTTCCGGCGGGGCCCGGTCGAGGGCCTCATCGACCTGTTCGTCGGCCTGACTGAATTCCTGCTCGAGTTCTTCAAGCCGGTCACGCTCGCGTTCCGGCTGTTCGGCAACCTGTACGGTGGCGGCGTCATGCTGGGCGTGTTCACCGCCCTGCTGCTCGGCGTCCTGCCGCTGCCGTTTGTCGCACTGGAGGGCTTCATCGGCTTCGTCCAGGCACTGATCTTCTCGGTCCTGACGCTCATGTTCACCCTGCTCGCGATCGAGAGCCACGACGAGGAGGCGCATGCCGCCCCGGCGCTGGCCAGCGAGCCCGAGGGCAACATCGGACCGCCCCTCGCCTCGGAAGGCGGGCACGCGAGCTGATCGAGCAGGACGTTTGACGCCGTCATCACCACATCGGGAGAGACGAGCCCCGCAGGCGCGGGGCCATTGGAGGAGCACGTAGATGGAACTCATCGGGGCCGGCCTCGCGGCCATGGGCGTGATCGGACCGGGCATCGGGATCGGCATCCTGACCGGCATGTCGACCAGCGCCATGGGTCGCAACCCGGATGCCGCCGGCGTGATCCGGGCCACGTTCATCATCGGCGCAGCGTTCGCCGAGGGGCTGGGCGTGCTCGCGTTCGTGGTCGGCGTGCTGATCATCTTCCTGAACCCGGCCGCCTGACGGCGTAGCGGAGCGGTCATCCCGTGGATCCCATCGCCGTCGTCGCCGGCCCGCTGCAGCACGCGAGTGTCGGCCTGAGCGCCGAATCGGGTGGCTCGGGCCTGGTCATCAACGGCTTCTGGATCATCGTCGCGGCGCTCAACTTCATCCTGCTGTTCGTGATCCTGCAGCTGTACGCCTTCGGGCCGATCAGCCGCATGCTCGCGGAGCGCCGCGACCGGATCGAGCAGGGCCTGCGCGACGCCGAACAGGCTCGCCAGGATCGCGAGCAGGCCGAGGAGGAGCGCCTGGCGGCGCTCCAGGAGGCGCGTCGCGAGGCGAACGACATCCTGGCCCGCTCCCAGCGCGTGGCACAGGAGACGCGTGACGCGGACCTGGCGGCCACGCGGGCCGAGCTCGACCGGTTGCGCGAGACGGCCACGTCCGAGATCGACGCCGAGAAGCAGCGCGCCATCACGGACCTCCGGGCCGAGGTGGCCGACCTGGCCCTCGCCGCCGCCGGCAAGGTCGTCGGCGAGACGATGACCGACCAGCGCCAGCGTCGTCTCGTCGAGGAGTTCCTGTCGGCAGTCCGCGGCCGACTCGAACGGGTCGCGCGGCTGATGGCGCGAGCCGGCAGCGCCGCCCGGCGGTTCGCGGAAGCGGCGTTCGACCTTGCCCGCCGCGACCATGCCGAGGACGCCTGGGCGACCGACCTCGATCTCGCCGCGAGCGTGGTCGCGGACGAGCAGGCCCAGCGCGTCATCGCCAATCCGGCGATCCCGCTGGGCCTACGCGACGAGGTCGTCCGGCGCCTGCTGGCCGACCGCATCGGGCCGCTGGCCCTCAACCTCGTGCTCGTCCTCGTCCGACGGGGCCGGGTCGAGATCGTGCCCGCGGTCGCCCGTGAATACCACCGGCTGCTGCGCGACGAGCGGGGCATCGTGGCGGCCGTCGTGACGAGCGCCGCGCCGCTGTCGAAGGACGAGACGGACGCCGTTCGAGGCCGCATCGAGCAGCTGTCGGAAGCCAAGGTCGAGCTCGAGGCCCTCGTCGACCAGCGTCTCATCGGCGGTCTCACCGTGCGCGTCGGTGATCGGCTGCTCGACGCGAGCGTACGCGGACGCCTGGAGCGCCTGCGCAGCCAGCTCGTCACGGCCGGTAGCTGACCGCGCACAGCACGATCCACAGGACCGCGACCACCAGACACCCACCACGACCGCTCATCGCATCGCAGGGGACAGCCCGAATGGCCATTCGCTCGGACGAAATCGTCAGCATCATCAAGTCCGCGATCGACACCTTCGACGAGACGACGGAGACGCGCAGCGTCGGCACCGTCGTCGAGGTCGGCGACGGCATCGCCCAGATCTACGGTCTGGAGGGGGCGCTCGCCTCGGAGCTGCTCGAATTCCCGGGCGGCGTTGCGGGCATGGCGCTCAACCTCGAGGAGGAGACCGTCGGCGCCGTCATCCTGGGCGACCCCACGGCCATCAAGGAAGGCGACACCGTCAAGACCACGGGCCGCGTGGTGGAGGTGCCCGTCGGCGCAGGCCCTGCTCGGGCGGGTCGTCGACCCGCTCGGCCGGCCGCTCGACGACAAGGGCCCGATCAAGACCGACAAGACGCGCGCCGTCGAGCGCATCGCCCCGGGCGTGATCGTCCGCCAGCGGGTCGATACCCCGGTCCAGACCGGGCATCAAGGCCATCGACGCGCTGATCCCGATCGGCCGCGGCCAGCGCGAGCTGATCATCGGCGACCGCCAGACCGGCAAGACCGCGATCGCGATCGACACGATCATCAACCAGAAGGGCCAGGGCCTGGTCTGCATCTACGTGGCCATCGGCCAGAAGCTCTCGACCGTGGCCCAGACCGTGGCCACGCTCGAGAAGTACGGCGCGATGGAGCACACGATCGTCGTCGTCGCGGGTGCCGAGGACCCGGCCCCGCTCCAGTACCTCGCGCCGTATTCGGGCTGCGCGATGGGCGAGGAGGTCATGGAGAACGGCGTCGAGATCGGCGGCGAGACGATCAAGGACGCGCTGTGCGTGTACGACGACCTGTCCAAGCACGCCTGGGCGTACCGCGAGATGTCGCTCCTGCTGCGCCGCCCGCCGGGCCGCGAGGCATACCCGGGCGACGTCTTCTACCTGCACTCGCCGGCTTCTCGAGCGCGCCGCGCGCATGAACGAGGACAACGGCGGCGGCTCGCTCACGGCCCTGCCGATCATCGAGACCCAGGCCGGCGACGTGTCGGCGTACATCCCGACCAACGTCATCTCGATCACGGACGGCCAGATCTTCCTCGAGACGGACCTGTTCAACGCCGGCCAGCGGCCTGCGCTCAACATCGGCATCTCGGTCAGCCGCGTCGGGTCCGACGCGCAGACCAAGGCGATGAAGAAGGTCGCGGCGCCGCTCAAGCTCGACCTGGCCCAGTACCGCAGCCTGGCCGCGTTCGCGCAGTTCGCGTCCGACCTCGACAAGGCGACGCGCGACCAGCTCACCCGGGGCGAGAAGCTGTCCGAGGTGATCAAGCAGCCGCAGTACCAGCCGCTGCCGGTCGAGAAGCAGGTGGCCATCCTCGTGCGCAGCCACCAGCGGCAAGCTCGACGACGTGCCGACGCCGCGAGTCAAGGAGTTCGAGACGCAGTTCTACCGCTTCCTCGAGACCGAGCACGCCGAGATCCTCGAGGAGCTGGGCCGCACGAAGACGCTGAGCGCCGAGTTGCAGCAGTCACTCGACGCAGCCATCGACCAGTTCCGCGACGGCTTCCTGGCCTAGCTGGAGCGCGAGCACGTGGCCAGTCAGCGCGATATCCGGCGCCGCATCCGCGACGTCGGGAACATCAAGCAGATCACCCGGGCGATGCAGTTCGTGGCCGCGTCCAAGCTGAAGCGTGCCCAGGACGCGACCCTGGCCGCGCGGCCCTACGCCGAGAAGATCGACGAGGTCCTCGCCGACCTGGCCGGCGTGCTCGGCGGCGATGACCATCCGCTCCTGGCCGCAGCGCGAGGGCGGCAAGCGCCTGATCGTGCTGATCACGACGGACCGCGGCCTGGCCGGCCCGCTCAACACGAACATCGATCCGGTTCGCGTCGCGCGCAGATCGTCGAGCATCCGGGTGAGCTCGCGGTCGTGACCGTCGGCCGCAAGGGTCGCGACGCGATGCGCCGGCGCCCGGGTCCCGATCGACGCCCATTTCGAGGGCTATGGCGACCGACCCGACGTTCGCCGACGTCCTGCCGCTCGCGCGCCTCGTCACCGACGACTACGTCGCCGGCGAGGTCGGTCGCGGTCGACATCGTGTACAGCCACTTCGTCTCGACGCTGTCCAGCGACCCGGCGCTCGACCGCGCTGCTGCCAGTCGAGCCGTCCGACGACGACCGACGGGCATCCCGGGCAACCAGTTCATCTTCGAGCCCGAACCCGGGTGCCGTGCTCGAGCGGCTCCTGCCGCGCTACGTCGCGACGCGCCTGTACCAGGCCGTCCTCGAGGCCAAGGCCAGCGGAGGAGTCCAGCCGCATGGTCGCGATGAGGAACGCGACCGAGAACGCGGAGGAGCTCATCGAGGACTGACCCTCGACGTACAACAAGGTCCGCCAGGCCAACATCACCCGCGAGATGATCGAGATCGCGACCGGCGCGCAGTGCTCGCTGATCGCCGGCGACGAGGAGGCATCACCGCAGCATGGCAGTCGCCGCACCGCCGCGACGGGCCGCGTCATCCAGATCACCGGGCCCGTCGTCGACATCGAGTTCCCGCCGGGCAGCTGCCGGCGATCTACAACGCGGTCGAGATCCAGCGCGAGGGCCAGGACCCGCTCGTCCTGCGAGGTCCAGCAGCACCTGGGCAACAACTGGGTCCGCACCGTGGCCATGACCACGACCGACGGCCTCGCGCGCGGGATGCGACGTCGCGCGACACCGGTGGCCCGATCAGCGTGCCCGGTCGGCGAGCCGACGCTCGGCCGCGTGTTCGACGTGCTCGGCCACCCGATCGACGGCAAGGGCCCGGTCGACGCCGAAGAGCGCATGCCCGATCCACCGCGCAGCCGCCGGCGTTCGACCAGCAGACGACCGAGGTCGAGGTCTTCGAGACCGGCCTCAAGGTCATCGACCTGATCTGCCCGTTCAAGAAGGGCGGCAAGATCGGCATCTTCGGCGGCGCCGGCGTCGGCAAGACGGTCATCATCCAGGAGCTGATCCGCAACGTCGCCCAGGAGCACGCCGGCGTGTCGGTGTTCGCCGGGCGTCGGCGAGCGCAGCCGCGAGGGCAACGACCTCATCCACGAGATGACCGAGTCGGGCGTCATCGACGAAGACGGCGTTCGTGTTCGGCCAGATGAACGAGCCGCCCGGCGCCCGCCAGCGCGTCGGCCTGACCGGGCTGACCATGGCCGAGTACTTCCGCGACGAGGAGGGCCGCGACGTCCTGCTGTTCATCGACAACATCTTCCGGTTCACGCAGGCGGGCTCGGAGGTGTCGGCCCTGCTCGGCCGGATGCCGTCGGCCGTGGGCTACCAGCCCAACCTCGCGACCGAGATGGCCGCGCTCCAGGAACGCATCACGTCGACGAAGAAGGGCTCGATCACGTCGCTCCAGGCGGTCTTCGTGCCCGCCGACGACTACACCGACCCGGCGCCGGCGACCACGTTCGGCCACCTCGACTCGACCATCCGCCTCGAGCGCTCGATCGCCGAGCTCGGCATCTATCCCGCGGTCGATCCGCTGACCTCGACCTCGCGCGTGCTCGACCCGCTCGTCGTCGGCCAGGAGCACTACGACGTCGCGCGCGAGACGCAGCGCGTCCTGCAGCGCTACCGCGACCTGCAGGACATCATCGCCATCCTGGGCATCGACGAGCTGTCCGAGGAGGACAAGGCGACCGTCGCCCGGGCGCGGCGCCTCCAGCGCTTCATGAGCCAGCCGTTCTTCGTCGCCGAGGTCTTCACCGGGCCGCGCGGGCAAGTACGTGGCGATCAAGGACACGGTCGCGTCGTTCAAGGAGATCCTCGAGGGCAAGACCGACACGCTGCCCGAGCAGGCGTTCTTCCTGGCCGGCACGATCGAGGACGTCCGAGCGAACGCGGAGCGACTCGGGTCATGAAGATCGGGCGACGGGTCCTGTCTGCGGGCCGAATGCCGGGCCTCGGCGCCTACGCTCGAGCTTGCGCTCGGCTGACGGCGCTCTGCGGCCCGGATTCCGGCCCGCGCCACCCGTCGGCCGCGGCCGCTCCCAGGAACCGGGCACTCGTCGCCGACCTTGCCGCCGGACTCGGGAGGGGATAGGGATGCCGCTGCTGCTCGAGATCGTCACGCCCGAGCGCCTTGCCTACAGCGACGAGGTCGACAGCGTGCAGCGTGCCGGGCTCGAGGGCGAGCTGGGCATCCTGCCGCACCACGCGCCGCTCGCTGACGACGCTGGGCATCGGTGAGCTGCGCATCCGCAAGGGCGGCGAGCGAGGAGATCGTTCGCGATCGTCGGCGGCTTCCTGCAGGTCCGGCCGGACAAGGTCGTGGTCATGGCCGAGACCGCCGACATGGCGTCGGACATCGACCTCGAGAGGGCGCAGGAGGCGCGCCGGGAGGCCGAGCGGGCGCTCGAGGGCGGCTACAACGAACCGGCCGACCTGGCCGCCGCCCGGGCCGCGCTGCAGCAGGCGCTGCTCCGGATCCGCGTCGCCGAGCGCCGGCACCGCGAAGGGCCCGGCACCGCGGATAGTGGCCGCGTTCAGCGCACCCGCGGGCCTCGAGCGGGAGCCGTCGTGACTGACGCGCGTCCGTTCCACTGGGAGTACCAGCCCGAGCGCCGTCGCAGCACGAGGTCTTCCGGGTCGAGGGCGGCGGCCCCTGCACGGGACGGTGCAGATCAGCGGCGCCAAGAACGCCGCGCTCAAGATGCTCGCCGCCGCGACCCTGACCGGCGAGCGATGCCGCTTCACGAACATGCCCGAGATCGAGGACGTGCGGGTCATGGCCGAGACGCTGCGCGACCTCGGCGTCGTCGTCGACCATCCCGAGCCGAACGTCTACGAGATCGCGTCGGGCGACGTCGACTGGCTGTTCGTGCCGCTCGAGGCGGCCGCGAAGATGCGCGCGAGCTTCATCCTGCTCGGTCCGCTCCTGGCCCGCTTCGGCCGGGTCATCATCAGCAACCCCGGCGGCGACCGGATCGGCCGGCGGCCGGTCGACCTGCACGTCGACGCGATGCGCGCCATGGGCGCCGAGATCGAGTACCGCAACGGCTACTACTTCGCGATCGCGCCCGGACGCCTGCGCGGCGCCGAGGTCCGCTTCCCGTTCGTGTCGGTCATGGGCACCGAGAACGCGATGCTCGCCGCGACCCTGGCCGAGGGCCACACGGTCATCCGGCCGGCGGCCCAGGAGCCCGAGGTCGACGACCTCATCGCGTTCCTGCAGAAGATGGGCGCGGAGGTGGAGCGGACCGTACCCGGACACGATCGAGGTCGAGGGCCGCAAGCGGCTCCGCGGCGCGGAGCACGGGTCGTGCCCGACCGGATCGAGGCCGGCACGTTCGTCATCGCCGCGGCCGTCACCGGCGGCAAGCTCACCCTCGAGGGCGCGCCGTGCGAGCACCTCGGGGCGCTGATCGAGCATCCTCGGCCGGGTCGGCCTGCCGGTCGTCATGCGGCACGGACACGATCGAGGTCGACGGCACCCTCGCCAATGCCGGGGGCCTGCGCGCGGTCGACATCGAGACCGCGCCCTACCCCGGCCTCGCGACCGATCTCCAGCCGCCGACCTGCGTCCTCCTCACGCCAGGCCACCGGGACCTCGCGGATTCACGAGACCATCTTCGAGGACCGCCTCGAGTGGCTCATCGAGCTGGCCCGCATGGGCGGCGAGGCGCGCATCCTCGACGAACACAATGCCATCATCTCGGGTCCGTCACACCTGCACGGGGCCGAGGTCGAGATCGGCGATCTGCGCGCCGGCGCATCGCTCATCCTGGCCGCCCTGGCGGCCGACGGCGTCTCGACCATTCACGGTGCGCATCACGTGCACCGGGGCTATGAGAACATCGAGCGCAAGTTCCTGGACCTCGGTGCCAGGATCGAGCGCCGCGCGGAAAACGGGAAGGGGCCGCAGTAACCACGTCATGACCAAGATCGGCATCGACCTCGGCACGGCCAACGTGCTCGTCTACATGAAGGGCAAGGGCATCGTCATCCAGGAGCCCTCGGTCGTCGCCGTCAGCGACGACAACCGGATCGTGGCCGTCGGCGAGGAGGCGCGCGAGATGATCGGGCGCACGCCCGGCAACATCCAGGCGATCCGGCCGATGAAGGACGGCGTCATCGCCGACTACGTGATCACCGAGGCGATGCTGCGCTTCTTCATCGGCAAGGCCATGAAGGGTCACATCGGCTTCTCGAAGCCCGAGGTCATGATCAGCGTGCCGGCCGGCGTCACCTCGGTCGAGAAGCGGGCCGTCCGGGATGCGGCGCTCAAGGCCGGGGCCCGGGAGGCGTTCCTCATCGAGGAGCCGCTGGCGGCGGCGATCGGCGCGAACGTCCCGATCAGCGGCCCGTCCGGCAACATGATCATCGACATCGGCGGCGGCACGAGCGAGATCGCCGTCATCGCCCTGGGCGGCATCGTCGTGAGCAACAGCCTGCGCGTCGGCGGCAACAAGTTCGACGACTCGATCGCGACGTACGTGCGCAAGAAGTACAACCTCATGATCGGCGACCGCACCGCCGAGGAGGTCAAGATCCAGATCGGGACGGCCCTGCCGCTCGAGCGCGAGCTGCAGATGGAGGTCCGCGGCCGGGACCTGATCGCCGGCCTGCCGCGCACCATCCCGATCACGAGCTCGGAGGTCATGGAGGCCATCGAGGCCCCGCTCCAGCAGCTCGTTTCGGCCGTGCGCGTGGTGCTCGAGCAGACGCCACCCGAGCTCAGCTCGGACATCATCGACAAGGGCATGGTCATGTCCGGCGGCGGCTCGCTGCTGCGCAACATCGACAAGCTCCTGACCCAGGTCACGGGTGTGCCTTGTCACGTCGCCGAGAACTCGCTCAACTGCGTCGCCCTGGGCACGGGCCTTGCGCTCGAGCACTTCGACTTCTTCAAGAAGTCGCTCGTCCAGACCGTGTGACACCTTCGAGCGGTGCGCTCCGCCGGGCGCGCTCGGTCGTCGGTGCGCGTACGGCACGACGACGCTGAGAGCGCGGCGCTGACGATGCGGGCCTTCGTCGACCTCCACTGCCACACGAGCGCGAGCTTCGATTCGCTCGCGTCGCCGGCCGCGGTCGTCAGGGCGGCACGGGCCCGCGGGCTCACCCATCTGGCCATCACCGATCACGACACCATCGACGGGGCGCTCGAGGCGCGAGCCGCCGCGCCGGACGGGCTGACCGTCATCGTCGGGCAGGAGATCCGGACCGCCACCGGCGACCTGATCGGCGTCCATCTCCAGACGGCCGTCCCGAGCGGCCTGAGCGGGACCGAGGCGGTCGCGGCGATACGTGAGCAGGGCGGCGTGGTCGGGGTGCCCCATCCGTTCGATCGGTTCCGCGGCTCGATGGGTCGGGACGAGGACGGCCTCGAGTCGCTCGTCGGGCTCGTCGACTGGATCGAGGGCTACAATGCGCGGCTCGTGGGCGGCGGCAACGATCGGGCCATCGCGTTCGCACACGAGCACGACCTACCGGCCGTGGCGGTTTCCGACGCGCACACGACGATGGAGGTCGGGGTGGCGTACACGGCCATGGACGGCGACCCGGCAACGCCTGCGGGTCTGCTCGCCGGGCTCGCAGGCCTGGAGCTCGTACCGGGCCACGCCTCGTATCTCGCCCGCCTGATGACACCGGTGGCAAAGCTCGTCCAGCGCTCGCGCGGCAAGGGCCGCGCTCGTCCGCGGCCCCCGACCCCGGCCGGCGGCCGCTGATGCCGGAACGGGAGGACCATCGACCGATTGCCGACCCCTCGGACGAGTCGCTAGCGTCCGAGCCCATGAGCACACTCAACCCCCCGCTCGAGCCCGCCGCGAGTGGCGGTGAGATCGAGGCCGGCATCCCGGTCGACGGTCTGGCCGAGCCCGCCGCCGACGTCTCGCCCGACCAGCTCTCGATCCGACGGCGACTGCGTCAGCCGCGCACCATCCTGTCGATCGCGGTGCCGATCGCGATCATCGCCCTGTTCGCGTGGCTCAATCGCAATTCGATCGGCCAGGTGCCGGGCCTGATCGCCCAGGCGAATCCCGTGCTCGTGCTCGTCGCGTTCGGCATCTTCTACACGGGCTTCCCGCTGCGCGGGTTGCGCTGGTCGATGCTCCTGCGGGCGACCGGCTTCCGGATCGGCACACGTGACGCGACCGAGATCATCTTCCTGTCCTGGCTCGTGAACTGCGTGGTCCCGGCCAAGCTCGGCGACGTGTACCGCGCCTACCTGCTCAAGCTCAACAGCTCGGCATCCCTGAGCCGGACCTTCGGGACCGTCTTCATCGAGCGCGTGCTCGACCTGTTCGTGATCGCGATCCTCGGTATCGCGGCCGGCTACTGGAGCTTCCGAACCGGCCTGCCACCCGCGATCCAGCTGATCTTCGCGATCGGGCTGGTCGTGATGGCGCTGCTCGCGGTGGGCCTGTTCACCCTGCGCAACTTCGGGCGGCGGATCATCGTGCGCCTGCCCCTGCCGCATACGATCCTGGAGCTGTACGACCGCTTCGAGGAGGGCGTCTTCTCGGCGATCCGGATCCGGCGAGCTGCCCGTGCTCGGGCTCGTGACCGTCACGATCTGGGCGACCGAGGCGCTGCGCCTGTACTTCGTCGTCCGCGCGCTCGACTTCGCCGGCGTCGACCTGGGCCTGTCCGGCTCGGTGTTCGTGGCCCTGATCGGGTCGCTGCTGACGGCGGTGCCCCTCAGCCCGGCCGGTTTGGGCATCGTCGAGGCGGGCATCGTGGGCGTGCTCACGACCGCGTACGGCGTGACCTTCGCCCAGGCCTCGGCCATCGCCCTGCTCGACCGCCTCATCAGCGTGTTCTCGATCATCGTCCTGGGCTCGATCGCGTACGTCGCCTCGCCCAAGACGCGTGGCGAGGGCACGATCGCCGAGGCCGCCCCGACGCTCGACGCCCCCGCCTGATCGGCCGGCCCTCGTCCGGCGAGCTCGTGCCCATCCGAGATGACGCTGCCGAACGGCGGCGCGGTACTAATGGGTACGCGAGCTGTTGGCCTCGAATCGACCGTTCTGTGCCGCACCTCACCGGAGCCGCCTCGCAGGGCGCGTCAGGCGCCGTCGCGGGCCGGTACCAACGGGTGATACAGGCTTGGGCCGCCGACCGAGATAGTGATGGCGTCGCCGCAACGGTCCACGACCGATCACGGAGCGCACACGCAACGAGATGACCAGCCAAAACGGTCGAGCTTTCAACGAATGGCTGCGAGCCCAGCTCAAGGCCAAGAAGATGTCCCAGCGACAGCTGGCGCAGCAGTCGGGCGTGGATCACTCCACGATCTCCCGGCTCATTCGTGGCGATCGCATGCCGTCGCTCGGCACCGCCACCAAGCTGGCCCGCGGCCTGCGGGAGCTGCGTGACGACGCCGACACACCGGCCTATCTGGGCCTGGTCACCGCGCCGACCCAGAATCCCACGGCGCGCGTCGAGTACGCGCTGCGCTCGGACGAGATCCTGAGCGAGCCCCAGGTCCGCCAGATCATGGAGTACTACCTGGCCGTGCGGATGCGGCGCTTCGGGCGCGCATTCCAGACCGGCGACACGTCCGATCGATCGGCTGCCGGCCGGATTCACGATGCCGGGCCCGTCTCCAACGGCGGTCTCGCGACGCACACCACACCGACCACGAATCGACCACCCATTCCGGCCGGCGCCGGCTCGTTCGGGCGTGTTGGCGCACCGCGCTTCGGCGTCCGATCCACCAGGCCGCCGAACCGTTCCTAGCATTCCAGGGCTGACTCGGCCGCCCTCCACGTCCGGGTCTCGGGGACAGCGAACGCCGGCCTACGTTGGCCGGCGTTCGCATATCCGGCGTCAGCTCCCCGCGTAGACCGACACGACCGTCCGGTCGGACAGATCGAAGCGGTCGACGAGCCGCCACCCGGCACCGGGCTGGGCAGGACCGCTACCCGGCGCGAGAGCGGCCACGGCGGCATCCTCGGCCGGTCCGCCACAGTCGGCCCCGATCGCGTCCCGGAAGACCCGGTCGCACGCGATCACCAGCGAGCCGGCGGCCGAGCCGGCGACCGGCACGACGCGCACGCCGTCGCGGGTGAGCGGGAAGCCGAGCGCGTCCGGCGGCTTTGCCTCCGGCAGGCTCAGAAGCGCCAGCGGCCCGTCGCCGCTCAGCCGGCTCTCGACACGAGACGCCGCCAGGCGTGCCGCCGGCCAGCCGCCGTCCGGTGATTCGAGCGGCGGCCAGGCCGCCGCGTTCAACGCGACGAGGGCGGCGACGACCGCGACCCCGAGCAGCCGCCGATCGGGTCGGCGTTCGAACGGAGCCGCCGACATGGCATCCGGCCGGCCTGGCCACAGCCTGGCCAGCCCGACACCGGCCACCACGACGATGAGCGGGTCGAGGAACGCGTGGTACTGGTCGACCGGCAGGGCCGCGACCACGGTCGTGAGCCCGGGCGCCCCCACGACGAGGACGGCCACCGAAACGGTCAGCACGAACAGGAAGCCGCGCATGAACACGCGCACGCGCGACCCGCCGCCGAGCGCTCCCCAGAGCGCCAGCGATCCGACGAGGAGCGCTGCCAGCAGCGCGGGCAGGGGCGCCGTGGGGCCCGACGTGACAAGGCCGGTGAGCGGCCACGATAGAGCCCGCACGAGCACGAGCAGCACGTGAACCGGCAGGTTCAGGCCGCTCGAGCCGCCGTCGGTCGCCGTCCCGCCACCCGTCAGGAACGTCACCGCGGCGCGCGCCTCGGAGAAGTCGTGCCCGAGGTCGTACGCGAGCAGCGGCGCGTACGACAGCGCAACGACCACGACGCAGCCGAGCCCGATCAGCGCCAGCCGCCTGCGCCGCGCTCCGCGGGCCGAGCCGCCTCGCAGCATGTCCGCCGCGAACCAGCCGGCCAGGCCGACGAGCAGCGCGGCGCCCAGGACGTGGCACTGCGCGACGACGGCCCCGGCGGCGGCCGCCCCGAGCCACCAGCGGCCCCGGCCGCTCGACCACGCGTGCCAGGCGAACGCGATCGCAAGGGCCGCGGGCAGCGCGACGAATTCGGGTTCCAGATGAACGTCGACTCGCCGATGGCCGACGCGGACACGGCCAGCAGCAGTCCCGCGATCGCGCCCGCGATCGGGCCGCCGACCGAACGGGCCAGCCACCACACGGGCACGACCGCCAGCGCACCGGCCAGCGCGATCTCGGCGACGACCGCGCTGGGATCGGCGGAGGACAGGAACGCGGCCGGCGCGAGGAGCCAGTAGTACAACGCGCCGTGGTGGAAGCCGCCGATCGAGGTCTGCGGCCCGAGCAGCGGGATCCGTCCGTCTCGGACCCACGCCAGCAATGTCAGCATCTCGGTGCCCTGGTCGGCGTCCCACTGACCGCGGGCGGGCAGGTTCACGAGGCGCAACAGGACGGCGAGCGCCACGAGCCCGAGCGGCACCAGCCATGCCCGGCCGACGGCGAGCTCGCGCGCCGGGAGTGCCGACCACGGCCGCGTTCGCTCGGTCGCTGGGCCGGGCCCGGCCAGGCTCATTGCCGGGACGCGCTCCCCTCGGCCCGCCCGGCGACGGCGGCATCGCCCCGATCGGTAGCATCGACCCGCTCCTCGGGCGGCGGTCCGGGCGGCGGCCCGGTGCGCGCCCGGGCAGACGGTAGCGAGAAGGCGCCCGGCGGGAGCGTCGGCAGCGGCCGACCTGCGACGAGGTCCCGCGCCCGGTCCAGGTTCACCGCGTCGTAGCCCTCGCCCATGCCCGGCGTCTCGAGCATGAACGGGACGTGGCCGAGCGCCGGATGCACCAGGAACGCGCGCAACCCCGCCGCGCCGATCCTGCCCGCGGCCAGATGCTCGTGCCGGTCCTGATGCGAGCCTCGCTCGGAGCGTGTGTCGTTGAGGTGGATGAGGGCCAGGCGCTCGAGGCCGATACGGGCGTCGAACTCGGCCACCAGCGCGTCGACGCCGAGCGGGTCGTCGACCGGGTAGCCCGCGCCCCACAGGTGGGCGATGTCGAGGCAGAACGCGATCCGAGCCAGGTCGAGGCCGCGCTCGCGGGCCCGCTCCTGGATCGCCTGCAATTGCTCGAGCGTGACACCCAGCCCGTACCCGCTTCCGGCCGAGTTCTCGAGCACGACTCGTGGGCCACCGTCGGCCGGAACACGGACGTCGTCGGCCAGGGCGAACGCGAGGATCAGCCCGTCGATGAGCCGGTCGATCCCGGTCTCGGCTCCGGCTCCCCGGTGCGACCCGATGTGGACGTTCACGAGGCGGGCGCCGTACGCGTCGGCGGTCCGAAGCTCGTGCGCCATGAGCTGGACCGAACGCTCGAAGAACAGCGGGTCACCACCGGCGAGGTTGACGAGGTAGGCGGCGTGGATCACGAGCGGCTCGATCCCGAGCTCGGTCAGGCGAGCGCGGAAGGAGGGCAGCTCGGGCGGGAGCGCGGCCCTGCGTCGCCAGGCCGTCGGGTTGTCGCTGAAGATCTGGATCGCGTCGGCCCCGATGGCCGCGGCACGATCGGCGGCCTTGACCATGCCGGTGCCGAGGGGCAGGTGGGCACCGAGCCGGCGGCCGTCGGGAAGCATGTGGCCATCCTAGCGGACCCACGCCCGATTTGACGGTCATCAAATCGGACCCTACGATCGACGGCGTGGATCCCGAGCTGCTGGCCGTGCTCAAGGCCCTGTCCGACGCGTCCCGATTGCGGATCGTCGGACTGCTCGGCGAACGCGCCTATTCGGTCGAAGAGCTCGCGGCTGCGGTCGGCATCTCGCCGCCGACGGTCGTGCATCACCTGAAGCGCCTGCGATCGGCCGGGCTCGTCAATTCCACGCCTGACCCGCCGTACGTGCGCTATTCGCTCCGGCTGGAGCGGCTCCACGACGTCGGCCGGCGCCTGGGCGAGCTCGAGCGCGAGACGAGCACACGGCCCGTGCGCGGCGTCGGGGCCGAAGCGGGCAAGGCCGCCGGCGGCGTGGCCCGTGACGCCGGCGATGACAAGATCCTGCACGCGTTCGTGGTCGACGGGCGTCTGGCCTCGATCCCGGCCCAGGACCGCAAGCGCCAGGTCATTCTGCGTTGGCTCCTCGAGCGCGTCTTCGACGAGCCGCGCGAGTATCCCGAGCGCGAGGTCAACGACCGGCTCCGGGCGTACCACGAGGACGTCGCCTCGCTCCGGCGCTACCTGGTCGAGGCCGGCTTCGTCACGCGCCAGCGCGGCGTCTACCGTCGTGCCGAGATGGCACAAGCGGCGGTTGCGCCAGAGGGCTGAGCCCGCCGCGACGGTCAGCCCAGGCTGCCCGGCGGTGCGGCCCAGCGGACCGACTGTCCCGTGATCGACGCGATCAACTCGTAGTCGGCGTCGTAGTGGACGACCGTCAGGTCGTGGCGGGCAGCAACCGATGCGGTCAGGAGATCCTGGTGCCCGACACGCCGCTGCTGCGGACCGCCATCGCGACGCAGCAACTCTCGCCATATCCGCCGGCCTTCATCCCAGTCCTGCGGCTCGACGCGATAGAGGCTGCAACCGGACAGGTCGTCCTCGATGCTGGCGTAGTCCGCGGCGTCGCGGGCGCTGTAGAGCAGCTCCATCACGATCATGTCGGTCACGCCCACGAGGCCGGCGAGGAACCGGAGCTCGAACTCCGGGAGCTCGGACTTGTGCGCCCAGACGGATGTGTCAGCGACCTCGAGCGTCAACATCGGCACGTGCAGCGGCCGTTTCATCGGGCTGCGAGAGGAACGCTCGCGGCGCTCGCATCTCGTGAAAAAGACCCTTCAGATTGCTCCAATCGCGGGCCATCAGGCGGGCGCGCGCCTGCCGGGCAACAGCCTCCCGCAGGGCTGCATGGATCGTGTCGGTCGTCCGGCTCGTACCAAGCGCCGCCGCGGCCTCGGCGAGAAGGTCGCGATCCAGGTCGAGGGTAGTGTGCGTCTTCATTTGCTCATCCCGCGTGGATACGAGCATTTCGACTGCGTGACCATGTAGCCTACTTTACGCAGAGGCGCCTATGCGTCAAGCATCATTGCCCAAACGCTACCCCGCCTTATCCTTCACTCGACCTGTCGGGCGCGGTGCGCCCGGCGCCAGCCGGCGATGAACTGCGACGACACGATAGCCGAATTCGGGGCCCTGATCAGCGCGTGCCGACCGTTACCGCCTTGCCGCCCTTGCGGCGCCCGTTGCCCGCCTCGCGGCCGACCGTGTAGCCGCCGCCGAGGATCGGCTCGATCAGCCCATAGTCGCCGTCGCGGCGCCGGTACAGCACGGCCATCCGCTCGTTCTCGGCGTTGACGAAGATGAAGAACGCGTGCCCGAGCTCCTCCATGCGTGCCCGGGCATCTTCCTCGAACATCGGCTCGATCGCGAAGCGCTTCGTCTTTACCACGCCGGGCTCGCGACCCGGCTCGGCCGTTCCGTCCGCGAGCGATCGCAGGAGGCGTTTCTCCTCCTCGGGGCGGTGACGAACGCGCGGGCGCTCCTTCCAATCGACGGCCTGGCGCTCCACGCGGTCGATCACGACGTCGATCGCGGCCTGGTACGTGGGGCCGGCGGCGTGGCTCCGGATCGCCTGGCCGTGCACGACCAGGGTCACGTCGGCCATGTGCGCGTCGACCGCGCTCCGGTGCTGCTCATTGGCCAGCTCGACGACGGCATCGCTGTTCTCGTCGAGCAGGCGCTCGAGCCGCCCCAGCTTGCGCTCGGCGTAGCGCCGCACGCGGTCGGGGACCTCGATGTTCTTGCCCTTGACGATCGTCCTCACGGCGAACCTCCGGGGCGTTCCGAGCGCGTGACCGGACGGGTCCGCCGGGCGCGCTTCGAGTAGACGATAGGGCCCGTCAACACCAGCCCGAGTATAGTCCCGGGTCGGCCGTCGCCCCAGCTGCCGGAGGTCCCGATCGCCTCGGCAGAAAGCTCCCGGAAGGTGACCACGCACGGCCCGGCTCGCCCTCATCGCTCCCGGGCGACGGTGATCGCGGACACCGCCAGGGCGCCCGCCGCGCGGAGCGCCTCCGCGCAGGCGGCGAGGGTCGCGCCGGTCGTCACGACGTCGTCGACGAGCACGATCCACCGGTCGCGGACCGCGTCGACCGGCACGCCGGCACGGAGCCCGAAGGCGCCGGTCACATTCGAGGCCCTCGCCTCGCGGTCGAGCTCGAACTGGGCGATCGTGGAGCGGCGACGCTCGAGCAGGCGCACGGCCGGCAGCCCGAGCCGCGCGGCCGCCGCGACGGCCAGAAGCTCGGCCTGATCGAAGCCGCGCAACCGTGCCCGTTCGGCGTGGACGGGTACCGGGGCGAGCCGCGAGCCGCCGGCGCCGGCACGCGACCAGCGTCGCGCGATCGCCGCTCCAAGCGGGCCGGCAAGTCGCTGCTCACCGTCGTACTTCAGGTGATGCAGGGCCGCGCGGACGGCGCCGTCGAACGGGGCGCACCACTCGAGCTGGACGAGCGGCGCGGGCATGTCCGACGGCAGCCCGATCGGCGTTCCGGGCGCACGCGACAGCCGCGCGTCGAGCGCGGGCTCGCAGTCGGCGCACAGCGGCGGGCCCTCTCGACCGCAGCCCGGGCACATCGCCGGCAGGGCCAGGTCGAGCACCCGCCCGATCGTCTGTCGCAGCACGGGCCCAGTGTCTGGCGGGCCGCTGCACGCGGCCTTATCCGGGATCCACCGCCATCGGCCGGCCTGCGTCGGCATGGCCTGGTCCGGGGCGACCCGGGAGCGCGCGCGCCGGCCCTTGCATGGCTGGCCGGGGCCTGGAGCGTGCGAATGTCCGCGCTACCAGCCACCCATGTGCAATGGAACTCGTGGCGCGGTTCCGCCGGCCCGCACATCCTTGCTCGTCCGTCCTACCAGCCAGCGATGTGGTATCGCCCCTGAAGCCCGGCCTCGAGCCGCCGATGAGGGTCGCCGGAGGATCACTTGGCCGGAGTACCAGCGTGGCTGGTAAATCGGCGTAGCCGCGAACGCCATGCCCCGGGGCCCCGCCATGCCCGGGCGTCCGCGCCCATACGCCGAGCCCGCGCCCATGCCCCGGGGGCCGCGCCCACGTTAGCTTATCGGGCGCTCACCGCCGGGTTGATCGGCTCCAGCACGATGCGATCCCCAACGTGGGTCCGCGTCGCGGCGATCGTCCCGACCGGGAGCTCGAGACAGCCGTGCGCCCGACGCACGAGCGGCACCAGGCCGCGCCACGCGGGCAGCGCTTCACGCACGGCAACGACCTCGCGCGAGCCGTCGGCGCCGTCCGCCCGACCGACGAACACGACGTCGATCGGGAAGCGCATGAACATCATGTGGATGCCGTTCGAGTCGGGCAGCCACAGACCGTGGCCGGCGGGCAGCGTCGGCCGGCCCATCAGGCCCATGAACTTGGCCCACAGCGACGCGCCGTTCTCGACCCGCCCGGCGAGCTCCGTCGCGCGGGTCAGGTTGCGCGCCCGCAGCGACGGCTCAGCCACCCCTACCGGCGCCCTCGACGAGGTCTTGGTACGTGCCTCAGACCTTGAGGTTCTTGACGATCAGGATGATGGCCGGGCCGAGGATGACGATGAACAGCGACGGGAAGATGCAGCCGA
Source organism: uncultured Chloroflexia bacterium (assembly GCA_963790955.1). GTDB lineage: Bacteria > Chloroflexota > Limnocylindria > Limnocylindrales > CSP1-4 > CAWBQM01. The sequence continues at coordinate 296,540 of CAWBQM010000001.1, forward strand.
CGAGCGGGAACAGCATCTTGATCGGCGCCTTCGCCGCCTGCTCCTCGGCGCGCTGGCGGCGCTCGATGCGGAGCTGCTCGGACTGGACCTGGAGCACCTTGCTGATCGAGACGCCGAGCTGCTCGGCCTGGATGATCGCGCCGATGAAGTTCGTGAGGGCGGGCACCTCGGTGCGCGCGACGATGTCCCGCAGCGCCTCGCGCCGGGCCTTGCCGACCCGCACCTCGGCCAGCGCGCGCCGGAACTCCTCGGTCAGCGGTCCCTTGAGCTTCTCGACGACCTTGGCCAGGGCGGCGTCGAAGCCGAGGCCGGCGCGCACGGAGATCGTGAGCAGGTCGAGCGAGTCCGGGACCATGAGCAGGATCAGGTGCTGGCGCTTGCGGACCCGACCGCCGAGCCAGAACTCCGGGACGGTGTAGCCGAGCATGAGCCCGACGGCGGCCATGACGATGCCGATCGTCGGGGGCAGGCCGAGCACGCCGACCACCACGAACAGGAAGAAGAACAGCAGTCCACCGACGACCGCGCCGACGGCCTTGATGCCCAGCCAGTCGCTGACGCGCATGTCGCCCGGATTGCCGGCGAGCGCGAGTCGCTTCTCGGTCCGCTCCGCGAACGACTGGCTCGTGACGCGTGACACCGTGCCCGACAGGCGCGCAGCGAGGGGCTTGAGCGTGCGCTCGACGAACGGCGCCTGGAGCTCGAGCTCCTCGAGGTTGCGGGCCTGCATCGACCCGAGCTGACTCAGGCGCTGCTGGACGGGATCCTGCGGCGAGCTGCCGGAGAGCGACAGGAAGATCAGCAGGATCGCTCCCGCCGCGACGGCCGCGACGAGGATCGGTAGAAGGTTCTCCATCGGGCTAGACCTCGATGTCCACGATCTTGCGGATGAGCATGAAGCCGACGAACATCGCGAAGCCGCCGAAGGCCAGGATGATGATGCCGGCGGGCAGCCCGCCGATGCTCACCGCGTTGTCGAACATGGGCGCCATGAAGTTGGGTGCGGCGATGAACAGGAACCCGGCCAGGCCGAAGGGCAGCAGGGCGACCACGTAGCCCGACAGGCGCTGCTGTGCGGTGAGCGTGCGGATCTCGCCCTTGATCCGGACCCGTTCGCGGATGGTGTACGCGATCGAGTCGAGGATCTCGGCCAGGTTGCCGCCGACGGTGTGCTGGATGGCGATGGCCGTGGCCATGAGCTCGAGGTCATCCGAGCGGACGCGCCGGACCATGTTCTCGAGCGCGGTCTCGAACGGCAGGCCCAGGTTCACCTCGCGGATGACGCGGCCGAACTCGGTCGAGACCGGTGGCCGCGACTCGCGCACGACCATCTCGATGGCCTGCAGGAAGGACGAGCCCGCGCGCAGGGCGTTGGCGATGAGCGTGATCGTGTCCGGCAGCTGCCTTGTTGAACGCATTGAGCCGGGCGCTCTTGCGGCGACCCAGCCAGAAGCGCGGCAGCATGAAGCCGATGAGTGCGCCGACGAGCCAGATGAGCGGGCTGCTGAATGCGGAGATGACGAAGCCCAGGATGAAGAACAGGACCGGGATGCCGACGGTGGCTCCCGCCCAGATCATGAGGTACTCGCTGACCTTGAGCTTGAGATCGGCCCGGGCGAGCTCACGGGCCAGGTTGGCTCCGAAGTCGCGGCCCTCGACGACCCTGTTCAGGTTGGCCAGGGCCTGGCTCTGGGCGATGAGGTCGCTGATCGGGCCCTGGCTCGCGCCCGCGGCCGCGGCGGCCTCGGGCTTGCCGGACGCGTAGCGCTCGAGGCGGGCGCTGATCCCCGAGCCGGAGCCGGCCGTGGCGATCCCGACGGCGATCAGCAGGATCGCGAGGGCGGCGATGCCTGCGATGATGATCGTTGGGTTCATGGCGCGTCTCCCACCGGGGCCTCAGTACGAGAAGCCGAAGAGGCCGGGCGGCAGGTGGATGCCCATGACCTCGAACTTCTCGACGAACTTCGGCCGGATGCCGGTCGGCTTGAGCCGACCCTGGATCTTGCCTTCGATGACGCCCGTCTGCTCGAAGACGAACACATCCTGCATCACGATGACGTCACCTTCCATGCCCTGGACCTCGGTGATGTTCGTGATCCGCCGGGTGCCGTCCTTGAGGCGGGCCTGGTGGACGATGAGGTCGACGGCCGAGGCGACCTGCTCGCGAATGGCGCGCAGCGGCAGGTCGACGCCGGCCATGAGGACCATGGTCTCGAGACGGGACAGCATGTCCCGCGGGCTGTTGGCGTGGCCTGTCGACATCGAGCCGTCGTGGCCCGTGTTCATGGCCTGAAGCATGTCCAGCGCCTCGCCCGAACGGCACTCGCCGACGATGATGCGATCGGGCCGCATGCGCAGCGCGTTGCGCACCAGCTCCCGGATCGGGATGGCGCCCTTGCCCTCGATGTTCGGCGGTCGCGACTCGAGCGTCACGACGTGCTCCTGGCGGAGCTGGAGCTCGGCCGCGTCCTCGATCGTCACGATGCGCTCGTCGTTCGGGATGAACGACGACAGGACGTTGAGGGTCGTGGTCTTGCCCGAGCCGGTGCCGCCGGACACGAACAGGTTGAGCCTCGCCTCGACGCAGGCCTTGAGGAAATCGAACATGTCGGGCGTCGCGGTGCCGAACCGGATGAGGTCGTCGGTCGTGTACGGCGAGGCGGCGAACTTCCGGATCGTGATGACCGGGCCAACGAGCGACAGGGGCGGAATGATCGCATTGACGCGCGAGCCGTCGGTCAGTCGGGCGTCGACCATCGGTGACGACTCGTCCACGCGCCGGCCGATCGGGGCGATGATCCGATCGATGATGCGCATGACGTGGTCGTCGTTCTGGAAGACGACGTTGGTGAGCTCGAGCTTGCCGGAGCGCTCGATGTAGACCTGGCGGGGGCCGTTGACCATGACCTCGGTGATGCTCTCGTCGCGCAGGAGCGGCTCGAGCGGGCCCAGGCCGATGATCTCGTCGGTGATCTGCTCCAGCATCCGGACCCGCTCGGCACGGGTCAGGGCGAGGCCTTCCTCGTCGATGACCTTGCCGAAGATCTCCTCGATCTGGCGCCGGACCTCGACCTGGTTGGACAGGTCGAGCTTCGGGTCGAGATCCTGGATCACCCGGTTCTGGATCCGGAACTTCACGTCACGGAAGGATTCCCGGACCGGCGCCGAGCTCATGAGCCGCGGCGCCGCCGGTGCCACACCACCACCGGACGGCGGCGGAACGGCCGGTACGCCGGGCGAAGCCGGTCCCGGTGCGGCGCCTGGCCGCGCGCTTTCGATTCGCTTGAGCAGGGACATCGCCTACACCCCTTCAGGCCCCGAGGGGCTCACTGCTACCGCCATGCGAACAGAGACTTGCGGGGCGCCGTCTTTGGAGCATCTTCCCGCTCGGGCGCACTGACGCGCTCGCCGGCGACGGCGGTCGCCAGCCGAAGGATGTCCTGAGAGACCTGCGCCTCGCGGTTGGAGATGAAGAACGGGACGCCACGGTTGAGGGCGTAGACCACGCTTCGACCGTCGCTCACGATGGTGTGGTTGACCTTGCGCCCGATCGACTGCTCGACGTCCGCGATACGGATGCCGAGGGCCGAATCGGCCCGGTTGAGGACGAGCTGGACCTTGCTCTGCTCGTAGCCCAGCTGCTCGGCGACCTCGAGGAACAGCCGCATGTTCTTGATGCTCGTGATCTCGAGGCTGAGCATCGTCAGGATCACGTCGGCCGTGTCGAGGATGGCCAGCGTCGTGTCGTTGAACTGGCTCGTGCAATCGACGATGACCAGGTCGTGGTCGGCCCGGAGCGCCTCGATGATGCGTTTCACGGCGTTCGTCGTGACCAGCTCGGCCATCTCGGGCGACGGCGGCGCGAGGAGCACGCGGACGCCCGAGCTGTGGCTGATGACGAACGTGTCGAGCGATTCCGGCTCGCCGCCGGCCTCGATCTCGGGCACGAGGTCCGCGATGGACTTGTTCTTGGGGTTGAGGTTGAGCAGGACGCCGACGTCGCCGAACTGGAACGAGGCATCGACGAGAACGACCTTCTTGCCGATCTCCTGCGCCGCGGCGACGGCGAGGTTGACCGCGACCGTCGTCCGGCCCACGCCGCCCTTCGGGCTGAACACGGCCACGACGGTCCCGTCGTACTGGCCGCCGCCGGCCGCGGCCGAGGGGGCGGTGCTCGCCGGCGCCATGACCATGCGGCTCTGCTTCTCGCGCTCGCGCGAATACACCTGGCGGATCGACGCGGTGAGCTCGTCCGAGCTGAACGGCTTGACGAGGAACTCGCGTGCGCCCGCGAGCATCGAGCGGCGCAGGTAGTCGGCCTCGCCCTGGACGGACATCATGATGACGGACGCGGTCGGGACCCGGGCCGAGAGCTGCTCGGTCGCGGTGATGCCGTCCATGTCCGGCATGTTGATGTCCATCAGGACGACGTCCGGTGTCAGCCGGGCGGCCATCTCGATCGCCTCCGCACCGGAGGCGGCCGCTCCCGCGACTTCGATGTCGGACTCGAAGCCGAGCAGCTTGCCGAGATGATCCCGGGTCTCCGGGATGTCGTCGACGATCAGGACGCGGATCTGGTCGGCCATCGTGGGGCTTGTCGTTCCGCTCGTGGTGGGTGGCTCATTGGTTGACGTCCGGGTGCTGCCGGAGGAGCGGACGGGCGCGTGATCCGGTCGGATCGTCGCGCCCGTCGGGCCGCTGGTCCAGTCTCGTGCCGGGGCTCGCCGGCGTGTGTTTCTGGCTGGTTATCGCCTCGCGCCGGCCGGCAGGACGGTCTCGACCAGCTCCGGCGGGAGGACCTTGTAGTCGTCGACGAGCACCTTCAGCGTGATGCCCGTCGTGGTGTCGGGCGCCGGGATGACCGGGTTGCCCGTCGTCGGGTCGTGGAAATCCTTGGGCGAGCGCAGGGTCAGCGTAATCGAGCCGTCCAACTGCGCGTACTTGATGAGCTCGGACTGCTGGGCGGTGACGGCCAGGACGACGATCTCCTGCTGGCCGTTGAGAGCCGTGGTCTGGCCGGTGGTGCCCGATGGCTGTGGCTGTTGCTGCTGCTCGGCGGTCGTGGTCGGCGGTGGCAGCAGGGTGCCGAGCACCTGTGCGCCCTGGATGAGAACCTTGATGCTGGTGCCATTCAGGCCCGCCACGGCCTGGATCGAACTGTCGGTCGGGTTGACGGTGACGACCGGGAACTTGTCCCCGGTCAGGCCGAGGACCAGATCGACCCAGTCGCCCGGCTGGATGACGGTGCCCACGCCCGAGACCTGGTCGACCTGGACCGCGATCCCGCGCAGACCCGCGGGCACGGTCAGGTTCCCGATCTGGCCGGCGCCCGAGCCGAAGTCGCTGCTGGTCAGCTGCTTACCCTGCTTGACGTCCGCGCGCACCGTCCGGCCGATCAGCAGGGACGTGTCGGCAAACGCGGTGGCGTCACGCGACGTGGGCGGGATGTTCTTGATCTCGAGCGAGCTGGCCGCCACTGCCTGGGTGAGCTCTGTCCCGAGCGGGATGTCCGTCTTCGCGAAGACCGCGGGGACGTCCGCGACCTCGTTGCTGGGACCCGTTGAGGGCTGCTGGCTGACGAGAATGATTCCAACGAACGCGACGACCGCGAGAAAGATCCCAATGAGCAGGATCAGACGATTCGACCGCTTCAAGTGATTGGCCTCCCCGAGCCGTGTGACAGGTGGCATCACGCGTGTGACAGGTGGCACCACGATAGCATCGCGACAAGGCCGCGCGACTATACCAAAGGGCTAGTACCGCTAGGAGGAATTGGCGGGTTCCTGAGCACGCGGCAAGGTGCTCTGCAAGGTCCGGACCTCCGTGGCGTGCGGGTGGCCGGGCGCGCCCGCATTGACGCCGATTCCGGGGCCGCCAGGGACGCCTTGGGCCCGGTACCGATCGTGCTCGTCGACCGCTCGGGCATGGCCCTGGCGCCGCCCATTCGATCTCCCGGGTGACGCAAAACGGCCGGAGCTCAGAGGAGCTCCGGCCGTTCGATCAGCGTGTCGAGGGCGTCAGACGGAATGCCCGACGTCGCTCAGGATCTTCGAGACCTGGCCGCCCAGGAAGATGAGGGCGATGATCGCGACGATCGCGATGAGGGCGAGGATCAGCGCGTACTCCGCGAGACCCTGGCCTTCCTCGTCCCGACGAAGGGACGCGATGAGAGCCGAGATGAATGCCATTGGATTCGTTTCCTCCTTTCCTCGAAACTACCACCCCGAATCGGGGGGCTCGCGGACAGTAGGCGTCCGCCGTGGCTCATGTCAAGTCGGTGACGCTACCTAATTGCACCGCCTGGACGCGTCGGTGCACCGCATATCCGCGCCACCCCATTTCCGGGATGTCCAACCGAGAATCAGTGAAGCCGCCGGAGCGTGTCCGGCGGCTTCACCAGCGAGCGCCTCGTGGGCGTCAGACGGAATGCCCGACGTCGCTCAGGATCTTCGAGACCTGGCCGCCCAGGAAGATGAGGGCGATGATCGCGACGATCGCGATGAGGGCGAGGATCAGCGCGTACTCCGCGAGACCCTGGCCTTCCTCGTCCCGACGAAGGGACGCGATGAGCCACTGAAGCATCTGCATCTCCAATCTAGACATGGGGTCCGGCCTAATCCAGGTACAGGACGGCCGCCGGGTTCGAGAACCGGGCGGCCGTCATCGTGGCTGAACCGGCTAGACCGAGTGGCCGACGTTGCTCAGGATCTGGCTGACCTGGCCGCCCAGGAAGATGAGGGCGATGATCGCGACGATCGCGATGAGGGCGAGGATCAGCGCGTACTCCGCGAGACCCTGGCCTTCCTCGTCCCGACGAAGGGACGAGAGAAGCGTGTTGATGAGCGCCATGCGGCTGCCTCCTGGAAGATGAGTACCCACCCCCGGATGAGGGCGCGGCAAAGATAGATGAGGCGCTATGCGATGGCCACTAGCCAGATGGTACCGGCGCCTGGCGGCCGAGCAGCCATCCCCAACAACGGTCCGGCCGCCCTGTGTTGATTGCGGTGGACTTCCGAGCTTGCCGTCGCGGCGTCCTGGCCGAGTCGAGCAGACCTACGCGGTGGGCGAGACGATCTCGCCCTGGGCGGGCGTCCTCAGCAAGCCCGGGCCCAGAACGTAGTAGCGACCGCGCTTCTCGCCGGTCGCCAGCAGCCAGCCGCCCGTCACTGCGGCGTCGAGGTCGCGGGTGGTGCTCTGGGGAGAGCGACCCGTCAGCTCGATGTAGTCGCCGGCTCGTATGTGTCGATTGACCCAGGCGTAGGCCAAACCGTCGATCATCGCCGACGGGAGCGATCCATCGGCAATCGCCCGGCGGATCTCGACCATGACTTGGCCGAGACCGCGGATCCGCTCCAGGACGTCGTCGGCAGACCGTGTCAGCGAGGTCACGAAGTAACGGGCGAAAGGCGTAGCGTCATATCCGGGGGCGTAGTCCTGGCCCACGGCAGCGCGAATCGCCGCGAAGTAGGCGGAGCGATCGAGATCGAGCTGGGCATCGAGCGACACCAGGCCGCCGAGGGCGTAGCCGTGCTCAACGAGGATCAGTCTCGCGATCGCGCGGGCCGTCCGCCCATTGCCATCGTTGAACGGGTGGATCGCGACGAACTCGAGGTGCGCCAGGGCGGCAGCGACCGGAGGAGCATGTCGCTTGGTCGCTGTCCCAAGCCAGGCCGCGAACTCGTGCATGAGCTCGGGAACGTCGCCGGAGGGTGGCGTGCTGAAGATCGGATTGCCATCGGCGTCCACCACACGGTTCTCCCCGCGGCGATACTCCCCGGAGGTGAGGAGCGGACTCTGGTTCCAGAGCACCCGCCGGTGAAGCTCCCTGATGACGGCTTCATCGGGTACGACGCGACGGGCGGCGAGCTCGTCGGCCAGAATGAGGGCATCCCGCGTGCCGATGATTTCGCGGGCTTCCTTGTTGCTGACCTTCGTCGAACCGTCGCCCGCAAGCAGTGCCTCGACCTCGACATCAGAGGCTGTGTTCCCCTCGATCCGCGCCGTGCCGCGAATGGTTCGCACCCATGCGCGACGACGCAGCCACCCCGCGTGGGTGGGGTCGATAGGCAGGTTGTCGAAGAGCCAGCGCCGCTGGTCGAGCTCGACGAGTGGTTTGGTGAGGGCTCGGCCCCGTAGTCGATACCGCACAGGGACTCCGGTAATAGTCAGCAGTATTACCGTGGGCGGTAAAATGTCAAGGTATTGCCGCGTCAGAGCGCTCATCAGCGAAGCGCCCACGGCAATCAACACAGGGCGGTTCCCGCGTCCGCGCGAGGATTTCAGCGAGTCGCCTGGTCGATCGCGTTGCCGACGAGCTGGAGCGCGTCCGAGACGGCCTGACCGAAGAACACGAGGATGACCAGGGCCAGGATCGCCGACAGGCCGAGGATGAGCCCGTATTCGACGAGGCCCTGCCCGGCGGCGGCACGACACCTGACGGGATCCAGACGCCGGTGGAGGGCCGCACGCAGGCCCGCCGCGGCGGGCATCAGATCTCCGGCGCCTCCGGGATGTCCGTGACGAGGCGCAGCCCGGCACCCTCGTCGAGCAGCTCGGCGGACAGCCCCAGGGTGGCCGCCCGGGCTGAGATCTCGCGCCAGACCGGTGGCGGCAGGGTCGCCTGGCTCGCGGAACGCGCCGCCTCCGCGGCCGCGACGGCGCCGGCGCGACGGTCCTCGATCATGGCGGCGAGGGCCGGTGGCAGATCCTTGTCCGGTGCGGCCACGTCGGGCGGCGCCGGTTGCTCCTCGACCTCCCGGTACGCGCGGACCTCGCATTCCAGCCGCTCGTCGGCCCAGTCCAGGCGGATCGCCACGCGATCGGGTCGGGCATCGAGATAGGCGGCCAGCGCCTCGTCGAGGATCCGGAACAGCCCGCTCTCGATCTCCATCGACAGGCGCCGGTCGGAGCCTTGCGACGTGACCTCGACCGGGATCTGGCCGCGCCGGCCGCGCTCGCGCGCCGAGCGACGGATCGTCGGCACCAGGCCGAGGTCGTCGAGGACCATCGGTCGCACGTCGAAGATGAACGACTTGGTCGCGTCGAGCGTCTGCTGGACCATCGCGACGAGGAGCTTGATCTCGGCGCGTGCCTGCTCGGCGTCACGACCCAGCATGCGATCCACGATCTCGGCCTGGAGGACGATGTTGGTCAGGCTCTGGGCCGGTCCGTCATGCATCGCCCGGGCGATCTCGCGGCGCAGGTCCTCCTGCGCGCCGAGCATGAGGCGCGACACGGACGGTGAAAGGGGCGCGCCCGGCGCGACCGCGACCGCCGTGCCCGACTCGCCCGGGACCCCGGTGGACGGCCCTTCGGCCTGCCCGGCGGACGCGAGCGCCTCGGCGTAGCCGGCCAGGCCGTCGCGATAGCGCGCGCAGCGCCCGTTGCTTGCCATCGAGGACGTCGACCTGGGCCTCCATGACCGCGGCCCGGCGGGTGAGCGGGACGAGCTGCGCGTTGAGCTCACCGCGTTCGCCCTGGTCGGCGTCCGGCGCGAGCGCTCCCAGCTTCTCGGCGACGGCGGTCCGGCGCGTCTCGTGCCGGGCCGCCTCCGTGCGAGCCTGTGTGACGAGCATCTCGATCTCGGTCAGCTCCTTGTCGAGCGCCGCGATCTCGTCGGCGAGGCGCACGGCAAGCGCGGGAGGCGGATCGTCGGCCGAGGGTGGTTCCGTCACGGGCTCGCTCGCGGGGTCGCCGGCAGCTGGGGGCCGCGGATCGTCAGTCCTCCGGCATTCGGATCCAGCCCTGGCGCATCGCGTACACCACGGCCTGGGTCCGGTCGTTGACGGACAGCTTGCGGAGGATCGAGCTCATGTGGTTCTTGACCGTCTGCTCGCTGATCGACAGCGCGTAGGCGACCTGCTTGTTGGTCATGCCCTGGGCGATGTTGTCGAGGATCTCGACCTCGCGCGGCGACAGCGGCGCGAAGATCGGGGCGGCCTCCTGGCCGTACACCGCCAGCTCGCGGAACTCCTTGAGCACCCGGGACGCGACGGCGGGCTTGGCGAACACCTTGTCGTTGATCAGGTACTCGCCGTTGCTCACTCGGCGAATGATCGTGACCAGGTCGTCCGGGCCCACGTCCTTGAGGATGAACGCCGCCGCGCCGGCCTTGATCGCGTCGAACAAGGCCTCCTCGTCCTCGCTGACGGCGAGCACGATGATCCCGGTCGACGGCAGCTCGCGCTTGATGCGCTGCGTCGTTTCGATGCCGCCGGGCTGTGGCAGCGAGAGGTCCATGAGGATGATGTCGGGCGACGTCTCGAGCGCCGCGTCGACCGCCGAGCGTGTGTCGTCCGCCTCGCCGACCACGTCGAAGTCCGGCTCGCGCTCCAGGATGTTGCGCATGCCGACGCGGAACAGGGCATGGTGGTCGACCAGCAGGATCTTCGTCCGATCATCCACGCCGCGCCGATCCGGACCGCCCCTCCGGCGTTCCGGCCCGCTGTAGTCCACCGCGCTCATGAGCTCTCCTCACCTCCGGTCGGGATCGCGAGCCACACCACGGTCCCTCCTTCAGGACGCGATCGTACTTCGAAGCGGGCACCGATCAACTGCGCCCGTTCCCGCATGAACTGGAGCCCGAAGTTGCGGCGCCCGCGGGCGGCGACCGCACCGATGTCGAATCCACGCCCATCATCGCGGACTTCGACGACCCATGCACCGTCTTCCAGCCGCGTCGTGACTCGGACGTGGCTGGCAGCGGCATGCTTGCGCACATTCTGCAGGGCTTCCTGAACGACGCGCAGGACGACCGTTTGCTCGGCCTCGCTCAAACCGGCGCTCGGCGCCTCGAGCTCGCACTCGATGGGTGTTCCGGTCAGGGCCGACAAATTCGATGCGCTGTCGCGGATCGCCCCGTCCAGCCCTAGCTCGTCGAGCAGGGGCGGGCGGAGCTGGCTGATGAAGCTGCGCACGTCGCCCAGCTCGCGACGCAGGAGCTCACGCAGGAAGCGTAGCTCGGTGCGCGCCAGGCGTCCGTCACGCTCGAGCACGCGCTCGACGTACTCGACCTGGAAGATCGCGTTCGTGAGGGCCTGGGCGGGTCCGTCGTGGACCTCCTGGGCAAGCCGTGAGCGCTCGCCCTCCTGGGCCTCGACGATGCGCATCTGGATGTCGCCCGGCAGCACGCCGTCGGCCGGATCGGTGACGAGCGTGGCGTCGCCGCGCTCGAGGAACAGCCACGCACTCTCGAGCGTGCGGTGCGCCAGCTCGAGCTTGGACAGCTCCTGCTGGTGACGCCCGAGGTCGGCCGACAGCTCGGCCTCGTCGCGGCGCAGCAGCTTGACCCAGGCATCCTCGGCACCGGCTTCGGCCGCGGTCGCCGCGTCGGGTTCCGCGCCGGCGCGCGCCGGCGGCGATTCGAGCCGGCCGCGCTCCATGCGCTCGAGCTCGTCGCGCACGCTGTGCCAGCGGGCAAGCTCCTCGAGATAGCCCTCGCGATAGCGCTCGCGAACGGCGCGCAACGTGTTGGCGCTGGAGCCCACGGCCGATTTGGCCTCGGCGTGCAGCACGTCGAACGGCCCGGAGCGTGGGTCCGTGGCGGCGTGCGGCTCGGTCGCGGCGTGCGGCTCGGTCATGTCGCCGGGAGTATACGGTCGGCCCTGCGCCGCATCGGGACCAACCGACCCTCCGGGTTCGATCACGGACATGCGATGTCCCACACGCGGACGTCGGCGATCGCCTCGCGCTCGGTCGCGTCGCTCGGCTGGGGCAGGGCCACGGGCCGGAAGCAGGCGGCCTTGGCCGTGTCGGTCTGTAGGATCGCGGGCCAGCGGCCTCGCTCGGGCGACAGCAGCACGAGCAGATGGGCGCCGAATCGATCCGCGAGGTCGGCGACGTTCGCGGGCGGCTCGTTCGGGAGCGCGAGCGCCGGCTGGCGCTCTGCCTCGGCCATCCAGATCGGGAAGTCCGTGATGACCGGCGTCCGACCGTCGAGCGGATGGCCCGCGTCGGCGAGCGCGGAGCGAAGAACCCGGTATTGCGTCGCCGCCGCCTGCGAACCGCCGCCGAAGCTGGGCAGGAGCGCGACCGAGAACAGCAGCGAGCCGAAGATCGCCAGTGCCGGCCCGAGCCAGGCGACCGGCCGGGTCCAGCCCCGACGCCGGCCCACCGCGCCGATGAGCCGGTCCAGGGCCAGCAGGCAGCTCACGACGAGGAGCACGTGCACGGGGCCCGCCGCGTGGAGGAACGTGCCCCACGTCGTCGCGACCGGGAACAGAAGCGTGGTCGCGATGAACGTGACCAGCGAGAACACGAGCAGCGGCCGGAGCGTGCGCCCGCGGGCCGTCCAGGGCAGCGCCACGAGCCCGATCACGGATACCGGCAGGCCCAGGAACAGGAGCACGTTGAGCAGGTTGTGCACGAGGCCGTCGACCCTGCTGCCGACGATGAAGCCCGGACCCTGGGCGAGGTAGCGCGACAGCGTCGGTGGATCGAGGTACGCGAAGATGTCGAAGCCGGTCACGGACAGCGCGTTCGCGGCGGCCTGACCGGGCAGCGGGCTGCCGAAGACGGCCCAATCGCGCACGGCCCACGGTGCGAAGACCGCGACGGCGACGATGCCCGGCACGGCGATGGCGGCGATGCGCCGCCCGACAGACCCGATTCCTCCGCGCAGGGCGGGCGCGGTCCAGGCCACGAACGCCCATGTCAGGCCAAGCCACGCGGCCTCGTTCCGGGTCAGCGCGGCGAGGCCGATGACGAGACCCAGGCCCAGCAACCGGGGATCGCGGACGGCCGACGCCGCGGGCGCCCGGGCCACGCGAACCATGAGCAGGCAGGCCGCGAGGGCCAGGACGGCGAACGGCATCGTGGAATCGGGTAGGGCGGACAGGAGCAGGAGCGGCAGGTACAGGGCCGTCGTCAATCCGGCACCGAGCGCGAGGGTCCGCGCGCGGCCGAGCGACAGGTGAAGCTCGGCGGCCACGTCCGCGGCCAGGCGCCAGGCGAGGACCGGCACGAGCGCGCCGACGAGGACGCTCTCGATCTGCGCCGCCCGGAAGACACCCGCGAGGTCGTCGTGGCCGAACGGGCCCAGTAGCGCGATGGGGACCGCGGCCAGCAGGGATGGCAGCGGCAGCCACACCTCGAACGCCGGTCGGGGGAAGACGAGCGGCGGCGTCTGGTAGCTCCACAGCGCGTCGGACACCAGGCCGCGACCCTCGACGAGGTTGCGCGCCACGCCGACGTAGTACGCGGTGTCCTCGGGTTGCGGGAAGACGATCGCCTGGGCGACCATCGCGCGCGCGACGAGCGCGACGACGAAGATGGCCACGGCGCTCAGCCAGGCCTCGCGGCGGGTCATGGGCTCGACGCCGAGGACGCCGTGCAGCGGGCGTCGTCGGACGAGATGCAGACCGGATAGAGGCCGACCCGCACGGCCGAGGCCGATGCACCGGTCTCCGGGTCGACCGGCTCGGCCCAGACCGGCGGCCCGATCCACGCCGGCCGATCGCCGTCGAGCACCGGCCCGACTGCCGGCACGCCGTCGTCGCGCTCGAGGACGAGCCAGCGGATGTCGTACGCGCGCGACGACCTGCTCGATCGTGTCGAGCGGATCGTTCACGAGCACCACGCCCGGATGGCCGGTCCAGTATTTCGTGCCCGACGCGTCGATCGACATCACGCGCTCGTCCGGCGCGGCACCGGCGGCGCCGAGCGCGGCCGCCACGGACTCGAAGCGATCGCGCGTGGCCGACCACGTCGCATGGACCGACAGCGTGGCGGCAACGGCGACCGCGGCAAGGAACGCGATCGTGCCCCCGGCAAACGCGCGCCCGGCCTGGTCGGCCTGCCACGTCCGCCGGCGGGCCGCGATCCAGGCGGTGGCCGCGAACACGCCCTCCAGGCCCAGCACGTAGCCGTGCGGCGCGAGGGCGACCGCCGAATGGATGAACGTGCCGCCCGGGACGTGGACCGCGGAAACGATCGCCGAGAACGCGAACAGGATGACCGCGTACGTGAGATACGGTCCGAAGTCGCGCGAGCGTCGCCGACGCCACGCCCCGATGAGCATGAACGGCACGAGGACGACGCCGCCGACGAGCACGGAGAAGATGACGATCGCCGAGACGAGGCCGTCGACCCGGCTCGCGAGCAGCGGGCCGATGCCCTGGCCCAGCAGCCAGTCGAGGTTGGCCGGCGTGGAGATGCTGTTCCATTCGCCGATGTTGCGGATGAAGAGGACCTTGCCCGAGGCGGTCGACGGGCTGAGCGAGCCGAACACGGACAGCTGCCGGGCGAACCACGGCGAGACAACGACGAGCGAACAGCGCCGGCGCAGGCGACCGCGCTCCAGAGCGGGATGGCCGGCCGCCGACCGCCACCGGAGCGCCACGCATGCCAGCGATCCCACACGAACGTCAGCCCCAGCACGCCACCGACGAGCACGCCGTCGTTGCGCGACAGGGTCGCCAGGCCCACGAGGAGCCCGGCCACGGCAAAGCCCCGCGCGTCGCCCCGCAGCCCGCGGGCGCCCAGCCACAGCGCGGCCGCCACGAGCGGCTCGTACAGCCCGAAGTTGTCCGGCTGGGACAGGAACGGCGTGACCGCGGCCGGGATCGCCGCGAGGATGCCCGCGCCGACGGCCACGAACGGCCGCGCACCCGCGTCGCGGCCGATCGCCCAGGCCAGGGGTGCCACGAGGGCACCGCTCAGCGCGAACGGCAGATCCGCGATCAGCTGGCTGCCGCCGGAGATCGCCAGGAACGGCACCTGGATGATCGACGCCAGGGGCATCCAGTGCGCGTTCGAGGGAATCGGCAGGACCGGGTTCGGCGGGGATCCGGCCGCCGACCTCGGCGAAGATCCAGACCAGATCGATGTTGAAGCCGTGGCCGGCCTGGAGCGATCGCGCGACGTCGGCGTAGTAGAAGGAATCGGGGTAGGCCGGGTCCGGGAAGTGGGCGGCCACGACGACCCGGACGACGAGGGCGAGCCCGTACAAGAGCAGCGGGGTCCACACGGCCGGTGCAGGGTAGCACCGCCCTTGCACCACTCCGACCGGTACGGACGGGCTACCCGGCTAGTCCCACCCGCGGCCTGCGGGCCGCCCCGGGCGCACGTAGCATGCGGTCATGGGCCCTGCCGAAACCGTCAGCCCGGCCGTGGCGCGCCGGCCCTCGCCGCTGGCGCGCTCGGTGCGCGACGGGCTGGGTGTCGCCGGGCTGCTCTTTGCCGGGTATCTGTTCGCGATCGTCGCACCCGTGGCCGGTTCGTTCGGCTTCGACGCGTTCGCGTACTGGTCGCTCGATCCGTCGCAGCCCTATGCCCGGACCGCAGGCGCCCTGGGTGCGTTCACGTACTCGCCGGTCATCGCCCGCCTGTTCAGCCCGTTCTCGGCGCTCTCGTGGCCGGCGTTCCTGTGGCTGTGGACGGCCGTCCTGCTGGCGACCGCGATCTGGCTCGGCTGGCGTCACGCCCTGTTCGTGCTCGCCTTCCCGCCGGTCGCCCTCGAGCTGTACCACGGCAACGTCCACCTGCTCATGGCCGCCGCGATCGCGCTCGGCTTCCGCTACCCCGCGACGTGGGCCTTCGTCCTGCTCACGAAGATCACGCCCGGCGTCGGGCTGGTGTGGTTTGCGGTCAGGGGCGAGTGGCGGCGGTTGGCGATCGCGCTGGCGGTGACCGCGGTCCTCGTCGCCATCTCGGTCGCGGTCGACGCGGGGCTGTGGCGGGAGTGGATCACGGACAGCCTCGGCGCCACGGCGGGCGGCGCCCCGCTCAACCAGTTCTCTCTGCCGATCCCGCTCTGGATCCGCGTCCCGCTCGCCGCCCTGCTCGTGGCCTGGGGCGGGCGGACGGATCGGCCGTGGACGGTGCCGGTGGCGGCCACCCTCGCGCTGCCGATCCTGTGGCCGACGGGCCTTGCCGTGCTCGCCGCGTTGTGGCCGATCTACCAGCGCCGCCGTGGGCTGACCGACGCCGCGACCCTCGGCCTGACCCCCACGCCGTAGCCGGGCCCCGGCTCCATCGTCTTCGCCCAGCCGAGCTCGCCTGCCACGAAGCCCCCGGCCACGATCGCGATCCCGATCCAGAAGCCGGCCTCCGTGTACGTCGAGACGAAGAACGCGGCGAGCAGGGCCAGCTCGCGACGGATTGCGAGCGCCGCGGGCAGCATGAACAGCAACCCGAACGTGTGCAGGGACGGCGCCCCGAGCACCGACACGAGCCCGACCCACCAGCCCGCCCGAGCGCGCGGCACGAAGGCCAGGGCCAGGATCGACGCCGCGGTGATCGCCAGGCCGATCGGCTGGCCGACGTAGCGGCCGAGGCTGATGCCGGCCAGCGCCCAGGTCGGGTCGGCCGCCCGGCGGGCCTGGTCGAGCCAGTCGCTCCAGATCCCGACGCCGGTCAACGGCAGGGTCAGCAGGAGCAACACGCCGATGATCACCGGCGCCGATCAGCGCCGAGCGCCTGCGGTGGAGCGCGAGCCACGCCCAGGGATGGAGCTGCGACACCTTGAGCGTGGCGATGAGCGCGCTGAGGACGCCCTCGCGGGTCTCGTCGGACAGGCTCGACAGCGACGGCTGGGCCCGGGGCCGGAGGTCCGAGCCGCCCGCGCCGGCCCTGAAGAAGACCGCGACGTACGCGGCGAACAGGAGCACCTGCACGTTTCCGCCCACGATGCCTTCCGCGAAGGGCGGCCAGATGACCAGGGCCGGAACCAGCCACCACGGAGCTCGCAGCCGCCGGCAGGTCCAGATCGCCGCGATCAGGCACAGGCCGCACCAGGCCAGGAGCAGCGGCGTCCTGGGCAATGCCAGGAGCGGTGTCAGGATCGGGAGGAGTGCCGGCGGGTAGAGGTACGGCAGGTCCGGCCCGGCCGGCGCGCTGAAGCTCTGGGCGAGATACGGCTGACCGCCGTGCAGCCAGCGGTCTGCAGCCCGGAGCGGGATCTCCAGGTCCACGCCGGGCACGCGAAACGCGTCGACGAGCTCGACGACCGCGACCGCGGTCATGCCCAGCGCCAGGGCCGCGAGCGCCAGACGCAACAGGTTGTTCGGTCCGCTGCCGACCCGGAACGCGGCGCCGAGCGCACCTCCGGTCGAGGGGCGCTCGAGCCCCGAGACAGACGCCATCAGGGCGGCGCCGCGCCAGCCGGATCCAGCGCCCACTGCCCGGGACGTCGCTCGATCGGCCCGTCGATGGCCCGCCACGCCTCGCTCACCGGCGAGCCGCGGCGAGCCCGGAGGATGACCGCGATCCGGATCGCGGCGAAGGCGCCGATGGCGACGGGCAAGATGCCGTGCGTCGGCACGGCCAGCAGCGCGGCAAGCAACGGCGAGGCGACCGGCAGTGCCAGGACCGAGTAGTGAAGTTCGCTGCTCGGCCACAGGGCCGGCACGACGAGCCACGCGGCGGTCTTGCGATCGAGCAGCGCGAGGACGCCCAGGAGCCCCGCGACCGGAATCAGGAGTGGCGTGCCCCAGGCCGAGTAGCCGCCCGCGGATTCCGAGGCCAGGCGTGCGGAGATCTCGCCGAATCGGTCGATGTACGCCGACCACAGACCGGGCGCGACGAGCACCGACACGGCGACCACCGCGAGTCCCACCACGACGCCACGGATCCGGCCGAGCAGGACGAGCGGGACCAGCGCGTACACCTTGAGTCCGACCGCGATCCCGTCCAGGATGGGGTGTGAGGCGACGAGCAGCGCCATGAGCACGATGCCCGGGTTGCCACTCCACGTTCCTTCGAGCAGGGGCGGGAACATGAGCCACCATATCGGCAGGCCCAGGCGGCGCACGATGAAGATCGCCGAGGCCGCGCCCAGGAGCAGCCACGCCCCGACGAACGCCGCCTCGGGCAGGAGCGTCGCGGGGGCCATCAGCACGGTCGTGGTCGGCAGACCGGCGTAGTGGTAGTAGTTGGTGCCGTACGACACGTCGTAGCTCGCCACCGCGCTCCACGGGTCACCCCCGGCGAGCCACGCGGCGACACCCCGGTAGTAGATCCGCGCGTCGACGCCCAGGGCGCCCGGCCCGATGACGAGCGCGAGGTAGCCTGGGCCGAGGATCGCGAACCACACCGGCAGGAGCACGTTCTCTGCGACTCGACGCATGCGCTCGACGCCGCGCCCGCTCATGGTGACCATGCGCACCGGAGGGTACGCGCCCGGCGCGGCAGCGATCCACTGGGTCGAAGGTCCTAGAGACGCGTTCAGCGGAGCGACTAGCATGCCCGCGTGCTCGACGATGCTGTGGACGGCCTGACCGTGGCCGCGCCCGCGCGCTCGCCGGCCGGGAACGTACGCGTCGTGGCCGGCAGCTCCGCGCGCCGCCGGCAGGGCCTGCTGGCGGTCGCCATGGCGTCGGCCATCGTCGGCGTTTCGGTCGGGATCGCGATCGCGCCCGATGCGTGGACCGTCGACGCCCAGCGCAACCTCGCGGCCGCCCGCGCGCTCGTCGCCGGCGCGTTCGGCTCGGACCACGGCTACGTGTACTCGCCGGCCGCGGCCGCGCTCACCGTTCCGTGGACGTGGCTGCCCGAGAGCGTGGCGATCGGCCTGTGGCTGGTCGTGCGAGCCATGGTGCTCGGGATCGGGGTCCTGCTCGCGACGCGCGGCTGGCCGCCGCTGGACAGGCTGCTGGCCGGCATCGCGGTCGTCTCCTTCGTGCCGGTCCTGTACGACCTCATGCTCGGCAACGTCTCGATCCTGCTCGCGGCCGCCGTGGCGCTCGTGGCCTGGCGGCGCGACGGTTGGTGGAGCGGCATCCTGCTGGGTGTCGCGCTCGCGACGATCCCCAAGCCGCAACTGGCGCCGGTGCTGCTCTGGATGCTCGTGTACCGGCCGCGCAGCCTCCTCTCGAGTGCCGCGACGGCCGGCGCGGTCACCCTCGTCGGGCTGGCGCTCCTCGGGTCGGGTCCGTACGCGGCGTGGATCGGCGTGCTTCGGTCGGTGGACTATCTGTCGAGCCCGATGTACGGCAACCTCTCACTGCTCGCCTTCGTGCCGGGCGGGCTGGGCCTGGTCATCGCCGCCGTGGCGTGCCTCGCGACCCTGGCCGCGCTGGCGCGCGGTTCGCTACCGGGCCTCGTCGCGTGCCTCGCGCTGGGCATGCTCGTGGCCCCGTACACGCTCGCCTATGCGCCGGTGCTGCTGCTCGTCGTGGCCCGCCAGCTCGCCGAGCGGCGTCCGGCAGAGAGCCTCGTGCTGGCCCTGAGCACGTCCATCGGCGTGATCGTGGCCCTGCCCGTGTGGCTGGCGGGCGTGCTCGTGACCGCGCTTCGCCTTCGGGCCGGTTAGGACTATCTGGGGAGCCACGGCCTTGCTCGTCGCGCTCACAATGCTCGGTGCGGTCCGGCACCACCCGCAGCCCGCCCAGGAGGGAGACCCACGAACCGGTCGTTGACGATCGTCCTGCCCGCGTACAACGAGGCCGAGCGGATCGGTCCCGCGCTCGACGAGCTGTTCGGCTACCTGCGCCGGCGCGGCCAGGCCGCCCGCGAAGGGGAGCGCGGCGCCGCGTTCCTGCCCGAGGAGATCGACGTGCTCGTCGTGGACGACGGCAGCACGGACGCCGACCCTGGCCCTCGTGCAGGCCCGACTGGAAGCGCTCGAGGATCCCGCCATCCACGGCGGCCGCCTGCACGCGATGAGCGTGGCCCACGGGGGCAAGGGCGCCGCGGTGCGTGCGGGCATGGTCGAGGCGACCGGCGAGATCGTGGTCTTCGCCGATGCGGACATGGCCACCCCGCCGGACGAGCTCGTGCCGCTCGTGGACGCCCTGACCAGCGCCGACGTGGCGCTCGGCAGTCGCATCCAGCCCGACGGCTCGGACATGCGCAAGACCCAGCCCGCGTATCGGCGCCTGCTCGGGCGCGCGTTCCACGCCCTCGCGTCGGTGTGGGTCGTGGGCCCGGTCAAGGACACCCAGTGCGGGTTCAAGGGCTTCCGCCGTGAGGCCGCGCACGACCTGTTCGCGCGCCAGCTCATCGAGAGCATCGTGTTCGACGTCGAGATCATCTACCTGGCCCGCCGCCGCGGCTACCGGATCGCCGTCGTGCCGATCACCTGGCTCGATCGGGCCGGCTCGCGCATGCGGCCTCGACCGTCGCTCGCCCTGCGCGTCGCGTGGGACCTGTTCCGGATCCCGTTCCTGCATCGCCGCGTCGAGCGGCACACCGCCACGGCCAGTGTCGACCCGGGTCCAGGCGGTTCCTAGGACCGGGACGATCC
The DNA here is from genome assembly GCA_963790955.1 of uncultured Chloroflexia bacterium. Lineage (GTDB taxonomy): Bacteria > Chloroflexota > Limnocylindria > Limnocylindrales > CSP1-4 > CAWBQM01. The sequence continues at coordinate 316,722 of CAWBQM010000001.1, forward strand.
CGGGCGGCCTGCTCCTGCCCATCGTGGCGCTGGGCGTGTTCGCGCTGTTCGTGGGCGCCACGCTGGCGGTTGCGGGCGACACGCTGGGCTACGACTTCCTCGCCTACCGCGCCGCGGCCGACCGGATCCTCCACGGGCAAGCGCTATACGACACCTCGTACACCGCGGCCGGCGGTTTCGGGCTGTTCTACTACCCACCGCCGTTCGTGCTGCTCGCGCTGCCGTTCGCGCTGCTGCCGGCGAGCGCGGCCACGTGGCTGTGGATCGGCGTGCTCGGCGCCTGCATGGCGCTCGGAACCGCCGTCCTGCCCGTTTCCCGTTCCGTGCGCTGGACGATCGTCCTCCTGGCCGGCCTGTCGTGGCCCGTCGCGTACGCGTTCAAGCTCGGGCAGGTCGGCCCGATCCTGTACCTGGCCTTCGCCGTCGGCTGGCGGTGGCTGGACCGGCCGGGACCGCTCGGGCTCTCGGCCGCGGTGGGCACGATCATCAAGCTCCAGCCCGGGATCGTCATCGCGTGGTGCGCGATCGTCGGCCGCTGGCGTGCGGTGGCGGTCGCGGTCGTCGCGCTCGCCGTCGCGGCCGTGCTGGCCACCCTGGCCGCGGGTTTCGGCGCCTGGACCGACTACGTGTCCCTGCTCCGGGGTCTGGCCGACCCGATCACGACCGACCACAACTTCACGCCCGGCGCGATCGCCTTCCAGGCCGGCATACCGGCCGCGCAGGCCGCGCTCGTCCAGCTGGTGTCGTCCGTCGGGGTCGTCGCGCTCGTGCTGGCCGGTATCCGCTGGGCGCGACCCGAGGCGTCGTATCTGTCGCTCATCCCCGCCAGCCAGCTGATCTCGCCGGTGCTGTGGGATCACTACGCCCTGCTGCTGCTCATCCCGGTGGCGTGGCTCCTGGGCCGGCGCCAGTGGTGGGCCGCGCTGGTGCCCCTGGCCACGATCACGCCGCTGGTCGGGATCACGCCGCCGGTGGCCTACCCGGCCGCCTTCGCGGTGACCCTCGTCGGCGTCCTGATCGTGGGTCTGCGAACCGACCCGAGCGGCGAGGCTGTCGCGGCGGCGACGGAGAGCGCTCGATGGAGCTGAAGAGCGTCAGCCGGCCCGCCGGCGGGCTGCCACCTGCGCTCTCGAGCCGGCTCGCCGTCCTCACCCGACCGATCGACATCGGTGAGCGCACGCTGCCGCCGCTCGGGATCACCGTGCTGGCCGCGATCGGTTCAGTGCTGCTCATCGTGGACGCGTTCTATCGCTGGGCCACGCCGAGCGACGAGCACGCGTACTGGCTGGCGGCGCAGCGGCTGCTCAGCGGCGCCCCGCTGTACGACCCGACCGCGACACCGGTCACGCCGTACGCGTACTGGTATCCGCCGATCGTCGCCCAGGTGCTCACGCCGATCGCGGCCGCCTTGCCGTCGCTCGTCTTCACCGCCGCCTGGACCATCGTGCTCCTGCTGTGCCTGTTCTGGCTGGCCGACCGGAACGTGCTCATGGCGCTTGCCCTCGTCGCCTTCCCACCGGTCGCCGTGGAGCTCTGGTTCCGGAACATCCACCTCATCCTGGCGGTGCTCCTCGTGCTCGCGATCGAGCGTCGAGGCGAGGTGTTCGCCATCGGCGCGGCGATCAAGATCTCGCCCGGATTGGGCATCCCGTGGCTGGCCGCCGCCGGTCGCTGGCGGGCGGCCGCGGTGGCATCGGTCGTGGGCCTGGTGCTTCTCGTGGCGAGCGTCGCCATCTCGCCCGACGCGTGGCGTCAGTTCCTCGACGTCGTCGGCGCCCGCGGACCGGGTGACGTGTCGGGCTTCCTGCCGATCCCGTACGCCGTGCGCGCCGCGGCCGGTCTCGTCCTCGCGATCGTCGCCGGCCGGCTGTCCGGCCGCGCCTCCGGGATCCTGCTCGTCCTTGCGGTCACGATCGCGCTCCCGACGCTGTGGTTCACGGCCCTCAGCACGCTCGTGGCGATCGTTCCGCTCGCCCGACGAGCCGAACCATGAGCTCGAGGTCCGAGGGGCTATCCATGGACGCCACGACGTCGCCCTCCGGACGGGCGATGGGCGTCGCGACGGCGATCGTCCGGCGCTATGGCGTGGTCGCGGCGGCGTTCGGTCTGTCGCGGCTGCTCATCCTGGCCGCAGCGGCCCTGGCCGAGGCATGGCCCGGCCGAAATCCGGCCCTGACCAGCGGCTCGAGCGGGCCGCTGCTCACGAGCCTGACCAGCTGGGACGGCTGGTGGTACCTCGGGATCGCACGCGACGGCTACCACGCGGCGGCCGTGACCGGCCCCTATCACGACTACGCCTTCCTGCCGCTCTACCCGGCGCTCGTCCGTGTGCTGTCGCTGCCGTGGCCGGCCTTCGATGGGCTGGTCGCGGTGATCCTCTCCAACGTCCTGTTCCTCGTCGCCCTCGTTCTCCTGGTCGAGCTCGGCGAGCCGTACCTCGGACGGGAGCGCTCGGAGCGGGCGGCCGTGCTGCTCTCGTTCGCGCCGTTCGGCGCCGTGTTCGGCATGGCCTACGCGGAGAGCCTGTTCCTCGTGCTGTCCATCGGAGCGTTCCTTGCGGTCGAGCGCCGAAGGCTCGCGCTCGCGGGCGCGCTGGTCGCCCTGGCCGCGCTCGACCGGTTGCAGGGCGCCCTGCTGATCCTGCCGCTGGCCATCCTCGCCAGCCAGCGCATGGGACGCCCGACCATCCAGCTTGCCTGGCTCCTCCTGGGGCCGCTGGCCGCGCTCGGTTTCGTGGCGTACGTGGGCGCACTCACCGGCACGCCGGGCGGCTTCTCGGGCGCGCAGGCCGGCTGGGGCCGCGCGGGCATCGAGCGGCGGACGCCTCGCAGAGTCTCGGTTCCAACCTCACGCCGCAAAACCTGGTCGCGCTCGTCACCCTGTGCGTTGCCTTGTTCCTGCTGCTCAGTCTCGGTCGGCGCAGTCGGCTGCCTGTCGCCTACCTGCTCGTGCCGGTCCTGTACCTGGCGTCGGTGTTCTTCAGCGGCATCCTGGAATTGGTCGGGAGATATGCGGTGGTGGCGTTCCCGCTGGCCTGGCTGCTGGTCGAGCGGTCCCGGAACGGCGACCGATGGCGAATGGTCGGCGCCCTCGCCGCACTCGGCCTTGCGTTGACCGCCGGCGCTTCGTTTGCCGGGCAGCTCGTCCCGTGAGCTCCGCCGCGGCTGGGGGCCGCGCGTAGGATGGCGCCCATGCAGCCGACCGCGTCGACCTCCTCGAACCGGTATGAGCACCGCCTCGACCGGTTGCGCGAGCATCGAACGCTGGGACGCCCGGTGAGGTTCTACTTCCGACGGCGGGAGCAGCTGCTGTACCTCGTCGTCGGCGCCTGGAACACCGTCTTCGGCTATGGCGCCTGGGCTGTCCTGCAGCTCGTCCTCGGCGGCCGCGTGCACTACCTCGCCATCGTGCTGCTGTCGTGGCCGATCGCGGTGCTGAATGCGTATGCCGGATACCGCCTGGTGGTGTTCCGGAGTCGGGGCTCGATCCTTCGCGAGCTGCCCCGCTTCTCGCTCGTCTACGTGGCGACGCTCGTCGTGAACCTCGCGCTGCTACCCGTCGCTCTGCAGGTGCTGCCGTTCACGATCTACGTCGATCAGGCGCTCTTCCTTGGGGTCGTCGTGGTCTGCAGCTATCTGGCTCACAAGTACTACAGCTTCGGCGGCGCGCATCGCAGGGACGCGGCTGTGCCGCGCATCTACGATCCGCATACCGGGACTAAGGACTGACCGGTGCCCAAGCGTCGAGGGGAAGAGTCGTGCCACTCCTGACCATCCTTACGCCCTGCTACAACGAGGAAGGCAACGTCCGCGAGGTCTACGAGCGCGTCAAGGCCGCCATGGCGACGCTGCCCGCCTACGACTATGACCACCTGTTCATCGACAACGCCTCGACGGACGGGACGGTCCCGATCCTGCGCGAGCTCGCGGCTGGCGATCGGCGCGTGAAGGTCATCGTCAACACGCGCAACTTCGGACACATCCGCTCGCCGTATTACGGCTTCCTCCAAGCGCGAGGGGATGCCGTCATGACCTGCGTCGCGGATCTGCAGGACCCGCCTGAGCTCATCTCCCAGTTCGTGCACAAGTGGGAGGAAGGCTACAAGGTCGTCATCGGCGTCAAGAACGGCAGCCACGAGTCGTGGCTGATGTCGAGGGTCCGAAGAGCCTACTACTGGCTGGTCGCAAAGCTCTCGTCGGACGTCGAACTCGTTCACAATTTTACTGGGTTTGGGCTATACGACCGCGAGGTGATCGAGCAGTTTCGCGCCACCGACGAGCAATATCCATACTTTCGTGGCCTTGTTAGCGACTTGGGGTATGAGCGCGCAGAGATTACATACGTTCAACCCGCGCGATCGAGCGGACGCACGAAGAACAACTTCTTCACCCTGTACGACATGGCGATGCTGGGAGTGACCAGCCATTCGAAGGTTCCCTTGCGCCTTGCGACCATGGCCGGGTTTGCGCTCTCAGTTCTCGCGTTGTTCGTGGCTGTTGCGTACCTTCTGTTGAAGCTCGCCTGGTGGCAGACCTTCAATCTTGGTCTGGCTCCGTTGGTTGTTGGCGTGTACTTTCTTGGCGCCGTGCAGTTGTTCTTCATCGGGCTGCTCGGCGAGTACATCGGCTCGATCCACACCCAGGTCCACAGGCGGCCGATCGTGGTGGAGCGAGAACGCATCAACTTCGAGGAGTTCACGGTGGTGGCCCCTAACCCATCCCGACACCCCTCGCCGGCCTTGCCTTCGAAACGCTATCGGCAAGGCGCCTTGATTTCCGAGGGGGACTCGAACAACGGCGGAGTGTCCGGGCAAGGCCCCACTCCGTCTTTGGCTCGGTCGCGTCCGCGAACCGAATAGCGGCTCTCGCACGGCAGGCAGCGAATTCTTGCTGGCTGACGTGTCTGGTCATCGTTCTGGCAGGCAATAAGCGGCCAGGTTGCCCAGTCTCTCAAGACGGAGATGAGTCGATGCGCCTTCCCGCTGGCCTTGGCGCCTGGCTTACAAGGAGACCCGGCTTGATGTTCGTGGTTCTCCGCGTGTACGCACTGGTTCATGGATGCCATCTGCTGGCACATGGCGAGTCGATATTGATTAGCAAGGGCGCGCGGACGATGCGCCTCAGTATGGGACATGCTCCCTACGTTCGGGACATCGTGGAGGAGTTTGAAACGTACTTCGGAGCAGTTGAGTCAGAGCCGGGTCCCGATGGCACTGATGTAGTGGATTGTTCGGGTCGGCGCGAGCATCTCCTTGAGGGCTGGAATTTGTTTCCGATCCTGCTCCCTGGCCTTCCTGAACCTATGGTGACGGTCCGCCAATACGTCGCTCTGACTGCGATGTCGTCGGGCGACAACGTGATCGATCTTGGCGCCTATGCCGGTGTGACAGCGATGGCTTTTCAAGAGGTCGTTGGACCTTCGGGCCGTGTTGTCGCTGTTGAAGCGGATCCCGAAAACGCGGCGTGCGCACATGTCAACATCGGGCACTACATCAAGCGTCGCGGGTATGGCCCGACATTGATCAACGCAGCGGTCTGGTCTGCGAGCGGTTCCGTGGATTTCGTCGCTGAAGGAACCCTCGGATCAGCCGTCGCTCAACTGCTACCGCGTTCACATGCCATCCCGGTGTCGGTCCGCACCCTCACGCTCTCGGAGCTCGTGGTGATAGCCTCTATGGAGCGTGTTGACATCATCAAGGCGGACATTGAGGGCGCGGAGTTCAAGGCATTTTCCGATGCCTCGTTCTTTGCCACCCGGCACCCGGTTCTCATCTTCGAGCCAGTCGGTACAACGGTACACGAGACTCAGCTCGAGGCGATCGAGACACTCCTTGCGGGATACGGCTACACCTTCGAGGTCGTCCGTCAGCATGGGTCGCGGTTGCCCCTTGTAGTGTGCCGGCACCCAACAAGCACTGTCTGTTGAGCAACCACGGACGCGGCAAATCGGCCGAGGCCATCGCAGCGGTCAACCCTTGGGGAATCGCGAGGATGGGTCGGCGGGCATGGCGTACAGCACCGTATCAAAGCCTTCTCCGGCGTGAGGCCGGATGAAGAGTCGATAGTCTGCTCGCATTTCGTGCACCAGGAGGGGTAGATCCCAGAGATCCGCCTGGTTGTGATACGCCGCAATCGCGAGAAGGGGCTCGCCTTCGCTGATTACACGCCTCGATCCCTGTAGGGCGGCAGCCTCTGCCCCCTCGATGTCCATCTTCACTTAACGTCGGGGCGTCGATGGTTACTTCGTCGATCGTGACGCAATCGACCTCGTACTGCCCGACGGTCGACAGCTTCGCCGAAGCGAGGCCAGTCGCAGTGAAGTCCGCGGTGCCGCGGCGGTCGGCAGTGGCGGCCCGATGTAGGTGCACTCGTTGGGCGAGCTCCGGCGGAAGCGACTCTGCGGCCGCCTGTAAGGCGGTAAACGAGGCCGGATCTGGCTCAAACGCATAGTACGTGCGCCATGACCCGACGCGATTGGCGATGTCAAGCAGTGTGTCACCGGTGAATGCGCCGCAATCGACGAACACCTCGTCCGGGCCGACGCGGACGACGCCATCGGCGAAGTACTGGTTCGGCTCTGGATGCGAAAGTGCCGCGAAGTCGGCAGAGAGCCGCCATTCGATCTGACCAACGAACTCGCGGAGTGAGCGGTCATCCGACCAGAGGTTGGCGGCCCTCAGAACGTCGGCCTGAGCATGGAGAACGCTGGACGGACGGTCGATCGTGATGTATGGCAGTGCATCCGCGCCATATCCCCAGAACAACGGAATGAAGGACTCGACCCACCGCCACCCGTGCGCCTGCAGCGCCGCCCGTGTCAGCGAGAAGTCATGCCCGCCCTCCGCGCGCCAGATCGTCACGATGGCCAATCCATCCGCCGCGAACCGGGAGCTGGCCTCCGAGGGTGACAGGACGGGAACCCGCTCGATGAAGGTCCCCCATAGCCGCTCGTCGTTATCCACGAAAGCGACTGCGTCTTGTCCGTGGTCACGGAGAAGCTCGAGCGTGCGCCTGCCAAGGTTGCCGGCTCCGAACAGCACGATGGGTAAGCTCGCACGCCCCGCGATCTCCGCGGCGAGTCTCAATTCGCGTTCGGAGGCCGACGAGGGGGCCTCGGCGAGCAGCTGGCGGAGGCGGTCGGTCAGAGCGCCTCGCGACGCAGTTCGGCCGGCACTGATCACAGCCCGCGCTCCACGATCACGCGCTTCAGGTTGTCATTGTTCGCGTATGGGCTGTCGATGTCGTCAATGCGGATAGCCTCATCGGCCCGCACGTCCCGCATGAGGACCTCCCCTCGCATGAGTTCCCGACAGGAGATCTGGCCCTTCTGGAGCGGGATTGCAAGATAGACATCTTCATCGCCGAGGGCATGGCCCGCTGGCAGATCGCGTGACGCGTACACGCCGCGAACGAGCGCATCCAGATACTCGATCTCTCGTTGCGAGCTCACCCTCCATCCCTCGCCTGGCGCGCCGCACATCTCCTTGGCGTCCTGCCAGGCTTTGAACCACGTGTCTACTTGCTCCGGCAGGGAGCAATATGGCGACACGGGCACGCCAGCGTCATCGATGTCGATGTGCCGCTCGAAGGTTCGCGCTCCCTTCGCATACGCGATTGTGATCGACCGAATCCAGTCGCGATATTCATGAGAAGAGAATCCGATCGTGTGATTCGGATACCGACGACAGAGGAAATCGATCTGGTTTAGCTGCAGATCACTGTTCTCGCTCGGGTATAGTGACACACAGTGGTTGATCGCCAGGGGGATGTTCCGGTGTTCGAAGAAGGTAACCAGGTCGTCGATATCCTTGAGCGAGCTACCACCTGTGGATACGATGACCGGCTTGCGAGTGGTCGCGATCTTCTCGATGAGCATCCAGTCATTGCCATCCGAGCTGGCGATCTTGAGGATCTGCACGCCAAGTTCCTGGCATAGGTCGACAGACGCTTCGTCGAATGGGGAGGCCATCGTCACGCACCCCGCCTTGCGCGTGGCATCCACGAGCGTGCCGTAATCATCCGCGCTCATGCGGGTGTCCATCGTCTTCTTGATGTATCGAATGTCGGTGCGATCGCGGAAGTCACGGTGGATGAAGCGATCCACATCGCGGAACTGAAGCTTCAGCGCAGCTCGCACATTATTGAACCGTACAACTCGGGAGTAGGCGGTGATGATCTTGAGGCCTCGCTCCACGCTGCCCCAGTGATTGTTCGCCACCTCGAGAACGAACAGATCTTCGAAGATGTCGCAATTCACAGTTTCTCTCCCCGCGCGCGGCTCAGCACGTAGTCGGTGACGTCCGCGAGACTTGACAGTTCTACCCGGTTCTCGCTTGGGGCCGCATGACCCAGTGGTCCTGCGCCGGTGGTTACCGCCGCGAAGACGATCCCCCAAGCTGATGCTGCGAGCGCGTCCTGGTCGGAGTCTCCAACGACGACAGTCACCGTGGGATCGAGCCCCCCGCGCTGAAGACACTGCCCAATCAGGACGGCCTTCTGGGTCGGTTCCGCAGAGTCCGATTGCGCTAGAACGGCCTCGAGCAGGCCGGCAAGTCCGAAGTGCTCGAGGAGCCACCTGGTCGGCGTCGCTCTCTTGTTCGTGGCGACGAAGGCGCGAATGCCTCCGGCCCTCAGGGCGCGCAGGCATTCATGGGCGCCAGGGTAGAGCTCGGCTGACCGCCAGTGGTCCAGGTCATAGTGCCTACGGAATGAGGCGGACACTTCGCGACGCTGAACCTCAGATAGCATCGGCCCGAGACGGCCGATCATCTCGTCCAAGGGCAGGCTCAGGTTCGCCTCCTCGGCGACAACGGTCCCAACGGCATGCTCCGCAAACGCAGCCGTGATGGCTGCCCGGATGCCGGGCCTCGTGTCCAGAAGGGTGCCGTCGAGGTCGAAGATTACGGCCTCGAGAAGACCCGACGGTGGTCGCGCCAAGGTCATGGATCCAGCGGCTCGACTGCTTCGACCGCGCTTGACGGCATGTTGCGGGCAATCTCCGCAGGCTCCAGGAAGGGGTACATATCCTCCAGGGCTGGCGAGACGATGCTGCCGTCGGCCATGACCCGCGACTTGATACGGGGCTCGAACTCCTGCTCAGGATCGAGCAGAACATGGCACACGACGGGCCCGTCGGTTTTGAGCACGCGCGTGATCGTGGCATCGAGAGAGGCTGGCTCGGTCATTCGCACCGACTGAATCCCATATGCAGACGCGATTGCGCCATGATCCGGAAATGAAACGCCGTCATCGGGCCCCGAGCCAATCGTCGCACCGAAGAAGTTCCGCTGAGTGCTGCGGATGGACAGATACCCGCCATTGTCCAGAACAAAGAGTTTCACTGATAGTTGGTGATGGCGCACGGTCTGCAGTTCCTGGATATTTAGCTGGAGGCTGCCGTCGCCGGCAAGGCAAATCACTCGCCTGCCGTCTCGAGCCACGGCGGCGCCCACGGCCGCCGGCAGGTCGTAGCCCATGCTCGCTGATCCGGAGTTGGAAATCAGGCGTTGGCCTCGCTGCAGGCCGGCCACCTGAAAGGGCACAATCGTCGCGGTCGCATCGCCGCAAACGATCACATCGTTCGAAGCAAGATTTGCGAACAGCCTCTCCATGAAGTGGTATACGTTGATAGGCGGAGCGTCCCTCCGTTGATCGGGGCGCACTGGTGGGTACTGATCCACGAGGTTCCGACACCACGCCAACCAATCGGCGTGGCGGTCCCGCCGATATGCAAAGTCATCGAGTCCTCTCACCAACTCCTGGAAGAACGTTTTGGCGTCGGCCTCGATCGGCAGGTCGATACGCACGAACGGTCTTCGGAACTCTGCTTCGTCGATGTCGACCACGACTTTGAACGCCTTTGGTGCGAACGCCTGCCAGTTGTAGCCCACCTGTCGCACGGTTAGCCTCGCACCGACCACCAGGAGCAGGTCCGCGTTCTGGACCGTAAAGTTGCCGGCACGCGTTCCGATAGTTCCCTGGCGACCACAGAAGTGCGGGTCGTCTGAGGCGATCAGGTCGTGCGTCCAAGACGTTGTAACGGGAACTCCGAGCTTGTCGACCGCCGCCTCGAAGGCGTCCATCGCGCCAGCAAGGCGGACCCCTGTTCCGGCCATGAGGACGGGCCGCTTGGCGGACATGAGCCTCTGTGTGACTTCACGTGCGGCATTCCTGACGTCGTCTGTGGACCCATTGTCAGATCGGGTCGGAGCATCGAACCCATCTGAATTGTGCGGATCGAGCGCAGCGGACTGCACGTCGATCGGCACATCCAGCCAGACTGGCCCTGGGCTGCCGCTGCGTGCCTCATGCCAGGCTCGTTCCATGCAGTACCTGGCCTTCTCGGGCGAGTCCACGACGGCGGCGTATTTCGTGATGCCGCGCACCAGGCTTGTGATGTCCACCTCCTGGTCCCCAAGTTGCCTCATGCCGAGGCCGGGATATGTCGAGGCCATCATTTCGCGCTTGACCTGCCCAGAGATCACGACCATGGGGATCAAATCGGTCCACGCGCCAAAGACGCCGTTGAGGGCATTGATCCCACCTGGCCCCGTCGTCACGCACACGACTCCTGGTAGGTTCGACACGCGAGCATGGGCCTCGGCAGCCATGGCAGCCGCCTGTTCATGATGGCAGCTAATCGTCCTGAATTCGCCCCTGCCGCCGAAGCGAGTCGTTGAGGAAGATCGCGCCGCCACCAGTCACCATGAAGACATCGCGGATCCCCTGATCGGCCAGGAACGCGAAGATGTAGTCGGCGACCGTCGTCAATGGTGTTGTCTCCCGTGGCGCAAGGTCTATCTGTCGACCAATAGAGTGGAAGGATCGACTAACGACCTATGCTCCGCATACCAGTCATACAATTCATCGATGGCGGTTTCCATCGGTGTGAACCGAATGTCGCTAAGCTCGCGTCGGAGCCGCTCGTTGCTCGCGGTGTAGGGCAAACCGGTTCCCGCGGTCCCCACAATGATCGGCAGCTCCTTGCCCGACCGAGCGTTCACTCGTTCGGCGAGACGATAGAGGTCGTCCGTCCCGTCTGGGACGACGTTATATGCAGCGTGCGTATGGGGCTCGGAGACGAAATAGTCGACGATCGGCCCAAGATCGTCCACGTAGAGATAGCTGAATGTCCGATTCTGACGGAGCGTAATCGGCATGTCGAAGAGGCTCTTGCATATGGCGTTCGATATGAAGCGGATTGCGTAGTCCTCGTACTTGCCAAAGACGCCGAACAGGCGCAACTCGACCGCATCGGCACTACCCGACTCGTGGACTTGATCCAGGTATTGGGCGATGGCGTACTTCGAGAGCCCGTGCTCGTCGGAGGGCAGGGCGTCTCCAAGGTCTTCCTCGGAGACGCGATCGAGAGGCCGGGTAACGTCGTAAACGGCTCCGGAGCTCAGGAACACGAGGCGGCCAAAGCGACCCGCGTTCCGCATGATGCCGTGGAACATGCGCAGGTTGGTCCAGAGTTGGGCCGACGGATCCCGGGCGTTCCGATGGCCGGGTCGCACTGCACCGTGAACAACGACGTCGACCACGTGCGTTCGGAACCATTGATCGATGGCCATGGGGTCCGCAAGGTCGAGTTCGGCCCGCGCAGGGGCCAAGACCTCGTGTTGGCTCCCGAGGTACTCGACGAGGTTGCGGCCGATGAAACCGGACGCGCCTGTCACCAACACCCGCATCAGATTGCGGTGACCTCATGGACCGGCCCGGCCCGCTGTTCATCATTCCCAGGCATCGGTCCTGATCGCCTCCGAGGAGACCCCTCGCCCCCGAAGCTGGCCGCTCAGGGCGTCCAGCATCGGCGGCGGGCCGCTCAAGTAGAACGCCGGGTGCTCGAGTCGCGCGATCGTCGGCCAGGCGGCGTCGACCTGCAAGCGGCCGTGCGATTGCTCGCACACGAGGGCGCAGGTCAGGGCGGGCACCTCGCACGCCCGAGCGCGGACCAGCGAACCGTACACGAACAGGTCCGGCGTGCGCGCCCCATACAGGAGGTGAACGCGTGATGTCTGGCCGGGCTCGAGCGACCGCAGAAACGCGGTGAACGCCGTGATCCCGGTGCCGCCCGCGAAGAGGACCGCGTCTCTGGTTGGATCGACCACGAACTCGCCATACGGCAGCTTCACCCAAACCGTCCGGCCGGGAGCGAGCTCGCGCTCCATCCGGCTCGTGAACGCGCCCTTGACCGCATAGGTGATCGTGAGCCGGTCGCGCTCGTCCGGCGAGCTCGCAATCGAGAAGACCCGCGAATCTGGCCAGAAGCCGGCAGGCTCGTACGGGTCGAGCGCGAGGTGGAGGAACTGGCCCGGCGTGAAGCGCGGGACCGGCATCGAAGGCTCGAGCTCGACCGTGTAGACGTGCTCGCCGTGATCGGTCACGGACCGGACGACACACGGGATTCTGCGAACGACGGCCACGGGCGGTCTCAGCGAACCATCGTCGTGCGCTCGCCGGTCATGAACCGCTCGAACGTCGCGATCACGTGGTCCAGGCGTGCGTCGTCGATGCCCGGGTAGACACCCACGAAGAACGTGCGGCTCATGATCGCGTCCGTGTTGGCCAGGTCGCCGACGACGCGCCGCTCGATCAATTCGAAGGCCGGATGGCGTAGCAGGTTGCCACCGAACAGGCTGCGGGTCTCGATGCGATGCGCCTCCAGGAACGAGGTGAGCTCGCCGCGTGTGAAGCCGGCGTCCTCGCGCACGGTGACGACGAACGCGAACCACGACGGCTCGCTGTGGGCCGGAGCGGCCGGCAGGACGAGCCGGTCCTCGTACGGTCGCAGGGCCTCGAGCAGCCGGGCGTGGTTGCGCTGGCGGGCGGTCACGAACTCGTCGAGGCGCGGCAGCTGCGCGGAGCCGATGGCGGCCTGCAGGTCGGTCGCCTTGAGGTTATAGCCCAGGTGGCTGTAGACGTACTTGTGGTCGTAGCCGTACGGCAAGGTGCCGAATTGCTGGCTGAAGCGCTTGCCGCAGGTGTTGTTCTCGCCACCGGCGCAATAGCAATCGCGGCCCCAATCCCGAATGGAGCGGGCGATGCGAGCCAGATCCTCACGGTCCGTCACGACCATCCCGCCCTCGCCGGTGGTGATGTGGTGGGCCGGGTAGAAGGACGACGTGGCCAGGTGCCCGAATGTCCCCGTGCGTCGGCCGCGGTAGCGCGATCCCAAGGCGTCGCAGTTGTCCTCGACGAACCATAGATCGTGCTTCTCGACGAGATCGATCACCGTGTCGAGATCGACCGGCGCGCCGAGCGTGTGCGCGAGCATGATCGCCCGCGTGCGCGACGAGATCGGCGGCCCGGAGCTGGTCCGGATCGGCGTTGTAGTCGCCCAGGCGCACGTCGACGAAGACCGGGATCAGGCCGTTCTGGACGATCGGCGCAACCGTGCTCGGGAAGCCGGCCGCCACGGTGATCACCTCGTCGCCCGGCCGCAGACGCCGGTCGCCGAGCTTGGGCGACGTGAGCGCGGTCAGGGCCACCAGGTTGGCCGAGGATCCCGAGTTCACGAAGAGCGCATCCGACAGCCCGAGATAGTCGGCAACGCCGGCCTCGAACTCCTCGGTGAAGCGGCCCGCGGTCAGGTAGAAGTCGAGGCTGGCATCGACCAGGCGGCGCAGCTCGTCCTCGCCGAAGACACGACCCGCATAGCGCACCGGGTCGCGATCCGGATCGAAGGGCGCACTCGCGTGACGCTCGTGGTAGTAGCGGCCCACGAGCTCCAGGATCTGGGTACGCGTGTCCCTCGGGTCGCCGCTCGTGTCCGTCACCTCGTCGAGTCTGCCTGCTGGGCACCCGCCGAGGCCAGCCCGGCGGGGCCCGCCTCCGTCAGGTAGGCGCGAAGCTGATCCTGGACCAGGTCGCGTGCGAACGCCGGGGCACGGTAGTACTCGCGGTACCAGGCGGCCGTCCGCCCGACCGCGGCCCGTGCATCCCAGACCGGTGCCCAGCCGAGCCGGTCGCGTGCCTTGCTGCTGTCGAGGCCCAGGTGGTGGGCTTCGTGTGGCTGCGTCGCGCACATCGACTGGCGTCGTCCACGACCCCGAGCCCCAGTCGTCGATGAAGCGCTCGACCACCCAGCGCACCGATCGCTCGTCGGCCTGCGCGGCGGGGCCGAAGTTCCACGGCCCCGCAAACCGGCGGCCATCGCGCGCCAGCCGCGCCCCGAGCTGGAGGTATCCCGAGAGCGGCTCCAGGACATGCTGCCAGGGCCGGACGGCATCGGGATTCCTGACCGTCACGGGTTCGCCGGCCGTCAGTGCCCGGACGCAGTCCGGGACGATCCGATCGGCCGCCCAGTCGCCGCCGCCGATGACGTTGCCCGCTCGGACGCTCGCCAGGCCGACGCCGTCGCCGAAGAAGCTGTCGCGATAGGCGGCGGTCACGAGCTCCGCGCAGCCCTTGCTGGCGCTGTACGGATCGCGACCGCCCATGGCGTCGGTCTCGCGGAACGGGGCATCCAATTCGTGGTTCTCGTAACACTTGTCGCTCGTGACGATGACGACCGCCCGCACCGACGGGCAGGCCCGGGCCGCCTCGAGGATGTTGACCGTGCCCATGATGTTGGTCTCGAACGTCTCATGCGGATCGGCATAGGCACGCCGCACGATCGCCTGGGCTGCGAGATGGAAGATGACCGACGGCCGGGCGACCTGGACCTCGGCCACGAGGCGATCTCGATCGCGGACGTCGGCCGTCACGTGGGCGATTCGGGTATCGAGCGCCGATGCGCGTCGAACAGGTTCGGGCTGGTCGGCGGCTCGAGGGCGTAGCCCGTGACCTGGGCGCCCATCGTCACGAGCCACTCGGCGAGCCAGGCGCCCTTGAAGCCGGTATGCCCGGTGACGAGGACGCGCTGGCCGGCGTACGCCTCAGTCAGGTTCATCAGCCCTCGCAGGGTGCGTCGGGGCCCGGTCCTGCCAGACCGCCCAGGGGGCGTCGCCCGACTCCCACAGCGCTTCGAGGATGCGCACGTCTCGCAGGGTGTCCATCGGCTGCCAGAAGCCGTGATGGTGAACGCCGACCAGCTGGCCGTCGGCCGCGAGGCTCTCGAGCGGCTCGCGCTCGAACAGCGGTGTCGTCGCCCTCGATGTGGTCGAAGACACGCCGGCTCGAGCACGAAGAAACCGCCGTTGATCCAGGCGCCGTCGCCGTGCGGCTTCTCGCTGGAAGCCGACGGCCACGTCGCGCCGTCTCGTCCAGCTCGAGCGCGCCGAAGCGGCCCGGCGGCTGGACGGCCGTGATGGTGGCCAGCTTGCCGTGCGCCCGATGGAACTCGAGCAGCTCCGCGATGTCCAGGTCGGCCACGCCGTCGCCGTAGGTGATGCAGAACGTGTCGTCCCCGATGTAGTCGCGCGACGCGCTTGAGCCGCCCGCCGGTCTGCGTCTCCGCGCCCGTGTCGACGAGAGTCACGCGCCAGGGCTCCGCGGCGTGCTGGTGGACCTCCATCGAGTTGTCACGCAGGTCGAAGGTCACGTCGGACATGTGCAGGAAGTAGTTCGCGAAGTACTCCTTGATCACGTAGCCCTTGTAGCCGAGGCAGACCACGAAGTCGTTGATGCCGTAGGCGGCGTAGATCTTCATGATGTGCCACAGGATCGGCCGCTCGCCGATCTCGACCATCGGCTTCGGGCGGGAGGCGGTCTCCTCGGACAGTCGCGTGCCAAGGCCGCCGGCGAGAATGACGACCTTCACGTACTAGGTTCCTCCCACGCGTGCCAGGTCGGGAGCATCGCCGAAGTCTATCTGCCGCTGAGACCAGAACAATGCTCCAAGCGCGTGATTTCGCGGCCCCGACATGTGCACCTCACTCACGCTCCCTGATCCCGACTCTGCCGCTGCGACGGAACTCTTCACATTAGTCGCGCCGGTCGCGCCGGTGTCTTGCCGCAGCCGTCGGACTTTGCATCCTACTGGCCTTGCAACCGGTCGTCGCATCGCAACCAGACGCGGGCTCTCAAGTCCCGCGCTTGGTCTGGCCGAACCGCATGGCCCGTCCATCACGCAAAAGGTAGATGTCAATCGGGTCGGACCCAGCGAGGTAATACCGACCCAGGTGCACATATGATCCAAACGACACCATCCGTCTGAAGGCCTTTTCGATCTCACGCTGGCCGCTCTGCCGCCCGCCTCTGAACAACGTCTCGTGGATCTCCCACTCCTCCGGCGTGAACTCCATCCACACCACAAACGCTGGAGGATGCGTGATCAGTAGTCGGGCGTCGCGAATCGCGACCCAATCCGGTGCAACATCGAAGTAGTCGACCTTACCGAAAGTGGGACTTGGGAGTCCCGACATCACGTTGAAGTAGTTGATGCTTGGGAACGAGTAGAGAGTGTCCCCAGGTTCTTTGTTCGACTCGACCACTTCATAGATGGCATTCATGGCCTTCACATATCTAGCTTCGCCGTAGATCCCGTGCAACAGCGGATCTTCGAATGGCGTTGTGGCTGTCCACGTAGGCGGGAGAGCATGGACACCCCACCAGTAGTACGGAAGCGCATTCCTCTGGACGACAATCGCGAAGAGGACGAGTGCCGAGCCAACATATACGGCATTGTCACGGACCCTGGGCCAAGGAATGGAGATGGCCAATGCGTTTCCGATCAGAAGCGATCCCCCAAGCAGTATCGCATGGTCTGAGATGACTCCGGACAACGCGTGGATATACATGAGCGCTAGTGCCGCCACGCCGAACGTGACCTTGAGCCTGTAATCCCCTCCTGTTCGTCGGACGAGTTGCAGGACTGCGTAGGCACAGAAGAGGGCAAGCAGTCCAAAAGCGGCATAAAGGAAGTATTGGCGCTCGGTCCGCATGGAGGCGTAATCGATGTATGTAAAAGCGAAGAACCGGACGTATACGAAGAGGAATACAGTCAAGATGGATGCCAGCGCCAAGGCGAACATGCGCACGTATGGCCCGGGCCGCTCGATGGTAACTTTTTCAGCTATCAAGCCAACGAATATGAGACCGCCGATAAGAAGCCACGCTAATGGCGGGTACGTCTGAAGGAGCGATAGGTTGGCCAGTGCGGCTTGCGTAGGCCACCAAAGCGCCACCAGGAATAGGGATCCCGCGGCCAGATACGCAGCTAGGCAAGCAGTCCTGTAATAGAGAGACTGCTGCCCATAGGCCGCTCTTGCCCGGGTTGCGATCGATAGGATAGCGGTCACACCGAGGGTCCCTAGCACGAGTGCAAACGCGGGCGGTGGGACCGTCCCCAGGAAGCCGAGCAGTACGGTTTGCATCCCCCCTTTTGACGAGGAGCTCCCAACGACTTGGGTAACTGCGGGGATCAGGGCTCGATTCGAGGCGAGAATTGCTCCGACGACCGCCAGGACAATCAAGAGGGAGAGTACTGCCGTAGCGGTCTCTCGGATCGCTCGGTCTCTGTCTATACGGAGCAAGGTTACTACCGCCAACAAGCCGATTGCCATGATATAGATGACCATCTGGACTTCGAAGAGCAAGAGAGCACCAGACGTCAGACCGAAGAGGATCGGATACCGCTTCCTTGTACTTGGGAGGGCATCAAGCCACTTGACCATGAAATAGAGGGCTAGAACCGCCAACAGGAGTGAAGATTGGTAATAGCCATAGAACACATCTTGAAGGTTCGACGTGTAGACGATAAATGAACTGAGGACCGAGAAGAATGCGACGCGGGTCGAGAAGAGACGGAGCATAAGCAGGTAGACGACACTCACGAGGACTAGACCCTCGGTCACTCCATAGAGTCTGAATGCAAGGAAGGAATTGCCGGTGGCCACTCCGAGAATATGCATTAGCCAGGGGAATCCTGGGGGAATGAACATATAGAAGTCGCGATACATGACCGCACCGTGAGACATGTAGTTGGAGTAGTCCTGGAACCAACCTTCCGTGACTGGGAAGAATGACTGGACCAACAAGAGGGAATACGCGCCGCAGACAAACACCAAGAGACAGAGGCCGACATATCTGTCATCAAGCCAAGTCGGACGGGCTGAGTGGCGGTGGGCCAGTTCGGATGTACGCGACGCTTGCAAGCGGGGTTCGGTGGCGCCCTTTGCATCAAGAGCCGCGATGGACGGTGTGCCCACTATCAGCCGCGTCCTAGCGCCGAGCCGATGGAGACGTTGGGCATCCATCTGTTGATGCGACATATAGATAGAGGCGTTCGAAGCGGCCGAAGAACAGGTATTGCATGTACGAGGCCGGATATGTATTAGTGAGTGTCCAGGCGTCGCCTTCCGGCAGGCTGTTCGATACGACCGCACATGGGTGGATCAACGCCCATCGGTCTCCATTCCAAGTCATATCGCTCGCGGGCGCGCTCGATCCTACGTGGTCGCCGCCGTGATAGCCGACCCACTCGTATCCGGCGTCGACTGTTTGCGCTGTGTAGCCCATTCTGGTAGCTGCCTCGCCCGCGCGCCAGCGGGCGGCATCGTACGCGAAGGAGTTGGCCGCGATGAGAGCGGCTGAGATGGCGAGCCAGGCGAGCGCTCCATGTGCAACCGCCTGGGTGCGGCCGAAGCGGAAAGGCGGCGGCGAGCCTCGAAGCAAGAGGATCGCGACCACTGGAACAATGGGGAAGAGGTAGCGGTCATAAATGTAGGCAGGTGCGACAATCACAAGCTCGGCGGCGTAGGCAAGAACGAACAGGACGAGGAGGCTGTCAGGTCGGACGGCGATCCAGGCCATCGACGCATTAGCCCCTCGGATTAGAAGGGCGCCAGCAAGAGCCTGCCGGAAGACGCTGACGATCACGGAGGCCAATAGGATCGTCGCGAGCAGGGCCAGTTGGCGGGACATTGCCCAGGCCGCTCCCCCGATAACGGCATCTCGCGCTCCGTTCAGAAGCAGGTCTCCAGCCAGCCCATTCGGCATCCACAGGTCTCCGCGATGCAAGCCCCATGGCACGGCAAGTGCAAGACACGCGGTGCCCGCGCCGAGCAGGACCTCTTCAGCTCGAAACGTGGCCAATCGTGGCAGAAGCCACAGCACGACCACTGGCAGAAGGGCCGCTGCCAGTGTCGCGAAGACAGGTCCTATCAGGAACAGTCCGCCGACGTCTGCCGAGTACGGCTGACCGCCACCGGGGACAGACGCTGAGAGGACGAGTTCGCCGGCAACACAAATGGCAAAGACTGCGGACAACCGCGCAACGAAAGGGCGCTGTTCGCCATCAACGTGGAACCAGCTGGTTACGAGAATGGCCACCGGGGCGGCAAGGGCGAATTCACGGACCATGACGGCCAGAAGGCCGATGACAACTGACACGATCAAGGTCCGTCGACCTCCGTCGCCCTGAAGCCACCGAGTCCCTTCCAAGAGGCAAAGAACAATCAGAGCGTACGTAGGAATGTCCGTCATGAAGGTTGCCGTTTCGCGGGCGAATCCAGGAAACGCCAGGATCAGCAGCACGGCCATGACTGCCGCACCGGTGGCGACGAACCGTCTTGCCAGGAGGTATGTGGCTATCACCCCGACCGCCGCGAGGAGCAATCCAAATGCCGTATAGGCCCACGGAGCGCCGGCGGACAGCCACAGTAGTGGCTGTACCAGCACCAGCTGGCCAATTGACGCGGCTGTGTGCCCAGCCATATGGACCGTGCCCGTTCGGTACAGGCTATCGGCGCCTTGCATATATACCCAATCGTCGGCGGCTGGGATGCCAATGGTGCCGGCCGCCACCGCCATCCACAGGGGTATCGCCACGGCGATTGTCATTAGGGCCCCAACGGCGATTGCGTCCTTGCGGTCAAGCCGGGATGTGCGGGCCGCTCTGCGTGTAGGGCGACTCCCGCTTTCGGCGCCCTGGAGGGTCTCAACCAAGAGCGGCTTCCTCAAGGAATCGGCGCTGTGCATTAGATGGTCCGCGCGGGAACTCTGGGTGTTGTGGCGGTCTTACGCGAAGGGATCGCGCCGAGGATCCTCAACGTTCTGACATCCCCAGGGCATTGCATCCGCTGGTCACCGAACCATATGAGTACAAAGGCTGCTCAGCGCCTAATAGCAAGTACTGCCGATACGCAGCCAGGTCGACGTCGATCAACTGGAATCGATCAACGTCGAGCGGAGTATTCGAGATCACGACACAGGGATTGACCGAGAGGGACGCGTCGTACCAGGTCAACACGGACACGTTCGAAGCTTGCTTTGGATCGCCGCTCTGGTCGTGGTAGCCAACCCACTCGTATCCGGCGTCGACCATCTGAGGGTCGTATCCCTTCGCGACGGCGGCCTCGCCCGAATGCCATCGCGCGGCATCGTAGGCGAATGAATTGGCCGCGATGACGAATGCCGAAGCGATGAGCCACGCAAGCGCGGCGTGCGAAGCGGCGTAGCGTCGGCCGAGATTCCCGGAGTGAGCGGACCCACGAAGCATGAGAATGGCTGCGGGAGCAACCATCGGGTAGAGATATCGATCGTATGGATAGACGATAGGGCTGAGGATCGCGAGTTCCGCAGCGTAGGCGAATAGGAACAGGAGGAGTGGTGCCTCGCCGCGGCGAGCGAGCATGAGTGCCCGACTCACGAGGCCAGTTGGAGACCTGACCCCGGTCACCGCCCCTTGGGCCCAGCGAATTGCCAGGGTCGCCAACAGGATGGCGGCGAAGGCGGCTACTTGCCCCGATAGAGCCCAGAGTTCCGTCCCGATCACTGCGGATCGATTGCCCGCCAGGAAGAAGTCGCCGCCGAGTCCGTTCGCCAGCCAGAGATCCCCGGCGAAGGAACCCTTTGGTAGGAGAAGGATCAGAACGACTGCGGCGGCAAGCACCACGTGTTCGACACGGAGGGTCGCCATCCGATGGCCGATCGCCAGGGCAATTACTGGCAACAGGACAGCGGCTAGAGTGGCGAAATCGGAGCCGACGAACGGGACCTCTCCCAGGTGGACGGTCGTGGGTACCGCTCGGCCGGGTATGGAGGCCGAGGCAAGGAGGGTCCAACCAATACCGGCGACGATCACGACCGATGCGACCGCCAGTAGGCCGCGTTCCTCTGCTCGGTTCCGAGCCCACCCTGCGACGAGGACCGCGATAGGGGCAGCGATCGCGAACTCACGAATACTCACGGCCAGCAGGCCCGCGAGAACCGAGCCAAGGAGGGTCTTGCGACCGCCATCGCCCTGGAGCCATCTGATCCCGAGAAACAGGCAGGCGGCCGAGAAGGCGTACGCGGGCACATCCGTCATGAAGGTTGCAGACTCCCGCGCCATTCCCGGGAAGGCCTCGAGGAGAAGCACCACCAGCAGCGCGGAGGCGACGCCCACGAAGCGCCTCGCCAAGAGGTAGGTCGATGTGACAGCGATGAGAGTCATGAGCAGTCCATAAGCCGTGAAGGCCCAGTGATCACCGCCGGAGAGCCACAACAACGGCTGGACCATTAGGAGCTGCCCGATTGAGGCTGCGAAGTGCCCGGGCATGTCGATGTGGCCCGTGAGGAACAGGCTCTCGGCCGCTCGCGTGTACACCCAGTCATCGTTGTTTGGCAGGCCGATTGCGCCCGCCGCGGCCGACAGCCAGAGCGGCATGCCGACGCTGGTCAGGCCGCCGAAGATCAAGGCAATCGCATCGCGTCGACCGAGACGTTCCGGCATCACCGATGCGTCCGATCGGAGGTGCTTCGGGATGGCCGCAATGTCACCGGCCGCATCCGTCAACAACCTGGCGCTCGACAGGGCCCCCGCCTGAGCCTGGTCCCGCCCGCTCAACGCCCGATTCCGCGAGTGCGCCCTAGCCAGGCAACGAGAGGAATCGCAACGATCGGAATGTTGGCGAGCAGATAGACGGCGTCGGTTGGATGTGCATTGAGCGTGCTGCTGACGTAGTCCGGCCAGAGTGGAGCCACGGAAAGGCTCGCCATCAGGATGAGCGCCAGCACGAGCCACCACGACCGCGTGTGGACGCCGATCAGTGCCAGTGGTGCCACGGTCGGCTTGATGACCGCCAGCGCAGCCGGCCAACCGAACAGGGTTCCAAGCCCAATCCCGGCTGCTGCCCACATCACCGGATTCCCGGACGCCGCAAGCCAGAACGTCCAGAGGTTCAGGGCCAGTAGGGCCAGCACGGGCCAGGTTGAAGGACGCGGCCGCAAGCGCAGCACGACCCAGGCCAGGGCTCCCAGGGGCAATACCCACCAGAGGATCGCGGCCACAGGTCCAGAGATGACCGCGAACGGCACGAACAAGAAGAGAGCGTAAGGCGGGTAGAGAATTGGGAGAGATTCGAGGCCTTGGCCCGGTGACGTCAGGACGTCATACGGTCCGGTGAGTTGCCACGGCTGATAGAACGGGCCACCGTTCAGCCACTGCTTGGTCGCGTCCATGTACGTCCGGAAGTCAACCCCGACCTGGTGGTTGACGAGCGTGGCGGACTGCAGGCTCACCACGTGCGCCAGAGCGAGCAGCCCCGCAATCTCCACGGTCAACGCGAGTGCCACACGCGGACGCGCGTCGAGCCAGCGTATTGCTCGACGGGTCCAGAACCTCTCCAGGTCCACATGGGCCAACGCTTGCCGGGGCCAGGCAATACCGTTAATCGGGGAGCCCTCCGTCTTCCGCGGGTCGGCCGCTAGCTTGACCGCCGAGGGTCGTACCAGCAACCCGCCAATCGGGTCATCCTGGTTGTGGATCTGGATGAACCTCCACGAGGAGCTTGTCGGCCACTCTCCTCATGGGGCCAATGCCTGGCTGAGATTGAGGAAGGCGAAGAGGACGAACACGCCGCCCGCCACCAGCACAGACATGTCTCGGCGTATCCCGCCCAGGCGAGTTACCACCACCCAGGCAAACGGCCAGCCGATCGCGAGGTATCGGAGGTCCGACTGCAGGCGGCCGGAGAGAAACACGGTGGCGAACGCGACCACTGCGACCAGGCCCTGATCGAGTGGCACTCCACGCAGCAGCGCCGGCAGCAACGACGTGTACACGAGCAATCCCAGGACCAGCAAGACGACCAGAACAACGGTGGAGCCTTCGGCAGACCCGCCGTTGCCCGTGACCGACGTGACGGCCGGAGCGAGATTCCAGGCACCCTGGGCATGGACCCAGGCGAGCGGGTCACCGAGGACGAGACCCTGATAGACACAGAACAGGACCAGGGCGAGAGGTCCGGCCAGCAGTGGTAGGAGTGACCGCCAGGATCGGTGGCTCTTCCACAAGCCCACGGCGATCGGCAGCCCGAACAGGATGCCCGGCGGACGCGTCAGCGTCGCGAGTGCGTAAGCGCCTGCCGCGAGCCACGGCCGGCGCGCGCGAATTGCGACGAACGACCCGGCCACGGAGGCGAGCAAGAGGCTGTCCGAATACGGCAAACCGAGGGCAATCGCGCCAGGGGCCGTCGCCACGAGTGCGGTCGCCAAGAGCGCCTCTCGATGATCCATTACCTCCAGGCCGAGCCGGTAGACGAAGAACATGCTGGCCAAGGCGGCCAGGTTCGCGACCACGAGGCCCGCTACGCCGATGTCCATGACGGTGCCTGCGAGCTTGGTCAGCAGCGGAAACGCCGGAAAGTAGACCCAGTCGTAGAACGAGTCATGAATCGGAAGCGCGTGATAGCCGTCACGAGCGATGCCGAGGTAGTAGACCGCATCCTCACCCGTCAACGTCCCCACGACTGGGGCGTTGGAGAACGTCAGCCCGCGATAGCTCACCGGCAAGACCGCCTCGAGGAGGACCGCGACCACGACGAGGATGACGCGACTCCCGAGAAAGACCAGCAGGAGCGTGGGTGCCGCCCGCCTGATCGTTGGCCAGGACCAATACGGCGACAATCGAGAGGCCGGATCGGCGTCCATCGGACGCACGCTCGGCCGAGCGTCGTTCACGATCGGCAGTATGCCCGTCCGCCGACCTGTTCCGGGCGCTGCCGTACGCAAGTTGCGCCCGCAACCATCTCCCCGATCCGGTGCTATCCTCCGGCCGTGACCCTCTCGCTCGATGCGGAGCCTGACTGTCCGACGGTCCTCGGTCCCGTGAGTGAACCCGCGCGGCGGCCCAAGCTCGTGGCCGTCCGCCGGCCGTTCGACTCCATCCCAGAAGTGACCTGGGACGCGCTCGCCTCGCGCACGCCCTGGTCGACGCCCTTCAGCCGCTGGGCCTTTCATCGCGCCTGGTGGGACGCCTTCGGCGCGAACGCCCACGAGGAGACGCTCGCGATCGTCCATGCCGCCGACCGCGGCAATCCCGGCGCGCCGCCGGTCGCGATCGTGCCGCTCATGCACCGCCACGAGGTCGAGCCCGAGGACGAGCGCACGCGCACGCACATGCGTCACGCGGGCGGGATCCGAGCTCACACCGGTCGCCGCCAGCGCCAAGGCGGTGTTCATGGGCGCGAGCTACCACGCCGACTACGCGACCCTCCTTGCCGATCCCGACGACCTCGAGCCGGTTGCAAACGGCGACCGTGGACCTCCTCGGCGGCGAAGGGCGCGACGGTACGGGCCCGGAGCCGTGGGACGTCGTCGACCTGCGCCGCCTGCGCTGCGGCGATCCGGTGGCCGACGAGCTGCTCGCGGCATTCGGTGCTCGCGAGATGCGCGAGGACTGGACCGTCAACCTCGAGCAGGAGGACGTGTGCCCGGTCGCCGACTTGCCGCCCGCGCCGGCGGTCCTCGACGACTACCTCGGCTCGCTGGGCAAGAAGGAGCGGCACGAGATCCGGCGCAAGCTGCGCCGGGCCAAATCGGCGGGCGAGGTGCGGTTCGACGTCTCGGCCGACCCGCTGGCGGACCTCGAGACGTTCATCGAGCTCCATCAGGCGCGTTGGGGCGCCGACGGCCTGTTCCCGGACACGCCCGGCGGGGCGCAGAGTCGAGTGTTCTTCCGGCGGCTGTTCGAGCTGTTCGGGCGGGACCTGCTGCACCTCGGGCTGCTGACGGTCGGCGATCGACGGATCGCGGCCGCGATGTGGTTCGACGACGGGCACACGATCGCCTACTACAACGCCGGCACGGATCCCGAGGCGCGCGCGTTGTCGCCGGGCGTGCTGCTCGTGGCCAAGCTCGCCGAGCACGCCATCGGGCTCGGGCGCGAGCGACTCGACTTCCTGCGCGGCAACGAGGACTACAAGTACGAGTGGGGCGCGATCGACCGCCCGATCCAGCGCCTGCTCGTGCGCCGGACGGCCGACCGATGACCCTGCGCCTCCCATCCGATCCCTGCGCCGAGCCCGTGCTGCGCCTGCCGACCGCCGCCCAGGGTCGGCTGCGGGTCGTCGAGGTGCTGGCCACGGGCTCGAACGGCGGCGCCCAGGAGCACCTGTTCAACCTGCTGAGCCGGATCGATCCGAGCCGCTTCGAGACGAGCGTCGTCGCCCTGTCGAACGGTCCCGCGGTGCGCAAGCTGCTGCGTGCCGGCTACCCGGTGTGCATCATCGAGAACCCCGACGACGACGAGGCGACGCGCGAGCTCGCGGCGCACCTGGCCGCCGTGCGGGCCGATGTCGTCCACAACCACATGTACCGAGCCGAGGTCATCGGGACGCGCGCCAGTCGCCTGCTGGCGGCGACGGGTCATCGACCGCCGTACGTCGTGTCGACCATCCACTCGTCGCGGGTCCGCTCGGCCGAGGACCGCGAGACCCTACGCGAGCTGACCGCGTCGATGGACCACCTCATCGCGGTCTCCCGTGCGATCGAGCACAAGCTCGAGGTCGAGAACCGGGTGATCGCCGGCGGGCCTCCGATCTCGCTCATCTACAACGGCATCGACCTCGACCGCTACGACCATCAGGAGCCGTGCTGCACGCTGCGCGACGAGTACGGTCTGGAGCCCGGCTCGCAGATCGTGGGCGTCGTCGCCCGGCTGGAGCCCGAGAAGGGCCATCCGACGCTGCTCGAGGCGTGGCCGGCGGTCCTGCGCGCCGTGCCCGACGCGTACCTGCTCGTCGTGGGCGAGGGCAGCCAGCGCGACTCGCTCGAGGCCCAGGCGCGCGAGCTCCGGATCGCGCATCGGGTCGTGTTCACCGGCCGTCGCGACGACATCCCGGCGGTCACGGCCGCGCTCGACGTCGCCGTCCTGCCGTCCTACCGCGAGGCGCAGGGCCTGACCATCCTCGAGGCCATGGCGCTCTCGCGTCCGATCGTGGCCTCCAACGTCGGTGGCATCCCGGAGATGATCGAGGACGGCGTGACGGGCTTGCTCGTGCCGCCGCACGAGCCGGACGCGCTGGCTGGTGCGATCACCCGCCTGCTCGTCGACCACCCGTTCGCCGACATGGTCGCCCGCGCCGGCCACGACCTGGTCCACGAGCGCTTCTGCGTGCAGCTCATGGTCAGCTCGATCGAGGCGATCTACGAGGAAGCCGGCACGGCGCGCGAGCTCGAGACGGCCGCAAGCTAAGCCGATCGGTCGCTGCCAGGCGCCTGTCGGCGGCGGTAGCTCGCCACACATGCCACCGTCGGATTGACGACGGCGGCGGGAGCTCCGGCACCCTCATTCCTCGTTCGCTTGGACGGAAGGATTCCTGCCCAGCGGTTTAGGGCCTGCCTGGGGGCAACAATGATCAGACAACTCGGGCTCGATCGAGGAGCCCGGCGAGTGGTTCCGTCGCCCGGCGTCGCCGCGGGTCGATGGCGCTCGCCCTCGGTGCCGGACTTCTCGTCGCCATTCTGGTCGTCTATGTCCGGATGGGGGCCGCGCCGGCTGACGCTTGGAATTACCTCGCGGCAGGCGAGCGCTTGAACGCCGGGCATAACTTGTACGCGCTGTCGCCGGGCGACCGGTATGTCGGGACCAGTCCGCCGTATGGACGGCGCCGTTGATCTATCCGCCGCTGATCGCGGTCATTTGGCGTCCGCTCGCACTCCTGCCGGCGGAGATCGCCGTGGCCTTCTGGACGATCGCGATGGCCGCGTGCACGGTGGCGGCCGTCGTCTGGCTTGCCCGGCGCACCCCGCAGGTTGCCGGAGCGCCCTCCTGATCGCGGTGCCGCCGCTCGTCTGGCACCTGTCAGCACCGGAAACGTGAATGCGCTGGTCCTGTTCGGTCTCGTTGGCGCCTGGATGGCCCGGGACCGTCCGATCAGTGCCGGCTGGTTGGCGGCCCTGGCGTGCTGAAGATCATCCCGCTGCCTATGCTCGCCTGGCTCGTGGTCTTCGGTGGCCGCCGCCATCTGGCGGCCGCGATTCTCGGTGGCCTCCTGGCCGCTGGGATGGTCTCTTCGGGGCAGGGTTCGGTGGCCACGTGGAGTACATCGATGTCGCGCAGGGCGATGCCAGCATGGGGCAACTCCCTGGAGCAGCGCGGCTCTCGGCATTCCGCCGATGCTCGTCTTTGTCGTGGGGATCCTCGCGCGCGGTAGCCACGGCGCAGAACTCGCCGCTCCCTTTGCTTACATGCTCGCCGTCGGTCGCGGTGGTCTTCGGGTCGGCGCGGTGAACTTCCACACATACGCGCTGCTCGCTGCGCTTGCGGCGCCCATTTCCGATCCGGTCGCTGCTGCTCGGCGATGCAGCTTCATCGCCCGGCCGCGACCGCCTGGAGAGCGTCGTAGCGACCTGAGTCGGCACGTCGGCAATGCGCGACTGGGACTATCGACCGGTGCCAAGGCGCACCGGGTCACCTAGGATCACCGGGCTATGCGGCCGCACCTCCACCTCGTAAGCATCTGAGCAGCTGAGGTGTCCACGACCAGGCTCTGGGCGTTCCTTGGCGTCGGGCTGCCGGTGCTCGCCGCCCTGATCGCGAGCCTGTCGACGGTCGATCTGGCCTACCAGCTTCGGGCCGGCGACCTGATCCTGTCGGGCGGCGGGATCCCGACCACGGATACGTTCACGTACACGGCCTCGGGCTCGTCCTGGCTGGATCAACAATGGGCGGCGCAGGCCATCCTCGCGGCCGTGTTCGGCGCGGGGGGCTGGAGCGGGCTGGTCGTGCTCCGCGCCGTGCTCGTGGGCGTCACGTTCGGAGCGGTGGAGCTGGCGGCGTATCGGGCGGGCGCGACGGTTCGCTGGGGGGCCCTCCTGGCGGTTGGCGCGTTCGCGGTGTCGGCCGCCGGCGCTCGCGCTCCGGCCGCAGCTCTTCGGCATGGCGCTGTTCGCCGTCGTACTGCCGCTGCTCGTCGAGCGGCATCGTCATCCGCGGCTGGTCTGGCTCGTGCCGATCCTGACGGTTGCCTGGGCGAGCATCCATGGCAGCTTCTTCCTGGCGCCACTCGCGTGCGGGGCAGCCTGGCTGTCCGACCTGTCGGCCGGTCGGCCATACCGACGCACGCTCGGCCTGACCATCGCGTCGGCCGTCGCGCCTTTGCTCAATCCGTTCGGTCCGGCGGTCTACGCCTATGCCATCGGGTTGACCACGAACTCACTCGTCACCGATCGAATTGCGGAATGGCAGCCGACCTCGCCCCGGACGATCCCGGGTCTCCTCTTCTTCGGCTCGGCGCTGCTCGCCGTGGTCCTGCTGGTGCGCCGCGGGCAATTCGTCCGCTGGCCGACGCTCGCGTGGCTCGGTGGCCTGTTCCTGATCGGCGCGTATGCCGTCCGCGGCGTGGCCTGGTGGCCGATCGGAGCCGCGGTCGCGGTGGCGCCCCTCCTGGCTCGCAGCTCGGACGGCTCGGCGTCACCGGCGCCGCGGCCCGAGCCGAGCATCATGCGCGGCCTCAACGTGGCGATCGCCACGGCGATCCTCGTCGTGGGCGTGATCCTGCTGCCGGTCTGGCGCTCGAGCGACCCGGTGGCCGGTCCCTCAGGCGTGCTCGTCGACGCGCCGGCCGGGCTGACGAAGGCGCTCCTCGCGTCCGCACGGCCAGGCGATCACGTCTTCGCGCCACAACCTTGGGGATCGTGGTTCGAACTGACTGCGCCCGAGGTGAAGGTCTTCGTCGATTCGCGGATCGAGCTCTTCCCGCCCGTGGTGCTGGGATCAGTACGACGCCGTGGTCACTGGTTCGGCCAGTTGGCAGTCGATCCTGGACGACACGGACACCTCGACGTCGTCGTGTCGAGGGACCAGGGTCCGGATCTTCCGCGCCGGCTCGCCTAGGCCGGATGGGACTCCGCATATAGCGACGAGTACGGACAGGTATTTCTTCGAACAGGCTCCGCCAGCGGTGCCGGCCGGGTTGCGGGCGACGACCCGGCGGTATACGAGCAGGGCTTCTGATGGAGCGTGCGGCGACCTTCTGGATGGCGGCAGTCGGCCTATTCCTGACTGGCCTGATCGTGCTGGTCTATGTGCCGACGGCCTTGCCCGTCGATCAACCGCTCCAGGTGGCAACAATCGCCGGGCTGCTGACCGTCATCCTGTCAAGCCGCGAACTCGGGCTTCATCCGTCGATCCGGCGGGTCGTCGGCATCCTCGGTGTGATCGGGTTCGTGCTCTTGGTGATTGGCACGATCGTCGGCGCCGAGGCCACGCACTGACGGTGCGCGAGGACGCGGCCCTCTAGTGCAACCTTGCGGAAATAGCTAGACGATTATGTCGATCGCAGCTACGCTGACTGACATGGCCAACCATCCGGCGCCTCCCTTGGCGGTCAACGAGTCCGATCTTGAGATCCTCCGGGCGCTCGTGCGAGCGCGGACGACGGAGCAGCGAGTGGTCCAGCGGGCGCGGATCGTCCTCCGCGCCGCGGAGGGCCGGCCTAACCGCCAGATCGCGGACGAGGTCGGAGTGGCCCCCATGACGGTCCTGCTGTGGCGCGACCGCTACGCTCGCGCCGGCCTGGCCGGACTGGCCGACGAGCCCCGCCCGGGTCGCCCGCCGACGTACTCCCGGGAGGATCGCGACCGGGTGATCGCCCTGACCCTCGAGCCACCGACCGACGGCACGACCCATTGGAGCGCCCGCCGCCTCGGCGAGCGGCTCGGGATGAGCGAGACGACCGTCTGGCGGATCTGGCAGACGGTCGGCCTCAAGCCCCATCGGACCGAGACCTTCAAGTTCAGCACCGACCCGCAGCTCGAGGCCAAGGTCCGCGACGTGGTCGGGCTGTACCTCGCGCCACCCGAGCGGGCGATCGTTCTGTCGGTCGACGAGAAGACCCAGATCCAGGCGCTCGACCGGACCCAGCCGATGCTCCCGCTGCGGCCCGGCGGCGTTGTCCGCCGGACGCACGACTACAAGCGCAACGGCACGACGAGCCTGTTCGCCGCGCTCGAGATCGCGACCGGCACGGTCACCCAGGAGGCCCGGGCCCGCCACACCGGCGCCGACTTCCTCGCCTTCCTGCGGCGGCTTGACCGGGTCTATCCAGACCAGGACCTGCACGTCATCCTCGACAACGTCAGCACCCACAAGACACCGGGCGTCAACGCTTGGCTCGGGCGTCATCCGCGGGTGACCTTCCACTTCACCCCAACCTCGGCGTCGTGGCTCAACCAGGTCGAGACGTGGTTCAGCGTGCTCACCCGCCAGGCCATCCGGCGGGGCACCTTCGCCTCGGTCAAGGAACTCGTCGCCAGGATCGACACGTTCACCCGGAGCTGGAACGCCGGCTCGACCCCCTTTGTCTGGGTCAAGACCGCCGACGAGATCCTCGCCAGGGCGGTCCGCAAGCGCCCAGCCACTTCCGAGGCGAGACACTAGAAACCGGCGACGCCGACCCGACGGGCGCTGCGGCGTTGGCGGGCTGTGCCCGTGCGCTGGCGACGAGCTCGACGGGCCATGCGAGAGGGGCGATGAGGGCAAACAGCAGCACAAACCAATTGATGCTTACGGCAGGTGCGCCCGCGATCATCGTGACGACACCGATCGAGTACGCGACGCCCGGACGTTCTCGGAACACCCAGATGCCGATGAACCCGGCCGCGATTGCGATGATGGGCACCAGGCGGGCGAGGTTCTCCGGCAGGCCGATGTACGAGAGCATCCCCCCGAGGCTGAGCGGGCTCAGACTGACTGATCCGTCGCCCAGGATCGACACATATTGAAGATGGGCGTCGAGCCCGGCGCCGATGACGCTCACCATCGCGACGGCGATGCCGGTGGCAGTGAACGCCGCGATGGCGTTCCAGCGCTTCTGCGTGAGGAGCCACCAGGCCATAATCCCAGGCGTGAGTTTCAGGGCGGTCGTGACCGCGGTAACGGCACCCGCGACCCGATCTTGGCCGCGTGCATATGCCCGCCACGTGAGAACCAGGCCCAGCAACAGGAACGAGTTCACGTTGCCCACACCGATCTCGTAGACGAGCGGCACCGCCAGGGTGAGCAGGGCGCCGACCGTCAGGAGCGGACGTTGCCCGGCCAGCAATATGATCGCGATTCCGAGCGCCGCAACCTGCAGCGCCCACCACACATAGATCCCGAAATCGCCGAGCGTCGCGAGCAGGCGAAAGACGACAGCGATCGGTGGAGGCGATACGAGCGGGACTGCGAAAGTCTGTGGATCGAGCTTGACCAATCGATCTCCGGGCGACAGGGCGTACAAAGAATGGCCCGCGTTCAGTCGCTCGCCGGCCGCAAGGTAGTTGAAGGCGTCTCCAGGGATGAGCCCGCGCTCGAAGACGACCAACTGAACCGCCGCCACCGCCGCCAGGGTGAAGGCGAGTCGCGATCAGGAATGCGGCCCCTGGACGACTCACAAGGGTCAGCTTCCTGATCTAGGTTTCATGGAGTTTCTGCGGCGCGGGTCGTCGGAGCCGGACGAATGGTTGCCGATTCGGCCGCTGGACGCTGGAGACTCCCTCGATGCCCTCACCCGGCTAGGCCAGGTGACCGGGATGATGAGGCCAAACAGCAGGACATACCAGTTGATGCTCACCAGGGGCGAGCCGGCGATCATCGTGACGATCGCGATCTGGAAGGCGAGATCCGGTCTCGATCGGGCAAGCAACATGGCTCCGAGGCCGACCACGACGGCCAGACGGGGCAGCCACACGGCAACATCGGTGGGCACGCCCACGTACTGCGCCATCCCATCTGCTCGACACACACACTGTCACCTTCCGACACGGCACGATCCTCGATCACCCACTCATGAGCGAGCTCATCTCGGGCGTCGACGTGGTCGTGCATCTCGCCGCCAGCGTCGGCGTCGAGCTCATCGTCCAGAACCGCTCAACGCGCTGCTCAACAACGTCCGAGGCACCGAAATCGTGCTCGACGCGGCGGTCAACCGGGGGGCCAAGGTGCTCGTCGCCTCCACGTCCGAGATCTACGGCAAGAATGCCGGCGGCGCGGTTGACGAGGAGGCCGACAGGATCCTGGGTTCCTTGTTCAAGGCCCGCTGGGCATACGCCGTTTCGAAGGAGGTCGACGAGATCTTCGCCTTCGAGTACTGGCGCGAGCGCGGCCTGCCCACGATCGTGGCGCGGCTCTTCAACTGCGTCGGCCCCCGTCAGACGGGCGCATTTGGCATGGTCGTGCCGCGCTTCGTGCAGCAAGCGCTCACTGGCGAAGACCTGACCGTGTTTGGTGACGGCACACAGTCACGCTGCTTCTGCCACGTGTCGGATATGGTCGACGGCCTCTTGAGTTTGCTCGAGTCCGATCAGGCCGTCGGCGACGTGTTCAACGTCGGCTCGCAGCACGAGATCACCGTTCGCGCGCTGGCCGATCTCGTCATCGAGATGACGGGCTCGAGCTCGAAGATACGGTACGTGCCCTACAACGTGGCATACGAGCCTGGCTTCGAGGACATGGAGCGGCGCATGCCCGACATCTCCAAGATCGCACGAGTGACCGGCTGGCAGCCGACGTTCTCGCTGCGCGACATCCTGACCGACGTCATCGACCATGAACGCCATGCGATGCGAGTCGAAGCACCCCGCCTGAAGGGGATCGCCGGCGGCCGTTCAGCGTGACCGTCGAGGCTTCCCCGGCGTCGGGCGCGGCTGAGGCCGCATTGCCGCTCGTGGCCGTCGTTATCCCGGCCCTCAACGAGGCCGGCAAGATCGGCCGCGTGCTCGACCGGCTGCCGCGTGACGGGCGCTTCGAGGCGATCGTCGTCGACGACGGCTCGACCGACTCGACCGGCGACGAGGCGCGCGAGCACGGGGCCGCGGTCGTCCTGCGCCACGAGCAGCGCTCCGGCAAGGGCGTGGCGTTGCGTGACGGCTGGGAAGAGGGTTTGCGCCGCGGACGGCCGTACCTGGCCATCGTCGACGCCGACGACCAGCACGAGCCCGCCGAGCTGGCGCCCGCGCTCGACCACCTGCTCGCCGCCGGCGCGGACTACGTCCAGGGTTCGCGCTGGCGTCGGGGCGGCCGCGTGGAGGGCCCGACGGGCGGTCGTGGCTTCGGGACGAAGCTGTACTCGTTCCTGTTCAGCATCCTGGCGATGCGGCGGGTGACCGATGCCACGAACGGCTTCCGGATCTTCCGCGCGGGCATCCTCGAGGACCCGGCGATCGATCTCCACCAGACCTGGCTCACGAGCTACGACCTGGAGCCATACCTGCTGTACAAGGTCATCCGCCGCGGCTACAAGCTCATCGAGCATCCCGTCACCGTTCGCTACCACCCCGAGGGCTACACGAAGATGGCCGGCATCCGCGACTGGTGGCGCCTGTTCCGGCCTGCCGTGCTGCTCCGGTTCGGCCTCAAGCGATGATGTCGCCCGCTCGGATGGCCAGGCGGCGAGCACGATGGTTCGCGTTGCCTGGCGACAGCTCACTCGCCGTCCGATGCTCTGTTCGTGGTCAATATGATCGCCGGTCGCTTCGCGTCGGCGGCGAAGGATCTCGTGGCGATTCCGCGTTGCCATGGGCGTGGCGATCATGAGGACCGCGGAGCGGAGGCTGGACGTTGGCACGTTCACGACCGGGCTCCCGAAGACCATCGTCGCCACGGCCACGGGCCAGGCTCGCCTCGATCGACGGAGCGCGATCACCTCAAGAACGCCGAACCCTGCTAGTCCGAGGCCATGCCCTTTGCTGCTGGGCCGCCGAGCGCCTCGAGCATGCCGGGAACCGACAGCGCGGACGGCGCAGCGGCCGATGCCGCTCGGACATAGATGGCGAGCTGGTCTGGGCCGACGAGCGCCACCGATCCAGCCAGGCTCAGGACACCCACGAAGGCGCCGAGCATGGCCTCACGCCGTCGGCCGGTCGCGAACGGATAGACAAGGATCCCGCGGGCGTCAGCTTGATGGCAGTCGCGACCCTATGGCGATCGCGCCGAGCCGTGGCCGCTCCAGGAGCAGGACGAGCGCGCCGAGAATGAACCCGTGTAGGTTGCCGGCGCCCGCCTCCCAGGCGAACGCCGGTACAGGGCCAGTCGGCGAGGGCGGCCGTCACGCCTCCGCGCCGGACGGACCACGCGACTGCGACGAGCATGTCGCGTTGTCGCCAGCGTCCTGACGCGACGCCGGCATCCGACGGCAGGGCGGCGAGCGGTTGCCACATGACCCCGATCGTCGGCGGATACAGCAGCGGAACTGTCCAGCACGGTGGATTGATCCGACGCTGCGATCACCAGGTGAGAGCAAATACGGGGATCGACCCGCGTTCGGCGTTCACCCGCCGCGAGATACTGTCGTCGTCGTCCCAGGCAAGCCGCCGTTGTGCGCCTGACTCTCGACGACGAGGGCCGCCCCTGATAACGATGCACTACCGTGAGAAGCACATCGAGTCGACGTGGCGACGCTCTCCGGCCGGTTCTCTCCATTTACCGTAGCGGACCTCGGGCGTTCCGCGAGACGGCAGTCCGTCTGTGGCTCGCAACAGTCCCTGAGCATGATCCTGAGGGTGGCGGTCATGCCCTTGATCCAGCCGGGTCGCGGGTCTATGGGAACCTCTGCCGGGAGCGTGCGGGGATTTGCCACCGGATCCTCAAGTCGTACGGAGGTCGTTTCGGCGCCGCCTCGGAGATGGCCATGTCGCCCGGTCCATCGCATTGGTCCTCCAAGCGCGAGAGCGGCCACCCGCTGCGGTTGCAGTCGCGCTCGCAATCCCCTGGCCCGCTATGCTCCCGCGGATGCCCTCGTTCGTAGATGCCGGCGAACCGTGACCGCCGCGATCCTCGCGATCTTCGTGCTGTCCGGCGCGGCCGGCCTCATCTACGAGGTCGTATGGGCGCGCCAACTCGTGCTCGTGTTCGGCAACACGACCCAGGCCGTGTCCGCGATCCTGACCGGGTTTTTCGGTGGGATGGCGATCGGGAGCTGGCTGGGCGGTCGCATCGCCGATCGCGTGCGCCGGCCGCTGCGTATGTACGGGCTGCTGGAGCTTGCCCTCGTCTTCATCGTCATCGCGACGCCGTACACGTTCCGGTTGGTTCAAGAGGCCTATCGGGGCGCCTTCGGTGCCCTCGAGACGAGCCCGAACGCGCTCGCGCTGGTTCGCTTCGGCCTGGCCCTCCTCGCACTCGGTCCCGCAACGCTGTTCATGGGTGCGACGCTCCCGACGCTCACGCGCTTCCTGAGTCGTGAGCAGCACCTCAGCCGTGCGTTCGGTCGCCTGTACGCCGCGAACACGGTCGGGGCCATTCTCGGGACCGGGTTGTCGGGCTTCGTGCTGATCGAGCTCCTTGGTCTGACGGGAACCCTGGTCGTCGGAGCCGTATGCTCGGGTACGGCGGGCATCG
Source organism: uncultured Chloroflexia bacterium (assembly GCA_963790955.1). GTDB lineage: Bacteria > Chloroflexota > Limnocylindria > Limnocylindrales > CSP1-4 > CAWBQM01. The sequence goes on from CAWBQM010000001.1 coordinate 352,188, forward strand.
CGGCCCTCCTGCTCGAGCGGCGCCGGGCGAGGCAGGAGGCCGAGGTCGACGTGCTCGCACGCTCGACGATGGAGCGGTTGAGCTCGCACTCCGATCCGCCAATGTCGGGCACGCTGCCCCCGTCCGCGGGCCAGCCGCCCCGGCCTGCCGTCCTCGATGCCCTCCGGATCGATGGCGCCGGGGCGATGGCTCGACCTCGGCTGGCGATCGCGATCGCCTTCGTCTCGGGCCTCACGACGCTCGCGTACCAGGTGCTGTGGACGCGGCTGCTCGCCGAGGGAACAGGCAACTCCACGTACGTCTTCAGCATGATCCTGACGCTATTCCTGGTGGGTCTGGCGATTGGTGCTGTGATCTTTGCATCGATCAGAAACCGGATGCGCAACGTGGTGGGCCTCATCGCGTTCGCGCAGCTGGCGGCAGCCGCGCTCGCGGTCGTGGGCATGGCGGTGATTGCCGCGAACACGAGCAGTCCGCTGGGACTGGAGGCCACGTTCACCCGCCTCCTGACCGATTTCGCCCTGCCCGCGCTCATCGTCGTCGTGCCGACCACGATCCTGCTGGGGATCGTGTTTCCGGCAACGTCGGCGCTCGTCTCGGGCGAGGCGGGTCGGAGTGGGTCGCATGCAGGTCGGCTCCTCGCCGCCAATACCCTGGGCGCCATCGTCGGGACGTTCGTGCTGCCGTTCTTCGTCATCCCGGCGATCGGTTCGCCCGCGACCCTCGGGCTGGTCGCCGTGTTCAACACGCTGACCGGTCTGGCCCTGACACGCTGGGTGCCCGCCGGGGCCGGCCGGCGCGGTCCGGCTGCCCTCGCGGTGCTTGTCGCGGTCGTTCTCGTCGGGGCGGTCTCGACCGGCAACGTCTTCGTCGACCCGAGCGCCTTCAGGATCGAGCGGGCAGGGGGCACGGTCTACGCCAGCACGGAGGATGAGATCGCCTCGGTGCAGGCCGGCGATTTCGTCCAGAAGCAACTGTGGGTGACCGGGGCATCGATGACCGTGCTCACCGTCGATGCCCACCTCATGCCCATCCTGCCGCTCATGCTCCGGCCGCAGTCCCACACCGCGCTCGTCGTCGCGTTCGGCATGGGCACGGCGTTCCGGACCGCGCTCGTGGCCGGGCTCACGACCGACGCCGTGGAGCTCGTGCCGTCCGTGCCGGACATGTTCCACTGGTTCTACGACGACGCCGCGGCCGTGCTCGCGAATCCAAGGGCCGCGTGCTCATCGCCGACGGCCGCAACCACGTCGAGCTGACGAACCGCACGTACGACATCATCGTCACCGACCCGCCGCCGCCGATCGAGAGCTCCGGCGTGTCGGTCATCAGCTCGCTCGAGTACTACCGCGCCGCGCACGACCGCCTGACACCGGGCGGCGTGATGATGCAGTGGGTGCCGTTCGGGCAGACGCTCGACGAGTTCAAGGCCCATGTCCGCACGTTCAGCACGGTCTACCCGAACGTGCTCATCGCCATCGGCCCGGGCGGCAACGGCTTCTACATGCTCGGCTCCGACCGACCAGTTGCCTTCTCGGCCGACGCGATCCGCTCGATCCTCGAGCGCCCTGGCGTCCTGGCCGACATCTCGTCAGCGTTCGACTCACCGCACCGCACCGAATCCGAGTGGGTGACCGCCATCCCGAACCTGCAGTGGATCTCGGGCTCACAGGTCGCGCGGTTCGCCGGCGACGGGCCGCTCATCACCGACGACCACCCGCTGCCCGAGTACTTCATCCTGCGCCACGCGTTCGGCCCGGCCTCACCGCCGGTCAGCGCGTCCCTGGTCCGCTCGCTGACGCCGGCGCCGTAGTCTCGCGAGGCAGGCTCAAGGCAGCTGCGCGTCGGCCGGCAGCAGCACGAATGAGCCACCCTGGATGGGCGCGACAGCACGAAATGCGCGCTGATCGAAGGTCATGATCCGGCTCGTGCCGTACCGCGCGGCGATGACAACAAGGGATGCATCTGCAAGACCCAGCTGCAGATCTCGATAGCGTTCCACGATGCTTCGCGCGGTCGCCAATTCCTCGCTCGTCAGGCACTCGACGACGAAGGTGCCCGCGGAAAGGTCCTCGAGGAATGCGAGCTCCACGTCCACGCCCAGCCGGTCGAGGATGAGGTAGTCGGCCTCGGCCACCGCCAGCTCGGTGGTGATGAGCAGCTCTGTCTCGATCTCGAGTGCTCGGGCGACCGCGCCATGTCGAGGCTCATCCGCGTCGGCCTGCGCATACAGTGCGCCGGCGTCGAGCACCAGCGCCATCAGCGCTCGCCGATGACCTTGCGATAGACGGCGTCGGACGACCAGCGCTCGATCGGCCGGCCGCCGCCCCGGCCCTTACCCAGGCTATGGAACGTCCGGCCTCGGTTCGTATCGCTGATCACCCGCCTGATGCCCTCGCGGATCAGTTCGGCCTGGGGCCTGCCGGCGGTTCGAGCCGCGCGCTGGAGGCCTTCGGCCTCGTCGTTTGTCAGGTAGACGGACGTCTTCTTCATAGGCTGTAGGGTACCCTACATGCGCGAAGTCGAATGCGATCCCCGTCACGGACGGCGCAGAATCTCAATTCGGGTCGTCGCCCAGTAGCGCTCGGCGTAGCCGCTGCCGCCGCCGAGCTCGGCGACGCGCCGGCCGTAGCCGCGGACCGCGTCGGCCATCTGGCGCCGGCCGCCGAAGAGCCGGCTCGAGCTGGCTCTCGTACAGCGAGATGCCCGTGATCTTGCGCTCGACCTGGTCGCTCACGTCGGCGTACTCGGCCGCCACCGACACGTCCTCCGGCAGCCCGAGCAGGGCGCCGTCGGGCAGGTCGCCGAGCTGCGTGAAGTCGTCCCACCACGCGTACGGGAAGTCCTCGTAGAACACGAGCTTGCCCGCGTACTCGGGCCCGGGCATGACCCACCGACGCGCCTCGTCGAGCAGCGCCAGGCCCGCGTCGCGGCAGTGCTGGTGGTCGACGTGGTTGCCGACCGCGAGCGGCAGATACACGCGCTGGGGCTCAAGCCGTCCGATCTCGACGCGCAGCCGCTCGATCGGAGCCGGATCGTCGTCGCGCGCCAGCCCGAGCAGCTCGTCGTCGCCCGTGTAGCCCCGGAAGGCAGCGTCGGGCAGGTCGAGGAACACGACCGAGGCCTCGGCGAAGTACGCGAAACGCTCGTCCTCGAGTCGCCGGCGGGCCATCGCGTCGCCGGCCGCGGCCGCGTCGACGACCTCGTCGGTCAGCACCGCACCCTGGGTCGGCAGGGCGTCCATGAGGGCCTGGCCGGCGAGCGGCTCGTTGCGAATGCTCGCCCGGCGATACCACGACGAGCGCTGCCAGAAGCGCTTGGCCGCGCTGTCGGCGTCACCCTGGGTGGCGTCCAGACGATCCTCGGTCGCGGCCCAGGCGGGCAGCAGCGCGGGGTCGCCCGGATCGACCGGGTAGTCGGCCGCGATGTCGGCCCGATTGAACGCCTCGGTCGCCGGCCACACGGCCTTCGTCCCGAACCCGACCGCGTCGCGCTGATGCGGCGGGAGCGACTCGCCGGCGGCGCTGCCCGAGTACACGGTCAGGATCGTGACGTTCTGCCCGAGCTCACGCAGGTTTGCGATCAGGCCGCCGCACGACAGGGCGGCGTCATCGGGATGGGGCGCGACGAAGACGTGCGTCATGGCTGGCGAGTATAGCGGCGAGCCGGCCGGCGCTCGAAGCGAGACGGCTGTGAGGCGGTGGCCGCCTGCTCTTGATGCGCGAACGACGCCGCTCCCGTAGCATCCGCGTCGGCGGGTCCGGGCGGACAGCTCGGTTCCCGACCTGCCTGATGGAGTGACATATGCCCGGGGAGAGCCTTCGTCGTCGGCGCCTGCTGCTGCCGATCGTCGCGAGCGTCGTGGCGCTCGTCGCGGCGGCCTGCGGAGCGTCGTCCTCACCAAGCCCGTCCAGCGCAGCGAGCCTGCCCGTCGCGAGCTCTGCCGCACCCGCCGCCAGCTCCGCCGCGCCCTCGACCGGGGCGTCGGCATCGGCGGCCGAATCGCCGGCCCAATCGAGTGGTACGAGCAGCGTGCCGTCGGTCGCCCTGCCCTCGTTCCACGAGGCGCCCGATCTCGAGGCGCAGCTGCCCGATCAGGTCGGGACCGAGACGCTCCAGAAGCTGAGCTTCTCGGGCGCGAGCGTGCTGAACAACCCGGCCGGCCAGACGGCTCCCCAGATCCAGCAGGCGCTCGGTGCGCTGGGCAAGTCGGTCAACGATGTCAGCATCGCGATCGCCGGGTCCAGCAGCGTGCAGATCGGCGCGTACCGGGTGGCCGGGGTCGACGGCAACACGCTGCTGGGTCTCATTCAGCAGGCCATGGCCCAGGGCGGCTCGGCCATGACCATGACCGATGCCAACGTGGGCGGCAAGTCCGTCAAGGTCGGAACGGAGTCGGGGAGCGGCACGACCGAGTACTTCTACGCACACGGTGACGTGCTGTTCTTCGTGACCGCCGACACGGACGCGCTCGTCAACGAGGCCCTGTCCAAGCTCCCCTGATGAACCGATGTGGGCTGCCGGGCGGGGTCGATGCTCGGCCCGGCAGCCGGGCGGCTCGGCCAGACGGAGGCGCGCCTGGACCTATGCCGGACCGAAGCCTTCGGCCCCAAGCAGGGGCACGAACACGCACGGCCCGTCCGACTCGTCGAGCCACTCGTCGGCCCGGCGGGTGACGACCCGCAGGTCCTGGCGGTCGCGCGGCCCGACCGGGATGACGAGCCGGCCGCCGTCCGGATCGAGTTGCGCTCGGAGGGTCTGGGGCACGTGCGGCGAGGCGGCCGTCACGATGATGCCTGGCCACGGACCCTCGTCCGGCAGCCCGAGGCTGCCGTCGCCGACTCGCACCTCGACCCGGTCGGCGTAACCGAGCGACTCGAGTAGGCCCCTCGCGGTCAGCGCCAGCTCGGGCATGCGCTCGATCGAGGTCACTCGGCAGCCGATCTCCGCGAGCACCGCCGCCTGGTAGCCCGAGCCGGTCCCGATCTCGAGGATCCGCATGCCCAGCTGCGGGTGCAGCAGCTCGGTCATGCGCGCGACGATGTACGGCTGGCTGATCGACTGGCCGGCGGGTAACGGCAGTGCGTCGTCCGAGTAGGCAAGCTCGCGACGCCAGCCGGGCACGAACGCCTCGCGCGGGACGCGATTCATCGCGGCGAGCACGTGCTCGTCCTCGATTCCACGTCGCCGAAGCTGCCGCTCGACCATTGCCGAGCGCGCCTCCGCGAAGGCGTCGACCTCGGTCACAGGGCCGAGCATAGGCGCGTCAGCCGCGGATGACACCTGCCACCCGGCCCAGTTCGGTGTCTCATCGACGTGACGCCGGGGCCGGATCCGGTTCGCTTCGCGTTTCCCGGCCCCAGGGCGTGCGCGATGGCGTGTGGGCTAGGGCGAGCTCGATGGTGACGGGCTGGGCGAGGCGAGCGACGACCCGCCGGCCGAAGCCGACGGCGAGGCCGATTCGGTGCCACTGCCTGATGGGGCGACGCTGGCCGACGCGCTCGCGGACGCGCTGGGGCTCGGCGATGCGGACACGCTCGGGATCGGCGTCGGGGTGGCGATCGGCGTGAGCGCTCCGCCGCTGCCGAGGAGGATCCCGTACAGCAGGATCGCCGCGAACGCGATGACCGATCCGATCACGAAGATGGCCGAGATCCGATCGTCGACGTGGATCCCGAGCTCGGCCGCGCTGGGCTGCGCGATGCTGCCCCGAACGACGGGTCGGGCGCCTCGAGCCGCTCCGGCCGCCCCGGCTGCGCCCGCTGCCTCGGCCTCGAGGGTCTCCTCGTCCTCGAGCTCCTGCTCGTTGTCGGCCTCGTCCTCGTCCTCGGGCTCGTCGTTCTCGGCCTCGTCCTCGTCCTCGGGCTCGTCGTTCTCGGCGTCGTCGTCCTCGGTCTCGTCGTCCGGTCGCTCGACCTCGTCGGCCGTCGAGCGCTCGTTGTCAGGCCCGGTCATTCGGTCGGCTTCGCTCCTCGTGGATCCCGCGCAGCGGGCGCATCGACACCCCGGCAGGCGGGCGCCAGTGTACCGGAGCGCCGATCATCGCTGCCGGCCGCCGGGTCGGGCGCCGCGGCGGGGCGCTGAGCGTGCGGGGGGCCCAATCCCTCACCCCGTGAGCGAATCGCCGGGTCCCGGGCGGTCGTACCCGCCGATACCGCGTCTTCCACTCACCCCGTGAGCAAATCGCCGGGTCCCGGGCGGTCGGACCTGCCCGCATCGCGTCTTCCGCTCACCCGGTGAGCGAATCGCCGGCCCCGGACGGGCCGATCGTCACGCGTCGCGCACCTCGGGCACGAGCAGACCGGCGAGACCGGCGGCCAGGGTGATGCCGCCGAACACGAACAGCACGGCCTGTACGCCGATCAATTCGGTGAGCACGCCGCCCACAGCCATCGCCAGGGTCATGGCGCCGAAAACGAGGGCGAAGCGGAATCCGACCACGCGGCCGATCATGTCGGCCGGTGCCCGTTGCTGGAACAGCGTCTGGCTGGGGATGACGTAGACCATATTCGCGATGCCCGCGCCGACCATGAACGCGATGGCGACCGGAAGCGAGCCGGTCAGCGCGAGACCCATCGTGCACAGTCCGTACACCGTGTAGCCGACGATGACGAGCCGGCCCTTCGCGAGCCGTGCCCCGATCATGCCCACGACAAACCCGCCGACGAGGTTGCCGACTCCCATGCCGGTCTCGAGGAAGGCATACGTGGCGCTCGCGTCGAACGGCTGGCTGCGCACGACCTCGTCGGCGTAGATGAACGTCACGGCGAGCGTCACGCCCGTCGTGAACTGGCCGGCCACGCCTTGCAGCGTGTTGGCGAGCAGGACGGTCTCCGTGCGCAGGAACCGCCAGCCGGCCTTGAGCTCGCGCAGGAAGTCTTCCTCGGCTTCGGCGCCGCGATTCCGTGCCGGCCGCGGGGGCACCGCCATGGACGTGATGAGCACCGCCGACGCGACGTACGTGGCGGCATCGATCCAGAACGCGAGCGGCAGCGCGTCGGCCAGGAAGAACACGAACAGGCCCGCAAGCGGGTAGCCCAGGATGTCGGCCATCGTGTCGCCGAGCCAGGACGCCGAATTGGCGGTGATCAGGTCGTCTTCGTTGACGATCTCGCGGCAGGATCGCGGTCTTGGCCGGGCGGAAGAAGATCGAGATGGACGTGACGGTGAAGACGAGTGGGTAGACGAGGAACAGGTTGATGGCCGCGGCGACGGGCACGAGCAGCACGGTCGATGCCCGCAGGAGGTCGCTGACGACGAGCACTTCCTTGTGATCCCAGCGGTCCACGAGCGTGCCCGCGATGGGGCTCAGCATCAGGTTGGGCAGCGTCGCGGCAACGAACGCCAGGGCGACCGCGATGGGGGAGCCCGTGACCGCGAACACGAGCGTGGCGAGCGCAACCTGGTGGACCCGGTCGCCGAACAGGCTGATGAGCTGGCCGGTCCACAGGGCGGTGAATGACGAGTTGAGGACCAGCCGGACATACGGATGCCGGCGCGCCCGCTCGATGATCGGCGGGACGGCCGGTCGCGGCCGGACGAGCGGCTCCGTCGAGGCCCGCCCGCTCGCCGTCGATGCCCAGGGGCCCGAGTGCGGGCGCCGCCAGACCCGCCCCCGCCCCGGCCAGGACGAGTGGACGCTGGAGGCTCGAGGCCTCGGCGAGCCCGGTCGAGAAGCCAGTCTCCGACCGAACGCCGCGCGGTCCGCGCCGACCGAGGACGGCTGGAGGTCGCGTCCGCGCCAGCCGGCGCACCGATCGCGGCCGCGTCGACCTCGAGCGGTTCGTCGGGTGGCGCGAACGAGCGTCGCGAACAGGAAGAAGCCGAGGCCCGCGGTCAGGAAGATGTCGCCGATCGAGGCGACGTTCGAGACGAATCGGCAGGGGGATCGGGATGATGTCGCCGAGCGGGCCCGCGTGGAGCAGGAACGAGGCGTTGAGCTGGCTGGGAGCAGCGTGTGGAACGATGTGGAGCGTGATCCGTCGGCGGAGGCCGGCGGCGTCAGGCTCGGCGGCCAGATCGGCATGCGGCCGCCGTTGGCGACGATCGCGACGGCGTTGCGACAGGATCCCGACGAAGGCCATGGCGATGCCCGGGTAGCGGCGGTTCGCCCACAGCGCGACGAGCAGCAGGCCATACGCGCGCCGCCGAGGAGCGGCAGGCGGAGGGTCTCGGCGAGCGCCGACCCCGTGGTCGAGCAGGAACTCGGTCGCCGAAGCGGACGACGACGGCGAGGAACAGCGTCGCGACCCAGCGCAGCCGGATGGTGGCCGAGGTGCTCGATGCGGCCGCCGGCAGCGAGGCCCGCGACCAGGCCGAGTGCGATGCCGCCGAGTCAGCACGCCTCAGTCTACGGCGTCGACCTGCATGCGCATCGGGCCGCCGGCCAGTCTCGTCGGCTGCGCTCGTCGAGCCTCGGCGGGCCTGAGGCCGACTGAGCCATCCGGCCCGCCGCCTGCGAGAGCAGGGGGATCGGCCGCGGCTCGACCGCGCGGCCCGGGTCGGCCACACCCTCGACCCACTTCGTGCGCACGAACGCGTCCACGACCTGCGGGTCGAACTGGATGCCCGCGAACTTGCGCAGCTCGCCGAACGCCTGCTCCGCCGTGAGCGGCGTCATGCGGTACGGGCGGGCGGCCGTCATCGCCTCGAACGCGTCGGCGACGTGGAGCAGCCGGGCGAGCTGCGGGATCTCGTCGCCGATGAGCCGGTCGGGGTAGCCCGAGCCGTTGTACCACTCGTGGTGGTGGCGGATGATCGGCAGCTCCGCGCGCCAGCTTGGCCACCGGCGCGATGATCTCCGCGCCCAGCACCGGGTGGGCGTTCATGATCATCCGCTCTTCGCGGGTCAGGCGCTCCTGCTTGAGCAGGACGTTGTCGGCGACGCCGATCTTGCCGACGTCGTGGAGCAGGCCGCCCCACTCGAGCGCCTCGAGCTCGCCTCGCTCAGCCGCATGACCCGCCCGATGTCGACGGCGATGTCCTTGACCCGGCTGGCTGTGCTTGCTGGTGAAGGGATCCCGCTTGTCGACGGCCTGCGCCAGGCTCCGATGGTCTGCGTGAACATCTCGCGCATCTCGACGAACCGGTGATGCCGAGCCGGGTCGTGTAGAGCGGCAGAGCGAACAGGAGGGACGCCCACCAACCTGCGCCGGGCACTAGTACGATCCGGGCCATGAGCCACGCGAGCGGAGACAGGCCAAGGAGGCTCGACGAGAAATGCCGCGCACGTCGCCAATTAGCACAGCGCGATATGGCTGGTTCGTTCGCAGACGACGCCACGGCCGAGGCGCAACACCAAGTTGAGCCCGAAGAACACGGCCGCGCCGACAGTCGCCGACAAAGTCGAGCAATCAGATCGTTGCCACGGGCTGCGCTGTGGCCAGATCAGCTCACGAGCAGACCAGCCGCCGCGCGAGCGCGGGAGCGGCGGCCTCGCGTGGTTTGCAGAGTGCCCGTACCAGGGCGATCCGACCTCGGAGCTCGCGCCTTCTGTCGTGCCCAACGCAGCGACCCAGCCCGGCGCCAATGGGCCGCCAAGGGCCATGGCGGCAACGATGGGGGCGATCGAAACGCCAACGTACGTGCCCCGCGGCATCCTGATGGGGAGAGCCGACGTTAAGAGCGTCACAACAACCCAGAAGGCGAGGCCCAGCCAGACCTGCCCAGGACGTGGGGTCGGCCGCTCCCGTGATCGCGATGTGGGGGTCCACGGGAATTGCAAGGCTCGTGACCAGCAGCGCGACTGCGCTGGCGACCACGAGCCCCGTGATGAGAAGCTTTAGCGAAGAGGACATTCCCGGCATTCTGGACGTTTGGGTCCAGCAAATCTAGGCCCTCGCCCCTCGGGACGTACCAGGGACCAAAGTACCGGTCAGAACCCCTGAGGGTCGCTCCTCCGGCAAGCGCCGTCGCCGCGATGGCGCCGACGGCGCCGAGGATGCGGAATAGCCGATATCTCATCGGTCGATGCTCCGCTCGCTCCCTACCAACCCTTGACGGTGCTCTCGGGATGCACGCTCGATCCTCCTTGCGGCCTTCGTCGACCGTGCCCCCACGCACGACAAACGAAAACCGACCAGTCTCGTTTGGCCGGTCGGTTGCACTACTCGCTCCGCTCCCACCCTAAGTGCCCATTTCAGGTGGCGCTTCTGCGCGTCCGAGCGTCTTAACTTCGCCTCCTAGTACGGGGGTACTAGGAAGTGGACCGGACTATAGGTAGTCGCGCACCAACCGGTCAATACGGCACCTTCCCTATCCTCTACAGACCGTCGAACGAGGCGGGCTCGAGGCCGAGCTGGTCCCTCATAAGGCCTGCGTACTGGCCGTATCGCTCAGCCGCCGCGGCCCCGGCGCCTGACCGTTGAGGAGAGACAGGAGCAGAACCTCCAGTTGGTCCGCCTCAGGGTCGACATCCAGGGCACGAAGTAGCATGTCGATCGCGCGATCCGGACGACCCGCCGTAAGGGCGTCCCAGCGGGCGTTGGTTTCGACCAGCTCTAGAAACCGTGAATGCAATCTCTCTCGGAACTCAAAAGCCCAGTCGTCATATGAAAAGTCCAGCGCGAACTTTCCTGAATATAGCTTGAGCACATTGGCAATCTCATCAGCTCCACGTGTCTCACCGACCGCGCGCACCAGCCGGAGAAATTCTGTGCTTCGACTAAGGAGCAGATGTCGTTAGCCACACGATGTCAGACTCATGGTGAACGTACTCTGGCGAAGAGGTGCTCCTGGAACGTGGGCTCAAACACTCGTCGCAAGAAGTAGATGGTCTGGTTAAGAGAATTGGCGGCAACCTCAGGCTCGAGGTCGGGCCACAGGGCGTCAAGTACCTGGTCCTTTGTCGCGGAGTAACGTTCCCTGGTCAACAGATAGCACAGCAGCGCAAGAACCTTTCGCCGAATGCTTGCGTGCTCGACTACGACTCCGCCGATGTGGACCGTCACCCTCCGAGATCGTCAACATAGACTGGCGGCGCCAACCGTCGAGACAGTCCCTTGCCGAGAAGCGCGTCCGGACCTATGAAACGGCGCCTTTTGGCGAACTGTCTAAGGGATCCGATGTCGACCTGCTCCCCAATCTCATCAAGTATTCGTGCGGCCATGAGAGGGGGTACTCTGATCCCCATGGTTCAATCCATTCCGCAGGGCTGGGCGCCACCTCGCCGGCCGTCGGCCTGCCTCGCGAACCGTCCTAGCCGCCGACTCGCTCAACGTTCCGAGGCAACGCACGTCGGTTCGGCGACGAGCGACAGGCTCCACGTTCGCTCGACAGGTAGCGCCTCGATGGCGGCCGAGAAGGTGCCTTCATCCGCGTCCAGGGCTGCGAGCGAGCAGCTTGATGGCATCGTCGTATATGTGAGCCTCGACTGTCTGGAGTCGTCGCAGCGACTCGCGAAGCAGCTTGGGAGCCTCGGCCCCCATGGTGTGGGCGGCTAGCAGGCAGGTTACCCACTCCATGCGGGGCAGTTCGTCAATCGAGAACGATGAGGGCGCCAAGGTCTTGAGTCTCGATCGATTGACTTGCCCCGGCGTAGTCCCCTTGGCGTATGTGAAGCTCGGCATCGGATAGCGCAATTCGGTCATCGCCGGGGCGTCATGCCCCTTGCGCTTGCTTTGGCCTCCGCAATCTTCCGCTTGGCGTCTTCGGCATCACCAAACCAAAGATAGGCGTCCGCGAACTCAAGTAGCTCCGAACGAGTTATGAATGTTTGACAGCTGTAGCCCGCGAGAATTCCCGGATCGCCTGGTCCTAGCGATGGTCAATAGCATCGTTTAGGGCGACACAAGCCAGCGCGGCGGCCAATTCTGGTCCTATCGGTTCGCGTCCAAGTAGGTCGAGGGCACGTCTGGCATTTGAGCTGCTTTCCGTGAAGGCGCCCATCGTTCGTTGCACGACTGCGGCATTGAGATAGGAGACGCCGGCGAAGAACCGACGTCGGAAGTTGCTTGGCGGTCACCAATCTCAAGCAAATGACTGAGCAGCTGAGTCAGGCCCTTGCCTTCAAGCGCTTCTCGGGAAAGCACAACGGCTGGCGTGATGTCACGGATGACGTCGGATGTCGGTGTGTTCGTAAGCGGGCGCGAGATCGAGATGGCCTGCTCCTCGTCGCCGGCCGTGAGCAACTGCGAATCGCAAGATTGAACAGGCTAAGCTCACGCTCCTCTGGGGTCCCGGCAGGCTGCAGCCTCGACTGCCGACTTGGCTAACCGAATGGAATCCTCGACCTGATCCTCTCCGCCGAGGACCCGTGACCGGACAATTGAGTGCACGACGGCGGGGGTGTCGGGCGGGTAGCGGTCCATCCAGGCGGCGACGGCGGCGTAGTCGCCGGCGGACATGATCTCGAGGACCGAGGACTCGATGACCCGGTGGACGTCGGCGATGTGGCCGGCTTCCGCGTAGTGGTAGGCGGCTCGCTGCCAGTTGCTGCCCTCTGCGAATCGAGCGACCGCGAGATGGAGCTCCGCGACCGCGGCGTCGCCCATCGCGTGCACGAGCCGCTCGACGAGGAAGTCCCGGACGAGGGGATGGAAACGTTGCGTGTGTCGGCTCAATTCGCCGCGCCGTGCCAGCAGACCGACTTTCTCGGCGGACTCGATCAGGAGACGCGCCTGTTCCTCCGAGACGCCGGCAACCACGGCGCCGTAGGCCGGGTCCACCACCTGCAGGATCGACGTCCGCATGAGGAACGCCTGCATGTCATCGTCGAGGTCCGCCACGACCTCCTCCGCGAGGTAGTCGTACAGGTCCTCATCGATCCCGGACAGGCCCCGGACGAACGATCGGATCTCGGCCGGTGATCGGTCGCGCAGTGCCGCCTGGGCCAGCTGGAGCGATGCCGCCCAACCCTCCGTGCGCGACGAGAGATCGGCAAGAACGTCCGGCTCGAGCGGATGGCCGTACGCCTCACGGAACAGCTGTTCGGTCTCGGGCGGGCTGAAGCGCAGATCCTTCGTCGCCAGCTCGGCCACCTCGCCTCGCGCCCGATAGCGGGCGATCGGGATGGACGGGCGCCGACGGCTGGCAAACAGGAAGGTCATCTGCGCCGGCGCACGTTGGATCAACTCGCGCATGAGGTCGCGCACGTCGGCCACGCTGTCGAGGAGATGCCAATCGTCGAAGATCACGGCGGTCGGCACATCGTCGAGGGCCTGGACCTCGAGCATGAACGCCTCGACAATTCGTTCACGGGAGGCACGACCGGTTGCCATGTCGCCGAGCAGGGCGCCGGTGGCCATCGCGAACTCGGGCTTGACCTGCCGTCCCGCCGCGACCAGGTAATTCAGGACCGAGATCCAGTCCCGATCCTGCTCGTCCAGGCGGTACCACAGGATGCGGCGTCGCGAGTGTCGGGCGTAGTCGGCCAGGAGCGTGGTCTTGCCGTGGCCGGCCTCCGCGGTGACGAAGACGAGGCGGTGATCCATCTTGTCTTCGAGCCACGACAGGAGCCGCTGCCGTGTCAGGGTCTCTGCCCGAAGGGGTGGGCGCTGGACCTTGGCGAGCTGGATCTGGAAGCCGGGGCCGAGCGAGCCATAGCCGGCGCTCCCGCTCGAGGATGTGGTCGCGGCCGGCGCCGACGGAGTCGCCGCGTCGTCATCGGCAGGTTGGGCCGGCACGGCCCGGGGCGCCCTTCGCTCAGCCGGCTCGACCGAGTGGGGCGCCTCCAGCGCAATGCGGTCGCGCTTGGTCGTCGGTCGAGGCCGGGCATCGACGTATGCGGATGGGACGCGGTCGGGACTGTCTGGCTTGGGCAAGGCCATATCCCCGATGGTGGCGGCCGGGGCTCACCTGAGGCTTAGTCTGCGAGTGGTGCCCCGCCACGCCGCTGTGGCGCTACTCGGCCTCGTATTCGAAGCCGATCTTCAAGTCCACGCGGTACTCGACGATCTCGCCGTTCTCGACCTGGGCCGTCGACTTGACCACCTCGACCGTGCGGATGTTGCGAACCGTCCGGGACGCCGTCGCCACGGCCTGACGGGCGGCATCGCTCCATGAGCGCGGGCTGGTTCCGACCATCTCTCGAATGATGATGACGCCCACGGCCTCCTCCGCTCGTGCCGGTCGCCGCCGTCGAGGACTTGGCCGAGCGGCGCCCAGGGGACGCCCAGTCTACGACCCCGCGAACGGCGGCGAACGCCAGACTCGCGGACCGGGGAGCGACCGCCCATGCCCAGACAGCACGAGAGGCCGACGCACTGCCGGCCCCTCGATCGTTCGCTCGTCGGGGTCATGTGCGACCCGGCGTGTTCAGGCCGTCGCGACGGCCTCCCCCGCTCGAACCTTGTCGAAGCACGAGCTGCAGTACACCGGACGATCGTTGCGCGGTGCGAATGGCACGATCGCCTGCCCGCCACACATCCCGCAGACCGCCGCGTGGTATTCGCGGGGCCCCCCTGTGGTACGTGCGCGCTTGGCTGCCGCCCGACACGACGGGCAGCGTTGCGGGTCGTTCTGCAGACCCTTGCTCGCGAAGAACGCCTGCTCGCCGGACGAGAAGACGAACTCCTCGGAGCAATCGCGGCAGGTCAGTGTTCGGTCCTGGTACACCCTCTCAGAACCCTCCATGTCGAACGCGATGACGCACGAGCCCTGTGGCGCCGTGCCCGGTCGTACCGCAATCCACACACAGGAGGGCCGTGAAGATTGGGCACGAGCCTGCTCGGGGGCTCGGACTCATAGCGGCGAGAATACGCGGGCCGTCAAGCGTGAAATAGCCTCATCGGACTCGGACATTGTCCCGCCCGCGCGTGGCGGCCCGATAACCCCGAGTCCGGCCATGACCCGACGCGCGCCAGATCTGGGGCAGCCGCACTGACTGGTCGCTCGGTGCGCGTTCCTTGCCAAAGGTGCAGGGCGCGCACGTTCGCCGACCGACTCCGTGGCCGGGCGGCTCCGGGGGACTCGCGGACGCTCGACGGCAGCACGAAACCCGGGCTTCCGGCCTCGCTTCGCCGCATGCACACGGCCCACACCCGCCGGTTGCCGTCGAACGTGCGCCAGACGCCCACATGGCAAGGTTGTGGAGCTGGATCGAACGATCTCCGGCACGAACGGTGGCAGCCACGACGTGCCCGTCATCAGGAGATCAGGAACCCCGCTCAAATCCCACTACTCGGGGGGACACCGCTGCCGCAAAGTCGCGTTGCGCCATGTCGAGCCGGCACAACTTCGGTTCGACACCTTCGACGGAACCCGATCGCGACGCCGATCGTCGAAGGCCGCATGTCGAACCCTCCGACCGCTACCGACCGGCTTCGCCGGGCCCCAGCCATCTGTCCCCAGGTCCGGCCCGCCAGCCGACGGCGAGGTCGTGGGGGTCATCCCACCGCGGCTCGCGTGGCGCTCGCCGGGATCACGCTCCTGTTCGCCGTCGTGTCGGCGTGCTCCGCCGGGTCGTCGCCGCGCGCGTCCGCCACGCCCGACCGATCGGGCGACCCGTCCACGTCCTCGAGCCCGACCGCCGGCTCGACGGGCTCAGGCCTCGAGCATCCAACGGGCTCGACCGACGTCGTCCTGCGTATCTCCGAGGGCGGCGGGTTCATCGGCCCGGCCGTGCTCGCGACGCAAGCGCCCTGGTTCACGCTGTATGGCGACGGCACGATCATCGCCCGTGACCTGACGGCGCAGCCGCCGACGACCGATGACGGGATCGGCCGTGGGCTCCCGTTCCACACCGGCCGTCTTGCGGCGGACGCGATGGACAGGCTGCTCGCCGACGCGTTGACGCGGGCCGGGCTCGGGATCGCTCGTGAGCGATATGACCAGCCCAACGTGGCGGACGCGGGCACGACCACGTTCGACGTGCACGCACGTGGCGTCGACAAGCGCGTCGAGGTCGTGGCTCTGGGGGCCGACACGCCGAGCTCGGCGGACGCGGCCGTCCGAAGCGCGCTCGCGAGCCTGCGCGACCGGCTCATGGCCCTTGCCTCGAACGGCGACGTGCTCCCGGCGGTCTACGCCCCCGCGCGGTATCGGGTCATCCTCGACGGACCGGCCGATGGTGTCGGACCGGTGGCGCCGAGGCCATGGCCCTGGCCCGACCTCACGCCTGACGACTTCGGCACACCGCCCGACCCGAACGGGCCGCAGCTCCAGCAGGCCGCCATCAGCGACACACAGGCGGCCGCGCTCCGCCTCGATCACATCGAGGGCGGCGTGCAGGATGCCCCGTACCTGACGCCGACCGGCAGTGGCTGGTACGGCGTCTCGCTCCGCCTGCTCCTGCCCGATGAGCGGTTCTGAGGGGCCGTCCCGATCTCGGGCGGGTTCTTCGCAGCGCAGCCGGCTCAGGCAAGCGCGTCCGCGTAGCGATCGCCGACCGCGGCCGCATAGAAACGCGTCTGGCGCTTGCGGAACATGAGCTTGACCCGACCGGTGGGCCCGTTGCGGTGCTTGGCCAGGTGGAGGTTGATCTCCTCGACGTCCGCGTCCTGGTCGTCCTGACTGCGTTCCTTCTCACGCCACAGGAACAGCACCAGGTCGGCATCCTGCTCGATGGCGCCTGACTCGCGAAGGTCCGACAGGCGCGGCTCCTTGGATTCACGCATCTCCGGTTGGCGAGACAGCTGCGATAGCGCGATGACCGGCACGCTCAGCTCGCGTGCGAGGGCCTTGAGCCCGCGGCTGATCTCGCTGACCTCCTGCACCCGGTTGGCGTCACGACTCGTCGTCGTGGCCTGCATGAGCTGCAGGTAGTCGACGATCACGAGATCGAGGCCGGCCTCGGCCTGCAGACGCCGGGCCTTGGTCCGCAATTCCATCGTGCTGATGTTCGGCGTGTCGTCGATCCACAACCGCGCCTCGGAGAGCTGGGTCATGGCGTTGGCCACACGGTTGAAGTCGAGATCCTCGAGGAAGCCGGTGCGGAGGCGCTGGCTGTCGATGTCGCCGACGGAGCTGAGCAGCCGCAGGACGAGCTGCTCCTTGCTCATCTCCAGGCTGAACACCCCGACCGATTTTCCCTCGCGCACCGCGGCGTTCTCCGCGACGTTGAGGGCGAGGCTCGTCTTGCCGACGCTGGGCCGTGCGGCCAGGATGATGAGGTCGCTCTTCTGGAGCCCAGTCGTCATGGCATCGATCTCGGGGAAACCGGTCCGAATGCCGCTGATCTCCCCGCGGTGCGAGTGGAGGTAGTCGAGGCGGTCGAATGCCTCGTGCAGGAGCGAGCGGAGCGGGCTGAAGCCGGCGTGGATGCGCCGCTCGCTGACCGCGAAGAGCTCGGTCTCCGCCCGATCGATTGCCTCCTGGATCTCCGCTGGATCCTCGTAGCCGATACCGGCGATCTTGCCGGCGGCCCCGATGAGGTTCCGCAGGACGGCCTTGCGCTCGACGATGCGCGCGTACTGAACCGCGTGGACGGCGGTGGGGGTCGCGTTGGACAGCGACGAGAGGTATGTCCGGCCGCCGACCGTGTCCAGGTCGCCGCGTCGCTCGAGCACCTCGGCGACGGTGACGATGTCGACGGGCTCGCGCCGTTCGAAGAGCTCCAGCATCGCGCTGTAGATCGATCCATTCGCGGCGCGATAGAAGTCCTCGGGCCGCAGGAACTCGGCGACCTCGACGACCGCGTCCTTGTCGATCAGGACCGAGCCCAGGACCGACTGCTCGGCCTCGAGACTTTGCGGTGGCAGCCGATCGATCATATGGTCCTCACGTCCTCCCTCGGCTCGTCAGCGTGCCCTGACATGCCCGTATCGGAAAGGCGCTTATCCCCCAACTTCGTCCACGACTTCTGGCCCGGCTGTGGGCAGTGTGGAGAACTGCCCGGCGCCGCCTCGGTCGGGCCCATCGCCGCGTCAGGCGCTTCAGGCGAAGGCGCCCGGGCGGCACGCATTGCCCTCGGTGGGTTGGGAGGCTCAGGGCAAGGCGGCAGCGAACTGAGCGGGTCAGGCGCCTCAGGCGAAGGCGGCCCGGGGAGCAGGCGAACGAGCGCACTTGAGGTGCGTGAGTGAGGCGCGGACCCGGCCAACGCACGCCTGAGGCGAGATGACGCGCTCAGTCCAGGCGGCGGATGACGCCTATCAGCTTCCCTTGAATCCGCACGTCGTCGTAGACCTGGACGGGATAGGCAGGGTTGGCGGGCTGCAGCCGGACCTTGTCCTTCTCCTTGAAGAAGCGCTTCAGCGTGACCGCGTTCTCCTCGACCTGCGCGACGACGATGTCGCCGTTGCGGGCCGTGGTCTGCGGGCGAATCAGGACGTAGTCGCCGTCCATGATCGCGGCCTCGATCATCGAATTGCCCCGGACCTTGAGGACATAGGCATCGCCCGACGGTGCCAGGAGGTCGGGCACGGACAGCGTCTCGGACGCGTCTTGATACGCCTCGATCGGGCCGCCGGCCGCGATCTCGCCAACGATCGGGATGACGTGGACCTCACCCATGGAGCCGGTCTGCGGAACGAGCTCCGATGACAGTCCGAGCCGGATGGCGGCGTGGGGCGTCAGGCGCAGTGCGCGGGACTGGGCCGCACCGCGTTCCAGGTAGCCCTCGCGCTCGAGGATCTGCAGGTGATGATGCACGGCAGACGTGGACGCCAGCCCGACCGCGCGGGCGATCTCGCGCACAGACGGTGGGTAGCCACGGAGGCGCAGCGTCGCCGCGATGTGGTCGAGGATGCGTTGCTTCCGTTCGGCGTCGTGCCTGGTCACGGGCGCCTCCTTTCGCTGTCCAGCATACCGAACAGACGTTCGATGTCAAGGGCGGCCAGACCTTCTCGGGCGCCGGCGCCGTTCGTGGCCGAGCTGCCCGGATGGTAGATTTCCCCTTCCGGCGCCATGGACGGCGCCGCGGTGTGGGCTGGAGCGGATCGAGACGAGCGCATGACATCCCGTGGATCCTCGGGCGGGCGTCGACGTGGCGGCGTCCTGCGCCGCTCGCTTGGCCTGCTCGCGTTCCTACCCCTGGCGAGCCGAGCGCCGGCGTACACGCGCCTGCTGTTCGAGCTCGTTCGCGACGAACGAACGCCCGCCGCCCGCAAGGCGCTGCTCGGCGCGGCGCTGGCCTATCTCGTCATCGGGCGCGATCTCGTGCCCGATGAGATCCCGGTCCTGGGCGGGCTCGACGATCTCGTGGTCGTCGTCCTGGCCGTCGACGTGTTCCTGGACGGCGTGCCCAACGACCTGCTCCACGAGAAGCTCGACGCCCTCGGCATCGAACGTGCCGCCTTCGACCAGGACGTCGCCCAGATCCGGCGCCTGACGCCGGGGCCGGTGCGCCGGGCGGTGCGGCGCCTGCCGCATACCCTGGAGCTCGCGGCGTCGTCGTTCGGCCGGACCGGGCTGGGACCCCGGATCAGATCCTGGATCAAGACGGAGGAATCGATTTCGTGAAGGTCATCCTGACCGCCGACGTGGCGAAGCTCGGGAAGAGCGGCGACCTCAAGTCGGTCGCTGACGGCTACGCCAGCAACTACCTCATCCCCAAGAAGCTGGCCGTGCCGGCAGCCGGCGGTGCGTACCGAGCCTACGTGCACGACATTGCAAGCCGCGAGGAGAAGCGCAAGCGCGAGCGCGAGGAATCCGAGATCTACGCGCGGCGCATCGAGAGCACGACCCTCACCATGGGCGTCAAGGTCGGCGAGGGCGGCAAGCTGTACGGCTCGATCACGGCCAAGGACATCGGCGACGCGCTCGCCCGCCGCGGGATCGAGATCGATCGCCACAAGATCGAGCTCGAAGAGCCGCTCAAGACGCTCGGCACGTACAAGGTCGCGATCAAGGTCTTCACGGGTATGACGCCCGAGGTCACGGTGGTCGTCGAGCCCAAGGGCTGACCGCCGAGGCCTGACCACCGGCGCCGCCGCGACCGCCGTCGATGCCGGCCGGCGTGCGGCTGTGAGCGCAGCCGGGGCCGGAGCAGGAGCGGCCGACCGCCGCGACCCCGCCGACGTCGTCCGCGATGCGATCCTGCCGGCGCTCGCGTTCCATGCCCTCGTGTTCGGGTTCGGGCTGCTCGCGCTGGTGATCTTCCGGCCGGCCGTCCTCGATGAGGGCTGGCTGCAGGTCTGGAATCGCTGGGACGCGCCACACTTCCTCGAGGTCGCGGCCAACGGCTACGGTCCCCCGACCGATCCCGCCCGGATCGTCCTCTTCCCGGCGCTGCCGGCGCTGATCGCGATCGGGTCGGTCGTCATGACCCCGCTCGCCGCGGGCATGGTCGTGTCGCTCCTGGCGACCCTCGCGGCGGCCGCGGGCGTGTATCGCCTGGCGGCCCTGGACGGGTCGCGGACGATCGCTCGAGCCGCGGTCGTGGCCATGCTCGTGTACCCGACCGCGTTCACGCTCATCGCGCCGTATTCGGAGCCGCTGTTCATCGCCGCGGTGGCGTGGTCATTCGTGCGGGCGAGGCAGGACGACTGGCGGTCGGCCGGGTTCCTTGCCCTGATCGCGGGTGCGACACGGATCCAGGGTGCGTTCCTGGCGCCGGCACTGGCCCTCGAGTACTTCCTCCGCCGGCGGCATGTCGAGCGCGACGCCGGCTGGCTGCTGCTCTCGCTCGGGGGGCCGCTCATCTATCTCGCGATCAACGTGGCCACGTTCGGCGACCCGTTCTACTTCGTCCACGTCCAGGCCCAGGTCTTCCAGGTCTCGAACGTGGCGCCCTGGTCCGTGGCCGCGACCCTCCTCAACGGGCTCCAGCACGCGCCGCTGAACGAATCGTGGCTGACCGTCTACCTGGCGCCGGCGGTGGCGTTCGTGGCCCTCGGCCTGGTCGCCGTCTGGAGCCTGTTCGGGCGGGCATCGCGGCCGTCGTACGCCGCGTTCGTGCTCCTCAACCTGGCCTCGCTCGCGACGCTGTCGTGGCCGATCAGCGTGCCGCGCTACCTGTTCGGGATCGTGCCGGTCTTTCTGGCCGGTGCCCAGACCGCGCATCGGCCGTGGCTCGCGATCACGCTCCTGGTCGGCTCGACGCTGCTCATGGCCGTCGTGACCACGTTGTTCGTCATGGGCCACTGGGCCTTCTGATGCGCCCGCGCCTCACGCCCCCGGGCCGACCGCGAAGACCTGGTAGTCGCCGGTGTCGATCACGACGGGATAGCGAGCCCGAAACGCGTCCTCGTTCGCCCCGAGCTGGTCGCGCTCGTACGGGCCGATGACCACGTCGTCGATGCCGGCGCGTGCGATGAGCTCCGGCGCGTCGTCCTGCCAGGTCAGGATCCGGAGCGCCTCCGCGGCCCGTCCCTGAAACGGCACGCCCTCGGTACCGAGCCAGTCCGAGGAGCCGACATACAGGGTCCGGCCCGACAGGACGGACACCGCGTCGTGATGGAACATGCCGGTCAGGAACACGGCCCGCGGCGGCGTGCTGGCGCGGATCTCCGCGGCGAGCTGGACCTGCTCGGCGTCGAGCATCCGGTACGTGCTATGGCCGAGGGCCTGATTGACTGTCTCGAACACGCCCGACAGGGTCATGGTCGCGATCGCGACGAGCACGGCCGCGCGAATCACGATCGAACGCTGCTCACGCCACACGCGCGCGAGCACGGCCGCGACGACGATCGCGCTGGCCAGGAACCAGTACACCAGCCACTTCTGGTTGTCCCAATCCCACGGTTGCAGGACGACCAGGTTGCCGATCACGAACAGGGGCATGAACGCGAGCAGGAAGCGCCAGGTGCGCCGCGCCAGCGTGGCGCGCCACACGAAGCCGACGATCACGAGCGGCAGGAACAGGCCCACGTTGCGCAGCCAGAACACGAGCCAGGCGCCGAGGCCGCCGTCCGTGCCGGCCATCCAGCCGACCAGGACGCGCGCGTACGAGAGCGCACCGGGCTCGCCGCTGCCCTGCTGATACAGGAGCTGGGGCAGGGCCACGGCTACCCACACGATCCCGAACAGGATCCAGCCGGGGCGCGGCTGGAGGAGGAACAGGACCGGTACCGCGATCGCGAGCGCCAGCAGGGTCGCGAGGTGCGCGAACGGCAGCAGCCCACCGACGATGCCGGCCAGGATCCAGAGCCGCCCCGCGGACGGCGACTCCGTTGCCACCGTGAGCGTGCGCAGGATCGCGAACGCCATCGGCATGCCGTACAGGAACGCGCGCTGGCTCATCCAGAAACCCCAGAACATGTTGACCCACCAGAAGTCGAGGTTCGTCTTCCACTGGTAGTCCCAGATGCCCTGGTCGATCGCCGTGCCGATGCCCAGCCGGAGCGCCCGATCGACGGGCACGAGCCAGGCCAGGTTGCCGCCGAGCAGGAACAGGACCAACGCGAGCGTGCCCGCCAGCTCGCTGCCGGTCAGCCGGCGGGCGAACGCGTACAGGGCGATCGCGGCGACGATCGTGAGCAGGTACGAGTGGAGCTCGAGCGCCCCCGCCGGATCGAGGCCGAGCGGCACGAGCGCTGCCGCGGTCAGGTCGACCAGCCAGTGATAGGCGAATGGGTAGCCGGCGAAGCGCGGGTGCTGAGGCGGGAAGTTGTCGCCATACGCGAACGAGCTGACGTTGCCAAGGTGGATCGTGTAATCGCCCCACACGTTGACGTGGCCCGCCCACAGGCCGTCGGGCCGGTAGCTGAGCGCGCCGGGCCAGTAGTAGGCGCCATGGATGGCGATGGCCACGATCACGATCACGGGTAGCCAGCGAACGTGGCGACGGACGCTTGGCCGGAGCGCCGACGCGAGCGCGCCCGGGAATGACGCGGGCGGCGGGCCGGTCCCGCCCGGTGTCGTGTCGGCCCGCCAGGCGCGGTAACGGTGCGCGATCCGGGGCCCGAGCTCGCCCGTCAGGGCCCCGCGACCGAACGCGATGATCAGCGCCAGCACGACGCAGGCCA
Source organism: uncultured Chloroflexia bacterium (assembly GCA_963790955.1). GTDB lineage: Bacteria > Chloroflexota > Limnocylindria > Limnocylindrales > CSP1-4 > CAWBQM01. The sequence goes on from CAWBQM010000001.1 coordinate 374,969, forward strand.
GGGCGTCGACGAGGACGAGCGTCGCGCCCAGGCCGCCGGTCACGATCGCGCCCGGCACGAGCGCGAGGCTGGCCACGACCATGCCGACCGGCACGCCGTACGCGAAGCGCTCGACGGCGGAGAGATGCCCGAACCAGCGTTCGAACGCCGCCCAGCCAAGGCCGCCCATGGCCGCCAGCACGGCCACGGACAGGACGGCGGCGGTCATCGCCGCGAGCCGGTCCGGCGCCGGATCATCGGGACGAGCTGCGCGCGGTGGTCATGGCACCCCATCGTGTCGTCGCGTCGGCGGTCTGGTGGCTCGACGCGATCTCGAGGCTCGACGCGGTCTCGAGGCTCGACGCCGGCCGCCGTCGGGCGATGATAGGCACGATGACGGAACGAACCATCCTCCATGTCGACCTGGATGCGTTCTTCGCGGCCGTCGAGCAGCGCGACCGGCCCGAGCTGCGTGGTCGGCCGGTCGTCGTCGGGGGCGGCGGGCCGAACGACCGGGGGGTCGTGTCGACCGCGTCGTACGAGGCGCGCGTGTACGGCATCCACTCGGCGATGCCGCTGCGGACCGCGGCCGCTCGTGCCCCGACGCGGTGTTCGTGCCCGTGCGTGGCAGCGTGTATGCGGCGGTCAGCCGCGAGGTCATGGCGATCCTGCGGCGCTACACGGACCAGGTCGAGCCGATCTCCATCGACGAGGCGTTTCTCGACGTGACCGGCTCGCGCGCGTTGTTCGGCGACGGCGCGTCCATCGCGCGCTCCATCAAGACCGCGGTCAACGCCGAGACCCAGCTGACGGCGTCGGTCGGGGTGGCGACGACCAAGCTCGTTGCCAAGATCGCGTCGGACCTGCGCAAGCCCGACGGTCTGGTCGTCGTGGCGCCCGGGACGGAGCCCGACTTCCTCGACCCCCTGGCCATCGCCCGCTGTGGGGTGTCGGTTCCAAGGCCGCCGCGGCGCTGCGCGAATACGGCGTGGCCACGATCGGCGACCTCGGGCGCCTGCCGGTCGACGTTCTCGTGCGGCTGTTCGGGGCCCATGGCGCGACGCTGCACGATCGGGCGCTCGGGCTCGATCCCGATCCGGTGGCGGGCCGGGATCCGGCCAAGTCGGTCGGGCATGAGCACACGTTCGATCAGGACACGTCCGACGTCGACACGATCGAGCGGACCCTCCTTGGCCATGGCCGACGGCGTGGCCGGGCGCCTGCGGGCGGCCGGGCTACGGGCCGGGACGGTGGCGGTCAAGATCCGCGACAGCTCGTTCCGCACGATCACCCGCCAGCGCCCGCTCGTGCCGCCGACCGACATGACCGAGCCGATCTGGCGGGCGGCGCTCGAGCTGGTGCGGCCCGAGGTGCGTGGGATGCGCGTGCGTCTGCTCGGCGTCACATGCTCGAATTTCGGCGATCAGGAGCAGCTCGCCTTGTTTGCGGGCGAACCCCGAACGGAGCTCCGGCGGCGGCAGGCGGTCGAGGCCGCCGACGAGTTGCGACGACGCTACGGTCAGCGGGCCGTGACCCGCGGCCGGCTCATCGGGACCGGCCTGCCGGCGCCGTTCGAGCGGGATCCGCGGACCGCGCCCGAACGCCGGGTCGGCAGCCGACGGACCAGCCTGACGAACCTGGAGATTGAGCGGTAGCGTGCCTGGCCCCAGCTCCGGCGCGCAGACAAGCTGTCATTGGCCGGTTGCATGGTGGGCGGCGTCAGGGGTTGACATCGAACACCTGTTCGATCTAGCATCCCTGCACTAACAGAACAAACGTTCTGTCTGCCGAGTGCCCCGGCTGACGCCACAGGTGAAAGGAGCCATCACGATGGCCATGACCCGTGTCGAGTCGGTGCCCGTCCGCGTCCGGACCGACTGGTTCGACGGTCGACCGCGCGAGATCCGCTGGGGGCTGGATCGGTTGCCGGTCACGGCCCTTGCGGCCGTTCGGGAGGAGGCCAGCGCCTACCCCGAGGCCGTCGGGCCGCGGACCGTGTTCGAGGTCGAGACGCCGCGCGCGCGACTCGCCCTGAGCTTTGCCCACAGGACCCGCCGCTGGACGATCGAGGCGCTCGAGAACGCCGCATAGGGGCCACCATCCACCGCCGATCGTCGGCTCCTCCCGGCGATCGGCGTCCGAACCGGTCGCGCGACGAGCCGGTACTCGTCCGTCACCGGATCTGATCGGCGACCGGCCGCGCCACGGCCCAGCGTGCGCGGCCGGGCCGACCGGAAGGTCGCGGGGGCGTACATTCCCGGGTGTCGTGACTCGTACAATCGATACGTGCAGGACACGGCCGCCGTTACCCCGTATCGCGACCTGAGCCTGAGCGCCTTCACCAACCGGCTGGCCTCGTCCGAGCCGGTCCCGGGCGGTGGTAGTGCCTCGGCCGTGGCCGCCGCCATCGCGGCCTCGCTGGTGTCGATGGTCGCCCAGCTGTCGCTCGGGCGTGACAGGTACGCCGCCCACGTCGAGCTCTTGACCGAGGCACGCGCCCAGGCCGACGCGCTGCGCGAGCGCCTGCTGGAGCTTGCCGAGGAGGACGCGGACGCGTATGCCGCGTTCGCTCGAGCCCGAAAGCTGCCGCGCGATAGCGAATCGGCGGCCGATGAGCGTCGACGCGCGATCTCGGTCTCGGCGCGGTCTGCATCGGAGGTCCCGCTGGCGTGTCTCGAGGCATGCATGAGCGTGGCCGAGCTGACCGAAATCACTTGCCGGGCGGAGCAACGCCAACGCCGGCTCGGACCTGAACGTGGCATCGCTTCTCGCTGAGGCCGCGGCGCGCGGTGCCGCCGCGAACGTCCAGATCAACCTGCCATCCGTCGACGATCCCGACTGGGTGGGCTCGGTCGAGTCGCGCGTCGACGGACTGTCCACGAGGTCTCTCGCCTCGCGTCGATGACGCGCCAGACAGTCGCGTCCGGCGAGGCGCGACCGCCCCGGGCGATGGCGGGCTGAGCCCCGCCGGCGCCGATCGAGGCGGAGCCGAGTCCATGGCGGGCAACACACGCTCGCGCGGCCCGCGCCTCTTGCAGGGTGCCCCGATCGCGGCCGAGATCCGGAGCCAAGTCAAGGCGGACATCGCGGTGTTCCGGCGTCGGCACGGGTTCGCGCCGACCCTCGCCATCGTCCTCGTGGGACGCGATGCCCCGTCGGCCGTCTATCTCCAGCAGATTCTGCGCGGCTGCCGGAACGTCGGTGCCTCGGGACGCCTGGTCGAGCTGACGGGACGGGTCTCCGGGGCCGGCCTTCGGCGCCAGATCCAGGCGCTCAACGCCGACCCGATCGTGTCCGGGATCATCGTCCAGATGCCGCTGCCGAGGCGCATTCCCCTGAGCACGGTGACCGAGACGATCGATCCTGCCAAGGACGTGGACGGGATCCGCCGCGGAACGTCGGTCGCCTCGCGCTTGGCCAGGAGGGCGTTCGTGCCCACGACTGCCCAGGCCGCCGTCGAGATGCTGAAGCGATCCGGACATCCCGATCGAGGGTCGGCGTGCCGTCGTGATCGGGCGCTCGACGTGGTCGGCAAGCCGCGCCGCCCTGTTGCTGCTGCGCGAGCATGCGACGGTGACCGTGTGCCACACGCGCACGCGTGACCTCGCCGCACGTGTGAAGCAGGCCGAGATCGTCATCGTCGCGGCCGGCCGGCCGGGGCTCGTACCGGCGCGATGCTGCGCCGCGGCGCCGTCGTCGTCGACGTGGGCATCAACGTCGTCGGCGATCGCATCGTCGGCGACGTCGACTTCGAATCCGCCGTCGGTGGCCTCCGCGATCACCCCGGTGCCGGGCGGCGTCGGGACCCGTCACCAACGCCCTGCTATGACGCACCTCCTGGCGGCGGCGCGGGCGCAGGCGGGACCGTCCAGCGCGGCACCCGCCCGATCCGCCAGGACGCATCGGTGAAGCAGTCGTCGCCGCACTGGCTCGTCGTCACCGATGACGGTTCCCGCCAGATCTGGAGATCGCGCGGTCCGTGCGGCCACGGCCGATCCTCGACGTGGCACGCGAGCTCGGGTTGCGCGACGACGAGGTCGAGCTGTACGGGCCGACGAAGGCGAAGGTCACGACTCGAGGCGATCCTCCAGGCTGGAGGCGGCGAACGCGCGCGGCAAGTACGTGGTCGTCACGGCGATGACGCCGACGCCGCTCGGCGAGGGCAAGACGACGACGACGGTCGGGCTCGCCCAGGGCCTGAACCGGATCGGGCAGCGGGCGGCGGTCGCGATCCGCCAGCCATCGCTCGGGCCGGTGTTCGGGATCAAGGGCGGCGCGGCCGGCGGCGGCTACAGCCAGGTCATCCCGATGGAGGACTTCAACCTCCATCTGACCGGCGACAACCATGCCATCGGCGCCGCACACAACCTTGCCGCCGCGTTCCTCGACAATCACCTCCACCACGGCAACCTGCTCGGCATCGACCCGCATCCATCCTCTGGCCGCGCGTGGTCGACATCAGCGACCGGGCGATCCGGCGCGCGGTGATCGGCCTCGGCGGACGGGAGAACGGTGCCGCCGCGTGAGACCGAGTGGCAGATCACCGTCGCGTCGGAGGTCATGGCGGTGCTCGCGCTCGCCTCCGACCTGGCCGATCTGCGTGCGCGGCTCGGGCGGATCGTGCTCGCGATCGACGCTCGACGGCCGGCCGATCACGGCCGAGGACCTGAGGGTCGCGGGTGCGATGGCGGTGCTCCTGCGGGACGCGCTCAAGCCGAACCTGCTGCAGACGCTCGAGGGCGGCCCGGCCTTCGTCCACGCGGGCCGTTCGCCAACATCGCCCACGGCAACAACTCGGTGCTCGCCGATCGGCTCGCGCTCGCGACGACCGACATCGTCTGCACCGAGGCGGGCTTCGGGGCCGACATGGGCGCCGAGAAGTTCTTCGACATCAAGTGCCGAGCGTCGGGCCTGCGCCCGGATGCGGCCGTCGTCGTCGCCACGATCCGGGCCCTCAAGATGCACGGCGGCGTGGGCCGAATCGTGGCCGGCAAGCCGCTCGACCCGGCGCTCGCCCTCGAGGATCGTCGAGGCGGTTCGCCGTGGCGCGGCCAACCTCGCCAAGCAGATCGAGAACGTGCGCCGAGTTCGGCGTGCCGGTGGTCGTCGCGATCAACGCGTTCCCGACCGACACGACCGACCGAGATCGACGCGGTCGCCGAGGTCGCGCTCGAGGCCGGTGCGCGCGCGCGCGGTCGTGACCCGCCATTTCACCGACGGCGGTGCCGGTGCGGTCGACCTCGCGGAGGCCGTATGGGCCGCGGCGTCGGAGGGCGCGCCCGACTTCCGGCTGCTCTATCCGGACGAGGCCAGCCTGACCGACAAGATCGAGACGATCGCGGTCCGCATCTACGGCGCGACCGGCGTCGATGTGCTGCCGCGCCGCCGCGAAGGCGCTCGCACCGTACGAGGCAGCTGGGTTTCGGTCGGCTGCCGGTGTGCATGGCCAAGACCCAGTACTCGCTCAGCCACGACCCGACGCTCATGGGCCGGCCCGACGGGCTTCCGCGTGCCGGTCCGCGACGTCCGCCTATCGGCGGGCGCCGGCTTCGTGACACCGCTGTGCGGGGAGATGCGGACGATGCCGGGGCTGCCGTCGCGGCCGGGCGGCGAGAGCATCGACATCGACGCCGACGGGAACATCGTCGGATTGTTCTGAGCGCGGACGGGCGTTGCGGTCGTGGCCGCTGGGCGTGGCCGCAGGCTCGCGGACCCGGCGCGTGGCCGCCGGCGCGTGGCCGCCGTCGCACCCGGGCGCCCCCCGGCGTCATGCGACGCGCCGCCCCGTCATGCGACGCGCCCCGGCGTCATGTGAGGGCGCCGCCCCGTCATGCGACGCGCCGCCCCGTCATGCGACGAGCGAATGAACGGACCGCTCATTGGCCGCTTGATGCGCCAGCCGACTCGTCCGTCCAGGGTCACCGGCGATTTCAGTCATTAGGAGCCTCAAACGGCCCATCGAACGGTTCGTAGAGCCACCGGGCGCATAGAAGGCCGGGAGAGTGCCGGGAGAGGGCCGGGAGAGGGCCGGACAAACGCCTCCTAGAGTCACCGGGCGCATAGCCTCTGTGGCCGCGAGATCGGCGCGCGCGCCGGCCGCCGCGGGCGAGCAAGACCCCCCTAGATCGTGCTCGTGGCGAGCATGAAGCACAGGGTCATGACCAGACCGATCACCGCGCCCAGCGCCCCCGCGCCCCAGGCCGCCCAGTCGATCGGCCCGAGCTCCTGTTCACCGTGCTCCTCGGCGACCTCGCCGCCGTGGGCCTCTTCCTCGATCGTGGGCGCGTGGACATCGACCTGGCGATCGTCATGTGTCATGGGCCGGAGCCACCTCCACGCGGATTTCTGCCACGAGCACGCTGCTTTCGAGCCGGTCGGGCTGCCGCCGGTCCGGTCGGCCCGAGCGCCGGGCTGGTAGACGCCAGGCCCGAGCGCCGGGCTCGAGCGCCGGGACCTGGCCCCGGGCCCGTAGACTTCGTCCATGCTCACGCTCGTCCTCACACGGCACGGTCTGACACCGCGCTCCAAGCCGGAGCAGCATCTCGGGCAGAAGCTCGACGAGCCCCTGTCGGACGACGGCCGGGAGCAGGCACGCCTGCTGGCCGGGCGACTCGACGGCGTGGACTTCGAGCAGATCTTCAGCAGCCCCCTTCGACGTGCCCTCGAGACTGCCGAGGTCGTGGCCGGTGACCGGCCGGTCGACGTCGATCGGCGCCTGCTCGAGATGGACTACGGCGAGTGGGAGGGGCTGACGTACGCGCAGATCGAGGAGCGCGACGCTCAGCGACGCCGAGCCTGGGAACACGATCCGTCGGTCCTTCGGTGCCCGGGCGGCGAGTCCGGCAACGATGTCGCGGCTCGCGCGGCCGGCTTTCTGGCCGACGTCCTCGCGCGCCACGTCGAGCGCCACGGGCACAGCGAGGCCGACGAGCGCTCCGTCCTGGTCGTGGCCCACAGCAGCCTCAACCGTGTGCTCATGTGCGTCGCGCTCGGGCTCCCAATTCGCGAGTTCCGGCAGCGCTTCCAGCAGAGCCAGGTCAATCTGACCGTGCTGCGATTCGAGCATGGCGACGGTCCATCCGACGCACGCCTCATCCTGCTCAACGACCTCGAGCACGTCCGGCGGGGCATGATGCCCTGGGAATGAACGTCAGCCGGTGAACGGCGCGGTGTCCAGGGCGAACAGCGCCCGGCGCTGCTCAGTCGCTGACGCGCCGCGGCCGGCCCGGCATCCCCAGTCGCCACCACACGAACAGCGCGACCGCCAGGACCACGACGATGACGATCGCCGTGTCGAACGGCTGGAGCGCGTGGCGGATCTCCTTCCAGTTGTCGCCGAGGAGCGTGCCCGCGTAGACGAGCAGCAGCGACCACGGGAACGCCCCGAGCGTCGAGTACGCGACGAACCGGCGCAGGGGCATGCGCGCGACGCCGGCCGGGAAGCTGATGAACGTGCGCACGACCGGGAGCAAGCGACTGAAGAAGGCGGTCGGCGACCCCCAGCGGGCGAAGAACTCCTCGGCCAGCTCGATCTCGTGCGGCCGGATCAGGAGGAATCGGCCCCAGCGTTCGAGGAACGGCCGGCCACCGTAGGCGCCGATGCCGTACGCGATGAGCGAGCCGGTCGTGTTGCCCGCCGTGGCCACGATCACGACGACCCAGAAGCTCCACGGGCTGTTGGTGAGTGGCTCGAGCGCGCCCGAGCTCCGACCAGGAATCCCGCGAACGGCAGGATGAGCTCGGACGGGATGGGGATCATCGCCGACTCGATCGTCATCGCGAGGAAGACCCCGAGATAGCCGGCGGCCCCGTACAGGTTCGACAGGAACGGGATCACGATATCGTCGATGAACGCGAGCACGGCGAAATCTCGTTGGCTGGCCGGGTGGCCGAAACAGGGAGTACCGCGGCAGGATAGCCGACTACGCTAGCGCCGTGAGGGACGGGCAGCGTGAGCGCCGATCGACCGACGCATCGGGGGCTGGGCGACGGGCGTCCCGGCCACGAGCACCAACCTGCCGCGGATCATTTCGACCCCATGCGCCCGGCCTCGCCCGAGACGGTGATCCTGACCGGTGCCGACCTGACCGTCGCCGACGTCGAGGCCGTCGCCCGCCGGGCCGCGCCGGTCCGGCTCGACGTCCATGCCCGGGAGCGCATGCTCGAGGCCCGCGGGGTCATCGAACGCCTCGTCGCCGCGGGTGAGGTCGTGTACGGGGTCACGACCGGCTTCGGCGATCTCGCGACAACGTTCATCCCGGCCGCCGACGCCGCGGTGCTCCAGGAGAACCTGCTCCTGAGCCACGCGGCGGGCGTGGGTCCGGCCTTCCCGCGTGAGGTCGTGCGGGCCATGCTCGTGCTGCGGGCCAACACGCTCGCGCTCGGGCACTCGGGCTGTCGGCCGGAGCTCGTGGATCGGATGCTGCGACCTCCTCGAGCGCGGCATCCACCCGGTCGTGCCCGAGCAGGGCAGCGTGGGCGCGTCGGGCGATCTCGCCCCGCTCGCGCATCTCGCCCTGCCGCTCATCGGCCGCGGCCGGGTCGAGTTCGGCGGCCAGGTGCTGCCGGCCCTCGTCGCGTTGCGCGAGGCCGGTCTGGAGCCCCTGACGCTGGGCCCGAAGGAAGGTCTCGCCCTGCTCAACGGTACCCAGATGATGTCGGCCGTCGGCGCGCTGCTCGCGGCCGATGCCGATCGGCTGGTGCGGACTGCGTCCGTCGTCGCGGCCATGTCGGTCGAGGCGCTCCTCGGCACGGACGTCGCATTCGCCGCCGCCTACCAGCTCGCTCGGCCCCACCCCGGCCAGGTCGAGGTCGCCGCCGAGCTGCGCTGGCTGCTGCGCGATTCGGGGCTGCAGGCGTCGCACCACGCGAGCACGCACAAGGTCCAGGATCCGTACTCGCTGCGCTGCATCCCTCAGGTTCACGGGGCGGTGCGCGATGCGCTCGGCTACCTCGAGCGTGTCCTCGACGTCGAGCTCAACAGCGCGACCGACAACCCGCTCGTGTTTCCGGGTGGCGGGGCGACCGACGAGCGCGCCCTGGCGACCGGGGGCGGCCTCGTCATCAGCGGCGGCAACTTCCACGGCGAGCCGATCGCACTCGCACTCGACTTCGCGAAGCTCGCCCTGGCGGAGCTTGGCTCGATCAGCGAACGACGGACCGCGCTGCTGGTCGACCCGCGGCTGTCCGGGGGCCTGCCGGCGTTCCTCACGCCGGATCCGGGTCGGAACAGCGGTCTGATGCTGCTCCAATACACGGCCGCGGCGCTCGTGTCGGAGGACAAGGTGCTTGCTCATCCCGCATCTGTCGACTCGATCCCAACCTCCGCCAACCAGGAGGACCACGTGTCGATGGGCTCGATCTCGGCGCGCCATGCACGGACCGTCCTGGCCAACGTCGAGCAGGTCCTTGCCATCGAGCTCATCTGCGCCGCCCAGGCGCTCGACCTGCGGCTGGCCGCCCTGGCCGGCGCCGATCCCGTTCGGCCGGGGACCGGCGTTGGCGCGGCGCGCGATCCGTTCGCAGCCGAAATCGACGCTCTCGAGGGCGATCGAGAACCAGGTCCCGATCTCGCGGCGGCCCTCGAGCTCGTCCACTCGGGGGCGCTGGCCGCGTTGTTCGTGGCCTGACCTCGGTTTCGGCGCTGGGGCACGGGGAACGCAACCGGGTAGACTCGCCGCCGATGGCCGCGATCCGCATCGTCGACGTCACCGACGCCGACACCTACGCCCTCCTGCCGCCGTGCGCCGACCCGTCCTTCGACCATCGCAGCTGCGACTACTGGGAGGACGCGGATCGGGGCTCGAAGCAAGTCGCCTGAGCTGGCTCGAGCCCGGCCGCTCGATCCGCCGGCGAGTGCGGCGGCGGGCTGTCGGGCCGTCGGGCGCGGGTCGCGGTGCCAACCCGTTCGCAGTCCCGACCGACGATCTGGGGCTGCCCGAGAACCCGTTCGCCCCGGCACGGTCCGCCAGGCCGGCGGTCAATCCCTTCGCGCGCTCGGACGACGCACCGATCGACAATCCCTTTGCGCCACGCCGACCCGAGGCGCCGGCGGCTGGGGGCCGACGGACCGCCCAAGCTCCGGCTGCTGTCGCGCGGGCTCACGGTGTTCGGCACCTACGCCAAGGTGCTGCTGCTCGACGACGAGCCCGCCGCGTACGCGCAGTTCGGACCCCTGTCGGCGTATCCGCGCGCACGGCACGTGCGGAGCTCTACGCGCAGTTGCCCGACGCCCCGCTGCCCGCCGTCGTCACGTGCATCGCGACGACCGCGGCCGCCCGCGGCGCCGGCCACGCCCGACGGCTCGTCGATGCGGTATGCGCCGATCTCGCGGGTCGTGGCTTCGCGGCGGTTGAGGCCTATCCGGAGATCGGCACGCGGCCCGACGCGACGAGTGCGGCCGTGCCCGCGTTCTGGCTGGCGTGCGGCTTCACGCTCGCCGTCGACGACGAGCGCTACCCGGTCGTCCGACGAGAGCTGGAGTGAGGCGCCCGAACCGTCGCCGGCCGTCCTGGGGGCCGGGTCCGTCGCGCATCTGGGCGCCGGCCGTGGCGTTCCTCGCGGCCGCCACGATCGTGGGCGCGTGCCGGGGAGCAGCGCGAGCCCCACACCGGCTCGGTCGGCGGCCGCATCCGCGGGCAGCAGCCTCGCGACCCCGGCCGGGATCACGCCCGGGACCAGCCCCGGTTCCGGCGCCTCCGGGAGCGCGGGCTCCAGCGCGCGGCCTCGCGATCGACACCGGCCTGCTCGATCTCCTGCCGGGCTCGATCGGCGGGCTCGATCGGCAGAACGATGCCGACGCCGATCACAGCATCGAGACCGATCCCGCGTTGGCCGGCATGGCCGATCAATTCACGACCGCCTTCTACGGCAACCTCGATCCGAATCGGGCCGAGACCGTGTTCGTGATCGCCATGCATGCACGGCAGGGCGCCCTGGCCGATCAGCGCTTCGGCGACTGGCGCGAGACATACGGCCAGGGCGCGTGCGAGGACGCGGGTGGTGTCGTCGGGTCGGCCGAGAGCACGATCGGCGAGCGCCAGGTGTTCGTCGTGCGATGCGTCGAGGGCGAGATCGTGTACTACGTCCCGCTCGCCGACTGCGGCGAGCTGTTGACGATCGATGCGGTCAGCACTCGCGACCTGGGACGGACGCTCGTGGAGCACATCCAGGGCTGAGGCCGACGGCCGGGACTACCATCCAATACATGACCACGACCAACCGATCGCCCGGTGCGGGCTCGGCCCTGCCCGGCGCCCGACCCGTCCGCGCGCCACGCGGCAGCGAGTTGAGCTGTCGCGGCTGGCAGCAGGAGGCCGCGCTGCGGATGCTGATGAACAACCTCGACCCGGAGGTCGCCGAGCGACCCCGACGACGCTCGTCGTGTACGGCGGCACCGGTCGCGCCGCGCGGAGCTGGGAGGCGTTCGACGCGATCGTCCGCGAGCTGCGCCAGCTCGCCGACGACGAGACGCTGCTCGTCCAGTCGGGCAAGCCGGTCGGCGTGTTCCGCACGCACGAGTGGGCGCCGCGCGTGCTCATCGCCAACTCGAACCTGGTCGGCAAATGGGCGACCTGGGACGTAGTTCCGCGAGCTGGAGCGGCAGGGCCTGACGATGTACGGCCAGATGACCGCCGGCTCGTGGATCTACATCGGTACGCAGGGCATCCTGCAGGGCACGTTCGAGACGTTTGCCGAGCTGGCACGCCAGCACTTCGGCGGCTCGCTCGCGGGCCGCGATCGTCCTGACCGCCGGCCTCGGCGGCATGGGCGGCGCCCAGCCGCTCGCGGTCACGATGAACGACGGCGTGTGCGCTCGCGATCGAGGTCGATCGAGGCGCGCGCCGTGCGCCGCCTCGAGATCGGCTACGTCGACCGACTCACCGGCCGACTCGACGAGGCGCTCGCGATGGGCCCGCGAGGCGGCGGCGGCGCGGGTCCCGATGTCGATCGCGCTCGTCGGCAACGCGGCTGAGATCGAGCCGATGCTGGGTCGCGGCGCGGCGAGCGTTCGACGTCGTGACCGACCAGACGCGCGCCCACGACGCGCTGGGCGGCTACGTCCCGGCCGGGATGTCGCTGCCCGATGCGATCGCGCTGCGGCGCCGCGACGCCGGACGTGTACGTCCGGCGCTCGATGCGCTCGATGGCCGAGCACGTCCGCGCGATGCTCGCGCTTCAGGGCGGCCGGCGCCGTCGCCTTCGACTACGGCAACAACATCCGCGCCCAGGCCGCAGGAGGCAGGCGTCGACCGACGCGTTCGACTTCCCGGGCTTCGTGCCGGCGTACATCCGGCCGCTGTTCTGCGAGGGCAAGGGGCCGTTCCGCTGGGCGGCGCTCTCGGGCGATCCCGAGGACATCCTGCGCACCGACGCGCGCGTCCTCGAGCTGTTCCCGGACGACGAATCGCTGCGCCGCTGGATCGAGCTGGCCGAGAGCGAAGGTGCCGTTCCAGGGCCTGCCGGCGCGAATCTGCTGGCTGGGCTACGGCGAGCGCGCCAGGGCCGGGCTGGCGTTCAACGAGCTGGTCGCGCGCGGCGAGGTCAGCGGCGCCGATCGTCATCGGCCGCGATCACCTCGACGCCGGCTCGGTCGCCTCGCCCAACCGCGAGACGGAGGCCATGCGCGACGGCTCCGACGCGATCGCCGACTGGCCGCTCCTCAACGCGCTGGTCAACACGGCTGCCGGGCGCGACGTGGGTCTCGATCCATCACGGCGGCGGCGTCGGCATCGGCTACTGCCAGCACGCGGGCATGGTCGTCGTCGCCGACGGCACGGAGCTCGCCGCGCGCAAGCTCGAGCGCGTGCTCACGACCGATCCGGCGATGGGCGTCCTGCGCCACGTCGACGCCGGCTACGAGCGCGCCATCGAGGTCGCGCGCGATCGGGGCCTGCGCGTCCCGATGCTCGATCAACCGGACGCCTGAGCCCCGCGGGCGCGGCCGTCGCTAGCGGTCGTCGTCGAGGAGCGCGTCGCCTCCGGCCGGGCGTGTCAGCGGCGCGCTCGAGCCGACCGCGTGCGGCCCCTCGTCGAGCGCCTCGCCGATCTCGATCTCCGTCGCCGGCGCGGGCGCCTCCTCGAGCGGCGCCGGCATCTCGCGCAGCGAGCGGACCGGTGAGAAGAGCACGAACAGGAACGGCGTGCACGAGCCGATCGCGCCGACCCAGATCGCGGTCGGCAGCCCGAACCTGGCGCCCAGCTGGCCGCCGATGATCTGCCCGAGGGGGATCGTGCCCCACACGATGAAGCGCATCGTGGCATTCATCCGGCCCTGCATCCGGGGCGGCGTGATGGCCTGCCGGAAGCTGACCTGGTTGATGTTGTAGACGAGCGCCGACACGCTCGTGATGAAGATCGCGCCGGCCAGATACGGCAGCGCCCCGGCGTCGTGTGGTGCGATCGCGAACAGGAGGATGCCCGGGCCGCCGAGCGCGATCGAGAGCACGATCGCCGGCCCGACGCCGATGATCGAGGCGACGCGGTTGGCGATGACCGCGCCCAGCAGCGAGCCGAGGCTCCCGATCCCGAATGCGAACCCGAGCTGCTCCGAGCCGAGGTGCAGCTCGTTGGCCGCATACAGGATCAGGATCGAGAACACGATGTTCGAGAACAGGTTGGAGGTCGCCGTCGCGCCCGCGATCATGCGCAGGTACGGATGGCCGAGCACGTAGCGCAGGCCGATGCGGATCTCGCCCGCCATCCCCGGGCGCTTGCCTTCGGCGTGGACTTCGGGCGGCGGCTCGGCCTTCCGGATCAGGAACACGCCGCAGGCCGAACCGATGTAGCTGATCGAGTCGGCCACGATCGCGATGGGCGCCGAGACGAGCGCGATCAGCACACCCGACACCGACGGACCTACGATCTGCGCCGCGGAGCGGCTGATCTCGAGCTTGGAATTGCCCTCGACGATCTGCTTGCGGTCGACGAGCGAGGGCAGGTAGCTCTGGTAGGCGACGTCGAAGAACACGGTCAGGATGCCGTTCATGAAGCCCACGACGTAGAGCTGGTAGATGGACAGCACGCCGAGCTCGTACGCGATGGGGATCGAGGCCAGGCTCAGCGCACGACCGAGGTCGCCGCACGATCAGGATCGGCCGGCGTGGCAGGCGATCGACCCACACCCCGGCCGGCAGGCTGATGAGGATGAACGGCAGGAACTCGAACACGCCCAGCAGCGCGAACTCGTCGGCGCGGACCTTGAGGATCGTCGCCGCGACCCAGGGCACCGCCAGCAGGCTGACCTGAGTCCCGAACTGACTGACGGTCTCGGCCGACCACAGCTTCATGAAATCGGCGTGGCGCCAGAGGCTGCGGGTCGGGGACGTCATGGCACCCTCGAGCGAATGGAGGTGTCGCGAACGCCATGCTCGGCGAGGCTCGCGTTAGTCTACGGTCTAACTTCTGTTAGTCAAACCTTCCTTATAGGCACCGTCCAGAGGATCGTGGCTGCCGCCCGCGCGACCTCTGCACGATGGTCCCCGCCAAGCGGCATGATTTCGCTCATGCCCGGTCTCGTCGAATCGGTGCCCAACTTCTCCGAGGGTCGCAGGCCCGAGGTCGTCGATCGCCTGGCCGAGGCGGCCTCGAGCCGGCCCGGGGTGCACCTGCTCGATCGCACGTCGGACGCGAGCCACAACCGTAGCGTGCTGACCCTGGCCGGTCCGGCCGAAGGCGTCGCCGACGCCCTCGAGGCGGCCGTCGCCGTCGCCGTTGACGCCATCGACATGGAGACCCAGCACGGCGAGCATCCTCGGATCGGTGCCGTCGACGTCGTCCCGTTCGTGCCCCTCGCGGGCACGACGATGGCCGAGGCCGTCGATGTCGCTCGCTCGTTCGGTGCGCGCATCGCGGACCGCTTCGACCTGCCGGTCTACCTGTACGCGGAGGCAGCGACGAGATCGGACCGGGTCAAGCTCGCCGAGGTGCGCCGCGGCCAGTACGAGGGCCTCAAGGTCCGAGATCGGGCAGCGCGGTCGCGAGCCCGACTTCGGCCCGGCACGGACACACCCGTCGGCCGGCGCCGTCGCCGTGGGCGCCCGCCCGTTCCTCATCGCCTACAACATCAACCTCGACTCGACCGACGTCGAGCTGGCCAAGCGCATCGCCCGGCGCGTCCGCGAGTCGGGCGGCGGTCTGGCGCGTGTCCAGGCCAACGGCTTCTGGATCGAGGAGCTGCAGCGGGCCCAGGTGTCGATGAACCTGCTCGACTTCGCCACGACGCCGATGTGGCTCGTGTGGCAGTCGGTCGAGGACCTGGCCGCCGAGGATGGCGTGCGGCTGGCCGAATTGGAGCTGATCGGACTCGTGCCCCAGGCGGCCCTGCTCGACGTCGCGGACCACGTCGGCGTGGCGTCGGGCTCGCCGCTCGAGCGCCGCCTCGAGGCCGCCGCGGCGTACCTCCAGGTCCGCGACTACAGCCCCATGCAGGTCCTCGAGTTGCGCCTCGCCGCGGCCGAGGCGGGCGAGGCGCCCGGGGCCGCGCCAGGGTCGGGCGGCGACGCATGACCCGAGCGCGCATCCACCCACGACCGGACCGGACGGCGACGTGACCCTGCGGGTGATCAGCGGCGGTCGCGGTCAGGGCCCGGCGGCGGGCCTGCTCGTGACCGGCGCGCGTGAGATCGCGACGCTCGCCGGTGGCCTGCGGCGCGGTCCGAGCCAGGCTGACCTCGCCCTGCTCGACGCGACGCCGGCCGGTGGACCGGACAGCCCGACGGCCCCGATCATCGCCGCCTGGGAGGGCCGCATCGTGGCCGTGGGGGCGCGCGATCAGGTCGAACACGGCATCGAGGCCGCCGGCCTGCGGCTCGCGAACTTCGTGCGCATCGACGCGCGCGGCGGGAGCGTCACGCCGGGTCTCGTCGACCCGCACACGCACCTGCTGTTCGCCGGCAGCCGCGAGGGCGAGCTGCTCCTCCGCCAACAGGGCGCGGGCTACCTCGAGATCTTGGCCGCCGGTGGCGGCATCCTGTCGACGGTCGCGGCGACCCGCGCGGCGCGCGACGATGAGCTGCTTGCGCACGGCCGTCGCTGGCTCGGCCAGATGCTCCGCCACGGCACGACCACGATCGAGGCCAAGTCCGGCTACGGTCTCGACCTGCCGACCGAGCTGCGCCTGCTCGACATCGCGCACCGCCTCGACCGCGATACGCCGATCGACGTCGTGCCAACGTTCCTCGGGGCGCACGCGGTCCCGGCGGAGTATCGCGGCCGACCAAACGGCACGGAGGCCTACGTCCGGTCGGTCATCGAGGAACAGATCCCGGGCGTCGCCGCGCAGGGCCGGGCCCGGTTCTGCGACGTGTTCTGCGAGACGGGCGTGTTCACCGCCGACGAGTCGCGACGGATCCTCGAAGCGGCGCGCGTCTTCGGGCTCGAGCCGCGGCTGCATGCCGACGAGCTCGCGCCATCGGGTGGCGCCGAGTTGGCAGCCGAGATCGGCGCCGCCTCCGCCGACCACCTCGGTGCGCCCTCGGACGCGGGGCTGGCGGCGCTCTCGGCCGCCGCCGAGACCGACCATCCGGTCGTGGCCACGCTGCTGCCGGCGACGACGTGGTTCCTCATGAAGGACCACGATGCGCCCGCCCGGCGCATCATCGAGGCCGGCATTCCCGTGGCGCTCGGCACCGACTTCAATCCCGGCACGTCGCCGACGCCGTCGCTACCTCTGGTTTTGACGCTGGCCTGCCTGCGACTGGCGATGACCCCGGCCGAGGCGCTGGCCGCGGTGACCATCAATGCGGCGCACTCGCTGGGCCTCGCCGACGAGATCGGCTCCATCGAGCCGGGCAAGGCCGCCGATCTCGTGATCTGGCGGGTGCCGAGCACGGGCCAGATCCCGTACTGGCCGGCCGCGGATCTCGTGGCGACGGTCATCAAAAACGGCCGGGTCGTGCACGAGGCGAGCTGACCCGGGGCGTGCCGGCCATGACCGGCGCGGCGGCCTAGAGTAACGACCGGCGACGATCCGCGGACGGCCCCGGCCGACACCGAAGGGAGTGACGATGACGACCAACGAACCGACCCAGCTGGGTGTGGTGGGGCTCGGGCGCATGGGCGCGAACATCGCGCGGCGCCTGATGCGAGCGGGACATGAGGTCGTCGTGACGAACCGTTCCCTGGGCCCCGTCCGACAGCTCGAAGGCGAGGGCGCGACCGGCGCGGATGACCTGGCCTCGTTCGTCAAGGGGCTCCGTCCGCCGCGGGCCGCGTGGATCATGGTCCCGGCCGGGACGGTCACCGACCACCTGGTCGGGCAGCTCGGCGAGCTCCTCGAGCCCGGCGACACGATCATCGACGGTGGCAACAGCTACTACCGCGACGACATCCGTCATGCCGCCGAGCTGCGGACCAAGGGCATCCACTTCGTCGACATCGGGACGAGCGGTGGGGTCTGGGGTCTCGAGCGCGGCTTCTGCCTCATGATCGGCGGTGAGGACGAGGTGATCGATCGCCTGCGGCCGGTGTTCGAGACCCTCGCGCCCGGGCTCGACACGGCACCGCGCACGCCGAACCGGAGCGGCCCGGCCGCGCCGGCCGAGCAGGGCTGGCTGCACTGCGGTCCGAACGGTGCCGGGCACTTCGTCAAGATGGTCCACAACGGCATCGAATACGGGGTGATGGCCGCCTACGCCGAGGGTCTCGCGATCCTGCGCGGCGCGAACGCCGGCACGGCGGAACGGATCGCCGACGCCGAGACGGCGCCCCTCGGCAACCCCGAGTTCTATCAGTACACGTTCGACCTGTCGGAGGTCACCGAGGTCTGGCGGCGAGGCAGCGTGATCGGCTCGTGGCTGCTCGACCTGACCGCGGGCGCCCTGCTCGAGTCACCGACGTTGTCGGACTTCAGCGGCCGGGTGAGCGACTCGGGCGAGGGTCGGTGGACGTCCATCGCGGCGATCGAGGAGGGCGTGCCGGCATATGTCCTGACCTCGGCCGTGTACGAACGCTTCAGCTCACGCGACGAAGGCGACTTCGCCAACAAGGTCCTGTCGGCCATGCGCAAGCAGTTCGGCGGCCACTTCGAGAAGCCACTCGAGACGGGCCCGTAGCGGCGTCCCGGCCGCCGCCCGTGTGATGGCGGCGGTCTAGGCGGGCGTGGCGCTCGCGACCTTGCCCCGCGATTTCGAGCAGCACCGCCGTCGTTTCCTGCGGCAGCGATGACGGCGTGACCTGGAGCTTGGGCTGCGTGCTCGGGACCCCGCCCATCTCGTGGAAGAAGCGTGCCAGGGCCTCGTCGCACGCGGCCTCGTCCTCGCACACCGGCATGGGCACGACGATTCGAGGATCGAGCTGCGCGAGCAGATCGGCGACCTTGGTCGGCGACAGGTTGCCGCCGATCGGGACGCAGGCGACGTCGACCGGCCCGACGTCCGACAGGCGTTCCTCGGTGAGCAGGTGGCCGATGTCACCGAGGTGGAACGTGTGGATCCCGTCGAGCTCGATCGAGAACGCGGTCTGGCGGCCGTTGCGTGCGCCCTGCTGATCGTCGCGGTGCGTCCGCACCGCGGTCAGGAGGACGTGCTTGACCTCGTACTCGCCCGGGCCGTCGAGCGTGAACGCCTCGTCGAGGCTCGAGGGCAGATGTGTCCGTCCGTCCCGCGAGAGGCGGCCTTTGGCCTTCGGTAGGGGCGCGTCGTCGGGATGGCTGAACGTGACGATGTCGCCGGTGATGCCGCGGCCGGTCGGTCCCACGACCGACTGGTAGGGATCGCAAACGACCACGGCGTCCCTGCCGCGCAGGCGGACGCACGTGCGCCCGTACCAGGTGAGTTCCATGGCGCCGATTCTGGCACACGCCGCTCGCCCGACGCTTGCCCGACCGACCGGCCGCCTCGCCCAGTTCCGGTCCCAGAAATGGGAGGACCGGAGGCGCCTGCCCAATCGGCGCCTCCGGTCGGAGGGAGGGAGGATGGAACCTGAGGGTTCGTTCCGAGCAAGACACTACTCGCGACCTGTTCATCCCCGAGAGGGCAAGCGATTAAGAAAGCGACATTCGGTCGGGCACGACGGGACGATCGATCCGCCGCCCGGGCGGCAGGTGCGTGCGACAATCCGGCGCGTGATCCACGCGCCCGCTCGTCGCGACCGCCGCAACGTCGCGCCTCGGCGAGGGGGCCGGGCGGGTATCGGTTCCCGACTGTGCGCTGGCCTGATCACCGCGGCGCTGCTCGTCGCCGCCTGCGGGTCGACGGCGAGCCCGGTTCCGAGCGGCTCGAGCTCGTCCAGCTCGGCGGGCGCCTCCCCGAGCAGCTCCGCCAGCGTCGGTTCGTCGGCTGGTGCGCCCTCGAGCCAACCCACGCCGACGCAGGACGCCGCGGCCATCTACGCGGCCATCGAACCCCAGGTCGAGGCGATCCGCGACCTGCGCCCGACGACGCCGGTCGACCCGAAGCTCATCGACGAGGACGCGCTCAAGACATACCTGGCCCAGGACTTCAAGAAGTCGAACCCGCCTGAGGTCGTGGCCGCCAACGAGCGCGCGCTCAAGGCACTCGGCCTGTTCCCGGCTCAGGCCTCGCTCGAGGACCTCGAGCTCCAGCTGCTGGGCAGCCAGGTCGCGGGCTTCTACGACGCGGACACCAAGCAGCTCAATGTCGTATCCCGCTCCGGCGGCCTGGGGCCCATCGAGAAGGTGACGTTCGCGCACGAGTTCACCCACGCCCTCCAGGACCAGCACTTCGGCCTCAACAAGCTCGTCGACACGAACTCGATCGGCGAGGGCGACCAGTCGCTCGCCCACCTGGCACTGGCCGAGGGCGACGCCGTCCTCGTGCAGTCGGCGTGGACGCAACAGAACCTGTCCACGGCCGAGCTGCTGCAGCTCCTCGCCGCATCATCGGACCCGGCCCAGACCCAGCTCCTGAACTCGATGCCGGCCATCCTGCGCGAGACGCTGCTGTTCCCGTACACGAGCGGGCTGGCGTTCGTCACGGCGCTCCAGTCCTCGGGCGGCTGGGCGGCGGTGGACGCCGCCTACGGGAAGCCGCCCGCCTCGACCGAGCAGCTGCTGCATCCCGACAAGTACAGCGCGCACGAGGCGCCGGTCTCGATCTCGGTCCCGAAGGATCTGGCCAAGCGTCTTGGCGCGGGTTGGAGCGTTGCCCTCACCGATTCGCTCGGCGAGTTCCAGCTCCGGATCTGGCTCCGAGAAGTGGCCGGCCTGAGCGACTCTCAGGCGGCCGCGGCGGCGAGTGGCTGGGGCGGCGACCGGCTCATCCTCGTCGAGCACGGCAGCACATACGGGTTGGCGCTGCTGACGGCTTGGGATAGCGCGACGGACGCGACCGAGTTCTCGGCCGGCGCGGGCACCGCGCTGGGGCGCCTGCCCGACGCGCATGCGCTCATCGAGCCGACCGCCGACGGCCGCGTGTCCGTGTTCGTCGCGAGCGATCAGGCCACGATCGACACCCTCGCCGGAGCACTCGGCCTCGCCGGCTGAGGACGTTACATCGACTCCGGGGCGGAGATTCCGAGCAAGCCCAGGGCGTTGGCGAGCGTGATCTGCGTGGCCCGGGCGAGGGCCAGCCGGCGGGCCGACCGCTCAGGGGCGTCCGGGTCGACGACGCGCGCATCCCGATAGAAGGCGTGGAACTGGGTCGCGAGCTCGGTCGCGTAGCCGGTGATGCCCTGCGTCTCCTGCACGGCGACCGCGTCCTCGACGACCTCGGGCAGGCGGACCACGACGCGCGCCAGCGCGGCCTCGGGCTCGCCATCGAGCGCCCCGGTCAGATCCACGGCCGGCTCGATGCCGGTCTCGGCTGCCTTGCGCAGGATCGACGCGATTCGAGCGTGCGCGTATTGGACGTAGTAGACCGGGTTCTCGTTCGACTGCTTCTTGGCCAGCTCGATGTCGAAGTCGATGTCGAGATTGGCGCCGCGTGAGCCGAAGAACCAGCGCGCGGCATCCACGCCGACTTCGGCCAGCAGCTCGTCGAGCGTGATGAACGTGCCGGCGCGCTTGGACATCGAGACCTCGACGCCGTCGCGTACGAAGCGCACCCAGCCGGTCAGCAGCATCTCGACCGCGTCCCGATCGAAGCCCATCGCCTGGGCGGCATTGCGCACCCGGGCGACCGTGCCGTGGTGGTCCGCGCCCCAGATGTAGATGAGGTGGTCGAAGCCGCGGCTGAACTTCTCGGCGACGTAGCCGATGTCCGCCGCGAAGTACGTCGGCCGGCCGTCCGCGCGGTAGATGACCCGGTCCTTGTCGTCCCCGAACGCGGTCGAGCGGAACCACAACGCGCCGTCCTGCTCGTACACGTGGCCGGCCATGCGCAGCCGCTCGACGGCTCGATCGACCCAGCCCTCGGCGTGCAACGAGCCCTCGGACTTCCAGACGTCGAAGTGGACACCGAGGCGCTCGAGGGATGCCTCGATCCCCGCGCGGACCCGCTCCGACGCCCAGCCCCCGACCGCGTCGGCCGGAGCGGCGCCGCTCGAACGCGCGTCGGCCACGACCCCGTCCGGCAGCTCCCGGGCGAGATCCGCCACGTAGTCCCCGTGATAGCCGTCCTCGGGCACCGGGGTCCCGTCGCGCAGCGCGAGCACGGACGCACCCAGGTTCCGGACCTGTGCCCCGAAGTCGTTGAAGTAGTACTCGCGCGTGACGCGCTGGCCGCCGGCCTCGAGCACGCGACTCAGCAGGTCGCCGACGAACGCCCCGCGCGCGTTGCCGATGTGGAGGGGCCCGGTCGGGTTGGCGGACACGAATTCCACGTTGACGTGCCGGCTCACGTGGGGGTCGGGCAGGCGACCCCAGGAGCCTGGAGAACGCAGGATCTCACCGAGCACGGCCTCGAGCGCCGGCATGGCGACGCGCACGTTCACGAAGCCGGGCGGTGCGATCTCGACCGAGGCGATGAGCGTGTCCGCGGCGGGTGCCGACGCGCCGCCGCTCGCGAGCTCGGTTCCGCCGCCCGCGAGCTCGGCGGCAATCGCCCGGGCGATGTCGAGCGGTGGCCGGCGGTACGGCCGCGCGAGCTTCATGGCCAGGTTCGTCGCCAGATCGCCGTGCTCCGGCTTGGCGGGCCGTTCGATCTCGACGCCCGGCAGCTCCGAGCGCGGCGGCTCGGTCGGCAGGGACCCCGCGGCCACGGCACGCTGCCAGGCGTCGTCGACGGCGCGGCGGATCGCGGCGCGGATCGAGCCTGTCGCGCTGCGAGCGTGCTCGGTCGTCATCGACGTGCTTCTCCTTCGGCGAGCCGCCATCGTAGCCCGTCGCATGCGGACAGGGCGGCAGCCAGCGTTCGATCGCGACGTGGCCCATGACCGGCACCGCCGGCACGACCAGCACAAGTCCTGGGACCTCGGTGCGGGGTCGCACCGGAAAGGGCATTTCCCGCCTGTGGCAATTGGTGGACATCAGGCCGGTTGGTCCTAGAGATCATGCATTTGCCCTAGTACCTTTGGCCGGCCTCGGCGACGTACGATCCGCGGGCACTTGTCGACGACCCGTCCGTCAGGGCCGCCCAGGGGGTTTGTTCGGGGGTCTGCCCAGGTCGGCAGCGACCCCCACACATAGAGCGTTGCGGCGATCGCCGCCGTCTCGGGGATTCGGAGGGTCACAGCAATGTCGTCTCGGGGTATCTGGCTCTACATGAGCGCCAGAACACGGAAGCGGGTGACGCTTCTGTGGGTGGCGCTCTTTGTGTTCTCACTGCTCCTCCAGTACGCGTCACTCTCGTCACCCGCCTCGACGCTGGCGGCGAGCGGCCTGAAGGCCGGCACCGTCCAGGGCTTCGAGGTCGACGGTGACCTCACGTCCGGTGACGCGGCGTCCAACCCGGGTGCGATCCCGGCCGGTCTCATCGATGGCTCGTTCACGAACGGCGACGATTGGCTGACCGGCGCTAGTGGCAACGGCGTGGTCGACCCCGCCAGTCCGCCGCATTCGATCATCGACACCGACCCCGCCAACTCGAACAGCGACGATGAATTCATCGGCGGCGCCAAGGAGCTCGACACCTGCACCTGGGGCTATGACCTCGGGCCGGTGACCGGCAAGGATGACATCAAGCACGTCATGGCCTACGCCAAGTTCGTGGGCAATAGCGCGTTCTTCTACATGGGCGCCGAGCGCATCGTCAACAACGGCGATACGCACGTCGACTTTGAGCTCAACAAGAAGCCCTACGGCGTGTTCCCGGGCGATCCCGGTGTCAGCAAGCCGATCCGCTCGGTCGGCGACCTGATCATCTCGCTCGAGTACTCCAACGGCGGCTCGAACCCGGAGGTGACCGCCTATGAAGTCACCGCAGTCGCCAACTGCACGAAGTCGGGCAAGGCCGCCGGCCAGACCATCACCGTCAAGGACATCACCTCGTCGGCTGCGGTCCACTCGGCCACCAACTTCGTCGACCTGGCCAACGCCGGGTTTGGTTACACGATCCCGTCCTTCGAGTTCGTGGAGGCCTCGATCGACCTCGCCAGCCTCGGCATCCAGACGTCCTGCCCGGGTCTGTCGTCGGGCAGCATCCGAACGCGCGCCGGCGGTGACATCAGCTCGTCGCAGCTGAAGGACACCGTCAGCCCGTTCCCGATCGACCTCAACAACTGCGGCCAGCTGCGCATCGAGAAGCATGCCGGCACTACGAGTGGCGCGCTCCTCGGCGGAGCCACGTTCACCGTCGATCCCAACCCGATCCCCGGCGGCAGCGGCACGCTGACCGTCGTCGACAACGCCGGGAACGACGCCAACAGCACGGCCGGTCGCATCGACATCGATCCGGCCACGCCGGGCGACTACACGGTCTGCGAGACGGTCGCTCCGACCGGCTACAGACTCCCGAACCCCGACTGTCAGGACGTGACCGTGCCCAACAATGGCACGTTCGCGAACGCGACCGTGAAGTTCGCGGACCCGCGCAAGACGGCGACGACGACGCTCACCGTGTCGGGTGCGAGCCCGGCTGACAACAGCTTCGTCGCGGCCGGCCAGTCGATCAGCCTGAGCGTCCTCGAGACGAACACGGGCGAGTCGATCCTCCACAACGTCGCCGTGCACGGCACCAACTCGTGCACCACCTGGACGCCGCCGAACGGCTTCAGTGGCACCCTCGCGCCGGGCGCGACGGCGACGTTCACCTGTACGTTCAGCGCGCCCGCCGTGACCGACTTCACATGGAGCGCGACGGCCACCGGGCTCGACGAGCTCGGCGACCAGCACGACCCGACGAACGAGACCGTCAGCGGTGGCTACGACGTGCTCATGCCCGCCACCACCCTCACGATTGCGCAGGACACGCCCGCGCAGTTCCACGCCGGCGACCCGATCACGATCATCGTGACCGAGGCGAACACCGGCGAGGGCACGATCTCCGACGTCCATGTCGACGGCACAGGGCCGTGCCTCAACAACTGGGAGCCGGCTCTCGGCAAGAACGCCGGCAAGGGCTCGTTCAGCGGCACCCTCCTCACCGGTGAGTCCGTGAACTTCACGTGCTCGTTCACGGCCGGGGCGGTGGACTTCGCCTGGACGGCGGACGGCAAGGGCACCGATGCCCTCGGCCATGCCGTGCCGGCGACGGGCGAGCATCAGGCCGGTTCGGCCGCGGTGGTCAGCCCGGCCACGAGCCTGACCCGCGTGTCGGCCCCGGACAAGGTCCATGCCGGCGACACGATCACGGTCGTCGTCAACGAGAAGAACACCGGCAACGGGTCGCTCACCAACGTCCACGTCGTGGCCGGCGGCGACTGCCCGTCATTCACGCCCGCGAGCGTGACCCTGGCGGCCGGTGCGGCACAGAACTTCACCTGCTCGTTCAGCGCCCCGGCCGATGGCACCGACGTGACTTGGTCGGCCGACGGTAAGGGCACCGACTCCCTCGGAGCGGCGGCGCCGGCCACGGGTGAGCATCAGGAAGGCTCGGTCGTCGTGATCAAGCCGTCCACGTCGCTCACGACCACGTCCGCTCCCGACAAGGTCCATGCCGGTGACACGATCACGATCGTCGTGACCGAGACCAACACCGGTGACGACCCGCTCACGAACGTCCACGTGGTTGCGGGTGGCGATTGCGCCGCCTTCAGCCCCGCCAGCACGAGCCTTGCGCCCGGTGCGAGCGCGGACTTCACGTGCACGATCACGACCACGGCCGGCGACGGCACGGACGTGACCTGGACGGCGGACGGCAAGGGCACCAATTCGCTCGGCGCCGCGGCCCCGGCCGCGGGCGAGCATCAGGCGGGCGGAGTCGAGGTCATCGCCCCGGCCACCCAGCTCTCGCTCACCAGCAGCAACCCGGCCGACCTCGGCCATGTGCTCCAGAACAGCTCGATCACCTTGACCGTGACCGAGACGAACAGCGGTGACGACACGCTGACCGGCGTGAACGTCACGGGCACCGCCAGCTGCGCCACGTGGAGCGCCGTCGGAAGCTTCGATGGCACGCTCGATCAGGGCGAATCGCAGGCCTTCACCTGCACGTTCGGCGTGACGACGGACGACGTCGACTGGAGCGCAACCGGACATGGCACGGACTCCCTCCAGAGCCCGGCGCCCCTGACCGGCGAGACGGTCCAGGGCCATGTCCACGTGGTCAACCCGAACATCGACATCGTCAAGACGGCCGGCGCCGCGCTCGGCGACCAGGCGGTCGACGGCGCGCTGTACGAGACCCAGGACGGCACCACGGTCGTGTACCGCTATGAAGTCATGACCGAGGATCCGGACGGACTCACCAATGTCCAGGTCAGCGACGACAAGTGCTCGCCCGTGGCGGCCGTCCTCGACGGTGCGCACAACACGGGTGACGCGAACGGCAACGGCGTGCTCGAACCCGGCGAGACCTGGGTCTTCCAGTGCTCGGCCGATCTCTCGATCGCATCCGACGGCACGACCGTCCACAACATTGCCACCGCGAGCGGCCAGCCCGCGGCCGGTGGACGGGTGGACGAGACCGACGATGCGGACGTCACGCTGCTCGTGCCCGGCATCGACATCCTCAAGACGGCCGGTGACGCGCCGGACGGTGGTACGTATGTGACCGAGGCGTTCGCGAACAACGTCACCTATCACTACAGCATCACGAACACCGGCCAGATCGGCCTGCTCGGCGTGGTCGTCGTCGACGACAACGGGACGCCGGCCGACACGGCCGACGACTTCACGGTGTGCACGATCGCCAGCCTGGCGGTCGGCGCCAACGCCACCTGTGACAAGACGCTCACGATCGGCAGCGACACGACCAACGTGGCCGTCGCGACAGGACACACCGCGCAGAAGCCGAACGAGGACGTCAGCGCCCAGGACGACGCCGTCGTCGACATCGTCGGCCCCAGCATCCGCATCATCAAGACCGCGGGCAGCGCGGCCGATGGTGACGAGTTCGTCACCCAGGCCGGCCCGGTCACCTTCCACTACGCCGTCACGAACACCGGTGAGGTCGACCTGCTCGACGTCACGGTCATGGACGACAACGGGACGCCGGCCGACACGTCCGACGACATCCTCGTCGGCACGATCGACCAGCTCGCTGTCGGCCAGACGGTCGACCTGACCGCGAACATCGACGTGCCCGCGAGCCGGACCAACGTGGCCACGGCGAGCGGACACACCGAGCAGAAGCCGGGCGACTCGATCGCCGACACCGACGACGCCGTCGTGCGGATCCCTGATCTCACGATCGCAAAGGCGGTTGCGCCGACGGGCGTGGTCGACCCGACACTCGGTCTGCCGGTCGCCAAGGAGGGCGATACGCTGAGCTACAGCCTGGCGTACACGCTCACGGACGGCCCGGTCAGC
Organism: uncultured Chloroflexia bacterium; assembly: GCA_963790955.1. Classification (GTDB taxonomy): domain Bacteria; phylum Chloroflexota; class Limnocylindria; order Limnocylindrales; family CSP1-4; genus CAWBQM01. The sequence goes on from CAWBQM010000001.1 coordinate 401,694, forward strand.
AACGGCGTCGTCACCGACGTCCTGCCGGTCGGACTCGACTACGTCGAGGGCTCGGCCACCGACAACGGGGAATTCTCGTTCACGAGCTATGACCCGGCGACGCGTACCCTGCGCTGGGATGCGTCGACCGTCACCGAGAGCGGCAGCCTCGGCTACCAGGTCACGGTCGCGCTCGGCGCGGCCGAGCTCGCCCAGCCGCTGACCAACCTGGCGACGATCGACTCGGACGAGACATCGCCGAACAGCGACGACCAGGCCGTCCTCGTGTCGCCGACGCCGCTGGCGGCCGCACGGCCACGCCGAAGCCGACGCTTCCCCCGACAGACACCCTCGAGCCTTCAAGCCAGGGCGGTAGCAATCCGGGCTTCGGCCTGATGCTGGCCCTCCTGGCCCTTGCCGGCTTCGCCCTCGGCATCGGGTTCATCACCCCGGTTCCGGAGCGAGCCCGCCGACGGGCTGGGAGGCGCTAGCGCGCCGACCATGCACCACGGTCCGGTCGTCCGCCCAGCGTTGGACGGGCGACCGGGCACGAGACCGTCGGACCCTGTGTTGGGGTCCCCGAGACCCGGACGGGGCGTGCTGGCCTGAGCACGCCCCGTCTGCCTCTTCGGCCCGGGTCGCATTCGCGGCGGACCCGGCGATGGGCCGAACGCCCCAGGACCCTCGGTGCCGACCCGCACCGCAATAAGCCGGGGGCATTGGGGTCCAGTCATGTTGTCGATAGTCCGGGTAGGTACTTCTGTACTGGACGCTGCAAGGTCCATAGGCGACGATGGGCGAGCCGTCTCAGGCACGGTGCCGGTGTCATCCAACGGGGGGCCGGCAGCCACACAAGGAGTTATTGGGGACCCATGATGAGGACTCATCGCACTCCGCGCTTCCGGCTCGCCGGCTGGATCGCGGTCGGAGCCATGTTGGCGCTCGCTGTCTTTGGCCCGGCCGGGGTCGAGGCCGCCGGGGGCTACACGCCCGGCGGCAACGGCCATCCCACCAACGGACCGTATTCGGATCTGAAGGGCGGTTCGGGCACGTTCACGTTCGAGCAGAACGGTCAGCTCTTCTGCACGGCGAATGACACTGCCACCAGCTTCTCGTTCAAGCTCGACTACTCGAACGCGTCGCTGCCCGCGGGCGCCTCGATCGTCGTCTACCTTTCGCCGAACCAGGGCGCCATCAACGCCAACGCCGGTGGGGACGATGCGAGCTACATCGCCGCCGTCGAATCCAACTACGGTGTCATCACCTTCGCCAGCGGCCTCAGTGGATCCGGCACGCTCGACGTGCAGGTCAACGTCACGACGGCCTTCCAGGCCACCGGCGGCGGGATCCTTGGCGTGGTTGCCACGGAGAGCGATGGCACCTCCGTCACGACGTCGAAGACGAACTCGCTGAACTGCACGGAAGCCAATCCGACGCCCACGCCATCCACGGCCACTCCGACCCCGTCGGTCGCCACCCCGACCCCGTCGGTCGCGACGCCGACGCCATCAGTCGCCACCCCGACCCCGTCGGTCGCGACGCCGACGCCATCAGTCGCCACCCCGACCCCGTCGGTCGCGACGCCCACGCCGTCCACGGCAACGCCCACCCCGTCGGTCGCCAGCCCGACCCCGACCGGTTCGGTCGAGGCGTCCACGTCGACCGCGCCGAGCACCAGCCCGACGGGTTCCGTCGAGGCCACAAGCTCCGCCGCGCCGAGCACCAGCCCGACCGGTGGGGTCGAGGGTGTCACGGGAACGCCGCGAACGACCCTTCCGCCCACCGACACACTCGGCGGCGCAGGCTCGACGCCGACGTCGGGCGGCTGGCGCCTCCTGCTCATCGGCCTGGCCGGCCTGCTCGCGAGCATCCTGGTCCTGGTCCCGAGCCCGAAGCGGATCCGCCGTTAGAGCCTCAGGGTTCGCTGTCCCCGAGCGCCGGAGACCGGGTGCGACCTTCGCACCCGGTCTCTTCATGTCCGGGACCGGATCACACGACGAGACGATCGCCCGGGCTGACAAATCGGACCTCGCCACCGTAGCGAGCCCTGACGCCGGCAAGCGTTGCGGCGCGGTCGAAGCCCATTTGCAGATGCGTGAGGAGAACGAGGGCCGGGCGGGTTGCCAGGGCAAGCTCCCCGACCGAGGCCGCGTCCAGGTGCAGCGCTCCGACCGGGACCGGTCCGTCACCGAATGAAACCTCGGTCAACAGGACGTCTCCGGGCCGAACGAGCGGCACGAGATCTCGCCATTCGCCGCAGTCGCCCGAGTAGACCAGCCCGGGCCGCCCCGGATCGCCGACCCGCACGGCGTGGCTGTTCTGCGTATGGGTAACACGTCGAGCCTCGACACGGAAGCCCGCACACTCGAAGGCTCCGACCGTCAGATCCGTGAGTGCGAGCACATCTCGGCAAAAGCCCAGCTCGCCGTTGAGGGCGTCCAGGCGCTCGGCAAGACCGGCCGGGGCCACCACTGGGACGCGCCGTGGCGGATCGAACTCATAGCGCAGGTAGTGGCGCAAGGGGACGAGATCGATGAAGTGGTCAGGATGGAGGTGGCTGACGATGACGGCGCCCAGCGCGCTGGGTTCCAGCGCGGCCGCCAGCGACGGAAACACCCCCTGGCCCAGATCGAGCAGCAGGCTCCTGCCGTCGTCGGTCAGGAGGTAGCCCGCGCCCAGCGCTCCGACCCGATCGCTGTACGCCGGACCGGCACCGAGCACGTGCAAATCCACGGGCGCAGCCTAGCAGGCGCGGATCGATGACCGGTCAGGGCTTGGGAATCTTGTCCGGCTTCGAGGAGGCCGCGGCGTCGGGTGACGGAACGGTCGACGGCGACGCGCTCGGGCCACCTGGCGGCGATTGGCTGGGCTTGCCAGGGGGCGACTGGCTGGGCTTGCCGGGCGGCGACTGGCTGGGCCCGTGGCTGGCGGTCGGCGTTGCCGTGCTGCCCGAGGGCGCGCTCGAGTGCGTCGCGTGGGATCCTGCCGGAGCGCCGGACGACGCGGGACTCTCGTTCCCGTTTCCGCCATTTCCTCCGGTGCCGGCTGGGTTCCCGCCGGGGCCCTGGCCGTCGTTGATGCGATCGACCGCCGAGCTGCTGCGATCGATCGCGCGCGTGATGGCGTCGGTCGCCTGTGACGGAACGGTCGCGAGCAGGCCGCGCAGAACCATGAGATGGCGTTGGAGGACGGTCTCGAGCTCGGCAAGCCGTCCCGGATCGTCGCCTGCCGCGGCGAAGGCGTCGTCCAGGACGTCGGAATACGCCGCGAGGGCGGCCGCCAGGGCGCCGCTGTCGTGGGCGGCGGCCGCGGCGTCGACCTCCGCGAGCCGCTCGGTGAGGCGTTGGACGTCCGTGTCGGTTCGGGCAGCCGGGTCGGACGGCAGGGTCACGGTCTCCAGCCACAGGCGGGGGCCGTACAGCGGTCCGTTTGGCTGCGCCGCTGCCGCCACACCGCCGATCGCCAGGACGGCCAGGGATGCGGCGGCGAGGCCCAGCCCCAGACGTCGCCACGCTCGACTGCTCGTCCCGGCGCGCGGCGCCGCCGTCACACGACGCGTCGGAGGAAGGCCGAGGTCCTCGGCGGCCGTTGCGGGGCCAGCCGTCGTGGACGCGATCCGCTCGAGCAGGTCCGCCCGGATGGCGGCCATCGCGTCCGGATCCGGGGCGAGCGCATCCGTCGCGTACGTCCGCAGGCGTCGCGTCAGTTCGTCGTCTCGGAATCGAGTGCTCATGTCGTCGTCATTCATCTGCCGCGTGTCCCGCCGGCTCCGACCCCGACCGCGTTGGTGCTCGAGTCATCGATCCCGAGCCGGCGGCGGAGTGCCGCGATGGCCCGGAATTGCAGGCCGCGTACCGTGCCTTCCTGCTTGCCCATCGCCGCCGCCGCCTCCCGGGCCGAGAGCCCGGCGAAGAAGCGCAGCGCGATGGCGTCTCGCTGCTCGTCCGTCAGCGCGGCCAGGGCCTGCGCGACGGCTTCCATGTCCTGTCGTGCCAGCGCCACGTCCTCGGGCGCCTCGTCGCTGCCGCTGACGTCCTCGGCCGCCGACAGCTCGGCGTGCTCGTGGCGCGTGCGCGTGAAGTCAATGACGGTGTTCCTGGCCAGCCGGAAGAGCCAGCCCCCGAACGGGATACCCCGCGACTCGTAGCGCGGCAGGGCCTCCAGGGCCTTGACGAAGACAATCTGCGTCAGGTCCTCCGCGTCCGCCGGGCGATGAACGCGGCTGGCGATGAAGCGATACACGGGCTCGTGGAAGTGATCGAAGATCCGGCCGAAGGCCTGCGCATCGCCGTGCCTGGCCGCCTCCACGAGCGCCGTCAGCGCCGCGTCGTCGAGGGACATAACGAATGAGACTGGTTGCTGTTAGGCGTGCCCTGACTCCGACCGCGTCGCCGGTGCGAGGGGGCGGTCGGACGCCGCACGGTGATATCGATCCGGCACTGCAACGAACGCGCGCTCCTGATTGCGCCGGATAAAGACGTGCTCGAACCCGACGTCTGCCGCGACACGATAGCCCCGACCCAGGCCGTATGCGAAGTGTGCCGTTCGATGGGCGTCCGAGCCGATGGTCAGGGTCCTGCCGCCGAGCTCGCGGTAGCGAGCGACCGCCCACGGCGCGGGATACGTCTCGGCCACCGGATGGCGCAGCCCGCTCGTGTTGATCTCGAGGCCGGTCCCGCTCTCGACGAGCGCGACCAGCGCCGGCTCGAGGAGCTCCGGGGCGCGGGCCAGCTCGGCGGGTGTGACGTGGGGGTGGAGGTAGCGCTTGACCACGTCGAGGTGGCCGATCGTGTCGAATAGCCCCGAACGCGCCGCGGCGACGACCTCGTCGAGGTACGGCGCGAGGACGTCCGGCAGGCGCCGATCCCGCGGTGAACGCCGCGACTCGTGCCCGAACGTAGGGCGATTCTGGCCAGTCGTGGATGGAGCCGATCACGAAGTCGTACCGATGACGGGCCAGATGCGCCCGGATGTCGGCCTCCCAGCGGCGGTGCCAGGTCAGCTCGACGCCGAGCCGGACGGCAAGGCCCCGCGCAGCCCAGCGCTCGGCGGCGGCGCGCACCGCGCGCTCCCGATCCGTGATAGGACACGAAGCGCATAGGCCGGATCCCGGTGGGTCGAAGTCAAGGTGATCGGTGATAGCCAGCTCGCGGATCCCGCGCTCCACGGCGGCGGCGCAGAACCACTCGAACTGGACGTCGCTGTCGGGCGACTGGTCCGTATGCAGGTGGGAGTCGACGGGCAGGTCTCGATCCTCGTCGAGCGCCTCGAGTGTCGCTCGTTGGGCGCTCGGTCCTCGGCACCGTCGGCGTCGATGCTCACCCGGCGATGAGGCCCAGCTCGTGGCCGACGCGATCGAAGGCCGCCAGTGCGCGGTCGAGCTGGTCGTCGCTCAGGGCAGCCGTCACGATCGTACGCAGCCGCGCGCGGTCGAGGGCCACCGTCGGGTACACGACGGACGTCGCGAACACAGCCTCGTCGAGCAGGCGCTCGCTGAATCGGATGGCGGCGGCCGAGTCGCCAACGATCACCGGCGTGATCGGCGTCTGCGACGCGCCCGTATCGAAGCCGAGCCGTGTCAGCTCGGACTTGAAGCGGCGCGTGTTCGCCCACAACCGCTCGATCAGGTCGGGTTCGTCCTGCATGATCCGGATCGCCTCCCGGCACGCTTCGACGACGGCCGGTGGATGCGACGTCGAGAACAGGAATGGCCGCGCGCGCTGCGTGAGCCACTCGCGCAGCGCCTCCGACCCGGCGATGTAGCCGCCCAGGACGCCGACGGCCTTGGACAGCGTTCCGACCTGGATGGCTACGCGGCCCTGCAAGCCAAAGTGATCGACGGATCCCCGACCGTTGCGGCCGAGCACGCCCGAGGCGTGGGCGTCGTCCACGAAGACCGCGGCACCGTGTGCCTCGGCGGCCTCGACGATGCCCGCCAGGGGCGCGATGTCGCCGTCCATCGAGAACACCCCGTCGGTCACGACGAGGAGCAACCGGTATGGCTCGCCCGCGTGGCCCGGGTCCTCCCGGCCGCGCTCGACGGCCTCGTCCAGCACCGCCCCGAGGCTCGCGACGTCGGCGTGCGCGAACACCTTGCGAGGCGCCTTCGAGAGCCGCATGCCGTCGATGATCGAGGCGTGATTGAGGGCGTCCGACACGATCAGATCCCGCTCGTCGGTGATCGCCGGGATGACGCCCGTGTTGGCGCTGAAGCCGGACTGGAACGTCAGCACGGCCTCCGTGCCCTTGAACTCGGCGAGCTCGGCCTCGAGCGCCTCGTGCAGGGTCATCGTCCCGGCGATCGTCCGGACCGCGCCTGCGCCAGCACCGAACTCGCGCACGGCCCGCTCGGCCGCGGCCTTCATGCGTGGATGGTGGGTCAGGCCGAGGTAGTCGTTCGAGGACAGGCTGATGACCCGCCGGCCGTCGAGCTCGACCTCGGGGCCCTGTTGACCGGCCATGATCTTGAGTGGTCGGTAGAGATGCTCGCGTCGCAGTCCCTCGACCTCGTCGGCGAGGAAGGCGAGGGGATCTCTACGATCGGTGGCGCCTGTCATGGGTGTTGGCAACCTCCACGAGGTCCTGACGCGCGCGCTCCGAGCGCCGAGGCAACGCCCCGGCTAGCCATCGGCGCGAGGATTCCAGTTGAGGATGACTTTGCCGGATTCGCCGGAGCGGGCCGCCGCGAAGGCCCGCTCGAAGTCGCGGAAACCAAAGCGGTGGGTGATCGCGGGCCGGATATCGAGCCCCGACTGGAGCATCACCGTCATCATGTACCAGGTCTCGTACATCTCGCGGCCGTAGATGCCCCGCAGGGTGAGCATCTTGAACACGATCGCGTTCACGTCGAGGCTGATCTCTTCGGTCGGGATCCCGAGGATGGCGACGCCGCCACCGTGTGCCATGCTGGCGACGGCGTCGCGCAGGGCCGTGGCATTGCCCGACATCTCGAGCGCGACGTCGAAGCCCTCGACCATGCCCAGCTCGGCCTGGACGTCGGCCAGGTCGCGTTCGCGCGGGTCGACCGTCAGGGAAGCGCCCATCCGGGCGGCGATCTCGCGCCGATAGGCGTTCGGCTCCGAGACGACGACGTGCCGCGCGCCCGCGTGGCGCACGACCGCGGTCGCCATCAGCCCGATCGGCCCGGCACCCGAGACGAGCACGTCCTCGCCGAGCACCGGGAACGCGAGCGCGGTGTGCACGGCGTTGCCGAACGGGTCGAAGATGGCCGCGACCTCCTCATCGATGCCCGGCCAGTGGTGCCACACGTTCGTCATCGGGAGCGCGACGTATTCGGCGAACGCGCCGTCCCGCCCGACGCCGAGGCCGATCGTGTTGGCGCACAGGTGACGGCGACCGGCCAGACAATGCCGGCACCGGCCGCACACGACATGACCCTCGCCGCTGACGATCTCCCCGGGGTGGAAGTCCGTGACGTTGTCGCCGACCTCCACGATCTCGCCCACGAACTCGTGACCGACGACGAGCGGCGGCCTGATCGTCCGGGCGGCCCAGGGATCCCACGCCTCGATGTGCAGGTCCGTGCCGCAGATCCCGGTCTTGTGGACCCGGATCAGGACGTCGTTGATGCCGATCTCCCGGTCGCGGTACCTCGCGCAGCTCGAGACCCGGACCGGGCGCCGTCTTCACGAGCGCGAGCATGTGGCCATCCCTCGGTTCTGCCGGTCGCGCCGGCTGCCTCCCACCGCCGTCAGGGACGCTCCTCGGTGTCGCGGTCGGTCCAATCGATGACCGGATTCTCCACCGAACCGACGCCCTCCGCCTCGACGCGCACGCGATCGCCTGGTTCGAGGAACACCGGCGGGTCGCGGAACACGCCCACGCCCGACGGCGTGCCGGTCACGATCATGTCGCCGGGCTCGAGCGTGATGACGGCGCTCACGAACTCGATCAGCGCCGGGATACGGAAGAGCATGTCGGCCGTGGTCCCATCCTGCATCGGGAGTGGCCGGCCCTGGTCGGGACCGCTGCCGGGCACCCGCCACGAGCGAAGGCGGAGCGCATGCGGGTCGGCGATCTCGTCCGCCGTGACGAACACCGGCCCGATCGGCAGGAACGTGTCCGAGCCCTTCGCGCGGAGCCACTGGCCGTCGCCGCGCTGTCCCTCGCGCAGCGCGGGCTTCTGACCCTGCCAGTCACGGGCGGTCACGTCGTTGGCGACGACGTAGCCGGCCACGTGATCCATCGCGTCGACGGCCGGACGCGGCGCGCGGTGCGGCCAATGACGACCCCCAGCTCGACTTCGAGATCGAGGGCGTGCGTCCCCGGCGGTCGCACGATCGGCTCGCCGTCGGCGACGATCGCGTTGCCGAACTTCGCGAACAGCTGCGGCCGTTCGGGGACGGGGATGTGCTGCTCCTCGATATGGTCGCGGTAGTTCAGCCCGATGCACACAACCTTGCCAGGCTCGAGTGGCACGGCCGGCGTCAGATCCCCGAGCGCGAGCCCGGCGGCGCCACGCAGGCGGTCGGCAATTCGCCGTAGCCGCCCCAGATCGTCGCCCTCGAGCAGGGCCGCCGCCACGTCCCAGAACGGCAGTGGCACGACACGCTCGCCCTCGAGGAGCCCGAGGCTCGGGCCGTCGACGTCGTCCTCGTAGGCATACAGGCGCATGGCCGGCGTCGCCGCCTAGCTGCTCGGGCTCGGTGATTCGACCGGCGAGGCCGACCCCGACGGAGCGGCGCTCGGCGATTCGGCCGGTGAGGCCGACGCGCTCGGGGCCGGCGAACCGGATGCCGCGGGCGAGCCCAATTCGCTCGGCGACGGAGACGGGCTGCACTCGGGCTCCGGGTTGCCACGCTCGCCGGTGTTGGCGTAGAAGGTCTTGATCGCATTCGTGTCGAGGGTGTCCTCATAGAACACGCGATCCCACACGAGCGCCGCAAATCGATGCGGCATCTGCTCGAAGCGGGCGACGACCGGACTGAAGTTGGGTGTGCTGGCCGGCAAGTTGCAGACCGGGCTGTTCGGGAATGTTGCCACGAGGTCCTTGAGCTGCTGCTGCGTGGACGAGTCGCAGCCACCCTGATCGCACGAGTACAGGACGACCAGGCCGCCGTGCTCCAGGTTGTGGACCCAGTTCTGGGGCACGAGGTTCTCGTCCGGCCCGTAGAAGCGAGCGGGCATCGGGCCGTCCGTGCCGGGTACGTTGTAGTGCCAGCCGGAGGCCGGCGGGCAGAGCGTGTACCTGTGCTGTGTGCCGACCGCGATGTGCTGCGTGCCCTCGTCGGTCTGTGGATAGCCGACGACGTCGGCCGAGCTCGAGGGCGTGGGCGTCGCCTGGGGCGTGAACTGCTGCGAGCAGGCGTACACCGGCTGGGTTGCCTGGAACAGCACGAATCCGGCGACCGCGGCCACGACGACGATCACCCCGAGCGCCACGATCGCGGCTCGATAGCGCTCGACGAACGAGCGCTGCTGGTAGCGGGTCCGCACCGGCCGATCGCGGCGGCCCGCCCGCTCCGCCCCGGACGGGCCACGCGAGCCGCCGTGCACGCCTCGTCCCTCGGCGCCGTCGGCACTCGGCGGAGGCGCGCCGGCGCGCGTCCCGGATGCGGTCGTTCGGGCGCCGGCGCTCGGCCGGCGGGATCGCTTGCTCACTCGGATGCCTCGGCGATGTGTCGGGGGAGGCGAGCGGGGCTCGCACGCGCCGGCGACGGTCGGCACGCCGGTCAGGGTACAGGCCGAAGCGCGCTCGTGTCGTGACGAGTCCCGCGATCCACGGCCGTTCGCCATGATCGGCCGCGATCAGGCCTCACGCAGATACGCAGACACCGCGGGACGGGTGAGACCTCGATACAGGGCGACGGCAAGGAGCACGATCACGAGGGCCGCCGGCCACAGCCCCCCGAGCAGGAGCAGGGGCACGGCAGGGATCGTCAGGGTCGAGAGCCCGAGCGCGAGCCCGCGGGCGGCGGCCTTGCGCTGGAGCGTCAGGGTGATGGTGAAGATCGTGTACGCGAGCAGGCTCATCGACACGAGCCCCTGCCACGCGATCGGTGTGTCGACGGCCGTGTCGACGACGTACGGCAGCGTCACGCCGATCGCGGCCAGGATCAGGAGGGCGTAGACAAGGAACAGCCGCACTCCTGCGGGCATGGCACGCAACGATCCGAGCATCTCGCGGATTCTGCCATGCCACCAGGTCCAGGCCGGTGAGTCGATGTCGCTGCCGGCTCCGGGCCGCGACCCGGCCGTCGGTGCCGGCCCGACCTCGTAGACTCGCTCGATGGAGCGTGACGCCGCGGTCGATGCGGTCAGCCAAGCGCGGCAGGGCGTCGTCGACGCGGAGGCCGGTCGGATCGACACGCCCGATTGGGTGCGCGATGCGGTCTTCTACCAGATCTTTCCCGACCAATTCGCGCGCAGCGGCCGGGTGCCGGCACCGGGCCCGCTCGAGGCCTGGGATGCGCCGCCGACGCTGGCCGGATTCAAGGGCGGCGACCTGTACGGCATCGCCGAGCGGCTGCCGTATCTGGCCGACCTCGGGATCACGGCCCTGTACCTCACGCCCATCTTCCAGTCGGCGTCGAATCATCGCTACCACACGTACGACTACCTGACCGTCGACCCGCTGCTCGGCGGTGACGCGGCGCTGCGCGAGCTGCTCGACGCGGCGCACGCACGGAACATGCGCGTCGTGCTCGACGGCGTGTTCAACCACACGGGCCGAGGCTTCTGGGCGTTCCATCACATCCTGGAGACCGGGCTGGCGTCGCCGTACATCGACTGGTTCCACGTCGACCGCGACCTGCTCGCCGGTGGCGCCGGCCTCAACGCCTATCCGACGCGACCGCGGACACCGATGTCCGGCGAGGCAGACGGCGAGGGCGTGCCGGACGAGCCCGAGACGGCCGATCCCGGATCCGGGGCGGATGCGCGCGGGTCGTATGGCGGTCTCGCCTACGAGGCGTGGTGGGGTCTGCCGGCACTGCCCAAGATCAATACCGACCATGCGCCGGCCCGCGAGCACCTGCTGTCCGTGGCCGAGCACTGGCTCCACTTCGGCATCGACGGCTGGCGGCTCGACGTGCCCGAGGAGATCCGGGACGCGACGTTCTGGGAGGAGTTCCGCAGACGCTGCCGCGCGATCCGCCCCGACGCGTACCTGGTGGGCGAGATCTGGCACGAGGCCCACGATTGGCTCGACGGGCGGCGCTTCGACGCGGTCATGAACTATCCGCTCGCGGAGGCCATCCTGGGCTTCTGCGCCGGCTCGCGACTCGACCGGTCGCTGGTCGAGTTCCACGGCGAGTACCGGGCCAACGTCCATCCGAGCGACGGGCCGGCGTTCGCGGCCGAGCTCGAGCGGATCCTGCGGCTGTACGACCCCGCCGTCACCGCGGTCCAGCTCAACCTGCTCGACAGCCACGACACGCCGCGCTTCCTGAGCCTCGCCGGCGGGGATGGGGACAGCCTGCGGCTCGGGACGCTCCTCCTCGGGACGCTGATCGGCGCGCCGTGCGTGTACTACGGCGACGAGGTCGGTCTGGAGGGTGGCATGGATCCCGATTGCCGGCGTGCCTTCCCGAGCGACGCGGCGGCGCGGGACGAGTCTATGCACGCCTTCTTCCGCGACGTCCTGCACGCCCGGGCCGAGCTGCCGGCGCTACGGCGGGGTTCCGCGCGGCTTGTCGCGGCGCGCGACTCGGCGGTGGCGTTCGAGCGGCGGCTGGCCGGCCCGAACGAGGGCCGTCAGGGCGACCTGGCGATCGTCGCCGTCAATGCCGGCGACGCCCCGACGACGCTGCACGTGGCCGGGCCGGAACACGGCGGCCGAGTGCTGCGCGCGCGCCGGGTCGGCGATTGGCCCGCACCCGGCCAGGGCGACCCCGTCGTGGGCGCCGACGGAGGTCTCGAGCTGACGGTCGGGCCAAGATCGGGCGTGATCCTGGTTTCGGGCTAGACACGGCACGGATCGCGCGGCACGGATGGCCGCGCCGGATGCGCTGCTATCCTCCGTTTTCCGTGGCTGACATTCCGTTCGCTCTCCCGTCCGAGCACGCCGCGCGACTCGTCGAGGTCCTCGATAGCGAAGGCAAGATCCTGCGTGCCCTCGAGGCCCTCGGCCCGCTGTCGGGCAGGGACGTGGCGCTCGTCGGTGGCGGCCCGCTGCGTGCCGCTCAGCTCGCGGGCCTCGGTGCGGAGCTGCTCGCGGTCGAGGATCCCGACCAGCCGCAGGACGCAGGCGCGTCGCCGTCCGTCGCCGCAGCGGTGCTCGGCTCGCTGTCTGACGCATCGGCCGACGCCGTCGTCAGCCTGTGGTCCGCGTTTCGCGGCGTGGACCCGGCCGAACAGGCCGAGGCGGATCGCGTGCTGCGGCCCGATGGTCGGCTCCTGATCCTGCACGACTACGGCCGCGACGACGTGTCGGTGCTGGGCGACCCGGGCCGACCGGAGTACGGGCCATGGAGCCGGCGCGACGGGCCGTTCCTGACGAACGGCTTCAAGATCCGGGTCATCCACTGCTGGTGGACGTTCGACTCGGTCGAGGCCGCTCAGGCACTGCTCGGCGACGCGTTCGGAGCGCCAGGCGCCGAGCTCGGTCAGCGCCTCAAGCGACCGCGCCTGTCACACAACGTCGCGATCTACCATCGCAGCCGGTCCGGAACGAGCGGCTGACCATCTCCGGCGAACGGCGCGTGTCGGCCGGGATCGTCGGCGCCCGGCTGACCCGGATCCGAGGCGAATCGCGCCTCGTCGCGGCCGGGCGCGTCGAGGATCGACTCGTACGCCGCCTCGTAGCGATCCACCATCGTGTCCAGACCGAAGCGTGCGGCCACGTCCGAACGGCACGCTCTGCGGTCGAGCACGCCGAGGTGCTCGATGGCTCGTACGAGGCCATCGACGTCGCCGGGTACCACGACGAAGCCGGTCCGGCCGTTGTCGACGATCTCCGGCAGGCTGCCCCGACCGAACCCGATGACGGGCGTGCCGCAGGCGAGCGCCTCGATCATCACCAGCCCGAACGGCTCCTCCCACCGGATGGGGAACAGGAGCGCCGCAGCGTCCGCCAGCAGCCGCCGCTTCTGGTCCGGATCGGCCTCGCCCACGAGCACGATCTGCCGACCGTCGATGTGGGGCTCGACCCGCTCGGCGTAGAAGGTCGCGTCGGCCGGGTCGACCTTGCCGGCAAGCACCAGTCGCCGTCCCGCACGACGGGCCGCCTCGATCGCGAGATCGGGGCCTTTCTCGGGCGAGAAACGACCCAGGAAGACGAGATCGCCGCCAGACGGTGAGCCGAACGGGTAGGTCTCGATCGGCAGCCCGTGCGGGATCGCCTCGAGCCGGCCACGAGCCGGAAACGTGCGACCGTGCGAGGCAGAGACGCCATGGTGGAACCACGGGTACGCGTCCCAGATGCTCCGCAATTCCGGGGCGTAGACGAGGTGGTTGGTGGTGAGCACGGGCGTCGCGCACGCGGCGGCCAGGACCATGCCCTCGGGCCCGGCATGGTTGTGGATCACGTCGAACGCGCCGCCGGCAGCGGCCCGAAAGCAGGCCTGCGCGTTCGCGAGCTGCACCCATTCGGGATGGCGAACCGGTCCCGCGCTGCCGTAGCGCACCGGCGCCGGGGTGATCGAGGCCAGCCGGCCCCGCGTGATCGAGTCGCCACTTGCGAACAGCGTGACCTCGTGCCCGCGCTCGACGAGCGCTTCGGTGAGCAGGCTGACGACGAGCTCCGTGCCGCCGTACGTCGCCGGGGGCACCCGCTCGTAGATCGGCGCGAGCTGGGCGATGCGCATGCAATCCCCACCTTCTCTTCGCGATGCTGCCTCGCCAGGGGACCGAATTCTAGCCGTACTGCTAGGCTTCGACGCCGATGACCTTCTCGCAAGACCCGCGCCGGGCGCCCCGACGCCGGGAGCCGATCGATCCGAGCTGGCACGTCGTGCCACGGCGGCCCGACGGCTCGGCGGGCCGGGTTGGTCGGTACGTCGGCCCGCTGCGGCTGACGCCGACTCGGGTCATCCTCGCCATCGCGCTCGGCGGCAGCCTCCTGTACACGCTGTACGCCTTCACCGTGCGCGACGCGACGGGCATCCCGCTCCTGGCATCAGGTGCGGGGGTGCTCGGTATCGTCTTCGCCGCGCTCGCGGTCAGTGGCGGCTGGGGCACGTATCGGGCCGGTGCCGATGGCGAGACGGGTCGGGCCCTGCTGCTGGCCGTGGGTGGTGGGATCGCGGGCATGATCGCGGCGGGCTGCTTCGCGGTCGCGCTCGTGCTGGCGCTCGCCTATCGCGCCGCCTGAATGGCCACGCGGCGGTGCCGGCGGCCAAGGCCGAGCGACCCTCGCGGTACACTGCCGGCGGCTCGCCCCCATCGTCTAGAGGCCTAGGACGCCACCCTTTCAAGGTGGAGATCGCCGGTTCGAATCCGGCTGGGGGTACCACCGAGCGTTCGTCCCGTTGGTGTAGATGCTGACGGATGCTCACATGGTGGCGACCGACCGATCCCGACCGGGGCGGTTGGGCCCTAGGCTGGCCCGAAGGACCTTGGCAAGCTTCACCATCCGTCGCGTGTCAAGACTCGAGGATCGGTATTTCGCTGCTGTGCTCTGGCTCGCCAAGAACGTGCCGGCGCGCCTCGTCGCTGTCTCGCCCTCGTCGGCTGGCCCGGCGTTGGCCTGCTCCTTCCGGTCGCCTTCAGGTTCGATACGCCATGGCTCATCAACGCAAATCTCTGCTCGTGGCTGCTCCGGGAGGTTGCGCAGCGTCACGCGGCTACTTCGACGCCGACGGACTCGGCGCCGCGCTCGCGGTCGGGGCGCTGGCGGGTTCGAGCGTGATGGCGGCGAGCCAGGCCAGCGCGTCCGCCGTGGTGATGTGGCCGTCGATCGTGAAGGTATAGCCGCGTCCTCCGGCGATGACCTCCACGTCGTAGATGTACCCGCCGAACTCAGCGAGCGCGTTACAGCCATTGATGCTGACCACGGCCTCCACCGGCTGGGGGCTCGCCACGGTGGGCGCCCGGTAGGCGATCGTCAACGACCCTGGCAGCGGCGCGACCGGGGAGCACGGGTCGGAATTGAACGGGGCTGAGAGGGGGCTGGCGAAGGCCCGGAATTGGTCCATCGTCATGCCGCTGGGCAGGGCGATCGAGGCGCCGGAGAGCCGAACCTGGTCGCCACCGGCAGGCTTGACGATCGAGTCGCTGATGGGGTCGCCGGGGAAGCGCTCCGTGCCGGGCGGCCAGGGCCCAGTCCCCGGGGTGACGGTCCAGCCGGTTGGGTAGCCGACCTGATAGCCGTACGATGGCGAGACGAACGTGGCGTCGAGCGTCGGGAGCGGCGGTTCCGATGCGGGTGTGCTCGGCGTCGAGCTGGCGGACGAGGAGGCCGGACTCGGGACGGACGGGCTCGGCCCGCCAACGCCACCTCTCGGACCGGCGAAGAGCGCCAGCGCGCCGATCGCGACAACCGCGAGGACAAGCACCGCCGCGCCACGGGCGAATATGTTCATGTGCGTGGACCTCCATGGCGCGAGAAAGCCGCGCCGGGCCTGTGGAGTCGTGGGAAGGGCGGTCAGGATCGCCCGGCGCGTGACGTCGGGGAGATCGGTCGGGCCCTCGTCGAGCCAAGCCGCCACGATGGAATCGGGATCGCGGGCGGCGTTCCTGTCGGTCATGCGGGTCGCACCTCCCGGCCCTCGACCCGGTCGGTCGCCAGGGCGCCGCGAAGGACCCGGGTGGCGTAGTGAAGCCTCGACTTGACGGTTCCGAGCGGGACGCCGGCGGCCTCGGCGATCGAAGCCAGCGGCAGGCCCGCGTGGTGATGCAGGACGACGACGGCCCGATGCTCGGGAGAGAGAGTCCGGAAGGCCCGCTCGAGGGCATCGCGGTCGTCGATGGACACGGTCTCGTCCCTTGCCGCCAGCCCGTCGACCGGCAGCGTCCGGACGTTGGCGCTCCACCGGCGGTACCGCCGGAACTCCTCGTAGCAGGCATTGACCACGAGGCGATGGAGCCAGACCTCGAAGCGCTCCGGGTCGCGGAGCCGCGGGAGCTCGCGCCAGGCGAGGAGGAACGCCTGCTGGACGGCGTCCTGAGCCCGCTCGCCATCGCGCAGGATCCGATAGGCGATGGCGTAGCAGCGGTCACCGTCGAGGTCGAGCAGGTCCGCGAAGGCGCGTTCGTCGCCCACCCTCGCCTGCTCGACCAGCCTCGTTCGCACTGAGCGACCTCTCGGCTGCGCCGCTCATCGGCGCTTCAGAGAGTAGAGATGGTGACGGTCGGCCAAAGGTTCACCATGGTCGACGAATTGTTGTCGGCGGATGATGTCCATCCGACGGGCCGCGACGTGCCTGCTACCATCGCCGCCGATGGAGATCATGGGCATCCGGATCCCGACGATCGTCACCGAGGTCGTGGCCACGCGCTGTGACGGCTGCGGTCTCGAGATCGCGGGCACGCCCTGGCGACTGAACATCCTCGACATCGTCAGCGCCGAGGCGCCGCCGGCCTGGGACGATCGGCCGGCAATCAATCCGGGCCCATTCCAGTTCCATTCCGATCCGTCGCATGTTCGGGCCTGGATGGCGCGCAAGGGTTACCTGTTCTGTCGAAAGGGGATCGTGCGCGAGATCATGCGACCGATCCCGGTCGACGGTGACAGTCCGAAATGGGGGCTGTGTGACGGGCTCCATCGGGACGACCACGAGCTCGTGCCTGCCTGAGCGGAGGGTCAGCGCATGATCCCTGGCGTTCTGCCGGCACTGACGTCGATCCTGGCCTTGGTGTTCGCGCTCGCCCTGCTCGATCAGTGGCGCGAGCGGCGGCACGGCTACCAGCTCGTGTGGGCGATCGGCATGACCTGGTACGGCATCGCCTCCGGGTGCGAGGCAATCGCCGCGGTGAGCGGCTGGAGCGATCCCCTGTACCGAACGTGGTACCTGACCGGCGCCGTCTGGACCGCGGGCTGGCTGGGACTCGGGACGGCATTCCTGTTGGGCCGGACGCGCTTCGGCTACACGTTCGCGGTCTGCCTGCTGCTGGCCGGCCTGTTCACCTTCCTGACCGCCAGGCGCTCACCCGAGATCTACGCTGACGTCGGCTCCGTGCCGCTCTTGTACTTCCTCGCGGCGGGGATCCTCGGGTTGGCCGTCGCGGTCGAGACATACTTCCAGAACGAGCGCTGGCCGCTCCTGGCGGCGGGCGCCGTCGTCGGTGCGAGCATGCTGTCGCTCGTGCTGACGTTGACGGCGTCGCT
Organism: uncultured Chloroflexia bacterium; assembly: GCA_963790955.1. Taxonomy (GTDB): domain Bacteria; phylum Chloroflexota; class Limnocylindria; order Limnocylindrales; family CSP1-4; genus CAWBQM01. The sequence continues at coordinate 418,900 of CAWBQM010000001.1, forward strand.
CGCCACGCCGGGCTACGCCGTCGACACGACCACGGGTCAACCGGTCGCGACCCTGTTCCCGCCCGTGCTGCGGCTGCTCACGCCGTTCATGAACGTGACCGGTGCCTTCGCGCTGATCCTGGGCGCGCTGTTCTCGGCGTACGTATTCATGCCCAAGCGCCGGGTCCTCGGATACTCCCTCGATCCCGAGCAGTCCGGCGACCAGTTCCTGTTCAACCTCCTGATCTCGCCGGTCGCCATCGCGGTCAACCTCGTCGCCTCGCTGCCGGCCGCCACCCGGGCGATCGCGCGCGGCAGCATCCACTCGCGCGTGCCCGCGACGCTGCTCATCGCGCTGGGCGCAATCGTGGCGGCCGCCGGTGACACGCTGAACCGGTTCGGCATCACGAGTCCGTTCGAGATCGCGAAGTTCATCGGCGTGGTGCTCCTGTTCGCCGGCTTCCTCGTCTCGATCGACGTGTTCCGAGGAGCTTCGGATCCCGTTCACGCATGTCGTCCTGCTCGGGCATCGCATCGAGGTTCCAACGCCCGACGACGAGGCGCCCCGGGTGGCCACGGCCGACCGCACCGCCTGAGCGGGCGCTCGACGAGCGGCGGGCTCAGAGCCGATTTCGGGGGGCGGACGACGACCGGACGGTATACTCGACTGGCCCAACCCGTCCCGGAATTCGAGGTTCGATGCGCGTTCGAAAAGCCGTTCTCCCGGCCGCCGGCTGGGGAACCCGCTTCCTGCCAGCGACAAAAGCCCAGCCCAAGGAGATGCTGCCGCTGGTTGACAAGCCGGTCATCCAGTACGCCGTCGAGGAGGCAGTCGCCTCGGGCATCGAGCAGATCATCATCGTCACCTCGAGCCAGAAGCGCGCCATCGAGGATCACTTCGACATCGACTTCGAGCTCGAGCACCTGCTCGAGGAGCGCGGCGACATCGAGATGCTGCGCCAGATCCGCCACATCAGCGACCTGGCCCAGGTCGCCTACGTGCGCCAGAAGGAGCAGCTCGGCCTCGGCCACGCCGTGCTCGTGGCAAAGGAGCTCGTCGGGCACGAGCCGTTCGCGGTGATCCTGTCGGACGACGTCGTCATCGGCGACCGGCCGTGCATCGGCCAGCTCGTGCACGCCTATGAACGCACCCACAGCTCGGTCGTGGCGGTCATGGAGGTTCCCCACGAGGAGACCGGCCGCTACGGCGTCATCGGCGCCGAGGAGACCGACGATCCGATCGAGCACGGCCGCCTGCACCGCGTCACCCGTCTCGTCGAGAAGCCCAAGCCCGAGGACGCCCCGTCCAACCTCGCGATCATCGGGCGCTACGTGCTGACGCCCAAGATCTTCGACAAGCTCGAGCAGACGCAGCGGGGCTCGGGCGGCGAGATCCAGCTGACCGATGCGATCGAGGCGCTCATGGAAGAGCAGCACGTGTACGGCTACGAGTTCGAGGGCATCCGCTACGACGCCGGCACGACCATGGGTTGGATGAAAGCGTCCGTCGAGCTTGCACTCCAGCGTCCGGAACTCGCGACGGAATTCCGCGAGTACCTGCGCGACCTCCAGCTCTGACCCGATTCGGGAAGGCCCGCGTGGAGCCCGGGTCGGCCGGGAGCCCGGGTCGAGCGTCGCCGTTGCCGGCTCTCAGCCGTCTCCGAGGGTGGGTACGCTAGGATGCCCGCCGAGTTGACTGAGCTGGAGGTCCGTGTGCGTCGTGGCTGAGATCGGGAGCGTCCTCGGCGATCGCTATCGCCTCGTGGAGCTGCTCGGTCAGGGCGGCATGGCCACGATCTACCGCGCTACCGACGGTCGCCTGGGTCGCGACGTCGCGGTCAAGATCCTGCGGCCCGAGTACGGGCGCGATCCCGACTTCCTGGCCCGGTTCCGGCAGGAGGCGCAGGCGGCCGCATCGCTGAACGACCGGAACATCGTGACCGTCTACGACTACGGGCGCGACGACCAGGGTCCATACATCGTCATGGAGCTCGTCGACGGCGAGGATCTGGCCACGCTGGTCCGGCGCAACGGTCCCCTGCCGCCCCGGCAGGCCGCGCGGCTCGGGGCGGAGATCGCCCACGCCCTGGCCGCGGCCCACGCCCGGGGCATCGTCCATCGCGACGTGAAGTCGGGCAATGTCCTGCTCACCCGAGACGGCCACGCGAAGGTCGCCGATTTCGGGATTGCCCGTGCTCTGGCCGAGGCGCAGACGACGCTGCCCGGCACGACCCTCGGGTCTGTCCACTACTTCAGTCCGGAGCAGGCTCGGGGCGAGACCGCCACGACCGCGTCCGACATCTACTCGCTGGGGATCGTCCTGTTCGAGCTGCTGACCGGGCAGCGGCCGTGGGAGGGCGACACGGCCGCGGCCGTGGCCCTGGCGCGCCTCAACGGACCCAGTCCACGCCCATCCGAGCGCCGGGCCGGGATCCCGCCGGCGCTCGACGCGATCGTCGCGCGGGCCTTGGCGCCGGAGCCCGGCGATCGCTTCCCGACCGCCTCCGCCATGGCTGATGCGCTCGAGGCATTCCTGGCCGGCCAGTCACCGCTCGCCGGCGCCCCGACTGCCGGCGCGGCGTCAGGCGCGGCCGTGACGACGGGTGGCGCGCTGCCGGCCGCTTCGACGATCGCCTCCGGCGTCGCCCGGACGCCTCCGCCTCGGCCCGTCTACCCGCCGGACGCGTATGCCGGGGCCGGCTCCGATCGGCCGCCGACCCGTCGGCCGCCCGCCCGGATCGTCGACGTCGAGCCCGAGCCCGAAAACGCGAACGGCGGGCCGTGGACGTGGATCGCGGGCCTCGTCGGGCTGCTCATCCTGGCCGTCGCCGCGCTCGTCATCTTCCAGCTCGTGTCGTCCCGCGGCCCGGCCGCCGTGCCCACGGTCCAGGTCCCGAATCTGGTCGGCATGACCGTGCCCGACGCGCAGGCGGCGGCCCAGGCGGCCGGGCTCAGCACGCGACAGGCGGCGTTCGTGACCAGCACGGCGCAGCCGGAGAACACCGTCTCGGCGCAGAACCCACAGTCCGGCGCCACGGCGGATCGAGGCTCGACGATCGATCTGACGATCGTGAGCGGGAAGCCCCTGGCGACCGTGCCCGAGGTGCGCAACCTGGCTGAGAACGACGCCCTGGCGGCGCTGCAGACCGCCGGCTTCCAGGTCGGGGCGCGGACCGCAGCCTTCGATCCGGACGTGCCCGAGGGGGCGGTGATCAGCACGAACCCGAGCGCCGGGCTCCAGGCGCCGCTCCAGACGCCGGTCGCCTACGTCGTTTCGAAGGGGCCCGAACCGACTCCCACGCCGACTCCCACGCCGACCCCCACGCCCGCCCCGACGCCGACACCGACACCCGGCCCGACACCGACGCCCACGCCAGCCCCGACCCCGACGCCGACACCCGCCCCGACTCCGACCCCGACCCCGACGCCGACTCCCACCTGACGGACGAGCCCGACGGCCGTTCTCAGCGCTCGAGCTCGCTCCACAATTCGAACGCGGGTTCGAGCCGGACCGCCACGTTCGGCGGAGCGATCTGCGGTCCGGTCGGTCGGCGGCGCCGAATCCGGCACGGCGTCCTGCAGCGCCGCGCGCCGACCCGGGCCGTGGCCGGACGGGACGACGGGCACGAACTCGAGGGGCGCGCGCGCGGCGGGCCGATCCAAAGCCTCGGATGCGGGATTGCCCGCCGGCTCGTGCTCCGAATTGCCGGCGGCCGCGATCGGCGCCGCTTCCCAGCAGCCGCGGACCTCGTTGCCGCGCAGGGGGCTCCGGCGGGCGTCGAGACCGCAGTAGCCAAGGTTGCCGGCGACAGCGGAACGGAAATGGCGGCAGGTGCCGCAGCTCGTGCTCGAGCGGTGGCAGACCCAGCAGCGTGCCGATTCCGACTGCGGGGTTCCACAGTGCGGACAGCGCCAGGTCGGCATGGAGCGATGGTAGCTGCGACCCGCCGCGATGTCGATGCGCAATCGAGCGCCGGCGGCGACCTACTTGATGATCGTGATCGTCTTGCTGTCGAGAGCCTGGCCGAATTCCGTGCTCGTCACCACGACCGTCGCCCGACCGGACAGGTTCGGGGTCGCGCCTTTCTGAATCGTGGTCCGGAACGTGGCGACGCCGTTCGCGTCGGTCACGTCGTCGTGGCTGACGGGCTCGAAGCCCGGGATCGGCAGGGTGAACGTGACCGCCGCCCCGGACAGCGGCTTGCCGTCCGGATCGGTCACGACCACCGTGAGCGTGATCGCCTTCGGCAGAGACCTGGCGCTGAACCGGTAGCTCGACGCCGTGAGATCGGCGGTCAGCTTGCCCGCGCCGCGACGAATCGAGAGGGTCGCCTGACCGGGGTTGCCGGCCGGGTCCGTGGCGTCGATCTGCGATGGCGTTCAGCCCGGCCCCGAGGGACACGGTGACGCTGAACGTGCCATCGGCCGCGGCCTGGCTCGTCGCGGTCGTGTCCCCCGTGGTGTTGTGAGCGACGATGCTGCTGCGGCCCTGCGTCTTGCCGCTGACGACGACCGACGAACGGTTGATCGTCGTGCCGTTCTTGGGCGACGTGATCGTGATCCGCGGCGCCGACGCGTCGAGGACGTAGGTCACCGCCGCCGACGGCTCGCTCTCGCCGCCGGGCCATACGAGCGACACGCTGAAGTCGTTCGTGCCATTCGTGAGCTCGACGCCGGGGATCGTGAACTGGCTCGTCGTCGGCACCGGGATCTCCTTGACCGGCGCGGGGGCCTGATCGCCGAGGGCGACGTACAGTCGCAGGTGGACGTCGGCCTGCCCGATCGCGGCGCGCGGCACGGTGCCGGCCAGATCGACCGTCGTCTGGTTCGTGTACGCCTCGGCCGGGGCGGTGAGGGTCGGCACGCCGAGTAGCGGTTGCTCGGTCGGGGCCGGCGTCGCCGTCGCGGTGATCCGCGTGATCGCGCCGTCGACCGCCGATCCGAGACCGGCGACGACCTTGCCCAGACCGCCGGTCGCGGCCGCCAGGACCGCAGCACCGAGGACGATCACGGACAGGACGAGCATGAGCTGGGCCGCGAGCGGCAGGCCACGGCTGCGCTCGATCGGTCGATGCCTGGCCAGGCGACCCTCGGCCGGTGCGCGCGCTCGGACCTTCGCCGGCGCCGGGCGCCCGCTCGACGGTGGCCGGGGCCGAACGTGTGCGCGTCCGACGTTCCGAGTCCCCATCGGCCGGGATTGTCGCACGTTGCCAGCCGGCTCGAACGGCACGGTCCGGGGAGGCGGGCTCGGGCCGCGTTCGGTTGGTGCGTCGCGGCAGCACGATCGCCTCGACTCGTCGGCGGATCGGGGCGGGTGGCGTCGGTGCGTTGTACTCTGGGCCAGTCGAGCGCGCAGGCGTGTGCCTGCGCCCTGTGGAGGGAGAACGGGTTTGCAGGGTCGTGGGCCGAAGCCCGAACGAACGACGGGCTCGCCCGGGCGTCCCTCGTTCGGCGTCGGGCCGATCGCCCGCGTTCCGGCGGCGACCGCCGTCCGGCCCGACAGTCGGTACGGTCCAGGGTCGAACACCATACCCAGCGGATTCGGCCTGCCGAACCTGCGCCGCAATGTCTGCCCGCATTTCTACATGAGCGGCAGTCGTGGAGCGATTCCGATCCAGGCTCCGCATCTGCTCAAGGCCCTCATCCGCCAGGAACAAAACATCAGCCGTTGCCAGCTCCGCGGAGGCGTGCACCTCGAGCAGGGCTACGTGAGCGACGTGTGCCTGTCGCCGCGGTTCAACCAGTGCGTGTTCTACGAGGACGAGCTGACCCGCGAATGACCCGGCGACGCTCGACGGACCCGGCAGTCTGGAGCGGGATCGCGTGATCGCCCTGGAGCCCGGCGCCGGCGGCTTGACCTACCGCGAGGCACTGGCCGCCATCACCGAGCGGGGCCGCTTCGGCGTCCGGCTCGGGCTCGGCCGCACGACCGCGATGTTGGCCGCGCTCGGCCATCCAGAGCGCAGCGTCCACGGCGCGCTGGTCGCGGGCACGAACGGCAAGGGCAGCGTCATCGCGCTGGCGGGGGCCGCCTTGCGGGCGGCTGGGCTGCGGGTCGGCGAGACACCGAAGCCGCATCTGGTCTCGTACCGGGAGCGGATCGTCGTCGACGGCCGGCCCATCGCCGGGACGGACTTCGCGCGGCACGTCGACGCCATCGGACCGGTGGCGGACCGCGTAGCCCGGCGTCTTGGACAGCCGACCGAGTTCGAGCTGCTTACCGCGGTCGTGTTCCGGCACTTCGCCGAGCAGGCGCTCGACGTCGCGCTGGTCGAGGTCGGGCTCGGGGGTCGCCTCGACGCGACGCATGCCTGGGACGGCGGAGTCGCCGTCGTCACGAACGTCAGCCTGGATCACACCGACCGGCTCGGCTCGACCGTGCCCGAGATCGCGCGCGAAAAGGCGGCCATCATCATGCGCGGCGACCGGGCGGTCACCGGCGCCGAGGACGAGGCCCTGGCGGTGGTCAGGCGGCGTGCCCGGCGGGTCGGGGCACCGCTCGTGGTCGCGCCGCCGGCGCCGGTGCTCGGTTGGGATCGCGACGGCCTCGACGTCCGGCTCGAGGGCCTGGGCGAGACCCGGATCGGCCTGCGCGGCCGGCACCAGGCCGCGAACGCCGCTGTCGCCATGGCTGTCCTCGACGCACTCGAGGCCGCGGGCATCGCACGGGCGGACGCGGCGTCGCGCCGTGCCGGGTTCGCCGCCGCGCGCTGGCCGGGGCGCCTCGAGCTCGTGGCCGCAACCGGCAGCCAGGGCACGATCGACGTCCTGCTCGACGGCGCACACAACCCTGCCGGCGCGGCCACGCTGGCCGGCTCCGTCGACGATCTGCGGCCGTTCCTGACGGGCGGCTCGGACGCCTCGCCGCCGCCCTTCACCGTGCTCACGGCGACCATGGCGGACAAGGACGTGCCCGGCATCGTGGCGGCCCTTGGGTCTGCCCGGGCGCTCCGCGGCGCGCACGTGTTCACGACCGAGGTCAGCGCCCGCTCGCTGGCCGCCGACGCGTTGGCCGCGGCCTGGTCCCTGGTCCGGTCCGAAGCCAGGGTGCGCGCGATGCCCGACGCGAACGCCGCGCTCGACGCCGCGCTCGAGGAGGCCAAAGGCCCGCTCCTCGTCGCCGGCTCGCTGTACCTCGTCGGGTATGTGCGCGCGCGGCTCGTCGACGATCCCGACCTGCGCGATCCGACGGCGGACCGATGAGCGGATCACGGCGCCACGCGCGGCCCGGCCAGTCCGAGCCCGGGCCAGGTCAGCGCGCCGGCCCGAAATCCAGGCGCATCCCCGCCCAGCTCGGCGTCGTGCCCGGGCGCCCCGGCGCTGGCGGTGGCGCGACACCGTCGTTCGCGCCGCCGGAGGGCGGATCGAGCGGCCTGCCGAGAGCGCCCGGCGCCACGCGGATCGGTCCTCGGGTCTTCCGCTGGGGCGCCCGAACGTACGTGATGGGCATCCTCAACGTGACCCCCGACTCGTTCTCGGGTGACGGCCTCCTGCCGGGCGGGTCCGCCGGACCTGGCGGCTCGGGCATCGTGGCGGCGGTCGCCCGCGGCCGGGCGATGGTCGCCGAGGGTGCCGACCTGCTCGACGTCGGCGGCGAATTGTCGCGGCCCGGGCACACGATCGTGAGCGTCGAAGAGGAACTGGCGCGCGTGGTCCCGGTCGTCGCGGCCCTGCGCGCGGCCCTGCCCGACGTCCCGATCAGCATCGACACGGTCAAGCCCGCCGTGGCCGAGGCCGCGCTCGTCGCGGGCGCGGACCTGATCAACGACGTGTGGGGCGTTTCGTCGGACTCGGCCCTGGCGCGCGTCGCAGCCGATCACGGCGTGCCGATCGTGCTCATGCACAATCGCGCCGAGGCCCGCTACACGAACCTCCTGGCCGAGATCCTGGCCGAGCTGGAGGCCGGCCTCGAGCGCGCGTTGGCGGCCGGTGTCCCGCGCGACGACGTGCTCGTCGATCCGGGCTTCGGCTTCGGCAAGACGCCCGCTCACAACCTCGCGCTGCTGCGCGGTCTCGGTGCCCTGACCAGCCTCGGCCAGCCGATCCTGCTCGGCACGTCGCGCAAGTCGACGCTCGGCAAGGTGCTCGACCTGCCCGCAGGCGAGCGCCTCGAGGCGACCCTCGCGACGACAGCCCATGCGATCGCCGCCGGCGTGGACGTCGTGCGTGTGCATGATGTGCAGGCCAACGTCCGCGTCGCACGCATGACCGACGCGATCGTGCGCGGCTTCGACTTCGATGAAGGAGCGCCAGGCTGACCGATCGGATCGTCCTGTCGAACATGGTCGTCCGCGGCCGTCATGGCGTGCACCCGCACGAGCAGCTCAACGATCAGCCGTTCGGGATCGACGTCGAGCTCGTGCTCGGTCTGCAGGCCGCCGCCGTGGACGATGACATCGCCCGGACCGTGGATTACTCGGCCGTGTACCGCACCGTCCGACAGATCGTCGAGTCAACCTCGTTCCGCTTGCTCGAGACGCTCGCGGAGGCGATTGCGCACGAGCTCCTGGTCGAGTTCGCGGTGACCGAGGTCGGCATCCGCGTCCGGAAGCCCGAGGTCCGACTCGACGGGCCGATCGACTACGCGGGCGTCGAGATCTGGCGTAGCCGACACAACGGCCCGTCTGATCGCCGGCCGGGTTGACCCGACCCGCTGTCCGCTACAGCCCGGCCGGTCGCGTCCCGAGGGTCACCGACAGCTGCACGGTCTTGCCTGCGCGCAGCACCTCGAGCGTGACGCTGTCGCCCGGCGAGAACTGGCTGATCACCGCGTCGAGCTGATGGCTGGCGTCGAGCTTGACGCCGTTGACGCTCACGATGATGTCGTCGTCCTTGAGGCCCGCCTTGTCGGCCGGGCTGCCGGCCTTCACCGCCGACTGCGAGCCGCCGTTCTGAGCATCGGCGTGGATGTAGGCGCCGCTCGAGACGGGCAGGTTGTACTGCTCCGTCACGGCCACGTCGATGGGCAGATAGCTGACGCCGATGTACGGCCGCGCGAGCTGCTTCCCGGCCAACGCCTCGATCGTGATCGGCCGTGCGATGTTGCTCGGGATCGCGAAGCCGATGCCGTTGGCACTCGAGGCGATGGCGGTGTTGATGCCGATGATGTTGCCCGCGGCATCGAGCAGGGGTCCGCCGCTGTTGCCCTGGTTGATGGCCGCGTCGGTCTGGATGAGGTTGTTCAGGCGGCCGCCCTCGACCTGGATCGAGCGACCGGTCGCCGACACGATCCCGCTCGTGACGCTGTTCTGGAACTCACCCAACGGATTGCCGATGGCGATCACGAGCTGCCCGATCTTGAGCTCGTCCGAGTCGCCGAACGGCGCCGTCGGCAGATCGGTGGCATCGACCTTCACGATCGCCAGGTCGGTCAGGGTGTCGATGCCGTACGTCTGGCCCGTGAAGTGGCGGCCGTCGCTGAGCTCGACGGTGATGTTGCTGGAGCCCGACACGACGTGGCGATTGGTGAGAATCCAGCCGCTGGCGTCGAAGATGACACCCGAGCCCACGCCCGTCGTGGGCTGGGAGAACGGATCGATCTGATCGGCATTCTCGATCGAGGTGATGCGCACCACGGCCGGATTGACCTTTGCCGCGACGCTCACGATCGCGGACGATTCGTCGATCGTGACGGGCGTCGTCGTCGTCGCCTGCTGGCCGGCCGGCGGGGTGCTGGCCGCCGCCACGGGCCGGTCGAGCGCGCCCGATGCGTTGAGGGCGAGGTACGTGCCACCGGAGGCGAGGACGGCCGACACGAGACACGCCGCGAGGATCGCGCCGAGCGAGCTCGCGGCCCGAGCCGGCCGATTCGCCACTGGCGTGGTCGCGGTCGGGTCACTGGGCTCGAACCACGACTCGGGCGTGGTCCGCGCGGCCGCGACGGGATCGCTCGGTGCGGCCCAGCCCGGCCGCGAGTCCGGCTGCGGCGAGTAGCGCTGGCTCAGGTAGTCGGGCGCCGCGGGTCCTGCTGACGGGTTCGGCGAGGCACCGCTCGTGGCCGGCGTCTGGCGCGCGCCGGACGCTCCATCACCCGGGCCGTCGAGACCCCGAGGCGCCGGATCGGACGGGGCCGGTGCCGGCTCGCTGGTCTGGAACGGCGGCTGGTATGGCTCGGTCGGGCTATCGCCGGTGGGACGCGGCCGGAACGGATCGTCGGTCATTCAGGTAGCTCGTGCTCGCGCGATTGACGGGTCCTTCGATGCTCCCCGGTCGGGCAGCGCCGTCGCAGGTCATCACTGTGACGCACCATGGTTCAGGTGTGCCGCCTCGGTCGGTGAAGAATTCGTGACATGGCCCTGCCCGACGCTCGGCGCGCGCGCCGGCACGGTTGCCGCATCGGCACTCGCCTCGCCCTCGGCTGGAGCCGGCGAGCGCGGATCGTGGGGCAGGATCACGGTGAACGTGCTGCCGTGACCGGGTCGCGTTTCGACGGCGATCCGGCCGGCGTGCATGTCCACGATCGACTTGACGATCGCCAGGCCGAGGCCCGAACCGCTGCTGCGCGCCTCGCTGGAGCGCGAGCCCCGATAGAAGCGCTCGAAGATCCGGGGCAGCTCGTTCGCGTCGATGCCGACGCCCGTGTCGCTCACTTCGATCTCGGCGCCGTTCGGCTGCGGGCGGAGACGGACGCGCACGACGCCGTTCCGGGCCGTGAACTTGAGCGCGTTGCCGACCAGGTTCGAGACCACCTGTCCGATGCGCTGCGGGTCGTGGCGGATGCGGAGCGGTGCGTCGGGCAGGTCCATCTCGAGCCGCAGGCCGCGGCGCTCGGCGGTCGGCGCGGCCTGCTCGACGGCCGATTCGACGGACGCGCGGAGATCCTCCGGGCGCAGATCGAGCAGGACCAGCCCCGAGTCGAGCTTGGAGAGCTCGAGCAGGTTCTGAGCCAGCCAGTCCAGACGCTCGAGCTGCTGTGCCGACGATTCGAGGAACTCCTGGCGCGCGGCCTCGTCGCTGCCGGCGGGACCCTGGAGCAGCTCGACGAAGGTTCGCATCGCCGCGATCGGCGTGCGTAGCTCGTGCGAGACGTCGGCCAGGAAGTCCCGACTGCGGTCACGATCCCGGCGGATGATGGCGACGCTGTCCTCGAGCCGATCGGCCATGAGGTTGAATTGCCGGGACAGCGCCGCGGTCTCGCTGCTCGTGCCGGTCGCCTGCTCCGACGGGACCCGGCTCGTGAGGTCCCCTTCGGCGAGCGACCGTGACGCCTCGGTGAGCCGGATGATGGGCCTGGCGAAGCGGCGGGCCACGATCGCGGCGACGACGATGGCCACGCCCAGCGCCACGATCGCGACGACGAGCAGGAGTGTCGTGATCGTGGTCAGGGTCGCGACCCGGACCGTGTATGGGTTCGTGAGCGCGATGCGCAGGCCGTAGCGGGTCGGGGCGGTCACCGCCACCGTCTCATCGAAGCTGATCGGCGCGTCCCGGGCCTGGTCCTTGCCGGGTTCCGTCCGGAGCTCCGCCGAGAAGGTGCCGTCCGGGGACGGGACGAGCGACGTGCCGCTCGTATTCTGGTCGACCGCGCCGATCTGGAGCGTCAGGTCGGCCTGGCCGACCTGGGCGAGCGTCGCGACATAGCTGCTGAGCGTCGAGTCGACGGCCGGGTTGAGCGTGCCGTCAAGGGCCACGACCGGCGACTCGCTGCGGTCCACGGCCTGCGCGACGAGGCCCGTCGCCAGAAGCCGGATCGTGGCGGCGCGCCCGGTCAGATCGGCCTTGACCTGGTCCCGGAAGTAGTCGTCGAGGCGATTCACGACGACGACCGAGACGAGGGCCAGGACGAGCGCGGTCATCCCGACCAGCGCGAGCGTGAAGCGGGCCTGGAGGGAATGAGGCAGGAACGGCCCGAAACGTGCGACGAGGCCGGACCGCCAGGACGACCCGTCAGCGCTCGGCGAAGGCGTAGCCGACTCCCCGAACGGTGATCACGAAGCGCGGCGCGGACGGATCGTCCTCGATCTTGTCCCGCAGGTGGCTGACGTGGACGTTGATCGTCTTGTCGTCCTGGTCGAGCGCCTCGTAGTCGCGCAGCAGCTCGAGCAGCTCGGGCCGCGTGTAGACCCGGCCCGGCCGGGCCGCCAGATGACGAAGGATCTCGAACTCGGTCGGCGTCAGGCTGATCCGCCGCTCGCCGCGCTGGACGCGCCGCCGCTCGAGGTCGATCAGCAGATCGCCATGGCGAATGATGCGCCCGCCCGCCGCGTCGGCCAGATCGCCGTAGGCCCGCCGCAGGAGTGCCTTGATCCGGCTCATGAGCTCGCGCAGCCCGAACGGCTTGGTCACGTAGTCGTCCGCACCGAGCTCGAGGCCGATCACCTTGTCGACCTCATCGTCGCGCGCGGTGAGCACGAGCACTGGCGCCTTGAGCCCGGCCGCTCGCATGCGGCGCAGCACGTCGAAGCCATCCATGCCGGGCAGCCGGATGTCGAGCACGACCAGGTCCGGGGCCTGGTTCGTCGCGAACTCGAGGCCCTCCTCGCCCGACCTGGCGACGGCGACCTGGTAGCCCTCCTGCTGGAGCGCGTACTGGATGCCGCGGGCGACGGCGAATTCGTCCTCGACGATGAGAATGGTTGCGGCCATGGCGGCGCGACTGTACACCGCGTCCGCGGTGCACGCGTGGCGGCGGTCGTGCCTCGCTATGGTAGGGTGGTGCCGCGCCGAGGCACGGGTCGCGCTGTGCGCGCCCAGCGCAGGTCTCGCACCGCGCGCCGGACGCAGCACCGAGCATCATCGACACGCTGCCGCGCGCGCTACGATCGAAGCACATCCGAGGACTCGTCAGATGCCGACCGACCGCCCAATCCTCAAGGCCGCGCCACGCGAGCTGACCGGCAAGGCCGTCTCCCGCCTGCGACGCGACGGCCGGCTGCCGGCGGTCGTCTATGGGCACGGCGTTCCGTCCGAGAATCTCTCGATCGACGCCCACGAGTTCGACATGCTCCGGCGCCATGTGACGTCGAACTCGTTGATCGACCTCGACGTCGACGGCACGAGCGGTCGTCCGGTTCTGATCCACAACGTCCAGATCCATCCGCTCCATCGGCGGCCGATCCATGTCGACCTGCTCGCGGTCCGTATGACCCAGGAGCTGATCGTGGACGTGCCGCTCGTCCCGATCGGCGTGTCCGAGGCGATCGAGGTTCAGGGCGGGACCCTGCTGCACGTCATGGAGGCCGTGCGCGTGCGTGCGCTGCCCGATCACCTGCCGCAGTCGGTCCAGTACTCGATCGAGCCGCTGGTCGACTTCGACGCGGCGATCCACGTGCGCGATCTCGCGCTGCCCTCGGACGTGACGCTGCTCAACGATCTCGACGAGCTCGTGGCCAAGGTCGAGCGACCGCGCGTCGAGGTCCCGGAGGCGCGCGCCGCCGAGGAGGGCGAGGAGGCCGCGGCCGCGGCTGGCGAGGGCGAGGCCGCCGAGGGCGGCCAGTCGGCGGAGGCCGCGCCGGAGGGCTAGACCCGGCTCAGCCGCCCGGAGGGCGGCGGGCGATCGGCGACGATCACCGGCGTTCGCCAGCGGAAGTCGGTCGGCCTGAGCCGCGCGAACCGTGCCCGAGCGTGCCGGCGTAGGCGAGCCCGCGTCGCCTCGTCGATCGAGCTGAACAGGTCCCACTCGTCGTACTGCTCGACGAAGTCGAGGTAGCTGTCGCGCGTCCAGCGGTAGTCGAGCCACTCCGTCGTGGCCGTGACGGCTCGGAAACCGGCGCGCCGTAGCTGGGCGGCCGCGGCGGCGGCCGACGGGAGGTCGCCCGATCGGACCTCCTCGGCCACCTCGTCCTCCTCGATGCGGGTGTCGAGCACCGCCTCGTCGAACGCGTCCTGGGGCAGGCACCGGGCCTCGTCGTCCTGCCACGTGACGTAGGCCAGCATGCCTCCGGGCCGGAGGACACGGCGCGCCTCGAGCAGCGCCCGATAGCGATTGGGCACCAGCTGGTACACGAACGACGACACGAGCAGGTCGAACGACGCGGCCTCGTGCGGCAGGCGTTCTGCGAGCGCGGCCTCGAGCTCGAGCCGAACCCGATCCGCGGGCGACAGCCGGTCGGTGGCGCGCCGTGCGGCGACCTCGAGCATGCCTCGCGAGCCGTCGATGCCGACGACGCGCGCCGTCGGCCAGCGCCGAACGGCGTCGATCGCCAGCACCCCTATCCCGGTTCCGACGTCGAGGACATCTGCGGGGGCCTGGTCAGCCGGGCCTCGACGGTGTCGAGCAGCCGCAGCGCGGTCTGCTCCAGGACCGGGCCCCACCAGCGGGCGTAGCGGTCGGCGGCGGCATCGTAGCGCTCGGCCATGGTCCGGTTGGGTGTGTCGTTTGCTGGCTCCGCCATGCCGTGATCGTGCCACGACGGGGCCCGGGCCGCCTGCCGGCGGCACCGGGCCCGACTGCCTGCCGGCGGCGCGGGGCGCGGGCCGCCTGCCGGCGGGCTCGCCCGGCCGGCGCGACGTCCGTCATGGGTGGCGGCGCCCCGTGCCGCCGGCAGGCACCCCACCTGGCCGCATTCGACACTCGCAGATTTGGCCGTCCTACATCGCCCACTGGTGCAACGACAGATCGAGAGGCGATAGCGCGGGCGTCGAGGCTATGGCGGGCCTTCCGGCACCCGAGCGCGGCCCTACCACATCGCTGCCTGGTAGGACGGCCAAGCGGGCCGGCGCGGCCGGCCGTCCCGGACCCGAGTCGGCCGTTGCACATGCGTGGCTGGTAGGACGGCCAAACGGGGTCGGCGCGCGGCCGGCCTTGGGTTGTCGGGCGGCCGAGGGCCTCGTGCCGAGGGCCGTGGGTTGTCGGCCGGCCGAGGGTTGTCGGCCGGCCGAGGCGCCTCGTGCCGACGGGCCGCGTGCCGACGGGCCGCGTGCCGGCGACCGACGCACTGGGCGCGAGCGACAGCCTGGACCACTCCGGCGCGGCCTGGACGCGGGCCCGCGTATCCTGCCCGAATGCGCCTGCCGTTCGAGCCGCCCGTCGAGCCCATGCTGGCCAAAGCCACGCCGGACCTGCCGACCGACGAGGGCTGGCTGTTCGAGCCCAAGTGGGACGGTTTTCGGGCCCTGGTCTTCCGGGACGGCGACGAGGTGTTCACGCAATCGCGCGACCTCAAGCCCCTCGATCGGTATTTCCCCGAGCTCGCGGCGCCGCTGCGGGCCGCGCTGCCCGAGCGCTGCGTGCTCGACGGCGAGGTCGTCATCGCAACCGGCGATCGGCTCGACTTCGACGCCCTCCTGCTGCGCATCCATCCGGCCGAGTCACGCGTGCCGGATGCTGGCATCGCAGACGCCCGCCTCGTACGTGGCCTGGGATCTTCTCGCGCTCGATGACGAGGACTTGCGTCGAACACCGCAGGGCGAGCGACGGGCGCGCCTCGAGTCGCTCCTCGGCTCGGCCGATCCGCCGGTCCACCTCACGCCGGCGACGATCGACCGCGCGCTCGCGGCCGATTGGTTCCAGCGCTTCGAGGGAGCGGGGCTGGACGGCATCGTCGCCAAGCGTCTGGAGGCCGCGTACCAGCCCGGCAAGCGGGCGATGCTCAAGATCAAGCACGAGCGCACGGCCGACTGCGTGGTGGCCGGCTTCCGCTGGCACAAGAACGGGCCCGGGAGCCACGTCGGCTCGCTGCTGCTCGGGCTGTTCGATGGCGCGGGCAAGCTCCATCACGTGGGCATCACGTCGTCGTTCTCGTGGGACCGGCGAGCCGCGCTGGCCACGGACCTCGAGCCGCTCCGCAAGCGGGCGCTCGAGGACCACCCGTGGCGCGAGTGGGCCGAATGGGCGGAGATGGGCGCCGCCGGCGCGTCCGGGACGCGCATGCCCGGAGCGACGTCACGCTGGAACCGGGGCAAGGACCTGTCGTGGGAGCCGCTTCGGGCCGAACGGGTCGTCGAGGTCGCGTACGACCATCTCCAGGGCGATCGATTTCGGCACGCGACGACGTTCCGACGCTGGCGGCCGGACAAGCCGCCCGAGGCCTGCCGGTACGACCAGCTCGAGGAGACGCCCGCGTTCGAGATCGCGCGCATCTTCGGGGGCGAGTAGTCGCCGCCGGGGGACCGAGAGCAGGCCAGCGGCCCCGGACGCCGCCGCACGCGTCACTCGGAGGGGCTGGGGCGTCCTTTTCGAGGCGCGCGTTCGAGCTGGCCCCCGCGATCCGGCCACTCGTAGCCGGCCCAAGGGTCGTAGTCAGGATCGAGCCGCTCCTGCGCGGGCCGATCGGCCTCCGGTACGTGGATCAGGTTGACCCGCAGCCGGTACCACAGCGACGACCGGCCGCGCATGCCGTCGACGAGGACGTCGGCGGGCTCGAGGTGCCCGGCGGCCCCCGGGTGACGGCCCTTCCAGCGCTCGAATCCGTCGAGCACCTCCTGCTTCGATGCCGCCCGCGCGATCTCGATCACCGGGATGCTCGATCGGCGACGCCCGGTCGGGGTCGGACGCGTGCCGACCCAGTCCGTCGGCAGGCCGGCGTTGCGATCCCCGGCCGCGACGGACGCGGCGCGTTCCGTGGCGATCTCGGGTGGCGGACCGCCGTCCACGCCTCGACCCTGGTACTCCGCGTCGGCACGACGCTTGCGTGAGGGCTGAACGCGCGGCGGCTCGCCCGCCTGCTTCGCGTAGTTCGGCGGCCACGGCGCATCGCCGAGGCCCTCGGCCTCGTGTCGCTCCGACAGCTCGAGCAGCGCGTCGAGCGAACCCACCGCGCCGTCGATGCCGGCGCCCGCGTCGCCCTGGGCCGCATAGATCGCGGGCACCGTCGCGAGCGTGAAGTCCTCCGCCTCGACGTCCGCCACATCCTGCCAGCGGAGCGGCATCGATACCCGCGCGTCGGGCAACGGCCTGACCGAGTACGCAGACGCCACCGTCCGGTCCTTGGCGTTCTGGTTGTAATCGAGAAACACCCCGTGGCGCTCCTCCTTCCACCACTTCGATGTGGCGATCGAGGGCGCGCGGCGCTCGACGTCGCGGGCGATCGCGAGTGCAGCACGGCGGGCCTGGCCGTACGTCCAGCGGCGCTCGATGCGGACGTTGATGTGGATGCCCCGCGAGCCCGATGTCTTCGGCCAGCCCACCAGCCCGACCGCCTCGAGCGCCTCACGCGTCACGAGCGCGACCTCGCGGATCTGCGACCACGGCACGCCCGGCACGGGGTCGAGGTCGACCCGCAGCTCGTCGGGATGCTCGAGGTCCTCGGCTCGAACGGGATGCGGGTTGAGATCGATGCAGCCCAGGTTGACGACCCAGGCCAGGCCGGCCGCATCGTCGACGACGACCTCGTCGGCCGTTCGACCCGACGGGAAGGTCAGCTCGGCGGTCCGCATCCAGTCGGGCAGATTCCCGGGCGCCCGCTTCTGGAAGAAGGCCTCGCCGGCCGCCCCGTCGACGAAGCGCTTGAGCGCCATGGGACGTCCGCGGACGCCCGCCAGCGCGCCGTCAGCGACCGCGAGGTAGTAGCGGACGAGATCGAGCTTGGTGTGGCCGGCTTGCGGAAAGTAGACCTTGTCCGGATTCGAGACGGTGATCTCGCGTCCGGCTGCCTCGACGATCTCGGCTTTGCGCGCCATGCCAAGACGATAGCGCCTCTCCGCCATGGAGCACCCGCTCGAGCTCGACCGACGGGATCAGGTGTGAGCGGCGAAGCCGGCTCATGACGGCGTCGCGGCGCGGTTCGCGCCGGGTCCGGAACGGGCTATCCACGATCGGCCACATCGGGCGGCTCGTCGGTGTCCTTGGCTGCCAGGGGCGGCGTTTCGGGCCGTACGCCCGTGTCGGCCGGGATGTTCGTCGCGCCCGTGCCGCCCGTGCCGCCGGCGAGCCCGGGACCGGACACGAGCTGCTCCGTCTCGGCGGGTCCCATCGGTGTCGTTCCGGGCCCCGTCTCCGAGCCGACGCGATCGTGCGCCGGCTGCCACGGAGCGGGCCGTCCTGCCGGGGTTGCCACGTCGCCACTGGCGGCTCCGTTGGCGGCAGCGTTAGCCGCCCTTGGATCGATGGCGGCCGTGCCCGCCCGCCGTTCGAGGACGGCCGCCTGGAATTGCGCATCCATCCATGTCTCCTCGGACGGGTCCTGCCGGCGACGGTCGGCCAGCACCCGCTTGGCTCGTCGTCGTGCCACCGCCAGCCGTTCGACCACGATCGCCCACACACGCCGCTCCGCCTCGGAACGCTCGGGGTCGTCGCGCAGCTCCACCGAGCGAGCCATGGCGTCGCGTTGATCGAGCACGACATCCATGGGGTTGCCGACCGGCAGGTCGGTGAGCTCGAGCTCGACCTGGTCGGCGGTGCCGGGGCGGGCACTGGCGCGGGCCGATCGAACCTGGTTTGCCAGGCCTTCGAACAGCCGGCGCACACCGCGCAGGCTGAGTGCGATCCGGGACGCGTCCAATTCGATCCGCCGAAGCTCCCGCTCGGGCATGCGGGACAGATTGACGCGGTCCGTCGTCGGGTTCGGCCTCATGGTCATGTTCGCGCTCCGGGCCTGGCTCGTCATGCAAGCAGGATCAAGCCCACCACTGTCCCGGCGCGACATGTGGAGTGGCCGCCGAGTTGCAGGCCCATATCACGGACAGCGCCCACTGCCCGAAGTCGCGCCCTGACTCCGCGAGTCGACGTTGCGCGTCGCGCCCCGAACCGAATGGGCCCATGATTGGCGCCTCGGCGTCGATTCCGGCCGACACCGTTCGTCGTGCTCCCGAGCGGCGGTCATGCGGATCGCCCGTCAGGAGGTCGAGATGCGCTACCTGCTCCTCATCTACCAGACCGAGCCAGCGCCGGACGTGGAACTGCCGGCCGAGGCAATCCAGGCCCAGACCGCGGCCTACGCGGCCTTCACACGCGATGTTCGCGAGCGCGGGGTGATGCTCGCCGGCGAGGCCCTCCAATCGATCGCGACGGCAACGACCGTGCGGGTCCGCGAGGGTCGAACGCTCGTGACCGACGGACCGTTCGCCGAGACCAAGGAGCAGCTCGGCGGCTTCTACCTGTTCGAGTGCGCCGACCTGGACGAGGCGGTCGAGCTCGCCGCTCGGATCCCCGGCGCCGAGCGGGGCTCGATCGAGATCCGGCCCGTCTGGGAGCAGTCGATGGGCACGACCGAGAGCGACCCGGCGACCGGCGCCGCGGCCGACTGATCGCGGGCGCGACCCAACGCGTGTCGTCGAGCGCAACGGCCAGGGAGGCCGTCGACCGCCTGTTCCGGGAGGAGTCCGGACGGGCTGTCGCGACGCTCATCCGGGTCCTCGGTGATTTCGACCTGGCGGAGGAGTCGGTCCAGGAGGCGTTCGTCGTCGCGCTCGAGCGTTGGCCGCGGGACGGACTGCCCGACAACCCAGGTGCCTGGATCACGACCACGGCTCGGCATCGGGCCATCGATCGCCTGCGACGTGCCAAACGCCATGACGAGAAGGCAGCGATCCTGGCGCGCGAGGCCCGCGCGGAGCTGTCGCTGGCGGCCGATGGCCGACCGCGCGGCCTCGACGCCGGCCCGGACGACGGGAGCGACGACATGAGCCCGATCGCCGACGATCGCCTGCGCCTGATCTTCACGTGCTGTCACCCGGCACTCTCGATGGACGCCCGCGTGGCGCTCACGCTGCGAACGCTGGGTGGGCTGACCACGCCCGAGATCGCCCGGGCGTTCCTCGTTCCGGAGGTCACGCTCGCGCAACGGCTCGTGCGCGCCAAGCGCAAGATCCGCGACGCGGGCATCCCGTACCGGGTCCCGCCCGACCACCTCCTGCCGGAGCGGCTGGAGGGCGTCGTGCACGTCCTGTACCTCGTGTTCAACGAGGGCTACGACGCGTCCTCGGGCGAGCGTCTCGTGCGCGGTGATCTGTGCGCGGAGGCGATTCGGCTGGCTCGAGTCCTGGCCTCGCTCATGCCCGACGAGCCCGAGGCGCTGGGCCTCCTCGCGCTCATGCTGCTGCACGACGCTCGGCGCGAGGCCCGCGTCGACGCTGCCGGCGAGCTGGTGTTGCTCGTCGATCAGGACCGCCGGAGCTGGGACGGCGCCCGGATCCTCGAGGGTCGCGCGCTCCTCGAACGCGCCCTGCGCATGGGCCGGCCCGGCTCGTACCAGATCCAGGCCGCCATCGCCGCCGTGCACGACGAGGCGGCCACGGCGTCGGCCACCGACTGGCGCCAGATCGTGCTCCTGTATGACGCCCTCCTGGCGCGCGGCCCATCGCCGATCGTCGCGCTCAACCGGGCCGCGGCGGTGGCGATGGCGGACGGCCCGGAGCGCGGCCTCGCCGACATGGACGGCCTCAGCCACGAGCTCGAGGGGTATGCCTACTTCCACGCGGCCCGCGCGGACCTCCTGCGTCGACTGGGTCGCGCCGACGAGGCCCGGTCGGCGTATGAAGCAGCCCTCGACCTGACCGCGAATGCCGCCGAACGCTCGTTCTTGCGGCGCCGGATCGCGGCGCCGGGTGCCGCTGCGAGCGAGGCCTCGCGCGCCTGAGCGTCGGCCATCCCGCTCGTCGTCGCGTTCCGCGGCTCAGGTGTCAGGCAAGAGCACCCCCGGATTGAGGATGCCGGCCGGGTCGAGCGCGGTCTTGATGGCGCGCATCGTGCCGACCGCCTCGGCGCCCCGGTCGGCGACGAGCCAGCGCGTCTTCGCCACACCGATGCCGTGCTCCGCGCTGATCGCGCCACCCAGCTCCACGACCAGCGCCAGGATCGCGTCGTCGACGCGCGTGTCGTCGGGCGCGGGCCCGAGCACGTTGACATGCAGGTTGCCGTCGGCGATGTGGCCCCAGATCACCGTTCGTGTGCCGGGTGCGACGGATGCCACGCCGGCGCGGACCCGAGCCTCGAACTCGGCCAGGACCGCTGGCGCGACCGCGACGTCGAGCTTGTGCGGGATGCCTTCGGCGGCGACGGCCTCGGCGTGGGCCTCCCGGACGCGCCACAGCCGTTGCCGCCCGACCGAATCGTCGGCCGCGGTCGCGGCCAGCAGCGGCGGGCCGGCGTCGAGGGCGTCGACGAGGGCCGGCAGCGGGTCGTCGGCGGCCGACTCGAGCAGCACGTAGACGGGGCAGCGACGCTCGAGCGGCGGGCCGAGGCCGGTGTGCCGGAGGACAAGATCCAGGCCGTCGTCGTACATGATCTCGGCGGCCACGAGGGGAATTCCGGCCAAGCGGACGGCCGCGACCAGCGCGACGGCGGCGGTCGTGTCCTCGAGCCCGACGAAGGCCGTCGCGAGGCGCCTGGGGCGGACCACGAGCCGAAGTCGCGCGGCCGTCACCACCGCGAGCGTGCCCTCGCTGCCGGCGATCAGGCCGGCCAGGTCGTAGCCCGTGTTGTCCTTGCGCACACCGGCCAGTCGCCGGATGACGCGGCCGTCGGCGAGGACCGCCTCGATGCCCAGCAGCTGCGCTCGCATCGGGCCGTGGGCGAGCACGTGGATGCCGCCCGCGTTGGTCGCGATCATGCCGCCCACGGTCGCCGCGTCGCGCGAGGCGAAGTCGACCCCGAAGGCGAGCCCGGCACTGCCGGCGGCGCGGTGCACGCTCGAAAGCGTGGCGCCGGCACCGGCCACGAGGTCGCCTGCGTCCGCGTCGACGGGCTCGATCCGGGCCAGGCGGCGGAGGCTCAGGACCACCTCGCCGCCACGCGGCACGCCCCCACCGACCAGCCCAGTGTTGCCACCCTGGGGCACGACCGGCTGGCCGCCTGCCTCGCACGCGGTCAGCACCGCCGCGACCTGCCCCGCATCGGCCGGGCGCACGACGGCGAGGGCCGGTCCACCGAAGCGACCGGTCCAATCGCGTTCGAAGCCCGCCCGCAACCCGGGCTCGACGAGAACGTGCTCGGTGCCGACGATGCCGGCCAGCACCTTCAGGAGGCGCTGGCTCGCGGCGGCGTTCGTCGGGCGGCCGAGGGCCCGAGCGCCCACGTCGGTTTCGCCGGTCACGAGCCGGGCAGTCGGCTCACGGGACGCTGCCGATGGCCGCTCGGCCGTCGGTCTCGAGCCGGTACTCGGGCACGGCCGCCGGCACGATCAGGGTGCCGAACTGATCGAGGCGCTCGGACCAGCTGTCGCCCTCGAGTCGAAGCGGAGCGTCGAGCGCGGTCACGACCTCGAGGCTGCGGCCGGCCGGTCGGCGCGGCGCGGCCTCGCCGGCGGGCACGATCTCGAGCCGGAACTGTGCGACGTCGAGTCGGCTCGGCTCGATCCGCCAGCCGTCGCCGAGTAGCGCGGCGCGCGCCCCCGGATCGATCGCGCGGAGCGCTTCGGTGATGTGCAGCGACCGACCGGCGACGGCGGGGCGGCCCCAGTCCGAGACACGGAAGGTCAGGTCGGAAGGCTGCTCGATCTCGTACACGAACACCCCGGCCCCGATCGCGTGCAGCGTGCCGGCCCGGATGAGCAGCGACTCGCCTGGGTGGGCGGGCGCGACCTCGCACTGCCCACGGGTCACGGATCCGTCCGCGATGCGGCGCCGCAACTCGTCCGCCGACAAGCCCCGAGCAGGTCCGGTGACCAGCTCCGCCCCTCGTTCCGCAGCCAGGATGAGCCACGCTTCGGTCTTGCCCAGCGCGGACGGGCCGTGCAGCTCGGCCGCCAGAGAGTCGTCTGGGTGGACCTGGAGCGACAGCCAGTCGGCCGCGTCGATGAGCTTGACGAGGAGCGGGAACCGCGGCCCGAGCAGTCGCATGCCAGCCGTGCCGACGAAGGCGGCGCCGGCGTGTCGGGCGAGATCGTCGAGGCGCAGGCGGGCATAGGGCCCCGACTCGACGATCGACTCCGGGCCCGCCAGCCACAGCTCCCCGACCGATTCGCCCGGCCCGCCCAGTCGACTCCCGGCCCATCGCCGCCGGCTGGGCACGGGGACGCATCGGAGAGGCCGGCGCAGGCTCGCGGCATCGACGCCACCGGCCGCGGCGGATCTCTCGGGCGTGGAGGGCGGGTCGGGCTGCACGACCAACACTGTATCGACTCGGGCCGATCGAGCGGGCTAGCCCCAGCCGCGGTTCCGGGGCCCGGACCCGGGCCGACCGCGGCGAACGAGCCACACGGCACCGAGCGCCACGAGCCCCACGATCGCGGCCGCCGGGAGCAGGGTGTCGCCGAGCGAGGACAATGCGTCCGTCCCGCCGCCGGCGGGCGGTTCCACGATGGCCGGTGCGCTCGCGTGCGACGGCGGCTGGCCGCTTCCATCGGCGCCCGTCGAGGCCGACGTGGCCGGGCCACCGCTCGGAACGTTCGAATTCGTGGGCGCCGGGCCGGCGACGACGACCGCGAAGTCGCCGAACTCGGTCACGACGGCGACGAACGAGCCGCCGAACCCCGCCGGGCCGGTCGACAACGGCTGCCAGACGCCGTCCGCGTAGCGCGCGAGCGTGGCCTCGGCGAGCGTCGGATCAGACGCCCGAAGCACCACCGACACCCGGGCCGACGCCGGCGCCGTGACGGGATTGCCGTCCTGGTCCGTGACGAGGACGCGGTACACGTTGCCGTCGACGTGCCCGTCCGCGGGCTGGCCCTCGTTGGGGACCGGCTGAATCGAGACGAGGATCGAGCGCGCGGCCGATCCGAGCGTGAACGCGCCCGGCTGGGCGAAGATCTGCGCCTGCGGCTCGAGCTCGGGCGTCGCCACGGCCGTCAGCACGTTCTTGCCGCCGCTGACCGCGATCGTCGCGGTGGCGCCCTGCGCGCCGCCCGGATGGCCGGGCGGCGGGTTCAGCCACAGGTAGGGATCGACCGGGATGACGCCGTCGTACAGCGGCGGCGCCTCGGGCAGGGCGACCCGGGCCGCGACGAGCACGAGGAATCCGATGCCGAGCACGCCCGCTGTCAGGCGTCGACTGGGCACCTACAACCACCACGTCGCGAGGTCGGCCAGCGCGTGCGCGATGCCCGGCGCGACGACGCCACCGGTTGCCAGTCGCAGACCGGCCAGCCACAGACCCACGCCCAGGTCGAGGGGTACGACGTGCCAGCCGTAGAGGGGCACGTGCATCAGTGCGAAGAGCACGGTCGTGATCGCGATCGCCGCCGTCGGGCCGCCGACCCGCGCGATGGCGTCGAACAGGCGGCCCCGCAGCAGGAGCTCCTCGGCGGCGGCCACGAGGATCGTTACCGCGACCCACGGCCCGAACGCGGTGGCCTGTGCCAGCGGCGGCAACCCGGACCGGCGCGTGGTGATGGCGACGGCGATGAGGACCGCGGCCCCCAGGCTGCCCACCGCGCCTGCCCGCATCACGTCGGTCAGGCGGCGCGACCCGGAATGAATCCGTGCAACGGCTGAGGGGCTCGGGAGCCCATCGTCGTCGAGCCCCGGTCGCCCTCGCGGGTTGCGGCCGAGGCCGAGCGCGATCGCAAGCAGGCCGAGCCCGAACGCCGACCCGATCGCGAGCCCGTTGGCCGTGCCGGAGACGGTGGCCCACCAGCGCGCGCCGACGACCGCGCCGAGGCCCAGCATCGCCGCAAACGGCGCGATCGACGCGGATCGACCCCTCCCGGGCGCCTCGATGGCGAGCGTCATCGGGCCAGCGTCATCGCGAGAGGGGCACGAACGCGATCTCGCCGGTCTGGTACGTCGCCGGCCACACGAACGTGTAGGAGCGGACGGCCTGCCACTGCCAGATCACGGCCGCCGCGCGTGTGTTCTGCCCGAGCGTCGCCGAGTCAGACGAGAAGCGCAGCCCGGCGCCGTTCGGGAGCGAGCCCGCGGGCAGGTCGACCGCCCGCGCCGTCGCCGCGATCGAGGTCGCATCGAGCGAGCCCGTGGCAGCTGCCGCGGGCAGCACCTCGTGGAACAGTGCCCACGCGGCCGAGAACCCAGATAGCGCCTCCTCGCTCGGACCTGCGGCCGCGCTGCCGTCGAGGATCGGGCCGGTGATCGTGTAGCCGGCGCCGGTTGTCGTGAGCGGGCTGCCGCTCGGTCCGACAGGACTTCGCGACCCGTACAGCCCGCCGCTCGAGGCGCCGCCGATCCCGCCGATCCCGCCGATCCCGCCCCCGACGCCCGTCCCCCCGCTGACGCCGGCGCGAACGGACCAGGCGACCGCCAGCTGCTCGTACAGTCCCCGGGCCACGGGATCCAGGGCGCCGGGCTGAAAGCCGCCGATGGGCCGATCCGAGGCGAAGACGCCGACCGCGTCCGGCCCGAGATCGCCGGCGAAGTCGGGATCGCACTCGGCCATCGTCGATCCGATCAGTGCCGCGGCGTGAACGCCGGCGGCGAGCATCGCGCGCCGGAAGGCGACCCCATCGGGGATGTGCGACGCGAGGATGATGACGTCGGCCCGGGCGGCGCGGAGCTGGTCCATGACCGCCGGCCAGTCCGGCAGGCTGAGGTCGTACGTCGCTCGGGCAACGATCGGGACACCGTGCGCCGCCGCGGTCGACGCCGCGGCGTCGGCCACCGAGCGGGCGTAGTCGTCGTTCGCGGCCACGATCGCGGTCCGCAGCTCCGCGGGCGCACGATCCAGCCGTGGCGCGAGCTGGCTCGCGGCGAACGCGGCCGAGTTGGATCCGAGGTTGGCGCCACTCGCGCCGACCCGGAACACGAGCGGCAGACCGCGCCCGGTCAGGCGGTCGGCGACCGCGCCCGCCTCCCAGTACACGAGTCCAGCGTCGTTTGCGGCCTGGCTCGCCGCCACGGACAGGTCCGACGAGTAGGCCCCGATGACGGCACTCGCGCCATCGTCACGGAGGCCGGCCATGACGGCCGGTGCGTCCCGACCAGATTCGAGATCGCGCACGTCGAGCGCGATCGGCCGCCCGCCGATGCCGCCCGCCGCGTTGACGATGTCGGCCGCGATCTGGACGCCGGCAAGCTCCTGGCCGGCCAGCCCTGCCGCGTTGCCGGCGGTCGGGAAGACGGCGCCGATTCGGATCGCGTTTGTGAGCGGCGTCGCCGATGGCGACGGGCCCGATCCGCCGCCGCAGCCCAGCGCGAGCATGGCCACGCCGACGAGGGCCGCGATCGAGCGGGCCACGGCACGCCTGGACCCCCCGACGCGCCGGCGGCTGAACATCAATGACGGGACACGGTCGATGTACATGGCGCCTCCTGCATCGTGACGTGCGGACGCTCCGGGGCTGTGGTCGTGTGTGGTGCGCTGGGCGGCATCCGAGTGGCGAGCGATCATCGCGATCGGTCCCGCCGCCGCCCGTCACAACGGCGCCGCTCGCCGGCCCCGCGTTCGCCGGCCGCGCGCTCGGTGGATGAGCCAGATGGCCGACTGCGGCCGCGCCGTGGCGCGACGACGGCCAGGACCAGGACGGACAGCACCACGGCCATTCCGACGACGATGAGCAATGCCGGGTCGAGACCAAACAGGCCTCCGCCCGAGCCGAGCAACGCGTAGTCGCCCGGTTCGGTAATGCTCGTCAGGAGGATGCCCGCCTGCCCGGCCGATTGGGTTGGGAGCTCGGTCCACGCACCGTTCGCGAAGTGCGCGATCGTCGCCGACGACACCCCGTCGGGCATCCGCAGCGTGAGCGTGAGCGGATTGTTCGGGGCGACCTCGAGCGGGGTGCCGGCCTGATCGGCGAACGCGACGCGATACACGTTGCCGACCAACGGCCGCCCGGACGAGGCGGCCGGCGCCGGGACCGGCTCGATGGACAGGTCGATCGCGGTCGCGGCATCGCCCACGACGAAGGCGCCGGCGCCGCCGATCAGCTGGGCCTGCGGCGGGCTCTCGCCGGTTGCGGCAACGACGGCCGGACTGCCACCGCCCGTGACCGCTGGCGTTGCCTGCGCCGAGGTCGGCGATCCGGCCTGCCCGGGCGACGGGCTCAAGAAGCGGTACGGCTCCTGGACGACGACGCCGTCGTACAGCGGCGGGCCGGCGATGGGGCCGAGCATCTGAGCGGCGACCGTGACGGCAAGCCCGGCGCCGAGCACGAGGGCGGCCCGCGATGGTGTCACTTGACGGTGAAGAAGACTTCGGGCGACCAGACCCTGGGGCTGAACGGGGCGTGATCGGCTGCGACGAACTCGGCCTTGAGCACGTACGTTCCGGGATGGACGGGCAGGTCCTCCTCGAGCTGGTAGTTCATCGACACCAGCACGTTGTCGACGTACAGGTGGACGTGGCCCTCGTCGGGCCTGATGTTCGTCGTCGTCGCGGCCACGATCGTCGCGCCGGTCAGTGACAGGACGACGTGCACGCTCGTGCCCGTCACGACCTCGCCGGAGGTCGGCTTGAGGATCGACACCGTGGCCGGCGAGGACGGCCGGCTGCCCGACCCTGCCGGCCCGGACAGTGCCGGATTGGGCGATGTGCCCGTCGAGGCGGCTCCGCTACCCGAGCAAGCACCCACGAGCACGGCCGCGATCAGCGCGAGCGTGAGGCGCTGCGCTCGTCGGCGCAGCATTCGATTGGCTGTCATGGCGTCCTCATGGTTGCACCGGAATGTCGACGTGCGCGTGGAGCATGGTTCCGTCGGGCGCCGGGCCGGCGATGTCGGCGCCCAGGCTGCCCGCGTCCGCGGTCAGGTCGGCGACGAAATGGCCCGGCTCGAGCTGGCGCGGGACGATGATGCCGGCCGGTCCGCCTGCGGACGCGACGAGGTATGTCGCGGTCTGCACCCGCAGCTCCGTGCCGGCCGAATCGAAGAACGTGGCATGGAGCTCGTTGGGTCCGGCCGTGCCGGGATCGAGGTAGACCTGCAACGTCGTCCCGCCGGCCAGATGCGCGATAAAGATCGTCGGCGCGCCGGGCACCGGGTTGGCATCGACCGTGACGCCGGGCACGTTCGTGGCCAGCACGAGCGGGACCTCGACCGTGGCTGCCGGCGCGGCCACGACGGCGGTCACGTTCCAGATCCCGTCGAGTGACAGGTTGCCGCCGGACGCGCCGAAGGTGCCCGTGCCGTTCGCTGCCAGTGGCAGGCTCGAGCCGCCGACGCCCGATGACGACGCGGGCTCGAATCGGAGCGACACCGCGTCCGCGGAAACCGGTTCGCCCGTGTCGTAGTCGGTGACCGCCAGCGTGAACTGATTGATCCCGGCCGCGCCCGGGCTGACCACGAGGCGGACGCGGACGGTCGTGCCGAAGTCGTTACCGGACGCCGTCAGCGGCTGCGCGGCTGGGGTACTCGGCGCGGCGGCGACGGACGCCGGCGGCACGAGGTTGACGAGCAGACCGGTCGCGAGCAGTGCGATCGCACCGACCGTCACCTCGACTCGGCCGACGCGACGCAGCGGTCGGAGCGTGCGGACCGCGGCCGGCACGCTGACAAAGTGGTTGAACGTGCCGAGCGCGCCCACGAGCACGAGGAGCGCGCTCTTCGCGATCACCACTCGCCCGTAATCCGTCGTGAGCAGGCCGTCGATGGTGCCGATCTCCTGGATCGCGCGGACGAGTCCCGTCGCGGCCACGGCCACGAGGGCGAAGCCGGCGACGCGCGAGAAGCGCCGCGCGGCGAGCGCCTTGTCCTCGCTCGGGGCGCCGCGGAGGCCGATCAGGAGCGCGACGAGCCCGCCCAGCCACACGCCGACGGCGAGGACGTGCAACCACTGGAGACCGATCTGGAGGAGCGTCGGGCCGCTCGCGGCGGCATGCCCGTTGACGACGTCGGTCAACATGCCGGCCGCGGCGGCCGCGCCGGCGAGCGCGAACAGCCAGCGTCGACGGACTCCACCCGAGACCGCCAGGAGCGCGACGATCACGCCGGTCGCGGCCGACACGAGCAGCCGGCTTACGACCCCGCCGCCGAGCGCACTAGTCAGGAACGTGGCGAGGTCGGCGCCGGCGTCGAGCCCCTCGACGGTGACGACTCCGATCGTCCCGGCCGCCGAGACGGCCCAGCCGCCGATCGCGAGCCAGCCGATCGCGCGCGATGGCTGGCGCTGGAGCACGGTTCCCGCCAGTCCTGCGCCGAGCAGCACGATCAGCCCGAGATACAGCAGGAACCGGCTGACATCCGCCGCCGGCGATGCCGAGGAGCTGGTCGGGGCGACCGCGCCGCTGTCCGAGCCGGCCCGCCCAGGCGACACGCCGACACCGAACGCGAACGAGCCGATGACCGTGTGCCCGTCAACGGTGGATACGGTCCGCCACGACACCGTGTACACACCCTCGGGCACGGTCCCGAGCCCGACCTGAAGCTGGTCGGGACGGCCCGGCACCGCGGCGGCCGGTCCGCTGGCCACGTTCTTGCCGGTCGCGTCGAGGACACGGACCGACGACAGCTTCGGGTCGGGCGCCTCGCCGAACGTCAGCGTGATGATCGACGGCGCGCTCGCGACGGTGCTGCCGGCGGCCGGATCGGACGACTGGAGCAGCGCGTGCGCCATCGCGACTCCGGGCAGCGCGATCGCCAGCCCGAATACGACCGCGACGGCGCACAGCCGTAGCGAGCGAGGCACCGCCTAGCCGGTGACGCGACGCCGGGCGCGGATGGCGAGCACGACGCCGGCAGCGCCGACCACGATGCCGGCCAGCCCGATGCCGCCACCGATCAGCAACGCGCGGTCGGCGGCCGATTGCGCGTCGCTCGTCTTGGCCAGCGCGTCGGCCACGGTCGGGCCGGCCGCTGAGTTCGATCCCTGCAGGTCCGCGATCCGCATGTCGATCCGATCGAGCCGGGTGGCGACCTCGGCCATCGTCGGCAGCTTCGTCGGAAATTCGATGTCGGATGTGCCGGTGACGGTGTTGAACGTGGTGTCCCCGGACTTGACCGTCACGTCGACGGCCTGGCCGTGGATGCTCCCGGTCAGATGGAACGTGTAGTCGCCGGGTGCGGTCGGGACCACGGCCGCGTCGTACTCACCGAGCGGACCCGCCATCTCCTCGGGATCGAAGCCGGGCTCGAACGTGAGCTCGCCGGTCTGCTGGCCCCCGGTCGAGACCACGGCCTTGAGGTCGTCGGTCGTCAGGTCGGTAACCGGCTTGTCGTTCTGGGTCACGGTCACCTGGACCGCGTTGGACTCGCCGACGTATGTGGGCTCGTGCAGCCAGCCGATCTCGAGCATGTACGGCCCGGCATGCTCAACGGCATGCGCGGCGACCGTGGCGGGCGCGGCCAGCTGGACGAGCGCGACGAGCATCGCCGGGACGATGGCCGCGGCGGTTGCCCGGGCCAGACGGATGACGTTGGGGCGCATGGACGATCTCCTGCCTCGCAGCGTTTGAGCGAAGGGTGTCCGGCCGTAGCCGGACCGCCGCCCGTGTCCGCGAAGGAGGCGCCGGTGATCGCCGGAGCCCGAGGAGCGCGAGGCGGCGCTAGCTGGCGGCGGGGAGTGGCGGGGCGCGCACCGCGCGACCCCGACCGATGGTCGATTCCCGTCCGGGTGTGCGGCCGACCAGCCGAACGTGGAGGATCCGGCGGCTCCGGCGAAGCAGGCGCCGAACCGCCGCCGCGATGCGGGCGACCAGCACGTCGCGACGCGACCGGAACAGGGCGCCCACGGCGGCAACCGCGAGCGCGACGCACGCCAGAATGACCACCGCGGGCGGCCCGGTCGTCGCCCCGAGGACGCCCAGGCCGGGCAGGCCTCGATCAGCCTGCAGGCGCTCGACGTTCTCCTGGACGATGAACAGGGCGCTGCTGGCACCGAGGAGCCGCAACCACAGCCCGACCGTGAGCACGACGAATGAGCGTGGCCGGAACCGCCACGGGGCGGCGCGGCCGGTCAACGATCCGGCGAGCAGTCCCAGCCGCCGAAGCTGAACGGCGGCGAGCGCCGCCAGGACAGCGGCCACGCCCACGACGATCGCGACGGCATTCGACCACGTGGCACCGTGACCGGTCCGCGCCAGTGCCACCCCGTAGGCCGACCCGTACGCGAGCAGGAACACGAGGTTGTGCGCGACCACGAGCGTCACTGCGCTCATCGCCGCGAACGCGGGCAGTCGGCGAGGACCGGGCATTGCCCGGACTATAGGCCAGGATCGCCCGAGTGGCGCAGACGGCGTTGCTCGCGAACCGGCCACGTCCGGCGCAGGGTGCCGTGGTTCCTCCACGCACCGCGATGCGCGGCGTGGGACGGCCTCGACATTCTCTTGCCCAGGGGCTTGCAGATGCGTAACGAAGCGGCCGCAGGGGATCGACCGCGAGCGCCTCCGTATGGTACTTCCAGTCCGTGGCGGACGAATCCCCGAGGGTCCAACGCTTGTGACACGTGCCACTGCTCGACCAGGTTTCGGGCCCGGCAGCCCGCGGTCGACGGGCGAGCACCGCCTGTTCGCCATCCCCTCCAGCGACACCGCGTTCCAACGACACGTTGAGCGGGTCGCCGCCCGCCACCGACCACGCGCCGCCAGCGAATTCGAGGCTCGCCTCCGACGGTTGTATCCGCGCGTTCTGGTGCGGGAACGCGAGCTCTCGGGTGAGGCGCCCGGCTGGTACGTCTATCGGGACGGCCGGTGGCTGCCCCAGGAAGCGCCATGGTGGACCGCGGAGGACCTGCCCCGGCTCGTCATGTCCGTCGATGGTTGGATCACCGACGCGAATGCGGGCGCTCGGAGCCTGCTCGGCATGGGCGGCGACGACCTCGGTACGTGGCATTTCTCCGATTTCGTCCCGCATGGCTCGGCTGAGGACGCCCAGTCCTTGTTCGAGATCATCCGCGACGGCCACGAGCTCGCGGCGACGATCCTCATTCAGCCCCACGGCGCGGAGCCGATCGCGCTGGATCTCCGCACCGCCCATAGCCGCGGCAGGCTGACCGTCGTCGCCCGCCTGGCCGAGGACGTGACCGTCCCCGCCGCCGCGGTCGTCGCGCCAGTGCAGGTCGAGCTCGTCTGCCATCCCGTATCGGATGTCGCCTTCTCGGGCTACGCCCGACTCCTGCTCGAGCGCATGCCCGAGCCGACGCCGGACGGTCTCGCTCTCCGACTGCGACGCCTCTATCCACACGCTCGGGTCGACGCGATCGACGATCGCTGGCTCGTCTTCCGCGACGCGACCGGTGTCACCGGCGCGGCCGACGGGTGGTGGCTCGACCCCGACCTGCCGCACATCCATTACGACGCCCAGGGCCTCATCCTCGACGCCAACGAGGCGGCCGACCGCCTGTTCGGGCGACCGATCGCCGGCCATTTCTGGCAGGAGCTCGTGACGCCCGGAACGACCGAGCAGGTCTCGGTCGTCCTGCCGATCCTGCTCGAGGCCGGCGTGGCGATATCCAGGTTCCGTATGCCGCGAGCGGACGGCTCCCTGTTCGAATTCGACTCGTTCACCGAGGCAGCGGCCGAGACGCTCGTGACGGTCATCCGCCCGAGCGAGCCGGCGGACGCCGAGGACGCGACCAGTCTCGAGGGCGTTGCCGGAGACTGAGGCCCGCGGTGGCCGGTCGGGCGACGCTGGGACGTGCGCCTGACAGGGGGCCTCGGTGAAGAACGCCGTGTTTGGCACCACCCACTGGCCGACAGGCACCCACTGACTGAACGGACCGTCCGGTTGGCCATCCCATGCACCACGTGCATGAACCGGCCGCTGGCGTGTGCCGCCTGAGTCGCCTGGCGCATGAAACGGCCAATCAACGGCCCGTAGAGTCGCCGGGCGCATAGCCGGAGCGGCGCGCGCCCGGTAGCCATCCGCGAGCGTCCAGAGCGCTCGCCCCCGCCGGCATCCGGCCCACCCTCGCGCCGAATCCGCGCGCCGACCTGCGCAGCGATGCTAGTCCGAGTCGGAGGCCTCGGCATCGCGCCGCGGGTCGCCCGGCGTGTCCATCTGCGCGCCACGGCTGCCCGGCAGTCCGCCCTCGGGCGCTCGCTCGATCCGTCGACGGTCGGGGTCGGGCCCGTACGTGGCGCCGGGTGCATCGACGCGTCCGCTGCGTGGCGCGGTCTCGGCTCCCTCGCGCATGCGCTCCGTGAGCCCGGTCTCCTGGTCGTCTGGGATCGGCTCGGTCCGCGGACTGCCTGCCGGCCGCCCGAGGTTCGTCGGCGGCGCTCCGGTTGCGCTCTTGTCGAGCCGAACGGCGAGGCTCGGCTCGGGCGAGGCGGCGCAAGCGTCCGTGTCCCCGTCTGCGACCGTCGCGGGTCGCTCCGTGTCGTCGTTCATGGGCTGCCTCCCTGCAGGTCCTGACGACAGCTGATCGGACCAGCGGTTGCTGGCCAATCTGCCGCGGCGCACGGAACTTGCAGGGTGCTCGCAGTCGCAGTCCGATTCTTGAACCGCGCGCGTGCCGGCTGCATCTGTTGGCTGTCGGGATGAGCAGGAGCGGCGCGGATCGCCTCCTCCGCCCGGTCGGCAGGCGGGAGATCCACACATGATTCGAACGAGTGCACTGCGCGTCCTCATGGGCGCGGCGATCGCCCTCAGCCTGGCCGCCACCACGGCGGCCTGCGTCGGGGGAGGGGTCGCCGGCAGCGGCGCGTCGGCGGGCTCGGCAGGCAACGCCCCCGGCTCCGCCGGCAACGGCGCCGGTTCGGCCGCCGCGTCCACGACCGACCAAACAGGATCGATGCCTTCGGCACAGTCGGTCGCGGCCGCGCTATCGTCACAGGGCGCGCCGACGACGACTACCACCGCCGGCTGCATTGCCGGCGCCCGGGCATGCCCGATCCGGCTGACGTTCGCGTCGGGTGCGTACAGCGCTCAGGCGCACGGCAACCTGACCGGCATCCACAGCGAGCTGTGGTTCGTCGTCCATGCCCGGAGCGGTCAGGCGATGGTGGCGCTCGTGGAGGGCGCCGGCCCGACCCGCGGCATCGTCATCTTCCCGGGCGGAAAGTCGGTCGGCCAGCCCGGCGGGCGGATCTTCGACGGCATCCTGCCCTCGACCGGCGACTATCTCATCCAGGTCACCGAGAGCACGATGGGTGAGGCCTGGTCCGGCCGGGCCGACGTCGTCGCCCTCATCTACTGAGATGGCGTCCAACGATGAGACGGCGTCGCCTGACGTCGAAGCCGGGACACCGCCATGATCGACGCGATCGCCGCGCGCACGCGAGTCCGTGCGCGCTCCGGCGCCAGGCTGATGAGGCGACCTGCGACGTCAGACGAACACGCCCGGCGTGAAACCTTCGCGCGACTGACCGACCAGCGGCTGGGGCGCGCCTATCGGCTCGCGACCGCGATCCTACGGGACGCCGCCGCGGCGGAGGATGCCGTCCACGACGCCGCGCTCCAGGCCTGGACGAGGTTCGACGATCTGCGCGACCGGGACCGCTTTGACGCCTGGTTCGACCGGATCGTCGTGAACGAGTGTCGCCGACGGCTGCGAACGGCCGGTCCACGGGCGATCGATCTGGCCGCGGGCCCGGAGCTGGCTCGGGGCGACGAGGCCGCCGGCCGCGCCGAGCGGGACGCGCTCCGGCAGGCTCTGTCGGCCCTCAAGCCCGAGCACCGCATCGTGGTCGTCCTGCATCACGTCGAGGGCTACTCGATCGCCGAGATCGCGGCCCGGACCGGGGCCCGCGAGGGCACGGTCAAGTCACGACTCCATTACGCCCTGGAAGCGTTGCGAGCGGCCTACGACGCCGCGGAGCGCGCGACGGAGGACCAGCGATGAGCAACGAGCGGTTCGATCGGGATCTCCGGTCGGTGCTCCTCGAGGCCGATCCGGGCGAGGTGCCCGAAGCGCTTCGCGTTCGTGTGGCCGCGGTCACGGAGCAGTCAAGCGAGAGGCGTCCGGAGAGCCGCCGCTGGCGCTGGCTGAACCCCTTGTCCGGCCTGGCATCGGCGGCTGCGCTCGTCGCTGTGGCGGTCGTCGTGGCGCTTGTCGCGTCACGTCTCGTGCCAACGGACCTGGGAGTGGCCGGGCTGCCATCCGCGTCGGCATCGGCCCCCATGTCGCCGGCCGCAAGCCCGTCGTCGTCCACGTCGCCGGCGACGGCAGGCTGCCCAGCGGACAACCTTGGCGGGCATATCACGGGCTGGCAGGGGGCTGCCGGCAGCCGCATCGCGACGATCGAGGTCTCGACGACGGGCGCGGCCGCGTGCCTGCTCGACGCCGCACCCCGGTTGCAGCTCATCGACGCCATCGGTCGTACGTTGATCGACTCGGCGCAGACGAGTCCGGCGCCGAGCGGCAGTCGCGCGACGGCTGGTACGGACTTCCTCCTGGCTCCGGGACGGCTCGCGACAACCGATGTCGAGGCGTCGAACTACTGCGGCCAGGCGGCGACGCTCCCGATCGCGATCGGGCTCGTCCTGTCGGACGGCGGGCGTATCCTGCTCGAGCCCGCACCGGGCGTCTCGGGCGTGGATGCCGTTCCGCCGTGCAATGGCCCGATCGGCTCGGTGATCGCGATGAACGGCTGGCGCTGAGGGCCGGGGTCCGGCCGGCACCGCGCCCTGCGCGGGCACCGCCCCCGCGTGCACGGCCCGCGCCGGCACCGGCCCCGCCCGGCACCGCGTCTACCCGTATGCATCCAGCGGATCAACGGACGGTCGGTTCGCCGGTCCATGCGTCGCGCGACTCATCCAGCATCGTCCTCTGGCCCTTGAGCCGGCCCATGCATGGATCGACCAATCGAAGGGCTCGTAGAGTCACCAGGTGCATAAGCCGTGCGCGCGCCCGCCAGGTGCGCGAGCGAGCGCGGGCCAGGTGCATGAGCAAGCTCCGGCCGCGGCAGGTCGCCGTGTGGGTGACCACGCGCGTACCCTCCAGCGATGAGCGTGCGCGTTTCGTGGCGACAGGCACTGGCCTGGCGAATGCAACGCCACCAGCTCGATCCGGTCGGGCACATGCCGGTCGAGGCGGTCGTGCGGCGGCTGGGCGGTGTCCAGGCCCAGGTCGCGTCGTCGGCCGAGCTCGCCGTTCGGCTGCGTCGGCAGGAGTCCGAGCCCGGCGAGGTAGCGCGGGCGCTGGCGGCCGGCCGGCTCATCAAGACCTGGGCGATGCGCGGCACCCTGCATCTGCTCGACCCGGACGTGGGCGCGGCCCTGCTGTCGATCGTCGCGTCCGGACGGTCGTGGGAGCGCCCGAGCTGGCAGCGCTACTTCGGCGTGACGCCCGACACGATCGAGCGCATGCGCGATGCGGCCCGGCGAGGTCCTCGACGGCCGCGCCCTCAGCCGCGAGGAGCTCATCGAGGCCATCGTCGCCCGGCCCGGCCTCGAGCACCTCTCGACGCCACTCCGATCGGGCTGGGGCACGCTCCTCAAGCCGCTCGCGTGGCAGGGCGACCTCGTCTTCGGCGAGAGCCGCGGCAGCCGCGTGACGTTCACCCATCCCACCACGGCGAGCCGACAGTGGCAGGGCATCCCGGACGTCGAGGCCGCAGCACCACTCGCAATGGCCACCTACTTCGGGGCCTACGGCCCGACCACGGTCGAGGCATTCGCCGGCTGGCTGGCCGGAGGCTGGTTCGGCAAGCGCCGAAATCCATGCCTGGTTCGCTGGCTTCCGTGATCGTCTGGTCGAGGTCGACGTCGACGGTGATCGTGCGTTCGTCCTCGCCGAGCATCTCGACAAGCTGGCCGGAACCGGACCCACCACGACCGTCCGGCTCCTGGGCGGCTTCGATCAGTACGTCCTGGGGCCCGGCACGGCCGATACCCACGTCATCCCGCCCGGTCGGCGGGCTGCCGTCAGCAAGCAGAGTGGCTGGATCGCGCCCGTGGTCGTTGCCGGGGGAACCGTGTGCGGCACCTGGACGCTCGACGGCGACACCGCGCGCGTGTCGTGGTTCGCCGAGACGGGCAGCCCGGCGCGTCGCCAGCTCGGGACCGACGTCGAGCGCTTGGGATCGATCCTGGGCCGACCGCTCGAGCTCGAGATCGACCGGACCTGAGACGGCCAAGCGAGAGCGGCTGCGGATCTGGCGCCCGTCGGGCGGCGCTCGACGGTCCGCGCTAGGCTCAGATCGTGTCCACGGTCACCTTGACACGCTCGGGACGCGTCCCGGTCGACCGGTCCACGGATCGTGAGGTGGCGCTCGCCGGCATCGTGATCGCCGTGGCCTTCCTGGCCGCCGCCCTCGTTTCCCTCGCTCTGCCATCGGGTGCGCGCCGGGGCTTGTGGCTGCCGCTTCACCTGGCGCTCGCGGGTGGCGCCGGCTCCGCGATCGCGGGCGTGATGCCGTTCTTCGTCGCGGCCTTCGCTGCCGCGCCGCCGGCCAATCCGTGGCTTCGAGCGTCAGCGCTGGCAGCGATC
Organism: uncultured Chloroflexia bacterium; assembly: GCA_963790955.1. Taxonomy (GTDB): domain Bacteria; phylum Chloroflexota; class Limnocylindria; order Limnocylindrales; family CSP1-4; genus CAWBQM01. The sequence goes on from CAWBQM010000001.1 coordinate 455,890, forward strand.
GCCCTGGCGGCCCTCGGCGTCACGTTCGGCGTGGTGGCCGGCATCCCGGCCGTCGCCGTGACAGGTGGTGTCCTGTTCATGGTCGGGGTCATGTTCGTTGGCGCCGCCACGATTGCACCGCTCCGTCACGCGCTCGGACCCGGCCGGGGGCCTCGTCACGCGCTCGTACCTTCTGGCCTTGGGCTGGGTCGGCGTGGGAGCCACCGGCGCGACCCTGTACCTCGCGGGTTGGCCGCCGATCGTTGCCTTGTGGGGACGCGCCGAGCCCGCGCATGCCTGGCTGAATCTGGTGGGCTTCGTGTCGCTCGTCGTTGCCACCACCCTGCTGCATTTCTTCCCGACCGTGGTCGGCGCCCGGATCGCCGCCCATCGGAGCGCACGGGATCACGATCGCGGGGATCGGATCGGGCGCACCGCTCGTGGCCCTCGGATACTGGGTCGACGCCGACGTGCTGGTCCGGGTCGGGGCGCTCATGGCGATGACCGGCTCGTTCGGGCTGGCGACGTATGCGGTCCGCATCTGGTCTGCGCGCGCGCGCTGGACGACCGATGACGGCTGGCACGCATTCGCCATTGGCGGCCTCGTCTCGGCCGTGCTGTGGTTCGTGATCGGGATGGGGATCATGGCCGGACGGGCGATGACGCTCGGCACCGCACTCGGGGCCTGGTCTCTGCGGCTCGTGCTCGGGCCGCTCGTCGTCGGCTGGGTAGGGCTCGCGATCCTCGCGTCTGCGACGCACCTCGTGCCTGCGGTCGGGCCGGGAACGCCGGTCATACATGCCCGGCAGCGCGCAATGCTGGGCGCGGCCGGGTTGTGGCGCGTCGCGCTACTCGACATCGGAACCGCTGGCATCTCGGTCGGGCTGGCAGCCGGTCTCGACCCCGTCGGCCAGGCCGGCGCCATGCTCCTGGTCGTCGGCTTTGTGTGGACGGTGGCGCTGCTCGGTCGCGCCGCATTCATGGTGACGCCGGAGGCGAGGAGCGCACGATGAGCTCGCGCCGCCGACGAACGTGCCGCCCGCTCAGCGATGGATGGCGTCGAGCGTCACGCGCCGGGCGTGGATTTGGCAGATGACCCGCGTCTCGCGGCCCCGCTCCGTCTCCGGGTAGACGTGCCCGTAGTACGCGGGATGGCGCGTGTAGCGCCGGGTCAGCTGGTCGAGATGCTGGATCGCGCCGTCGGTGACGAGCTCCGCCTCGCCGCGGACCTGCACGAACCGGCTCGTGTCGTCGGGATCGACCACAAGCAGGCTGAGGCGTGGGTCGGCGAGGAGATTCCGGCCCTTCAGCCGCTCCAGGGTCGTGTTCACGCATGCGCATGCTCCGTCGTGGTCGACCCAAACCAGGCTTGACTGCGGCTGTCCCTCGGGCAGCAGCGTCGTGAGCACGCCCACAATCGGTCGACTGAACAGGTCCAGGTGCGAGACCGGGATCGCGGCGTCGGCTACCGCCGCTGGTGCGCCGCTCATCGCGCCTCGCAGCCGGCCGCGTCGCAGGCCGCCGCGGCGCTGCGGCCCACGCTGTCTCCACGCGCGTCGAGCGCCACGACGCGCGTCGGTCGGATCCGGCACAGGATCGGGACCTCGGACGCCTCGAGCTCGGCCGGAACGCACTCGCCGAAATAGCGCATCGGTCGCCCCGCGTACTTCGACGTCAAGCGGTCGAGGTGGGCCATGGCACCGTCCTCGGTCATGTCCACGACCGTGCCGCGCACCTCGAGGTACCGCAGCCCGTCGCGCGGGTCATAGCAGAGCAGCGTCACGCGCGGATCGCGCCGCATGTTTCGCTCCTTGCGGAACCCGCGCATCGTGTTGACCCGAACGTATTCGCCGTCGTAGTCGCACCACACCACGGACGTCTGTGGTGCGCCGTCCGGCATGAGCGTCGTCAGCGCCGCGACGGGCGGGCACTCGACGAGGTCGAGGTGCGAGGCCGGGATGGATCGTCGATCCTCGGGTAGGAGCCCGACAACCCCGGTCATGAACGTCGTCCCGCGCCGGGAGCGCACCGCCCGACAACCAGCGACGCGCCGGACGTGCTCATGCCACGCCCACGAACCGATCGAGCTCCGCCCGGTTCGCGCTCGACAACCGTCCGCTGCGCGACTTGAGCTCCAGACCGATCGTCGCCACCCTGCCGGCCAGGGCCCAGCGCATCCGCGCAAACATGGAGCCCGTCGCGAGCTTGTACGTCGTGAACAGGCCGACGCGCGGCCCGTCGAGCACGGGCAGATCCCGCACGAACGCGAGCCACGGTGCGTCCGGATGCTGACCGACGACGAACAGGCCGCTCGTCCAACAGCCGAGGAGGACGACGTCGACGTCCGTGAGTGAGGCGGGATCGCATTCACCGACCGACGTGACGCGCGTCTCGAGGCCGCGGTCCCGGAGGTGGGCACCGATCGCCTCCGCCAGCGCCCGAGTGGTACCCGTGGCGCTGCGATATACGACGACCGCGCGACTCATCGCGGGTAGCGCCCCGTGAGCTTCTTGCCCAAGCCGTGCAACGTGTGCACGAATGGGGTGTCGGCCAGGAACATGTACGGACACTGACCGGCCACCACGTCGATGTCGTGGGTCGCGCAGTAGTCGATCGCGGCCCGGCTCACCGCGCCGGGTCCGGCCATGCCGCCGTACAGCCACACGTGATGGATGCCTGCCGCCGCGCACTGCTCCACGACCTGTTCGGCCACGCCCGGCTTGGTCATGATGAGCGCGCCCTCGACCGGCGGATCGATCTCGCCCACGCTGGCGTAGCAGCGCTGGCCGTCGATCTCTGTCGCCGCCGGGTTCACCGGCACGGCCTCGTACCGCCGCTGACGGAACTCCTGCCAGAGCACGTTGCCGAAGCCCTTCGGGTCGCGCGTCACGCCCACCACCGCCACGCGCTTGAGTGCCAGGAAATCCTCGATCTGCTGCAGGGTCGTTGCCATGTCCATCCTCCGTTCTCGGGCACGCCTCGAGCAGAATCGGATCGCAACCGTGTGGGTCCTGGCTAGGGCCGGAGGGCCTCTTGTGCCTGCGCCAGCCGGACGGAGCCTTCGAGTACGCTTATTGGCCCGGCCGTGCCGTTCCGGCCCACCTGTGCCTGCCGATCGAGATTGCGAATGGAGGACCCCAAACATGATCGTGTGCGTGCCGGTGACGCCGGACGGCGACGTTGAGCCGGGCTTCGGCCGTGCACGGCGTGTCGCGATCGGGCGTGTGGACGACGGCCGACTCGTCGAGTGGGCAGCCCACGACGTTGGCTGGGACGCGCTCCACGACACCGGCACGGAGGGCGGGCACCATGCCCGGATCGCCCGGTTCCTGCTCGACGAGCATGTCGAGGCGGTCGTCGCCCAGCACATGGGCGAGGGCATGCGTCAGATGCTGGCCAGCATGCAGCTGCGGGTCGTGCTGGGTGCGGCGGGCGACGCGCGTCAGGCCGTCCTGGCGGTCGCCTGACGTCGGCGCCGGCGCCGTCGTCGCCACCGCATGGCGTCGAAGCTAGGGCGTGCACCGCCAGGGTCGCCCGTCTGGACGCCCACCGAAAGCCAGTGCTGGCGCTGGGCCGACGAGCCGTGCGTCCATGATTCCGGGTTCACCCGGCCCTGGAACTCCTGCTGGAGTCGGTCGTCACCGACCGCCGCCGCCGCATCGAGCGCGTCGCTGATCTGGGCCTGCGACGGCGCCCGGAGGAGACCGGTCTCGGCGGCGTGGCTCATCCACACGCCGGCGTAACAGTCGGCCTGCAGCTCGGTTCGAACCGACTGGCTGTTGGCACCCTGGCCGCCGCCGGAGGAGAGCAGGCCCTCCAGGTCCTGCACATGATGGCCGTACTCGTGGGCCACGACGTAGCCCTCGGCGAGCGGCCCACCCTCGGCCCCGAGCTGGTTTCGCAGCTCATCGAAGAAGCCGATGTCCAGGTAGACGTGGCGATCGGCCGGGCAGTAGAACGGGCCCACCTGCGTCGTCGCCGTCCCGCAGCCGGTGTCGACCTGGTCGGTGAACAGGACCGTGTCGGCCGGCTCGTAGGTCGGCCCCGAGGTGCCGAATGCCTTGTCCCAGTACGCCTGGACGCTGTCGACGAACCCGACGATCCGGCAGTCCTCGCGGGCGTTCGCGTCGGCACCCGTCTTGCAGTCCTGGCCCAACGAGCTCTGGGCGCCACCCGGTGCGCCGTACACGCCGCTCGACGGCGAGCCGCCCAGGATGCCGCTGTTGAGCACGAGCAGAACGAGCGTGATGACGAGGCCCAGGCCGCCGCCGCCGACGATCACCGGCGAGCCGCCGCCTCCGAACCCGCCAAAGCGGCCGCCGCCGCGGACGTCCTCGACCTGGGACGGATCGAGCCTGGCGTTCGGGTTGAAGCTCATCTCGTCCGGACCCCGGCCGATACGGCGGGACGCCGCCCGCCCGGCACGAGCCCGATCGTGTCGGGTGAGATCGAATTGACGCGAGTTGCATCCCGAGCCCCGGTCATCGCAGCCACCGTCGGACGATCGCGTCCATGCCCTCGCCGACGCGGTCCCCGGACCGGCCCCGGGCGCGACAAGGACCTTGCGGTGTGGACGGTTGGCGTCCCGGCTTGCGCGGTCTCGCCCGTCGAGATCGTCGCGCCGGAGGCGATGCGCACCATCGGGCGGCCGTCCACAATGAGGGCGAGATGGCCAGCTTCGATGAGCGTGCTCGCGACTGGGACAGCCCTGAGCGCATGGCGCGGGCGGCCTCGGTCGCGGACGCGCTGCGCGCGGCCGTTCCACTGGGGCCGGAGATGCGGGTCATCGAGATCGGCGCCGGAACAGGCCTGCTGGGACTGGCACTCCGAACCGACGTCGGCTCGGTGACCCTGGCGGATCCGTCGGCCGGAATGCTGGCGGTGGCCGAGGAGCGGATCGTGGCCCAGGCCGTACCGAATGTCCACACGCTGCGCTATGCGCTCACGGTCGATCCTCTGCCCGAGGCTCGTTTCGACCTGGTCGTCAGCCTGATGGCGTTCCACCACGTGCCCGACACGGACGCGGCGCTCAACGGCATGTTCGAGCTCCTCGATCCAGGCGGCCGGTTGGCGGTCGTCGATCTCGACACCGAGGACGGAAGCTTCCACAGCGATCCGGAGACCGACGTCCACCACGGCTTCGACCGGGAGCGCCTGCGGCGACGAGCGTCGGCCGCCGGCTTCAGCGAGATCGCATTTACCACCATCCACCAGATCGCGAAGAACGAGCGGCACTACTCGCTGTTCCTCATGACAGCCTGCCGAGCCCCACATCGCGGCCCGGCCGAGGCATCCGACTGAGCGGGCTGTCGCCCGACTACCTTTGCTCGACGAGGCTCGACCGAGATGGCAGACCGGTTCACCACCGAACGCGCGAAATGGGACAGTCACGCGCGGGATCCGAAGAGCGGCTCGTTCAAACCCCTCCCACCCGAGGCCGACTTTGCCTGGTACTGCGCGAAGGACCCGCTCATGGTCGGCATGGCCGAGCACCTTGGTGACCTGCATGGCCGGCGAGTCCTCGAATACGCTGTCGGCAAAGCCGTGCTCCATCATCTCGCCCCGGAGCCCGCCGCGTCCGAGCTCCATCGAGTGCTGGTATCAGGTGGCGTGGCCGCGTTCTCGGAACCGCTGGGCAGCAACCCGCTCGTCAAGTTCGTCCGCGACCACGTTCCGTATCCGTACAAGCACGAGCGTGGCGCGGACATCCCCCTGCGCCGATCCGACATTCGGGCGTGGACCCGGCCATTCGCGGTGGCCGATCTGCGCGGCATTCAACTGTTGAGCATGCTCGAGCGAGCATTCGGCTTCGGACACCAGTTCGCGTTGCTCCGGCGGATCGATACCCGCCTCCTCAAGCGCTGGCCGAGCCTGTGGCCCCTGTGCCGATACGGGGTCCTGACCTTGACCAAATAGCGACGGCCGGTGGGCGATCGGCCCGGCCGCTCAGACGTGGAAGCGCTAGGGAGACGCGGCGCCGGGCTCGTCGGTCAGCATCGCCAAGACCGTGGTCGGTCACATGAACCACCGTCGGGGGGTCATTGTCGTGGGGGTCAATGGCATGACCCCTCCAAACCAAGGGACGTTGATCGTGCGCGACGAGGATTGGCTGGCAGAGCGCTTCGAGGCGAATCGTTCCCACCTGCGTGGCGTCGCCTACCGGATGCTCGGCTCAACCTCTGAGGCGGACGACGCCGTCCAGGAGGCCTGGCTCCGCTTCGGCCGCACTGACACGAGCGATGTCGACAACTTGCGGGCCTGGTTGACCACGGTCGTCGGGCGGGTCTGCCTCAACATGCTCCGCTCGCGTACGACGCGGCGTGAGGCGTCCCTGGAGACGCACGTCCCGGATCCGATCGTCAGCCGGGAGGCGGGACTCGATCCGGAGCAGGAAGCCATCCTGGGCGACTCGATCGGCCTGGCGATGCTCGTCGTCCTCGACGCGCTGGCGCCCGCCGAGCGGGTCGCGTTCGTGCTGCACGACGTCTTCGCCGTGCCGTTCGACGATATCGGGCGGATCGTCGGTCGGACCCCGACCGCCGCGCGCCAGCTCGCGAGCCGAGCGCGGCGCCGGGTCCAGGGCACGCCGGTGCCCGACGTCGACCTCGACGGTCAGTGGGCCGTTGTCGATGCCTTCCTTGCCGCCGCGCGTGCCGGCGACTTCGAGCGCCTGCTGGCCGTCCTCGATCCAGATGTCGTGCTGCGCTCCGATGGTGGTACGGCGCGTCCCGAACTGACCTCGCTGCGTCGTGGCGCGCAGGCCGTTGCCGAGGGCGCGATGACCTTCCGTCGCTTCTCCGAGACGGCGGCGCGGGTCCTCGTCAACGGGACTCCGGGCGGGGTCGCGTGGCTGCCTGACGGGACACCCTTCGCGGTCCTGGCGGTGACGGTCACAGCTGGCCGGATCGTCCGCATCGACGTGCTCGCGGACCCGGCCCGGCTCGACGCGCTGGATCTCAGAACCGTCGCCGGCTAGGCGTTCGAAACCTGGCGCGCCGGTCACGTCCGCGCCCACCTGTGGGTCCCTTGTGTGGCACCCAGACAAGAACTGCCATCAAGGAGCCACGCACATGATTGATCGGACCACCGGCGCGACTCGAGCCGCCACGCAACGCAGGACCGCCCCGCTGCACGTGCTGCTCTTCGGATCCGTCCTCAAGCTCCTGCTCAGAGCCGGCGTCCCGCTGGGCTTCAACAGGCTCGTGACCATTCGCGGCCGGAACAGCGGTCTACCGCGGACGACACCCCTGGCTGTCATCGAGCTCTCGGGCAGTCGCTGGGTCTGGGCGCCATGGGGCGACGTCCAGTGGGTTCGCAATCTCCGGGCGTCCGGTCGTGCCACGATCATCGCGCAGGGACGGACCGAGGAGGTCAGCGCAACCGAGCTTGACGCGACGCAGCGGATCCAGTTCTTTCGCGACAAGCTGGGTCCCCTCGCGCGATCCATCCGGGGCGGCGTCGCGTTCATCCGGATCGCGGACGGGGTCGATCTCGACGATCCGGTCGAAGCAGCCGACGGCCGACGCGTGTTCGAGCTCCGGCCGGTTCGGGACGAGGAGGCGCTGACGGCCGCCGAACGCGCGGGGTGAGCCTACGACTTGCCCGGTTGCGCGTACTCCTGAACGTGTTCCGCGCGGTCTTTCGCCTCGGTCCGCTCCATGATGTCGAGCGTCTCGGCGACCGACCGGCCGTTCTCGTCGGCCGCGCGCTTGATGTCCTCGTATCGGATATTGGCCTCGCCCATGTCAAGGTGGGCGTCCATGCAACCGCAGGTCAGACACATCGTCGGTGACTCCTCGTGGTGCGGATGCTCCTAGCGTGGACGGCCGGCCGACCGGTCGGCGGGCCAGAGGGCGCGCACGTCTCGCGATTCCGTTGCAAATCCGCGTGGCCCTTCAGCGTGGCCGGCGGTACCGAAGCTCGACGATCCCGAAGCCACATGCGCTAGGCGGCAGCACGTGGTCCAAACCACATGCCGAGCGCATCGGCGAGGCCGGCCTCGCTTCCGTTTCCGACCCAGGCCACGTAGCCGTCCGGCCGCAGCAGCACGGCGCTGGGAGCCGTGACCGGCCCGATTGCCGGCAGCTCCCACGAGCCCGCGTACGTGGCGTCGATCGACCGGACGCGATCTGACCAGGGAGCGATGTCGACGCCGCCGGGCGGACCGAGGTTGAGCAGCACCGGCCGGGCAGCGTGGAGCAGGGTGAAGAGCCGGAGCGGTCCGCCGGCCGCGCCCAGGTCGAGATCGGGCATCCGCCGCCCGAGCAGCGGGTGTCCCTCGCCGATGTCGTACCGGATGTCCAGGCCCGACATCGTCGCGGCGAACCGTCTGCGCGGCTCGTCCATGGACAGGAGCTCGTCCACGGTGTCGCGCAAGGCGTTGGTCCGGTCATCGGCCCGGAGCAGCGCGACCTGCGCCATCGTGGCGCAGAGGACGCGGGCAGCGACCGGATGGCGCTCGGCCTGGTACGTATCGAGGAGCTGCTCCGGCGAGATCCCCTTGATGACCTGGCCCAACTTCCAGCCGAGATTCACCGCATCTTGCACACCGACCTGGAGACCCTGACCACCGACCGGGTAATGCACGTGCGCGGCGTCGCCTGCGAGCAGCACCCGTCCGTTGCGGTAGGTCGCTGCCTGCCGGGTGGCATCGGTGAACCTCGAGATCGACGTTGGGTTGTGGATCCCGAAATCGGTCCCGTACGCGGCGACCAGCGCCGCCCCGAGATCGGCCAGCGTCGGCTCGTCGGTCCGGCCGAGTCGCTCTTCGGTCACGAGGACCCCCACCGTCCGCCCGTCCTCCATCCGGCTCAGGGAATGGATCCCGTGAGCGTCGCGGCGCAGGCCAAGTTCCGGCTCGTCGGTCATCTCGACCTGGGCGATCGGATGACTCGTCGTCGGATCCCAGCCCGGGAACTCGATGCCGGCGGCCTTCCGGATCAGGCTTCGTCCGCCGTCGCAGCCGACGAGGTACTCCGCCCGCAGCGACCGGCCGTCGGACAGCGCCACGTCGACGCCCGCGTCGTCTTGCGCGAAGCCGGTCACCTCGCGCCCCCGATCGATCGGCACCCTGAGCTCGCCGACCCATTCGGCGAGGATGCGCTCGATCTCGTTCTGCCGCAGCGCGAGCCCGTACGGGTGCCGAGAGGGAAGGTCGCTCATGTCCAACCGGATCCAGGCGAACCCCGCGACCTGGGCGACCCTTCCCGCCGAGAGGAAGCGATCAGCGATGCCGCGTTGATCGAGGAGCTCGATCGTGCGCGAGTGCAGGCCTCCGGCGCGCGAGCCGACGACGTCCTGGCTGGCGCGCCGCTCGACCACGCGGACGTCGACGCCCGCCAACGCCAGCTCGGCGGCCAGCATCAGGCCCGTCGGGCCGGCGCCGGCGATGACCACCGCATGCTCGGTCACCGCGCGCGCTTCATTCGAGAAGGCAGGACGCATGGCATTCCTCCCGCTTCGCTACGGCATCGGCCGACGACTGTACGGGACGAGCCGGGGCTTGCATCTGCCCTGGGCGGCCGCACAGCCGGGCCACGAAGAGCGGCCCTACGACCCGCCTTTCTGCGGCGGTGCAGCGTCGCGGCTGCGCTCGAGCATCCGCTCCAGGCCGAAGGCGATCAGATCGACGGTGTCCCCCCACCACTCATTCGGGTCGGTCAGCCAGACCTCGGCCGTGACCTCCGCGCTTTCGACCAGGTTCGGGAACTCAGCGCGGGGCAGGCTCAGCTGGGCAAGCGCAAAGCGCCGTCGCAGCAGGTCGAGCTCGTGGGCGTCACGCGGCATGGCGTCCGGTGCCCCCTGCTGGAGTAGCAGCAGGTAACCGGCGAGGAGGTTCGAGATCATCCGGATCAGGACAATCGCCTCCCGCCGCCCAAAACCTGCATCGAGCAGGAACGTCAGGAGCTGCTCGAGGACCCTCCAGAACGACGGTGGCCCGAGGCCGTTGTACGCGATGCTGAGGGGCAGGGCGAGCGGACGCGCGTCGAGCTGCTGCTTGTAGTTGTCCAGGGCCCGGCGCATCTGCTCGATCCACGTCATGCCTGATTCGAGGCCAACGGTGGGATCGATCCCGTCGAGGACGGCCTCGGTCATCGCGTTGATGAGGTCCTGCTTGTCTCGAACGTGGCGGTAGAGGGCCATCGGTGTGACCCCGAGCTCCTGGGCAAGGCGTCGCAGGCTGACAGCCTCGAGGCCCTCGCTGGTGCCGATCTCGAGCGCGCGCGCCACGAGGGCCTCGCGGGTCAGCGCCGGCCGTCCGGGTGCGTGCGCCTGCTGCGTGGCGTTCGCCTGCTTCATCGCTTGACAAGTATACGCCGCATACCTACACTGCGGGCAGAGTCTACGCCGTATGCATACGGTGATAACAGGGAAGAGGACTGATGACAACAACCACCGAGGTTCAAGGGCCCGCGGTGCACGTGCACGGCCTGAAGAAGTCATACAAAGAGTTGCAGGTCCTGCGCGGTGTCGACTTCGACGTGGCGCGGGGCAGCATCTTTGCCCTGCTCGGCTCCAACGGAGCGGGCAAGACCACGGTTATCCGGATCCTGTCCACGCTGCTCAAGGCCGACGCGGGGACCACCGTCGTCAACGGCTTCGACGTCGCCACACAGGCGGCGAACGTCCGGGAGTCGTTCAGTCTCACCGGACAGTTCGCGGCCGTCGACGAGATCCTCAGCGGGCGGGAGAACCTCATGCTGGTCGCCCGACTGCGGCACCTCACGAGCCCGGGCGGGATCGCGGGTGAGCTGCTCGAGCGCTTCGGCCTGACCGAGGCGGCCGCGCGAAGGGTTTCGACCTATTCCGGTGGCATGCGTCGCCGTCTCGACATCGCGATGAGCCTCATCGGGGACCCACCGGTCATCTTCCTCGACGAGCCGACCAACGGGCTCGACCCTCAGGGGCGGATCGAGGTGTGGCAGGCCGTCAAGGAGCTCGCCGGGCGCGGCACGACGGTGTTGCTCACGACCCAGTATCTCGACGAGGCCGAACAGCTCGCCGACCGGATCGCGATCCTGCACGAGGGCCGGATCATCGCCAACGGTACCCTCACCGAGCTCAAGCAGCTGCTCCCGCCCGCCAAGGTCGAATACGTCGAAAAGCAGCCGACGCTCGAAGACGTCTTCCTCGCCATCGTCGGCCGCGAAGGGAGCGTCCAGTGACCAGCCACTTCCTCGGCGACACCGCCGTCCTGACAGTGCGATCGCTGCGCCACATCACCCGCAGCCTCGACACCATCATCACGACCACGATCATGCCGATCGCGTTCATGCTGCTGTTCGTCTACGTCTTCGGCGGGGCGATCAACACCGGGTCCGATTCGTACGTGACGTACCTACTACCGGGGATCCTGCTGATCACGATCGCCTCGGGCATCTCCTACACCGCGTTCCGCCTCTTCCTGGACATGAAGGGCGGCATCTTCGAGCGGTTGCAGTCCATGCCGATCGCACGCTCGTCCGTGCTGTGGGCGCACGTGCTGACCTCGCTGGTCGCCAACCTCGTCTCGATCGTGGTCGTCATGGTCGTCGCCGTCGTCATGGGCTTCCGCTCATCGGCGGGCGTCGAGGCCTGGCTGGCGGTCGCCGGCATCCTGATCCTGGTCACCCTGGCGCTGACCTGGCTGGCGGTCATCCCCGGCCTGACCGCGACGTCCCCGGACGGTGCCAGCGCGTTCTCCTATCCGCTGATCTTCCTGCCGTTCGTCAGCTCGGCCTTCGTGCCCACCCAGACCATGCCAGGACCGGTTCGCGCCTTCGCCGAGAACCAGCCGGTGACCTCGATCGTGAACGCAATCCGGCACCTGTTCGCGCAACAGCCGGTTGGCACCGACCTCTGGGTCGCCCTGGCCTGGTGCGTCGGCATCCTGGTCGTCGCCTACGTCTTCGCCATGCGCACCTACCGGCGCAAGATCGCCTAGGCGCGCTCGAGCGGGTTGGGGGCGAGTCCCGGCTCGTCGAACGCCGGGCTGAGCCGGTCGACGCGGGCATCGTGCCCGCCCGGGCAGGTCCCGCCACCGGACTATCCGAGGTGGATCCTGCGGTCCGGCCATTCATTGGAGCTCAGCTTCGGATGCGATATCGGAGATGCACGACGCCGTTTCCGAATCGGCGCTCATCGAGGAGCTCCAGGTCGATGCGCTCGCCACTGGGCAGGGCGGGCTTGCCTCCACCGATGATCACGGGCCAGACGTAGAGTTGGCACTCGTCAACCAGCCCCGGCCTGGAAAGCCTGCGCCGCGAGGTGTGCGCCCCCCACGGTTAGGTCAGTTGTAGCCGAGTCCTTCATGTCGCGTACCGAGGCAGGGTCGAAGCGGTGTTCGAGCCGGGTTCTTGCGGTTGGCACCGCGACCAGGGTTGTGGCGTAGACGACCTTGTTCGCCGCTTGCCAGGCGGTCGCGAAGTCGGCCATGAGGTCGGACTGCGCGGCGAGGGCGGCGTCAGTTTCCCAAACGGCCATCGTTTCGTACAGGCGCCGTCCGTAGAGGAACGTGCCCACGGAACGCAGGAGGTCGGTGTACGACGCGAACACGTCGTCGTCGAGCGGGCCCATGTCGAAGGCGCCGCGTTCGTCCTCGATGTATCCGTCGAGAGACACATTTGTTAGATAGATCAGCTTGGCCATGCCCTACACCTCGACAGTTGGGTCCACCCCAGCCTGAGCACCAAACGCCGACGACAAAGCCCAGCCGACCGGTTCGGTCGTCGGTCAGGTGGCCGAGGTCGGCGACGTTCGCCGCCACCCAGGTGCGCGCCGCGGCCGCCGCCGTGTCGGCTGCCTCGGCGGACGTCCAGATGCTGATCGAGCAGTTGGTCCCGTCGCCCAGGTCGGCGAACGTGTAGGCGAGGAACCAGTCAACGTCGGCGGTGCTCGTGACGGCCCGGTGCCTTGCCCTGACCGGCAGATCGCGGACGGCCGAGCCAAAGACATGGCCCTGTCGGGTTACTTCTCGCATCAGCTCCGGCTCTGCCCGACCTGTGACGTCGGCTCGCATCTGGTGGCACGGTGCATCTGTTTGTGCCCCCGCCAGCCGGCTCACACTACCGCGCGGCTGTCACCGAATGACTTGGAGGGCGGTGGGCGTGGATGGGTGATCCCGTACGACCTCGGTCCGGCTCCGAGTCCGCTGATGCTTAGCGCCTGTGAACGGGCACTCGCCACGGCCGAAGGTAAGGGTTGTTCCATCGGGGAGCGTCACAGATGATCGGATCTCTGGGTCCGCGTCCTCGACCCGCCGCCGAGCGAGGTCGACCGTGACGGTGATGGCGAGGACGGGTGCTAGAGCGCGGGTTCACCCCTGCCGCCTCCTGGTCGCCATCTTGGTGGGCCTGACCCTCGCGATTGGTGTCCTGGCGCTCATGCGAGTGATGGAACCGCGGCGCACGACCCCGGTCTACGACCCACCGGTCCTTGCCGGCCAGCAGCTCTGGGGAGCCTGCGCGGGCGGCTTCTATGCCCGCCACGGGACGGCGATCGTGCTCACCTCGACCGGCCATTGCACGACCGAGGGCACCGTGGCGTATGAGCCGGACGGCACCACGATCCGCGGCGTCTTCGGGCCGGCCGCCCACGACGCTACGTGCCCGTATCCCGGGCACACCTGCGCGGCGTCCGACATCAACTACCTCGCGGTCGCCCCGGACCGGATCCCGTGGGGCCACCTCAACTTGGTGGACCTCGGCACAGCCGGCTACCGCGTCCTCCCGCCGGACACGCGACCGCTCGGCTGCCCCGACATCGCGATCGGCGACCCGGTCGAGATCGACGGGCGCGAGTGGTACAGGAGCGGAAGCGTGGCCGAGAAAGGCGACAACCTCAAGCCACCGGATGCGGACGCCTCGTACTTCCCGTGCATGATCGCGGCGAACATCCAGGTCGGGGTCGGGGACTCGGGCGGGGCCGTGCTGGTTCGGGGCATCCCGGCCGGCGTCACGAGCCGCAGCTTTGGCGGATGGCTCGGGTTCACGCCATTGGCTGAGGGCATGGCCGAGCTGGGGCTGGATCTATGCATCACGCCCGACTGTGGACTGGTGCGGCCAACCGGAGTCGTCCGGTGACCGCGCCGCGAATCCGGCGTCCTCGTGTCCTCCTCGTCGGGATCGTCCTGCTGACGGCGGCCGTCGTCTCTGGGACCTGGCTCCTTCTCGCCCCGAAAGGCACCCCGATTGGCTGGCAGCTGGCGAACCTCCACTCCATCGGCGGCCCGCGCGGCTGGGACAGCCTGGACGAGGGGAAGGCGGCGACCACGGTCTACCTCAGGACGGATTGGTGGCCGGCCTGCCATCCCTACGACGACAGCACAGGTCCGTTCGCAGACAGCTCCTGGCTGACGCCCGACATTACTTACACGCCGTGGTCGGTCGCGATCACCATGCGCATCAAGGACTCCTACCACCAGAACCGAGAGTGCGGACGCGGCTTCTACGACTACTGGGGCCTACCCGTGGCGGTCCAGTTGAGCGAGCCGCTCGGGGGTCGAGCGCTGTTCGACGGCTCCCAGTTCCCCCCGGCAGCTCGCCCATATCCATGACGGCCTGGGGGCAAACCTTGCGGCCTCCGTACGGCCCTGAGAAGCTGAGCAGGCGCCATGCGCGTGCTGCGACGACCACCGCATGCCGGCCGTCCGGCGCACGGGGTTAGCCAACCTGGGTCGTCGTGCGGACGCCCTCATGGAGCGGGGGGCTCCACCGGCCGCGTCCCAAGCGTGACCTCGATCTTGCGCTCAGTTCCTGCGCGGATGATCGTCAACGTGATGGTGGCGCCCGGATCGAACCGAACCAGCACGTTGTCCAGTGGGTGCTGTCCGTCGATCACCTGGTCCGTCGATCCCGACAATGACATCCCCTTTCCGCAGCCCGGCAACCGCAGCCGGGCTGTTCGGATCGACCGCCGGACGAGTATGGCCGTTGTCATCCTCACGCGGTGCGAGCAGGGCGCCATGATCGACAGTCAGTTTCTCGGTCTCCTGCACGCCTCGATCGACGGGAATGTGCCGGACGCCCAGCCACGGGCGCGCAAGCTTCTTGCCGGCCAGCGCCTGGTCAACGATCGGGCGGGCAAGATCGATCGGGATCGCGAAACCGATGCCCGGGTCGTCGGTGCCGAGCGTGTTGATGCCGACGGCACGGCCGTCGAGGCCCACGAGCGGACCTCCGCTGTTGCCCGGGTTGATCGCTGCGTCCGTTTGAATAAGATTGCGGTACTGGCCTTCGTCGTCGAGGAACGTCCGGCCGAGCGCCGAGACAATTCCCGCCGATACGGTGTCCGTGAAGACCCCCTCGGGGTTCCCGATCGCGATCACCTGGTCACCGACCTTGAGGTCCGCTGACGTCCCGAGCTCGATCGGATGCAGGTCGGTCGCCTTGATCTTCACGAGGGCAAGGTCGGTCAGAGTGTCGATCCCCTTCGTCGCGCCACCCACCTCGCGTCCGTCACGAAGCCTGACGATCATGTCCCGGCCGCCCGACACGACGTGTCGGTTGGTGAGGATCCATCCGCTCGAGTCCACGATGATCCCGGATCCGTTGCCTTCCCAGGGCGGGCCCTTCGGATCGTAGGGATTAACGATCGTCGTGGTGATGAGGACCACTGAGGCTCCGGCGCGATCGGCCGCGCGTGCGAGATCGCTGCCGCTGACCGTGCCGTCGGGTTGGCTACTACCAGCCGCCGCGGGCGTCGATGGCGCTGAGCTCGTCGCCGTGCCGGGTTGTGTTCCGTCCGATCCGGTGAGCCCCCCGGCATTCGGGCGCATAACGGTCGCGGTGAGCAACGAGCCGGTCAGTCCGGCAACGATCCCGACCACAACGACCGCAACCCACAAGGACGACCTGGGTCTGACCGGCCGGCCACGTGACCCTTGCGACTGTCCGTCCACCATCGCCATCCCTCCCTAGCGCCGTCTCGCGAAGATGTCTGGGGGTCCGAACACAGGATGAGGGGGCACGCAAGCCCAGGTCGCGGGCGCAGTCTCGACGCGAGCGTCCGCACGACGTCCGAACCCGTGACGCTCGACGACCCAGCCCACGGATCGGCGAGGTGCCCGTGGGCATCCTGGACGGCGGCCTCCGCCATCTCGTCGTTGCGCAGGATGAAGGCGGCGACACGAAGCAGGCGACTCGTACGGCCCGACGTCATCGCCGAGAACGCATCCAGGTCCCCTTGCCTGGCACGGGTCACGAGGTCGCGCTGGATCGAACGACCCTCTGGCTCGGGCCGCGGAAGCCTGCCTTCAGGACAGTTTGGGCCGTCCAATCACGAATCTGTTCCCTTTCGGTGACGGTCGAGGGGAATGGACGAGGGGCGCCAACATGCGCGTTCTCCTTGGGCGGTGGCCGTCAGGTCTGGATGCGTGGCCGCCTTCGTGGGACAGCACGAAGACCGCCTGTCTCGAAGACAGCAGGTCCACGACCCTGGACAGCTGTCTGAAGACATCGTGGACGCCTTCAGTGGAGGGTGTCGTGATGGGGCTGGCGCGCTACCTGGTGGACGCGGTAGTGCTCGAGGGCCGCAGCCCGACCGAGATCGCGCGACTGCTCGGATCTCGAGGGCCTGGCTGTACCAGCTCCTCGCCCGCTACGACGCGGGCGGGTACCACGCGCTCGAGCCTCGGTCCCGGCGACCCCATTCGAGCCCCGGACGGACGACGGCCGAGGTCGAGACGGCGATCCTCGAGCTGCGCGCCGAGCTGCTCGAGGCCGGCCACGACGCGGGACCGGCCACGATCGCCCACCACCTGGCGCAACGCCTGGGCGCCGGCCCCTCCACCGCCACCGTATGGCGCATCCTGCGCCGCCACGCGGAAGGTCGCCTCTACATGGATGAGTTCGTGGCCGCCGTTCTGGGTCGCTGCGGGCCGGAAGGGCCGGGCGAGGAGTCGACGTTCAGGGTAGCGAGCCGGGCGATGAGATCGCACCGCTGAGGGTCGTGAACGACGAGCCGGGGCTACTCGATGTCGCCAGGGTGAAGCCGGCCCGCGCCGTCCCACTCCCACGCGCTCCGACGAACCTGCCCGTTCCACCCGTGATCGCGAACACATACTGCGACTCTCCGGACGTCGGACTGGTCATGCAGGTCTGGCCGTCGATGAAGAGCACGTCGAGCTCGTCTCCATTCGCACCGACGAATGCCGCTGTCCGGGCTTCGGCAGAGCAGCCTGTCGTCTGGAGTGAGAGCAGGTTGAGGGTCGCCGAGGAGGTCTCGACGGTCTGACCAAGATGCGACGCTTGGCCGGTGCCGTGGATGGTGATGCAGAGCGTTGGGAAGGGGCACGGAACCGCGGGGCCATCTTCGCTGAACGTTGCTGAGAAGGGCACCAGCGAACTGGCGGATGCGGGACCGGCAAAGAAGCCGGCAAGGGCGACAAGGGCTCCCAAGGGCAACAGGTAGACGCCTTTAGAAATCCCGGTTCGCATGCTCGACCTCCTTTACGACTGGACCGTCGCAGTGTCTCGGCGCGCCACCGACCGTACTCGCCGGCGGAGCCGAGACATCGGGGATTACCCCATCGAGATGCTCGTTCCCGCGAACCTGCACACACACCTGTAGCCAAGCGCCTGCTCGCCGGGCCATGATTGGCCATGCCCGGCATGCCGATCGGCCGCGAACCCGAGCTGGCGGTCATCCACCGCCGGCTGGCAGCGCCGCCCGAGGGGCCGATCGGGCTCCTCATCGAGGGCGAGGCCGGGATTGGCAAGACGGCCCTCTGGCGTGCCGCACTAGCCGCCGCAACCGAGCGCGGCTGGACGGTCCTCAGCGCCCGCCCCGTCAAGGCCGATGCGGAGCTGGCGTTCATGGGCCTGCGTGACCTCATCGCCCCTGTCGCGGACGTCCTACCGGCCCTTCCTGTGCCACAGCGCCTCGCTCTCGAGCAGGCGCTCCTCCTCGCCGAGCAGACGGATGGGATGCAAGTCGATCGCCGTGCCGTCGCCGCCGGCGTGACGTCGGTCCTGAGGGCGCTGGCTGATCACGGTCCCCTCGCGCTCGCCGTCGACGATGTCCAGTGGCTCGACCCGTCGTCAGCGCGCGTGCTGACTCACGCTGCGGCGCGGCTCGGTGACCTGCCGATTGCCTTCATCCATGCCCTGCGCGGCGCGCGCGAGCAGACCTGGCCGTTGGAGCTCGACCGCTCTCTTCCGGCCGGCCGCCGCGAGCGCATCTCCCTCGGGCCACTCGACGAGGACGCGCTGCGCGAGATCCTCCGCGACGAACTGGGTACGGAGTACTCGCGGCGGGCGCTGGCTCGCATCCGGCACGCCACGGGTGGCAACCCGTTCTTCGCTCTCGAGGTGGCGCGGGAGCTGCCGAGCGACGACCCGCTGGCCAGCTTCCTTCCTGTGCCACACAACCTGCGTGACCTGGTCGCCAAACGCATTGCAGCCCTGCCAGCGCGCTCTCAGCAGGCGCTGCTGGCGATCGCTTGTCTATCGGCGCCGACGCCCGACCTCGTCGGCCAGGTCGTGGACGGTCCGGACGAGCAGCGCGCGCGGGCGCTCGAGCGCGCCGAGGCGGCCGGGGTCATCACAGTCGAAGGTGGACTGCGTTTCTCCCACCCGCTGCTGGGAGCCACTGTCTATGCGTCCGCGGCCCCGGCCGATCGGCGGCGGATGCACCGCCGCCTCGGAGCTCTCGTCGAGGATGTCGAGGAAAGGGCACGGCACCTCGCTCTCGGCACTGTCGAGGCCGACGAGGCCGTGGCCCGCCATCTCACAGCGGGAGCGTCAGCAGCAGCCGCCCGGGGTGCGCCCGATGCCGCGGCCGATCTCATGGAACGTGCGCTCCGACTGACCCCTGCTCACGAATTCGACTATCGCGCGCTACGAGGGATCGCGGCTGCCGAATACCACTACCACAACGGCGAGCTCGAGTTGGCGCGTCAGCTGCTCGAAGAGCTGATCCGGAGCGGCGAGCTCGGCGGGCAGGCACCGGTCGCCTTGCGGGTCCTTGGCGAAGTCAGGCTCTACCAGGAGAGCTTTCGTGAGGCCATCGGTCTGTTCGAGCGAGCACTCGCGCAACCGAGTATCAATCCGCACATTCAGGCCGGGATCGAGGCCAACCTCGCCTTTGCGACTGTCGTCGGTGGCGACTTCGCCGGTGCCTGGAGACATGCCGAAAACTCGCTATCACTCGTACGCCGGATCACCGACCCAGCCGTCGAAGGGCGGGCGATCGCCACGGCCTGTATCGCCCGCTATCTGAGCGGTCAAGGCCTCGACGAAGCCGCGTTGGCGCGAGCGACCGAGCTGGAGGACTGGACCCGACCGAGCCTCATCCAGACGCGGCCGACCCTCATCGCCGGGACTCTCTACCTCTACGACGGTCAGCTCGGGCGCACGGCCGAGACGCTCGGACGCCTGCGTCGCGAGCTCATTGATCGTGGTCAGGACTCCGACCTGCCGTGGGTTTCCAGCCAACTTGCATGGCTCGGCGTCCAAACGGGAGACCTCCTGGCAGGCCAGCGCTACGCCGATGAGGCCCTTGCGGCCGCCACCCGCTACGGAAGTAGATCGACGCGATCATTCAGCCTCGGTTATGTTGCCCTCGTGCTCGCGCATCGCGGGCGCCTGGCTGACGCGCGCGAGGCCGCGATCGAGGCCTTCGCGTCGGGCGAGGAGACCGGGTTCCGCGTTGCTGCCGTGTGGGCAGCCCAGGCCCTGAGCGTCATCGGCACGGCGATCGGCGACGGCCGCTCGGTTCACGAGGCGCTGCTGCAGCCGCTCTCTCAGATCGAACACGAGGGATTGGTCGAACCGATCCGCGCGCCCTTTCTCGGCGACGAAGTCGAGGCTCTCATCGGACTCGGCGATCTGGAGCGCGCCGAGCATCTCCTCGGCATGCTCGAAGCGACGACACGGGGCCGGTTGTGGGTGCGGATCAACGCCGCCCGGGGCCGTAGCCTGCTCCATGCGGCGCGGCGCGACCTCGACGCCGCGCGAGTCGCGATCCGCGGCGTACTGGACGACCCGGGGATCGAGGAGCTGCCGATCGAGCACGGCCGGTGCCTGCTGGTCCTTGCCCAGGTCGAGCGCCGTGCCAAGCGCCGAGGGGTCGCGCGCGATGCCCTGCGCCAGGCTGAGGCGCTCTTCGCCGCTGCTGGTGCCGAGCTCTGGCTGCCGCGGGTGCGCGCCGACCTCCGCCGCCTGGGGCTCGTACCGAGCGACAGGCTCGGGCTGACGGCCAGCGAGGACCGCATCGCCCGCTTGGCCGCCGCTGGGGCCACCAACCGCGAGATCGCGGACCAATTGCTGATCAGCCTAAAGACGGTCGAGGCCTCGCTGGCCCGGGCGTACGGCAAGCTCGACATCCACTCGCGCGCTCAGCTTGGCTCGGCACTATCCCACCCCGGGGTCGACGAAGGAGCATGGCTGGCAAGCGAAGTCGGATCCACTCCGCCCAGCCGTGCCCAGAGGGCGTGAGAGAACTTCACGGCGAGCTGGGCGAAGACCGAGCCACAGACGACGCCGGGATGACGCCGGTAGAAGTTCCGGGGCGGCTGGCGTGACAACTCGCCGCACCGCCGGACGTGGCAGCGATGGAGAGGGCCTGGTCGCGGAGGCAGTCCTCGACGCCGGCTCGAAGAAGGCGGCCCCCCTTCCGCTCGTCAGCCCAAGATCACGTGTCGCTGATCCAACAGGAAACGAGCGTAGCGGGCTCGCCGCAGGAACTCGGCCGTCGCAGCGGCGTCCGCCGCACCGTGCAGTCGATCCAGCGGGACGGCCGTGAAACCCGAGCGACGACCTGTTGTCAGCCGTCCGGATGGAGAGCTGACGAACTGACGCCGCAGCGGCAGTCAGCCCCCGTGGTGGTCAGCGTGGTGGTCAAGTGGCGTTGGCGCAAGTGTCATGCCGAGGCCAAGGGCGGGCGGTGAGTTCAGGGGAGTGGAGCCGACACTCGGATTTGAACCGAGGACCTGCTGTGTACGAACCAGATCGGCCTAAGCGCTGTGGCCTGAGCGTGGAACGGCGAGCGTACGCTGCTCAGTTAGCAGGTCTTCGATTCGAGCTCGTTGCCGATGAGGTATCGCGATAGATGGCTCTCTTACGGTACCCGTCCCTGGTCAGCTCTCGACCGCAACTGGCTCCGGTCGGCCGAATAGACCGACCTGGATCAGGAGACCAAGCTGATCCGGGACGCCCCAATGCTCGACCTGCCGTCCCTCGTGAATTTGGTCGAATACCGTGATCTCGACTCGGCGGCCCCCCAGTCTCGGCGATGGTTCAGGCTGATCCGATTTCAGATCGGCGTCGTTCGTTCCGGCCGGCCCTCCGGCACCATTGCGGCCGAGACCGAGGGGAATCGAATTCGAGATTCGACTGGTCTCTGACGAAGTACCAACCGGACGCGGCCCCGGCTACGGCGAAGATCATGATCACCGAAACGACCCCAAGGCCGAAGGAGAGATCGGCGTCGATGCCTGCGAGCACTGCCAGCACGCCGGCGAGCACCCCGCCGAGGAGGGCCACGACGATCGCCATGCCGGTCGAGGTGGTCAGGGCATAGAGGACGCCGCTGAGTCCGCCTTGCGGTGCCCGGTAGGTGCGCATGACGCCCGGCACGTCGTCGGTGGTCCCCTCGGAGAAGTATGCTCCAGATGTGGCGCGATCTCGAGGTATCCGTGGCGGACGCGCGCCATGGCCTGGACGACGCGGAGGTCGTCGGATGTCGTGCCGAGGATTCGACCGAACGTGATCAGGCCGATGACGAAGTCGAAGGTGAGCGTGATCGCCGCGATGCCGAGGAACGGGTCGGCGAACGATGTCGGCTGGGCGATGAGCGCCAGGACGACGAAGGAGATCGACAGGAACGAGAGATAGTTGCCGATCTGCGTGAAGGCCTCGTTGTAGGCGAGCGACCGGGCGGACGCCAGGCTCGACTGCTCGGCGGTGAGGATTGCCAGCGCTCGGCCATCCCACCGTGCGTCGGCGGCCAGTGGTGCCGCGGACTCACCGGATCGATCCCAATGCTCGGTGGCTGACATCGGCCCTCCTTCGGCTGAATATGACGATGCGATTGTGCCGGTCGGGTCAACGGAGATGGGTGCTTGCCCGAGCGGGCTCTACTGCACGCGCCCAGTTCGACCGTCCAGATCCCGGGCACCAGGTCGAGTTGCCCAGACACCTGGTTCGTGGCGAGATCGAGCGCGCGTCTTTCCCTCCCGGCGCTCGGGCGGGGTACGCCGCGTGCTCGTCGCCCTCGACGATTTTGGGGCCCGCGGCAGACCAACGGTCGAGCCCAGCCAGTTGCCTGAACCAGGATGGAACGAGCCCTCGCCCGTGGCGGGCAGATTCCTGAGGGTCATATGGTCGTCCGCGCCTCAACGTCGAGCGCGACGCGAATATGCTTGGCGGCGTGGGGCGGGTCGCCGCGACGACCGGCGGGATCATCCCGAGACCTTGCCGGTAGTCTTCGGGGTACTCATTGGCTGAGCTCGTCGAGATTCCTCAGGGTCGCGCCCCGCGTCGAACCCATGGATGATCTTCGGGACGCCAATCGCCGTTGCGCTCGTCGCGTTCCTCCTGAGGCGCGAACGATCGTCCGCGACGGAGTCGGTTGCGATCGTGGTCACGGTTCTTGAGCGGACTCGTGTTCACGTTGGTTGTGACGACGACACAGCTCGTGTCGATACTGGCCCCGCGGTTGCGCGATGCCGACCGTGAAGACGCTGAGGGGGAGCATCCGATATCGAGCCTCGTGAGCCGCTCGATAGAGGCGTCCTGTTGACTCGGTGCGAGTTGACGGCGAGGATGCGTTGCTTCACCCAGAAACGACCTGCGCACCCCCGGAGGTTCGATGGACGAGATCGACAAGGTCGTCTCCGCATGAAGCCCATTCGGATAGGCGGGATCATCAATCGTCCCGTGGAGGACGTCTTCGGCGTACTGAGCAATCCCGAGAACGCCCCGAAATGGTCGCTAAGTGCGCTCGAAGAGAAGCTCACGTCGCCGCCACCGGTGCGGCTCGGCTCCACCCGACGGGCAGTTGTCAGGTCGTTCGGCCGAGGCACAACCCAGAACGAGGCGATCTGCACGACCTTCGAACGCAATCGCAGATTGGCATGGAAGTCCACGTCCGGGCTGGTGCCGTTTTCCGTCACCGTGGAGACCACTCCGGTCCCCGGGGGGACCCGCCTCGACTCCACGTGGATCTTCGAATTTCACGGCCTGCTTCGCCCGGCGGCACCGCTCCTCGAGCTCATGTTCCGCCGCGCCATGCAGAGAGACGTCGACAATCTCAAAGTCCTGATGGAGGCCGGCCTGATATGACGGGCTCGCCCACAGAAGTACGCGGCGTGGCGACCGAGCGCCGCGCGCGCAGGACACCGAGGGTCAGACCTGCGCCTCCGATGTCACGGTTGTTCGTGCGCGCCCGGCTCCCGGGGCGACGACCCCTTCGGCCGACCTTGGGCGTCGATCCCCTCCGCAGTGGCTCAGGGGACTGGCCCTAGCGAGCACGCATTTCAGCAGATGCTCGATCGCCGTCGCCAAGTGCAGGTGGAAGAGATCCCAGTCTTCCTCGGCGTATGCCCTCGCTCCGGAGCGCGCGAACGAGCGACTTGAGCGAAGCAATGCCGCGGCGATCCCGGGCGCCGGGTCTTCTTCACCAAGCGTGGCCATGCCTTCCATCCGATCTGAGTGCGTATCCGCGCGGCAGAAGTCGGTCTGGACTACAAGTTCCCGAGATCCCAGAACCCCAACTCTCTCATCCTCTGGTGGATATCCCGAGCTTGGGACAGGCCAGTGAGTCCCCGCTCCACGGCCAACAGCAATAGTGCTCGAATGCGTAGCGGCTTTACGCCCGGGATCAGTTGCTCGGCGACTCGGATGGCGTCGCTATCGTCGGTCGCCGGCTGCCAACCTCTGCGGGCACAGATGGCCAACACGGCGGCCTCGCCGGCACCCAGTCCGATGACAAGTCCGAAGCGTCTGACAGCTCCCGCGTCTCGCAGTTCCGCGTAGAGCTTGGTCTCCGCGTCGTCGAGGTCAACCACTTCGAGAAGGCCAGATGACACGAGCTCTGGCAGACGTTCGAACTCCGGCAGGACGCGCTCGGAGCGCAACCGCAACTCGGGAGGCGAAGCCTCGTCCTTGGTTCTTCGCCTATGGAGGTGAAGGCCTCGCCGCAGCTCACTCATCCCTTCTTCGCGGCTGGCGTCGTCCTCGTCCGGATCGAAGACCGAACGGGGGATGGTTAAAGGCGCGCCACAGAGACTGGCGAGCAGCGCGGTTTCGCCGGCAGCGGGGAAGTAGTTGATGACAACCGTGTCGAAGACGACGGTTTGTTCAGGCAGCGGCGACGCGTTGGCGGACACCCTCGAACTCTCGCTGCTCCTGATCGGCGAACTCGTCACCGTCGCCTGTCGGTGGAGTCATCAGCTCGGCCATTTCGTCGACCGTCAAGCCTGTGAAGCCTGCGGCGGACGCAGGGCTGATGCGACCTTCCCGGAGCGCGGAAGTCAAGGCGCGAATGAAGCGGCGCGGGAACCGCTCAAGCCGCCAGCGCGCGGGATCCTGGCGCCACTCTTCTGGGTGAACTGCATACCCGAGGGTCGAAGCGATGGCGACCGGCCTTGCACCCTTGATTTCTTCGTACGTCTCTTGGCTAAGGAGTTTCGCCTGTAGCAGCCGAACCAACATCATCCCGTACGAGACACCGAAGAGGCGCTGTACATGGACGGCCTCGTCAGCCTTCGTCACGCTCTTGATGCCGAGGCTTTCGCTAGCCCGTCGCAGACTTTCCTGCGGCACGAGGAACTCGCCCGCCCATGCGTCAGCGAATCGCTCCTTGTCGTCATGGCGGCCCCAGTAGCTGACCACCGAGGCGGAGCCAAGCCCGTACCTCTTCGGCCTTGCGCCGAATATCGTCGCGACCGACGAAGCCCTTTCGGATCGAGAAGGGCGTCGCGCACGAGATCGGCGATCGACGCTCGCTCGAGGCGCGTCTGCAGCAGGCCGACCAGGAACGCGATCGGCAGCAGGAA
>CAWBQM010000002.1:0-211715 GCA_963790955.1 uncultured Chloroflexia bacterium
CAACCACCGGGCGCCGGGAGGACACGCATGCGGTGCTGAACCGCTCGATCAACGAGACGCTTCCGCGCACCGTCCTGACCGCCGGCACCACGGTCGCCGCGACGCCGCGCGCGGGCGCGCGCTGTTCATCCCTTCGCGGCGGCGGCATTACTTCTCCTGCTCAGTTCGCGCTGATCCTGATCATTGGCATCGTCTTCGGGACCTACTCCTCGATCTTCATTGCGTCGCCCGCGCTGCTCGAGATCGAGCGACGCTGGGGGCAGAAGTCCGGCGGCACCCGGCGAAGCCAGCGGACGCCGCGCGCCCGCGCCTGAGCCTCGCCCGGACAGACGCTGGGCGGCCATGGGAACGGAAATGCTTCTTCGACTTGGACTGCCACCTGACGGACGGCCGCTTCGTCGCCGTGCTGCGGCGCGCCCGCGAAGCGGACGTGCGCGAGCTCGTAACCGTGGCTTCGAGCGCAGAGGACGCCGCGGCCGCGGCGGCGGCTCGAGCTGAGCGTCACGCACGGGGATCCGGGCCACGGCGGGCATCGACCCGCACGAAGTGGCGGGCGCCGGCCCCGAAGATCTCGGCGCGCGTCGCCGGGCTGCTCGCGAGATCCGAGGTCGTGGCGGTCGGCGAGACCGGTCTCGATTACCACTACGACAACGCGCCGAGGGACGTGCAGCGGCGGCGATCCCGGGCCGGCGATCGATCTCCGAGCGCATGCGCTCGACGAGGGCGCGCCCGCTCACCCGGCGCGGGAACAGCTCGCCGAGCTCGGCGACGTGGCCGCCCGAGCTCGGCCTTGCGCTCGATCAGGCACACCCCCAGTCCGATGTCCGCGAGGCCGATCGCCGCGCGCATGCCGGCGACGCCGCCGCCGATGACCGCGACCCGGGGTGTCGTCGGCGACCTCGACCGGCTCGAGCGGTTGCGACAGGCGCGCCCGCGCGACGCCCGCGGTCACGAGCCGGATCGCCTTGCGCTGTGGCGCCGTCCAGGGTCGTCGGTATGCGTCCACGAGCACTGCTCGCGGATGTTGACCTGGCGTGACGCGGTACGGGTTCACGCCCGCGCGCTCGGCGACGCCTCGGAAGGTGAACGTGTGGAGCTTCGGCGAGCAGCACGCCACGACCAAGCCGTCGAGGTCTGCTCGCAGCGACGTCGTCGATCATCTCCTGCTGGTTCGTGTCGGAGCACGTGAACATCGCGCGCCGCGCGACGTACGACGCCGGGCAGGTCCTTCACCGCGTCGATGACGCGATCGGTGTCGACGTAGTCGCCGATGTTGCCGCCGCACTGGCACACGTAGACGGCGATCCGCGGCTCTTAAAAAAAAAAAAAAAAAAAAAAAAAAATGCTATCATGCCGGCACCTTCCGCCGCTCGAGATGGGCGGCCACCTGGATCGCCCGCCGCGCCCGCGTGCAGGATCGACTCCGGGATGTCCGCGCGGGCCGGACACCGCGCCGGCGACGAACACGCCCGGCAGTGGCTGGTCGCCGCGGGGCTGGTGGTCCTCATCCACCTCGTTGACGTAGGCCGTGGTCGTCGAGCTCCACGGCCGTCGCCGGCGAACAACCGGGTCGGCGTCGCGGTTGGGCTGGACGCCGACGGCCAGGACCACGAGGTCGTACTCGGCCTCGGCGATGACGCCCGCCGTGGTCGAACGCCTCGATCCTCGTAGCGCAGGACGAGGTTGCCCGTCCGTGGCGTCTCCCGGATGGACCCGACGCGGCCCTTGGTGAAGGTGACTTGCCCATCCCCCTTGGCCTGCTCGAAGAGCTGCTGTCACAGCCTTTGCCCACGGCGCGGACGTCGACGTGATGCACGGTCACTTCGGCAAAGCGCAGGACGCCCATGATCAGCTGGTTCTGCTTGATCGAGTACATGCAGCAGAACTTCGAGCACAGCGGGTTACCCACGCTCTCGTCGCGCGACCCGGTGCACATCACGTACGCGATCCGGGCCGGGGTCCTGCCGTCGCTGGGGCGCAGGACGCTGGGAAACGGGCGGGTGGGGCGAAGAGGGAGCCGCTCCATCTGCATCCCGGTGATCACGTTGGCGAACCGGCCATAGCCGTACTGCGGCTTGGCGTCGGCGGGGAACAGCCGGTATCCGGTGGCGACCACGACCGCGCCGACGTCGACCGCCTGGTCGCGGGCCGCGGCATCCTCAGGTCGATCGCGTCCGCCGGGCAGGCCGTCACGCACTGACCGCATTCCGAGCAGACGCCGCAGTCGAGGCACCGCCGGCTGCCGTGCCGCGCCTCCTGTTCGGTCAGCGGCGGTTCGACCATTTCGAAATCGCGCGGCGTACGGGGCGAGCGCGCCGGCGCGAGCTGCGAGACCAGGTGGGCCGTCCGGCCTGCCCGCCAGCACCTCGGCCTTGTCCACGGCCGCAGCGCGTCGTCAAAGCCGCTCAACGTGCCAAGCTCTTACCCGGTTTGTAGCCAGCGATCGATCATGATGCGGCCCGCTGTCCCCGCCCGACCGCGTGCGCGATGTCGAGGGCACCGTGACACGACGTCGCCGGCAGCGAAGATGTAGGGCACCTCGGTCTGAAGCGTCCGAGGTCCGACCACGTTGGATCGTCCGCGGTCGCCAGACAGCCGCGGCGAGCGCCAGCGCCCCGGGCGTCCAGCCCAGCCGCAGTGATCACACTCTCGCAGCCGATCGAACTCGCTCCGGGAACTGGTTCGGGCCGTCGCCGGCCCGACGTGTCCGGTCGCCGAGCTCCGTCTCGAATGCAGCGCAGGCCGGCCCCGCCCCCTTGCTCGTCGCCCACGACCTCGACGGGCACGACCTGGAACTGGAACCGCGTCACCTTCCTGCTCGGCGGCCTCGACCTCTTCCAGGTTGCGCCGGCATCTCGTCGCGGCCGCGCCGGTACGCCACGATCACTTCTGGCGCGCCGAGCCGCCGGGCGGTCCGCGCGGCGTCCATGCCGGCTGCGCGCCACGTTCCCCCCACCCAGCGATGACGGCGCGCTTGCCCGCAGCGGGCACCGCCCGCCCCGCGACCTCGCGGAGGAACTCCAGGCCGGTCGACGAACGCCGTCGAGGTCCTCGCCGGGCAGCCGAGCCTGGTCGAGATCGGCGCGCCGGTCGCCATCAGAATCGCGTCGTAGCCTGCGCGCCTGCAGCTCTGTCGAGGTCTCTCGACCGCGGGTGTTGGTGGCGATCTGCACGCCCAGCGCCGTCACGTTCGCGATGTCCCGCTCGACCACGTCGGCGGGGAGACGGTAATCGGGAATGGCCAGCCGCAGCAAGCCGCCGGGTTCCGCCGCCGGCCTCGAAAATCTTGACCTGGTAATCCCTGCCGGCCGAGTTGCCAGGCGGCAGTCAGGCCCGCCGGCCCGGAACCGATCACTGCCACCTGCTTGCGGTTCGCGGCGGCGGTCGCGACGGACGCGCCGCCCCCCGTCTGGTAGTGGGTGTCGGCGATGAAGCGCTTGAGCCTGCGGATCGGCAGCGGCCCTTCGAGGTCTTCCCGGGTGCACTCGCCCTCGCACTGCGCGTAGCAGGCGCGGCCCAGACTCCCGACCAGCGGGGTCGAGTCGAGCACCAAGCGAAGGCCTGCTCGTACTCGCCCTTGCGGATGAGCGACACGTAGCCGTGGGGCTTGATGCCGGCAGGACAGCTGAATGGGTGCAGGGCGACGTGCCCGGGCGCTCGATCAGTGCCTTCTGGGGGATGGCCTGTGGGTACGCGATGTAGGCGGCCCGGCGGGAGACCATCCCGCCGTTCCACTCGTCGGGGACCGCGACCGTGCAGGCCTCCTCGCACCGCGTCCTGCAGCCGGTGCAGGCGGCGAGATCCACGTAACGCGGCCTGCGGTGGACCCGGGCGTGGTAGCCGATCGTCGCCGTCGCGCGTGATGGACGGTGACCTCGGCATCGGTCCACACGGTCACGTTGCGGTGGTGAGCCGTCGCCGCCATCTTCGGGGTGGCGATGCAGCTCGCGCAGTCGAGCGTCGGGAAGACCTTGCTCAGCAGGACCATCCGGCCGCCGACGCTCGGCTCCTTCTCGACGACCAGGACGCGATACCCCATGTCGCCGAGCTTGAGCGCCGACTCCATGCCACCGATGCCGCTGCCCACGACCAGCACGTCGTAGTCCATCAGCGGGGTGCCTTCAGGCCCGTGAGCGTGTCGCTGAACTCGCGGATCTGGCGCGTGAACGACTCGGCGCAGACGGAGCAGATCGCGGCCATCTTGAGGCGCCGATCCGAGATCCCATGCTCGGCCAGCAGGTCCTGCGCCCGGTACATGATCTCGGCCTGAGCGGCGGCCGCAGTCCGTCAGGAAGGGACACTCGTCGCCGTCCGAGGCGATGAACACGCCGTCGAAGCCCTGCTCGAGCGCGAACAGGATCCAGTCCGGCCTGATCGCGCTCGTGCAGGGAAGGCTGTACACGACGACCTCGGGCGAGTAGTGCATGTGCAGGCTGCCCGCGAGGTCGATCCCGGGATCGGAGATCGCGTTCGTCGAGAACACGAGCACGCGCGGGGACGACCCGGCCTCGGTCGCCTCAGGGCGTCCACGGCTGTCACTTCCCGCGGCGGATGAAGAGCCGGTCGTAGCCCCGTGCCGGGAACACCCCGAGGAAGGTGTGGCCGGCCATCTCCGCCCAGTAGCCCATGTCCTCCTTGGTCTGCGAATCGCCGGACCAGAGCTCCATGACGTCGCCCACGGGAATCCCGCCCATCGCCTTCTTCGCCTCGATCATCGGACCGGGGCAGGCCACGCCACGCGCGTCGACGACCAGGGTCTTGCCGAAGCTCGGAGCTCGGCGTCGTCCAACGCGCTGCCATCTGGGGAGCCTCCTAGTAGAAGAGCGCGTTGGTCGCCGACGCGATCTCGGCCACGAAGCGGCCCGCGGTGACGACATGGGCGCCTTCGAGAGGTCGGCCTCGACGATCCCGCGGCTCTTGATGCACGGACCGCCGACCAGGAACGTGCCGCCGAACTCGCGAATCGTGGTCATAAGCTCGCCCAGCGGCTTGAACTCGGGCGTGCCACCGTCTCCGCGACGCCGCACTTCACGAGCTCGACACCCTTGCCCTGGAAGCCCATCACCACCTCGACGTCGGCGGAGGCGGCGGCACCGGCCATGACGAACGGGATGGTGGCCATCTCCGGATCGTCGGGACCGTGCGTGACCATGATCACCAGCTTCCTGCTGTCCGCCATCGTTGGCCTCCTGCGGGACGCTCATGACCGGCCGATCGGAACCATTCCGATCAGGGGGCCACCCGGCCCCATCACCACGGTAGAGGTGGCTGTCTGTGCCGAGGGGAACAGAGCCCTACACTGGCCCGGCGGGGGCAGCGGCACTCGCTGCGCGAGCAGCAAGGAAAGGACCGATGACGGATCCAGCGCGGCTTCGGGGCAACAAGCTGCTCGCGGTCCTGCCGCCAGCCCTGCTCGACGAGGTCGCGCCGCGGCTGGCGTGCTTCGACACGAAGCGCGACCAGGTCGTCCACCGGTCGGGCGAGATCATGAGCGGGTCACGTTTCCGCTCGACGGGTTGTTCTCGCTGGTCGTGACCGATCCGCTGGGGAGCTTCACCTCGATCGCCACGGTCGGCCACGAGGGCGCGATCGAGCTCGCTCCCGCCCTCGGCTCGATGCCCGCGCCGACCGAGATCGTGTGCCTCATCGCCGGTCGCGTCGCGCAGATGCAGACCGACGATCTTCGTGCGCTCCTGGAGCGGGATCCGACGTTCCGGACCTCGGTGTTCGGTACCTCGGCGCCCGCTTCGTCGATTGCGTCGAGGTGTCGGCCTGCCACCGGCTGCATCCCCTCGAGGCCAGGATGGCCCGCTGCCTGCTCACCACCCGCGACCAAATCGAGCGCGACGAGTTCCCGTGCACGCACGAGCTGCTGGCCGGCATGCTCGGCGCCTCCCGACCCAAGGTGTCGCTGACGATGGCGGCACTCGAACGGGCCGGTCTCCTGATCCATACGCGAGGCAGCCTCAGGATCCTGGATCCGCCCGGCCTCGAGGCCATGACCTGCGGCTGCTACACGACGATCCGGAACGCCTTCCTGACCGCGCTGTCACCCGCGATGCTCTGACAGCGTGCGGTCCGCGATCGAGCACCGATCGCGGAGCCGTCCGGCGCCGGCGGGCCGTCCTCGACCGTCGGTCGACTACCGGGCGAGCACTCGATCCACGGACGAATCGTCGATGGTGCTCGTCCGGATCGCCTCTCGGTAGGTCTCGATGGTGGCCAAGATGCCGGCCTCGAGCGGCGTCTCCGGGAGGGCGCCCAGGGCGGCCGTGATCGGCCCGCCGTCGAACGCCTCGGGGAACGGCAGTGCTCGCTCCTCGAACGTGATGGCCGGCGGCCGAGGGCGCCACCCGCTCGATCGCCGCGACGATCTCGTCCACGCCGAACTTCTGCCCACCCAGGCTGTACACGGGCGCACCGGGCAGCCCGGCACGGGCCGCCGCGATGAACGCCTTGGCCGCATCGTCGGCGAACTGGAACTGGTACGCGCCGCTGAAGTCGATGTGATACGGGCGGCCGGCCGCGGCCGCGATCATCGCCAGCGTCGGCTTCGACGTCACGCCCTGGTCGCGGCCCGGGCCGTAGACCAAGTGCGGTCGAAGGCCGATGCTCGCGATGCCGGCAGTCTCCCAGAAGACCCGCGCGCCCTGCTCGTTGGCCACCTTGAACACGCCGTAGTGCGAGGTCGGGAAGAGTTCCGCGTCCGGGCCGAGCACGGCCTGACCGTAGTGACTCTTCGGTCCGTACACCGCGGCGCTGCTCGCGTAGACGAGCGGCCGTGCCGAGCCGCCGGGCGAGCTCGAACATCACGGTCGTGCCCTGGACGTTCACGCGCGCGCCCTCGATCGGATCCGCCGCGCAGAACGGGAACTGAAGCGCCGCGAGATGCACGATGCGCGTCACGCCCCGGCTGTGCGCCGCGGCCTCGATCGTGGACAGGTCGGTGATGTCGGCGTGGAGGACGTCCAGCCCGGCGATCTCCGCCTCGGTCAGGAGCAGTCGTAGCCGACCAGAGATCCATGGCCGGTCACGACGGTCACGGGAACCGACTCGCGAACGAGGTCGCGAAAGACCCACGCGCCGATGCAGCCCGTGCCGCCGGTCACGAGGAATCGCTCGTCCTTCATGCCCCGCTCCACTCCTCGATTCGGTCCGCCGAACGCGCTCGGGTGCGCGCAGCGCGAGCCGCTGCTCGCGGCGAGCGCCGGCGGTCGGTGGCGGCACATCACTCGACCTTGGCGTAGGCGACGATCTCCATGCCCGAGTGGAGCGCGTTCAGCGCCGGTTGCAGGCCCTGGTGGATCTCGCTCGTTCGCCAGCCGGTCGCGTCGTCGGCGGTTTCCCAGCGGAAGACGATCTGATAGCGCTCGGGGTGCTCGATCTCGCGCAGGAGATCGCATGCGATGTAGCCGGGCATGCGGGTGACGGGCGGACGGTACTGCTCGGCGAAGAAGCGCTCGAACTCCTGGGTCTGGCCGGGATGGACGTCGAGGGAGATGTGGCGTTCGATCATCGGATCCTCCTGGCGTGCGGCCACTCCGAGCAGGATTGGTCTTACCAGTTGACTACCATACCAGGGTCTCCTACGATCGGGTCAACGCAAGTTGATCGGCGTGTCTCCCGGACTGGAGGTGGGCTGCCGTGGCAGCTCAGCCGGCACAACATCGCGGCGAGGCCGTTCGGTCCGAGATTGCACGCCCGCCGACAGGCGAGATCGGCTCCCCAACCGCCATCGGGGCCGCGACCGATCCGTTCGCGAGTGGCCGCGCTTTGCCGTCCTGAACAGGAGCACCCTGCCCGAGGGGATCGCGGACCGGTTGCTGGTCTCATCGGGACCAGGAGCTCCGGCCCGGGGACAAGCTGCCGGCCGAGCGGAGCTGGCGCCAATGCTGGGCGTCAGCCGTCCCGTCCTGCGCGAAGCCCTGCGCGCCCTGTCGCTGATGCGGGTGGTCGACATCCGGCACGGCGACGGCACGTACATCACGTCGCTCGGCCCCCGACCAGCTGATCGCGCACCTCGACTTCGTGTTCGCCCGCGACAGCGTGGCGCTGAACACGCTGCTCGAGGCGCGCCGCGTCGTGGAGGCAGGCAACGCCCGGCTCGCGCCAGGACGCATCCGCCCCGACGGGATCGCGAGGCTCGACGACCTGCTGGAATCGCTGCGCGCGATCGACGAGCCCGATCGATTCGGCGATCTCGACATGGCGTTCCACGACGCTGTCTGCGAGGCGGCGGGGAACTTCCTCCTGGCGCAGTTCATGAGCGTGATCAACACATGGGCAAGGTCAGCCGCGCCAGGACGGGCGCCTGCGCGACGTCCGCGCGACCGCCCTGCACGACCACCGGCTGATCCTCGACGGCCCTCCGGGCCCACGACGCGGACGCGGCCGAGGCCGCGATGCGGACCCACCTCGACCATGTCGAGGCCGCCCTGCGCTCGCTGCCGCCCGCCGCCGACGAAGAGACGGCGGGGCGCACGGGCAAGGGCGCGGCGGAAGCGGGCGGGGCGGGCCGGCGGCGGGCGCGTCCACGGCGGGGGAGCCACGATGAACGTGACCGGGCGGGCAACCGTGGACGCGCCCCGGGACGTCGTGTATCTCGCGATCTGCGACCCGGCCGTGCTGCTCGAGGTGATCCCGGGTTGCGAGGCGGTCCACCAGGTGTCGGCCACCGAGTACCGCGGCCGGATCGCGGTTCGGCTGCCGGCGATCGTGGGCGCCTACGACACGACCGTCACGCTCGTGGCCACCGATCCGCCCAGCTTCGGGGCGTTCGACGGGCGCGTCGAGGGCCGCGTCGGGTCGATCGCGGGGCGGGCCTCGTTCCGGCTGACCGAGGAGCGAAGGCCGGACGGTGATCGACTACGAGGGGCATGGCGTCGTGGGCGGCCCGCTCGCACGGCTCGACACGCGGTTCGTCGAGGGCTGGCGACTCGCTCATCGACCAGGGGCTGGCGAGGCTCGGACGGCGGCTGCAGGCCGTGCCGGCGGAGCGTGCACGGACCGGCCCGGAGGGGCGCACGAGGAGTTGCCAGGGTGACGGTGCAGGACTACCTGGTTCCGCGGTCGCTGCCGGAGGCGCGCCGCGCTGGAACGGCACGGGCCCGAGCTGCTGGTCATGGCCGGCGGCACGCTGGCGATGCCGCTCATCAACGACGGGATCTCGCTCCCGGAACGCGTGATGAGCCTGCGCGCCGCCGGCCTCGGCGGAATCGAGCGCCGGGGCGACATCCTCCGGATCGGCGCGACCGCGACGCTCACGGAGCTCATCGCACAGGAGGAGGTCGCGCTGCTGCGCGAGGCGGCCCGGAACACGGCCAGCTGGTCGATCCGCAACCTGGGCACGGTGGGCGGCAACCTGTTCACGCCGCCTCCGGGCGGCGACGTCGCCGTGGCCCTGCTCGCCCTGGACGCGCGCGTCGCGATAGCCGGCCCGCGCGGCGAACGCGAGCTGCCGCTGGCCGAGTTCTTCACCGGGTTCATGGCCAACGCCCTCGCGCCCGACGAGCTGGTGGTCCGGATCGACGTGCCCCTCGCCCGGGGGGCTGCCTTCCGAAAGCTCGGCCGCAAGCATGCCAACACGCCCGCCGTGGTGACCGTCGCGGTGGCGCTGGAGCGGCGGGAGGGCCGCGTCGACATCAGCCGGATCGCGCTCGGCGCCGTCGGACCCCACCCGGTTCGCGCGACGGACGCGGAGGCAGCGCTTGCCGGCCGGTCGCTCGATCCCGTCGTGATCGGGCGGCGGCCGCGGCGGCCGCGGCCGCGGCCGCGGAGTGCCGCCCGTTCACGACGCCGTCGCCAGCGAGTGGTATCGCCGTCGCATGACCGGCGTGATCGTGCGGCGCGCCATCGAGAGGTCGCGCCGCGGGGAGGTTTGCCGGGATGGCTCCGGGATCGTCGCCTTCCGGCTGGGCGATCGCGAGGTCGAGGTCATGGTGCCGCCCATGTCGACCCTCCAGGCCGTCCTCCGCTACCAACTCGGCCAGACCGCGGTGAAGGAGGGCTGCCGGCAGGGCGGTTGCGGCAGCTGCGCCGTGCTGGTCGACGGCGAGCCCGTCCCGTCCTGCCTGGTTCCGGTCGAGGACGTCGCCGGGCGGCAGCGTCACGACGCTCGAGGCGATGACGCCGGCCGAAGGGATCCACCCGGTCCAGCAGGCGTTCCTCGACCACCTCGCGTTTCAGTGCGGTTACTGCTCGCCCGGGATGATCGTGGTCGCGACGGCGCTCCTCGAGCACGAGCCCGGCCCGACCCGCGACCAGATCGTCGACGCCCTGGCCGGCAACGTCTGCCGCTGCACCGGCTACGCGCCGATCATCGCGGCGGTCGAGGACGCAGCGCGAGCCATGGTCGCGAGGGGAGGGGAGGCACGATGAGCGCGGCGCTCAACGTCGTCGGCCGCTCGGTCCCGCGGAGCGACGGGATCGGCCACGTCACCGGCCGGACGCAGTACACGACCGACCATGTCTTCCCCGGGATGCTCCACCTCAAGGTGGTGCGCAGCCCGGTGCACCACGCCCGCATCCGGGGCGTCGACCTGTCGGCGGCCGAGCGGGTGCCCGGGTTCGTGCGGGCCCTGACGCACGCCGACGTGCCCCACAACGTGTACACGATCCTGGGCCTCATCGGCGTCGAGCCCGAGGAGGAGTTCGTGCTCGCGGACGACCGCGTCCGGTACAAGGGCGAGCCGATCGTGGCGATCATCGCGGAGTCGGAGGCCGCGGCCAACGACGCCGTCGCGCGGGTGCGGCTCGAGCTCGAGGAGCTGCCGGCGGTGTTCGACGTCGAGGAGGCGCTGCGGCCCGATGCGCCGGCCGTGACCCATTGGGGAAGCAACGCGTTCATGTACGAGGGTCATCCCTGCCGGCGCGTTCGGCTGGGCGACGTGGAGGCCGGGTTCGCGCGGGCCGACACGATCGTGGAGGCGGTCTACAACACCAAGCCCATCGAGCACGCCCCGACCGAGACGACCGCCGCCATCGCGGTCCCGGAGGCGAACGGGCGCTACACGGTCTACACCAACACCCAGGCCCTCTACTTCAGCCTCGACAACACCGCGATCATCCTCCAGGTCCCCGGCAACCGGCTGCATTTCGTGGGCGGCACCGTCGGCGGCGGGTTCGGCGGCAAGGTCGATGTCATCGTCGAGCCGCTGGCGACGCTGGCGGCGATGAAGACCAACCGCCCGGTGAAGTACGCGTTCAGCCGGTCGGAGGAGATGCAGGCCTCCTCGACCCGGAGCGCGTGGCGGATCTACGTCAAGGACGGCGTCATGCGCGACGGCCGGATCGTCGCGCGCAAGGTCACCAGCTACGCCGACTTCGGGCGCCTACAGCCGCCAGACCCCATACGCGCTCACCAAGCACGCGGCCAACGCCGCGGGGCCGTACGCGATCCCCAACGTCGCGATCGACGCCTACTGCGTGTACACCAACCACGTGCCGTCGAGCGCGATGCGCGGGTTCGGGATCACGATGGCGTCGTTCGCGATCGAGGTCCAGATGGACCGCATCGCGGAGGCGGTGGGCATCGATCCATGGACGATCCGGTTCATCAACGCCTACCGCAACGGCGACCTGAAGCCGCACCGCAAGCTGGCCGAGGACGCGACCCTGATCGAGACGATGCAGGCAGCAGCCGAGCTGGTGGGCCACGAGTTGCCAGCGGAGCTGTGCGAAATGACCTCCGACCCTCGCGCCCAGGGAGGGGAGTGACGTGGCGAAGCTGCGCGGCACCGGGATCTCGGCCGTCAACTACCCCACCGGGATGAACCTCGGTGGCGACCCGTCACAGGCCCTGATCCACGCGACGACGAGCGGCTCGTTCGTGGTCTCGCTCTCCAGCACCGATTTGGGCCAGGGGCTCAGGACCGTGATCGGGCAGATTGCGGCCGAGACGCTGGGCGTGCGGATGGAGGACGTGGTCGTCGACACCGCCGACACGGACACGGGTCCGCATTGCATGGGCACGTTTGCGAGCCGGGCGACGCATCGGGTCGGGAACGCGGTCATCATGGCCGCCATCGAGGCCCGCGAGGCGCTGCTGGACGTCGCCTCGGAGGAGCTCGAGGTCGCGCGTGGCGACCTGGAGCTCGACGGCCTGGGCAACCTGCTCGTCCGGGGCGTCCCGGACCGCAAGCTGAAGGTCGCCGACATCGCGGCGACGGCGCAGTTCAAGTACGGCCGCTCGATCGCGGGCCGGGGCTCGTTCATGAAGCCCAGGAGCCCGGTCGACCCCGAGACCGGCGCCATGGACCCCGACTCGACCGAGGCGCATGCCTGCACCGTAGCCGAGGTGGAGGTCGACACCGAGACGGGGCAGGTGACCGTGCTCAGCATCCGGAGCGCCTACGAGGTCGGGCGCCAGGTCAACCCGGCGCTGGTCCGGGGCCAGATCGTGGGCGGCGCCTGGATGGGCCTGTCGCACGCGCTGTACGAGACGACGACCCCCGGCTACCCGGATCCCGATCACCGACCGAAGGACTTCAGCGAGTACCTGATGCCCGGGGCGCACGAGATGCCAGAGATCGACTGCGTCGTGCTCGAGTACCCGTCGTCGAACGGGCCCTACGGCGTCAAGGGCGTGGGCGAGATGACCGCCAACTCGCCCATCCCCGCGATCGTCAACGCCATCTATCACGCCACCGGCGTCCGGGTGGACGAGCTGCCGGTGACGCCGGAGCTCATCCTGCGCGGCCTCGACGCGAAGGCCGCGGCGGCCCGCGACCAGTGAGGGAGCCCCCGATGCGACAGATCACGACCTGGGACGAGTTCCCGACCGTCGAGTACATCCCGGGCGTCTTCCGCCAGGCCGTCTCGGGCGAGAAATCGATGATGACGCGCATCGTGTACCGCGGCGGCGTGGTGATCCCGCCGCACTCGCACGAGGCGGAGCAGATCATGCTCGTCGAGCGCGGCCGGCTGTGGGCACGGGTGGGCGACGAGGAGGCGGAGGTCGGGCCCGGCTCGCTGCTGGTGATCCCGTCCAGCTGGATCCATGCGTTCCGCCAGCTGGGCGAGGATGACGTCGTGTTCTACGAGTGCTTTGCGCCGATCCGGCTCGAGTACCTGGTCGGTTTCAAGGGCCCGGATCCATCGCTGGCGATGATGCGTTGGGCCTTAGCGCGACGAACGAGGCGGACGGCAAGGTCTCGGCCGCGCCCGAATCATCGTGCGCGAGGCCCGGTCAGCGCCGGAGCCGGTTGCCCAAGGATCGATCGTTCACGGCCGCCGCCCAGCGATCGACGATGCCCGGCAGCGCGGCGTCATAGCGGCGCACGTCGTCGGCCGTCACCGGCGCATCGGGCAGCGCGCGTGGCTGTGCCGGGGCGGCGAGCAGGGCGGCGTCGCGCAGGTGGCCCTCGCCCTCGATCCGCGCCAGGCTCACCTCGTGGCCGCGCCAGGTGTCGAGATTGAGCGCTCGGTCCTCGTGGCTCAGGGTCGACGCTCGAACGGTGTGTGTCGAGCACGACCCGGGCGATGCAGGCGCTCCGGTACGGGGCCGACGGACGGGCAACCGGAAAGAGATCGGCGTGAGGCCAAGGAGCCGTCCCGAATTGAGAGCCGGGCCGGCATCCGGCCGAATCGTCGAGGTCCTGGAACGGTAGCGGTCCGCGGTATGGACGAACAGCGCGTCCCGCCAGCGCGCGTACGGAGCGAACGTCAGCAGCGTGGACCGGAATCCGGGGCCAGCTCGTCGACGCGGGCCGCGATCTGCTCGGAGCGGAGATCGACCGATTCCTCGCTGGCGAGTCCGGCCCGACAGGAAGGTCGCCTGCGTCGACGAAGGTCATGAGCGCGGCTAAAAGATCCTGGTCGCCGTCCAGCCCACCGAGGACCTGCATCTCGGTGTTGCCCTCCAGCAGGCGATCAGGCCTGCCCTGCGGCCGCGGCCTGTTCCCGCTGCGCCGCGAGACGGTGAACCAGGCCGACCAAGTCAGGCCCCGGTCGACGACGCCGCCGGTGACGACGAGCGCGGTCGCGGGCGGCGCGATCCAGGTGCCGGCGCTGTCGGTCAGGCCGGCCTCGGCGAGCAGGCGGTTGACGGCCTGCAGCTGGCCGTGCACGTCGGTCGCGGCCCAGACCGTGAAGTGATCGGGGATCTCGATCGGGGCGACCGCTCCCGCCGGGCAAACTTCCACTCTGCTGCAGGACTGGGGAGGACATGGCCGCAGCGCTCATGATACGGCGCGCCGACGGCCTGCCGACGCCGAAGATCGACGCGTCGGGCTCGCGTATCATGGCGCCCCGCGCGCCCGTAGCCCGGTGGACAGAGCATCTACTTCGGATCAGACGATGGGGGGTTCGATTCCCTCCGGGTGCGCCAGGCCTTGGCCGACCATGGACGTACCGATGATGGCGAGGGTGGCCCAGAGAAGGAGCAGACCGTCCGTGAGTCGCCTCCACCTCACGCTCGCATGCGGTCGCTACGACATCAAACGGGCCCTCATCGACGGTGAGATCGAACCCGAGGGCATCGACCTTACCGTCGTGACCGCGCCCTCGCCCGAGCGTCATCGGCGGATGGCCCGCGACCGCGAGTTCGACCGGCCGAGTCTCGATGGGCACGACCTGATGCTCCACGACCAGGAGCCGAGGGTCCATCGCCATCCCGGCCTTCCCGCACAGGCGCTTCCGCCACTCGTACATCTTCGTGAACAGCGGCGCCGGGATCGGCCAGCCGAAGGACCTCGAAGGCCGGCGGATCGGGCTACGGAGCTGGCAGACAACGGCCGGGCTGTGGGCGCGCGGCATCCTCGCCGACGAGTACGGGCTCGACCTGCGTACGATCGAATGGCGCACCCAGGACGAGGACGACCTGCCATTCCCGCGGACGCTCGACCACCGCCTCGAGCGCGTCTCGAGCGCTACCACCGTGACCGACCTGCTCGAGACCGGCGCGATCGACGCCATGATCTACCCTGAACTGCCAGCCTCGATCCGGCGCGGCGACCCGCGCGTCGCGCGGCTGTTCCCGGACTCGAAGGCGGAGGAGATCGCGTATGCCCGCAAGGCCGGCTTCTTCCCGATCATGCACACGGTTATCATTCGGCGGCCCGTGCTCGAGGCTCATCCCTGGGTTGCTGTCAACCTGCTCCAGGCGTTTCGAGCATCGAAGGAGCGCGCTTTCCGTCAAATGGACGACAGCCGGGCGATCAGCCTTGCCTGGCTCCGCGAGGCGATCGAGGAGCAGCGCGCGGTGCTCGGGCCGGATCCCTGGTCCTACGAGTTCGAGCCGAACCGCCGCGCGCTCGAGACGATGATCCGCTGGGCGTTCGAGCAGGGCATGCTGTCCCGCTCGTTCCCGCCCGAGGAACTGTTCGTGGGCTCTACGCTCGATCGCCTGCCGAGGTACGTGTGACGCCGCGGCACGCCGCGGGTGGAGATCCTGTACCGCTGCTCGATCGACCTCGATTCTGCTGACGGCTCGGGAGATCGTCATCGACGGCCGTCCTGCCGGTCGTCGTCCTGCTCCCCAAGGAGCGTGCTGACGAGGATTTCGGGCACGAAGAGGTCGGCCAGGTGCTGCCAGGGCAGGCTGACACCCGGAAGCGCGCGGACGACGCGCTGCGACACCACTTGCTGGGACTTGGCTTCGATCCGGCCTGTGTTTCCTATGTCAAGTCCGCCAGCTCACGACGAGCGCAGAACGGGCCATCGCGGGGGTTCGGATTGTCTCGCATGGTCAGGTCCCGTTGCGGACAGCGCCGGCCCATCGGGCGTCAGCTCGTGTCGGTCATCCTGGATCGAGGAATGCATCCCCTTCTCAGCCGAATGTCTCCCGGCGGACGATGGTCTCGAGTGGCTTGCCGGCGGTCCCACGCGGCGTCTTCGGCTGCGCGCCCACCTCGGTCGGGTAGCCGATCGACACCATGGTTCGGACGACGCAATCGGCGGGCGGGCTCGCTGCCGGAAGACTGGCTCTGGGATTGGGACATGGGACAAGAGTATCGATATTGCAGCGTCCACTCGCCTAGCGACGCCCTCGACGGAAGACAGCCACTACGCGCGCCGGTCGAGGTGAACGAGGTACTCGCGCGCCGCCTCGAGATGTGCGTTGGAGGCCCGTTGCGCCGCCTCGGGATCGTGTGCCGTGATCGCGTTGAGAATTGCTCGATGTTCCCTGAGCACGTCGTCCACGCGCTCCGGGCTCGAGAACGGCAGGGTCGTGTATCGCCGCACGGAGTGGCGCACATCGCGGCCGAGCCGCTCGAGCTTAGGGCTGCGAGCGAAGCTGTAGATGGCGTCGTGGAAGCGAATGTTGGCGATCGACACCCGCTCGGGCCGGCCTTCTTTGATCGCCTCGGTCATCGATTCCACGAGCACCTGCAGGCGGCGGATCTCAGATGGCGTGATGCGACTGGCCGCGAGGCGTGCCGCCAGTCCGTCGAGGCCCGCGCAGCACGAACACGTCGTCGACCTCGGTCGAATCTGGTGCATGGATCACAGCGCTCCCGGCAGGCTGACTGCGCACCAGATTCTCGGCGGTGAGCCGCTTCAGGGCTTCGCGGACAGGCGTCCGGCTGACCTGGAACTCAGCCGCGATGGCAGACTCGATCAGGCGGGTGTCGGGCGCGAGCTCGCCCGAGATGATGCGCTCCTTGAGGAAGCCATAGACGTAGTCGCTGCTTGGGAGCCCCTCCGGTCGAGCCTTCATGTGTTAGGGGTGTACGTTACTGCACGGAACCGCCGGCGCGTGCGTCCGGACCAGGATAGGCGTCCTCGACGGCTCGATGCCGCCGGATCACTATCACGCGAGATGCCGCCGGCTCACTGCTCGGGCCACCATGGCGCCATCCTGAGATCCTGCATGATCACGCGTGCGGCGTTGTATCCATTTCGCCCGTCAGCTGCCCTCCTGGATGGGACGACGATCCGCACAGGTAGAGTCCCTCAATGGGCGTCCGGTAAGACGACAACTCCGGTGCAGGTCGATTCACGCCGGACTGGTCAGGCGATAGAAGCCCCATGTTGATGCCGCCATCACCATGTTGATGAAAGAGCGCTCAATCGAGGGGCGCGGTGACCTGCCGATCAAGGATCGTCCAGGGCGGACAGGTTCTCGGTCGCGAAAGCCCACCATTGATGACACTATCGGCCGTCGCTTCAGCAACACTGTCCCGCCCGTTCACTCGCCTTCTTGGAGACGAGCAGGCACCATCACCCATGCATATGCCGTATGCGCGCCGGCCCTGGCGAGCGTCTGATCGTGTCGAGAGGGGTTGCCTGTCATCACGACGAAGTCTCCGCCCGGGAAGGGAAGCTTCCGGACGGGGGATCCGGCTCGTCGTGATGACAGGCAACCCCTCTCGACACGATCCAACGCTCGCCAGGGCCGGCGCGCATACGGCATATGCATGGGTAATGGTGCCTGCTCGTCTCCAAGAAGGCGGAGTGGACGGGTGGGACAGTGTTGCTGAAGCGACGGCCGATCGTGTCATCGAATTCGTGGACTCTCGCGACCTGAGAGCCTCTCGGCCCTGGACGATCCTTCATCGGCAGGTCACCACGCCCCTCGATCTGCAGCGCTCTTTCATCAACATGGTCGATGGCGGCATCAACATGGGGCTTCTATCGCCTGACCAGTCCGGCGTGCGAAA
The DNA here is from genome assembly GCA_963790955.1 of uncultured Chloroflexia bacterium. Classification (GTDB taxonomy): domain Bacteria; phylum Chloroflexota; class Limnocylindria; order Limnocylindrales; family CSP1-4; genus CAWBQM01. The sequence continues at coordinate 17,601 of CAWBQM010000002.1, forward strand.
TTGACCTGCACCGGAGTTGTCGTCTTACCGGACGCCGATCGAGGGACTTCTGACCTGTGCGGATCGTCGTCCCATCCAGGAGGGCAGCTGACGGGCGCAAATGAATACAACGCCGCACGTGTGATCATGCAGGATCTCAGGATGGCGCCATGGTGGCCCGAGCAGTTGAGCCGGCGGCATCCCTCGGCGTGATAGTTGATCCGGCGGCATCGAGCCGTCGAGGACGCCTATCCTGGTGCCGGACGCACGCGCCTGGGCGGTTCCGTGCAGTAACGTACACCCCTAACACATGAAGGCTCGACCGGAGGGGCTCCCAAGCAGCGAGTACGTCTATGGCTTCCTCAAGGAGCGCATCATCTCGGGCGAGCTCGCGCCCGACACCCGCCTGATCGAGTCTGCCATCGCGGCTGAGTTCCAGGTCAGCCTGACGCTGTCCGCGAAGCCCTAGCGGCTCACCGCCGAGAATCCGGTGCGCAGTCAAGCCTGCCGGGAGCGCTGTGATCCATGCACCAGATCGACCGAGGTCGACAACGGTTCGTGCAGGGCGGCGCACCACGGACTGGCGGACGCCTCGCGGCCAGTCGCATCACGCCATCTGAGATCCGCCGCCTGCAGGTGCTCGTGGAATCGATGACCGAGGCGATCAGAGAAGGCCGGCCCGAGCGGGTGTCCATCGCCAACATTCGCTTCCACGACGCCATCTACAGCTTCGCTCGCAGCCCTAAGCTCGAGCGGCTCGGCCGCGATGTGCGCCACTCCGTGCGGGGCGATACACGACCCTGCCGTTCTCGAGCCCGGAGCGCGTGGACGACGTGCTCAGGGAACATCGAGCAATTCTCAACGCGATCATCGGCACACGATCCCGAGGCGGCGCAACGGGCCTCCAACGCACATCTCGAGGCGCGCGCGCGAGTACCTCGTTCACCTCGACCGGCGCGCGTAGTGGCTGTCTTCCGTCGAGGGCGTCGCGAGGCGAGTGGACGCTGCAGATCGAGTACTCTCGTCCCATGTCCCAGATCCCAGAGCCAGTCTTCCGGCAGCGAGCCCGCTCCGCCGGCGTCGTCCGACCATGGTGTCGATCGGCTACCCGACCGAGGTGGGCGCGCAGCCGAAGACGCCGCGTGGGACCGCCCGGCAAGCCACTCGAGACCATCGTCCGCCGGGAGACGTTCGGCTGAGAAGGGGATGCATTCCTCGATCCAGGACGACCGACACGAGCTGACGCCCGATGGGCCGGCGCTGTCCGCAACGGGACCTGACCATGCGAGACAATCCGAACCCCCGCGATGGCCCGTTCTGCGCTCGTCGTGAGCTGGCGGACTTGACATAGGAAACACAGGCCGGATCGAAGCCAAGTCCCAGCAAGCGGTGTCGCAGCGCGTCGTCCGCGCGCTTCCGGGTGTCAGCCTGCCCTGGCAGCACCTGGCCGACCTCTTCGTGCCCGAAATCCTCGTCAGCACGCTCCTTGGGGAGCAGGACGACGACCGGCAGGACGGCCGTCGATGACGATCTCCGAGCCGTCAGCAGAATTCCTCGAGGTCGATCGAGCAGCGGTACAGGATCTCCACCCGCGGCGTGCCGTCGGCATCACACGTACCTCGGCAGCGCGATCGAGCGTAGAGCCCACGAACAGTTCCTCGGGCGGGAACGAGCGGGACAGCATGCCCTGCTCGAACGCCCAGCGGATCATCGTCTCGAGCGCGCGGCGGTTCGGCTCGAACTCGTAGGACCAGGGATCCGGCCCGAGCACCGCGCGCTGCTCCTCGATCGCCTCGCGGAGCCAGGCAAGGCTGATCGCCCGGCTGTCGTCCATTTGACGGAAAGCGCGCTCCTTCGATGCTCGAAACGCCTGGAGCAGGTTGACAGCAACCCAGGGATGAGCCTCGAGCACGGGCCGCCGAATGATAACCGTGTGCATGATCGGGAAGAAGCCGGCCTTGCGGGCATACGCGATCTCCTCCGCCTTCGAGTCCGGGAACAGCCGCGCGACGCGCGGGTCGCCGCGCCGGATCGAGGCTGGCAGTTCAGGGTAGATCATGGCGTCGATCGCGCCGGTCTCGAGCAGGTCGGTCACGGTGGTAGCGCTCGAGACGCGCTCGAGGCGGTGGTCGAGCGTCCGCGGGAATGGCAGGTCCTCCTCGTCCTGGGTGCGCCATTCGATCGTACGCAGGTCGAGCCCGTACTCGTCGGCGAGGATGCCGCGCGCCCACAGCCCGGCCGTTGTCTGCCAGCTCCGTAGCCCGATCCGCCGGCCTTCGAGGTCCTTCGGCTGGCTGATCCCGGCGCCGCTGTTCACGAAGATGTACGAGTGGCGGAAGCGCCTGTGCGGGAAGGCCGGGATCGCGATGAACGCGTCAGGCTCCTGGTCGTGGAGCATCAGGTACGTGCCCATCGAGAACTCGGCCGCGTCGAACTCGCGGTGGCGGACCATCCGCCAATGACGCTCGGGCGAGGGCGCGGTCACGACGGTAAGGTCGATGCCCTCGGGTTGGATCTCACCGTCGATGAGGGCCCGATTGATGTCGTAGCGACCGCATGCGAGCGTGAGGTGGAGGCGACTCACGGACGGTCTGCTCCTTCTCTGGGCCACCCTCGCCATCATGAGTACATCCATGGTCAGCCAAGGCCTGGCGCGCCCGGAGGGATTCGAACCCCCGACCGTCTGATCCGAAGTCAGATGCTCTGTCCACTGAGCTACGGGCGCGCGGGGCGCCATGATACGCGAGCCCGACGCGTCGATCTTCGGCGTCGGCAGGCCGTAGGCGCGCCGTATCATGAGCGCTGCGGCCATGTCCTCCCCAGTCCTGCAGCGGAGTGGAACCTTGCCCGGCGGCAGCGTCGCCCCGATCGAGATCCCCGATCACTTCACGGTCTGGGCCGCGACCGACGTGCACGGCCAGCTGCAGGCCGTCGACCGCCTGCTCGCCGAGGCCGGCCTGACCGACGGCGCCGGCACCTGGATCGCGCCGCCCGCGACCGCGCTCGTCGTCACCGGCGACGTCGTCGACCGGGGCCCTATTCGGTCGGCCTGGTTCACCGTCTCGCGGCGCTGCGGGAGCAGGCCGCGGCCGCAGGCAGCCTGGTCGCCCTGCTCGAGGGCAACCACGAGATGCAGGTCCTCGGTGGGCTGGACGGCGACCCGGATCTGTTCCGCGCGCTCATGACCTTCGGTGGCGCGGCGACCTTCCTGTCGGCCGGACTCGCCAGCGAGGAATGGGTCGATCGCAGGCCCGAGCAGATCGCGGCCCGCGTCGACGAGCTGGCCCCGGATTTCCGGTCCACGCTGCTGACGTTCGCTCCGTACGCGCGCTGGCGGGACGCGCTGTTCGTCCATGGCGGACCGGTGCCGTTCCAGGACCTCGACGAATTCGGCCGGAGTGCCGCCCGGCTCTGGATTTGGGACGGCTTCTTCGCCTCACGCGATCTCTTTCCGGTTGCCCGTCCGTGGGCCCCGTACCGGAGCGCCGGCATCGCCCGGGTCGTGTTCGGACACACACCGGTCGAGCGTCCGACCCTGAGCCACGAGGACCGAGCGCTCAATCTCGACACCTGGCGCGGCCACGAGGTGAGCCTGGCGCGGATCGAGGGCGAGGGCCACCTGCGCGACGCCGCCCTGCTCGCCGCCCCGGCACAGCCACGCGCGCTGCCCGATGCGCCGGTGACGGCCGACGACGTGCGCCGCTATGACGCCGCGCTGCCGGGCGTCGTCGATCGCTGGGCGGCGGCCGTGAACGATCGATCCTTGGGCACCCGGCTCCGGCGCTGACCGGGCCTCGCGCACGATGATTCGGGCGCGGCTCAGACCTTGCGGTCGGCCTCGTTCGTCGCGTCGAAGGCCGAATGCATCATGGCCAGGGACGGGTCGGGGCCCTTGAAGCCGACGAGGTACTCGAGCCGGATCGGCGCGAAGCACTCGTAGAAGACGACATCCTCGTCGCCCAGCTGGCGGAACGCATGGACCCAATTCGACGGGATGACGAGCAGCGAGCCCGGCCCGACCTCCGCTCCTCGTCAGCGACCTTCGCCCACAGCCGACCGTGCTCGAGGAGCATGAGCTGCTCGGCCTCGTGCCAGTGCTCGCGGGATGACGACGCCGTCGCGGTACACGATCGGGTCATCATGATCTTCTCGCCCGAGACGGCCTGGCGGAGGACGCCGCGGGACGTATTCGACGGTCGGGAACTCGTCCCAGCTCGTGATCTGCCCCATCCGTTTCGACCGGCACCCTCACGGTCGCGGCCGCCCGCGGTCTGCGCGTCGAGCGCGCGCGAGGACGCCGCTTCCGGGCGTGATCGGCAGGCTGTCGATCCGGACCCCGACGCGTCGTGGATGGCGTTGACGATGGCCGGGATCGGCGAGTTGGCGGTCATCTCGCCAACGCCCTTGACCCCGTACGGCCCGTTGGACGAGGGCATCTCGAGGACGACGCAGTCGATCTCCGGCAGCTCGGCCGGCCCGGGCATCAGGTACTCGCTGAAGTCCTTCGGGCGGTGGTCGGGTCGCGGGTAGTACGGCTCGGTCGTCTCGTACAGCGCGTGCGACATGCCCATCCACGCGCCGCCCACGATCTGGCCCCGGACGAGCGCCGGATTGACCTGGCGGCCGACCTCGTAGGCGCTCTTGATCGACAGCACGGTCACCTCGCCGGTCTCGGTGTCGACCTCGACCTCGGCCACCGTGCAGGCATGCGCCTCGGTCGAGTCCGGGTCCATCGCCCCGGTCTCGGGGTCGACCGGCGCTCTTCGGCTTCATCCACGCGCCCCGGCCCGAGATCGTGCGGCCGTGCTTGAACTGGGCGCGCGAGGCGAGATCGGCGATCTGCAGCCGACCGTGCCGGGGCGCCCCGGACGCGGACGTTGCCCCGGCCGTCGGTCTCGAGGTCGTCGCGGCGGCCTCGAGCTCCTCGGCGGCGACCTCGAGCAGCGCCTCGCGCGCCTCGCCGGCCGCCATGATGACCGCGTTGCCGACCCGGTGCGTCGCCCGGCTCGCGAACGTGCCCATGTCGTGCGGGCCGGTGTCCGTGTCGGCGGTATCGACGACGATGTGGTCGTAGGCCCACGCCGAGCGTCTCCGCGGCGATCTGGCCGATCACCGTCCGCAGCCCCTGGCCGAGGTCGGTCGCCGAGAGCGTGACGACGAACGAGCCGCTCGTCGTCGCGTGGACCAGAGCCTGCGACGGGTCGCCGCCGAGGTTCATGCCGGTCGGGTAGTTGACCGCGGCGATCCCCGTGCCCCGCAGCTTGGCCATCGTCACTCGCCCTCCCCCTCGGTGCGCGCGGCGCCGAGGTCATCGTCCGGTACGCCGCCGGCAGCTCGTGCCCGACGAGCGCGGCTGCCGCCTGCATCGTCTCGATCGAGGGTCGCGTCCTCGGCCGGCTTGCGGTGGGGCTTGATGTCGCCGTCGCGGTACGCGTTGATGAACCGGATCGCCCACGGATCGAGACCGACCCGCTCGGCGATCCGGTCCATCTGGACCTCGACCGCGAACGAGCGCCATCGTGACGCCGAAGCCGCGCATGGCGCTCGTCGGGGTGCGGTTCGTGTACACGCAGTAGGCGTCGATCGAGACGTTCGGGATCGCGTACGGGCCGGCCACATTGGCCGCGTGCTTCGTGAGCGCATACGGGGTCTGGCGGCTGTACGCGCCCGCAGTCCGCGTAGCTCGTGACCTGGCGGGCAACGATCCGGCCGTCGGCCATCACGCCGTCCTTGATGTAGATCCGCCAGGCGCTCCGGGTCGACGAGACCTGCATCTCCTCCGAACGGCTGTAGACGTAGCGCACAGGCCGGCCGGTCTTCATCGCGCCCAGCGTGGCCAGCGGCTCGACGATGACGTCGACCTTGCCGCCGAAGCCGCCGCCGACCGTGCCGCCGACGAAGTGGAGCCGGTTGCCCGGTACGTCGAGGATGAGCGAGGTGTTGTCGAGGCTGAAGTAGAGGGCCTGGGTGTTCGTGTAGACGGTGTAGTCGGCCATTCGCCTCGGGCACGGCGATCGCGCCGGTCGTCTCGAGCGGCGCCTGCTCGATCGGGCTCGATATCGTAGACGGCCTCGACGACGTGGTCGGCCGCGGCGAAGCCGGCCTCGACGTCGCCCAGCCGGACCCGGCGGCAGGGGTGCCCCTCGTACATGAACGTGTTCGTGCCCCAGTGGGTGACGACCGGTGCGCCCGGCCGCAGGGCGTCCTCGACGTCGAACACGGCCGGCAGCTCCTCGAGGTCGAGCCGGACCCGCGCCACGGCCTCGAGCGCCGCGGCCTCGGATCTCGGCGAGCAGCGCGACGATCGGCTCGCCCTTGTAGCGGACGCGGTCCTGGGCCAGGACGAGCTCCTCTTCAGGCTCGACGCCGATGAGGCCCAGGATCGTGTACACGTTGTTGGGCACGTCCTGCAGGTGAGGGCGCGCACGACGCCCGGCACGGCCAGGGCCTGGCTCAGGTCGACGGCCCTGATCCGGGCATGGTGCGACCGGGCTGCGCACGACCTTGAGGTGGAGCATGCCGGGGAACGTCCGGTCGGCCGCGTAGCGCGTGCGGCCGGTGACGTGACCGATGCCGTCGCTGCGGGGCACCGAGCTGGCCGACGACATTGAGGTCCGCTGCCATGGCGCTCTCCCCTCTCGCTCGCCGGCGCGCCGGCCGCGGCCGCGATCGAGTCGATGATCGGCTCGATAGCCGGTGCAGCGGCAGACGTTGCCGGCGATCGCGTCGGCGATATCGGCGCGACTCGGGCTGGGGTTGGCGTCGAGCAACGCGCTGGCGACCATGAGCATGCCCGGGGTGCAGTAGCCGCACTGGTAGCCGTTGTGCTCGACGAAGGCGTGCTGGAGCGGGCTCAGGCCGTCCGCCGGCGTGATCGCTCTCGAGGGTCGTGACGCGTCGCCCGGCCACGTCCTCGACCGGTAGCAGGCAGGACGGCATCGGCACGCCATCCACGAGCACGGTGCAGCTGCCACAGCCGCCCTGTCGGCAGCCGTCGCTGCACGGAGATGTCGCCGAGTTGGTTCCTCAGGACGGACTGGAGCGTGGTCATGGGCCGGACCATGACCTCGACCTCGCGCGTCGAGCGCGAAGGTCACGATGATCGACGCCATCTCAGCCACCCTCTCCGCCTGGCCGCGCCAGGTTCTCGAGCGCGCGCCGGACGAACAGCTCGACCATGCGCCGCCGGTACCACTCGCTCGCCACGCCGTCGTCGAACGGGCGGCACTCCGGCGGCGCGCGGCGCGCGGCGGCCGCGGCGATCACCTCGTCCTCGAGCGGTGAGCCGACCAGCACGGCCTCGGCTGCGGTCGCGCGCAGCGGATGCGGACCGGCGGCGCCCGAGCGCGATCCGGGCGTCGTCACCGGCCGTCGGCGGCGCGCTCGAGCCGGGCCGCGACCGTCACGACGGCGGGTGTGTTTGCCGCCTTGCGACCGAACTTCAGGAACGTGGCCGCGCCCCGTGGAAGCGGAACCTCGATCCGGGTCACGAGCTCGTCCGGCCGCAGGTCGGTCGGCATGAAACCCGTGTAGAAGCTCGCCAGCGGGACGCTCCGCTCGCCGCGCGTGCTCTCGACGATCACGTCCGTGTCGAGCGCCAGCAGGGCCACGGCCACGTCACCGCCGGGTGGTGGCGTGAACAGGTTGCCGCCGACCGTGCCCATGTTGCGGATCGTCGGTCCGGCGGTGTGCCGGGCGGCCTCGGCGAGCACCGGCACGGCGGTCTGCCGGCACAGGCCGCCAGTGTCGCGGTCGCCCCGATGCGCAGCACCTCGCCGCTCGCCTCGATCCGATCGAGGCCGGCATGGCGCAGGCCCATGACCCTGGTCGGCAGCGAGATGCCCTCGTTGACGAGTGGCATCGCCAGGGTCCCACCGGCCATCACGAGCAGCTCCGAACTGTGGGTCTCGAGCAACCGGAGCGCCTCGTCTCGGGAGCGGGGGAGGGCGTAGTCGGTGACGGTCACCGGACACCTCCGTGGTCGGCCGTGGACCCTCGGTGCGCTCGCCCGGCTGCTCGTCGCGCGCCAGGCGCTCGTTCAGGGCTCGGAGGCCCTGCTCGACGAGCCGATTCGACAAAGCCTTCCGCGAAGCGGGAGTCGAGCCGGCCGAGCGGGCCGCCGATGACCGCCTCGCCGGCGTAGTCGAGCCGCGTGCCGTGCTCGCGTCTGGGCCAGGTCGAACGTGGCCCTGCCCTCGACCGATCCCATCGGGCCATCGAGGTGAGCCTCCATCGCCGCGTGCCGAGGCGGCTCGGCGTCGACGAGCCTGACGCTCGTCGCGTAGCTCCCGGCCAGTCCCGGCAGCCGCAGCGCGATGCGTCCGCGGTACTCGTTTGGTGCCACCTGCTCGATGTCCTCGCAGCCGGGGATGACGGCCATCAGGGCCTCGGGGTCGCAGATCGCCCGGTACACCGCATCGGGCGGCGCGTCAAAGGCGAACGTGCCGGCGATCCATGACGTGCTGCCGCCCGGGGTCGGCGCCGGCCGCCTGGTCCGGCGGCCAGCGGCCCGCTTTGGCGCCGCGCCCTTGCCCGGTGCGGCCACCCGGCCGGTCTCTTCGCCGGCGTCGGGCGCGGTCATGGCGGCGAGGGCCGCCTCGACGTGATCGAGGTGGGCCCGCATCGCGCTCGCGGCGGCCCCCGGGTCGCGCGCCCGGAGCGCGTCGACGATGTGCTCGTGGTCGCGGATCGCGGCCTCTCGGAGGGACCGCGCCGCGCCCGTCCGCTCGCGGCTGATCTTGGCCAGCGTGTTGACGATGCTCATGAACTGGCCCAGCAGGAAGTTCCCGGCCGCGGCACAGACCGTGTCATGGAAGGCAATGTCGAGATCGCTGAAGCGGTCGAGATCATCGCTCGATTCGCGCAGCGACGTCAGGATGTCTCCGAGCTGGCGAGCCGGGCGCCGTCGATCCGAGCCGCCGCGAGGCGGGCGTTGCCGACCTCGACGACCATGCGCGCCTCGACGACCTGCTCGAGCACGACGGTGTCCTTCGAGAACACCAGATCCAGGTGCGAGACGAGCTGTTGCGGTTCGAGGGCGGTGATGAACGTCCCGGCGCCCTGCCGGATATCGACCACGTTCATGATCGCCAGGGCGCGCAGGGCTTCCCGCAGGACCGGCCGGCTGACCTCCATCATGGCCGCCAGGCTTCGCTCGGCCGGCAGCTTGTCTCCAGGGCGGAGCTGCCTGGCCCGGATGAGATCCAGCAGCCGGGCAGCGATCTCCTCGGGCAGGGTGCTCCTGTTCAGGACGGCAAAGCGCGGCCACTCGCGAACGGGATCGGTCGAGTCGGCGCCGATGGCGGTTGGGGAGCCGATCTCGCCTGTCGGCGGGCGTGCAATCTCGGACCGAACGGCCTCGCCGCGATGTTGTGCCGGCTCAGCTGCCACGGCAGCCCACCTCCAGTCCGGGAGACACGCCGATCAACTTGCGTTGACCCGATCGTAGGAGACCCTGGTATGGTAGTCAACTGGTAAGACCAATCCTGCTCGGAGTGGCCGCACGCCAGGAGGATCCGATGATCGAACGCCACATCTCCCTCGACGTCCATCCCGGCCAGACCCAGGAGTTCGAGCGCTTCTTCGCCGAGCAGTACCGTCCGCCCGTCACCCGCATGCCCGGCTACATCGCATGCGATCTCCTGCGCGAGATCGAGCACCCCGAGCGCTATCAGATCGTCTTCCGCTGGGAAACCGCCGACGACGCGACCGGCTGGCGAACGAGCGAGATCCACCAGGGCCTGCAACCGGCGCTGAACGCGCTCCACTCGGGCATGGAGATCGTCGCCTACGCCAAGGTCGAGTGATGTGCCGCCACCGACCGCCGGCGCTCGCCGCCGAGCAGCGGCTCGCGCTGCGCGCACCCGAGCGCGTTCGGCGGACCGAATTGAGGAGTGGAGCGGGGCATGAAGGACGAGCGATTCCTCGTGACCGGCGGCACGGGCTGCATCGGCGCGTGGGTCGTTCGCGACCTCGTTCGCGAGTCGGTCCCCGTGACCGTCGTGACCGGCCATGGATCTCTCGGTCGGCTACGACTGCTCCTGACCGAGGCGGAGATCGCCGGGCTGGACGTCCTCCACGCCGACATCACCGACCTGTCCACGATCGAGGCCGCGGCGCACAGCCGGGGCGTGACGCGCATCGTGCATCTCGCGGCGCTTCAGTTCCCGTTCTGCGCGGCGGATCCGATCGAGGGCGCGCGCGTGAACGTCCAGGGCACGACCGTGATGTTCGAGCTCGCCCGGCGGCTCGGCATCGGCCGGCTCGTCTACGCGAGCAGCGCCGCGGTGTACGGACCGAAGAGTCACTACGGTCAGGCCGTGCTCGGCCCGGACGCGGAGCTCTTCCCGACCTCGCACTACGGCGTGTTCAAGGTGGCCAACGAGCAGGGCGCGCGGGTCTTCTGGGAGACTGCCGGCATCGCGAGCATCGGCCTTCGACCGCACTCGGTCTACGGCCCGGGCCGCGACCAGGGCGTGACGTCGAAGCCGACGCTGGCGATGATCGCGGCCGCGGCCGGCCGCCCGTATCACATCGACTTCAGCGGCGCGTACCAGTTCCAGTTCGCCGATGATGCGGCCAAGGCGTTCATCGCGGCGGCCCGTGCCGGGCTGCCCGGTGCGCCCGTGTACAGCCTGGGTGGGCAGAAGTTCGGCGTGGACGAGATCGTCGCGGCGATCGAGCGGGTGGCGCCCTCGGCCGCCGGCCGGATCACGTTCGAGGAGCGAGCACTGCCGTTTCCCGAGGCGTTCGACGGCGGGCCGATCACGGCCGCCCTGGGCGCCCTCCCGGAGACGCCGCTCGAGGCCGGCATCTTGGCCACCATCGAGACCTACCGAGAGGCGATCCGGACGAGCACCGTCGACGACGCGTTCCTGGACCGAGTGCTCGCGCAGTAGGCACCGACGGTCGAGGACGGCCCGCCGGCGCCGGACGGCTCCGCGATCGGTGCTCGATCGCGGACCGCACGCTGTCAGAGCATCGCGGGTGACAGCGCGGTCAGGAAGGCGTTCCGGATCGTCGGGTAGCAGCCGCAGGTCATGGCCTCGAGGGCGGGCGGATCGAGGATCCTGAGGCTGCCTCGCGTATGGATCAGGAGACCGGCCCGTTGGAGTGCCGCGATCGTAAGCGACACCTTGGGTCGGGAGGCGCCGAGCATCCCGGCCAGCAGCTCGTGCGTGCACGGGAACTCGTCGCGCTCGATACGGTCGCGGGTGGTCAGCAGGCAGCGGGCCATCCTGGCCTCGAGGGGATGCAGCCGGTGGCAGGCCGACACCTCGACGCAATCGACGAAGCGGGCGCCGAGGTACCGGAAGACCGAGGTCCGGAACGGTGGGCTCCCGCTCCAGAAGCGCACGAAGATCGTCGGTCTGCATCTGCGCGACGCGCCGGCGATGAGGCACACGATCTCGGTCGGCGCGGGCATCGAGCCGAGGGCGGGAGCGAGCTCGATCGCGCCCTCGTGGCCGACCGTGGCGATCGAGGTGAAGCTCCCCAGCGGATCGGTGACGACCAACGAGAACAACCCGTCGAGCGGAAACGTGACGCTGCTCCATGATGCTCGCCCGACCGGTGGACGATCTGGTCGCGCTTCGTGTCGAAGCACGCCAGCCGCGGCGCGACGCTCGTCGAGCAGGGCTGGCGGCAGGACGGCGAGCAGCTTGTTGCTCGAAGCCGGGCTGGATCCGTCATCGGTCCTTTCCTTGCTGCTCGCGCAGCGAGTGCCGCTGCCCCCGCCGGGCCAGTGTAGGGCTCTGTTCCCCGCGGCACAGACAGCCACCTCTACCGTGGTGATGGGGCCGGGTGGACCCCTGATCGGAATGGTGCCGATCGGCCGGTCATGAGCTTCCCGCAGGAGGCCATACGATGGCGGAGAGCAGGAAGCTGGTGATCATGGTCACGCACGGTCCCGGACGATCCGGAGATGGCGACGCATCCCGTTCGTCATGGCCGGTGCCGCCGCCTCCGCCGACGTCGAGGTGGTGATGGGGTTCCAGGGCAAGGGCTGTCGAGCTCGTGAAGTGCGGTGTCGCCGAGACGGTGACAGCGCCCGAGTTCAAGCCGCTGGCGCGAGCTTCTGACCAGCGATCCGTGACTTCGGCGGGACGTTCCTCGTCTGCGCGCCGTGCATCAAGAGCCGCGGGATCGTCGAGGCAGACCTCGTCGAAGGCGCCCATGTCGTGACCGCGGGCCGCTTCGTGGCCGAGATCGTGACGGCGACGAACGCGCTCGTCTACTAGGAGGTTCCGCAGATGGCAGTCGTGTTGGACGACGCCGAGCTCGCGAGCCTCGGCAAGACCCATGGTCGTCGACGCGCGTGGCGTGGCCTGTCCCGGGCCGATGCTCGAGGCGAAGAAGGCGATGGGCGGCATTCCCGTGGGTGAGGTCATGGAGCTCTGGTCGGGCAATTCGCAGACCAAGGAGGACATGGGCTACTGGGCCGGAGATGGCCGGCCACACGTTCCTCGGCGCGTTCCCGGCACGGGGCTACGACCGGCTCTTCATCCGCCGCGGGAAGTGACAGCACGTGGACGCCCGGAGCGCGACCGAGGCCGGGTCGTCCCCGCGTGTGCTCGTCTTCTCGACGAACGCGATCTCCGACCCGGGGATCGACCTCGCCGGCAGCCTGCACATGCACTATTCGCCCGAGGTCGTGGTGATGGGCCTGCCCTGTACGAGCGCGATCAGGCCGGAGTGGGTTCTGTTCGCGCTCGAGCAGGGCTTCGACGGCGTGTTCGTCGCCTCCGACGGCGACGAGTGCGCCTACCTGCCGGACTGCGCGAAAGCGTTCGGCCGACATCATGTCGCCGAGCCCAGGACCTGCTGGCCGAGCACGGAATGGACGATCGCCGGCTCAAGATGGGGGCGATCTGCTCGGTCTGTGCGGAGTCGTTCACGAGGCAGGTCCGGGAATTCAGCGAGACCCTGGTCGAGCCTCGACAGGCGGCGGCCGTGATGGACTACGACGCGCTCGTGATCGGCAGTGGCATCGGCGGCATGGAGTCGGCGATCAAGCTCGGCGACATGGGCTATCGCGTGCTCGTCGTCGAGAAGGAGCCGAGCGTCGGCGGCAGGATGGTCCTGCTCAGCAAGGTCTTCCCGACGCTCGACTGCGCGAGCTGCATCGCCACCCCGAAGATGGCCGCCACGGCCCATCACCCGAACGTCACCGTCATGACCGACTCGGAGGTGACGGCGATCGCGCGCGACGGTGACGGCGCCTTCCACGTGCGTGTGCATCGCACGCCGCGCTTCATCGATTCCGCGGCGTGCACCGGCTGCCGGCAGTGCGAGCAGGCCTGCACGGTCGCCGTTCCGGACGACTGGAACGGCGGCATGGTCTCGCGACGTGCCGCGTACATCGCCTTCCCGCAGGCCATCCCTCAGAAGGCCCTGATCGAGCACCCGGGCACGTCGCCGTGCAGCGATGCGTGTCCGGCCGGGATCAAGGCCCACGGCTACGTGTCGCTCGTCCGCAGCGGGCGCTACGAGGAGGCGTATCGGCTCGTGCTCGAGGCGACGCCGCTCGTCGAGACGCTGGGTCGGGCGTGCTATGCCCCGTGCGAGACCGCCTGCACGCGGGCCGAGCTGGAGGGCGCCGTCGCGATCCGCCGTCTCAAGCGCTTCGTCGCCGAACGGCATGCCAGGACCGGCGACGGTGCCTGCGCGTCCCATGCGCGCCCCGCAACGGCAAGCGTGTCGCGATCGTCGGCTCCGGCCCGGCCGGTCTCACGGCCGCATGGCAGCTGGCCCGGAGCGGATACGGCGTCCGGGTGATCGAACAGGCGGCCGAGCCCGGCGGCTTCCTCCGTCAGGCGATCCCGGCCTATCGTCTGCCCGCGGAGGCCGTCGAGCGGGACATTGCGAACGTGACCGCAATCGGTGTCGAGATCTCGACCGGGATCGAGGTGAAAGATCTCGACGCGCTGAAGGCCGACGGCTATGACGCCGTCCTGGTCGCCAGCGGCATGCCCGAATTCGAAGCCACTCGGCCTGCCCGGCGAGCACCTCGACGGCGTTCTGACCGGAGTCGAGTTTCTGCGCGACGTGCGGGCGAAGCGGTCGCCAGACCTGACGGGCAAGCGGGTCGTCGTGATCGGCGGCGGCAACGTCGCCATGGATGCCGCGCGCAGCGCCGTGCGCCTCGGTGCGCTTGACACGCTCATCGCCTACCGACGCGGCCGCGACGAGATGCCCGCCCACTGGATCGAAGTCGAGGACGCGGTCGCGGAGGGTGTCCGGTTCGAGTTCCAGGTCGCGCCGGTCGAGCTCGGCGCCGATGGCGCCGGCCGTGTTGCCGGCCTCCGGTGCCAGCGTGTGGCTCTTGGCCAGCCCGACGAGTCGGGTCGTCGCCGGCCGGAGCCCGTGCCCGACAGCGGCTTCGAGCTGGTGTGCGACGTGGTCATCGCCGCGGTGGGCATCGGACCCGCGCCCGGCACGCCGGCGGTACCGCTGCAGGCAGCGACCGGTGGGCGCGCCGCCGTGGCGGCCTCGACGCTCCAGGCCGCCGCGCCGTGGCTGTTCGCGGCGGGCGACGTGGTCAGCGGTCCGAGCGATATCGCCCATGCCATCGGGCAGGGCCGGCGCGCGGCATTCATGATCGATCGCTGGCTGCGGGGCGAAGCCCTTGGCACGTTCGACGGCATCGACGATCGCCCCGCGGCGGTGGCCAAGACCGAGGTGCTGGCGCGCCAGGCCTCGTACGCGCGCCGCGTGTCGCAGTTGGCGCCGTCCGCGCTCGCCGCGAGGCCGCACGACTTCGCCGAGCTCGAGCCGCCGATCACCGAGACAGAGGCGCGGGAGGCAGCGGGGCGCTGCCTCGACTGCGGCGTCTGCTCGGAATGCGGCGAGTGCATTGACGGCATGCCCGGCCGACGCCATCGATCTGTCCATGCGGGGCGAGGACATGGCGCTCGACGTCGGGCGCCGTCGTGGTCGCGACCGGCTACCGGCTGTTCCCCGCCGACCTCAAGCCCCAGTACGGCTACGGGCAGCTACCCGAACGTCGATCACCGGCATCCAGATGGAGCGGCTTGCTCGCGCCCGACGCGGCCGTACACGAGCCTGCTACGCCCGAGCGACGGCAAGGCGCCGGCGCGGATCGCGTACGTCATGTGCACCGGGTCGCGCGACCAGAGCGTCGGCAACCCGCTGTGCTCGAAGTTCTGCTGCATGTACTCGCTCAAGCAGAACCAGCTGATCATGGGCGTGCTGCGCTTTGCCGAGGTCACCGTCCACTACGTCGACGTCCGCGCGGTGGGCAAGGGCTACGACGAGTTCTTCGAGCAGGCCAAGCTCATGGGCACGCACTTCACGAAGGGCCGCGTGGCGAGCATCCGCGAGACCGACGCGGGCAACCTGCTGCTGCGCTACGAGGACGTCGACGGCGGGGGCGTGCTGGCCGAAGCCGAGTACGACCTCGTCGTGCTCGCGGTCGGCGTGCGGCCGAACCCGGATGTCGCGCGGATCTTCGCGGGGCAGCCGATCACGTTCGATGACTGGGCATACGTCGACGAGGTCGACGAGGATTTCAGTCCGGCGGCGACCAGCAGCCCGGGCGTTTTCGTGGCCGGCGCCGTGTCCGGGCCTCGGGATATCCCGGAGTCGATCCTCCACGCCGGTGCCGCCGCGATTTAGGCCGCGGCCCATCTCGAAATCCACGGGCCCATGGCGTCGGGGGATTCCGCCTCGGACATCGAAGGGCACGCTCCGGATGGGTCGGCGAGGGTGCCGGCATGACGGCCGTGACGAACCACGATCGCGACGCCCGTGTCGGCGGTGATCCGCGGCTTGCCGTCTATGTCTGCCAGTGCGGCGGCAACATCGGCGACTACGTGGATACCGAACGGGTCATCGACGCGGTGAAGGACCTGCCCGGCGTCGTACGTGGCGCGGCGCGCGATGTTCACGTGCTCCGACACGAACCAGCAGGAGATGATCGACGACGTCGCTCGAGCCGATCTCGACGGCTTGGTCGTGGCGTGCTGCTCGCCGAAGCTCCACACGTTCACCTTCCGAGGCGTCGCCGAACGCGCGCGGGCGTGAACCCCTACCGCGTCACGCCAGGTCAACATCCGCGAGCAGTGCTCGTGGACCCATACCGACGACCCTGACGGCGCCACGCGCAAGGCGATCCGGCTCGTGACCGCGGGCATCGCGCGGGCGCGCTGTCGCGAACCGCTCGAGCCGGTCGAGGTCCCGACGACACCCGCGGGTCGCGGTCATCGGCGGCGGCGTCGCCGGCATGCGCGCGGCGATCGGCCTCGCCGACATCGGACTGGGGGTGTGCCTGATCGAGCGCAAGGCCGAGCTCGGGCGGCCACGTCGCCGAGCTCGGCGAGCTGTTCCCGCGCGGGTGCAGCGGGCCGCGCCCTCGTCGAGCGCATGCGCTCGGAGATCGATCGCCGGCCCGGGATCGAGGTCTTCACCGGCGCCGAGGTCGTCGCGAAGTCGGGCACGTACGGCAACTATGCGATCACGATCGCGCGTGGGCGACGACCTCACCGAGATCACGGTCGGCCAGATCATCGTCGCGACCGGCTTCGACACGCTACGAGCCGCCGGCCGGCGAGTTCGGTTACGGCAGCCGCGGGCGTGGTCACGCTGCCGGAGTTCCGGCCGCCTCCTGGACGCGGACCAAGGGCCCGCTCGTCCACGACGGGCAAGCCGGTTCGGAGCGATCGCCTACATCTACTGCGTCGGCAGCCGCGAGCGCCGACCGCTCGTACTGCTCGCAGCTACTGCTGCAGCGCCGCCGTCCACGCCTCCCTGCTCGTCGCCGAGCGGCGATCCGGCCGTTCGCCAGTACCACCTGTATCGCGACCTGCGCACCTACGGCCGCAACGAGCTGATGCTTCACGCGAGTCGCGCCAGCGCGGCTCGTACTATCTGCGTTTCGCCGACGACGACCCGCCGCGGGTCGAGGTCGCGAGGCCGACGGCATTCGACGGTGACCATGCACGATCTGCTCACCGCCGGCAAGGAACTGACTGTCGTCGCCGACCTCCTCGTGCTCGTGACCGGCATGGTGCCCCGCAGGAACGACGAACTGGTCGGCGCGCTCAAGCTGCCGGTCGGCAGCGACGGATTCTTCAACGAGATCCATCCGAAGCTGCGGCCGGTCGAGACGGTCGTGGACGGCGTGCTCGATCGCCGGCGCGTGCCAGTCCCCGAAGACGTCGGCGGAAAGCGTCGCGTCCGGGCTGGCGGCCGCGGCGCAGGCGGCGGCCGTGCTCAAGCGGGGCGTCGCATCGAGCTCGACCCGCAGGTCGCCATCGTCGACGCCGTCGCGTGCGACGGCTGCGGCGAGTGCGTGACAGCGTGCCCGTTCGGCGCGATCTGAGATGCACGGCGGCAACGGGTCGCGGGCCGGCCACGCATCGTCGGCCGCGGCGGCTGCAAGGGCTGCGGCGCGTGCGCGCCGGCTGTCCGAGGCCGCCATCGACCTCCAGGGCTACACCGACGCGCAGGTCCGGGCGATGATCGCAGGCTTGCTGACGGCGGTGGCGGTCATGAGCGCGCGACATCCGCGAGGTCATGCGCGAGGAGCCGCTCATGCGCGATCGTCTGCTCGAGCTGCTGGCCGACGGGCCGATGACGGTGCCCGAACTGGCGGCGGCCGCGCGGCTGCCGGCGGCGGAGGTCATGGTCTGGGTGATGGGCTTGCGCAAGTACGGCCACGTCGTCGAGCGAGAAGGGCAGCGGTCGGGCGGCCGAGTACCGATACGCGGCGGTGAGGCAAGCCATGAGCGCCGTTCATCGGCCCCCAGCCTCGACGGCGGAGCTACGCGCGCTCGGCGCCCTTCGACGCCGCAGGCGTGCATGAACTGCGGCTTCTGCACGGCCGCGTGCCCGCTCGACCTCGACGTGCTGCCGCGGCGACTCTTCCGCCACGTCCTGTTCGGCATGGACCGACGCGGTTCGCGGCCAGAGGCGGAGCACGGTGTTCTCGTGCCTGCTGTGCCGGGCCTGCGAGCAGAGCTGCCCGGCCGGGGTCCACATCACCGAGAACGTGCGCCTGCTGCGGCGGTGGCTGCTCGGAGGGGACTCTGATGGCGCTACCGACGCGTGACGTCGTCGGCATCCTGGCCGACAACCTGCGACTCCGCGGATCGGTCCTGCCGATCCCCGCGCGGCAGCGCCACGCGCTGGGCGCGCGAACTCGAGCTGCCCCAGCGGCGGCGAGACGGTCCTGTACACCGGGCTGATGTATCAGCTCATCCCGTACATCGAACGCCTGGTCGCGCTCGAGCAGCGGCTCGGCGACACGCCGCTGGCTCGACTCGGCGTGGCTCGGCCGGCGCGTCGAACCGGCTCGTCAACGGCGTCTCGTTCGTGGCCCGACCATCGGCCCGCGAGCGGGCCGAGTACGAACGAGTCCCGGCCAACGTGGCGCGACTGCTGCGGCGGGCCGGCGTCGAGTTCGGCTACCTGTACGAGGACGACCTGTATGCCGGGGCCCTCACCTACGACCTCGGGCGCAACGAGGACGGTCGTCGCGATCCACGCCCGGCGTGTGGTGGCGGGCTTCCGCGGCACGGCGTGCGGGAGGTCATCACGATCGACCCGCACACGACGAACATGCTGCGCAGCGTCTACCCGACGCTCGTCGAGGGCTACGACATCCGGGTCCGCACCTACCTCGAGGTGCTCGCCGAGCGACGGACTGCCATTCCCGGCCCCGATTGCC
Organism: uncultured Chloroflexia bacterium; assembly: GCA_963790955.1. Taxonomy (GTDB): domain Bacteria; phylum Chloroflexota; class Limnocylindria; order Limnocylindrales; family CSP1-4; genus CAWBQM01. Next base: position 36,268 of record CAWBQM010000002.1, read on the forward strand.
GAGCCGGTCGTCGTCCACGACTCCGTGCGTGTATGCGCGGTACGAGAACGTCATCGAGCCGAGCCGCGAAAGCTCCTCGCCGCGGCCGGGCTTCGACGTGCGGCGAGCCAGACGAACGGGCGCGAGCTCACGTGGTGCTGCGGCGGCCCCGCGGAGGCGCTCTATCCCGGCACAAGGCGGCGGCTCGGTCGCCGCGGATCGCGTGGCCCAGCTGCGGGAGGTCGCCTGCGGAGTGCGTGACCATGTGCCCGATCTGCCTGGTCAACCTGCCGAAAGCCGGCGACGGCATGCGCTTCCGCGACATCTCCGACTATCTGGTTGAAGCGAGCACGCGGCCTCCTGGTGCACGCGGAGCCGGTGTGGCGCCGGGTGCGGCCCTTGCGGTCGCGGGAGGTGAGTGATGCACGCGTTGTCCACCGTATCGCATGAGCACGACGCGCTCCTTCGGGACCTCGTCAACCGCCTGTACGCCGTGGCGGATTGCATTGGCTCGGACTGTCTGGACACGGTCGGGGTCCTGGCCGGATTCGCCGAGCTACGCGCGTTGCAGCGCGGTCTCCGGGAGATGCTCATCCCGCACATGGACGCCGTCGAGGCGGCCGTCTACCCGACGCTCGAGCGGATCATGGACGATCGCCAGACGAGCATCCCGATGCGTCAGGAGCACGCGGAGATTCGGCGCCTCGTGGCGTCATTCAGCGAGATCATCGACACCGCCGAGTCGCATCTCGATCGAGGCTGCGTCCTGGCCATGCGGCGGGTGATGCTGCGCCTGCACGTCCTGCTCCGGACCCATCTCGACGAGGAGGAGCTGTACCTGCCGATCCTCGAGGATCGGCTGACCGAGGAGGCAGCCGCCGCGCTCGGACGGGCCCTCGATCACCTGACCACGACGCGCCTATAGTCACAGTCGATCAGGCATCCACGGATTCCGATCTCCGGCGTCCCTCGGAGACCACCCATCGAGAGGTACGCACCATGGCCCAGCTGCTCGAAACCCGACCGTCCGGAACGACCGCGGAGCACGCCACGATGCTCCAGGCGACGCTCGTCGAGTTGATCGACCTGAGCCTCCAGGCGAAGCAGGCCCACTGGAACGTCGTCGGGCCTACATTCCGTCCGCTCCACGAGCTGCTCGACGAGTTCACCGACCAGTACCGAGCGTGGTACGACGACGTTGCCGAGCGCCTGGCCGCGATAGGCGTCGCACCCGATGGACGGATCGCGAGCGTCAGCGCGTCGACGCCTCTTCCGCCGCTGCCCGAGGGTCAGCTCGTCGACACGGATGTGCTGGCCGCCTTCGACGAGCGCGTGACACTCGTCTCGAGTCATGTTCGCGACCGGATGGCCGGCCTGGGCGAGCACGATCTCGCGAGCCAGGATCTGCTCGTCGAGATCGGCCGAGGGATCGAGAAGCAGCGCTGGATGCTGCGCGCCCATCGCGCCTGACGCCGGCCTGCGCCTGACGCCGGCCTGCGTCTGGTTGCCCGGGCGCCGCCTCGTTCCGACCGATCAGGCGGTCGGCCGGAAGGTGCCGGACGTGTCGTCGTGCACGCGCAGGCGACCCGTCGCCATGTCGTACAGCCAGCCATGCAGCCGGAGCCGGCCGTCGGCGACGCGTTCTCCCAGCCCGGCATCGGCCCGCACCGCGGCCAGGCTCGCCAGCACGTTTGCCTCCTCGGCTCGGCGCTCGAGCGTCCCGTTCGCGCCCGGCTCGGCGCGCACACGTTCGATCACCGGCGCAAGCCGGCCAGCCATCGAGCCAGGCTCGAGTCGGACGCAGGCCGCGCAGGCCATCGATCGCTGCCGCTACTCCGCCGCAGCCCGTGTGACCGCACACGACGATGTCGCCGACACGGAGCTGATCGAGCGCGAACTCGATGGCCGCACGGACACTGGTGTCCGGCTCGTCGGGAAATGGCACACGATTGGCGACGTTGCGGATCACGAACAGCCGGCCCGGACCGGCGTCCGTGATCAGCTCCGGGACGACCCGCGAATCGGAGCACCCGACAAGAACCGCCGCGGGCCGTTGACCCTCGATCGCAAGCCGGCCGAGTTCGGCCGCCGCGCGCGCCGCAAGGCCGGAGAGGAAGCGCACATGGCCCGCAAGCAGGTCGTCCATGCGTTCTCGTCCTCCAGACCCGCGATCAGAGGCGGGCAGCGTCTCAGCAGGCCCGATTCTCGTACATCGTCATGTCCTCGTCAGCGTGCTCACCGGCGGCTTCCGAGGCGCCCGTCCCGAGCGAAGCGGCGCTCGGGACGGGCGATCGAGTGAGCGACGTCGCCGCCACGCCCGCGGCGATCAGCCCGAATCCCAGCGTGTCGGCGGCGGTCAGGGGCTCGCCGAGGATGAGCGCCCCGGACGCGAGTCCCACGATCGGGACGCCGAGGAAGCCGGTCGTGGTCGCGATCGGTCCCAGGGCGCGCGTGACCGTTTGGCTGGCCCAGTAGGCGAACGCCGTCGCGAGGGGTCCGCTGTACAGAACGGCCAGGACCGTGGACGGCTGCCAGTCGATCGCGTCGTGCGGCTCGACTACGAGGACAAGCGTCATGAGCGGCACGATCGCGACGAGGAGCTGCCAGGGCTGCAGCGCGAGCGGGCTCGCACGCCAGTGATGGCGCCGGACGTGGATCGTGGTCACCGCCCAGAGCAAGGCGTCCAGCAGGAGCGCCCCGGCGCCGAGCAGCTCGTCGCGACTCGACCAGTCGATGGCGCCCGGGTTGAGCAGCAGCGCGATGCCGACCAGCCCCAGAACGAGGCCCGCGGCCTCGGCCCGGCCGGGTCGTATCCCGAACAGCGTCGCGCCGACGATGAGGACCCAGAGCGGCATTGTGTACAGCAGGATCGACGAGCGTCCGGCGGGTACGACCTCGAGCGCGAGGTTCATGAGCGCCACCACGGCCGCGATCTGACCCAGGCCGATGCTCAGGATGATGGGCAGGTCGCGTCGATCGGGCAGCCGCAATCCACCGCGCACGATCAGGATAACGATCAGGGTGGCGAGGCCCGTAGTCACGCGCAGGACCGCGTACGTGAACGGCGGCATGGTCTGAAGGCCGACCTTGGTCACGACCCAGTGATAGCCCCACACGAGGGCGATCGCGCCGAGGAGCAGGTACGACGCCCCGCGGCCCGGCACACGCCGGGCGGACAGGATCGGGCGCGGGCGCTGCGAAGGCAGGCCCTGGGTCGTGCTCAGAACGGCCTCGGCCGGGGCCGGTATGGATCCACGCCGCTACGGTAGCCCGCGGCGCGCGGATGCCGGGCGCTACTGGCGGTAGTTCTCGACGATGTCCTGCGGCCGGACCGTTGCCTCGGTCGGGTCGAGGCCGGCGTCGCGGCGGGCCTGGCGCTGGTGGAGCAAGTCGTAGGCCTGGTCGAGCGCGACTTTGATCTGCTGGAGCCGCTCGATTTCCGCGGCGTCGAGCCCGTCGCCGTCGCTGGCCCGCGCGTAGAGACCCTCTTCCTCTCGGGACAGGGAGTTGATTCGCTCGAACAGGTCGCCGTCGAACTGCTCCTCGGCGGTGGCCGGCGCGGCGGTCGGGAAGATCGTGTCGCGGCCCGGCGGAGGCTGCCGATCCTCGTCCGTCATCGTGTCAAGCCTCCACGAGTGGCACGTCGACGACGTGCTCCGCGATGAACCACGCCTGCAGCTCGTGCCGACGCAGGACGTCGCTCATGAGCAGGTCGTTCGTGCCCCAGTCTCCGTTCTGCTCGGTCGCGGTGATCCCGCGCCGGACCTTCGTTACGATCTCCTCGTGGGCGTCGAGCAGCCGATCGATCATGACCGGCACCTCCTCGGCGCCGTCGGGCGGTCGCTCGATCGTCGTGAGCTCGGCCGCGTGGCGCGGGTCGCCGACGGCAATCCCACCAAGGCTCTGAACCCGTTCGGCGAGCAGGTCCACCAGCTCGAGCTGCTCCTCGGCGTGCTTGTCGAACAGGAGGTGGAGCTGGTAGAAGGTCGGGCCGGCCACTAACCAGTGATGCTTCTTGTACATCGCATACAGGATCATCGTGTCGGCCAGGATCTCGTTGAGCAGCTGGCAGCTCTCCTGGCGGGCATCGGCGCTGAGCGCGATCGGCACCAGCCTCAGACTGCCGAAGCGCTGGATCTCGGGGCCGCGCTGGGCGTACCGCGGCTGGGGGGAGTGCCTGCGCCGGTCGCTCCCGGAGCGCTCGCCCGTGCTGTTCCGCCCGTTACCTCGCGGGGACTCCGATGCCGGCCGGTTGTCAGCGGTCGCCCGGCCTGTCCGGCTCGTTCGTGACGCGTCGCTCCTGTTCGCCATGCCATCCTCCTGAAAACGGAATCGTAGCCACGCACCGATGGTGGCGCCTTCCAGGAGCCTCGCGTCCGAACGGGTTTCCATCGCAACCACATGTCATGCGACAGGGCGCCCGACCGACGCAAACAGCCGCAGTCCCGACCGACGGACCTTGCCGCGAGCCGCCGACTGGTGGTACATATCCTGGGTGCCCCGCCTGTTCCCAGGTTCCCGTCACGCCGGCATCCTTGCCATCGCCGTGGTCGTCGGCGTTGTCGCGGTGCTGCTCTGGCCGACGCGCTCGGTGCCGGCGCCCGCGGTCGGTCAGCCGGCCGGCCTGCGCGCGGCGGCTGCGCCCACGCACTCGGCGACCTCGGCTTCGGCGGCCACTGCCCCGGGCGACGTCGGCCTACCGGGCGACATCGTCGCTCCACGACCGATCGCGCCGCCCGGCGGGTTGACGGCGAGGCTCGCGGAGCCACCGCAGCCGCTACCGGTGGCCCGGCTGACCGGCTACGTCTGGCCCCTCGCCCGGGGCCGCATCACCCTCCCGTTCAAGGCGATCCCGGGCGGCACCCGGATCAAGGACGGCCACCTGTGGCATGACGGCGTGGATATCGCATCGTTCTGCGGCGACCACGTGCGCGCCGCTCACGCGGGCATCGTCCTCGCCGCGGGCCGCCACTTCGACGACGAGATCGGATGGGTCGGCGACCTGGCGGCCTACTACGCGCTGCTCGATCGGCGCCACATGTGGCCCGACCTGCCCAACGTCCTGATCATCGACGACGGCAACACGTATCGAAGCGTCTACGCCCACATGAGTCGCCTCACGGTCCACGTCGGGCAGCGCGTGCGGGCCGGCCAGGTGATCGGCTACGAAGGCGCGACGGGCCATGCCTCCGGATGCCACGTCCACTACGGCCTGTTCAGCCCGTTCGAGACCGCCACGTTCGGTGTCCGTGCGGACATCGTCAAGCGTCTCCGGACGCCGACCGCCGAGATCGCGCGGATCGATCCGTTGGTCGTGCTGCCACGCGGCCACGAGGCCCTCCGGACCCGGCGCGTGCCGGTCCATGCCGCGCCAGATCCGAGGCCGGCCGGAGCGACGCTCGTCGACTGACGCGCCCGAGCCGCGACCGGCGGCACGCCATTCGAGCGTCGACGCTACCCGGGCTGCGCGGCCCCGAGCCGACGATAGCGACGGGCGATCAGGGCGAATGCCGGTAGCCGAGCGAGCGCCTGCGACAAGGGTGGGCCGTCGCTGCCGTCGCGGCCCTCGATCGCGAGCAGCGCGTCGGTCGCCCGTGCCTCGGCCGGTCGGGCGTCGATGAGCGCGAGGTCGATCGCGACCCGCTCCGGCTCGGGCGCGCCGAGCTCCTCGATTCGAGCATCGGGCCGCCCGCCTGCCTCGAACTCGACCCGCAGCTCCGCTTCGGCGCGCCACGTCGGCTGGCGCAGCAGGATCGCGCGCCAGGTCCGGGCCACCGCCGGCTCGACCCGGCCGTCGCCGGGCCGTGCATCGCCCGGGGCCGCGAGCGACTCGGCGCGCGCCCAGCGTGCGGCCTGGTGGAGCAGCGCGTACTCGTCGAGATCGGCGTAGTCGGCCAGCCGGTCGGCCGGCGATCCATCGCCGAAGATCGCCCGGATCGACGGACCGAAGACCGCTGCGAGATCCAGGTCGATAGCCCGCACCGTTCGATGGAAGTAGACCTGCTGGTACATGAACAGGCGCGCCGTGAGGAACATCTCGAGCGCGCCGATGCCCGGCTCGTACAGGGTCAGGCCGTGGGGTCCGATGAAGCAGTAGCGTCGCAGCCGCTCGGCGTCCACCGGGCCCGTCGAGACACCGGTCAGGTAGGCGTCGCGGCGGACGTAGTCGAGATTGTCGACCGTGAACACACCGGAGAACAGCGGCTGCAGCCAGCGCACCCAGTCGGGCATCGACGGGTCGGTCAGGGCCGGCTTGCTCACGAGGAAGCTCAGCCAGCGAGGGTCGATGATCTCGCCCTCGGCCAGTGCGTCACGCTCGGGCACCGCGCCAGGTGCCCGCCGGATTCCGCGAATCATGTCGCCCAGCTCGAGCTCGATGATCAGCTGGCTGAGATCCTCGTGGCTGAGACGCTTGCCACGTGGCCGGCGCGGATCGGTTGGTGCGTCGAATGCCGAGAGCACATGGTCGTCGAAGAAGTGCGCGAACGGGCCATGCCCGACGTCGTGCAGCAGCCCGGCGACGCGCAGGGTCTCGACGACGAGGCCCTCGGATGGCACGGGCCGGCCGTCCTGCACGAGCATGCGCCGCAAGGACGGATACAGCGAGCGGCCCCACAGGCCGCCCTCGTGCATCACGCCCAGGCCGTGCGTGAAGCGCGAGTGCTCGGCCGTCGGGAACACCCACCGGGCCGACTGCAGCTGGCTGATGCGACGAAGGCGCTGGACCCAGGCCGTATCGAGCAGATCCTCCTCGGCGGCCGCCTCGGCGGCCAAGCCGGCGGCCAGCGCCTCGTCCGGGGACAGGCGCTTGGTCAGCTCGACATAGCCGTGGATCGGGTCGCTGATGAGGTTGACGGCGGCGAACGGATGCCGGCGCGATGGGGCCATTGCGACCATTGTCGGGCCGCCGGACGCGCCGTGTCAGCAGCCCGCGCTGCGACCGACGCCGGCCCGCTGCCGCCGCGTGCCGATCACCGGCCTGGAGCCTTAGGGGATCCAGACCCGAATGGCCGCGCTCCATGCCGACACCAGGCCTCGCCGGTCACGCGAGCGGACGCGGATCGAGTATGCGTGGCCGTGGGACCGACCCGTTAGCCGAAGGTAGCGAGCCGTCGTGTTGGTGCGGATCACGCGCCATGTGCCGCTGCCGATCCGGTAGTCGACGTCGAAGCCGCGCAGGCCGGCGGTGTGGGTCTGGAGCAGGGGATCGTGACCCGTCCAGTACCACGTCACCGTCGTGCCCGAGCGTGTGGCCTTGATCATGTGCGAGACCGGCCTGGTGTGGTCGACCGATTCGGTCAGGACGACCGACCCGTACGTGGCGTGGTTCGCGGAGCGGTAGGCGACCCCGACGCCGACGTAGTTGAACTTCGAGCTCATGAGCAGCGCCCAATGGGCGGGGCTGGCCTTCCAGAGCCTGAACAGCGCCCAGGCCGATGTCGTACCCCAGGCGTACGTGTCGTAGCCGACGGCCTCGCCGAGGGACCAGTACTGAATGCCGCGATTCGTGAGCGTCGTCGGGAGGTTCCCGGCGATCGTGTGGCTGAGCACGCCCGCGCTTGCCATGGCCGTGGCCCGGTCGCTCGCCACCGTGCGCAGGCGGACGTCGAGCCGGAGCGGGCGCAGACCACGCGCCGCGCGGTCGTGATTGATCCAGGTCAGGATCGACGTCTGCATCGAGGTCGCCGTGCTGGCCGCGACCGGGGTCGGCAGCAGCGTGGCCATGAGGAGGCCGGTCAGGACGGTCGCCAGGAAGACGTGTCGGCCACGGCGGGACGAACGGACCGGGACGGCCGCGGGGAACGTGCCGGACTCGGTCGAGTTGGACGGGTACGCGCGCTGCGGCGCTGATGCGTACGGCAAGGCATTCCTCCTCGCAGGCGGCGACACGCACGCTCCCCCCAACGGAGCATCGCCTGGATCGGGAACGCGGCCGGAGCCGCGAACAGATGTGGAGCACGGTGAGCGCGCTCCTGACGTCGCGCTTGCAGCCTACCCGTGCCGGAGCGGGGCTGTCGATTACCCGCTCGAGCCAGCGGTGCGCAGACGCACCGGCTCGTGCGGCCTCCGTCAATCGCCGTAGGCCGCCAGTGCCCGACGCAGGGTCTGTTCAACGTCCAACCGCAGGCCGTCCGGCGCGAGGACGGTCACGTCGGCGCCCCAGGACAGGATCCAGAGTCGAATCTCGATCGTGCCTGCAACCCGCGCGCGCCACACGATCGATCCGTCGGACTGGGCCTCGATCACCTGAGAGGCGTGCCAGCGCGCCTCGCTCACCCGGGCCGCGACGGCCGGCGAGAAGCGCAGGACGACCTCCGTCTCGGGCTGATCCGCGATGATGTCCCAGGCCCGGTCGAGCGTCGACTCGAGCCCGCTTGCGTCGGGCGGCCCGAACGTCGCCGCGCCGACGGACAGCTCGGCGATGCGCTCGATCTTGAACGTTCGGATCGCGTCGCGCGTCTCGTCGAAGCCGATCAGATACAGGGCGTGGGTCGTGAGCGATGGCTCGATCAGGTACGGCCGGACGATCGCCTGGCGGGTTTCGCGGCGAGGCTGCTCGGTGCCGCCGGCGAACGCCGGCCGGTACGTGAAACGCACGACACGCCGTTCCGCCCAGGCGCGCGTCAGCTGGTGGACGCGATCGCTGAACGCGTCGTCGACGGGCCGCCGCGCGAGTCGGTCGAGCGTCCGTTCGACATGCTCGCGGAGGGCGGGCGGGAGCCCCTCCTCGAGCTTCTGGAATGCAGCCGCGAGGTCGGGGTCGTAGCGATCGGCGTAGCGGGCCATGAGCCGCGCCGAGAGCACCACCGCCATTGCCTCGGCCTGGGTCAGCCGGAGTGGCGGCAGGAACCCTTCACCTTCGACACCCCAGCGGCCCCGGCCGTCGCTCCAGACCGGGACCCCGAGCTCGTCCTGGAGCGCGATCAGGTCCCGATAGACGGTCCGCCGACTCATGCCCACCCGACGAGCGATCTCCTCGATCGAGGCGCCGGCCTCGCCGTGCGCCTCGAGGATCCGGATCACCCGGTAGAACCGTGCCAGCCGGTCGCGCTTGGCGCCGACACGATCGTCGGACACCTCCTTCCGCATGGATCCCGTCATGGCCCGACGGGTGGCTCGATCTGGAGCGCCCGATCGCGGAATGTCGCGGTCAGGCGCACCTGGATCGTGCCCTGGATGCCGGCCGGCTCGAGCGCGGCGGCGTCGCCGTTGATCGAGGCCGACAGCTGGCCGAGCTCGCCGTCTCCGAACAGCCAGTAGTCAAGCTCTCCGCGCCAGCGATGCAGGTCGGCCGAGCCTGCCAGCCAGGCAACCTGGGGGAAGGCCGCCCGGAATGTCGGGCCGTCGATCGCGATCCGGCAGTGTCGTGCCCGGGCGCCCTCGACGAATTCGATGCCGTGCTCCTCGAACGTGGGGCGGTACGCCGGCGCGAGGATCGTGTCGAGCACGCGGCTGTCGAGCGTGTCCGCGTCGAGGCCGGCCGCCGGGACCGGCACCCAACGGGCGCCGTCATTCCGCCAGCCGCTGGCCCCGACACGTGCCGCTCCGACCTGGCCGAACACGCTCGACGTGGCCACGCTCGCCGACCATCGGATGTCCGTGCCCGAGCGCTCGCCCGCCAGCGTCACGCTGCCGATCGATCGCCGATCGACCTCGCCATGGAGCTCGAGCGTCAGGTGGGCGGTGCGCGGGCGTTCGATCGGATCATCGCAGGCCGGTGGCGCGAGGTGCGGATCCGTGGGCCCGAAGCGCGAGAAGGCGGCCGGTCGGTCGCGCAACGCGACGTCGTTCCCGATCGCGACCGCGGCGAAGATCGAGGCGGTCGAGGCGGTCAGGACGAGCGCGATGGCGCTGGCCAGGAACGGCCGCGGCGTTCGGAGCGCACCCTCGCCGAGCTGACGACGGGCGATGCCCAGCCCGGCGAACAGGCTCGTCCCGAGCAGCGCCAGAAGCCATGGGTACGCCGCCTCGAAGGACGGCAGGAGCGTCTCTGCGCCGCGCGCCTGGATCTGGTTCCAGAAGCCGCCGATCGACGGTAGCAGGACGAGGCCGGTGGCCACCGCCAACCAGGCGATGATCGCGAAGGCGCGGTCACCCCGAGCGGTCGGCGGCCAGACGACGCTGGCCATGGCGATACAGATCGGCAGCACCGCCGCCACGCCGACGAGCACGTCCCACGGGCCGCCGGGTCGGTAGCCGAGCAACACGAGGCCGGCCGCGGCCGTCCAGGCCAGCGTCAAACCTCCACCAAAGAGACGCAGCCAGAACCGACGCACGCGCACGGCCGGAGTCTAGCCCGCTCCACCGCCTGGGGCGGACGGAGTTCGAGCGGGATGCACGACGCGGACGAGGCCCCTCGGACGGGCCATCCGTCGTCCTCGGAAATCCTGACCGATCAACTGAGAGTACCGGTCGCACCGGGACCTGCGGGGCATCGCGACGGTACCCGACGCGACCGACAGTTACAGCACCAGACCGGAGTGGATCACCGCTCCGAACCACACACATGGAGACGGGGCAGGACGTGGGTCATGGCAGGGCAGGTTCGCCGGCGCGCTACACGGGGCCGCGGTTCAATGGACCGGGACGGCCGCTCGTGGGCGGACCGCGAGGGGTCCTCCGTGGCCGCATGTGGCCCCACCAGCGACAGCTGCACGACGAGCGACCCGACGGCGGTCTCGGCGATCGCCACCCGATCGACGTACCGGATGCTCCTGATCAAGGGGCTTCAGCCTGACGAGGCCGCCAACCTCACGGCGTACCTGTGCGGCATCGGCGTCGGGCCCCAATCCTGGAAGCTGACCGAGGTGAACCGGATCCTGTTCCTCCGCGAGCTGGCCCGCGCGGGCCGCTTCGGGGAGGCCGACGGAACGGCCAGCGCGGCCTGAGCCTCAGCGGCGACGGCCAGCACAATCGAATATCCGGCGCCGACGACTCGCCCTCCTCCTGTCGCCGACGTCACCCTCCCGAAACGGCGTCCGCCTCCTCCGACGCCGTTTCGGGATCCCCGGGGGCGCCGATCGGCGTGGCTCGCTACCATCGCTGGCCATGGATCGACCGTTCGTCTCGCTCCTGACCGACTTCGGATCGCGCGACCCTTCGGCCGCGATCTGCCGGGGCGTGATCGCCTCGATCGCGCCCGAGGCGATCGTCGTCGACATCAGCCACGAGGTTCGCAAGTTCGCGATCCGCGACGGCGCGCTCCTGCTGTGGTGCGCGCTGCCGTACTTGCCGGTCGGCGTGCATATCGCGGTCATCGATCCGGGTGTCGGCACCGCGCGGCGTCCGATCGGTATCCGAACGGGGCGGGGCGACGTGCTCATCGGCCCCGACAACGGACTTCTGCTGCCGGGCGCCGCGCGCGTCGGCGGCGTGACCGAGGCGCGCGAGCTGGCCAACACCGCGTACCGTCTGCCGATCGTCTCGAGCAGTTTCCACGGGCGGGACATCTTCTCGCCGGCGGGTGCCCATGTCGCCGCCGGGGTCTCGTTCGAGGACCTCGGTCCGGTCCTCGACCGCGCGACCCTGGTCGATCTCCGGCTCCCGCAAGCGGCGGTGGACGCGGGCCGGCTCCGCTCGGCCGTCATCTATGTCGATACGTTCGGCAACGTGAAGCTCGCCGGGCTGGCAACCGATCTCGTGGCCGCCCTCGGGCCTCTCACCGACGGTGACCGCCTCGCCCTCCGCGTCGGCCGCGATGGTCGCGGCCTCGAGCTGCCGTGGGCGACGACGTTCGGGTCGGTGTCAGCCGGTGAGGGGCTCGTGTACGAGGATTCGTACGGTCGGCTGTGCATCGCCGACAACCAGGGCAACGCGGCCGAACGGCTGGCCCTCGTCGAGGATCTTCCGGTCGAGATTCGTCGCGTTGTGGGCGCCGAGGCGTGAGGCGTCGTTTCGGCAATCGGCGTCCGCGCCTCCGGTACACTTCCGCCGGTCCCGTCCAAGGAGAGGGAGCATCGCCGCCACCATGAAGACTTCCATTCGCGCAACCGCGCTGGCCGCCCTCGTGATCGTCCTCGGGGCGTGCACCGGCAGCGCATCGCCCAGCCCGAGCCCGTCGCCCAGCGTCGTGCCGAGCGAGAGCCCCAGTGCGGCCGCCAGCTCGGCGGCCCCGAGCGCGACACCCGACGCGTGCGCGGCGGCGAACCTCCACACCGTCACGGCGGGCACGTTCATGATCGGCACGGACAACCCGGCCTATCCGCCGTACTACCAGATCCCGGACTCGGGCAACGCACCCAAGCCGTGGGAGCTCGGCGACCCGACCAACGGCCAGGGCTTCGAGAGCGCCTTCGCCTATGCGCTGGCCGCCAAGCTTGGCTTCAGCAAGGATCAGGTGACCTGGATCGTCGTGCCGTTCGACAACTCCTACGCGCCCGGCGCCAAGAAGTTCGACATCGACGTCAACCAGATCTCGTATACCGCTGATCGCGCCCAGGCGGTGGACATGTCCGACGGCTACTACACAGTCAATCAGTCGGTGGTGGCGCTCAAGGACAACCCGATCACGAGCGCGAAGTCGATCGCCGACCTCAAGCAGTACAAGTTCGGGGCACAGGTGGGCACGACGAGCCTCGACACGATCAACACCACGATCGCCCCGACCACGGCGGCCAAGGTCTACAACACCAACGATGCGGCGATCGCGGCCCTCAAGGCCAAGCAGATCGACGGGCTCGTGGTCGACCTGCCGACGGCCTTCTACGTGACCGCCGCGCAACTCGACAACTCGGTCATCGTCGGCCAGTTCGCGCCCCCGACGGGTGCCGACGCCGAGCACTTCAGCGTCGTCCTGGCCAAGGACAGCTCGTTGACGACGTGCGTGAACACGGCGATCGCCGCGATGAAGTCCGACGGGACGCTCGACCAGATCACCAAGGAGTGGCTGTCCGACAAGGCCAGCGCCCCGGTCTTCCAGCCGTAGCTCGGGCGACCGCAGCGTCGCCAGACCATGTCACTGACCGGAGGCCCGCTCGACACCGGACGCCTGCTCGGCGTCGACGCCGTGGGCGGGCCCCCACCCCGGCGTCGGATTCCGCCGGGCGAGGCGCTGCGCTCGCTGCTCATCTCGAGCGCGAGCACCATCGTCGTCTTCGGGGCGTTGGGCTGGGTCGTCGTCAACGCGCCCGGCTGGCCCGCGGTTCAGGCGTCCTTCTTCGACGACCGGATATTCCGCGAGGCGCTGCCAAAGGTCGTCGAGGCATTCGGCACGAACATCGCCCTGTTCGGCATCGCCGAAGTCCTGATCCTGTCCCTGGGACTCGTGCTCGCGGTGCTTCGCGGCCTTCCGGGGCCGGTGTTCTTCCCGCTCCGACTGCTGGCGACGATCTACACGGACTTGTTCCGGGCCGTCCCGGGCCTGCTCGTCATCGTCCTGCTCGGTTTCGGGATCCCCGGTCTGGGGATCGAGGGCGTCCCGAGCGACCCGTTCATCTACGCGGTCATCGCCTTGACCCTGGTCTACTCGGCGTACGTGTCGGAGGTGTATCGAGCCGGCATCGAATCGATCCACCGAAGCCAGGAGGCCGCCGCCCGCTCACTGGGGCTCAACCGGTTCCAGGCGCTGCGCTACGTCATCGTGCCCCAGGCAGTCCGGCGGGTGATCCCGCCCCTGCTCAACGACTTCATCGGGCTGCAGAAGGACACCGTGCTCGTATCGATCGTCGGAGTCGTCGAGATCTTCCGGGAGGCCGGCATCCTCGAGGCGGCCCGCTTCAACTTCACGCCGTATCTGGCCGTCGCGCTGGTGTTCGTCGTGGTCACGATCCCGATGGCGCGCTTCACCGATTGGCTCATCGCGCGGGATCGCCGGCGCCAGGCCGCCGGCGGCTTTCGATGAAGGAGGCGTCTCGCCAGCGCGAGGCCGTGCGCATCGAGGGCTTGTACAAGTCGTTCGGCGCTCTGCACGTGCTGCGGGGCATCGACCTGACCCTGGCCGAGCACGAGGTCGTGTGCCTGATCGGCTCGTCGGGCAGCGGCAAGTCGACCCTGCTGCGCTGCATCAACCTGCTCGAGCCGATCGATAGCGGACGGATCACCGTCGAGGGCGAGGAGATCACGGCCAGGGGCGTCGACACGAACCGGATCCGGCGCCGGATCGGGATCGTGTTCCAGGCCTTCAACCTGTTCCCGCACATGACCGTGCTCGGTAACGTGACCCTCGCGCAGCGCAAGGCGCTCGGTCGTTCGGCATCCGAGGCGGAGGCCAGGGCAACCGAGCTGCTCGAGCAAATCGGCCTGGCGGACAAGCGCAACGACTATCCCGATCGCTTGTCGGGCGGTCAGCAGCAGCGCGTGGCGATCGCCCGGGCACTGGCGATGGACCCCGACGTGCTGCTCCTCGACGAGATCACGAGCGCGCTCGACCCCGAGCTGGTCGCCGAGGTGCTCGGTCTCATCCGTGAGCTCGCCCACGGCGGCATGACGATGCTCGTCGCCACCCATGAGATGGGTTTCGCGCGCGACGTCGCGAACCGCGTGTGCTTCCTCGACGCCGGACGGATCCTCGAGGAAGGCCCCCCGGCCGAGATCTTCCGCGCGCCCCGCGAGGAGCGGACCCGGCAGTTCCTCCAGCAAATCGTCGAGGCGGGCCGCCTCTAGCCGCGTGGGCGCGGGCCCGGCGCCGCGTGAGCCGTCCGACCTGCGCGCGAGCCGGCCGAGCCGCGGCAGGCGTCGACGAAGACGCGCCACAGCCGGTCGAAAGCCGGCGGCGTCGAATTCGGTCCGCTCCGGGTGGCACTGCACGCCGATCACGAGCCGGTCGCCGGCCGCCTCGAGCGCCTCGACCGTGTCTCCTGCCGGACTCGTCCCGAGCGCGGCCGCGAGCAGGCCCGGTGCGAGATCGGAGGGCCGGACTGCCTGATGGTGGAACGTGTTGACCTCGAGCGAGCCGCCGCGGACGTTGGTCGGCGACAGGATCCGCGCGACCCGCGTCCCGGGCACGAGCCGCACGGCATGGGTCTGTGTCGGACCGAGGCCCCAGCCCGGACCCTGGTGCCCGTCGACGTGCTGGACCAGCGTGCCGCCGGCGAACACATTCATCGCCTGCAGCCCGCGGCAGATGCCGAGCACGGGCAGATGGCGTGCCTCGGCCGTGGCCCACGCCTCGGCCTCGAGCTCGTCGCGATCCCGGTCGATCTCGCGCGAGCCCTCGTTCGCGTGACCGTAACGTGCCGGGTCGACGTCCGTGCCGCCCGACAGGAGCAGGCCGTCCATCTCGGCCAGCGCCGCCGCTCGGGCGGCCGGGTCGGTCCTAGAGGAGATCGGCACGGGCCGCGCGCCCTGACGACGGAGCGCCGCGAGGTACAGGTCGTTGCGGCGTGTCGCGAGGTCGGGATCGGCCTGGTCGAGTGGATCCGCGACGGTCACGACGACGCGCGGCTGGCTGAGCATGGCCGGAGGGTACCTCGCGCGCCCGAGCGCGTGCCGGGCCCGCCGGTTCCGGGCCGCAATCAGCGCCCAAGCAGCTCGTCGAGCGTGACCGGTTGCAGGCCCCTGGCTCGCAGGCCGTCGACGAGGCGGGGCAGGGCTTCGAACGTGTTGTACGCGCCCAGGTGCATGAGCACGATCGAGCCGCCCTGAGCGCGGGTCACGACCTTGGTCACGATCGCGTCGGTGGTCGGGCCGCCATCGGACTCCGGTTTCCAGTCGATCGTGTCGACATCCCACATCACGGTGTACGCCCATCCTGCTCGCCCGATCACGGTCCGGATCGCGAGGTTCTGGGCTCCGTATGGGGGCCGGAACCAGGGCTTCGTCGAACGCCCGGCCAGGTCGCGAACGACCTGCTCCGTGCGGTCCAGCTGATCGAGCATCTGTGCGGAGGAGAGCGTGGTGAAGTAGGGGTGATCCCACGAATGATTACCGACCACGAAGAGCTCGGGGTGGGCCTTGATCCGAGCCAGGACGGCGGCACCCGTCGTCGTGGTCGAGGCGGTCTTGCCGGTCGGGAAGATGGTGGCGTGGACCTCGTGGGCGATGAGCCAATCCATGATGTCGAGCGCGGGTGTCAGCCGGCCGCCCATGTCGAACGTCAGTGCGATCTGCTTCGAGCTCCGCGAGCCGTGACTGAGGAGGCTGCTGACCGTGCCGGTCGCGGGAGTGGGCGTGGGCGATGGCGCTCGCGTCGGGGTCACGCTCGGCGCGGGGGTCAGGGATGCGGACGGGCTCGGGTCGGCCGTGGATGGGCTCGCACTCGCGTATGCCGCGGGCAGATCGTCCTCGTTGACCACCACGCCCGGCCGCACATTGAGCTGCCAACCGATCGAGAGACGGTTCGGATCGTAGCCCTTCGATGTCGGATCGAGGCTCGGGTACCGGTCGGCGTTCCAGAACGCAATGCTGCGCGGCGTTGTCGAGAAGCGCCGCGCGATCGAGGTCAGCGTGTCGCCCTTGGCGACGGTGACCACGATGAACGACGGGAGCGGCGTGGGCGTCGGGCGGACGAAGGACGGCCACGGGGTTGGTGTCGGACGTGGCGTCGGCGTTGGGCTCGCCCCGCTCGACGCCACGTCACAGGCGGCCAGCAGCACCGCGACGATGGCGAGAAACGTGATGGCCGCGCTCACTCGTGCCCGACCCGGGCTCTTCGCTGGCATGGCTGGCGAGCGCCGGACGATCTGGCCCCGGGTTCCCCTCATGGCCCGACTGTGACGCGCGCGTGGGCCTTGGCGTGACGAGGCAGGGTCACACGCTGACGGTCGGCGAGTCCACGGGGGTAGGTTGCGAGAGCGTGAACTCCCCGGCGAGATCGAGGCCCTCCAGAGCCGTCGCGATTCGTCCTCGGCCGGAGCGCTTGGCCACGAAGCAAGCCCGATCGGCAGCGAGCAGGACCTCGGCCGGTGTGGCCCCGTCGGCCGGATATGTGGCCAGGCCCATGGCCGCGCTCACGGCGACGTCGCCGCTCCGCCAGCCGTCGCTGCCGGCTCGTCCCCCGATTGCCGCCCGCACCCGTTCGGCGACGCTGAATGCGCCGACGGCGTCCGTGCCCGGCAGGAGCATCGCGAACTCGTCGCCGCCGTACCGGAAGACGCTGTCGCTGTCCCGTCCGGCTCGCACGATGACGGATGCGATCTCGCGCAGGACGCGGTCACCCGCCTGGTGGCCAAGGGCATCGTTCACGGCCTTGAACCCGTCGAGGTCGATCATCACGAGGCTGAACTGCTCGCCGGCGGCGATCATGCGCGCGAGCCGCTCCTGGAATGTGCCGTGGTTGAGCAGGCGCGTCAGGTCGTCGGTCTGGGCGCGGACCTCGACCGCCGAGTGGATCTCCGCATTCTGGAGGGCGATCGACACCTGGGCGGCAAAGAGCTTCACGAGCTCGAATTCCTCTGCGCTGAAGCGATCGACGGTACCGAGGCGTTCGAGGGTCAGGACGCCCACCGCACCTGCGCGGCCGCGCAGAGGCACGACGATACGGCTCCCGTCGGGGATCGCGCCACGGACCTGGTTGACCCGCTCGTCACGGCGCTCGTCGGCGATGAGCTGGGGCTCGTTGTGCTCGAGCACCCATATGGCGATGCCGGCGTCGCCCGGCTCCCACGGCTCCAGATAGCGAGCGGCGTCGGTGCCGCGAGCGGTCACGGGCCGCAGCAGACCGTCCGGTCCGGCCACCTCGATCGCGATGTTGTCGCAATCCACGAGGGTGCCCAGCCGCTCGGTGATCTGGTCGAGGATCGCGCGCATGTCGAGCGTCGAGAGGATGGACTCCGTGATCTGGAGCAGCTCGCGCTGGCTGCGAAGCTGACGCTCGAGGGCCTCGGATTGGGCCCGCAGCCGTTCGGTCGCCTCGGCGTTGGCCATCGCCTGGGCCGCAAACGATGCGTAGATGACGAGCAGGCGCAGATCATCTTCACTGAACTGGTGGAGGCCGAGCTTCGAGAGCACCAGCACGCCCAGCGACTGGTCCTCGTACAGCATCGGGGCAAGCAACATCGACTCGTCGAGGTCGTCCTCGGTGCCGGGGATGGTCGCCGCGCGAGGATCGGCCGCGGCGTCGGGCAGGTTCTGCGCCACACCGCGCGCGGCGACCCAGCCAGTGATGCCCTCTCCCACGCGGACGCGGAGCTGCTCGGGCGTCTCATCCACGTATTCGCCGACCTGGCCCTGCATGGCGACCGGCACGAGCTCGTCGTCGTACTGACGATAGACCCGAACGTTGTGGTAATCGATGAGCTGCCGCAGCTCCGTGGCGATGGCCACCCCGATCTCGTGCACGCTTGTGAGCCGGGCCAGTCGAACGCCCAGGGCCTGGATCGACTGGAGCTGCGCCGCCCAGGTGGCCATCTGACTGTAGCGCTGGGCGTTGCGGATCGCCACGGCGGCCTCGTCGGCAAACGCCGCAAACGTGTCCAGCTCGTCCGGGCGCCAGCTGTACGGGCGGTCGTGATAGACGCTCAGCAGGCCGAGCAAGTCGGGACCTTCGAACAGCGGCGCGACACAGATCGTGTCGTAGCCCTCCCGTGCGACCGCGTCGCGCACGCCTTGTCCGCGTGGATCGTTGACGTAGCCGACGGAGAACAGTGGCCGTCTGGCGGTGACAGCCAGGCGCGGCAGCGACGGGTTCGGGAACTCGCGGACGGACGCCACGTAGTCGTCCGACAGGCCGCGCATGACCTCGGCCCTGAGCTGGCCGTCGCGCTCGCGCAAGAAGACGGCCGCGCGGTCGGCGTCGAACAGTTCCATCGCGTGGTCCACGAGCCCGGGCAGGATCCGGTCCGAATCGAGATGCCGCCGGACGTCGCTCGTGAGTCGCACCAGGGCGTCGGCTCGGCGCAGCTGTCGCTGGAGGTCGGCGCGCAGGTGTGCCGTTGCGATCATCGACGCCAGCAGCGCGGCCACCGCCCGCGACAGTTCGCCGCGCTCGTCGAGGACGGTGTCGGACTCGGAGCCGAGCAGACACACCGCCCCCCACGTGCTCTCCGCCCCGGTTACCGGCTGGACGAGGGCATGTGTCGCGCCCGGCGCGTGGCGTCGCCAGGGATCGTCCGCCTCGAGCCGTCCGGCGACACAACAATTCTCGGCCAGCGCCCGACCGACGAGACCGGTTGACGCCGCGGTTTCTGCCGGCTGCTCTGCGCCCGCCCAGGCCCGCGGCACGACACGTCCGTCGCGACGCTCCAGGACCAGGACGGCGCGCAGGCCAAGGCCATCCCGTAGCGTCCGAGCGATCAGGGGCAACCCGTGTTCCAGAGCCTGCTCCGCGGCGGCGATCTGCGCGAGCGCGCCCAGGACGGCCATGCTCGTGACGGATTCGGGCGAGGAGCGCGCGACAGCCCCCGATGCCAGAGCGGGGCCGGACGGCCGAGGAGGTCCGAGCCGGGCAAGACCCAATCTCGTCACCGGTGGCAGCTGACGCTGGCGCCGCTCGGTGCTACGCGTGTGCCTGGCCGCCGACCCCAGGTTCGGCAGGCCGTCGCTGTCGAGGGCGGACGGCTCGGCCGCGGCAAGGAAGCGCTGCAGGTCGCCCAGTCGGTAGCGGCGATCGCCACGCGGATTGATCCGGTAGTAGCGCAGTCGGCCCTGATCGCTCCAGGCGCGCACCGTGTTCGGGTGTACGCCGAGCAGCCGCGCTGCCTTGGTGACCGACAGCGTGGCGTCAGGTGGGTGATGGGAAACGCTCGGAGGCACGGCCGCTCGATGGAGGAAATGTGAACTTGACCGACCGAGCCTAGAAAACCCCACACTTCCTTCCAATAGGACGATAGTCCCTGCGGCGCGTCCGGCCCGTCGGTGCGCTCGAGAGGTGGCGCGTCCGAACACCGCGGCACGTGGGTTGGTGGTGTGTCGGGCCTGGTCATTCCCGGGGTCAGCCGGGTCGGTTCCTGGTCCTCGTGTGGTCGCCCAGGTCGTGTCCGCCGCCCCGCTGCGCCCGGTCGGACGACAGCCGCACGTAGGCCGCGGTCAGGGCCGCGCTCGCGACACCGATGAGGAGGATGGCCAGGATCGCCACCGCCGGCGCACCGACGAAGCCGGGACCCTGACCGGCGCTGCGCGTGTCACCGCCAGCGCCCGCGGTTGCGCTGGCACCGAGCACCGCTCCGGCGAAGATCTGGGCGAGCGCGATCCCGGCCGCCACGGCGGCGGTCGTCCGCTGCAAAACCGGGCGAAGGCCGCTTCGGACCCTAGGTTCGCACGTCACGACGCGATCCCAGAGAGGAATCCCATCACCAGTCCGGCCACGACGAGCAGCGCGCCAGCGCCGATCAGGCCGACCACGAGCCGTGCCCGATGCTGACCCCCGTTGGCGAGGATCCGCATCGCCTCTGCATCCTCGAGCGTCGTGAGGACGAGGGGCCGCCGACGCGTGCCCACCAGCCGGACCTGCCCATCGGCGGTCAGCGACGGGACGCCCAGGGCGGTCGCGTGCTCGACCGCGGAGAGCTGATCGATTCGAATGCGCGCCGGCGCTGCCGGCGACGCGCCCGCCGGCGCACGCTCGCCGAGATCGGCCACGTGGCCGGTCGACAGTCGCGGGACGACCACGAGACCGTCGCCGAGCGCGGCGCCGTCGAGCGATACGGCATCGAGCCCGTCCTGCAGCTGAAATGGCACGACCTCGAGGCTGTCCTCGACGGTGCGCCAACGGCCGGACTGGCGAACCTGCACTCGAGTGCGCCTGAGGACCAGGGGTCGGCGTGCCACGTCCTCGAACAATTCTTCGCTGTCGATCCGGCCCCCAACCCGCACATAGCGTGGCCTGGGCTCCGTGGCGAGTCCGACGAGCTCGCCGATGGGCAGGGCCGGTGTCGTGGCAAGCAGGCGGCCGAGCCGCAGGCCGGTTCCGAACGATGCGAGAACCGCGAGACCCGCGCCGAGGCACAGCACACCTGCGAGCAGGAGCAACCACGGGATCACGGGCTCGATGATCGCACGCGCCCCCGCTGCCCGCGACGGGACGAGGCCGGGCCGAGCCGGGCAGCAGGCGAGCCAGTGAATCGAAACGCCCGAAGGAACCTACCCGACGCGTGGGTGTTGATGCGATCTCCACCGTTAGCGTCGCTCGGCCCCTCCGGGCTGAAATCAACTCTAGCCCGAGCCTGCCTGCGGAACAAGATGCCCTGTCCACGGAATCAGGGCCAACCCGGCTCGTTGTCCACCGGCCGTCCACAGATACGGACCGGCCGCCGTGCCGACCGGCCGAACCTGGCAGCCGGCCGCCAGACCGTGCACTCGCCGCGATCAGCCGATCGGGCGCCCGGTCAGTGGGTCCAGGGCCGCGACCTGACCCGAATAGCTCGTGAGCACGAGCTGGCCGCCGAGCATCTCGGCGCCCGTCACCACGTCGGAATGCGCGGCGCGCCAGGCGACCTCGCCGTCCGCACGCAGCGCGAAGGTCTCGATCTCGGTCTGGACGATCACGTGCTCGAGTCTCGAGGAGGCGAGCACGGCGACGAGCGGTGTGTGGGCACGATGGCTCCAGCGCAGACCCCCGCCACGAGCATCGAAGCCGTACGTGTGGAACCCGTAGCCCACGACGAGCAACCGGGCCGTGTCCCACGCGACCGCGCGAGGCTCGTCGTAGATCCGCGAGGCGAGTCGCGCCGTCCACGACCCCGCCGGCGTGTCGACGCGGAGCTCGGCTCGGCAAACGGAGTCGGGATCGGCGTCGACGAGGGGTCCATGGTCGGTCAGGCTGCCGCCGGCCTCCGAAAGGGCGAACACGGCGCGGGCCGAGCCCGTCCCACCCCAGCGCGAGCGGAGGCGAATGGCGCCCGGGAAGGCGACGATTGCGTCGTGGGCCTGGCCGGAGCGGCCTCGACGGCCCGTGTCGGGGCCGGAACGCGACGACTGCGTCGTGCTCAGACGCCCGCCGCGCGCGTCGCCGCCGGCCCGGGCGCCGCGCCGCTGCCCGGTGCGCCGGGGCTCGCGCCGCCGGGCAGCTCGCCCATGCCGTCGCTGCCGACCGTCGCGACCCCTCGCGATCGTTGATCCTGGCTGATGGGCGCCACGTGCGCGTTGGCCAGGAGTCGGAGCGTGGCGGGCGGCACGGGGAAGACGGCCGTCGGTGTGCCGGCCGCGGCCCACACCACCTGGAAACGTCCGAGATCGGGATCCATGATCACTCGTATGGGCCGGGTGTGGCCGATCGGGGGAATGCCGCCGATCGTGAAGCCTGTCAGTTCGTTGGCCTCTCGCGCGGTGGCCCGCCGAATCTCGGGCTCGCCCGAAACCGCCGCGAGGCGCGCGACGTCGACACGATTCGGCCCGGACACGAGGCACAGCACCGCATCGAGGCCGCCACCCTCGGCGGGATGCACGAAGACGAGCGACTTGACGATCTGTCCGAGCTCCACGCCGAGAGCTCGCGCCGCATCCTCGGCGGTATGCGTCGACTCCTCGAAGACTCGCACCTCGATCGTCACGCCCTTGCGCGCGGCCCCATCCAGGACGCGTCGAATCGCAGGGTGGACAGGCGGCTCGGGCACGTCCGGAGCATAGCATGGGCGTCCGGCCGTTCTCGGAGTGGGACCTGTCCTGGGGCCGCACCGGGACCAGACCCACGGGGTAGCATCGAGCCGATGATCGGACCTACCGAGGCTCGCGTCGTGCTGTTCGATTGGGATGGCACGCTGGCCGATTCGTTGCAATCGTTCTTCGACGCGAACGCGGCGGTCATGGCCGCGCTCGGCGTGCCGTTCGACCTCGACGCCTACCGGACTCAGTACGCACCCGATTGGCGAATCGTGTACCGGCGCCTTGGCGTGCCGGAGGACCGGCTGCCGGAAGCCAACGCGCTGTGGCATCGGCATTTCGAGGGGAACGCTGGCCGGACCGTGGCCCTTCCGGGTGCCCAGGATAGCCTCGCCCGACTCCACGAGCTCGGGCTGCGGCTCGGCATCGTGACCGCCGGTGATCGTTCGGTGGTCGAGCCGCAGCTGCAGGCGTTCGGAATGGACGAGCTCCTGTCCGTGCGCGTCTACGCGGAGGAAACGACGGCGTACAAGCCGGATCCCGCGCCGCTGCGCCTCGCGCTCGAGCGATTGGATCTGGTCGGTGAGGAGTCACGGACCGTGTACGTCGGCGACGCGCCGGACGACATGCGCATGGCGCGCGCGGCCAGGGCGCATGCGGTCGGGATCGCGTCCTTGCTGGGCGAACCCGACGCGCTTCGGCGGGCCGGCGCGGACGTGGTCGCCACGTCGGTGGCCGACTGGGTCGACAGCTGGCTCGGACCAGCCGCCTCGCTGCCGTCCGCTGCGCGCCCGGCGAACGATCGCGGGCCTGCCTGACCTGCCATGCATGCCATCGTGGTCGCCGACGGCCGCGCGCCCCAGCGCCCCGAGCTCGATCGTGCCTGGCCCGGCTGGGCTGCCTCCGTCGACCTCGTCGTCGGTGCGGACGGGGGTGCGCTGACCGCGGAGCGGCTCGAGCTTCCGCTGGGGCTCGTGGTGGGCGACGCCGATTCGGCGGGGGAGGAGGCCTTCGTCCGGTTCGAGGCCTCGGGGCTGGAGGTCCTCCGATCGCCTCGGGCGAAGGACGAGACGGACACGGAGCTCGCGCTCGTGGCCGCGCTTGCCCGCGGCTCGGATCGGGTCACGATCGTGGCCGCGCTGGGTGGTCCGCGCCTCGATCACGAGCTCGCAAACGTGGCGCTCCTGGCACACCCAGGCCTAATCGGGTGCACCGCGTGCCTCCTGGACGAGCACGTCCGCGTCTCGCTCATCACGGCGCCGACCGATGGCGCTGCGCCGGTCATCCGCGATCTGCCCGGCCCGATCGGATCGACGCTGTCGCTCCTGCCGTTCGACGGTGACGCCGTCGGCGTGACGACGGACGGGTTCGCCTACCCACTGCGCGGTGAGACACTGCCCCTCGGTCCGGCGCGCGGCCTGTCGAATGTGCGTGTCGAGGCCGTCCCGCGGGTGAGCCTCGAGCGAGGTCGAATGCTCGTCGTCGAGGTCTCGTCCGAGATGCTGCTACGCTCGACCAATGAGCATGCCTGAGGTTGACGACCTCGCTCCCGAGTTCGCCCTGCCCGACGAGAACGGCACCGTCCATCGCCTGTCCGAACAACGTGGTCGCTGGACCGTGGTGTACTTCTACCCCGAGGACGACACACCTGGTTGCACGACCGAGGCATGCCAGTTCCGGGATATCGACGAGCCGATACGGGACGCCGGCGCCGACGTGTGGGGCATCAGTCCGGACAACGGGGCGTCCCACCGGCGCTTCCGTGACAAGTTCGGCCTGCCATTCGTGCTTCTGTCCGACGAGGGCCATGCCGTCACGTCCAGGTACGGGGCATGGGGCCTCAAGAAGAACTACGGACGCGAGTACGAGGGCGTGATCCGTTCGACCGTCCTCGTCGACCCGGCCGGGCGGGTCGCCCGGACGTGGACGAAGGTCAAGGCTGATGGACACGCGGCCGAGGTGCTGACGGCACTCGGCCAGGAGCGTTCAGCGCGAAGCGGATCGCCGGACGTGGCGGCAAACGCGCGCTGACGCCGGACACGATCAGAGGCTTCGCTCGTGGGGGGAGACGAGCGAAGCCTCGGGCGGCATCCTAACACCACCAAACTGCCCTGCAAGAGGATTCATGCAACCTGGCTCCGAAACATGACCAACTCCAACGGCATCGCCCGAGCCGACACGATTCCCGAGGCGGCCTCCTCGCCGAAGACCCCGCATCCCTGGCGCCCGGCCCGGTTCATGGTCATCGTGGCCCACCCCGACGACGCCGACTTCGGACCCGCTGCGACCGCCGCGCGCTGGATCGACCAGGGTTCGATGGGCTGGCTGGTGTGCTGCACGTCCGGTGACGCCGGCTCCGACGAGGTCGAAACGGATCCGCTCGAGCTGGCACAGCTCCGGGAGCGGGAGCAGCGTGATGCGGCTCGGATCGTCGGTTATGCCGGGGTCACGTTCCTGCATCAGCCCGACGGCGCCCTCGTCAACGATCTGGCACTCCGTGAGCAGCTCGTGCGGGAGATCCGGACGTTTCGGCCGGACGCCGTCCTGTGCAGCGATCCCGAGGTCATCTTCCATCGCAACGGCGGCGTCAATCACACCGACCACCGCGCGGCCGGCCTGGCAGCGACCGATGCCGTGTATCCGGCCGCGCGCAACCCCATGGCGTTCCCGCACCTCGCGCGCAGCGGCCTCGAGCTTCACCGTGTCCACCGCCTGTACCTGTTCTGGTCCGATCGGCCCAATGCCTGGATCGATGTCAGCACGACGCTCGACCGTAAGCTCGCGGCGCTGGCGGCGCATGGCAGTCAGCTCCGGGAAGCGGCGCACGTCGAGGAGCGGATCCGTGCCTGGGCAGCGGAGGAGGGCGCCGTGATCGGCGTGGCGGCGGCCGAAGCGCTGCGCCTCGTCGTCATCGACCGCGACGAAGAACCTTCCGAGACGTCCGAGTCGGCGGAGGCGGCCGCGAGCGAGGCTGCCGGCACCGCGGCGGACGCCGAGACCGGTGGGCTCGGTGCGAGGGCTGCGTCCGCCGACGCCGAGTCGTCGGCAGGCTGAGTCGTCGGCAGGACCGACCCGGCGCGACGGCGCGGCCGCGATCGCTCCCGGCCGGGCGTGTTCCGGCGGTCAGCTGCCGGACACGTCCTCCAGCAGCAACGGCCGCAACCGGCCCCACGCGTTCCAGACCTCGGTCAGCGAATCGGCTCGGCGGCCCAACAGCGACACCAGCTCGCCCAGCGTCAGCGTGCCGGCGGCCTCGGCCAGGTATTCGTCCGCCGTGACGGTTACATCCTCGAACAGCCGGGGCATCTCGTGCTCATTTGGCCAGTGCCGGATGCGCATCGGGTCCAGCCCGGCATACCCGACAGCGAGCGACAGGTCGCGCTGACCGGGGACCCGTTCGTCAGCGAAACCGCCCAGCCCGTCGAACCGATAGCCCAGCGACGCGAGAGCACCGACGATGTCGCGCGCCTGGCTGCGCGTAAAGGGGCCCCAGAACGGATGATCGTGCGGGAAGTCGAGCGCCGAGGCCTCGATCGCCCGCCCGATGATGGCCTCGAGGAGCTCCGCCAGCGCGAGTTGCCAACGGCGCTGTTCCGCCACATCACCCTCGGCGAGGGTCGCGGCGATACGAGCCAGCTCGTTCGGATCCCCGCGCAGCAATCGGAGGATGGGCACCTCCGCGTCCGCGCTCGCCCCGATCCAGCCTGTCGCGGCCGTCGGAGCAGCCTCGGCCAGGCCGAGGCGAGCGAGCTCCGACGTCACCGCCGACGGGGGCGGGGGCGCGACGGCCGCGATCGGGACGTCCTGATCCTGCCTCAGCACCGGCTGCGCCCCGCCCCGACGCTCGCGCTCGGCGGTCTCGTCGCAATCGGCGACGGCCGTGCGCGCGAGGACGCACGCTTCTTCGGCCGCCTCTGAGCTGATCCGAGCCGCGTCGGCCTCCACCGTCATTCGCTCGATCGTCGTCACGAGCGCGTTGGCGGCCTCGCGCTCCCTCGTGGCCGTTGCCGCCGCTTCGCGGGCGGCGTGATTGATGCGGTTGATGTCGTCGAGCCAGACCCGCGCTGCATCCTCGAGCTCGGCCTGTGTGTGGGCGGCGTCTCGATCGTGCCGGAACCGTCGCTGCGCGTTGTCCTTGGACTCGCGAATTGCACGCGGGTCCGCCTCGGCCGTCGCTCGGTCGGCGCGCTCGTGATGATCGTCGTACGCGCGTTGCGCCTCACGCAGGGTGGTCAACGCCGCGGTTGCGAGCTCGCGGCTGCGCGCCGCGAGCGAACAGCGTTCGTCGGCGACGCGGCGCAGCTCGGCGCACGGCCCGCCCTCCGGATCGCCGGCCGCTCGCTCGGGCACGTTGACCTCCGGGTTGGTCGATGGCATCGATGCATCGAGTTCGGCCGATGTCGCGCTGGGCACGACGGCCGGCTTGGTGTGTGCTTCGGCCCCGGGTTCGCTGTGCGACTCGCCGGAAAGACCGGCCTCCGTCCCGGGAGCCACCCGCACCGCGGTGCTGGCCGCGCCTCCCAGACGAGGACCGGCACTCGCACTCGCCGTCGGCGGCGGCTGGTTTGGCTCTGGCCCGGATCGTGCTCCGGCACGCGTGATGCGGCGCCCGATGGGTCCGGTCGTGGCCGGCGCCGTCGAGCGGCGGACCGCTGCTGACGCCGCGGCGACGCGGGCGAGCCCGGTGGTCCCCGTCTCGATGGGAATGCCGACCATCGGGCGTTCGTCACGTATCTCGATCGAGTCGGGCGTCGGCCGGGCCATGGTCTCGGCGTCTGCGGCCAGCCTCGGCTTGGCGGCCGCGGACGTCGGCGTGGCCTGGTCGAGCATCGACGGAGGCAGCGGCCGGATCCGAAAGAGACCGCCGTTCGACGACGAGTCCGCTGTCGTGGCCGCCGTGGCGTCACGCGGCTCACGCGATGGCTCGTCAGGCTCGCGCGCCGTCCCGAGACCTGGCGAGCGTGTGGTTTGGACCGGATGTTCGAATGCGCGGTGGTCCGCCGGGCCGCCACGAGCCGCTTCGTCGATGTCATCGGCGAACGCCGACGCCGACAGCGTCGAGGCTCGACGCGGAACGCTGTCCGGCGCGACGGTCACTCGAACCTGTCGCCGGGATGCGGGGCGAGCGCGGATGACCTCCACGATGGCGGCGCCGCTGGCAACTCCCATCAGGAGCCCAACGGCCAGGAAGCCGAACTCGCTCGCCGTCACGCTCTCTCCTCGACCGACCGACCCGCAGGCCAGCCTCCAGCCGCAGCGTAGCTGCGACGACTTGGAGCGTCAAATCGTGGATCCGAAGAAGATCGATCCATCCAGCTCTCGACAGTTGTTCCGTGGAGTGGATGGGCCTTTTGCGCCTGTCCCGAAGCGGGTGGTAGATTCGACCGGCCGGCGTCCCCCGCCGCGCGCCTCACCCTGTCACGAAGCCTGACGCGAAGGAAGGGCACGACCGCGCACGTGGCGATCGATCCGTCTCAGGAGTTTCTGGTCCAGCCCGTCGATGCCTCCTGGCTTCAGTGCAACATCGAGTGCCAGGAAGCCTGTCCGGTCGGGACGAACTGCCGCGGCTACCTGAACCTCGCCGCCGAGGGCCGCTTCGAGGAGGGCTACATCCTCGTCGCGCGAGCCGAACCCCGTGGCGGCGATGTGCTCGTACGTCTGCTCCGCGCCGTGCGAGCGAGCCTGCCGTCGCGGCGACATCGACCGGCCGCTCGCGATCCGCGCGATGAAGCGCTTCCTCGTCGAGTGGCATGAGGCCTCGGGAATCCCGGACGTGATGCCCGCACATCACCCCGCGCGAGGAGCGCGTCGCCGTGGTCGGCGCCGGGCCAGCCGGTCTGGCGGTCGCCCGTGAGCTGGCCGTCAAGGGCTACGTCGTCGACGTCTTCGACAGCCTGCCGTATCGCCGGCGGGACGATGCTCATCGGTGTCCCGGCGTTCCGACTGCCGCGCGAGGCGATCGAGATGGACGTCCGCCTCATCGAGCGCCTCGGCGTCACGTTCCACTACAACACGACGATCGGCGATGGACATCACGTTCGAGCAGCTCCAGCGCGACTTCGACGGGATCGCCATCACCGCGGGCGCGATGAACGCGGTCGCCCTCGACGTGCCCGGTGCCGAGCTCGAGGGCGTTCAGTACGGCGTCGACTTCATGAAGCAGGCGAACCTGGGCCAGGACCTGACGGTCGGCCGCGACGTGGTCGTCATCGGCGGCGGCTACACGGCCATGGACTGCTCGCGGACGAGCCTCCGCCACGGCGCCGAGCAACGTCTCGATCGTCTACCGGCGCACGCGCTCCGAGCTCGTCGTCGACGAGGAGGAGCTCGGCGAGACGGAGCGCGAGGGCGTGCGCATGGAGTTCCTCGCGAGCCCGGTCGAGCTCGCTCGGCGAGGACGGCCATGTGACCGGCGTGCGATTCATCCGCAACCGGCTGGGCGAGCCCGACGCCTCCGGTCGCCGCTCGCCGGTCCCGATCCCGGGCTCGGAGTTCGTCATCACGGCCGATACCGTGATCCCGGCCGTCTCCCAGGCCGCGGACCTGACGTTCCTGCCCGTCGAGGCGAGCTTCGAGGTCAACCGCGGCCGCGTCAAGGTCGACCCGGCCACGTACGCGACGAACGTGCGCGGCGTGTTCGCATGCGGCGACTTCGTCA
This sequence comes from uncultured Chloroflexia bacterium, assembly GCA_963790955.1. GTDB lineage: Bacteria > Chloroflexota > Limnocylindria > Limnocylindrales > CSP1-4 > CAWBQM01. Next base: position 65,318 of record CAWBQM010000002.1, read on the forward strand.
CCGGGCCCGACGACGCTCATCGAGGCGGCCGGCCACGGCAAGAAGTGCGCCTACGCGATCGACCGCTATCTCGCCGGCCGGACGGAGGTCACGGGTGGCGGCCAACGTGAAGATCACCAGCTCCTGGCGCCACGACATGCCCGAGCTGTACGACGTCCTGCCGCGCCAGCACATCCCGATGGTGCCAGCTCGCGGCCCGCATGCCCTCGACCGACCCGACGGTCAACTTCACGACGCCCGTCGAGGTGGCTACGACGCCACGGCCGCCGTGGCCGAGTCCACCCGCTGCCTCATGTGCAACTACAACATCTGGTTCGACCCGCTTCCGGTGCGTGCTGTGCGGCGCCTGCGCCGACGTCTGCCCTGAAGGCGTCATCCACATGGTCGGACGTCAACCAGCTCAAGACCGAGGGCCTCCTGCCCGAGGTCGAGGAGGCCTACGGCTGGGAGCAGGGGGCGGCGATGATCCTCGACGAGGAGCGCTGCATCCGCTGCGCGCTGTGCGTCAAGCGCTGCCCGTTCGACGCCATTACGATGGAGCGGTTCGAGCTCCAGGAGATCTCGAGCGACGGACGGCTCTACAAGGAGTCGTACCGCGACGCGCAGCTGGCCGGTACGCCCGGCGTGGCAGGAGGAGCCCAGGTGAGTTTCCTCGAGCGGGTGGACCAGATGCATCCGCCGAAGCCCGGTCTGGCGGTCGCTGTTCCGACAGCCGTACCCGAACGACGAGCGGTCGCGCGCGTACGCGGTCATGAACAACGTGTTCCTGCACCTCCATCCGGTGCGGGTCCGCCAGCACGCGGTGAAGTTCGCCTACACGTTCTGCCTCGGCGGCCTGTCGTTCTTCCTGTTCCTCGTGCTCACCGTGACCGGCGTCTACTTGATGTTCTTCTACGTCCCGTCGGCGACGCAGGCGTACACGAACATCCTGGACATCCAGGCCGAGGTCGCGTTCGGGCTGCTGACCCGCAACATCCACCGGTGGGCGCGCCCACCTGATGGTGTTCTTCGTGTTCCTGCACATGATGCGGGTCTTCTATCACGGCGCCTACAAGCCGCCGCGCGAGTTCAACTGGGTGGTCGGCGTCGTGCTCCTGTTCCTGACCATCATGCTGAGCTTCACCGGCTACCTGCTGCCGTGGGACCAGATCGCGTACTGGGCCATCACCATCGGCACGAACATGGCCGGCTACGCGCCGCTGTTCAACACGCCGTCCAAGTTCATCCTCCTGGGCGGCCTGGAGGTCGGCCAGAACACGCTGCTGCGCTTCTACGTGCTCCACATCATGGTCTTCCCGCTGGTGGCGGCGATCTTCCTCGCGGTGCACTTCTGGCGCATCCGCAAAGACGGCGGGATCAGCGGGCCGCTATGACGACTCATCGCGGCGTTCTCGCCTGCGCGCCCTCACTCACGCACGCACTGGTGCGCTCGTTCGGGTGCTCGGCTCGGCCTTGCGCTGAGCCGACCTCGCGGCCCGCCTGTCGCTCCCTTCCCCCCTTGTCATGGGATCCTCCACGTGACTGACATGAAGCAGACCGAGGGTCGGGTCGTCCTGCCGGTCGAATCCTCGGACCGATGGCTCACGGGCGCATCGCCTCGGTCCTCGGAGGGCAGGCGGTGGATCCATGTTGAGGTTGCCGGATGACTGACACTCGCCAGGAGGGTCGGGTCGTCCTGCCGGTCGAATCCTCGGACCGATGGCTCACGGGCGCATCGCCTCGGTCCTCGGAGGGCAGGCGGTGGATCCATGTTGAGGTTGCCGGATGACTGACACTCGCCAGGAGGGTCGGGTCGTCCTGCCGGTCGACCCGACCCGAAGAACAGAGATCGACAAGCAGCGGGTGCCGATGTCGGCGCGGCCGTATCGGCTCCTGGCGCTCGTCAAGCAGGACGCCGTCGTGCGGGTTCAGAAGGAGCCCGACGACACGGTCATGACGTGGCCGCACCTGCTCTCGATCGAGTTCCTCGCGGCCGGCATGATGAGCATCTTCCTGCTGCTCATGGGCGCTGTTCGTGAACGCGCCACTCGAGGCCCTGGCGAACCCGAACGTCACACCGGCGGTGGCCAAGGCGCCGTGGTATTCCTCGGGCTCCAGGAGTTGCTCGCGTACTTCCATCCAACGGTCTCGGGCGTGCTGGCGCCGACATTCGTCCTCGTCGGGCGGCGCCTCATCCCATATCGTCGACCGGGGCAACCTGCTCGCGACGCGCCCGTCGGAGCGCAAGACCGCGGTGGTCCTGTTCTCGCTGATCTGCATCCTGGGCCTGACGCTCACCTTCGTCGGGATCTTCTTCCGCGGCCCGGGCTACAGCTTCGTGATCCCGTACGTGAACACCTCCGGGTTGCACTTCTCACTGTGAGCACCGGCCGCGCGGCCGGCGCCACCGTCACCGTCCTGAGCGCACCGAAGAGGGTCCGAACCGCATGAGCAACTACCAGGTCGAGCCCGTACATCGCCCGCAGGCGCTTCCGAAGGAGGCCATCAAGGCGCTCCGTCACGAGCAGGTGCAGGGCGTCTCGCGGCGGCAGGTCCTGCGCTGGTCGCTGGGCGGCGCGATCGCGGTATGGCTGACGGAGCTGTCGGCAGGCACGATCGGCTTCCTGTGGCCGAACCTGGCGGGCGGCTTCGGCGGCAAGGTGAAGATCGGGACGCTCAACGAGATCAAGACGGCCAACTCGAGCCTGCCGGTGGATCAGGGCTTCCCGGCCTATTACCCGGACGCACGCGCGTTCATCGTTCTCGTGGACCCGTCGCGCCAGCAGTTCGTGCCCGGCCAGGACACGACCGGCGACGGCAGCGCGCTCAACGTGCGATCCCTGTATCAGCGCTGCCCGCACCTCGGCTGCAAGCCGAATCCGTGCCTCAAGAACTACTGGTTCGAGTGTCCGTGTCATGGGTCGCGCTACGACCGCCTCGGCATCAAGGCCGCCGGCGCCCAGTACGGGCCCGCCCCGCGCAGCATGGATCGATTCTCCGCGACGGTGCACGGCGACGGAACGCTCGAGCTCGACACCGGCAAGATCACGCTCGGCCCGCTGCCGGTCACGCTCGGCCAGCCGGGCCTGATCCCGCCCAAGAGCCCGACCGGCTGCCTGTGATGGTTCGCGTCGACGCGCCGACCCGGCCGTACCGAGGAGACCGATGACCGATCAGCCCGGCCCGGAGCCCGAGCAGCGCCTGCCCGTGCCGCGTCCGCCGGCCCAGCCGGCGCCCGCGGAACGTTTCTGCGCGCCGCCGGCGGCTCACCGCTTCGAGCTCACGCCGGAGCGGGTCGCGGGCATCGTGCGCCAGTCATCGAACGCCCGATGGGTGGGCTTCCTCGCGGCGTCGATCGTCGTCCTGTTCGTCATCGTCTATTACTTCTACGAGCTCGGGTCGCCGGCGGGCCTGTCGCAAAGCCGGCTCACGACCGAGGCCGACGCCCAGTACGTCACGTCGGTCGAACGGGGCTACACGCTGTTCGAGGCGAACTGCGCGCAATGCCACGGCAAGCAGGGCCAGGGCTTCGCGAACAACGTCGGCGCGCCCCCGCTCAACGATCAGGAGAAGCTGTTCCAGCACCTCAGCGAGGACTACATCCGCGACCGTGCTCACCGTCGGCGGGCGCTACGTGTGCGGCAACGCCACGAGCCTGATGCCGATCTGGTCGAACGAGGGCAACGCCGCCCGGGCCCCTGAACTACCAGCAGATCAACGACATCATCAGCTTCATCCGGGCGCCCAGCAACCAGGCGTACGTGGTCCGGGACGGCAACACGGGCGAGCCGGTGACGATGCCAGCGGCAAGGACCAGACCTTCTCGGGCTGGCGCGACCCGAACTACCAGCCGGCCGCCGGAGCCACGCCGTTCCCGGCGTGCTGGACCGATGCCTTCTCGAGTGGCGGTGGCGGCGGGCGTCCCCGGCCGCTCGGGCAGCTCCGCGGCCTCGGGCAGCCCCGCGGCCTCGGGCAGCCCCGGGGCCTCGGGTAGCGACGGCGCCGGCGGCCAGTCGCTCAAGATCACGGCCCAGAACATCGCCTACACGCAGACGAGCCTGAGGCCGCGGCCGACCACCGATCGCGCTCGAGTTCGACAACGAGGACGCGGGGATTCCGCACAACGTCTCAGATCACAAGGATTGCCCGGCGGCGAGCGAGGTCTTCAAGGGCGAGATCTTCGCGGGCGTCGCGACGCAAGACGTACGACGTTCCGGCGCTGCCCGCCGGTACGTACGCGTACGTGTGCTCGGTGCACCCGAACATGGTGGGGACGCTCACGTCAAGTGACCGTCGGCCGGCCGGACCGGCGAGGATGGAGGACGATGGCCCAGCAGGCACTCAGCTCAGGCAAGCCCCGCGGACGAGCCCTGTTCGGTCTGCTCGACGCCGACGGCTGGACCTGGGCGTCGGTCAAGGCCTTCGGCTGGTTTATCGCCATCATCTTGCTGCTCGGGTACCTGCCCGACCGGGCCTACTACTTCACGGTCTTCTCGACGATCGACCTCGGTGTGTCGGTCTGGACGCCGATCAACCTGTGCCCGCCGTCCAATCAGTCGCTGCCCTGCCCCGCACCGCCCGGGGCTGCCCTGCCATGGCAGTCCTCGCCGGGCGAGATCGCCCTGCCGGCGGCCCGGACGGAAGGCGCACTGGTGCAGGTCGGCTCGAAGCTCCTGTTCATCGGCGGCACCGATGGCAAGACCGCGTCCGATCAGGTCTACGTGGCGACGATCGTCGACGGCTCGACGTTCGATCGCTGGCAGCCCGGACCGAAGCTGCCCGCCCCGCGCTCGAACGCGGCGGCCGTGTTCCTGAGCGGCTCCGTGTACGTCCTCGGCGGTGACGACGCATCCGGCAAGCCCACGACCACGGCCTATGTCCTGACGCCGAATGCCGATACCGGGGAGCTCGGAAGCTGGCAGACGGCCGACCAGGCCAAGCTGCCGGCGGCCCGCTCGGGAGCCGCGGTGGCGGCTGCGCCGGACGGCCTCATCCTCGCCGGCGGCACGGATGGCAGCGCACCGACGGACACGGTCTGGAAGGCGACGGTCGACGCCAAGGGCAGTCTCGGTCAGTGGACGCCCAATGCGCCCCTGGTTGCGGCCGTCACGGACGCGGTGGCCGCGATCAACGGTCAGACGATGTGGGTGTACGGGGGCACCGACGCGAACGGCCCGTCGCGCCTCGTGCAGCGGGGCGACATCGGATCGACCGGCGACCAGGCGAATCTCGTGACGGCCTGGGCGAGCCCCCAAGGCGCTGATTCGCCCGCGCTCCTGCCAGCGGCGCGCAGTGACGGCATGGGCTTCCTCGCCAACGGCGTGCTGTACCTCGTCGGCGGCTCCGATGCCAGCGGGCCGCAGCGGGAGCTGTACTGGACCACCCCGGACGCCGGCGGCAACATTCTCGAGTGGAAGCATCTCGATTCGATCGATCTGCCCCAGGGGCTGTCGGGCGCGGGCGTCGCGGTGAGCGGGCCCCATGTGTTCCTCGTCGGCGGGGTGAGCTCGGCCAATGGCGGGAGCCAACCGGTGGCCACCGCCGAGCGCAGCAACCTGGCACCCATGCCCCCGTTCTTCCAGCTCGGCGTGGCCGGCGCCACGATCCCGGCCCTCGCGCTGTCGGGCGAGACCGGCCAGCAGATCGGCTATCTCAATGCCGCGGCGGTGGGCACGGTCGACTTCGTGCTGCTGATCGTCATCGGTTGGGCGCTCGCGCACAAGGAGCAGGTGCGCGCGATGCGCGAGCGCCTGCGGGCACGGCGGCGAGCCTGAGCGTCCGCCCACGCCCAGACTGAATCCCGGAACGCGCGATGGCGTCCTAGGGCTGCAGGTCGCCCTCGCCCGGCCCCGGCGGCCCGGAACGCATCGGCAGACCCGCACCATGCCAGGCGACCATGCCGCCCGTGACGTTGTGGACGTGCTCGTAGCCGTTGCGAAGGAGATGGGCGGTCGCGGCCGCCGAGCGATTGCCTGAATGGCAGACCAGGAACAGCTCGCGGTCCGCGGGCAGCTCGGCGAAGCGCTGGGCGAAGACCGGCAGCGGCATCAGGACCGCGTCCTCGATGCGGGCCGTGGCGAACTCATCCGGGTTCCGCACGTCGACGACGAGCGGCGCAGGCATGCCGTCGGGCGGCGCATCGGCCGACAGGCGCCGGGCGACATCGCGGACGTCGATCGATGGGACGGCGGGACGCATCATCGTGGCTCCGTGCTTGCTCTCGGATTCGGGTCGGGGTAGGCGCCTCCGACCGATGGCCGGAAGGCCGCGAGACTGGGCGGCGACAGGGCATCGAGCAAGGCCGTACCCGGACGTGCCCCAACGGCGGCGAGCGTCGCGTCCCGCCGGTCGATCTCGTCGAGCAGGTGTGCGAGCTCCGGGTAGCCGGAGCGCGTCAGGTCGGCTCCCGTGTCGAGCGTCCCGTTCGGATCGCCGCGGAGCATGCCGATCACGCGCTCGGCTTCGGCCGGCTGTGCGCAGGCGACCGCGAGCCGTGCGCGGGCACCCGCCAGGTTCTTGGCGAGCCCGGCGGGATTGCCGCGGACAGCGTGAACGTATGCCGCGGCGAGCTTGATGAGGCCCTGGTGCAGCTCGCGCTCGACGAGGTCGCGCGTCCCCATCCAGGCCGGCTCCAGGAGTTCGTGGGCCTCGAAGAAGTCGCCCCGTTCGAATGCGTCCACGGCGGCCGTGAAGGCCGCGCGGCGCTCGGCTTCGGGCAGTGGCCGATAGGCCTTCGAGCGACCTTGCTGGACGACTCGATCCTCGCGCTCGGCGGAGATCGACTCTTGCGCCCGACCGGAACGTGGTTGCGCCCCGGCTGCGCTCATCGCCGACACGGACTGACGCGACGGGGGCCCAGGGCACGCTCTCTCCGGTCGCCCTGCCGGGCCGGCTTCCTCACTCCAGTTCGGCCAGCGTTCGTCGGCCGCCGAACCCCGCATCGAGCTCGTGCCACCAGCCGACGTCGTCCTCGCCCAGACGCCAGCACAGGCACACCGGCCGGCCGTTGACGAGCGCCTGAAAGTCGATCAGGCCCGATTCGATGTCACGGAGCGTGACGCCCCAATCCTCGAGCCGGACCACGCCGGCCTGCATCTGGTCGACGACGCCCTGCATACGGAGCCGGATCCGGCGCACGGTCGCGTCGTTGCCGATGGCGTCTGCGCTCAGTTCGGCGGGACCGGATGGCGACGTCGCCGACTGCAGGACATCGATTCGTTCGACCATCGTGTCACGCAAGCGGATCAGGTCGGCGCGCTGCTCGCGCAGCGCTTCGAGCACGTCACGCAGGTCCGGGATCCGGGCGTTGGCCTCGTCGATGTCGTAGTAGCGAGTCACCATCCGATTCTAGGCGGCTTTGCCGGATGTGCACGTGGCCGACAAGAAACGTCGATCGGCCTCGGTAGAATGCCGAGGCCGACCCATTGTGGGATTCGCCCGCGGGGGCCGCGTCCGTCGCTCTGCGCCCGGACGCTGGGCGCAGTTTCTGGCCGCGGCGAAGGTCAGATGTTCTGGCCCGCGGCGCTGATCATGTCCTTGGCGGTGTTGATCGGGATCGCGAAGCCGAGGCCCTCACCGCTGGTCGAGGCTGCGGTCGAGATGCCGATCACCTGACCATGGTCATTGATGATCGGGCCGCCGCTGTTGCCCGGGTTGATCGCGGCGTCGGTCTGGATCAGGTTCGAGAGCCGCTCGCCCTGGCGGGTCTGCTCGTTGCCGACGGTGATCGAGCGGTTGGTCGCGGAGACGATGCCCTTGGTCACGGACTCGGTGTACTCACCGAGCGGCGTGCCGATCGCGTAGACGGTCTGGCCGACCTGGATCGTGGACGAATCGCCGAGGCTGGCCGCGGCCAGGCCGGTCGCGTCGATCTTGATCAGCGCGAGGTCGTGAGACGCATCGGTGCTCACGACGCTGGCCGTGAACTGGCGGCCGTCCTCGAGCACGACGGTCAGCGTGGAGGCGCCATCGATCACGTGGTTGTTGGTGAGGATCAGGCCGTCGCTCGAGACGATGATGCCCGACCCGACGCCGCTCGTCGGAATGGAGAATCCACCGCGGCCGACGGTCGCGCTGCCATCGCTCTCGATGGTCACGACCGATTGCTGGGCCGTGGCGATGACGCTCGAGATGTCCGTCGACGGGGTGCTGATGGCCAGGTTGGCGGTGGTCACCGCCGGCTGGCCGGTGGTGGCGGGCTGCTGCGCGGGCGGGGTCGTGATCGTCACGATCGCGAAGGTCGAGACCGACGCGAGCACGGCCGACAGGAGTGCCGCGGCGATCACGGTCACGGGCCCGGTCAAGCGGCCGGGCGGCCTGGGGGCGCCGGTCGTCGGGGCGGGCTCGATCGGGCCGCTGTCGGCCGCGATCCAGCCCGGTCGGGCGCTCGGAGGCGCCGTGGGAGGGAGCGCTGGCGTATGGGGGTCGGTCGGGGTGGGGTCGGTCCAGTCGGTCATCGATGCCTCGTCAGGCGGGGTCCTGCGGTCGCTCGGGAGGTACCGTCATGGTCCTGGTGCCCGATACCGCTCGCTTCATGGAGGCAGTCTGGACCGGTCAGTCTTTCGGAACGGTTACGTCGAGGCCGCCGGAGGTCGTCCGCTACGCGAGCAGGCCTCGAATGCGGCCGAGCCGCCGGGAGCGTTCGGCGGCGAACCGCTCGATGGCCGCGAGGATGTGGTCCGTGGTCAGGTGTGCCTCCTCGATGACCTCGTCGAGGTTGCCGCCCGTCCGCCAGCGATCATCCCAATCCGAGGACAGGGAGTACTCGCGCGCGAGCGGACCGTCGACCCAGTCCGACATCAATCGGAACGCGCGGTTGGTGACGACCATCGCGTCCAGGCGATCGGCCGGCGATGCGACGGCGTCGCGATAGGCGCGATCCTGGAGCCGGAACAGCTGCGGGCTGATGGCCGCCACGATCTTGACGTTGTACCCGGCGCGATCGATGTCCGGCAGCGCGCGCACGAGGTTCGCGGTCGACATCGTGCCCTGGACGAAGATCGTGCCCGCGCGTGGCGCGTCGGGTCGGTAGTCGCGGATCAGGTAGGCGCCGCGGGCGGCCTCGAAGTGGGACGGGATGCCGAGCGCGTCTCGATCCGGGATCTCGATCGGCGGCCGGGTCAGGTGCAGGGCCACGATCGGTGTCGGCCGGGCGAGTGCCGCGCCGAGCACGACCGGCACCTCGTTGTACTCCCACGGATGCAGGTCGATGACGGCGCCCTCGGGAAACAGCTGCGTCACGCCGGTCGCGAAGATCCCGAAGTGGGTACGCGAATCGTCAGCGGTCTCGGGCCCCGAGTGGCCCGCGACCCAGATGACCTTGCCGAGCCCCAGCTCGCAGTCCTGAGCGAGCTGGCTGAACAGGCGCATCGGCCCGTACTTGAGGTAGCTGAACGCGCCGTACGTCGAGCACGCCGCCCAGAAGCCGTTGAACGCCTGGCGCGGATCGTCGGCCAGGTTCACCGAGGCGAGCCCGACGCTGATCCCGGCGTTGGTGAACTCGGTGATCTCCTGGGGCAGGACGCTGCCCCGCGGATTGGCGTCGCGCTCGAACCAGCCCCAGCCCGGCTCGCCCTCGAAGTCCTTGCCGAAGCCGCTGATGTTGGTCGATTCGGCGAGATCGGCGGAGCTGACGATGAACAGCGGTCGGTCGTACTCGCGCTTGGCGAAGGCGTTGACCCAGGCGCCCCACGTGCCGAGCGCCGCGCGGTTCGGCTTGCGCTCGCCGGGCTTGGCGTACACCGAGTCCGGGTAGGCCCGGTAGTCGGTCAGACGACGATCGTCGAAGATGGCGGCCCCACGCCCGCCGAGATTGAAGGTCGGGATCGAATCGGGCACCTGCCGCGCCAGCTCCAGGAGTCGATCGGACAGGTAGCGCACGAGCCCCTCGTCTCGACGCAGCACGCCGACCGCGATGGCCAGGTTCTTCTCGGCCTCGCGAGCGAGGTCGGTGGGGTCCGTGGACGGCGCGCCGTCGACCCCGACGTACTCGACGCCGTATTTCGCCATGAACTGCTTTCGGACGGCCCAGAACGGGGCCGTGCCGAGCGAATGCGGTGTGCCGTGGCTAGCCGCATCCTCCTTGCCGTAGCCTCGACCCTTACGCGTCTTTACCCAGGCCACGGTCGGAACCTTGTCCGGATTCACGCCTCGGGCGGCGTCCAGGACGACCCGGGTCACGGGCGCCCAGTCCATGCCCGTTTCGGTCCCGACGACCCGCCAGCCGTACGGCTCGAACCAGTCGCGCGGAGTGCCGTGCACGACCGTCGACGCGGCGCGCTCGTCGATGCCGAAGTCGTTCCAGTCGAGGAGGAAGACGAGATTCGAGAGCCCCAGGCCCCAGGCCGAGTTCTTCGTCTCGTGGGCGGCTCCGGGTGTCAGGCCGCCCTCGCCTTCGACGACGAAGACCTTGATCTCCTCGACGCCGGCAAGCTTGAGCGCGAGCGCCTCGCCCGCCGCGGGCGGCATGCCGTGCCCGGACGGGCCGGTGTTGAACTTGAGGAACAAGGTCTTGCCGGCCATCTCGCCGTGGCCCGGCAGGCCGCCGTGCCGGCGCAGCCTCAGCAGGTCGTGCCAGGTCAGTGCCCAGCGTCCGTCGTCCGGGAAGGCGAACGCGGGGTCGCCGTCGAGCTCGTGCCGGGCGCGAAGGGCCTCGTTGAGCACGGCCAGGGTCGCGTACACGAGCGGCACCGTGTGACCGGCCGAGAGCACGAATTGGTCCGCGAACGGTCGCCACGGCCGTTGCAGGTCCCAGCGCATGGCGCCCGACAGGAGGGTAGACACGAGCAGGTGCACCTTCGAGCGCGAACCGCCCGGGTGCCCGCTCTGGCGGTAGTTGAGGGACAGATCGATCAGCTCGTCGATGACGTCCTTGACGATCTCCCACCGATCGAACTCGGCTTCGGCATCGGCGTACAGGCGCTCGATCGAGACGAGGCCGTTGGCGGCGGCGAGCGTCGTCCTGAGGCCGACGCTGCCCGGGGCCGGGTCGTGCATCTCCACTGAGCCGCTCATGCCCGCACCCCCGCCAGACGCTCGACCACCGGCGCCATCGCCTCGAGCGCCCGGGCCAGGTTCTCCCGACTCGTCGCGTAGCTGAGGCGGATGTGATTCGTGCCGACGCCGCCGAACGCGGTCCCGGCGAGGACGGACACGCCGGCCTCGTTGAGCAGAATGTCGGCCAGCTCGGCGCCCGTCTTGCCGGTCGCGGAGATGTCCGGGAAGACGTAGAACGCCCCGGACGGGCGCAGGCAGCGAATGCCCGGGATCGCGTTGAGACCGTCGACGATGAGATCGCGGCGGGCGTGGAACTCCGCGACCATCGCGTCGACCGCGGTCTGCGGGCCGGTCAGCGCCTCCACGGCCCCGACCTGGGCGAAGGTCGGAGCGCAGCTGATCGAGTTGATGATGAGCCGACCGAAGGCGAACCCGAGCGATGCCGGCAGGATGGCGTAGCCCAGCCGCCAGCCGGTCATGGCGTACGTCTTCGAGAAACCGTCGAGCACGATCGTCCGCTCGGCCATGCCCGACAGGGACGCGATCGAGACGTGCTCGCCCTCGTACAGGATGCGGCCGTAGATCTCGTCCGCGAGCACCGTCAGGTCGTGCTCGCGGGCGACCGCGGCGATGGCTTCGAGGTCAGCGCGGGTCAGCACGCCGCCGGTGGGGTTGGCCGGGCTGTTGATGACGATGAGCTTGGTGCGCGGCGTGACGAGCGCGGCGAGCTCGGCCGGGTCGAGGCGGAAGCCGTGCTCCTGGCGGATCGGGATCGGAACCGGCTTCGCGCCGACGAAGCGCGTCACGGACTCGTAGATCGGATAGCCGGGATCGGGCACGATGACCTCGTCGCCCGGGTCGACGAGCGCGAGGATGGCGTAGTACATGACGCCCTTGCCGCCGACGGTCACGAAGACATGCTCGGGGTCGACGCGGAAGCCCTTGCGTGCCGTCGCGTCCGCGGCGATCGCGCGGCGCAGGTCGGGAATGCCTGGGAACGGCGCGTAATGGGTCGCGCCGGCATCGAGCGCGCGCTTCGCGGCCTCGCGGACGTTGGCCGGCGTGTCGAAGTCCGGCTCGCCGATCTCCAGGTGGACGACCGAGCGTCCGGTCGCTTCCAGGGCTCGGGCCCGAGCGGCGGCCTCGAATGCCGTCTCCGTGCCGATCTCGTCCATGCGTGCTGCGAGTTTCATGTCGCCTCCGGGCTCGGCGCGTGGCATTGACAGGCATCGAGGCTGTCGGAGGGTCGCAACGCCGATCGCAGGGCGACGATGGCAAGCCGAACCCGGTACGTCAAGCGTATTGTCCTTATGCGACGATGAAGCACGTCTACCGAGTCGTGGACGAAGGAGGTCGAGGCAGGATGCTGAGCGTGTGGCGACTCCAGCTCTTGCGGGAGGTGGCACGCCGGGGCACGATCGCGGCGGCGGCGACCGCCATGGATCTCAGCCCGTCGGCCGTGTCGCAGCAGCTCAACGTCCTGGAGCGCGAGGTGGGCCTGCCTCTTCTCGAGCGAGCCGGCCGGTCGGTGCGGCCGACCGACGCGGGCTGGCTGACGGTCGGGCACGCGGATCGGATCGCCGCCGCCCTCGCGACCGCGGAGGCCGAACTCGCGAGCATCCGCTCGGTGGTCATGGGCGATCTGCGTATCGCGGCCTTTCCGACCGCGGCGCGGGCGTTGATGCCCGAGGTCATGGCCGCGCTGAGCCGCCGCTATCCGGCCCTGCGGCTGTCGCTGCGTGACTTCGAGGCGGCCGAGAGCCTCGCGGCGCTGCGACTCGGTGAGGTCGATGTCGCGATCGTGGACGAGTACGAGGATACCGACGTCCTGCGCGACCCGGCCACCGAGCGCCATCTCGTCCTGCGCGAACCGGTCTACCTCGCGCTCGGCCTGGACCATCGGCTGGCCGGCGCGCACGTCTCGCTGGCCGACCTCGCCGAGGAGTCCTGGATCATGGACGCCGAGCACAGCCACCTGTTCGAGACGATCCGGCGGGCCTGCCGGGCGGCGGGTTTCGAACCCAGGATCCGCTCCCACTGCAAGGACTTCGGCGTCATCGTCGCGCTCATCGAGGCGGGACTCGGCGTCGGCGTCCTGCCTGGCCTGGCGCTGCGCGATCGGGCGGTCCGTGCGCGCGTGGTGCCGCTGGAGCCGGCGCTGACGCGCAATGTCGTGGCCGTGATCAAGCCGGACCAGCGGTTGCACCCGGCCGTGGCGATGACGCTCGCCGAGCTTGACCGATTCGGGAAGGGCGTCGCGGGCATGGCGCTGCGAGGACCCAACCTGGGCCCCTGACGCGACGTCTAACGGGCACACGCGGACCAACGCGACAGGCATGAGATCCCGCGTCGAGGAAGGATCTGTGATGGTTGGCTTGAGAGGCAAGCGGGTCTGGCGCCACCTTGGGCTCGTCGCGTCGCTCGTCGCGCTCGTGTTTCCCGCCGCGGCCCCGGCGCAGGCCTCGTCCGCGGCGCACGTTCGCATCGAGATCCACGATTCGTTCGTCCACGACGACCTGAGTGCTGCCTGCGGGACCCTGGTGGTCGTCTCGGTCGACGCGAACCTGAACGCCACACTTCGGCTCCGCGACGGCCTGATCGTGAAGGAGATCGATCCTTCGGGCGGCGGTACGGTGACGACGAGCGCGCCGCTGACCGGAGCGTCCTTTTCGTATCCGTTCAACACCGTCATCATCGACTACGGCACGGGAGCCGTGCTCGGCAGCTCATTCACCGTCACGTTCAACGGGGTGATCGGGAATGTGCCTGGCCACGTCGCGGCGGACGCCGGCCATATCGTGCTCACGGGTGTCGTCGATGGCTTCGACGAGCTTGGCCTACCGATCCTCGATGTCACCGACTTCGTGTCGTTCAACGGCCGCCAGTCGGACCCTGACGCCGTCGTGGCCGCCATGTGTGAGGCGCTCGCCGGTTGATCGCCAGTGCTAGGGTCGCCAGCTGACGTGCTCCTGCGCCCGCGATGACGGACGCGAGAATCGTCGGGCTCTCGGATGGGGGAACCCGCACAGCGCTCGTTCGGCGCGCGCAGGCCGGCGACCCGGAGGCGTTCGATCAGCTCATCCGGCCGACCCTAAATCGGCATGTCCGCTTCGCGATGGCGTTGCTCCATGACGAGATGGACGCCCACGACGTGGTGCAGGAGGCCTACGTCCGAGCTTGGCGCAAGCTGTCGCGCCTTCATGAGGCCGCGAGCTTCGACAGCTGGATGAACCAGATCCTCGTGAACACGGCGCGCAGTCACTTGCGGACGCGCCGGAGGATCAAGATCCGTGAGATACGAGTCAGTGATGGCGGCCAGCTCTCGCCCACCCACGTCCACGATCGAACGCCGGACGACGCAGTCGCGGACCGCGACCTGATCCGGCGCGCATTCGACCGACTGGACGCCGACAAGCGCCTCATCCTCGCGGCGCACTACGTCGACGGCTTGTCGGTGGTCGCGATCGCCGAGCTGTTCGGCATCCCCGAGGGGACCGCCAAGTGGCGCTTGCATGCCGCGCGTGCTGCCCTGGAGCGCGGGCTGGAGGCCGAGGAGCGATGAGTCACCAGCATCGGCTGACCGACGACGAGATTCGCGCGGCACTCAGGCCTGCGGCTTCGCCTGAACTGACGCAGCGCATTGCGGAGGACGTGGCCGCGACCATTCGGATGACGCCAACGTCGCGCGGTTGGCCCGTACAGATGGGCGCCTTGCCGAGCGGGATGACGCCGGCCCGGATTGCCTGGCTGCTTGTGCTGGTCGCGCTGCTGCTGGCGGTGGCGTTGGTCGTGGGCTCGACGTTCTGGCGGACGCGGCCGCTGTTGGCGGGAAACGGGTTCGTCGCCGTCGGATCGGACCGCAGCGGCATCTTCCTGATCGACTCGACGACTGGGGCCAGCCGACGCCTCGTCGCACCGTGGACGAACGATCCGTCCGGTCGGACCAGTCGGGTGGACCTGATGGCCCTGGCTCCCGACGGGTCGAAGCTCGCGTATGTCTCGGCGCCGGTGACGTCGTGGTCGATCGAGATCGTCTCCGTGCCGAGCGGCGCACGGTTGGGTCGCGTGACCGAGGAGGCCGGCGGGATCTTTCCCGAGTGGGGTGTCCAGTGGTCGCGCGACGGGACCCAACTCGTCGTGGCCGCGACGGCCGGCGGCGTGCCGTCCGTCGTTGGCGTCGATATTGCGTCCGGTCGTCGCTATGCGATCGCCAACCCTGTCTCGCGAGCGTACGATCCCGCCCTCTCGCCGATCGACGACCGGGTCGCGTTCGTCCGGTCCGGCGCGTCCTTCACGAACGACTACCGACTGGTCGTGACCGACCTGCACGGTGGGAATGAAGTCCAGGTGACCGCGCTTCCTGAGGGAGCGACTGCGGCCGGTGCCCCAGACTGGTCGCCGGATGGCACGGAGCTGGTGTTCACGCTCGAGCGAAGGGACGGGAGCCACGCCCTGGGGCGGGTCGCGGCCGGCGGCGGCGACGTGGCACTGCTCACGCCCTGGCGCAAGGAGTGGGTCGAGGGGACGTGGTCGCCGGAGGGCGGGCGCGTCCTCGTGACGGTGAGCCCGCAGGGCGGCCGGACAGCCGACATCTACGAGAACGGCGACCAACGCGCCGAGATCGATCTGATGGCCGCGGACGGCTCGAACCGGCGCACCCTGTCCACCCGGGCGTGTGCCAATGCCACCTGGGCTCCCGACGGTCGAGCGGTCATCTTCGAGGCGTTGGGATGCGAGGGGGCCGACACGGATGAGATCCGTCTGATCGACCTCGACAGTGGCGAGGAGCGCGTACTGTGGGCCACTGTCCCGAGCGTGAGCGGTCGGCTCAGCCTCGGCTGGCAGGCTCTGCCAAGGGCGCCGTAGGGTCTGATCTCGTGCCCGACGTCCGGAGACCTGGTGGCGTTCGAGCGTGACGTCCGGGAGGCCCTCTCAGAAGCTCCTGGTCCGCTGAAGAGCCCGATCCGAACGTGATACGGTCGCGTCCGGGCCCGTAGCTCAGTGGTAGAGCAGGGGACTTTTAATCCTCGTGTCGTGGGTTCGACCCCCACCGGGCTCACCAATGCGCCGATTGTCCCGGCGATGGGCGGCGTCGCGCCTCGCGCTTGCCATGGGAGGACGGCATCGACGAGCTGCAAGAACGCATCGCCGCCGATCGCCTCTTGATCGACGCCGGCCAGCGTCCGATCTATCACGCGGTCACGACCCACGACGGCTCGGCCGTGGACGTACGCATCCGAGAGCTGCCGATCGTGCACCTGTTCGTTCCCGACACGGCCGGGGTCCTCGTTGGTGCCCGCAGCCTGATCGCACGGACGCTCGGCGTCAGCCCCGCAAGCTTCGAGGTGACCCTCGAAGAGGGCTGACGGGCGCCGACGAGCTCAGCGCCCCGTCGCCACGCCAGACAGCCGGGGGGCGATCGGGTCGCCGCTCGGCCTCAGATCGAGGCGCTATCCGAGGGCCGTGGCTCGAGGGGACGTGCCATCGGCGCCCCGGGCTGCACCGCGGCCGACGGTTCGGCCGCCCCGCGCAGCACGTGGTAGACCAGGATGGCGCCGATCGTGGCCGTGCCGATGCCGCCGATCGAGAAATCGCCGCCCGTCACCACGAAGTCGCCGGCACCCATCGTCAGCGCCACCGCGGCGGTGATGAGGTTGCGGCTGTGCGAGAAGTCGACGCCGTTCTCGACCCAGATCCGGGCGCCCGTGGCGGCGATCAGGCCGAACAGCACGATCGCGAGCCCGCCGAGGACCGGCGACGGGATCGTCCCGATGAGCGCCCCGAACTTCGGGGAAAAGCCCATGGCGATCGCGACCACGGCCGCGACGACGAATACGAGTGTCGAGTAGATCTTCGTGACGGCCATGACGCCGATGTTCTCGGCGTACGTCGTGACACCGGTGCCGCCACCGCTACCGGCGACCATCGTCGCCAGGCCGTCGCCCAGGAATGCCCGTCCAAGGTACGGATCGAGGTTTCGCCCGGTCATCGCCGCGACCGCCTTGACGTGGCCCAGGTTCTCGGCCACGAGCACGATGGCGACCGGCGCGATGAGCCCGATCGAACGGGCGGTGAATGTCGGCGCCGTGAGGGTCGGCAGGCCGATCCACGCCGCGTCACCGAGCTTCGTGAAGTCGATCGGCGAGCCCCAGCCGAGCCCGTTGGCAAGGATCGCGTACACGGCGTAGCCGGCGACGCCGCCGAGCAGGATCGGCAGCCGCTTGCCTATTCCGGGGGCATAGACGGCGATGAGCGCCACCGCGACGACCGTGAGGATCCCGATCAGGACCGCGAATGAATCGGTGCCGATGTCGCTCACGGCGACGGGCGCCAGGTTCAACCCGATCGCGGCCACGACGGCGCCCGTGACGACCGGCGGCATGAGGCGCTGGACCCAGTCGTAGCCGACGGCCATGACGACCAGACCGATCACGGCATACAGCGCTCCGGCGGCGACAATTCCGCCCAGGGCCACGGCGATGTTCGGGTTCGGGCCGCTGCCCGAGTAGCCGCTGGCGGCGATGACGACGGCGATGAACGCGAACGACGAGCCCAGGTAGCTCGGCACGCGACCGCCCACCACGACGAAGAAGATGAGGGTGCCAATCCCGGAGAACAGGATGGCAGTGTTCGGATCGAAGCCCATGAGGATCGGCGCCAGGACGGTGGCCCCGAACATCGCGAAGATGTGCTGGACCCCGATCGCGATCGTCTGTCCCCAGGGCAGGCGCTCATCGGGAGCGATGATCCCGCCCGATTTCTCCGTCCAGTGGAATGAGCCGCTCGAGCCGCGCACGCGCATCCGCCGATCCCTCCTCCATGCCGACCAGCCGATCGGGCGCCGCTCCGACGTCCCCGAGGCCGTGCCACCGCGCCAACAGTCGACACCGGCGCGGCCGGGACACAGGGCCCTCGGACCCGATCTCGGGGGCTGGAAGTCGCCTGGTACCGGCCGGCGCCGAAGAGCCCGCGGGGCGGCGCGCTTGACAGCTCGGAGGCGACCGGGGACCCTCGGCACGTGACGAGTAGCGGCATCGAGATCGAGCGCAAGTACCTGCTCGACGGCCCGCCCGATGCCGAGTTCCTCGCGCGTCACCATGCCCGGAGCACTCGCATCGTGCAGCTCTACCTGCTGCCGACGGCCAATTCGCCGGTTCGGCGGCTGCGACGCCGCTCGGGCGCCGACGGCGAGGAGCGCACCTATACCGAGAAGGCTCCGCGTGGCGGGCTGGCGCGCGACGAGCGCGAGCGCGTGATCGATGAGCAGGCGTGGCAGCTGCTCGCGCGCGAGACCGATCCGGCAGCCCGGCCCATCGTCAAGACGCGCCACGTCATCGACTGGGCGGGGCGGCAGGTCGAGATCGACGTGTTCGACGAGCCGCCGGGCCTGGTCGTCGCCGAGGTCGAGCTGCCGGACGAGAACAGCCCGGTCGAGCTGCCACCGGACCTGCGGGTGGTGCGCGAGGTCAGCGATGATCCCGCCTATCTGAACGTGAACCTCGCCCGGCGCTGATGGAGCATCGCGACCACGTCGCGCTGCTCCGACCAGGCGTTCCCGAGCCCGCGCCCGGCGAGCGACCGTTGTGGGCGGACATGGGCGCCGGCGAGGGAGCCTTCACCCTTGCCCTGGCCGACCTGCTCGGGCCGGGGGCGACGATCATCGCGGTCGACCGCGACCCCGAGGTCCTGCGGACCAATCAGCGCGCGGTACGGAGCCAATATCCGGGCGTCGACCTCCAGACCCTCGAGGCCGACCTGACGAGCCCGTTCGCGCTGCCACCCCTCGACGGCGTCGTGCTGGCCAACAGCCTCCACTTCGTGCCGCGCATGTTCCAGGTCGAGGCCGTGCGACGCGTCGTCCGGCTGCTCAAGCCCGGCGGCCGCCTGCTGCTCGTCGAGTACGACGCGGACCGCGGCAACCCGTGGGTGCCGCATCCCATGGCGTATCCGAGCTGGCAGGCCATGGCCGAGGAGGCGGGGCTCGTGGAGACGACCCGGATCGGCCGCGTCCCGAGCCGTTTCCTCGAGGCGATCTACTCGGCCGTCAGCCGCCGCCCGGAGGAGCCAGACGAGTTGCCGGGCCCGCTCCCGAACGGGCCGCCGGGCTGAGGGTCCGCCCGAGCTGGCGCCCCAGAGCGTCGACCAGGCGCTCGACGTCGGCCGGGCTCGTGTACGGAGCCACCGACACGCGGACCGACCAGACCGCCGGTGGCGATCCGATCGGGCGCGCGCCGCGCACGGGCCAGTCGGTGATGGGCACCTCGATGCCGTCATGGTCGAACAGCGCGGCCTGCAGGGCCCGGGCGCGCCGCTCGTCGTCGCGCGCGATGGGCAGCGGCACGGCGGGCATCGCGCCCAGGAGCTCGTCGGGCACCGGTGGCGCGATCGCGAGCGCCTCGCACAGCCGGTCGCGAGCCTGCCTCGCCAGGTCCCGTTGCCGGCGCTGGAGCTCGGCGAGGCCGCCCGGTCGGAGCCGCTCGAGGAACCGTAGCGCGTCCGGGACGGTGAGCCACGGGCTCGGGTCGTCCGTGCCCGTCCAATCGAACTCGAGTCGGTAGCGGCTGCGATGCGATCGTGGATCGTTCGCGCCGTGGCTCGTGATCGCCGGTCGCAGGCCGATCCGTCGATCGCGTCTGGCCCACACGAAGGCCGCCCCCTTCGGCGCGCAGACCCACTTGTGCAGGTTGCCGACGTACCAGTCCGGGGCGAGGGCGTCGAGGCGCAGATCGAGCATGCCCGGCGCATGGGCGCCGTCGACAAGAACCGCCACGCCGCGTGCGCGGAGTGCATCGACGAGCGCCGGCACGGGCAGGACGAGCCCGGTCGGGCTGGTGACGTGGCTGACCACGACCAGCCGTGTGCGCTCGCTGACGGCCGACACGACCGCCGCCACCACGTCGTCCGGCGTGCCGGGGTCGGGGAAGGGAATGTGCACCAGCCGGACGCGCGCCGCCATCGTCACGGCCCGACGCTCGAGGGTGGCGAGGGTGGCGTTGTACTCGTGGTCGGTGGCCAGGATCTCGTCACCGGGCGCCAGGTCGATCGAGCCGAGGACCGCGTTGACGCCGCTCGTCGCGTTGCGCACGAAGGATAGGCCCTCGACGTCGGCCGACAGGAACGCCCCGAGCTCCGTCCGCGCCTCGTCGAGCAGCCCCTCGAGCTCTCGGTCGAGGAAGCGCACCGGTTCGCGCTCCATGCGCGCGCGCCATTCGGCCTGACGCTCGAGCACCGGGGTCGGGCAGGCGCCGAACGAGCCGTGGTTGAGGAACGTGACCGCGGGATCGAGCGCCCACTGGCGGGCCACGTCCACGCCGCCGACCGGCTCCGATCCGTCGCGCGATTGAGGCCCGGACGCGTGATGCATGCGCCAACGATATCGGCGAGGACCGCTCGCGTTTGCCTCAGCGGCCGGACAGGCGCCTGATCCGAACGAGCACGAACGGCGCAAGGTACGCGATGACGACCGCGGGCAGGAGCACCCGCAACCCGACCCGCACCATCAGGGCCGCCATGCCGAGCCCGACGAGGATGCCGTAGTAGGCGACGATCGCCGACCTGGGCCCGTCGGCTGCGGCCAGACGCGCCGCCGGCCAGAGCGCCGCGAACGCGACGACCAGCCCGGCGGCGAGGAACGGCAGGAGCTCGGCGGCCATGTCGCGATCATAGGCCACCAACGGCGCGCATTCGGGCGGTGCGCTAGAATGGCGGTGCGGGGTGGAGCAGCGGCAGCTCGTCGGGCTCATAACCCGAAGGTCGGCGGTTCGAATCCGCCCCCCGCAACCAACGCGCCATCCTCCTCCGAACCCCGGGTCCCGACCGCCCGGGGTTCTTGCCATTTTTCGGGCTGCAGGGAGCGACTCGCGCGCCCGGGGTTACTCCCAGCGGAAGCGGACGACGGCCGCGGCGACCGCCACGACGGCCCACACGGTGAGCACGGCGAGCGGACCGCCGGCATCGACGCCGGGCGTACCGGTTCCCGCACGGAGGGCCTCCGCCAGGGCGTCGGCGGGCAGCAGCCGGGCGAGATCCGCAAGGGCGGCAGGCAGGCGATCGACGGGCACGACGATACCGCCGACGAGCAGGAACGCGAGGAACAGCGCGTTCGCGCCGGCCAGGACGGTCTCGGCGCGCAGGCTACCCGCCATCCACATGCCAAGGCCGGCGAAGGCCAGGCTGCCGAGCACGAGCGCCAGCGAGACGAGCCCGGCGTTGGCGCCCGGCCCGAGCTGCCAGCCAAGGACGACCATGGCCGTGCCGGCGAGGATGGCGAGCTGGAGCAGCTCGATGATGACGACGGTGCCGATCTTGGCCGCGATGAGTCCCGCGCGCGGCAGGGGCGTGCCGCCGAGCCGCTTGAGCACGCCGTAGGAGCGCTCGTATGCCGTCGAGATGCCCAAGTTGACCAGGCTCGTCGAGATGACGGCCAGCGCCAGCACCCCCGGCAGCACGAAGTCGACCGGGCGGCCACCTGTGTCGCCGACCGGGAACGTCGCGAAGAACAACAGGACCACGACCGGAATGACGAGCGTCACGAGCAGGTTCTCGCCACGACGAGCCGTGAGGCGCAGCTCCATGCCCAGCTGGGCCACGGTCGCGTGCAGGAACGGAGCCGCGTTGCCCTCGCTGCGGCCCGGCCCGCCGACGTCATGCACGCCGACGTCAGTCACGACGCCGGCTCCTGCGACAGGAGCTCGAGATACCGCTCCTCGAGCGAGCCGGCTCCGACCTGCAGCTCCGTGAGCAGGACGTCCGCGTCGCGGCACCAGCCCGCGATGGCGGCAACGAGGGCAGGCGAGGGCACGACGTTCTCGAGCCGGACAAATCCGTCGCCGGCGTCGAGCAGGCGTGCCCCGGCCTGGACCATGCTCACGATGGTCTGCAGCTCGGCCAGTCGCGTGGGCGCCGCGGGCGGTGTCAGCCGGAGCTGCATGCGGCGGGCGTCGCCCATGAGCTCCGCCGGCGTTCCCAGGCTGACCAGCCGACCACGATCAACCAGGACGATGCGGTCCGCGAGGCGTTCCACGTCAGCCAGCTCGTGGGTCGCGAGCAGGACGGTCACTCCGTCGGAGCGAAGCCCGGCGACGAGCTCGCGGGTCTCGGCCTTGGCGGCCGGGTCCAGGCCGGCCGTGGGCTCGTCCAGCACGACCAGCTCCGGCCGGCCGACGAGCGCCAGCGCGAGGCTGAGCCGCTGCTTCTCGCCACCGGACAGGGTCCCAAAGCGTCGATCGGCGACGTGTCCCAGACCGACTCGCTCGAGCAGCGCGTCGGGATCCTCGGGCCGACGGTAGAAGCGCGCGAACAGGTGCAGGAGCTCCCGCGGTCGGGCCTGCGGATAGACGCCGCCACCGCCCTGGAGCATCAGACCCAGCCGGGCACGGACCGTGTCGCCGGATGCGATCGGATCGAGCCCGAACACGCGGACTCGCCCATCGTCCGGGCGGCGGTAGCCCTCGATCGTCTCGATCGTGGTGGTCTTGCCGGCGCCGTTTGGACCGAGCAGGGCCAGGATCTCGCCGCGCCGGACCTCGAACGACAGGCCTGCGACCACCGCCCGCCCGGCGTAGCGCTTGACCAGGCCGTCGACGATGATCGCCGGCGGCGAGGCGCCTGCGGGGCGGTCTGGCATGACCTGGCCCGAAGCCGTGCTCACTGAAGGATCGCGCCCAGAAGGGTGTCGAGGTCCTCCGGGGTGAGCTCACCGTACTGGATCTTGCGCACAACGCCCGTACTGTCGATGAAGTAGGTCTGGGGTGGAAAGCCCACCTTGTACGTCGTCGCGAGCGCGCCGCCCGGGTCGCTGATCGTGGTCCAGTCAGCGCCAAATCGCTTGACGAAGGTCTGGGCGTTGCCGGCCGAATCCTGGAACAGGACGCCGACGACGGTCAGGCCCTGCGCGGCGTGGTCGCGCTCCGCCTGCTCGAACAGGGGGAACTCATCACGGCACGGACCGCACCAGGATGCCCAGAAGTTCAGGATCACGGGCTTGCCACGCAGCGTCGCCAGGTCGAAGTGGGAGCCGTCGAGGGCCGTGCCGCCGATGGCCGGGGCCGGCCTCCCGATGGTCGCGACCAATTCGCTCCCGCTGAGTTGTGTGGCGGTCAGCCCGACGGCGATGGCAATGGCGAGGAGCAGGATGAGACCGATGAGACGGGCAGACAGGCGATCGCGCGTGGCCGGACCCCTACTTGACGGTCAGCGTACCCGTCATGTTCGGATGAACCGAGCACACGAACGTGTACGTTCCCGGCGACAGGGCCGGCACGTCGTAGACGTGCGTCTTCACGCCGGGAAAGATCTCACCCTTGAACGCATCCTGGCCCGACGGATCCTTGATGTCGACGTTGTGTGGCGTGCCCTGGTCCTCGTTGTCGAACGCGATGGTGAACGGTTTACCAGCAGGGGCGGTCACGTCCTTGGTCTGGTACGCGATGTCCTTGGCCACGATGTGCACGTCGGCCGTGACCTGCGACGTGGCCGGCGTCGGCGCCGAGCCGCCCCCGGAGCCGCCCGTGCCGCCCGAAGGCGCCGGCGAACCACCGCCCGCGCCGGCGTTGCTCGTCGGCGGCAGCCAGCCGGCGTTGATCGTGACGGCGACGGCGATGACCACGGTGATCAAGGCGAGCGTGCCGACCGGGTAGCGTGGGGCGGGCCCGCTGGCCAGGTGACCGGTGCGATCCGCCTCGACCGTCGCCTCGTACTCGTGCCGGGCGTCGCGCAGCCAGCCCAGGAGGACGATCACGAGGATCAAGAGCCCGGCCGCGAACAGCGCGCCGCCGAAGATGATTCCGAAGAACAGGATGGCCGTCCCGAGCGCACCGAGGATCGGCCGGAACGATGGCCCGGGCATGTGCACGCCGGGTGGCGGCTCACCTTGCCCGGCCGGCACGAGTAGGCGCCCAAGCTCGGGTGCCTCGAGATGCTCGTAGTCGGTCATGAATTCGCGGCCCCAGTAGAGCAGCGTCAGGACGAGCGCGGTCAGCCCGAGCACGAGCGCGACGCCGCCCAGGATCACGCCCGCGAACAGGACGAACACGCCCAGCGCGCCGAAGATCGGGGCGAACGAACCCGTCGCCGCGTGCACGCCAGGTGGCGGGACCGGCTTCAGGCGGGCCCGGCCGCGCCGCGTCGGACCGGCCGTGGCGAAGCGCACGATGACGGTTGCGAAGAACAGGGCGACCAGCGCGGCGAGGCCGATCGGGATGAGCCCGACGAGCGCGCCCCAATCGGGCGACACGAGCTTCGAGGAGAAGTCGAGGATCGCGTTCCAGAGATCCTGGAGCCGCTGCCAGATGACGTCCATGAGCCCTCAGCCGCGCTCCTGCCCGCGGGCGGGGCTGGCGCTGGGCAGAACGTCAATCACGCGACGAGCCGGCGATGAGGACGTAGAACATGAGGCCCATCGCGATGCCCAGCGCACCGAGCATGAACATGCCCGCGTAGTCCACGGGCGTGCGTGGATCCGTCTCGTGCTGGAGATACGGCACGATCCAGTAGATCGCCGCGAGCGCGATGAACACGATCCCGATGAACAGCACGTTGCGAGGGTGCCGGAGTGGATGCATCAGCTCGCCTACAGGAGGTAGAGCGTCGAGAACAGCGCGATCCACACGACGTCGACGAAGTGCCAGTAGATCGACGTCGCCTCGACCGCGTCATGATGGCGCGCGCTGAACTGGCCCGCCATGGCCCGATACATGACCACCGAGAGCATGACCACGCCACCGAGCACGTGCGCGCCGTGGAAGCCGGTCAGGGTGTAGTACGTGGTGCCGAACGGCCCGGCGTCGAGCGACAGGCCCTTGTTGAACAGCAGCGTGTAGTCGGTCGCCTGCATGATCAGGAAGGTGACCCCGAGCAGGATCGTGACCGCGATGTTGCGCATGAACGCGGTCCGGTCGCCGCGCCGGATGGCCCACACCCCGAACTGGCAGGTGAACGAGCTCAGCACGAGCAGCACCGTCGCGGGTCCGACGAGCGGGAAGATCTCGAGCGTCTCGTGGAATTGCTGCGGCGGCCACTGGGGCGCCTGAGCACGGATGCTGAAGTACGCCGCGAACAGCCCGGCGAAGAACATCACCTCCGAGCAGATGAACAGGATCATGCCCAGGATCGGGTTGCTGATCCCGCCCCGGCGATCGTGGGCAAGGCCGGCGACGGGCGTGTGCTCGGCCGTTGTCAGAGCGTGGGCGTCGGCGGTCATGGGCGCGATTCCTCGGTCGTCTCGTCGGCCATCGCTCAGTGGCTCGCGCCGAGCGCGCCGCCGTGCCGCTGGTCGAACAGCGGCCGCTCAGAGCGGATAGGCGGCAGACGGTCGAAGTTGTACGGCGGCGGTGGGCTGCTGGTCGCCCACTCGAGCGTGTTCGCCTCCCACGGATCGTCGCCCGCGATCTCGCCGTTGCGCAGCGACACGAACACGTTCCACAGGAAGGGCAGGATCGAGGCCGCGATCGTGAAGCCACCGATCGTGGCCAGCAGGTTCAGGTCATTCCAGCCGGCCTGCGCGCTGTAGTCCGCGATGCGCCGCGGCATGCCGGCCAGGCCGAGCATGTGCATCGGGAAGAAGGTCAGGTTGAAGCCGATGAACATGAGCACGAACTGGATCTTGCCGAGCGTCTCGTTGAGCATCCGACCGGTCATCTTGGGGAACCAGTAGTAGATCCCGGCGAAGACGCCGAAGACCGAGCCGCCGAACAGCACGTAATGCAGGTGCGCCACGACCCAGTACGTGTCGTGCAGGGCGAAGTCGACCGGCACGGACGCGCTGAACGCGCCGTTGATGCCCCCGATCAGGAACATGGTCAGGAAGCCCAGCGCGAACAAGAGCGGTGTCGAGAAGCGCAATTGGCCGCGGAACAGCGTCGCGATCCAGTTGAACATCTTGACCCCGGTCGGTACCGCGATCAGAAACGTCATGAGGCTGAAGAACGGCAGGAACACCTGCCCGGTCGTGAACATGTGGTGGGCCCACACGGAAAAGCCGAGCGCGCCGATGCCCGCGGTCGCGAAGACGAACGCCTTGTAGCCGAACAGCGGCTTGCGACTGAAGACAGGCAGCACCTCGCTGATGATGCCCATCGCGGGCAGGACCATGATGTACACGGCCGGGTGCGAGTAGAACCAGAAGATGTTCTGCCACAGCACCGCGACGCCGCCCGTCGCCGGGTCGAAGAAGTGGCCGCCGTAATTGCGGTCGATGAAGAGCATGATCAGGCCGCTCGTGAGCACGGGCGTGGCCATGAGCACCAGGACGCTCGTCACGAGCACGGTCCAGACCAGGATCGGCAACCGGAACATGGTCATGCCCGGGGCGCGCATCTTGAAGATCGTCACCAGGAAGTTCACGGCGCCGAGGATCGAGCTCGTGCCGATCAGCGTGACCGCGAGCAGCCACAGGTCCGTGCCCAGGCCCGAGTATTTGGCCTCCGCCAGGGGCGGGTACGAGGTCCAGCCCTCGGCCGCGGCGCCGGTCGGGGTCAGGAAGCCCGAGGCCATGAGGATGCCGGCCAATGGCAGCATCCAGAACGACAGGGCGTTGATGCGTGGGAACGCCATGTCCGGTGCGCCGATCATGAGCGGCACCGCATAGTTCCCGAAGCCGGCCAGGATCGGGATGATGAACAGGAAGATCATGAAGCTCGCGTGCATCGTGAACAGCTGGTTGTAGACCTCGCCCTGGAAGAACTGGATCCCGGGCTGGGCCAGCTCGGTCCGCACGCCGAGCGCCAGAATGCCGCCGAGCAGGAAGAACACGACCGAGTTGACGAGGTACAGGATCCCGATTTTCTTGTGGTCGGTCGTCGTGATCCACTCGTACAGCGCGGATCGGTAGGCCGGCGCGGCGACGCGCGGGATCGCGGTGGTTGCCATCGGGGCTCCTTACTTCACCGTGAGCGTGCCGGTCATGTTCGGGTGCACCGAGCACACGAACGAGTACGTACCGGCGGGCAGGGCGGGCACGCTGTAGTCCTGGGCGGCAACGCCCGAGAAGATCGCGCCCTTGAATACCTCCTCACCTGATGGCGAGTCCTTGTGGATCGAGACGTTGTGGGGGACGCCGGCGTCCTGGTTGTCGAAATGGATCGTGAACGGCTGGTTCGCCGGCGCCTCGAGGTTGTTCTCCTGGTAGGCGATGTTCTTGGCCGTGATGTCGAGCGTGCCGGCGGACTGGCCGCTCGCGGCCGGTCCTGACGCTGCCGGGCCGCTGGCCGCCGGGCCGGAGGCGGCGGGACCGCTCGCACCGGGCGACTGAGACGGCGGCACCGAGGCGATCTGCTGCTTGAGCCAGGCCTGATAGTCGTCCGGCGTCATGGCCTTGACCGTGAACTGCATGATCCAGTGCCCGGTGCCGCACAGCTCGGCGCATTGGCCGCGGAACGTCTGCCCGGCGTACTGCTGGTCGATCCTGAAGTCGAAGTTGTTGTCCTTGCCCGGCACGACGTCGCGCTTGAACAGGAACTGAGGGACGTAGAAGGCGTGAATGACGTCCGGGCTGTAGAGGGTCAGGTGGACCGTTTCCCCGGCGGGCACGACGAGCTCCGGCGTGAGCTGCTGGTACGTCACCTGCTGGCCGGACTGGTCGAGGTACTCGAACGTCCACTGGAAGCGTGACGCGACCGCGCGGATGCGGACATCAGGCGCGCTTGTCACGGCGTCCACGCTGTTGAGTGTCTGCCACGACACGATGAACAGGAACGCGACGATCGCGGTCGGGACGATCGTCCACACGACCTCGAGCAGGTTGTTGCCGTGGACCTGCGGCGGCAGTGCCTCGTCGGTGGGCTTGCGCCGATAGCGCAGGATCGCGAACACGATCAAGCCCTCGACGACGAGGAACACGATCACCGCCAGCGCGAACACGATGTCGTACAGGTTGCGGGTCTCCGTGCCCTGATCGGTCACCGCGGCCGGCGGAAAGAACGAACCCCACACGTTGCGCAGCTGCCCGACGACGTCGCCGCGGATAGCCAGCACCGCGAGGACCAGGATCAGCGCCACCGCTGTCGCTCCGAAGAGCACGACGGCGGGCGAAGGGCCGGACCTGCGGGGCATCGTCATCGGCGTCCTCGAGGATGCAAGGCGGGAACGGGAGCTGCGCTCGGGCGAGCCGTGGGACGAGGCGTCACCGAACGAGCCCGACCAGCACCAGTCGGGCGCTGCCATGATACCCGAGCGGCTCGCGTGCGCACGCGGGCATACGAGCATGTGTCCCACGTGCCGCGTCTGTTGTCTCACGTGCCGCGTCTGTTCGTGTGCCGGCGCTTCCCACGGGCGCGCGACCGCCGATGCGCCTCCGCCCCATCCCGCCGACCGAACCACAACGGCCGGGCCCACTCGGGCGTTCCGCGCGACAATCGGCGACGATGAGCTCTGGTCCAGCCGATTCTCGATCGCGATTCGGTCCTGACCCTGGTCGTGGAACGCCGCCGGCCCGCGCGGGCCATCGCCTGCAGGTTCGGGCCGGCCATCGCGCGCCGCCGCAAATCGTTGCCCGCGCCGCCGCTGTCGTTGGCGGCCTGCCCGTGCTGGGGCTGCTGCTCGCGCCCGTCGCGCTCGGCCATGTGCAAGCGGTCGTACCGCCTGCCCCGAGCGCGCTCGACTTCATCCTCGACTGGTCATTCGATCCGACCATTCAGCTGCCGCTCATCATGCTCACGGCGGCCTATCTGTGGGCCGTTCGACGGGTCGATCGGGTCCATCCCGGCAATCCCGTGCCGCGCGCACACATCGCCTGCTTCCTGGCCGGCATGGCCGCGATCGAGATCGCGCTGCAGTCGGGCATCGAACGCTACGACGACGTGCTCTTCCTCGACCACATGATCCAGCACGCGACGCTGACCATGGTCGCCGCGCCCCTGCTCGCGCTCGGCGCGCCGATCACGCTCCTGTTGCGAGTCACGCGACCCGAGTTCCGGCACGGCGTCGTGCTGCCGATCCTGCACAGCCGGATCGTCCGCGCCATCTCCTTCCCGATCGTGTCGTGGCTCGTCTTCGCCGGGGTCATGTGGGGCGTCCACTTCTCGCCGTTGTTCGACTTGGCCCTCGAGAACGATCTCGTCCACGACTTCGAGCACGTCCTGTTCCTTGGCTCGGGGCTGCTGTTCTGGTGGCAGGTCGTCGGCCTCGACCCGTCGCCGTGGCGCATGCCGTATCCGGTCCGGGCCCTGTATGCGGGCCTCCAGATGCCTCAGAACACGTTCCTGTCGCTGGCCATCTTCTCCGCCGACGCGCCGCTCTACCCGCACTATGCGACGCTCGCGCGGACGTGGGGCCCGTCGCCCCTGGCTGATCAGCAGATGGCCGGCGCGTTCATGTGGGTGGCCGGCGACATGATGTTCGTCATGGCCGTCCTGTTCCTGATCCGGGCCTGGATGGCCGACGAGGAACGCCGGGCGCCGGCGAACGATGCTCGCGTCGAGGCCCAGGAAGCGGCGCTTCGCGCGCGCGAGGCGGAGCTGGCGGCGCGGCGCGGGCTCGGGCGTGCGTCCACCCCGCCCGTATCGCCGGTTGTGCCCGAGGCCGCGCTCGCGGCATCCCCGCCGGCCCATGCTGAGGGCCTGGCCGAGCCTCACTCGGGCAGCGGCGTCTCGAGATAGGCGCGGTAGGCCGCCGGGTCGACATTCCCACCGGAGACGACTGCCACGACGCCGGTCTGCCCGTCGCCGAGGCCCGCATCGGACCGGTGCCAGCGCATCGCGGCGATCGACAGGGCGCCGGACGGTTCCACGACCAGCCGAGCCTCCTCCGCGGCGAGTCGCACGGCCGCGGCAATCTGAGCCTCCGAGACGGTCACGATCGTGTCGAGGAACGCCCGGAGATGGGCGAACGTTCGACGCCCGAGGGCCTGCGTTCGCGTCCCGTCGGCGATCGTGCGGCTCACGCGGTCGGCCGACCATTCGACGATGCGACCCTCGGCAAGCGACTGCCGCGCGTCGGCGGCCAGCTCCGGCTCGACGCCGATCACGCGGACGCCGGGGCGGAGCGCCTTCACTGCGGTGGCCACGCCCGAGGCAAGGCCACCGCCGCCGACGGGCACGAGTACGGCCGACAGGTCCGGCAGGTCCTCGAGGATCTCGAGCCCGATCGTGCCCTGCCCGGCGATGATCCGGTCGTCGTCGAATGGCGGGATCACCGCCAGGCCGCGCTCCGCCGCGATCGCCTCGGCTCGGAGACGACGCTCTTCGGACGCGGGGCCGACGGTCACGATCTCGGCTCCGTCGGCCGCGACACGCTCGCGCTTGATCACGGGCGCATCGGACGGCATGACGACGACGCACGGCGCACCGAGCAAGCGCGCTGCCCGGGCGACACCCTGGGCGTGGTTGCCCGACGAGTAGGTGATGACGCCGCGGGCCCGCTCCGCGCTCGCGAGCGAGGCCACGGCGACGAACGCGCCTCGGAGCTTGAAGGCCCCGATCGGCTGCAGCGATTCGGGCTTGAGCCATTCACCTCGCTCGGGCCGGCCGATGCCGACGAGCGGTGTCCGGACGGCCACGCTTCGCAGGGTTTCCGCGGCGCGCCGTATGGCGTCCAGGTCGACCAGGCCCGGGTTGTGGTGGTTCGGCACACGCGGCGAGCTGCCACCTTCTCGTCTCTGGAGCGTGGGGTCGTCGCGCGTGTCGGACGTCACGGTCGGCCCGTGCGCTGGCATTCGATGCACAGGGCGGCCCACGGCAGGGCCTCCAGTCGTTCCGGGGCGATGTCACGTCCGCAGCTCGTGCAGCGGCCATAGGCGCCCGCGTCGAGCCGCACCAGAGCCGCGTCGATGGCCACGAGCTCCTTGCTCGATCGGTCGCGCAGGGCCAGCTCGCGCTGCTGCTCGAACACCTCGGCCGCGGCGGATGCCTGCGAGCCGTACGTCATCTGGCCGGGCGATTCGATCGGCTCACCCAGCTCGCTCGTCAGGCGCGCGCGCTCGTCGAGCAGCCGCCGGCGTGCCTCGCCCTCGTCCATCGCCATCTGTTGATCGTACGCTGCGGGCGTCCGAGGTCGACGGCGAAGCGCCGCATCGATGGCGGCGCATCGGGCCACGACCCACGCGACCCGGGTGCGTCTGGCGGCCCCTCGTGCCCTGCTCCATGGCCGCCAGGCGAACCTGCCGGCCGTTGCGTGGCGGGACCGTGGCGGAGCTCGCCCTACCGGTGGGGCGGCGGGCTATCCTGGATCGCACGAACGGAGGCCTTGGCATGGAGATGGCAACCGATCCCGTGTGCGGGATGGAGGTCGACACGACGACCTCGCAGCTCAGCTACGAGTACGAGGGCACGACGTACTGGTTCTGCGGCAAGGGCTGCATGCTGGACTTCAAGGAAGATCCAGAGAAGTACCTCGATCCCGCCTACGAACCGTCGATGTAGGCGGCGGTTCGGCCCGATAAGCCGCAGTGAAGCGCTCTCGCGGACACTCCGAGCGGACGGCAGTCTGAACCGGGCACTCCTCGTCGGGGTCGGCCGTCGCGCTTGCCGGCATGGCCGGCGGAGGAATGTCCATGCGCGCACGATCAATCGTCCTGCTGATGGGCTTGGCGCTGAGCCTTCTCGCGATCGGGACCGAGGTCGCGATCGCGCTCGAGCCCCTGGGAAAGCGTTGGATGGCCTAGTCGAACCGCGTCACGTCCTTCCACCTCCGCCGGCGTCGGAGCTGAGGCGCTGGGCGAGGTAACGGGCACGGTCGAGAGCACGATCACGAACAGCGCAACGACGTTCACGATCGAACGTTGGTTCGGCAGCCGCAGGTGATCGAGGATCCAAACCGGGATCGTCTCCTGTGTGCCCGCCGTGAAGGTCGTGACGATGATCCCGTCGAAGGACAGGGCGAAGGCAAGGAGGCCCGCTCAGGATCGCGGTCCGCAGGATCGGGATCGCATCGGGTTCCTCGAGGCGGATCTTCTCGGGCCGGATCGTGAACGTGCCCGGCCTGCCGACGATGCTCCGCGCGGTCTCGCCGCGGAGCCGGTTCGAGGTGCCGACGAAACCCGCCACGAAGGCGCTGGCCGGCCGCTCGCTCGTTGCAGGATGCGGCCCGGGACCGCGCGGGGGCAGGGACGCCGTGTCCCGAGGCGGCGTCCCGATGCGGCCCGCGATGGTACGCTCAGCGGGAGGCGGCGGGGCGATTCCCGGCCGGGCCGGCGCCGGTCGACACGGCGCACAAACCGAGGGTCCCGTCCGCGAGCGCCGAGCCGCGAGGAGTGTTGACGCCATGACATACGTGATCGCCGAGCCCTGTGTCGACGTCCTGGATCAGTCGTGCGTGGCGGTCTGTCCGGTCGACTGCATCCACTTCGAGGAAGGCGTCGACCGCATGCTCTACATCGACCCCGACGAGTGCATCGATTGCGGCGCGTGCGAGCCGGAGTGCCCGGTCAACGCGATCTTCCCCGAGGAATCCCTGCCAGCCGAGTGGTCCGGCTACGCGCAACCCAACGTGACGTGGTTCACGGACAAGGCCGCGGCACGCGCCCAGGTCGATCAGCTCAAGCCGGTCTAGATCGCCGGCCTCGACTCGACGCGGCCGGCGCGATCGCCGGCCCGGGCACTCGTCAGGGTCGTCCGGCGCGCGTCGACGCCCCAGCCCTGCGACGATGCGGATCGTGTCCCTGCTCCCAAGCGCGACGGAGATCGTCTTCGCGCTGGGTCTCGGTGACCAGCTCGTCGGGGTGACGCACGAATGCGACTGGCCGCCGGAGGCTCGTGACAAGGCTGTCGTGACCCGCGCCGCCAACGAGCTCGGTGGCGGGAGCTCCCGCTCGATCCACGACCTCGTCAGCGCCGCCGTGCACGGTGGTTCGTCGCTGTACGCCCTCGACGAGGAGCTCCTGCGCGACCTCCGGCCCGACCTGATCATCACCCAGGAGCTGTGCGCCGTGTGCGCTGTCAGCTACCGGATGGTGAGCGAGGCTGTCCGGCGCATCGAGGCTGGCACGAGCGTCGTCTCCCTGGAGCCGACGAGCATCGAGGGCATCTTCAACACGATCGCAACGGTCGGCGCGATGACCGACGCCGAGAACCGCGCCGTTCGGCTCGTCGGCCGCCTGCGGGCCAGGCTGGCGGGCCTCGAGCGGAACGTCGGCCGGCGCCGGCAGGCCGGTCGCGCCGGTCCGCGTGTCGTCGCGGTCGAATGGCTCGACCCGCCCTTCGCCGTCGGCCATTGGGTACCCGAGCAGATCCGGCGGGCCGGAGGCTGGGACCTGCTCGGTCGCGAGGGGGAGCGCTCGGTCGAGACGAGCTGGATCGCGATTTGGGACGTCGAGCCGGAGATGCTTGTCCTCATGCCGTGCGGCTACCACGTGGCCGAGGCCGCGGCCGAGTGGCAGCGGACCCCCAGGCCGCCGTTCTATCGGCGTCTCGAGGCCGTCCGCAACGGCCAGGTGTTCGTGGTCGACGGTTCGGCGTATTTCTCACGACCCGGACCGCGCGTCGTCGACGGGATCGCGATGCTGTGCGAGATCTTCGACCCGGACGCGTTCGTCGACACCGCCCCGGTCGGCTCGTGGATGCCGGTCGGCGCATAGATCCGATGCCGTTCCGGAACACGTTCGAATGCCTGTGGTGCGGTGCCGCGTGGCAGACCCGTGCGGATGACGACCTGGAGGGCTGGGCGCAGCTCTGCGCCACGTGCCTCGGCAAGGCCGGCGAGAACAGCTTCACGCGCTTCCGGCTGAAGGCAGCGCTCGCCGAGCGTGCCGCCGCCTCCGACCGATCGACTCCACCGGGGCCGGCGACCGCACACGGCGGCTCTGCACGCGCCACGATCGGCGCCGCCCATGCCACCGAAGGCGCGGGCCAGGTCGGCGGAGCCGGTGCCGGAGGCGGCCGACCGCTCGACGCGCAACTGGTCGCCTACTACGAGGCACGCGCGGCCGAGTACGACGACTGGTACCTGCGCCGGGGTCGCTACGACCGGGGCACGATCGACAACATGGCCTGGTCGGCGGAGCTCGACGGCGCGACGACGTGGCTCGACCGGCTGCCCTGGCGCGGCACGATCGTCGAGCTGGCGGCGGGCACGGGCTGGTGGTCGCCACTGCTCGTGGCTCGCGGCGATGTGTGGCTGTACGACGCGGCCGAAGCGCCGCTCGATCGGGCTCGCCAGCGGCTTGTCGCGCACCGCTTGCGGGCGCACCTGCACATCCGTGATGCATGGGCGGAGCCGGACGAACGAGCGGCACCGGCCGATGGCCTGTTCACGGGCTTCTGGCTGAGCCATGTCGATCGCGACCGGCTCCCGGGCTTCCTCGGGCTCGTCCACCGGTGGCTTAAGCCGGGTGGGCTGTATGCGTTCGTCGACTCGCGGCCCGACCCGGCCTCGGGTGCGATCGACCACTCCGTGCCGTCGGGCGACCGATCGGTCCGCCGCCTCGCGGATGGCCGGACATACACCATCCCGAAGGTGTACTACGAGCCGACCGAGCTAGCCGAGGCGCTCTCCGATGCCGGATTCTCGGAGCCACGGGTGTCCACGACCGGCCGGTTCTTCCTGCTCGGATCGGCTCGAGCATGAGCCGGAGCGAGGGCCGAAACCCACAGCCCGTGCGCGTGTACGCTGAGATCGGCGCGAAACGAGCCTTCGTCGGGGCGCTCGACTGGCCGGGTTGGTGCCGGCGCGGGCGCGACGAGGCGGCGGCGGTCGAGGCCCTGCTGACGTACGCGCCCCGTTATCGGGCCGTCCTGGCCGGATCGCCGGCGCTCCTCGACGCCTTTCCGGACCTTGACACGCTCGATGTCGCTGGGGTCGACGTGGCCGATCGGGTCAAGGGCGACGCCTCGACCGACTTCGGTGTGGCCTCGCGTCCGGCACCCGGCGACGAGCGGCCGCTGACGACCGCCGAGCTGGCTCGCCAGATCGAGATCCTGGATGCGTGCTGGAGCGCTCTCGACCGGGTGGTCGAGTCGGCTCGCGACCTGCCCCTGGCAACCGGCCCGCGTGGCGGCGGCCGCAGCCTCGACGCGATCCGATCGCATGTCATCGAGGCCGAGTCGGCGTATCTGCGTCGCGTCGACGGCGAGGTGCCGCCGGGCGCGGCCGGGGGCGATCTGCACAGCCGGGACGCGACCCGCGCGGCGGCTCGCGCGGCGTTGCGTGCTGCGGCGCCGATCGGTTCGCTGCCACCCGGCCCGCGTGGCGGCGCCCGATGGTCGGCCAGGTACTCCGTGCGACGGGTCGCCTGGCACACGCTCGACCATGCCTGGGAGATCGAGGATCGCGCGGCGGGGTAGGGCGCCCGTGGCCGGATTTTCGACACCGGAATTGGACGTTCCTGACATCCGCGACGGGTATACTCCGCCGGCAATGTCGCCCCTTGACCAGCGCACGATCGCGACGGTCGGTTCCGGGGTCATGGCCGAGGCCATGATCGCGGGCCTTCTGCGGGGCGCTCTCGTCGAGCCTCGACAGATCGTCGCCAGCCATCCCCGGCCCGACCGTCGCGAGGAGCTCGCCGCGCGGCACCGGATCCGAACCGTGGCCAGCAACCAGGAGGCCGTCGCCGACGCGGACGTGATCCTGCTCGCGGTCAAGCCCCAGATGCTCGCCCGCGTCGCGCGCGAGATCGGGCCCGGGTTGCGTCGCGGCCAGCTCGTCATCTCGATCATCGCCGGAGCCACGAGCACGGCCCTGCGCGGCCTGCTCGGGCACGATCAGATCGTGCGCAGCATGCCCAACACGCCGGCCCAGTTGGGGCGCGGCATGACCGTCTGGTACGCGACCCCGGAGACCACACCCGAGCAGCGCGAGCAGGCGGCCGCCATCCTGCGTGCGCTCGGTGCCGAGATCGAGGTCGACGACGAGCGCTTCGTCGCCATGGCCACGGCCGTGTCGGGGACCGGCCCGACCTACGTGTTCCTGGTCATGGAGGCGCTCATCGACGCGGCCGTCCATCTCGGCTTTCCGCGCCACGTCGCGCACGACCTCGTCGTCGAGACGCTCGAGGGCAGCACCCACTTCGCCAAGCAGTCGGGGGACCATCCGGCCGTGCTCCGCAACATGGTGACGTCGCCCGGTGGGACGAGCGCGGCCGCCCTTCACGAGCTCGAGTCGGGCCGGCTCCGGACCGTGTTGTCGGAAGCGGTCTGGGCCGCATTCCGACGCACGGTGGAGCTGGGCGAGCAGCTCGAGGCCAACATCGAACCCATCGACCGAAGCGGCGACGGCAGTGGCCCGGCCGTGCCCGGCACCCAGGACCGCGACGGCAGCGTCGGCGGCACCGCGACCGGCGCGAGCAAAACGCGCCGCCGAGCCGACGCCGGGCCTGGCCCGACGCGCCGCCGACGCGCGTGACCGATCGGCGTCCGACTGTTCCGCAACGGATTCTCGGCGACATACCCACGATCGAGCAGATCGTGGCCGTCGACTCGCCGCGCGAGTTTCGGCTCGAGCCGCGCGGGCGCCTTGTCGCATACACGATCGATACGGCGGGCGCCCGCCAGCTCATGACGCTGCCCCTGCGGGGCGGCTATCCGAGCCAGCTGACCGCGTCCGAGAAGCCCGTCTCCGATCCGCAGTGGTCGCCCGATTCGCGCCGGCTCGCGTTCGTCCGGGACAACGCGATCTGGGTCATCGAGGTCGACGGCAGTCGGTCCGTCCTGGTGACCGAACACCCGGCCGGCACGTCCATGCCGCGCTGGGCGCCAGACGGCCGGTCGCTGGCATTCGTGTCCCGCCGCAGGGGCTGGTCGCAAGTGTGGCTCGTCGATGCCCCGGTGCCGCGTCGCGGCCGGCCCGCGGCCAGGCCGCGCCAGCCCGAGGCGCGGACCCTGACCCTGCCCGGGGTCGACGTCGACGACTACGCGTGGTCACCCGACGGAGCCTGTCTGGCGATCGCATCCCAGCGCAGCGGAGACTTGACCACCGCCCAGATCCACGTGCTCGACGTCGCGACCGGCGTGGAGCGCCTCGTCGCCGGCGAACACGAGTGGGCGACCGGTCCGCGCTGGTGCCCCGATGGCGCATTGCTCTTCCTGACCGATGCCGACGGCTGGTTCCAGGTCGCCCGCCTCGATCCGGGCCTCACCGAGCGCGCGATCGTCACCCGCGGCAAACGCGAGCATGGCGAGCCGAGCGGTTCGTTCGGTTTCGCGCCGCTTCCCTCACCGGACGGCTCGCTCGTCGTCCACGCCGAGGTGCACGATGGGCTGGTCGACCCCGTGATCACGTCTGTGGCAACGCGACGTCCGACACGAGCCGCCCGCGAGCTGGGCAGCCGCTCCATCGCGCCGTGGCCGGGGGTCTGGCGGGCCGTCGACTGGCTGCCCGACGGATCGGGCGTGCTGGCCATCGGCGAGAGCGAGCGTCGGCCTCAGGATCTGTGGCTCCTGCCGGTGCCCGTCCCGGCCGGCGACGACGCTCGTGCGCGACGCCTCACCGCATCGCTGCCGGCGGTGCTCAACCCGGCCTTCGAGGGTCGCGCATTCGTGGACGCAGAACGGATCGTCGTGCCGGCCCGCGACGGGCTGCGCATCGAGGGCAGCCTTCGTCGCCCGCCCGCGGCGATCGGACGGCGCGGCGGTCGGCGGGTGCCCGCCGTCGTCTACCCCCACGGCGGCCCGACCTGGCAGGCCTACCGCATGTGGATGCCGTTCAAGCAAGTTCTGGTTCGTGAGGGCTTCGCCGTCCTCGATGTGGATTTTCGGGGGTCGACGGGCTACGGCCGGGTGTTCCGGCAGGCCAATCACGGTGAGTGGGGCCACGCCGACGTGCACGACGTGATCGACGCCGGGCAGTGGCTGCGCGAGCAGCCGTGGTGCGACGGACGGATCGCGATCTGGGGCGGCTCATACGGCGGCTACATGGTGCTCAGCGCACTCGTCGAGGAACCGTCACTGTGGCGGGCCGGCGTGGACCTGTACGGCGACTCGGAGATCGCCGAGAGCTATCGCCATGGAGACCGTGTCGGGCGTATCGACCTCCAGCGCCAGATGGGCAGCCCCGACGACTCGGGGTCGGCCGAGGCCTACCGACGCGGTTCGCCCGTGTACCGCGCCGAGCGGATCGAGGCGCCGGTGCTGATCCTGCACGGCCGCAAGGACAAGCGGGTCGTGCCGCTCATGAGCGAGCGCATGATCGAAGCACTCGAGATCGAGGGCAAGCACCACGAGATCGTGTGGTACGACGACGAGGGCCACGGCTGGGAGAAGCGCGAGACGCGCCGCGATGCCTTCACCCGAACGCTCGCGTTCCTCAAGCGCCACGTCCTCGACGGCGAGCCCGACATCCGAGACTAGCTCGAAGACGGTCCACGCTCCTGCTCCTTGCCCGCCGCTGTGAGTCCCGCCGACGCCGACTCCAGGACCTGCTCCCGGTGGGCGGCCGGCACCAGCGTCTCGACCAGGCTCGTGATCAGGCGGGTCTGACGGAGCAGCTCCTGATCCTGCACGTCGAGGTGGCGCATCGTCGCCTCGAGGTCGTGGAAGATCTTGCCGACCGTCTCGAACTCGCTCGTCGCGCGGGCCTCGGAGTGCCGGCCCTGGAGGTTCTGGCCGACCATGAGGAGGGGCATGAGCAGCAACTGCACGATGTTGCCCAGGAACAGCAGGAACGCGAACGGGTACGGGTCGAACGCCGCCCGGCCGAGCGCGACCTGGACGAACATCCAACCCACCATGAACATGGCCAAGACGTAGACCGCGTACATCGTTCCCACCGCACCGGTCACCGCGAGGGCAATGCGGTCCTGGCGGTTGAGGCCCTGCTGGACCTCGCGATAGGCGTTCCGGTGGTGGCTGGCCTGCGGCCGGAAGTCGCCCAGGTCACGGCGGGCGTGCGAGGGATGACGAGCGGCCGAGCCGGACGCGGCAGCGTTCACGATGGACTCCTTGGGTATGGCACCGGGACAGGCTGCGGTGCGCGGCCGCGGGCTGGCCGCGAGGATGCTAGCCCGCCAGGGCCACCTCCGTCGGTCCGGGCGCAACCGATCGGACGACGAGCACCGGCCCTTCACGGTTGAGTACCATCGATGCCATGCCCCGGAGTCCAATCCAGGCTGCTCGCGCCCGCTGCCGTCCGTCCGTCGTGGCCACCCAGGTCGGCGGCCGGTCGTGAGGCTCCGCGGGGCGCTCGCCGCCCTGCCGGAGCGCGCGCTCCGGGCGACCCTCCTGGCACTGTCGCACCGCCGGACCGTGGGACGGATCGCGACGCGCCTGCCGATCACACGCCCGATGGTCGCGCAATTCGTGGCGGGTGAGACCCTCGACGAGGCGCTCGTCGCCCTGCAGCGGTTGGCCGCCAATGGACTGGCCACCAGCGTCGACGTGCTCGGGGAATCCGTGCGCTCCGCCGATACCGCGCGCGCGGCCGGGGAGCGCTACCTGGCCACGATCGACGCGCTTGCCGCGCGCGGTCTGACCAGCACGATCTCGCTCAAGCTCAGCCAGATGGGCCTCGACATCGATCCGGAGATCTGCCGGACTACGGTCGAGCGCGTGTTCGATCGGGCGGCCGAGCGGGGCACCTTCGTGCGGATCGACATGGAGGAGCACACGAAGACGGACGCCACCCTCGATCTCTGGCGCTCGCTGCGTGCCCACAACGCGCACAGTGGCGTGGTCATCCAGGCCGCCCTGCGGCGGAGTCCGGCCGACGTCGAGCGGCTGATCGAGGAACGCGCCCCGATCCGCCTGTGCAAGGGCGCCTACCGTGAGCCCGCCGGTGTCGCATTCCAGGCCAAGGCCGAGGTGGATCGCGCCTACGTCACGCTCATGGAGCGGCTCCTGCGGGCGGGCGAGCAGCCCGCGATCGCGACGCACGACGAGCGGATCATCCGGCGCGCGCTCGAGGTCGCGCGGGCCGAGGGCGTCGCGCCGGAGCGTTTCGAGTTCCAGATGCTGTACGGCGTCCGCCGCGATCTCCAGGAGCAGCTCGTCCGGGACGGCTGGCGGGTACGGGTCTACGTGCCCTACGGACGCGAGTGGTATCCGTATTTCATGCGTCGCCTGGCGGAGCGTCCCGCCAACGTCGCGTTCGTCGTCGGGAACGTGCTGCGGGAGCGTCGGGGCCCGTCAGGCACCTGACAGTCGAGCCCGGAAATCAACGAGCCGTCGGGGCACTTCCGACGGCTCGTATCGACTTCTCGTGTGGCGGCGAAATGCCGCCGATCGAGTGCTAGAACCAGCGCTTGCCGGCCTCGAGAACGAGAGCCGAGCTGCCAAGTGCGGCCAGGGCGATTGCGACACGCCATGCCCGTAGCTTCAAGACGGTCATTGCCATTACCTCAACGTTCCCCCCGTGGGCACTGCACGGGCCGTTGAGCCCTACGACCGAGACGCTACCGGTACGGACCGCCGGACGGAATGGCCCCTTCGTACTACTGGGGTCCCGGCCGTTGGTCGGAGTTGCGCGGGATCAACACACGGCGCGTCGCCATCACACACCTCCCGCGGGCTCGTTTGACGGCCGCCCGGAGGCGTCGATGACGCCCAATGGCTGGGCTACGGGTGCCTCGCCCGACGATGCATCCCGGCCGCCACGACGACCGCGATCCCGACCGCGATCAGCACATCGCCGATCGAGAAGACGTTGGCCAACGGGAGCCAGCTCGGGAGCGCGAAGATGTCGGTCAGGGGCCGCAGCGCCGGGTCGCCGAGCAGAACGCTGTTGGTGGCACCATCCGGCAGCGTGTCGCCCACCGCAGCGAGTGCGCTCGGGTCGGCGGGCATTCGGCCGCCGTTGGCCAGGATCGCGAGCAGGTTCGACCCGGCACCGGCGGCCACGAGGGCCATGCCTGGGATTCGGCTGTTGGCGACGACGGCGACCAGGACGGCACCGGTCGACGCCACGTAGAGTGCCGGCGCGATGGGGTCGGGCAGGCCGGCCGCCGGCGGCGAGAAGAGCAGGATCTGGAGCACCAGCCCGGCGGCCACGAGCCAAC
This sequence comes from uncultured Chloroflexia bacterium, assembly GCA_963790955.1. Taxonomy (GTDB): domain Bacteria; phylum Chloroflexota; class Limnocylindria; order Limnocylindrales; family CSP1-4; genus CAWBQM01. The sequence continues at coordinate 106,149 of CAWBQM010000002.1, forward strand.
CCCAACGGAACGGCATGTCGGCCAGAGCATCGAGCCGGCCTCGCGTCAGTGCTCCAAGCAGGATCCCACCGAGCAAGGCGTACAGGATGAACATGGCCGGACCCGCTCAGCCGGGCAGGATCGTCCGGAGCTGATCGAGGTGCTCCTCGAAGTGGTCCAGCACGAACCGCTCGACCAGCTCCCTCGCCCGCAGCTCGCCCAGGCTCGGGTGCAGTCCGCGCCGGTCGAGATCCGACGGCTCGAGCGTCTCGAGACGCCGCGCGAGGCGCCGCGTGTCGGCGTCGATCCGATCCAGCAGCTCCTCGACCGGCAGTGTTCGATCGCGGTCCACGATGGCAACCCTGACCGCATCCGTCGCGACTCGGCCGAACGGCGTCGGCTCGCGGTCTCGTCGCGCTCCGTCAAGCAGCCGCGCAAGCTCGCCGTGCCAGTACGGGACCATCTCCGCGAGATGGGCGAGGATCTCGGGTGGACCCCAGAGGGTCTCGTCGGAATGATCGACGCGCTCCGCGAGCGGCCACGGCGAACCTGCCAAGATTGCCGAGCGCAGCCGCTCGAGGCTGTCGACCGCGGACGTCAGCCGCTCCGTGCGCTCGTTCGGATCAAAGCCGGGGCCGCCGTCCGGGATCATCGACGGAGTCGACCGTGCACGCTGCGAGTTTCACATAGTCGACAGGCATCGAGCGTCCGCGTTGCTTGACGCCCGCATCGGGAGCGACGGACACTGACGCCACTTCGCGCGGCCTTGGCCGCGTCCTTCCGGGTGCCGGACGGATCCCGACGTCGGCGCCGTCGCCCTCGTACCGACCCGGCCTGCGCCCCGAGCCTCGCAGCGGAGGTCTCCAGGCATGACCGACACCGTCCATCGTCCCGTGGCGGACGACGTGGCCCGCGGCGCGGCCAACCAGGCCGGCGCGCACATCAACCCGGACGCGTACGCCGAGGCGCAGGACTTCCTGCCGCTCAAGGGCATCGACTACGTCGAGTTCTGGGTGGGCAACGCCCGCCAGGCGTCGGCCTACTACCGTGCGCTGTGGGGCTTCACTCCGGTTGCCTACTCCGGGCTGGAGACGAAGGTGCGCGACCGTGCCTCGCTACGTGATGGTCCAGAACGACATCCGTTCGTGCTTCACCGCGCCGCTGACGCCGGACGGCGAGATCGCCGAGCACGTCCACCGCCACGGCGACGGCGTCAAGGACATCGCCTTCCTGGTCGACGACGTCGAGTCGCGCGTGGCGCGAGACGACCAAGCGCGGCGCCGCGAAGCGTGCTCGAGCCGACCGAGCTCGACGCTGGCGACGACGGCGTGCTCCGAAGTCGGCCGTGCACACCTACGGCGAGGTGGTCCACTCGTTCATCGACCGCAACGACTACCACGGCGTGTTCGCGCCCGGCTATCGCAAGGTCAAGAAGCCGGCGGCTGCCGCCAAGGGACTGTCGTTGCTCGAGATCGACCACTGCGTCGGCAACGTCGAGCTGGGCGACATGAACAGGTTCGTCGACTACTACCGCGACGTGTTCGGCTTCGCCAGCTGATCCACTACGACGACAAGGTCATCCATACCGAGTACTCGCGTTGATGTGCAAGGTCATGACCAACGGCAACGGCCGCATCAAGTTCCCGATCAACGAGCCCGCGACGGGCAAGAAGAAGAGCCAGATCCAGGAGTTCCTCGACTGGTACCTCGATGCCGGCACGCAGCACGTGGCGCTGCGCACCGAGGACATCGTCGGCACCGTCCGCCAGCTGCGCGAGAACGGCGTCGAGTTCCTGGGCATGCCGCACGAGTACTACGCGGCGCTGCCCGAGCGCGTGGGTGACGTGGGCGTGCCCATGGACACGCTCGAGGAACTGGGCATCGAGGCCGACCGCGACGAGGAGGGCTACCTGCTCCAGATCTTCACCCGCCCGGTGCAGGATCGGCCGACCTTCTTCTTCGAGATCATCGAGCGCCACGGTTCGCGCGGTTTCGGCGTAGGGAACTTCAAGGCGCTCTTCGAGGCGATCGAGCGCGAGCAGGCCAAGCGCGGCAATCTCTGACGCCGGGGCAAAGCCTGGCCTGCTAGGCCGGCCGCGCGGCCGGCGCGGTGGGGAGCGTTTCGCGGCGGTCGTGTGACCAGCAGCATCGCAGCCGAGGCCCACCGCATGTACCTCTGGTTCGTGTTCGCCCACCTCGTCGGTCTGGTCCTGTTCCTGGTGCCGCACGGCGTCTCGATGTACGCGGTCTTCCGGGTTCGGGAGCTTCGCGACCGGGCCGGAATTGCGGCGCTGCTCGAGCTGTCCGCCCAGGGCAGCCAGTCGTCGTATCTGGGCCTGATCGTGCTCGTCATCGGCGGACTGGCCGCCGCCTACACCAACAGCCAGCTCACGGCCGGCTGGATCGTCGCCTCGTACGTCGTCCTCACCGTCGTCCTGGGCGCCATGTACGGCATCGCCGCCCCGTACTACTACGGGCTCCGGGCGGCGATCGGCATCGCTCCGGTGCGCAGTCGCGGCACACAGGCCGAGGCAGCCGTGCCGATCGATGACGCGGAGCTGTTTCAGCGCCTCGACACTCGCCGTCCCGAGGCGCTCATGGCCGTCGGCGGGCTGGGCCTGCTCGCGCTCGTGTGGCTGATGGTGCTCAAGCCGTTCTGAGGCCGGCGGATGGCCCCGGCTACCTATCCGCTCACGAGTCGCAGGGTCGTCCGCGACCGCTCGCGCGCGCGGCGTCCTGTGCCTGCCGGCGCCGTCATGGGAAATGGCGTGGGCACGGACAGCAAGTTCTCCATCGCGTCGTGGCCCACGGGTCGCGAATACAGGTACCCCTGGCCGTAGCCGCAGCCCAGCGCCCGCAGCACGTCGGCCTGGGCCGGCTCCTCGATGCCTTCCGCGATGACCTCCAGCCCGAGCGCGCCGGCGAGGCTGATGATCGCGCTCGCGAGCACCGAGCGACCATCGTCGCGCTCGAGACCGGCCACGAACGAGCGGTCGATCTTGAGGATGTCGACTGCGAACCGATGGAGGTAGCTGAGCGACGAATAGCCCGTCCCGAAGTCGTCGATCGCGACGCGCACGCCGATGGCTCGCAGATCGGCAAGCCGGCCCACGGCCTGGTCGGCGTGCCGCATCAGGACGCTCTCGGTCAGCTCGAGCACGAGATGGGCGGGATCGAGCTGGTGCTCCGTGAGCACGGCGAGCACGCCGTCCACGAAGCCCGGCTCCTGGAGCTCGCGCGCGGACACGTTGACGGACACGTCGAGCTCGGGCAGGTCGAGCCGGACCTGCCAGGCGCGCACCTGGCGGCAGGCCTCGCGCAGGACCCAGCGGCCGATGGGCACGATGGCGCCGGTCTGCTCCGCGATCGCGATGAAGTCGGCCGGGCCAAGGCACGGCCCGTTCGCAGGTTGCCAGCGGACGAGCGCCTCCAGGCCGTTGATTTCAGTCAGCCCGAGGTCGACGATGGGCTGGAATTCGAGGCGCAGTTCGCCGCGCTCGGCCGCCCCGGCCAGCTGCCCGCCGCGCTCGGCCCGTGCGGCCCACTGAGCCCGCATTTCCTGGCCGTAAACCGCATACAGCCCGCGCCCGCGCGCCTTCGCCGCGTACATCGCCAGGTCGGCGTTGCGGAGCAGATCCTCGACGCGCTCACCGGCCGTGCCGGAGACCGCGATCCCGATGCTGGCGGACACTGAGCTCGCGCCTCCACCACGAAGCATCGGCCGCTCGAGGGCACGCCGCAGCCGCTCCGCGACCGCAACCGCGCCGGCCTCGCTCTCGAGATCCTCGAGGAGGATGGCAAACTCGTCGCCGCCCAGCCGCGCGGCGGTGTCGCCCGGCCGGAGCGTGGCCATGACGCGCCCTGCCGCCTCGACGAGGATCTCGTCGCCGCCGGCGTGCCCAAGTCGGTCGTTGAGCAGCTTGAAGTCGTCGAGGTCCACGAACAGGATCCCGACGAGCCGGTCGCTGCGGCCCAGGATCCGGTTCAGTGCGTGTTCGAGGCGCTCGCGGAAGAGGACCCGATTGGCCAGGCCGGTCAGGGCGTCGTGGAAGGCCTGATGACGGATCGCGTCGTACAGCCGAGCGTTCTCGAGCACCATCGCCGCCTCGTCGGCGAGCATCGAGGCGAGGCCGATGGTGTCGTGGTCGAAGGCTCGTTCTCGACGCGACAGGCACTCGACGGTCCCGATCGTGCGGCCCGCGGCCACGAGCGGCACGACGGCCATGCTGGCGTAGCCAGCGGCCCGCAGGAAGGCGGCCGCGGCCGCGTCGCCCATCGGATCGGACACGTCCACCAGATATGGCAACTGATCGCGAACGGCTCGATCGCTGGCCGGATACTCGTCGAGGGAGTAGGTCGGGTCGGCATCCGTCCGGCGCTCGGCCGGGTAGTAGCCGTGCGTGAACAAGCGTCGCCCGGACAGGTCCAGGTAGTTCACGCCGCACTCGTCGGCGCCCACCGCCAGCGCGATGTGCCGGGCGATCCGGTCGCCGACCAGGTTCGGGTCGAGGGTTCGCGACAGGTCGCGGGACATCTCGACGGCGCTCGCGAGACGGCCGGCCGAGCCTTTCATGCGGGCGCTGACGTTCCACAGGAAGGCGAGCAGGACGCCGTATGCGATCGGCAGACCCACGAGCGACAGGAGGGCCGCCGCGCTCGCGTGCTGGAGGCTGCCGACCGCGAGCTGGGCAAGCACGATCGCGCCGCTGCCCGAGGCGACGGCCCCGGCCATGAGCACGATCATCGGCCGCCCGGACCGGATCGGTACCGCCAGCACGACCGGGATGAGGGCGGTCACCGCGAGCGCCGGCGCCACCTCCGGCTGGATCGCCGAGAGGATCGGCACGATGCCCAGCACGACGACGGTGACGCGCGAGATGACGGTCTCGGGCTCGAAGCCGCCACGTCGTCGGGATTGGCGAGCACGACCCCGCCGGCCGCCAGGACGACGCAGCCGTGCAGGATCGTCGACCCCAGCCCGAGCACGGCTCCGAGGCCGACCTCGAGCAGCCCGAACGCGATCGTGGCGAAGCAGCCCAGTGTCAGGATCTGGTTGAGCCAACGTCGATCCTGAACCGAGAGCGGGGCGCGAGCGGGTTGGAGTTCGGGCATCGTTCCGGAGCGTCCCATCGGCGCCCGAGGGCGTCATCCTCCAATCGTGCGATTTCGGCATGGGACCACCGGTCAGTCGGCTAGATTCGACGCCGTGAAGATCGCCCACGTCCGAGAGCTGCGTGGCCCCGTCGGTGCCCCGTGGCGACTCGCCGCGGCGCTCGCGTCAGGCGACGCCCCCGCCCGCTGGCTGGACATCGAGGTGGGCCGGCGTCGCGTCGCACGTCAGGATCCGCAACTGGCCCACAACGACGCCCTGTTCCGCCGGCCGCTGACCACGCTCGACGAGCTGTTGGGCACGGGCGGCGGTCCCCAGCGCGCGCGCATCGAGGCCTTGCACGCAATCGTCGAGCCGTTCGCGGCGGCGGCGATCGAGATCGACGAGGACGACGACGCGGTCCTCGACGCGGCCGACCTCGCGTTCGGGCCACCGATCCTCGACCCGCCGACCTTCCGGGACTTCTACGCGTTCGAAGCGCACGTCGGCTCGATGTGGGCACGACGCGGCGCCACGGTCCCGGAGGCCTGGTACCGGTTGCCCGTGTTCTATTTCTCGAACACCTCCGAGCTGCGCGGCCAGGACGAGCCGGTGTGGGCGCCACGAGGCTGCGCGGAGCTCGACTACGAGCTCGAGGTGTGCGCCATCGTCGATACCTCGGGCCGTGACCTGCCGGCCGACCGGGCCGAAGAGGCGATCGGCGGCTACATGGTCCTCAACGACTGGTCGGCACGTGACCTGCAGCGCGACGAGACGACGGTTCGCCTCGGACCGGCGAAGGGCAAGGACTTCGCGGCCACGATCGGTCCCTGGATCGTGACCCCCGACGAGCTGGCCGATGCTCGGACCGTGGGTGCCACCGGGCCCGACCTGGCGATGACCGCCGAGGTCGGCGGGGTGGAGACATCGCGAGGGACGTGGGCCTCGGCCCACTTCTCGTTCGGCGAGATGCTGGCCCGGGCCTCCGCCGACGTACGCCTACGGGTCGGCGATCTAGTCGGCAGCGGCACGGTCGGCGGCGGCTCGCTGCTCGAGCGGCGGGAGGAGACGATCGGCCGCTACCTCGAGCCGGGGGACGTCGTCAGCTTGCACGTGGACCGCCTGGGAACGCTGCGCACTCCGATCGTCGCGCATCCCGCGCCGCGCGGATGAACGCGCCCATTCCCAGCCTGCCGGCCGACCTCGACACGCCCCGCGTCGTCCTGGACCTGGACGTGGTCGAACGCAACGTGGAACGCCTGCAGCACGCCCTCGACGAGCGCGGCGTGCGGCTGCGGCCTCACGTCAAGACCCATAAGATCGTGGCCCTGGCCCGGTTGCAGCTCGACGCGGGCGCCGGGGGCGTTACCGTGGGGACGCTGGGCGAGGCCGAGACCATGGCCGACGGGGGCATCGGGGACGTGTTCGTCGCCTACCCGGTCTGGGCGGGCGGCCCGAAGGCCATCCGCCTGCGCGCGCTCCACGAGCGGATCCGGCTCTCGGTCGGCGTCGAATCGGCGATCGCGGCGGCGGCCCTCGGGGCAGCCGTTGCCGGTTCGGCCGAGCCGCTGCAGGTCCTCGTCGAGATCGACTCGGGAGGACGGCGGACGGGCGTTCGACCGGAGGCTGCGGCCGACGTGGCCCGCGCCGCCCAAGACGCCGGTCTGTCGGTCCGGGGGGTGTTCACGCACGGCGGGCAGGCCTATGGAGCGTCGGCCGCGGCCGAGGGCGCGGCCATGGACGAGATCGCTGCATTGACCGCCGCCGCGGAGGGTCTCGAGGAGGCAGGCATCACGGTCGAGCTTGTGAGTGCCGGCTCGACGCCCACGCGTGTTCTGGCCGCCAGCGGGCGGGTGAACGAGATCCGGGCCGGGACGTACGTCCTGGGCGATCGTCAGCAGCTCGAGCTCGGAGCGGCGCGAGGTGACGAGCTCGCGGCGTGGGTCGCCACGACGGTCGTGAGCGTGAGCCCGCCCGATCGGTTCGTCCTCGACGCCGGCGCGAAGACCCTGACCAAAGATCGCGCGCCGTTCCTGCAGGGCTTCGGGCTGCTCCCGAGCCACCCCGGGGCCGTCATCGAGCGGGTCTACGACTACCACGCGGTGGTCATGGAGCAAGGCCACATGCTGCCATCCGTGGGCGACGTGCTGGCTGTCTTGCCCAATCACATCTGCCCTGTCGTGAACCTGGTCGACGAGGTGCTCCTCGTGCGTGCCGGCACAGCGGTTGGGCGCTGGACGGTCGACGCACGAGGTCGAAATGGTTGACGCGATCGAGATCCGCGCAATGGCCCCGACCGACTGGCCCGCGGCGGCGTCGATCTACGGCGAGGGCATCGCGACGGGCGATGCCACGTTCGAGACGGAGATCCCGGACTGGGCGCACTTCGACGCCGGCCACCTGACCGGCGACAGGCTGGTCGCCGTGCGTGGCGACGAGGTGCTGGCCTGGTTCGCGCTGTCGCCGTGGTCGAGCCGCCGGGTGTACCGGGGTGTGGCCTGGGAGAGCGTGTACGTCGCCGAGCGCGCGCGCGGTCAGGGTCTGGGACGGCAGGTGCTCCTGTCGGGCGCGCTGGCATCCGAGGCGCTCGGGGTCTGGACGTTGCTGGCCGGCGTGATGGCCGAGAATGCGGCCAGTCTGACGGTCCATGCGGCGGCCGGGTTCCGTCGCATCGGCGTCCAGGAACGCGTCGGGCAGGACGCGACCGGCCGCTGGCGCGATGTCGTCCTGCTCGAGCGCCGCAGCCCCGTCGTCGGCAGGTGAGGCGGCGCCGGCGGCACGTCACCACCCAGCCCGTGGCCGGCCATCCGCGGCCGACCGCGGGCGTGCTAGACTGCGGGCTGGAGGACTTGCTGCCGATGTTCTACGTCAGCCGCGGGAACGTTCCGCACAAACGCCACACTCAGCACCGCTCGCCGAGCGGCGAGCTCTACGCCGAGGAGCTCTTCGGCATGGAGGGCTTCACCGGCCGCTCGTCGCTGCTCTACCACCTGGTACCGCCGACGCGCACGCACAAGGTCGAGCCGCTGCGCGAGATCAAGCCGCAGCTGGCTGACGACGGTTACCACCACCATCGCCTGATCAAGACCGGCAGCGTCAACGCCGGCGGCAACGTGGTCGACGGCCGCATCCCACTTTTCTTCAACAACGACGTCGCTGATGGGCGTGGCCCAGCCCAACGAGAACCTGCCCGAGAACGTCTTCTACCGCAACGGCGAAGCCGACGAGCTGCTCTTCGTGCACCACGGCGAGGGGACGTTCGAAAGCGTATTCGGGCGCATGGACTACGGGCCGGGTGACTACATCGTCATCCCCATCGGCACCACCTGGCGCCTGGCGCAGAAGCCCGGGTCCGCCCATCGCTCCTGTACCTCGAATCGCCGACCGAGATCGTGCCGCCGCACCGCTACCGCAACGAGTGGGGCCAGCTGCTCGAGCACGCGCCCTTCTCGCAGCGCGACATCCGCGTACCGGACGAGACAGCGCCGCGCGCGGAAGCCGGCGATTTCGTGATCTGGGTCGAGTGCGCGGCCGCATCACCGCCTATCACTACCGCCATCATCCGCTCGACGTCGTCGGCTGGGACGGCTACCTGTACCCGTTCATCTTCAACATCGGCGACTTCGAGCCGATCACGGGCGCGTCCACCAGCCGCCGCCGGTGCACCAGACCTTTGCGGGGCGGAACTACGTCGTGTGCTCGTTCGTGCCGCGCAAGTTCGACTACCACCCGCTGGCGATCCCGGCGCCATACAACCATTCCAACATCAACAGCGACGAGGTCATCTATTACGTCGCCGGCAACTTCATGAGCCGGCGCGGCGTGGACATCTCGTCATTCACCGTTCATCCCGCCGGGATTCCGCATGGCCCGCACCCGGGCACGGTCGAAGCAGCATCGGCAAGGAGGGCACCGAGGAGCTGGCGGTCATGGTCGACACGTTCCACCCGCTCAGCCTGACGCCGCGAGGCGGCCGAGCTCGAGGATCCCTCGTACCCCTATTCGTGGTTGCCAGCCGGAGGGCGACGCCGCAGCCGAGGCGCGCCAGCTGGCCGAACGGGGCCCGGAGGCGTTCCCTGACTGACCGGCTGCCGGCAGCGGGCCCCCCGGCGGCGCGGCCCGTACAAGCCGCCCGGGACGCCAGGCGCGATGTGCCGGCGGTCCTGCGCTGGCTGCCTGTGCTGGCCTGGATGGCAGTGATCTTCGGTCTGTCGTCGATCCCGAACCTGCGCTTCGCGCCCGAGGATCTGCTCGACACGCTCATCCGCAAGACGGGCCACGCCGGCGTGTTCGGCATCCTGGCGCTGCTGCTGTTGTTCGCTCTCGGGCGACGCGATGGGGCGGCCCGGTTGGCGGTGCTCGGCAGCGCGCTCTACGCCATCAGCGATGAGTTCCACCAGGGCTTCGTGGCTGGGCGGCACCCATCGCAGATGGACACGGCGATCGACGCGATCGGAGCGACCTTGGCCCTGGTCGCGTATGGCGCCGCCCGGCGCTGGTGGCTTGGCCGCCGGAGCCGATCGGGATCGCGCTGAACGTCATGGCACCGAGGGACGTGGCGGCCAGCGACTCAGGGCCCCCATGGACTCCAGCTATACCAGTTGTAGGCGAGATCACCGGCACCGTCACCTTCGGCCACCGTGACCGCGTCGGTACCATCGCCGCTCGCGTGCATGATCGCGAGCGCGTCCGCGCCGCCGACGACCAGGCCGTCGCCGTCAGGCGACCACTGGGCGCAGCACATGCCGCCGGTTGCCTGCAGCGCCCGGAGGCCGGTGCCATCGGGATGCACGAGCAGCAGTCGATGCGACGAGCCATTGGGCAGGTCGATTCGGTCGAACAGAATCGAGGCCCCGTCTGGTGAGAAGCGCGCGCTCGTGATCCAGCCCCCATCCACGATCGACTGGAGCGGGCCGCCGGCCCTCGGTGTCACGTAGACCTGTGCCGAGCCGGCGGGGTTTCGGGCCGCGAAGGCGATCGTCGATCCGTCCGCTGACCAGGACGCGGGCGAGCCGAAGTCGAGCGTGACGACGGAGCCCTCCGGATTGAGACGACGCAGACCGCCGCCATCGACCCCGACGACATACAGGTCGCCCTCGTCCGGGGAGCCGTCGGGAACGTTCACGCGGTCGAACAAGAGCTGCGAGCCATCCGGCGAGAATGCCAGCGGCACGTCGCCGCCGCCGTCCGCATTCGTGGTCAGGCGCGCCAGGCCGCCACCGTCGCTCGAGCGCCCGACATAGATCCCATTTCGGGTCGGGTCCGCGTCATCCGCGAGCTGGAACGCCAGGTGGCTCCCGTCGGGTGACCAGGCGCGCGCGTCGGCATCGGTGATCCCCGTGTCCATGGTGAACGCTCGGTAGCCGCTGCCGTCGATGCCCATCACGGCGGTCGTGAACCGCCCGGGTCCGGCCGGTACGGACAGGGCCACCAGCCTGCCATCTGGCGAGAGCACCGCGCAGCAGGCGCCGTCGGGGCCCAGCGGGTGCTCGTCGGTGCCGTCCGCGGCAACGGCATACGCGCGATCGTCGCCGTTCGCGTTCCGCACGTTGAAGACGAGCGTTCCGGTGAGGGCCGGTAGGGATGGTGCAGCCGGGCTCGGGCTCGGCGTCGGCACGATCGAAGGCGATGGCGAGCCGCCGATGCCCGTGCCTGGCACCGTGCGCAACGCACCGACGCCAAGGGCCCCGATGATGACGAGCCCGACAGCGCCGGCCGCCAGTGCAAGCCGTGTGTTCGAAAGCATCCGTCTGATCCTCCACGAGGCGCGCCAGGCGCCCCGACGTGGGCTGCGTTGAATGTCGAGGAGGGCGGCGTCGAGCACTCGTTCGGGCAGGACGTCCGTGCCCGTGGCCAGCCAACGGTCAAGGACGCGCCCGATGTCGATGTCGTCGTCGTGCTTCATGCCAGCCGTCCTCCGGCCACCGCGACACGCTCGTCCGCTTCGAGGGCGGCACGCATTGCGCGATGGGCATAGTGGAGTCGCGAGCGGACCGTTCCGGCGGGGATCCCGAGCGTATCGGCGATCTCCGCCGGTTCGAGTCCGATGTAGTGATGCAGAGCGAGCACCGCCCGCTGCTCGGTGGGTAGCCGGCGGAAGGCTCGATCGAGCCGGTCGCGGTCGATCACGGCCAGCGCCGGATCGATCACCTGCGGAGCGGGCGCATCGATGCCCGCTTCCGCCTGGACCAGCGCCAGTCGTCGCCGGGTCCGGGCAGCCTCGTAGCAGCAGCGGACGAGGATTTGGGTCAACCAGGCCTCGAACCGGTCCGGATCGCGAAGCCGCGGCAGCTCGCGCCAGGCGATGACCAGCGCTTGCTGCACGGCGTCCTCGGCCAGATCGAAGTCGCGGAGGATTCGTCGAGCAAGGCCGAACTGCCGGTCTCCGTACGCGCGAACGATGAGGACGAACGCGTCCGTATCGCCCTGCTGCGCCCGCCGTACGAGATCGCCGTTCAACCGCCATCCCTCCAGGCGCGTCGTCGTCGACGCGTCTATCAGTTCAGAGGGATGATCATCAGCGAGCGTTCAATCGGGGCGTGCGTCTCCGCGCCCGGCCCACGTCACGGGACCCTTGGCATCTCCGCCTCGACACCGGAGCCGGATCCTCCGAGCCGCTCGATCGTCGCCAGCCAGGCCTCCGCACCCACGTCATGCCAGCGCGTCGCGAACCGCTCGGGCTCGATCGAGCGGACGTCCCAGCCGTGGGCGAAGGCGGCACGGATCTCGGCCTGCGTGACCCGGCGCGGGCCGCCGTCCCACGGCTCGCGTTCGCTGAAGCACAGCAGGCTCAGGCGGGCACCGGGCGCGATGACCCGGCGCAGGCTTGCCACGTAGCGCGGACGGAGCTCGTCGCTGAACGTGTGGAACAGGCCGCAGTCGAGGACGCTCTCGAACGATCGCTCGAGAGCGCTCAGGTCGAGCGCATCCGCCGCCCGGAAGTCGACGACGAGTCCGCGAGCGGCGGCCTTGGCCCGGGCTCGCTCGATCGCAGTCGGGGCGAGGTCAACCCCGGTCGCGTCGACCCCGAGTGAGGCCGCGAGCAGCGTGTTCTCGCCGGTGCCACAGCCGGCGTCGAGGAACCTCGATCGGAACGCGCCGGCCTCCGCGAGCCGCACCACGGCCGGTTGTGGGCGGCCGATGTCCCACGGCGGCCGGCCGTCAACGTACACGGCGTTCCAGCGCTCGGCGGCGGTCACCCTGGGATGGTGTCACACCCGGCGTTAGCAGGGTTTCGGCCTGCGGACCTCGTCCCCGCCGGCCGGGAATGCGGACACGGTCGCGGGCCTGCCGGACCCGTTGCAGCCTCGCCCATCTCCGCGGTGGCGCATGATCTCGCCGGACCCTGCCCGCCCCGGACACTCGCCCGCGCGAAGCCGCATGGCGCCTGTCGTGTTCGCCAGCAGCCGAGGAGAACGATGACCGATCGTCCACCCACCGCCGCCCTGCCCGTCGATACGGGCATCGCACGACGCGTCCGCGACGGGGCGGTCGTGTTCGGCGCGTTCATCCAGCTCGATTCGCCGCTCGCCGCCGAGCTCGCCGGTCGGGCCGGGCTGGACTGGCTGCTGGTCGACCTCGAGCACGGGACCGCGACCGACGCCAGCGTCGCCGCCCATCTGATGGCCGTCGAGGGATCCGGCGCCGCCGCGCTCGTGCGTGTCGAGGAGGGGACGCGTCTCAGGATCGGGCGTGTGCTCGACCTGGGCGCCGAGGGCGTCATGATCCCGAGACTCGACGACGTCGAGCGCATCCGCGAGCTCGCCGCCTGGCTGCGCTACCCGCCGGCCGGCGGGCGGGGTCTGGCCCTGCTGACCCGCGGCGCGGGTCTCGGCGAGGTCGGCCACGCGGATGTCCCGCGGCTCAACAGGCGCGTGCTCGGGATCGTGCAGATCGAAAGCGCCCGCGCCGTGGCGGCCGCCCGCGAGATCGCCTCGATCGACAACATCGACGTGCTGTTCGTGGGGCCGACCGACCTGTCGCATGCGCTCGGGGTGCCCGGCCGCTTCGAGGACGTCACGTTCGTCGAGGCCCTGCGGACCGTCGTCGAAGCGTGCCGCGCGACGGGTCGTGCTGCCGGCATCCTGGTCCGGACCGGTGCCGACGCAGCACGCTATCTGGACATGGGTTTCCGCTTCGTCGGTGTCGGCTCGGACGCGGGCTTCATCGTCGACGGCGCCCGGGCAGCGCTCGCCGCCGCGACGGGGGCGGGCTGAGCGAGGCACCCGGACGGGGGCGAGAGGGCCCAGCCCTCCCTCCGCGTCACTCGTCGGCGATGCGCAGCGGTGGGCGCGCGACGCGCAGCGCACCGTCCGGCGCGGTTTGCGATAGCAGGACGCCGGCGATGATGAGCACGCCGCCGAGCAGCTGGACGGGGCCCAGGCGCTCGCCGAGGAGGGCGGCCGCGAGACTGATCGTCCAGATCGGCTCGACGGTGCTCACGAGCGACGCCTGTGCCGCGCCGACCCGCCGCGTTCCGGCATAGAACGTCTGGATTGCGAGGAACGAGGTCACGACCCCGACTCCGACGATGCCGGGCCAGGCATCGAGCGCTATGGCCGCGGGCGCGAACGGGTGGGCCGTCGTCAGGCTGATGACGAGATACCCGCCGAATGTGCCGCTGATCATGAGCGCGGACGCGGCGGCCGGCCCGACGCCGGTGGAGTGGTCGCCCACACGATCGTCGCGCTCCCCAGAGTAGCGCGCCGAGAGCACGATCCAGACCGCGTAGATGAACGGCGACGCGATTGCGAGCACGAGCCCGCTGATCGGCGGCCGTGTGGCGGGATCGATGCCACCCACCGCGAGGATGACGCCGAGGAGCGCGAGCCCCAGCGCAGCCCATGCGCGGCGACCCTCGAGCGCCCGGCCGATACGCAGGGACAGCACGGCCACGAGTGCCGGGTACACGTACACGATCAACGCGGCCAGGGATGCGGGAACGGTCTGGATCGCGGCGAAGTAGGTCGCGCTGTTGCCGAGATACATGAGCCCGAGCAGGATCGCGGCGGCCACCTCGCGACGCCGAAGACCCACCAGTTCGACGCGGCGCGATCCGGCGCTGAGCAGCCACAGCCAGGCCAGAACGGCCCCGATGCCGAATTGCCACGTCAGCAGCGTCAGGAAGTCGACGCCGGCCGCGTACACCGGCTTGGCGAACAGCGCACCCGAGCCGAACGAGCACGCGGAGACGACCACGAGCAGCAGCCCGACCAGATGCCGCCGCTCCTTCGCCTCCACGGCGTCGAGGCTAGCAAAGCACGTTGGACGGCTCGCGCTCGTGGCGCCGCCCGCTCGTGGCCCGGGCGGCCGCGGTGAGCCGGACCATCTCTCGCCTGTCGATCCCGGGGCTCGGCGCCGACCGACTGTTGGGTACATGCTCGATGCGGCGCCTTCGAACGGGATGCGCCGTACACTTTCGAACGTGACCGAAACCTCGGAGCGAGCTGCGACCGAAGAGGCCGTCGCCGCTCGGATCCCATCGCTCCTCGACGAGCCGCTGCGCACCTTGAACCGCGGGACCCCGCTGACCGTGCCGCCCGGTACCAGCCTGGCCGAGTGCCTGCGGGCGATCCAGCGCTCGGGCGTCGGCGATTCGGTCGTCGTGGCCGATCGCGACGGGCGTTTGCACGGCGTGCTCACCGAACGCGACATCTTCGGGCGCCTCGTCGGCGTTGAAACCGATCTGAGCCAACCGGTCGAAGCCCTGATGAACAGCGAGCCCCACACCCTGCGGCTCGATCAGGCCGTGCGGGACGCGATGCGGCTCATGCAGAACGGGAGCTTCCGGAACGTTCCGCTCGTCGACGACGACGGTGTGGTGGTCGGCATCGTGCGTCAGCAAGACCTGCTCCGGGCGCTCGCCGAGTCGTTTCCGGAGGAGCTGTTGAACCTCCCGCCACGGCCGCACCAGCGTATGGAGGAATCGGAAGGGGCGTGACCGACACCAAGGATCCCGAGCTCAACGTCCGCGACCTGGAACGCGTCACCATCCGGTTCGCCGGCGATTCCGGCGACGGCATGCAGCTCACCGGCACCCAGTTCACCCGGACCGCGGCCGTCTTCGGCAACGATGTCAGCACGCTGCCCGACTATCCGGCTGAGATCCGGGCACCGGCCGGCAGCCTGCCGGGCGTGTCGGGCTTTCAGATCAGCTTCAGCTCGGCCGATATCCACACCCCCGGTGACGAGCCGGACGTGCTCGTGGCGATGAACCCGGCCGCGCTCAAGACGAATGTGGCCGATCTTCCCGCGGGCGGGGCGCTGATCGTGAACGGCGACGCGTTCACGTCCCAGAACCTGCAGAAGGCGGCCTACGAGAGCAACCCGCTGACCGACGGTTCGCTCAAGCAGTACTCCGTCTTCGAGATTCCGATCTCGACCCTCAATGCGCGTGCGCTCGAGGGTCTGGACATGACCTCCAAGCAGGTCGACCTCACGAAGAACTTCTTCGCGCTCGGGATCATGTTCTGGCTATACGAGCGGGACATGACGCCGACGCTGACGTGGATCGACTCGAAGTTCGGGGCCCGGCCCGTGATCGCAGAGGCCAACCGGCGCTCGCTCAAGGCCGGCTACGCGTTCGGCGAGACGACCGAGCTGTTCCACACGAGCTACCGCGTTGCGCCGGCCAAGCTGCCGTCGGGCACATATCGGAACATCACCGGCAACGAGGCCACGGCGCTGGGCTTCCTGGCCGCCTCGCAGCTCGCCCATCGCGAGCTCGTGTACTGCAGCTACCCGATCACGCCCGCGTCTGACATCCTCCACCAGCTGTCGGGCTACAAGAGCTTCGGGGTCAAGACGTTCCAGGCCGAGGACGAGATCGCGGCGATGGGCGCGGCGATCGGCGCGAGCTACGGCGGAGCCCTCGGCCTCACCGGCACCTCCGGACCGGGCATGGCGCTCAAGAGCGAGGCCATGAATCTCGCGGTGATGGTCGAGCTGCCGGTCGTCATCGTCGACGTCCAGCGGGCCGGCCCATCGACCGGCATGCCGACCAAGACCGAGCAGTCGGACCTGCTCCAGGCGATGTTCGGGCGCAATGGCGATTCGCCGATCCCGATCGTCGCGCCCGCGACCCCGGCGGAGTGCTTCGATTACGCGATCGAGGCCTGGCGCATCGCGCTCACGTACATGACGCCCGTCGTGTACCTCTCGGACGCGTTCCTGGCCACCGGCGCCGAGCCGTGGCGCATCCCGGACGTTGCCGATCTGCCGGGCATCGGGATCGAGAATGCCACGGATCCGTCGACGTTCCGCCCCTACGAGCGCGACCCCCGCACCCTGGCACGGCCGTGGGCGGTGCCTGGCACGCCCGGGCTCGAGCACCGCATCGGTGGTCTCGAGAAGGCGGATGTCACGGGCAACGTGAGCTACGACCCGGACAATCACCACCGGATGCAGCTCCTGCGCGCAGAGAAGGTCGCGCGCATCGCGGACGACATCCCCGACCTGCAGGTGTTCGGTCCGGACGAGGGCGACCTGCTCATCCTGGGCTGGGGCTCGACGTACGGCTCGATCCGCTCGGCGGTCGAGCGGCTCCAGGCGGACGGCCACAGCGTCGCGCACGCTCACCTGCGTCACGTCAACCCGCTACCCCGCAACACCGAGCAGGTGCTTCGCTCGTACCGCCGCGTGCTGCTGCCGGAGATCAACCTCGGGCAGCTCGCGCTCCTGCTCCGAGCCCGCTATCTGCTCGACATCGAGAGCTACAACCTCGTTCGCGGCAAGCCGTTCAAGATCAGCGACATCGTCGCCCAGGCCGAGCGAATCCTCGACGCTCGGACGAAAGGTTCGCAGACTGAACATCGTGGGACCAACGGTTCGCAGGTCCAGCATCCTCGGACCAACGGCTCGCAGGAGCAGCGCCTTGGTCCTCGGAGCAAGCGTGCCGAGTCGGAAATTGAAGGTGGCGAGAAATGAGTGAGCAGATGACCCAGACGCCGCCGATCAAGCTCACCCGCAAGGACTTCGTGTCCGATCAAGAGGTGCGCTGGTGCCCGGGCTGCGGCGACTACTCGATCCTCGCCCAGACCCAGAAGATCATGCCCGACTTCGGGGTCCCGAAGGAGAAGATCGTGTTCATCAGTGGGATCGGCTGCTCGGGCCGCTTCCCGTATTACATGAACACGTACGGCTTCCACTCCATCCACGGCCGAGCGCCGACGCTGGCGACCGGGCTCAAGGCGGCCCGGCCGGACCTCATGCTGTGGGTCGTCACCGGCGACGGTGACGCGCTCTCGATCGGCGGCAACCACGTGCTCCACGCCATGCGCCGCAACGTCGATCTGCGCCTGATCATGTTCAACAACCGGATCTATGGCCTGACCAAGGGCCAGGCGAGTCCCACCTCCGAGCTCGGCAAGCGCACGAAGTCGAGCCCCGCCGGCACGATCGATCAGCCCATCCAGCCATTGACCGTGGCTCTCGCCGCCGAGGCGACCTTCGTGGCTCGCTCGGTCGACACGCACACGGAGCACATGCAGTCCACCATCGAGCTGGCCGGCCGCCATCACGGCTCGGCGTTCGTCGAGGTCCTCCAGAACTGCAACATCTTCAACGACGGCGCGTGGCGCGACTTCACCGACCGCGAGGTTCGCGAAGACCGCATGCTCGTGCTCGTGCACGGCAAGGCCATGATCTTCGGCAAGGACCGCGACAAGGGCATCCGCCTGCGGGGGCTGACACCCGAGGTAGTCACCATCGGCGAGGACGGCGTGACGGAGTCGGACCTGCTCGTCCACGACGCGCATGCCGAGCAGCCCTACCTGGCGCTGATGCTGTCGCGCATGTGGTGGCCGGAGTTCCCGGTCCCCGTCGGCGTGTTCCGGGACGTCGAACGACCGACCCACGACGCGCTGCTGACCGGCCAGATCGACGATGCGATCGCGCGAAGCGGCCCGGGCGATCTGACCGGGGCCCTTCGAAGCGGCGAAACGTGGGTGGTCGACTGACCAACGGAGGAGGATCGTCCATGCGCTGCCCGTCGTGCGGTCATGGGAACCTCGAGGGCGAGGATACGTGCGAGAACTGCGGCGCCTCGTTGTGGCCCGTCGACACGCCCATCCCGGGCACGTCGTTCCATGACGCGCTGCTCGGCGAGCATCTCGACCGCCTCGGCGTCGAGCCACCCATGCTGGTCGATGCGGCATCGCCGGTCGCGGACACCCTCGAGTTGATGCGCGCGAACGGCACGGACTGCGTGCTGGCCATGTACGAGGGCGGCCTGCTCGGGATCTTCACCGAGCGCGACGCGGTCGTGAAGGTCGCCGGTTTCCGACAGGACGCCTTCGCGGTCCGCGACGTCATGACCCGCGACCCGGTCGTGCTGCGACCCGACGACACCCTGGCCGTGGCGATCCACAAGATGGCCGTCGGGGGCTTCCGGCATATTCCCGTGCTTGACGCCGCGGGTCAGCCATTGGGCGTGCTGACGGCGAAGGACGTGTTCCGGCACGTTCTCGCGACCGCCGGCTAGGCGACCCGCCGGACGTGGCGGCGCGCGTTCTCGTCCTGGCCGACGACCTCATCTGGCAAACGCGCCTCGTGGCGGCGGTGCGGGCTGCCGGGGCCGTGGCCGAGCCGGCGGCCGGCCTGCCCGCGCTCCAGCGCTCCCTGGCCTCCGTGGACGCCGTCCTGATCGACCTGACCGCACGCGCGTACGAGCCGCTCGACGCGGTGCGCGCGGTCGCCTCGGCGCGACCGGGGCTGCCGCTCCTCGCGGTCGGACCGCACGACGATCACGAACGTCGACGGCAGGCGCTCGAGGCCGGTGCGTCCCGCGCACTGGCCTACCGCAAGCTGCACGAGGACGGTCCGTCGACGATCCGTCGCTGGCTCGAACGGACATCTGAGGGATCCGCCGGAGCCGAACCAACGGCATGACCGAATCGACCACTTCGGACGCGCGCGAAGCGGCCATCCCGGAGTCCCGCTATGCCGAGCGCCTGGCGCGGGCCCGTCAGGTCGTCCAAGAGGCGGGCCTTTCGGCGCTGCTGGTCGGCGTCGGGCCGGATCTGCGCTACCTCACCGGCTACACAGCGCTGCTGACCGAGCGGCTGACCCTGCTGGTCGTGCCCGCCGATGGTGCGTGCCGGCTCGTCGTGCCCCGCCTCGAGGCCGACCCGGCCGGCCGAGCGCCGGCGGCCCGCTCCGGCCTCGTCGAGATCGCCCCCTGGCGCGAGACCGACGACCCGTATGCGCTCGTCGCCTCGCTCGTGGACAGCACACCGGGGGGTGTCGGCGTGTCGGACACGCTGTGGGCGATGCACGTGCTGGCGATCCAGGGCCACCTGCCCGATCGACCTGTTCGCCTCGGCTCGTCGGTGACCCGCCGGCTGCGCATGATCAAGGACGCCAAGGAGATCGAGTTGCTGCGCCGTGCCGCCGAAGCGGCCGACCGGGTCGTCGCCCACATCGCCGGCGGGCGGCTCGTCGGACGCTCCGAGGCCGACATTGCCCGCGAGGTCCGCGAGCGCCTCGTGGCCGAGGGCCATGACAGCGCCGAGTTCGCGATCGTCGCCTCGGGCCCCAACTCGGCCTCGCCCCACCACGACGCATCCGGTCGAGTCGTCGGCCCCGGCGATCCCATCGTTCTCGACATCGGCGGACCACTGGCCGGCTACGGGTCCGACATCACCAGGATGGTGTGGGTGACCGGGGGCAATCCGCGTCACGAGCCTGATCTCGACTTCGTGCGCATATTCGAGGTCGTGCGTGAGGCGCAGCGCATCGCGACCGATGCCGTTCGGCCCGGGATCCGGGCCGCCGCCCTGGACCGGATGGCGCGGGACGTGATCGAGGCGGCGGGCTACGGCGAGGCCTTTCTGCACCGGCTCGGACACGGCATCGGGCTCGAGGGCCACGAGCATCCGTATCTGGTGGCCGGCGACGACACGGCGCTCGAGCGCGGCATGGCCTTCTCGATCGAGCCAGGCATCTACCTCGAGGGGCGCTTCGGCGTCCGCTTGGAGGACATCGTCGTGTGCGGGACCGACGGACCGATCGTCCTCAACCGCGCCGACCACGACCTGTACGTGGTCGACGGCTGACCGGCCGGGCCCGGCGCCAAGCGCGGTCGCCGGCCTGCGTTATGATTCCTGAACATCCCGGCGATGCCGACGCCGGGCGCCCGAGAACCGTCCATGCATACCAGCTTCTCGCGACACACCCGCGTCGCGGACCAGATCAGCGGGGCCTCGTTGCGTCGTTCCCGCCGCCCGTTGCCGGGCTGATGGGCCGCCGCTCGCATCGTCACGGCCACCACGGACATCGACTGGGCCGGAGCGAGTTGCCGCGCCCCGGACCGGCTCGGGAGGTGCTCGGGAACGCCGCCGGGTCCGCCCTGGTCGAGCAGGTCGTCGAGATCCATCAGGCTGCCGTGGCCGAGGCACACGACCCCATGCCGACGCCATGGTCCGAGCCGGCCACGATCGAACGCGCAGCGGCGCACGGGACGACCGAGTCACGACCGGGCTCGGATGCGTCCATTCCGACCCGGCCGGCTGCCGATCGCTCGGAGCGGGCAGGGGCATGCACGGCCCCACAGCTTCGGCGCTTCATCAAGAGCCGACCCTACGTGCCGATGCACGAGCTTCGGCGCAGGTTCGGGATCGACGGGCAGGACGACGACGTCACCCAGATCGACATCGACGGCCGGCGCCTCTATGTCGGGTTGCCGCAACCCGAGGGATCGCTGCTCGGCGAGTTGCTGCGCTCGGGGGACGTGGGCTACGAGCTCTCGCACGATCCGACGAGTCCGATCGTCGTGGGCGTCTTCGCGATGCGACCCGTGCCGCGAACCTGAGCGCAGTGCGGGCTGGCGGGAGGCTGGTCATCGGCAACGGCTCTCGCGAAGCGCGGGCGTGTCCTGTAGCTGACAGGCGCGACGTCCCGCCCGCCACTGGACGCCGCCGTGACCGGGCCTGATCATGAGCCAACGTCCATGTGAGGCGGGATCACAGACAAGAGAGAGAATGGAGTAGGGCGAGATGCCGAACCAACCGCGTGAGAGCGTCGCGACGCCGCGCGACGAGAGCGACGTCGAGGGCCACGGCCACGGCACGCCGCGAGCCACCGAGAGCGACGACGTCGAGGGCCACGGCCACGGCACGCCGCGAGCCACCGAGAGCGACGACGTCGAGGGCCACGGCCACGGCACGCCGCGAGCCACTGAGAGCGACGACGTCGAGGGCCACGGCCACGGCACGCCGCGAGCCACCGAGAGCGACGACGTCGAGGGCCACGGCCACGGCACGCCGCGAGCCACCGAGAGCGACGACGTCGAGGGCCACTCGATGCTGCCGATCGACCCGTCGATGGCTCGGCACCTCGCCAACGCCCGCGAATCCGAGATCCGCCAGCACCTGAAGCGGCACGAGTTCGAAGCGGACGCGCGCCGGCCGCACAAGCGCTGACGACACCTTCGGCCCGTCATCGGCGGGTCGAAAACCGGAGGCTTGATGCCCGAAGCCGCTGACACGGACTTCGTCATCGACGTGCTTCGCCGCTCGGCGCTCTTCGGACGCGCCGAAGCGGCGAATCTGGTTGCCTGCGCCACGCAGATGCGTCGCCGGCGCTACCGGCGCAACGAGACCATCTTCCATCAGGGCGACCCGGGCGAGTCCCTGTACATCGTGGCCGAAGGTCGCGTGAAGATCGTGCTGCCGTCTCCGGAAGGTGAGGAGGCCGCGATCATCGCGACACTCGATCGCGGCGACTTCTTCGGCGAGCTCGCGCTCCTCGACGGAGCGCCGCATTCGGCCTCGGCCGTGGCCCTCGAGCCCACCGAGACGCTGGTGCTGCATCGCGATCCGTTCGAGCAGCTGGTCGAGGCCGATCCCGCACTCCGGCGAGCCCTGCTAGCCGGTCTTGCGGCCGAGCTGCGCCGGCTGACAGGCCACGTCGAGGAGCTCCATTTCCTGGACCTGCCCGGGCGGCTCGCGCGACGGCTCGTGCGAATCGCGGCCGAGACGGCACCCAAATCGCATACCGAGGTCCACCTCGACTGGCCGTATACCCAGTCGGAGCTGGCCGGCATGATCGGCGGCGCGCGCCAGTCGGTGAACCGGCTGCTCGCCGATCTCGCCGCGCGCGATCTCATTCGCTACGAGCGCGACGTGCTCGTCATCCCCGACGTCGCGGCGCTGGAGCGCGCTGCGGAGCGGTGACAGAACCGAGCGGCCGGTCGAGGCGTTCATCGCGATCGCCGCGCCGGGGGTCCGCGCGCGGCCGGCGCGACCTCGATCGCGAAGCGGACCTTTCCGAATCGGCGCGGCAGGTGCTTGCCCGGATCGCGCTCCGGGCCGAAGCCGCTCGGCGCCTGGAGCTCGGCGCCGGTGAGGCGGTTCTGCGCTCGATCGTCGACGCGACCGTCCGCCTGTTCGAGGCCGAGGCCGCGTCACTCGCTCTGTTCGATCCCGCGCTCAACAGACTCGTCTTCCGCGTCGCGGCCGGGGAGCAAGGTTCTGGCGTCGTCGGGCTCTCGATCGCGCCGGATCAGGGCCTCGTCGGCTACGTGTACAGCACCGGCCAGGCGCTTGCGCTGTCCGACGTCCGCAACGACGCCCGCTTCGGGCGCGCCTTCGCCGAGCAGACGCAGTACGTGCCCCGCTCGATCGTGGCGGTGCCGCTGGTCGACGAGCAGGGTGTGCTGGGCGTCCTCGAGGTCCTGGACAAGCGCTCGTCGGAGGCATTCAGCCTGCGCGACATCGAGCTCGCCTCCGTATTCGCAGGACAGGCTGCCGTCGCCATCCGCGCCAGTCGCGTCGAACGTGACACGACGCAGATCCTGCGCTCGGCCTTGGGCACGCTGTCGGCCGACGCGTCCGCCGAGACAGGTGCCACGGACGCGGAGGGGGCACAAACCGATGGGGCGACGGCTGCCGCCCTGGACGAGCTGGTCGGCGACGCGATGCGCGCCCTCGGCACCGACGACGCGACGGGTCTGTGGCGGCTCGTGGAGGCGATCGCGCGCGCCCGCCGAGCCGAGCCCGAGCAGCTGGACCTCGTCGCCGACCTCCTCGCTGTCCTGGCCGATCATGCCGAGCGGCGTCGGACGGGACGAACCGACCGCGCGCGCCGCTACGCCGGCCGTACGCGCGGCACGTCCTCCGCCACGGACTGATCGCCGTGTCCGAGCTCGACCTGCCCGCCTGGAGCGAACCGTTCGTCGGGGAGCGACGCGCCGCCCTGGCACGTCGGCTACCGCTCGGTCGCATGGATCGCGAGCTCGCATGGGGCGGCGCGGACGGTTCGGGCGTCACGGTCGCGATCATCGATTCCGGGGTTGAGCGCGAGCACCCGGCCGTGGGCGGGATGCTCCGCCGAAGCATGCTCGTCGAGCTGGACGAGGAGGGCGAGGCGCGGGTGTCGGAGGATTCGGAAGCGCGTGACGTCGTCGGTCACGGGACCGCCTGCGCGGGCATCATCCACAGCCTCGCACCCGGCGCCGAGATCCTGTCGGTACGGGTCCTCGGCCCTGACAACCGAGGCAAGGGCGCGGTATTCGCGGCGGGCCTCGAGTGGGCGATCGACGCCGGGGCAGGCGTCGTCAACCTGAGCCTGTCGTCGAAGAGCGACGCGATGTTCGGGATCTTCCATGAGCTGGCCGATGCCGCTTACTTCGCCAACGTCCTGCTCGTGTCGGCGGCCAACAACGTCCCCGGACCCAGCTATCCATCGCTGTTCGCGGCCGTGGTGTCGGTCGCCGCGCACGATCTGCCGGATCCCGAGGCGTTCTTCTACAACCCGGCGCCGCCGGTCGAGTTCGGAGCTCGCGGCGTCGACGTCGAGGTGGCCTGGCGGAACGGTGCGCGCATGATCGCGACCGGCAACAGCTTTGCGGCGCCACACATCGCGGGCCTGGCGACGCGGATCCGCTCGAAACACCCCTCACTCACGCCGTTCGAGCTCAAGACCATCCTGGCGGCGACCGCGAGCCCGGTCGCCGAGGCGCCCGGCGAGCCGGCCGCGGTCGCCCGCGGTTGAGGAGCCCGGTCGGCCCCGCCGTGTGATGCCCGGGCCGGGCCGGCCGCGGGGAGGGTTGTGCCCGCGCACGGCGCCCGACCGCGCATGACGACGCGCGGGGCCGGGCCGTCGCTCGACGATCTGGCCAGGCGAGCGGCAGCCCTTCCGCACGCGGTCGGCCGACCGATCGTCGGCATCACTGGACCGCCAGGTGCGGGCAAGACCAGCCTGGCGCGAGCCCTCGTGGCCGCGCTCGCGGCACATCATGTCGCCGCCGTCGCGATCCCGATGGACGGCTTCCACCTGTCCAATGCCGAGCTCGATCGGCGGGGATTGCGGCACGTCAAGGGCGCTCCCGACACGTTCGACGCCGCCATCGACCGGCACGTGCGCCATGGTCGCAGCCGCGCCGCCGCGACGGCGTGGGTCCTGCGCAGCGACGAGACGAACGCGTTGCTCATCGCACGGACCCGTGATCGGGCCCAACTGGTGATCCCGGACCTGCCGTCCGGATTGGGATGGGATGAGGCCGCGACGGGCCCATGAACGCGCGATCGCCCGCGTCCCGGGCTATCCGGGGGCGGGCGATCGAGCTGCTCGGCCGGCGGATGCGGGCGACCGGCCGATGGAGGAGGCGAGTGTTCTATTCGCCCCGGCTCAGCGGACTCCGGGGCTGCATCCCGTGGCCTTCGACGTCGTCGTCACTCTCCACGGCGCGTGGCGTGCCGTGGCCGTGACCCTCGACGTCGTCGCTCTCCACCGCGCGTGGCGTGCCGTGGCCGTGACCCTCGACGTCGTCGCTCTCCACGGCGCGTGGCGTGCCGTGGCCGTGACCCTCGACGTCGTCGCTCTCCACCGCGCGTGGCGTGCCGTGGCCGTGACCCTCGACGTCGTCGCTCTCCACCGCGCGTGGCGTGCCGTGGCCGTGACCCTCGACGTCGTCGCTCTCCACCGCGCGTGGCGTGCCGTGGCCGTGACCCTCGACGTCGTCGTCGTTCTGCGTGGCCCGCATCATGACACCCTCACGGGGATTGTTCGGCATGAGACCGTCCTCCTGGAAGAGGCCGCCGGACATTCGTTTCCGCCGCACCTGTTGGGGAACGGTACCTGGATCGGCTTCCGCCCGGAAGCCCCCCCGGCACAGCTCGGCTGTCAGCTGCCCGACACCAGGCGTATCGGCGAACCGTTCCAGGTCAGGCCGACGCTCGCTCGATTGCGAGGTCGCTGGCCAGGCCCGATCGTCGCAGGTCGAGCAGGCGACCGCGGACGTCGGGCGACTCGCCGACCAGCTCCAGGAAGTCGGCGCCATCCAGGGCAAGGAGTCGGGCCGGTTCGAGCGCGACGACGGTGGCGTTGCGCGGTGCCGAGCGGAGCAGCCCGAGCTCGCCCACGATCTCGCCCGGCCCGATCTCGTCCACGCAAATCTTGCCGGCGGCGGCCTCTCGCTCGACCGCAAGGCGCCCGGACTCGACGACGTAGCACAGGTCGGGCGCATCGCCTTCCCGGATCACCACTTGGCCTTGCGCGAGCGCGACGATGGTCATGCGCCGGGCGGCCGACTCCAGCGCTGCGATATTGACGCCGGCGAACACCCCGAGCGCTCGGAGCAGGGCCATGCGGGCCCCAACTTCGGGCGGAAGGCGGTCGAGGCGACCGACCAGCACAGTCGTCATGACACCGACCGCCACGAGCGCGAGCGCGGCGACACCGAGCACGAGCGGCACACCGACCACTCCGGCCGCGATGGGCACGATCAGAGAGCCCGCGGCGAATGCGAGCGTCGAGAACGTTGCGAGCGAGCCCAGGGTGCGGCCGCGGATCTCGTCGGGTACAGCGCGTTGGATGAGGGTCGTGCCGAGAACCTCGACCACCAGGCTACCGACCGAGGCCACGGCGAGCGCGAGGAACGCGATGGGCAAGCTCCGCGCACCGACCGATGCGGCCAGCCCGGCGAGCCCGATCGCGAGCACGAGCGAGCCCGCCAGCAGCGGGGGAGCCGAGCGCGCCCGCAGCACGAGGACGCCCGCGATCAGCGCCCCGATGAGCCCGCCGACGCCGATCGCGGCGTTGAGCACGCCCGTGGCCTCGTCGCCGGTGCCGAGCGATTCGCTCGCGAGGACGACGGTCAGGACGCCCAGGCCGCCGAAGACCGCACTCGTGGTGCTGTCGAGCGCAGCGAGGGCGACGATCGGGCCGAGTTGCCGTGGCCTGGCGCTGGCCGCGTTACGGGGCCCTTCCGCCGTCTCCGGCGACTCGGACGCGCCCGCCTCGACGCCCGGCGTGGTGCCGATCGGCGCGAGCGTGCCGAGTGTCGCCGAGGCGCCCGGTGTACCGATCTCGCCACCCGGCTCCGTGGCCAACGCGAGCATGCCCGCCCCGCCGGCGACCGATGCCCCGGTTCCCGCCGAGGGGGCGCTCGCCGCGGCAACACTCGACTTCGGGCCCGGGCCCGGGCCCGGGCCGGGAGCGGCAGCGGTCGACGCGCGCGACGGCATGCTCCACAGCACGACAATGACGAGCGTGAACGATGCCGCATTGAGGGCGAAGGCGAGCGTCAGCCCGCTCGTGGCGATGAGTAGGCCGGCGACCGCGGGGCCCACGATGTAGGCCAGATTGTCGAGGGTCGCCCAGGCCGAGTTGGCCGGGCCCAGCTCATGCTCGTCTCGAGCGAGCGTGGGTAGGTAGGCGCCGATCGTCGGCCCGAAGAAGGTCGAGAAGCAGGTGGCCAGGATCGCGAGCGCGACGATCGCGACGAGCGGTCCGTCGACCGCGACCAGCCAGGCCAACACGAGCATGATCACCGCCCGCGCGACGTCGGTGGTGAGCAGCACGAAGCGGCGCTCGAAGCGGTCCGCGGCGATGCCGGCCGGTACCGAGAGGATGACGTACGGCAGGACTCGGGCCGCGCCCACGATGCCGAGCAGGACAGGGTCGCCGCTCTCGCGGGCGACGACGACGAGCAGGGCGACCAGGTACAGCCAGTCGCCGATCGAGGACACGAACTCGCCCACGAGCAGGCGCGTCAGCGGTCCGTTGCCGAGCAGACGCCGGTACGCTGCGAGCGTGCTCACGCGCTCGCGTCCAGGCCCGGGTCCCCGAGCAGGTCGCGTGCCGGGAGCGTAACGCCTTCGAGCGTCAGCAACGCCCGCTTGAGCTTCAGCTGCTCCTCGCGCGATCCATACCAGCCACCGCCATAGCCACCGATCGTCCCGTCACCGGCGATGACGCGATGGCACGGAATGAGCAGGCCGATCGGATTGCGCCCGACCGCGCCGCCCGCAGCTCGCGCGGCGCCCGGAGCCCCAATGCGGCGGGCCAGTCGACCGTAGCTCGTGACGGCGCCGAACGGGATCGAGCGCACGCCGTCGAAGACGCGACGATCCCAGGCCGAGCATTGTGGCGGATCGAGGGCCAGGTCGAAGTCCCTGCGATGGCCGGCGAAGTACTCGCCGAGCTGCCGGGCGGCCCGCTGAAACATGATCCCAGCCGCGGACATTGGCCGCCCGTCGTCGTCCTGGCTCGGGCGCTCGCCGTCGACGGTTCCAAGCTCGCGACGCAGCGTCTCGAGCGTGGTGCGGAACTGGAGCGCGACGACCCCGACCGAGCTCACCGCCAGGTGGACCGGGCCGAACGGCGAGGGCACGACGTCGACGACGAGCGGACGCACCCGGGCAGTGTAGGGCTCGCCACGGGCGACCGACACACCGATGCCCCTAGCCGGACGTATCCTCGGCACACCGCAGCAGGAGCGCCCGTGCCCAGCCAAGCCCCGTCCCGGGTCGACGTCCCGTCCGACCCGCGCGACCTCGCCGGGGAGTTCCGTCACCGGCGCGAGGTGGAGGTCCGGCTGCGCGACACCAACGCCCTCGGCCACGTGAACAACGTCGTGTACCTGACCTATTGCGAGCTCGCCCGGACGAGCTACTGGCGGGACGTGCTCGGGCCGGACTGGGTGCCGGGCCGGCATCCGGAACGCGGCCTCATCCTGGCCGAGAGCCGCATCGTCCACCGTTCCCCGACGTTCTTCGGCGAGAGCGTCGTCGTCGAGACGCGCACGGTCGCGATCGGGCGCTCGAGCTTCAGCCAGGAACACCGCCTGACGGCCGGCGAGAGTGATCTCGGTCGATCCCGGTTGCTCGCAGTCGCCAGCGCCGTCCTCGTCGGCTACGACTACACGGCCAGTCGGCCTATCCCGCTGGAGCAGGATGTCGTGGCGCGCCTGGAGGCATTCGAGGGTCGGCGGCTGAGGCCGTGAGCCAGACTGCGACGAGTCGGTGGCGTCGTCCCATCAGTCGACGACGCGCCGGAAGATCGTGACGGCGTTCTGCCCGCCGAAGCCGAAGCCGTTGACCATGACCGTGTCGACCTTGGCCGAGCGCGCGACGCGCGGCACGTAGTCGAGGTCGCACTCCGGCAGGTCGGGATTCTCGAGATTCGCGGTGGGGCTGATCACGCCGTCCCGGATGCCGCCGATCGCCGCCAGGGCGCTCGCGATGCCGGCCGCGCCGATCAGGTGGCCGAGCATCGACTTCGGCGAGCTCACGGCGACGCGGCCGGCATGCTCGCCGAAGGTTTGCTTGATGGCCCGCGTCTCGGTCGTGTCATTGAGCGAGGTCGACGTGCCGTGGGCCACGATCCAGTCGACCTCGTCCGGTGCCACGCCGGAGTTGCGCAAGGCCATCGTCATCGCCCGAGCCGCCCCACGCCCGGTCGGCTCGGGCGCGCTGATGTGATATGCGTCGGCCGTGAGCCCGCCACCGAGCACCTCGGCGAGTGGCGTCGCACCGCGATCGCGGGCGTGGGCGAGCGAATTCCACGACGACCACGCCACCGCCCTCGCCCAGCACGAACCCGTCCCGGTCTCGATCGAACGGCCGCGACGCGCGCCCGGGATCGTCGTTGCGTCGGCTCAGAGCGCCCATGTTGCCCAGCGCAGCGACAGCCATGGGCAGGACCGGTGCCTCGGACCCGCCGGCGAGCACCACGTCGCATTCGCCCGTCGCGATCAGGCGCAGGGCGTCCTGGAACGCGATGACCGAGGTCGCGCACGCAGCGACCTGGGTCATCGCGGGGCCCGTGAGCCCGTATGCCATGGACAGCATGCACGCGCCCATCGAGCCCGACAGCGCCGGGATGGCGAATGCCGACACGAAACGCGGGCCCTTCTGGTCGTGGGTATGGGTCCCGTCGATGATCTCCTCGATGCCGCCGCCGCCCGTGTTGACGACGACCCCGACGCGATCGCGCTCGTCCTGGCTCATCGCCTCGAAGTCGATCCCCGAGTCGGTGACGGCCTCGCGGCCGGCCGCCATCGCGAAGTGGATGAAGCGGCTCATGCGGCGCGCCATCTTGGGGTCCATGGCGACGGTCGGGTCGAAGCCGACGACCTCGGCCGCGATCTGGACCTCGAAGCCGGCCGGATCGAAGCTCTGGATGCGACGCGTGCCGGTCACGCCTGCCACCAGGTTGCGCCAGTACGTCGGGAAGTCGTTGCCGATCGGCATGACGGCCCCCAGGCCGGTCACGACGGCGCGACGCGCGGGATCAGGACTGGGGGGCACGAAACACCTCGGATGACGCGATGGGCTGCCCGAATTCTAGCGACACGACCGCGCCACCGAAGGTGGCCTGGCCAGACTTGACCCGATGGCCGACTGCCTGCAACTCGAGCGTCGGGAGAGGGACTCGCGGCCCGAGCCGGACGAACCGTCGAACAGGCCATCCGTCCCTGTCGTGGCGGCCCCCGGCGGACCCATCCTGACGGTGGCCAAGATCGGGACCCAGGGGTCGGAATGGAGCGTTGAGATGCATCTGCCGTCGCTGCGGCGCCAACCGCGTGAGGCGGTCGTGTCCGCGGGCCGCGTGTGGTGCCCCCGCCGGGGCGACATCGACGTCGAACGCTGCGGTGGCTGCCCCGCGTATCGCGGCAGCCGGCCGGAAGGCGCGCACGAGATCATTCGCTGCGATCTGCACTGGACTGCGGATCCTTGGGTCGCCGCGCTCTTCGCAGGCTGACTCGCCGCCGGGCAGGCGGCGCCCACTCACCGTCGATGCCGACTCGGGCGGTGGTTGGTCGCCGGCCGCGATGCCGCCAGATCAGTCGCCGTCGTAGCGCTTGAAGATGACGGCGCCGTTGTGGCCGCCGAGGCCGATGTTGTTCGACAGCCCGTAGCGGATCGAGAGCGGCGTGGCCTCGGTCACCACCCACACGTCGCAGTCGGGGTCGAAGTCACGGTAGTTGATGGTCGGCGGCACGCACTGCTCGACGATCGACATGACCGTGGCGAAGGCCTCGAACGAGCCGGCTGCGCCCATCATGTGGCCCGTCATCGACTTCGTGCCGCAGATGGCGAGGGAGCGTCGGGCCGCCGCCGAACGCTCGCCGAAGACAGTCCAGATCGCCTCGGCCTCGCGCTTGTCGCCAAGGGGCGTCGAGGTCCCGTGCGGGTTGATCAGGTCAACCTCGTCGGCAGGCACCCCGCGCCGCTCGAGGGCCATCTTCATCGCCCGCGCGGAGCCGCTGCCGCCCTCGATGGGCTGGATCATGTCCCAGCCGTCGGCCGCCGAGCCGTAGCCGACAACCTCCGCATAGATCCGGGCGCCGCGCGCCTTCGCCAGCTCGAGGTCCTCGAGGAACAGGCATCCGGCACCCTCGCCCAGCACGAAGCCGTCGCGGGTGGCGTCGAACGGCCGCGAGACGCTGGTGATCGGCTCGTTCGGCCGCGGATTACCGAGCCCGCGCATGTTTCCGAAGCCGGCATGACCGACCTCGAGCAACGGCATCTCGGTCGAGCCGCTGATGACCGCGATGCAGTCGCCACGCCGGATGGCTTCGGCGCCCTCGGCGACGTTGTGCGTGCCCGTGGCGCACGCGGATACGATGCAGATGTTGTGGCCGATCGCGCCGGTCTCGATGGCGATCATGCCCGACGGCGAATCCACGAGCGCGTTGGCGATGAACGTCGGGGCAACGCGGCCCGGGCCCTTCTCCGTGAGCACGCTGTAGTTGTCGATCATGAGCGACTGCCCGCCGGCGCCCGAGCCGAACACGACACCGACCTCGGTCCGGTTGGCGTCGGTGATCTCGAACCCGGAGTCCGCGAGCGCCTGTTTCGCGGCGGCCACGCCATAGTGCAGCGATGCCTCGCTGCGACGCGCGGCCTTGGCGTCCATCCAGTCGGTCGCGACGAAGTCCTTGACCTCGCCGGCGGCCTTCTGGTCGTAGCGGCTGACGTCGAACTTGGTGATCTCGCCGATGCCCGAGACGCCGCGCATGAGGTTGTTCCACGCGGTGTCTTTGTCGTTGCCGACGGGACTGACCACGCCGAGACCGGTGACGACGACTCGGCGGTTGTAATCGGGTGCGCGCACTGCGGTGCTGTCCTCCGGGTTGCTCAGGCGGGCGCGGCCGCCGCGAATGGCACGGCGAGACGGTCGGGCGCCGCGGGATCCTCGGTCGGGAACGTCTCGACCGCGGGTGCGATGCGTTTGATGAGCCCGGTCAGGACCCGGCCCGGTCCGACCTCGATGAAGGTGGCGACGCCGGCCGAGACCATCGCCTCGACGGCGGCGACCCAGTCGACGCCGGTCGTGAGATGGCCGACCAGCTCGGCTCGCACTTGTTCCGCGGTCGCGATCGGGCGGGCGTCGGCGTTGGCCAACAGCGGCGGCGACGGATCGCGGACGTCGACCGCGGCCAACCGCTCTCGCATCGCCGCGGCCGCGTCGCCCATGAACGGTGAGTGCGCGGCGACGGACACCGGCAGCTCGATCGCCCGCTTGGCGCCGAGTTCGCGTGCGGCGACGCATGCCGCCTCGACTGCCGGTCGTTCGCCCGAGAGCACGATCTGGCCGGGTGAGTTGCGGTTGGCCAGCGTGAGGATGCCGGCCCGGGAGCCGATCGCCAGGAGCTCGTCGACATGTGCGTCGTCGAGACCGATGATCGCCGCCATGCGGCCCTCGTGACCGGCGCCCGATGCCTGCATGAACCGTCCACGATCCCGGACGAGCCGCAACGCGTCCTCGAGTTCGAGCGCGCCACTCGCGACCAGCGCGCTGTATTGACCCATCGAGTGGCCGGCGGCGAACAGCGCCGCGGGAGGCTCGAGGCCGTCGGCCAGCCAGCGCTCGCGAATGGCCGCCAGGTATGCGACCGACGCGGCGAGCAGGGCCGGCTGGGCATGCTCGGTGCGGTTCAGCTCGTCTTCGGGCCCCTCGAACGCGAGCCGGCTGATCGGCTCGCCGAGCGCTGCGTCTGCGCGCTCGAAGACGACGGCGGCGGCGGTCGAGGCGCTCGCGAGGGCCCGGCCCATGCCCACGCTTTGAGAACCCTGACCGGGGAAGACCAGGGCGTATCGGGGGAAAGACATTCTCGACAGACTAGCCGCCGAAAGGGGCCCTGAGCGTGGGGCGTGTGCAATGTTGCACGGAACGGGAGGCTCCGATACGCTCGCGCTCGATGGCCACTGAGCGCTCGACCACCCGCACGCCGATCCAGCTCCGGCCCACGCGACATGCCAAATCGCGTCGAACGATCGCCCGGATGTTCGAGGCGGACCTGACCCTGCCGGTGGTCATGGCCGGCACCCGGACGACGAACCCACGTGAGATCTCGGAGCGGGTCGCGATGGGCCGCGCTCTGTGGCGCGAGCTCGTGGTCGGGTTCGCGTCGCAGCTCGGCGAGCTGCGGCTCGGTTTCACGCAGCTGGCCGCGCTGTACGTCTTGGCGGACGGCGGAGTCACGACGATCTCAGATCTGGCCGACACGCTCGGTCGCTCGCCCTCCGCAACGTCGCGACTCGTGGATGGCCTCGTTCGGCGGCGCTTGGTGGAGCGTCGCGAGGAGGTTGAGGACCGGCGCCAGCGCTCCCTCGACCTGACGCTCCGCGGCAAGGCCCTGCTGCGCATGGTGGATCGGGCACGAGCGGATCAATTCCTGTCCGCGATGCGGCCTCTGCCGCCCGCCGAGCGCGCCGTCATCGCCATGGGGGTGGCGGCGCTTGCCACGCACGCCATCAGCAGGCGGGGCCGGTTGATCCGGCGCTCCGGCGGCTGACGTCCCGCCGGCTTCGGCCCCGGGCGGCGGCCCGCCGGATCCGCCGGCGCGATCACCCGCCGCGGCGGTCCCGATCGCCGAGTTACGGGCTGTCGAAGCCGATGTGGCCAGTGGCGATCGCGATCAGCGTGAACAGCAGCGATATGCCGACGATGGCCACGATCATCAGGATCAGCAGCCGGCCGTAGAGTCAATTCTCTCGGTCGCTCGAGTCAGGATCGGCGTCCTCGCCGCCGGCGATGTATGGCGCGCCCAGCCCGCGCGCCCGAGCCAGCGCGTTGCGCGCCGCGTCATAGCGCTCCGGATCGGGCCGGAGTGACTCACGAGTCGCGCGCGACGTATCGCTCGACGCTGCTGCCCGCCCTTGGCCAGAGACAGCCTCGTCCGGGCCGACGGTGTCGCCCTGTGGGGCCCCGGAACCGTCCCGCCCGGTCTCGACCCGATCCGGCTCCAGGACTTGGCCGCTGCGATCGTCCCTCATCGGCACACGACCCGCCTCAGTTCAGGATCTCGCGGAGCGGCTGCGCGACCTCGCGCGCCATCGCAACCAGGCCGTCGGGGCCGGATGTGCCGGGCACGCCGATAATCACGTGGTCTGCCCCGGCGCGGGCGAAGTCCTGCGCAATCCCACGCGCCTCGCGCAGCCCACCGGCCGAGAGCTCGACGTTGACCTGCCCGGCAAAGGTGAACGACGACGGGTCGCGACCGGCCGCGTCGAGCGCACGTCGAATCTCGTCGCGCTTGGTGGTGAAATAGGCGACGTTGTTGGCCTGGTTGCCGGGCATTGGCCAGCCCTCGGCGTAGCGAACCGCCAGCCCGATGCCGCGACGCTTCTGACCGCCCAGCCACAGAGCCGGACCCTCCGGTCGCACGGGTCCGGGCTCCAGGGTGGCGTCGTGCAGGGGATAGAACGCGTCTTCCAGGCTGACCCCCGGCTCGGTCCGTGCGTCCTCGGAGAACAGCGCGTGCAGGACCTTGATGGCGCTCTCGAACTGGTCGTAGCGTTCCGGCATCGGCGGCAGGGGCACACCGAACGCCCCATGCTCGCCGACGTGCCAGCCCGCGCCGAGGCCCAGGATGAAGCGTCCGGCGGTCGCATTGTCGAGCACCGTAGCCGCCTTGGCCAGCACGGCCGGATGCCGGAACGTGTTCGACAGCACGGCGATGCCGATCCACTTGCCGGGCACGCGATGAGCCAGGGCCGCCGCCGTCGTCAGCGATTCGAAGGCACCACCGCCTCGTTCTCGACTGGCGTCGCTCAGGTGATCGCTCATCCAGCCGGCGTCGAACACCGACAGCTGTCCCGCACGTGCCCAGGTCGCATCGAGCTTCGGCCAGTCAATTCCGCGGGATGCGATGGGCGAGATGCGGAACCCGATGGGGCCGGGCTTCGTCGGCGGCATGCCTCAGCGCACCGGCTCGGGCTCGCTCCTCGGCGTGCTCGTCGAGGAACGGCCACCGTTTGCGGCCGAGCCGAGGACGGCCCGGGCGTCCATGGCCGCGCTCAATCGCTCGCCGGTCGTGACCGCGCCCCGTGAGGCCGAGCTGACGAGCGCCGCGTACTTGGCCATCACGCCGCTGGGATAGTTGGGCGCCGGCGGCCGCCACTCCAGTCGGCGCCGGGCCAGCTCCGCAGCGTCGACCTCGAGATCGAGGGCACGCCGATCGACGTCGATGACGACGGGATCGCCGTCGCGGACCAGCGCGATCGGGCCCCCGAGGGCGGCCTCGGGGGCCACGTGGCCGATCATGAGGCCATGGGTCCCGCCGCTGAAGCGGCCATCGGTCAGCAGCGCCACGCTGTCGCCCAGCCCCTCGCCCACGAGCGCCGCGGTCACGCTCAGCATCTCCTGCATGCCCGGTCCACCGACCGGGCCCTCGTAGCGGATCACGACGACGTCGTCGGGCTTGATCTCCTGGGCCCGCACCGCCGCGTAGCAGGCCTGTTCCGAATCGAACACGCGCGCCGGCCCGCGATGCAGGCGCCGCTCGTGACCGGCCAGCTTGATGACGCAGCCGTCGGGCGCCAGGCTGCCATGCAGGATCGTGAGCCCGCCGATGGGCTTGATCGGCGTTTCGATGGGGACGACGACACGCTGGCCGGGCGTCTCGTGCGCGTCGGCCGCGACCTCGGCCAGCGTCCGTCCGTCGACGGTGGGCGCGTCGCCGTGGAGCAGGTCGCGCTTCAAGAGCTCGCGCATGACCAGCGCGACCCCGCCGGCATCGTGGATGTCGGCCGCCGTGTAGCGGCCGGCGGGTTGCATGTCGGCGACGATCGGCGTCCGGTCGGCGATCGTGGCGAAGTCGTCGATGTCGAGCGGGATGCCGAATTCGTGCGCGATCGCGAGCAGGTGGAGGACGCCGTTCGTGGAGCCGCCCGTGGCGGCGATCGACGCGATCGCGTTTTCGACGGCGGCCCTGGTCACGAACCTCGAGGGTCGCACGTCGTTCCGGACCAGATCCATGACGAGCTCACCGGTCTGCCGCGCGGCATCGTCCTTGGCCGGGTCCTCGGACGGGATGCCGTTGGCGCCGGCGCGGGACAGGCCCAGGAACTCGACGATCGTGCTCATCGTGTTGGCCGTGAACTGGCCACCGCAGGCGCCCGGCCCGGGGCACGCGGCGTTCTCGACCTCGTACAGCTCGTCGAGACTGATCGTGCCCGCCCGGTACGCACCGATCGCCTCGAAGATCGTCACGACGGTGGCGTTGCGCTGGCCCCGGTACGTGCCCGGGTAGATCGTGCCGCTGTACAGAACGATGCCCGGGATGTCGAGCCGGCCCAGGGCCATGACCGCGCCGGGCGTGGTCTTGTCGCAGCCGGTGATGCACACGAGCCCGTCGAACAGGTGACCGCGGGCGGTGAGCTCGATCGAGTCCGCCACGACCTCGCGGCTGACGAGGCTCGCTTTCATGCCTTCGCTGCCCATCGACACGCCGTCGCTGATCGATATCGTGCTGAACTCCATGGGCGTGCCGCCTGCCGCCCGGATGCCGGCTTTGACCTGTTCGGCAAGACGCCGATGGTTGTAATTGCACGGCATCGTCTCGATCCAGGCATGCGCCACGCCCACGATCGGCTTCGCCAGGTCCTCGTCGCTGAAGCCGATCGCCTTGAGCATGCCGCGCGCGGCGGCCCGATCGGGGCCGTCGGTCAGCGCGGCGCTGTGGCGCTTCGCGGGATCGCTGGGTTGCTCGTAGGGATGCGGCATCGGCATGCGTCCTCGGCTGGGAACGGTGCAGGCACTGGCACCCTCCAGTGTAGGCCGAGGGGCAGGCGCCACGACGAATGGCGCGCTCGAGGAGTGGCGTGCCAAGCCGTGCCGTGCCCGCTATGCTCCGAGCCGGGACCGGGAGTGAGGGAGTCCGCCATGACCCAGAAGCAGGACGTGCTGCGGCGAGTGCCGTTGTTCTCGAGGCTCGGTGGCTCGAGCCTCAACGAGGTGGCGCAGCTGACCGACGAGATCGATGTCGAGGCCGGGCGCGTCCTGATGCGCCAGGGCGAGCTCGGCCAGGAGTTCTTCCTGATCCTCGATGGAGCGGTTGTGGTCGAGCGCGACGGCCGGGTCCTCGCGACCCTGGGCCCCGGGGACTTCCTGGGCGAGATCGCGCTGCTCGATCGCGGCCCTCGCAGTGCGACGGCCACGGTGCAGCGCGCGTCGCGCCTGCTCGTCCTCGCACGACCCGAGTTCCTCACCCTCATCTCGGATTTTCCCGACGTTCGGATCGCGGTGCTCGAGGCGCTGGCGCAGCGTGTCCGACGGCTCGAGCCGGACGCGCTGTCCTGACGGGCGCCGGCCCAGACTAGCCGGAAGCGGCCCGCGCCGTGTAGCCCGCGACGAGCTCGGCGAGCGTCGCCATCGAGACGGCACCGCTGCCCAGGACGGTGTCGTGGAAGGCTCGCACCTCGAATTGGGACGCGAGCGCTGCCTCGGCATCGGCGCGCAGCCGCAGGATTTCGAGCTGACCGGCCTTGTATGCGAGCGCCTGGCCGGGCCAGACGATGTAGCGGTCGACCTCGTTTGCGATGTTGTTGAGCCCGAGGGCGGTGTGCTCGCGCATGAAGTCGATGGCGCGGCCGCGTGTCCAGCCGAAGGCGTGCATGCCCGTGTCGACGACCAGGCGACACGCCCGCCAGGCATCGAACGACAGGATGCCGAAGTTGTCCAGCTCGCCCGTGTACAGGCCCATCTCCGCGGCCAGTCGCTCCGTGTACAGGCCCCAGCCTTCGAAGAACGCGGTCGGGCCCAGATGGCGACGGAAGTCGGGCAGCCGCTCGAGCTCCTGGCCGATCGCGATCTGGAGGTGGTGGCCCGGGATCGACTCATGGAATGCGAGTGCCTCGGCCTCGTACCTGGGCCGGGTCTCCGGGGCGAACGTGTTGATCCGGTACTCGCCGGGGCGCGATCCGTCCGGCGCGGGCTGCCGGTAGTAGGCAATGGTCGAGTGCTCCTCGTCGTGCGGTCCCATCGGCACGACCACACACTCAGCTCGGGGTAGCCGGCCGAACCAGGCCGGGATCGCCTCGCGGGCGCGCGCGAGTGACCGCTCGGCGGCCATGCGCACGTCCTCCCGGGATCCGAAATGGAGTGCGGGATCCGAGCGCAGCCGCTCGAGCGTCGCCGGCAGGGTCGTCGTTCCGAGGGTGCGACGACCAAGCTCGACGAACTCCCGATCGATTCGTTCGATCTCGCGCATGCCGGTTGCGTGCAGTTCGTCGGGGCCGATGGCCAGCGAGGTGTGCACGGCCACGAGCGATCGATAGGTCGCCGCGCCGCCCTCGAGACGGCCGAGTCCGGGCTGGTCGTCCGACCGGGCGACGGGCAGCACGTCGTCCGAGAGGAACGCGCGCAAGCGCCGGAACGCAGGTCGCACGACGTCGTCGACCGCCGTCCGTACTGCCTGCCGGAACCGCTCCGTATCGGCCGCCGGCCAGTCAGGGTGGGCCGCGCGCGCCGGGGCGAGGAGGGCGCTGTCCACATCCGGAATCGCCATGACCTCGTCGAGCCCGGCGATCGTGGCCAGGACCGGCGCCCGGACCGGTCGGCGGCCGGTCTCGAGGCCCCGTCGCAGGTTCGCGATGTGCTCGTCGATCCAGGGTCCCATCGCGCGCCAGCGGGCGACGAGTGCCGCGGCGTCGGTGGGCGTCTCGACACGCTGGTACCCGGCGATGTCATGAGCGAGCACATGCGGCCCCTCGATCGGGTCCACCGTGAACGCGACGAGGTCGGCGTCGAGGACGGCCACATCGGCGCGGATCACGGTCCGCAGCTCGGCCCGCGTGATGTGATCCTCGACGTCGTTCGTCGCGATCGGGCCGTTGGGCTCTGGTTGGCCTGTCTCGAGTCCCGCGCCGGGCCGGTCGGCGACCGTGTCGGCGATCGCGATGAGGCGGCGGCGCTGAGCGTCGACCGCGCCGGGTGACCTCGCCTCGAGACGGTCGTCGAAGCGTCGATCGCCGAGCGAGGTGGCGAAGGTCGGGTCGAACTCGAGGAACGCCTGCCAGTACGCATCGGCCGCGGCCGCGAGTTCCGAGGAGCGATCCATCTGTTCGGTATGGGTCACGCCGGCCTCCTGCCGATCGACGTTCGCGTCTCGCCTGCCGTCACCGGATGCATGCGCCCGTGTCAACGTGGCCCGTGCGGCCAACGGCCGGCGCGATGCGGGTCGCGACCGACACGGGCGAGAGGGCGTAGCCGACGCTCGCGTCGCTCTTGGCCTGCGCGAACACCAGCCCACCGATCGTCCCGTCCGCGAGCACGAACGGCCCGCCGCTGTCGCCCCGTTCGATCTGGGCGTTGAGCTCGAGCACGTCGCGCGTGACACGCGACTGGTCGTAGATGTCTCGGCCGGTCGCTGTCAGGCCACGGGCGACCGCCGCGGGCACCACGGTCAGGGGGCCGCCAAGAGGGAAGCCGAGCGCGGCGCCGGCGGAGCCCCGCGCCGGATCCGAGGTCGCGAAGCGCAGGCTGGGCGTGTCGAGATCAGGCACGTCGAGGAGCGCCACGTCGAGCTCCGGATCGAACAGCACGGCCGTGGCGTCGTGAACGTCCCGCCCGAGCTCGACTCGGGTCGTCCGGGACCCGGCAATGACATGCGCATTGGTGACCACGTAGTGTGGCGCCACGACGACCCCCGTTCCAGTCAACGTGAAGCCGCATGCCGCGCTCGTGACCCGCACCGTCGACGGGGTCGCGTCCGCGCCGATCGCGCGGGTCTCGGGATCGCTGGGCAATGCGACCGGCGGCGCCGGGAGCGGCTCGAGGCCGACGAAGACGTCGGGCAGGCCGGTGGCGTCGAGCACACGCGATAGATCGGCGGCCACGTCCGTCGGCGGCGGCAGAACGCTCGCCAGGCCACGGACGATCGTCGAGGTCTGGGCCAGCGACGAGAGGCGTGGGATCGGGCCGGCGGCGAGCAGGCCTCCGGCGAGCCACGCGATGAGGACACCCTGGGCGAGGCCGATCAGACCGCCTCCGACCTGGTCGAGCGCGCCCGCGACGCCGCCGTGCATGGACCGGGCGAGCGCCTGGCCGGCCGTCGAGCCGATCGTCTCGCCGACCGAGATCGCGAACAACAAGCTTGCCAGGACGGCATAGGCGCGAACCTGGGGATCGAGTTGCTCGAGCAGGCCGAGCACGTTCGGCAGGGCCAGCAGCGCGAGTCCGCCGCCGGCAACGGCCCCGATGAGGCCACCGAGCTGGGGAACGGCGCCCGAGCGCAGACCGACCAGTCCCGCGACGACCACGAGCAGCAGCAGGACGGCGTCGAGGACGTTCACCGACGCCAAGTATCGCGGACGAGCCACGTGGCCGTCGGTTGCGGGCCTCTCGCGTGCCGGAGGGCGGGACTGGCTGGCCGCACCGCACCGGCGGTCCGGGCCGCAGTCAGGTGGCGTCTGCGCCCCTAGCTCACGTCGACGGTGATAGCCTGCGCGTCGCCATCTGCCGGCCGGACCGTGTACGTCCCGGCCTCGAGCTCGCCAAGGTCGATCACGGTCGCCTTGTACTGGGCAATGTCGATGCACGCGGAATCCAGGACGTCGGCGCCCTCACGAACACGAACCGTGAATGCCTGTCCGGACGCCTCCGCGGTGGCCGAGTCGAGGACAGAGCATGGGGCCACCCCGCTCCACCAGCTGGCCCGGATCCACACGTGCCTACCTTCGACGCGTGCCTCGAGCATGCTGATGCCGACGTCATGCGGGTTGAGCCGGCCGGGCCGTGGTTCGACGATCGACGGCTTGGGTTGGCCCGGGATGATCGCGCCCCCGCCGGGCTGGACCGGCGAGCCGATGGTGCCGTCGCCAGGATCCGAACCGGTGCCGCCGCCGTGTTGGATGGGGCTCGCCCCGGGGGCCCCGGGGGCCGCGGCGCCCGGACCGCTGCCTCCGTTGGTCGAGGCCGGGTCTCCGGCCGCACCGGCACAGCCGGTCACGAGCAGCACGGCCGTGAGAAGCACGGGCGCGCGACCAATGAGCCGTCGGGCGGGCTGGCGTGTCATTGCCGGCTGACGTCCCGTGCTCCTGACCGGTTCCCTGGGCCCGGCCGGCCGCTCGCGATGCCCTCGGCTCAGCCGGCTCGCGCGAGCGTGTCGACGCGGGCCGGGTGGCGGGCCTCCCAGGCCACGATCTCGGGCAGCTTCGACTGGAGGTAGCCCATCTCGTCGGTTCCCGCGAGCAGCATCGTCTTGGCGAACGGGTCGACCTCGAACGGCACATCCTCGTCGCCCGGCAGGTGGATGACCTGACCGGCCAGATCGACGGTCAGCTCGACGTCGGGGTTGGCCTCCACGAGCTCGAGCAGCTGGCGATGGCGCTCGGGCTCGAACACGATCGGGAGCAACCCGTTCTTGAGCGCGTTGTTCCGGAAGATGTCCGCGAACGACGTCGAGATGATCGCCCGGATGCCCCAGGCCGTGAGTGCCCAGGCCGCATGCTCGCGGGAGGAGCCCGTCCCGAAGTTGTCGCCGACGAGCAGGATGCGGCGCTCGGCCATGGCCAGTCGATCCATGACAAACAGTGGTTCGCGAACTCCACCGTCCTGCTCGTAGCGCCAGTCGTGGAAGAGCGCGTCGCGCAGGCCGGCCTTGTCCGTGACCTTGAGGTAGCGAGCCGGCACGACCTGATCCGTATCGACGTTCTCGGCCGGCAACGGGATGACCTTGCTCGTAAAGGTCGTGAACCCCGCGGCCATCAGCGCCCTCCGATCCCGACCGTGGTCTCGATGCCGGGCAGCGTGCGCGGATCCGTCACGACTCCGGCGATCGCCGACGCCGCGGCTGTGAGCGGGCTGGCCAGGAAGGTCCGTCCACCGGCGCCCTGGCGTCCCTCGAAGTTGCGGTTCGACGTGCTGATGGCGTACTGGCCGGGCGTCAGCTGGTCGCCGTTCATCGCGATGCACATCGAGCAACCGGCCTCGCGCCACTCCGCGCCGGCGGCCCGGAAGATCGCGCCGAGGCCCTCTGCCTCGGCCTGCCGCTTCACCTCTTCGGAGCCCGGCACGACCATCATCCGGACGCCATCGGCGACGCGCCGATCCTTGAGCACCGCGGCCGCGAGGCGCAGGTCGCTGATGCGGCCGTTCGTGCACGAGCCGACGAACACGACGTCGACCTTCTGGCCCAGGATCGGCTGTCCTGGCGTGAGCGACATGTAGTCGAGTGCGCGCTCGAGCGCTCGGCGGGCTGAGGCGTCGGCGGCCTGGTCCGGATCCGGCACCCTCGAGGTGATCGGGATGCCCATGCCTGGGTTGGTGCCGTACGTGACCATCGGCTCGAGCGCGTCGGCATCGATCGTGATCGAGCGGTCGAAGACCGCGCCGTCGTCGGTGGGCAGGCGCCGCCACGATTCGACCGCGGCGTCCCAGGCGTGGCCGTGCGGGGCGTGCGGCCGGCCCGCGAGGAAGTCGAACGTCGCGTCGTCGGGGGCCACGAGCCCGGCCCGGGCGCCGCCCTCGATCGACATGTTGCAGATCGTCATGCGCTGTTCCATCGTCAGCGCCCGGATGGCCTCGCCGCGGTACTCGAAGACGTGGCCGGTCCCGCCCCCGACGCCGATCTTCGCGATCAGGGCGAGGATGATGTCCTTGGCGCTGACGCCTGGTGCGAGCCGGCCCTCGACCTTGACCTCATGCGTCTTCGGCCGGCGCTGGAGCAGGGTCTGCGTGGCGAGCACCATCTCCACCTCGCTCGTCCCGATGCCGAAGGCGAGTGCGCCGAAGGCGCCGTGGGTCGCCGTGTGAGAGTCCCCGCACACGATTGTCATGCCCGGTTGGGTGAGCCCCAGCTCCGGGCCGATGACGTGCACGATGCCCTGGTGGGGCGACCCGATGCCGTGCAACGGGATCCCGAACTCGCGGCAGTTCTCGGTCAGCTGGGCGACCTGTGCCGCGGCCATCGGGTCGGCGATGGGCAGATGACGCGGGAG
The DNA here is from genome assembly GCA_963790955.1 of uncultured Chloroflexia bacterium. Lineage (GTDB taxonomy): Bacteria > Chloroflexota > Limnocylindria > Limnocylindrales > CSP1-4 > CAWBQM01. The sequence goes on from CAWBQM010000002.1 coordinate 148,668, forward strand.
GGTCGGGACGCTGTGGTCGGCGGTCGCGACGGTGCGTTCCGGATGCCGCACGGACAGGCCTCGCTGGCGAAGGCCCGTGAACGCCTGGGGCGAGGTGACTTCGTGCACGAGGTGAAGGTCGATCGCGAGGATGGCCGGCGCGCCCGGATCCTGGCCGACGACGTGGTCGTCCCAGATCTTCTCGACGATCGTGCGTGGGCGGGACTCGGCCCGAGACTCGTTCATGGCGCTCGCGACTGTTCGTTGGACGGGATCGGTCGGGAAGCGTAACAGAGACATCGGAACCATCCGGCCGGCGACCGGGCCAACCTCAATCGACCGGGCGGCCCTCGGTGACCGACGGCCACGGACCGAGCAGGGCGTCCGCGTCATCGGGCCCGAGGCGATCCGACGTGACGATCGCGACGGCCGCGTCGAGGAGCGCGGGCTGAGCGATCGTCAGGCAATTCCGATCAGGCGGGCCAGGAGACCGCCGGACACCAGGGCGATGCCGAGCGTGGCCGCGCTCATCGTGCCCGCCGCCCGCCAGCCGAACTCGCCGCCGAGTGCCGCGAGCGTCGCGACACACGGAACCGAGACCGACGTCACGATCGCGTACACGAACAGCTGTCCGGGCGACATGAATGCCCCGAGGCTCTGGGCGCCGGCCCCGAGCTGCACGACGGCCAGTGCCACGAGGAGCTGGAGCGCCAGCTCCTTGCGCAGGAAGGCGAACACCAGCGCCAGCCCGGCCACGGCCGGCAATCCCAGCCAGCCGTGGACGATCGGATCGAGCACGCCGGTAAGGCCCCAGACGGCGCCCGTTTCGTACAGGGCGCCGAGGACGAGCGAGCCCGCCAGCATCACCGGCGCCGCCTGGCGAATGAAGTCCCGGAAGCGGGACCATGCCTTGCCGATGACCTGGCTCGGGATCGGGCGGCGGAGCGGTGCAAGCTCGAGCACGAGCGCCGGCTGGCGGCCGGGCACCATCCGGTTCGCGAGCACCGCGCCGACGATCGTGAGGCCGGCCACGACGCCGAACGCCGCCAGCGCGGCCGCCGGACCGGCGAACGGCGCCACCGCGGCGATAACGACGGCCGAGCGCGCCGAGCACGGCGTCATCGTGATCAGGAAGGACGCGAGCAACCGCTCACGCCGGGTCGCGAGCACGCGCGTTCCGTAGATGGCGGGCACGTTGCAGCCTGCCGCGGCCAGGAGGGGGATCGCCGCCCGGCCCGGTAGTCCGAAGGCGTTGAACAGGCGGTCGGTGAGCACGGCGGCGCTCGTGAGGTAGCCCGAATCCTCGAGCGCCGCGAGCAGCACGTAGAACGTCAGGACGTACGGCACGCCGATGGACACGAGTCCGAAGAGACCGCCGTCGAGCGCCCACAGCACCGTCGCCGCGAGCGCCGGTTGGGGCACCGCCATGTGGACCGTCGCTGACAGCGCCGGGCTCACGAGCGACGACCATGCCGAGCCGAGGACGGCCGACAGCCAGCCCCCGACGAGCAGCATCGTCCCGAACGCGGCCAGCGTCACCGCCACGAACAGCGGCAGACCTGGCCAGGGACGGGTCGCCAGCCGTGTCGCCCGCTCGGCGTTCGTGATGGATGGACCGTCGCCGGCGACGTGCAGCTCGACCTGCGCCGCCCAGGCCGCGCCGAGCTGCCACCGAGCTGCCTCGAGGCGGTCCGCGAGTCGCAGGCTCGCGGCCCCACGTGCCGAGATCGCGCCCTTCGTCACGAGCCCCGGGATGCCGTCGCTGAGCACCGCGGCGCCGAGCGACCGAGGAGCCTCGGTCGCGGCCTCGGCGAAGATTTCGCGCGATCCGGCGGCGAGCTCGAGCTCGAGGCCCATCGGGTAGACAGAGGCCGGGCTTGTGGCCTGGGGTGAGGCGCCGTCGAGCACGCGCCGCCGCTGCCGGGCGAGACGAGCCGCATCGCTGACCGCCGCCGCGACGCCGCTCCCCGTGCGACCCACCGTCACGTGCACGGGCGCGGCCAGCAGTTGCGACAGACGTCCCGAGTCGATGTCCACGCCTCGGGCACGCGCCTCGTCGGCCAGGTTGGCGGCGACGACAACCGGCAAGCCCAGGTCGCGGCAGGCCAGCACGAGCGGCAGATGACGGGCGAGGTTGCCGGCGTCGACGACGACGAGGATGGCGTCCGGCTGCGCGGCGACGAGGTCACGCCAGAATGGCGCCTCGCCGACGGGTGTATCGACGAGCGAGCTCGTCCCGGGTAGGTCCACCAGCCATATTCCGTCGCCGCGTCGGTGCGGGTCCTTTGGTGTACGGCGCCACACTCTGTCCGCCCGGCCAGGGGATGCAGCGCCGGGTGTTCGCGGCAGCCACCGCCGCTCGGCAAGAACCGTCGTGCCCGGCGCGTTCGCCGTCTCGACGAATGACCCGTTGGCGCGACCAAGGAACGTGGACTTGCCGACGTTCGGGCGCCCGATGAGGGCCACGACGGGGGCGACCGACCGGTCGTCGAACGCGGTCGCCGTCCGTCCGGTCGCAGGCCCGGCGACGGCGAGCGGCAGCGCGCTCATCGGGCGCTCGAATCGATCGTCGATCCGGCGAGGGCCAATGGACGGACCGTGATCCCAGCGGCGACGCGACGCGCCAGGGCGAGTCTCGCGCGGCCAATTCCGACGACGACCGGGCCGCCGAGCGGGGCGGCCGCCTCGAGCCGCACCTCGGTGCCTTCGAGCAGACCTTCTCGAGCCAGCAGTGCACGGTGCTCGGCGTCGATGCCGACAACCGTGGCCGCGAGTCCGTGGCCGAGGTGATGGAGTGGGACGACGTGGTGCACGACTCCATTTGGCCACCGACGCCGACACGCGGGCAGTGATGAAAGGCACCCTGCGTCCGGGTCGAAAGGCACCCTGCATCCGGGACCGCTCCTGCGTCCGGGCCCGCACGTGCTGCCCGAGCGCGCTCGTCGAGACGGTCGGCCCATCCGATCGACAGAGTCCAGGCTGGTACCAGGGTCAGGGGTTGACGAGTACGTTCGGATGCCCGTCGCCATACGAGGTGGGACCCACACTCGGCCCATCTGATCTAGCCGAGGGCAAGGGTAGTGTCGACCCCGATCCCCGAGCACGAGATGTCCCCCTTATACCGATTGCTCGAGACCATACGGGCGCATGTCGCGGCCAGGCCCAGACGATCGTTCATTGCGTCCGGACCCGCGAACGGCCGTATCCGTCTGCGGGTCGAAGCCGTTCGCGTCTGGCTCTTCAACGCGGGACTGGCCGCGCTGGCCGTCGTCGGCTACGTGGCCGTGGTTCGCTGGCTGCCCACCCCGAGTCGCCCGGTCGAGGTGCCCTGGCTGGCGCTGGCAGCCGGCTTCGCCGCTGCGGAACTGAAGACGATCCAGGTCCACTACCGTCGCGAGACGCACAGCTTCTCGCTGAGCGAGATACCGGCGGTCATCGGACTGTTCTTCGTGTCGCCCAACGAGTACCTGAGCGCGATGCTCGTGGGCTCCGGCGTCGTGCTCGTGCTCGCCGCCCGTCAGTCAATGGTGAAGGTCGCCTTCAACATCGCCAATTTCGCGCTGATCGGCGTGATCGAGCTGGGCGTGTTCACGCTCGCCGGCGCGATCCACGGACCACCCTCGCTGCCCGAATGGCTGGCGACGTTCGGCGCGATGCTGGCCGCGTGCGGGGTTGGCGCTCTGACCATCGCAACCGCCATCTCGCTCTCGGGTGGCGCCCCGCAATATCAGAAGCTGCCCGAGATGCTGCGCTTCGGCGGCATGGTCGCCCTCGCGAACACGAGCCTCGCCTTGCTCGCCGTGTCGGTCATGTGGGTCAACACGGCGGCGATTTGGCTATTGATCGTGCCCCTGATCGTCGTCTTCCTGGCGTATGGCGCGTACGTATCCGAACGAGAGAAGCACGAGCGCCTCGAGCTGCTGTATCAGTCCAGTCGCATCCTGCAGCACTCGCCGCAACTCGACGCCGCGCTGGTCGCCCTCCTCGATCATGCCCGGAACATGTTCCGGGCCGAGATCGCCGAGGTCGTGCTGTACGCACGGGATGCCCTCGCCGCCGACGTCCGGACGACCTCCACGCACGATGCCCCGCCGGTCGCGATGGCGCCCGCCGGGGCAGCCGCAGTGCCCGATCGGGAGCGCCTGCTGCGCGACCGGCACGCCCTGCTCGCGGGCCCGCCCGTCGTGCTCGACGGCGGCCGGCACGTGCGCGAGGCGATGGTCGCCCCGTTGACCGGCGATGCGGGCCCTCTTGGGGCGATGATCGTCGCCAACCGGCTCACGGAGGGCACGAGCTTCGACGGCGACGACCTGCGCCTGCTCGAGACCCTCGCCAACCAGGCCGCAGTCGCCCTGGAGAACGGTCAGCTCGAACAGTCGTTGGCCGAGCTCTCGCGCCTGAAGGAGGAGCTCCGACATCAGGCGTATCACGATCCCCTGACCGGCCTGCCGAACCGGGTCATGCTCTCGAGCGCGGTCGACGATCGGCTACGCGGGCCAGGCACCGACGACGCCGTGGTCCTGTTCCTGGATCTCGACGATTTCAAGTTCGTGAACGACAGCTTCGGACACGCGGCCGGCGATGGCCTGCTCGTCGCCGTCGCGGACCGCGTCACACGATCCATTCGGGCCGACGACGTTGCCGCGCGCCTCGGCGGCGATGAGTTCGCGATCCTCCTCGGTCCGCGCGCCGGCCTGGGCCGCGCGGCCGATGTCGCGAATCGCATCATCGCGGCGCTCCAGGCGCCGTTCGCCGTGCAGGGCGAGGACATCGTCGTCGGATGCAGCATCGGCATCGCGAGCGCGCGCGCTGGCATCGGTCGAAGGGACGAGCTGCTGCGGAATGCCGACGTCGCGATGTACACAGCCAAGGCGGCCGGCAAGCGGCGGGTGGCGATCTTCGACCCCACGATGCACGCCGCGATCGTCGCGCGCCAGGCCCTCTCGGCCGACCTTTCCCGCAGCCTCGGGCGGGGCGAGCTGGCTGTCGCCTACCAGCCGATCGTCGAGCTCAGCTCGGGCCGCATCGTCGCCGTGGAAGCCCTCGTGCGCTGGCGGCACCCGGTTCGAGGCCTGGTCCCGCCCGACGAGTTCATCCCGGTTGCGGAGGAGAACGGACTGATCCTCGCCCTGGGCCGCTGGGTGGCCGCCGAGGCCTGCGCGCAGGCCGCGGCTTGGCTGCGGGCATCGCCGGCCGACGGCCCGGCGATCAGCGTGAATGTCTCTCCGGTCCAGATCAAACAGCCCGAATTCATCGCGGAGATCGAGGCGATCCTGGCCTCGACGGGGTTGCCGCCGGAGCGCCTGATCATCGAGCTGACCGAGAGCGCGATGTTCCAGGACTCACATGCCACGATCGCGAAGCTCGATCACCTGCGTGGGCTGGGTGTCCGCATCGCGCTCGACGATTTCGGAACCGGCTACTCCTCGCTCGGCTACCTGCACCGCTTCCCGGTCGACATCCTCAAGATCGCCCGCGACTTCGTCGTCGATGCGGATGCGGACATGAGCGATTGGGCCTTCGCCCATGCGATCGTGACGCTCGGGCACACCCTTGGCCTGTGGATCGTCGCCGAGGGCATCGAACAGGCCGGTCAGGCCGAACGCCTGAACGCCCTCGGCTGCCAGTACGGTCAGGGCTTTCATCTCGGGCGCCCGGTCGACGCCGATACGATCGGCCTGGCGATCGGGGGGGCAGCGCCGCCGATGCTCGTTGCGCCCTCCGAGCCGGCACTCGTGGCCGCACCGACGCTCAGCGCGCTGGCTTGATGTTCCTGCTGTACGCCATCGCAATCGGCCTGCTCGCGGGTCGGCTCCTCGGCGGCCGGCTCGATCGCCTGGCGGACGCGCGTTTCCGGTGGGCGCCGCTTGCCCTGGTCGGCATGCTCATCCAGGTGGCCCTGTTCTCGCCGCCGCTCGGGGGCATCGACCATAGCCTGGGCGTGGCGATCTACGTTGGCTCAACGGCGGCCGTCATGGCCGTCGTGGTGCGCAACATCCGTCTCGGCGCCCTGGGGCTCGTGGCGGTGGGAGCGCTGGCCAATATGGTCGCCATCGTTGCCAATGGCGGCTTCATGCCCGCGAGCGGTAGCGCTCTGGCCGCGGCCGGGCGCTCAGCCAGCGCCGGATATTCGAACTCGGTCCTCTCGACCTCGCCCGCGGTCGCGCTGCTCACCGACATCTTCGCGCTGCCCGCCTGGATCCCCCTTGCCAACGTGTTCAGCATCGGCGATGTGCTCATCGGGCTCGGTATCGCGATCACGATCGGCCTCGAGATGGGCCGACCGGACGACCGGGCGATGGTGACCGAGGGCACATAGCTCGCTCGCGACCGCGACACAGTACTTGTGCGTCATGGCTGCTGTCCGATCGGCCCGGTACGGTCCTGATAGGAACCTTCGTTCCTCGTTCGCAGGACCGTCCAGGGCAAACCCGCCGCGAGGCGGGGACGCAAAGCCAGGGATCTCCCACCGCGGGGAGGCCGCCCGGTCGCCGGGATCGCGAGCGCAGCCGGTACTGAGGAGTAGAACGTGAAGGCGAACCTGGCGCGCTTCACCATGGCCATCTCGTTGCTTGCGACCATGGCCCTGAGCCTGGGCGCCGGCATGCGTTGGTGACCCTCGATGGTCACCATGCCTGTCGGACCACCCGACGCTTCCTCGGCGAGTGAGCCACCGATCGGACCGGTTCTCGGCCACCGCTGGCTCTGACCACTCGCGGCACGATCGCCGCCTCGCGACGTACGGCCGTCGACCCTGACGGCCGTTCGCGATTCCGGCCCGCTGCTGCATGCCGGTCGACGTGCCGTCGCGGCCCGGATGAGACGAGTGCTGTCGCCCAACGCAGGACGATCGGGGGATGCAAGGTCGCCCGACCTACCGGGCATGGTCGTCGCAACGCCGCTTCGGTCAGCATTGACCGTGGCTGCTATAGTGCCGTGACCACGCGGGACACCGTGCGGGCACAGCGGAACGGAGATCAGTGGGCCTGTTCAACGGACAAGACCGCCGCCATGTCGCCGTCGTGATTCGATCCGACGGGCGGCGCGTGCCGATGCCCGTGCATGACGCTGGTCTCGTCGACGTATCGCTCCTCGGGCTTCTTCGCTCGCTCCTCCTTGGGCTGGACAGCCTTCTTGCGCTGATTACCGGCTCCCGGCGGGAGAACGGAGGGACGCGGAGGGACGAGCGCCGCTAGCGCGCAGACCACCGAAGACCGAAGGGACCCTCGCCGGGCGGCGAGGGTTTTTCGTTGTGTCGGACGGGGTCGCGTCAGCGAGCCGGGCCGATGGCACATCGAGGAAGGGGCAGGCAGCCATGACGATGACCAAGGGCGGGGCCTCGGGCCCGGCGACGGGGTCCGACGCCCCCGCCGCGGGGCGGGCGACGCCTCCTGTCCGCCGGAGTCACGTGCCAAGCGACGGCACCGCCGAGGCGGCGGCCGTCGAGCGGGCGCGGCGGGACATGCTGCGCGACGTCCAGCCCCGGAAGCGGACGCGCATCGGAGCGGACGTCCTGTGCGAGGCGCTCCTCCGCCAGGGTGTCGACGTCTTCTTTGGTTACCCGGGTGGCGTCATCCTGCCGCTGTACGACGTCCTCGGCGATTACCCGGAGCTGCGCCACATCCTCGTTCGGCACGAGCAGGGTGGCGCCCACGCCGCCGATGGCTACGCGCGCGTGACGGGCAAGGTCGGGGTGTGCCTGGGCACCTCGGGCCCGGGTGCCACGAACCTCGTGACCGGCATCGGCACGGCGACCCTCGACTCCGTGCCGATCGTCGCGATCACGGGCAATGTGGCCGCGCCGCTGCTCGGCAAGGACGCGTTCCAGGAGATCGACATCACCGGCATCACCCTGCCGATGACCAAACACAACTACCTGGTCCGCGACGCGGACGAGCTGCCGCGCGTGCTGGCCGAGGCCTTCCACATTGCCCGCAGCGGCCGCCCGGGCCCCGTCCATGTCGACATCACGAAGGACGCGCTCCAACAGGAAACCCGCGCCGAGCACCCGAGCGAGGATGAGATCGTGGCCGGTCTACCCGGCTTCCGCCCAAATCTCGACGGCCATCCCCGCCAGCTCAAGCTGGCCGCCGCCGAGCTCGCGGCGGCCAGCCGGCCGATGATCCTGGCCGGCCACGGGGTGCTCCACGCGCGGGCCTGGGATGTGCTGCGCGACTTCGCGGAGAAGACGCAGATCCCCGTCGCCCACACGTTGCTCGGCGTGGGCGCGCTCGACGAGCGCCATCCGCTCAGCTACGGCTACATGGGCATGCACGGCTGGAAGCACGTGAATCGCGCGATCCAGTCCGCCGATCTCCTGCTCGCGATCGGCATGCGCTTCGACGACCGTGTGACCGGCAACGTGCGCACGTATGCCCCGTACGCACGGATCATCCACGTGGACATCGACCCTGCCGAGATCGGCAAGAACGTCGCCGTCGAGGTGCCCATCGTGGGCGACGCCCGCCGTGTCCTCGAAGCGCTGCTGCCGATGGTCGACGAGGTCGATCCCGCCGCCCGCTCCGAGTACCTCGAGGAGCTGGCCGAGTGGCGGCGGGAGTCGGAGGGCAGCAGCTGGCACGGGTCGGGAGCATGGCGTGACGGGCTGCTGTCGGCGGATTTCGTCTGCCAGCGAATCGGCGAGCTGACCGATCATGAGGCGACGTACGTCGCCGACGTCGGCCAGAACCAGATGTGGATGGCCCGCTACATCGGCTTCCGAAATCCGAATAGCCATGTGAGCTCGGGCGGGCTGGGCACGATGGGCTTCTCGGTCCCGGCCGCGATGGGCGCGGCTCTCGGCCGGCCCGACCGCGAGACGTGGGCAATCACCGGCGACGGTGGCTTCCAGATGACGTTCCAGGAGCTGATGACGCTCGTCCAGGACCGCATCCCGGTCAAGATCGCGCTGTTCGACAACAAGAAGCTGGGCATGATCCGCCAGTGGCAGGAGATCATCTACGCGGGCAACTACCATTCGGCCCACCTCCTTGGCCCTGACTTCCTCAAGCTCGCCGAGGCATTCGGGATCCCGGCCGTCAAGGCATCCACGACCGCCGACGTGGACGACGCGATTCGCTTCGCGCAGGGGGTCGACGGACCGGCACTCGTGTGGTTCGAGATCGCCGAGGAACAGAACGTCTTTCCGATGATGCCGGCCGGCAAGGGCCTGTCCGACCTCATCGAGACGTGGGGGGAACCGGAGGAATGAGCGCCGAATCGGCAACGAACGGACGCGTCCAGGCGGCCCTGGTCGGGCCGAAGGTCCAGCACTCGCACCAGCTCGCCGCACACGCGGCGCCCCCGCCGCGGGCCATCCCCGGCACCGGCGAGCGGCACCGCCATGTGCTCGTGGCGATCGTGCTCAACAAGCCCGGCGTCCTCAATCGCGTCGCGAGCCTCATGCGCGCCAGAACCTTCAACATCGAGTCGCTCGCGGTGAGCCACACCGACGAACCGGACATCTCGCGCATGACCATCAGCCTGGAGGGCGACGACGTCGCGGTCGAGCAGGCCATCAAACAGCTGTACCGGCTGATCGATGTGCTCAAGGTCCAGGACGTCACGTCCGAGCCGACCGTGCAGCACGAGCTCGCCCTGATCAAGGTGCGAGCGACCGACCGCAATCGGGCGGAGGTCATCTCGATCATCGAGATGTCGCATGCCAGGGTGGTCGATCTGTCCGCCGAGTCCGTGATCGTGGAGTCGACGGGCACGGAGGGTGAGGTCGATTCGCTCGTTGCGCTCCTGCGCGGCTTCGGCATCAAGGAGATCGTCCGGACCGGCACGGTCGTCATGTCCCGCGGCTCGGGCTCGATCCAGGAGTCCTCGCGCCGGTCGCTTCCCCGGGCGAACGGCCTCGGGGGGCCTCCGACTTCGACCTCGGAGGGCGACACGCATGACACCGTTGCGGGTGCCAAGACGGAGGGCAAGTCTCGATGACGGCGCGGATGTACTACGACGCGGATGCCGACCCGGCGGCGTTGGCGGGGCAGCGAGTGGCCATCATCGGCTATGGCAGCCAGGGCCACGCGCATGCCCTGAACCTGAGCGAGTCCGGCGTGGAGGTCATGGTCGGCCTGGCACCGGGCAGCAAGAGCCGGCGGCTCGCGGAGGACGCCGGTCTCGCCGTGGGCTCGGTCGCGGACGCGGTGCGCGACGCGGACGTCGTGATGATCGTCGTGCCGGACACGGCCCAGAAGGCCGTCTACGACGCCGAGATCGGTCCCAACCTCAAGCCCGGGGCGATGCTCATGTTCGCCCACGGCTTCAACATCCACTTCGGCCGGATCGATCCGCCGGCCGGCGTCGACGTCGCGATGGTCGCGCCGAAGGGCCCGGGCCACCTCTTGCGCAGCGTGTACCAGCAGGGCGGGGGCGTCCCGGCCTTGTTCGCGGTCCAGCGCGACGAGACCGGCACCGCGCGCGGCCGGACGCTCGCGTACGCGAGGGCCCTGGGTGCGACCCGGGCGGGCGTGCTCGAGACGACGTTCGCCGAGGAGACCGAGACCGACCTGTTCGGGGAGCAGTCAGTCCTGTGCGGCGGCACGGCGGCGCTCGTGAAGATGGCATTCGAAACGCTCGTCGAGGCCGGCTACCAGCCCGAGCTGGCCTACTTCGAAACGATGCACGAGCTCAAGCTCATCGTGGATCTCATGTATCGCGGTGGGCTCAACTTCATGCGCTTCAGCGTGTCGGACACGGCCGAGTACGGCGACTATGTGTCCGGCCCGCGCATCATCGACGAGCACGTCCGCGAGACGATGCGGCAGGTTCTGCACGAGATCCAGGACGGCTCGTTCGCGCGCCGCTGGATCGCCGAGAACGAGACCGGGCGGCACGAGTTCGAGCGGCTGCGCGCCGAGAACAGCGATCATCAGATCGAACAGGTCGGGGCGGCCCTCCGGGCTCAGATGGCCTTCCTCAACCCGGTCGTCGTTCGGGCCGGGCAGGCCCAGGCTGCCGCCGGCACAGCCGGAGCGGCGACCGGCGCGTCCACCGCCTCCGGACCGGCAGCGACTGCGGGGAGCCACTGATGAGCAGTCCAGTTCCGCGTCCGTCGGGACCGTTCGTCCCGGCGGGTTCCGTACAAATCTTCGACACGACGCTGCGTGACGGCGAGCAGGCGCCGGGTGCCGGCCTCACCGCCGCCGAGAAGCTCGAGGTCGCGCGGCAACTGGCACGCCTGCGGGTCGACGTCATCGAGGCCGGCTTCCCGGCCGCCTCGCCGGGCGACTTCGAGGCAGTCCAGCGCATCGCGCGCGAGACGAAGGGCGGTATCGCGGTCGCCGCCCTGGCCCGCTGCCGGGACGGTGATCCACAGCGCGCGGTCGAGGCGATCCGTGTGGCCGAGCGGCCGCACCTGCACGTGTTCATTGCCACGTCCGACATCCACCTCAAGCACAAGCTGCGACTGTCGCGCGAGGAGGCGCTCGCCGAGGCCGTGCGCTGGGTGCGATACGGCCGCGAGGCGCTCGGCCGGGATGCCGAGATCGAGTTCAGCGCCGAGGACGCCTCGCGCACGGACCCGGAGTTCCTCCTGGCGGTCTACGAAGCGGTCGTCGAGGCGGGAGCGTCGACGGTCAACATTCCGGACACGGTCGGCTACGCGATCCCGGCCGAGTTCGGCTCGCTGACCGAACGCGTCGTCGATCTCGTCGGCGGCCAGGCCACGATCAGCATCCACTGCCACAACGACCTGGGTCTCGCCACGGCCAACACCCTGGCCGCCGTCCAGGCCGGGGCGCGCCAGGTCGAGGTCACGATCAACGGCCTCGGCGAGCGAGCCGGCAACGCTTCCCTCGAGGAGGTGGTGATGGCCCTGCGCACCCGGCCGACGCAGTTCCCTGGTCTGGCCGGCGGCGTGGTGACCGAGCAGATCACGCCCGCCAGTCGCCTTGTCAGCTACCTGACCGGGTTCGCGGTCCAGCCCAACAAGGCCGTCGTCGGCGGCAACGCCTTCGCCCACGAATCGGGCATCCACCAGGACGGCGTGATCAAGAACCCGCTCACGTACGAGATCATGACACCGCAGTCGGTCGGTCTCGGCGGCAGCCAGCTCACGATCGGCAAGCTGTCGGGCCGCAAGGGCCTCGCGGAGAAGCTTCGCCAGCTCGGCCACGAGGTCGACGGCGAGCGTCTGGACGCCATCTATCGGTCCGCGATCGCGCTGGCCGATGCCAAGAAGGAGGTCACCGACGCCGACCTGCTCGCGCTGGTCGAGCGCCAGACGTCCGACGTGCCCGCGTCGGTGCAGCTTCTCGGATGGAGCGTGACCTCCTCCCACGGGGGCAACGCGGTCGGAACCGTGTCGCTGAACGTACGCGGCGAGGACCGCGCCGCGGAGACGACCGGAAACGGCCCGGTGAATGCCCTGTACGCGGCCGTCGACGCCATCCTCGAGCCGACCCTGGGCTGGCACCCCGTGCTGGCCGCGTACGAGATCAAGGCCGTCTCGGCCGGCGAGGACGCTCAAGGTCAGGTGCTCGTGCGCTGCCGGCGCTCGACGGACGACGGGCCAGGTGCGCTGGTCGTGTCCGGCCACGGGCTCTCGACGAACATCATCGAGGCCTCGATCGACGCGTACCTCGTCGCGGCGAACAAGCTGCACGGTGCCGAGATCGCCGGCGCGGCCGGCGCGTTCGTCGCACCGCACGTGGCGGAGGAGTTGCCGTGATGCACCGGCGGGCGCGGTCACGGAGGACGGCGTGACGACGTACCGCGTCGCGGCGATTCCCGGCGACGGCGTCGGTCCTGAGGTCGTCGGGGCGGCCCGCGCGGTTCTCGTCCGCGCCGGCAAGGTCTTCGGCTTCGGGATCGATTGGACCGAGCTCGTCGTGGGCGGCGCCGCGATCGACGCCTACGGCGTGCCGATCCGGGACGAGGATCTCGAGGTCTGCCGGGCCTCGGACGCCGTGCTCCTGGGGGCCGTCGGCGGGCCCAAGTGGGACGATCCGAATGCAGCGGTCAGGCCGGAGCAGGCATTGTTCGCGTTGCGCGGCGGACTCGAGCTGTTCGCGAACCTCCGCCCGGTCAGCGTCGCGCCGGCCCTCGTCCCGTCATCGCCGCTGCGGCCGGAGCTGCTCGAGGGCGTCGATCTGCTGATCGTGCGCGAGCTCACCTCCGGGCTGTACTTCGGGCGCCCGTCCGAGGAGCGCGAGACGGCCGATGGCCGCGTGGCCGTGGATACGCTGTGGTACACGGAGCAGGAGATCCGGCGAGTGGTGCACCTCGCGTTCGAGCTCGCTCGCGGCCGGCGGGGCACGGTCACCCAGGTCGACAAGGCCAACGTCCTCGCGACGTCGCGGCTGTGGCGCAAGGTGACCGAGGAGGTCCACGCCCAGTTCGCGGACGTCCGCCTCGAGCATCGTCTGGTGGACGCTGCCGCGATGCTGCTCGTCACCCGACCGTCGGCGTACGACGTGCTCGTGACCGAGAACCTGTTCGGGGACATCCTGTCCGACGAGGCGAGCGTCCTGGCCGGCTCGCTCGGGATGCTGCCGTCCGCGTCGATCGGCGCCCGGCGCACGGCGTACGGCCTGTTCGGGCTGTACGAGCCCATCCACGGCTCGGCCCCCGACATTGCCGGTCAGGACGTCGCGAACCCGATCGGGGCGATCCGCTCGGCCGCGATGCTGGCCCGCTGGTCGCTCGGCCAGGCGGCGGCGGCCGATGCCGTCGAATCGGCCGTCGCGGCGGCGCTCGCCGACGGCCTGCGGACGCGCGACCTGCTGGGCAAAGACGCGACGGGCGGCGTGATCGGGACCGGTGCGATGGCGAGCGCGATCGCCGAACGGATCGCGATTACCGGGGCCGCGCGGAGCACCGCCGCGGCCCGAGCCTGAGAGCGAACCCTCCCGAACCCGGAGCACCACCGTGACCACTCCCAACGACCAGGTCATCCTGTACGACACGACCCTTCGCGATGGGACCCAGCGCGAGGGCCTGATCGTGTCCCTCGCCGACAAGCTCAAGATCGCGCGCCGCCTCGACGAGTTCGGCTTCCCGTACATCGAGGGCGGTTGGCCCGGCTCCAATCCCAAGGACGCCGACTTCTTCGCGGCAGCCCGATCGATGACGTTCCGGACCGCCCGTCTGGCCGCCTTCGGAGCCACGCGCCATCGCCTCAACGCGCCCGCCGACGACCCCAACCTGCGGGCCCTGGTCGAGGCGGCCACGCCGGTCGTCACGATCTTCGGCAAGAGCTGGCTGCTGCACGTCACCGACGTTCTCGGCGCGACCCCCGACGACGGCCTGGCCATGGTCGGCGACTCGGTCGCGTTCCTGCACGCGGCGGGCCGCGAGGTGGTGTACGACGCCGAGCACTACTTCGACGGCTACCGCGACGATCCCGGATTCGCCGTCGCGACCCTGCGAGCCGCGCGAGACGCCGGCGCGAGCACGCTCGTCCTGTGCGACACGAACGGCGGTACCCTGACCGACGAGCTGACCTCGATCATCGACGCGACCCGCGCCGCCCTGGCCGATGCCGGCGCGCCCGAGGTCGTGTGGGGCATCCACGTCCACAACGACGCGGAGCTGGCGGTGGCCAATTCTCTGGCCGCGGTCGCACACGGCATCCGGCACGTCCAGGGCACGATCAACGGCTATGGCGAGCGCTGCGGCAACGCCAATCTGGTGTCGATCCTGGCCAACCTCGCCATCAAGTCGGAGCGCATCGTCGTGCCGGGCGCCGATGCCGGCGCGCTCGCCGGCCTGACCGAGCTCAGCCGCTACGTGGCCGAGATCGTGAACATCGTGCCCGACGATCACCAGCCCTACGTCGGCCGCTCGGCCTTCGCGCACAAGGGCGGTGTTCACGGAGCGGCGGTGGCCAAGGTCGAGCGCAGCTACCAGCATGTCGACCCGGTCCGCGTGGGCAACGCGTCGCGGCTGGTCGTGTCCGAGCTCGGCGGCCGGGCCAACACGCAGCTGCGCGCCGAGCAGCTCGGCCATCGGCTCGACGGCGTCGACCCCAGGGAGCTTTCGAAGCTCATCAAGCGCCTCGAGGCCGACGGGCTCGCGTTCGAGGGCGCCGAGGCGTCGTTCGAGCTGCTCGTCCGGCGCCACTCGACGGGATACCAGGTTCCCTTCGCGATCCGCGACTACACCGTGCTCGTCGAGCAGCGCGGCGACCGCGATCTACGCGCCGAGGCGACGGTGAAGGTCGAGGTCGACGGCGAGGTCCTGCACACCGCGGCCGACGGCAACGGGCCGGTCAACGCGCTCGACGTCGCGCTGCGCAAGGCGCTCGGGGCGTTCTACCCACAGCTCGACCCTGTCCACCTCGTCGACTACAAGGTGCGCATCCTCGACGGCGATGCGGCCACCGCGGCACGCACGCGCGTGATCATCAATTCGTCGGATGGCGCACGCGAATGGAGCACCATGGGCTCCGACACGAACATCATCGCGGCCTCGGCGGCGGCCCTCGCCGATTCGCTCGAGTACGCGATCTGGAAGACGGGTGCCGAGCTCCGCCGCCGAGACGAGCGGCATTTCGCGATCGCGTCCAACGCGGCGGGGCCGACCGCCGCCACGCCCGCCGAGACGGCCGGCGCACAGCCAACGCCCTCCCCAGCGAATCCCGGGAGCACACTGCCATGACGAGCGTCACGACCGATCCCAGCACCCAGCACCCGGCCCCGACGCTCCACCTCGCCCGATGGACCGTCCAGTCCGGCTCGAACGCCCAGAGCCGGGGCGCCGTGGTCATCGCCTCTGGCGAGCACCAGTGGGAAGCCACGGCCGAGGGCAACGGTCCGATCGATGCGCTGTATCGAGCGGTCGATCGAGCCATTCACGAGGTGCTCACGGGACACCCGCGTCTGCTCGCGTACGACATTCATGCGCTCGCGGAGGGTCCGGACGCCGAAGGTCGCGTCACGGTGAAGATCGCTCCGCCTTCGGCGGCCGCGGGCCTCCGCGGCGTGGGCCGCTATGGCGGCGCGGCAACCTCGACGAACATCGTCGCGGCGTCGATCGAGGCGTACGTCGAGGCCATCAACGCCCTGCTCGCCGAGGAGCACTGGGCGGGCGCGGCGGAATCGGCCGGCAACCGCAAGCGCGCGGCGTCGGCCGAGGCGGCGCGCACCGGCCGGGCCGAGATGGACGAGAAGGCCGGCGAGATCGACACGACGGACTGGTTCAATCGCTGATCCTGTGGCCGACACGCCCGGTCGAGCGAGCGGCGCTGCGTAGACTCTGCGGCACGATGGGCGAGACCCTGCCGGTTGCGTTCTCGGGTGAGCCTGGCGCGTTCGCTGAGGACGCGGTCATTGCCTACTTCGACGATGCACCGCGCCTGCCGGTGCCGGGCTTTCGCGACGTCTTCGAAGCGGTCCGCGCGGGTCGTGCCCGGGCCGGCGCCATTCCGATCGAGAACCGTCTCAACGGGACGGTTCGCGAGAACTACGATCTCCTGCTCGAGTACGACCTGGCGATCGTGGGCGAGGCGATCGTGCCCGTCCGGTTGTGCCTCGCGGCCCTGCCCGGCCAGACGCTCGACGCCATCGAGCGGGTCTATTCGCACATACAGGCGCTGGGCCAGGCAGAGGCGTTCCTGCGCACCCGACCCTGGACGCTGCTGACGACGTACAACACGGCCGGCGCCGCCAAGCTCATCGTGGAGCGCGGCGAACTGGGCGCCGCGGCCGTGGTGTCACCCCGAGCGGCGGGCCTGTTCGGACTCGAGATCCTCGCCGACGGGCTCGCGTCGGACGACAACCGGACCCGCTTCGTCATCGTCGTGCAGAGCCATGACCAGGCGCGGTCGGGACCCTCAGCCGAGTCAGCCGGCGAGCCGTGGCGCGCCACCGTCGCCTTTGCCGTGCGCAACGAGCCGGGCACCCTCCTCCAGGCCCTGCGCTGCTTCGCGGAGCGCGGCGTGAACCTGTCCACGCTGGAATCGCGGCCGTTCGGTGAACGCGCCTGGGAGTACGTGTTCTGGGCCGATATCGATGCTGCCGCCGACGAGGCCGCCTGCGCGGCCGCGATCGGCGAGCTGCGCGAGCGCGCCACCATGGTGCGCGTCCTCGGAACCTATCCCCAGGCCGTCGACACCACGCCCTGAACCGGTCGCGGGCGGCGCGACGGTCCCGGCGCGCCTATTGCTCCGCGGCCTGGCCGAGCGTCGGCGGCTCGGCGTCGGGCTGCCCGAGTGTCATCCGATGCACCCAGCCTTCGACCCCGAATGGCGTGCGCACGAGGCAGTACTCGCCCTGAGTGCTGAGGAGGTCCACCTCGTCGCCCCGGTCGAGCGAGCCGACCTCGTCGCCGCGGATCTCGTCCGGGATCGAGGTCAGCCGGACGAGGCTGTAGCGCACCAGACGGCGCTCGCCCTCGCTCGGGGCGTCGGCACGGAATCGGACCGGGATCACGACCGGGGCATGGCTCGGGCGCATGTCCCGCAGCCGCGCCTCGCGCAACGATTGGCGGCGCCAGCGGGGGACACCGATCTCCTCGGGTGGCGTGTCAGGTGGGAGCACGATCGGCCTGGGCGCCGGCGGCGCTTCGCCCACCTCGCCGGGGCTCACGACCGGGCCTTCTGCGACGGCCTCTCTGGGCCGGCGCCGACGGGTTGCCGCCAAGAGCAGCAGCAAGGCCCCGGCGCTGCTCACGACGAGCGCGACGACACCGAGCGAGCCACCGGGGCCGGGTGTCAGGGGGGAGTCGGGACTGCCCGACGGACCGCTGCCGAGGGGTCCGGCGGCTGCGGCGCTCAAGGTGCCCGTTGGGCTCGGGCCGCCAGACGCCGAGCCGGCGAGTGGTGGGGCGCTCGCCGGGGCGCTCGCGCTCGGTGTGGCCGACCCTGTTTGACTCGCACGCGGGGTCGCAGATCGGGCCGGACTCGGGCTGGCGCTGGCCGTGCCGGTCGGCCTGGGCGTGGCCTTCGGAGTCGGCCTCGGCGTCGGCCTCGGCGTGGGACGCGGCGTCGGTGCCGGTGTTGCCGTGGGTCGAGGTGTGGGCTTCGGTGTCGGTGTCGGCGTCGGGGTCGGCTTGGGCGTCGGCGCCGGCGTCACGACGACTGTCGTGGGAGAGACCGTCCGGAGCGTGACCAGCCGGCTGCCCTTGCCGCTACCGCTCGCGGCCGTGAACGCGTACGTGTGCGAGCCGGCGGCGAGTCCCGTCACGGTCCGCGTGAAGACGACACCGGTGGCAAAGTTGGTCCCCGTCGCCGTCATCGCAAACGTCCCGGCTCCGGACACCGTCACGGAGACGGCCGGCGTGCACCCGCTGCCGTTGTCCGTGACCCGCACCGAGAACGTGAACGCCGAGCCAACGACGCCCGTGCCCGGGGCAACCGTTCCGGAGCCGAGCGACAGCGTGTGATTGGGGCCGGTGCACTTGGCTGCGACCGCGATCGGAGGGGACGCCAATCCGACGCTCGTCAACAGGATCGCGAGCGACGCCGCGGCCAGGCCCACCACCATGCGTCGCCAGGCGACGCCAAGGTTCCTCAAGACGACCCTCATCCGCCCCCGGATTGCGGCTCAGGCGGACGCTAGCAGTCGTGGGTCCCGGCTCAGGATGGGCCAGAGGTACGGTTCGGTGTGGTCCGATCGATTGAGGCCCGCCGGAGGCGAGCGCGACTGATCACGCGCCGGGCGCCGTTCGCCGGGGTCAGGCGGCCCAGACCCGTCAGGTGATCTGGAGATCCTCCGGGATCGGTTCGGGCAGATCCGGGTAGTGCGGGTCGAGCTCCTCGAGAACGTCGCCGAGGATGTCCGCCACGGCGAGGTTCCGGAACCACTTGCGGTTCGCGGGGACGAGGTACCACGGCGCCCAGGCCGTCGAGCAGCGTTCGAGCGCCTCCTCGAAGGCCGCCTGGTAGCGATCCCACAGACCGCGCTCATCGAGATCGCCCATCCGGAACTTCCAGCGTTTGGTGGGATCGGTCAGTCGCGCCGCAAAGCGTTCGCGCTGCTCGTCGCGATCGATGACCAGGAACAGCTTGACGATCGTTGTCCCTTCCTCGACCAGCATGCGCTCCCATTCGTTGATCTGGCGGTAGCGCCGCGACCAGACCTCCCTGGGAACGAGGTCATGCACGCGGACGACGAGGACGTCTTCGTAGTGCGAGCGGTTGAAGATGCCGACCTCGCCCCGTTGCGGCACCCGGCGATGGACCCGCCACAGGTAGTCGTGCGCGAGCTCCTCGTCCGTTGGCGCCTTGAACGAGGTGACGGAGCAGCCCTGCGGGTTGAAGGCGCTCATCACGTGCTTGATCGTGCCGTCCTTGCCGGCGGCATCGATGCCCTGGAGCACGACGAGGACAGCGTGCTTGGCCTCCGCCCACAGTCGAGCCTGCAGGCTCGCGAGGCGTTCCAGCCCGGCCCGCACGTCGTCCTCGGCGTGGCCCTTCGTGTGCCCGTACGTCGTGCCGGCGTCGAACGAGGCAAGGTCCACGTTCGAGCCCGGAACCACCCGCAAGGCGTCCCGCAGCGAGCCCTTGGGGCGCTTGTCGCGGCTCACAGCGACAATCGTCTGTGGCCGCTTCGGTACCGACGCACGGCCAGCCACGCATACAGCAACACGCCGACATACAGGCACAGCTCGGGCCATTCACCGAACTTGACGACCACGAAATCGCGGATCGTCGGTTAGCAGCAGCCGCAGGGCCCGGTACGTGAACGGCATGAAGAACAACCCGATGAGTGCAAGCGGCGGCGCGGACAGCCAGCCGAGGGGCCAGCGGTCCAGCCGCAGGCAACCGACCGTGGCGACGATTGGAACGGTCATGCCGTACAGCCCTGCCCCGACCTCGAACAGGTTGAATGCTCGCTGGATCACGCCGATGTTGTGGATGTTGAGCTCGCCCTGATGGTTGACGCCGGCGAGCGCGCTCGGCGTCGTCAACCCGAGCAAGCGCTGACCCCAGGAGATCTCCTCGCCGGCCACGACGAACGATCCCAGAGCGAGCACGCCGAACAGGAGCGCCAGGCGCATATGGTCGTCACCGAACAGGCGCCACGCGAGCGCGGCCAGGACGAACGAGGCAGCGCCGATGGCGAAGAACTGTGGCCACTCGAGGACCGAGTCCTCGGCCGTCACGAAGCGATACAGATCGCGACGCACGAGCGTCGCCGCAACGAGGATGCCGCCCGCGAACGGCGCCACGAGCAGACTCCACGCACTGCTCGTCGAGAGCCCCCAGGCCGATGCGTTGTCCTCAACCCGGCCAAGGACCTGTCGACCGGCCGTCGCCATCATGCTGTCACGGTCCCACCCTCCGCTATTCCCATACCGGGGCCGAGCGTCTGGCCGGTCGCCCGCCCGGGATCGACAGGTCGCCCAGGGTAGTCTGCGCTCGGGCTGCCGTGCTGCCAGCTTGCCCAGGACCGGTGCCTGCCAGCACCGTGCAGCGGCGGGCCGGCGCGGGCGAGGAGCCGCCGGTCCCTGTCCGGATCGGGGCCTAGAATGGATGGCCAGCCCACGGGCCTTCAGGAGCCACGCCATGGTCATGACATCGACCAGCCGCCATCCAATCTACCTCGCCGGCCGCTGGGTCAACTCGTCCGAGCCGCTCGAGGTGACCAACCCGGGCCGCCCGGGCCAGCTCGCAGGTTCGACGTACCACGCGACGCCGGAGCAGTACGAAGAAGCCGTCACGGCGGCCGTCGCGGCGTTCGAGGAGACGCGGCAGCTGCCCGCCTACGAGCGCGGGGCCGCGCTGCGGTCCATCAGCGACGGCATCAAGGCCCGCCGGGAGGAGCTCGGGCGGCTCATCGCGACCGAGGCGGGCAAGCCCGTTCGGGACGCCCTGGTCGAGGTCGATCGTGCCGTGATCACATTCCGACTGGGGGCGGAGGAGGCGGAGCGCATGGTCGGCGAGACCATTCCGCTCGATCTCATGCCATCGTCACGAGGCCGCGTCGGCTTCACGCGGCGTTTCCCGGTCGGCCCGGTGGCCGGGATCAGCCCGTTCAACTTCCCGCTGAATCTCGCTGCGCACAAGCTCGCGCCGGCGATTGCCTCGGGCTGCTCGATCGTCCTCAAGCCGCCGTCAAAGGATCCGCTCACGATGCTGACCGTGGCCGAGATCGTGGCCAAGGCGGGCCTGCCCGACGGCGCGGTGAGCATCCTGCCCATGACCCGCGAGCTCGGCGATCGCATGGTCGCCGACGATCGCTTCAAGCTCCTCACGTTCACCGGCAGCCCGTCCGTGGGCTGGCGGATGAAGGAGCGGGCCGGCAAGAAGAAGGTCGTGCTCGAGCTGGGCGGCAACGCGGGCGTGATCGTCGACGCCAGTGCCGACCTCGACTGGGCCGTCCGGCGCACGCTGGTCGGCGCATTCAGCTACGCGGGCCAGGTGTGCATCAGCGTCCAGCGCATGTTCGTCCACGAATCGATCTGGGACGAGTTCATGCGACGCTTCGTCGACGCAGCCGGCGGGCTGAAGGTCGGCGATCCGCTCGACTCGTCGACGGACATCGGACCGATGGTCGACGAGCATGCTGCCGAGCGCACGCAGCGCTGGGTGGACGAGGCTGTGGCCCTTGGCGGGCGCCTCCTGCTGGGCGGCAAGGCCGATGGCTCGATGTTTCCACCGACCATCCTGACCGACACGCCGGTCACGGCGCAGGTGTGCTCAACGAGGCGTTCGCGCCGCTCGTCGTGGCGTTCCCGTTCTCGGACTTCGACGACGCGATGCGTCAGGTCAACGACAGCTTCTTCGGGCTGCAGACGGGCGTGTTCACGAACGATATCGAGCATGCCTGGCGCGCATTCGACGCGCTCGAGGTCGGGCGGCGTCATCGTCAACGACGTGCCCACATACCGGATCGACCACATGCCGTACGGCGGCGTGAAGGACTCCGGGCTCGGGCGCGAGGGCCTGCGCTGGGCGATCGAAGACATGACCGAGCTGCGGATCATGGTTCTCGCGCACCCGCAGTAGCGGCGCCCGGGCACCGGTGCGCTGCTCCGAAGCCGGTCGATTGATCCTCGACTCGATAGCGAAAGGTACCGGGGTCGAAGCCGGCAATCTGGACGTGGATCTCGCCTTCGACCTCACCGGCCTGGATATCAGCCTACACTGCCCTGAGCCCGACCGCCCACAAGGACGAGCCGCCGTACACTCGCGGGCATGGCAGCACGCTCACGCGCACCACGCTCGTCCGCCGATCTGCTCGTGGCTTGCCTCGAGGCAGAGCGCTGCGAGTACGTCTTCTCGGTGCCCGGCGAGGAGACGATGGATCTGCTCGACGCCCTCTCGCGATCGGACACGATCCGTCACATGACGACGCGTCATGAGCAAGGTGCCGCGTTCATGGCGGACGTGTACGGGCGCTTGACCGGGCGCAGCGCCGTGGCCATGGCCACGCTGGGCCCCGGAGCGACCAACCTCCTGACGGGCATCGCCGATGCATTCCTCGATCACGCTCCGCTCGTCGCGATCACCGGCCAGATCGGCTCCGACAAGCTCCACAAGGAAGCCCATCAGTTCGTCGACGTCGTCCGGATGTTCGAGCCGGTCACGAAATGGAACACGCGCGTCGGGCGTGTCGGGGCGATTCCCGAGATCGTCCGCAAGGCGTTCCGGGTGGCCGGACTCGAGAAGCCAGGGCCGACGCACATCGAGCTGCCAGAAGACCTCGCGGCCAGCCCGGCGCCACCGGGGATAGCGCCGATCCTGCCAGGTCGGACGTACTTCCCGGAGCCGACGGCCGAGGCGATCGAGCACGCAGCCGAGCTCGTCGCCGAGAGCGAGCGCCCGCTCGTGCTGGCTGGCAACGGTGTCGTGCGCCGCCACGCGGCGCCAGAGCTGCCGAGCCTTTGCCGCGGTCTCCATGTGCCGGTCGCCATGACGTTCATGGGCAAGGGCGCGATCGACGACCGCTCGCACCTGTCGCTCATGGCCGTCGGACTGCAGGCGCGCGACCATGTCCTGACCGGATTCGATCGGGCCGACCTCATCATCTCGGTCGGCTACGACCCGGTCGAGTACGCGCCCGGGCGCTGGAATCCACGCGGCACGAAGCGGATCCTGCACATCGACACGCAGCCGGCCGAGGTGGACGCCTCGTACCGGCCCGAGGTCGAGCTCGTGGGCGACATCGACGGCACGCTGCGGCGCCTGCTCGAGGCGGTCCAACCGCGCGGGATCTCCGGCCGGACGGCCGCCGAGCGCCACGCGACACAGGAGACCGTCGTGCACGCGGATCTGCGCCGAGGCCTCCTCGAGGACCTCCGAACGCACGAACGCGACGAGGCCTACCCGATCGCGCCGCAGCGGGCGATCTTCGACCTGCGCCGGGCGCTCGGACCCGAGGACATCGTGGTATCCGACGTCGGGGCGCACAAGATCTGGGTCGCCCGCCTGTATCAGGCCTACGAGCCCAACACGGTCATCATCTCGAACGGCTTCGCATCGATGGGCATCTCGCTGCCGGGCGCGATCGCGGCCAAGCTGGTCCACCCGGATCGCCACGTCGTGGCGCTGTGCGGCGACGGCGGCTTCCTCATGAACAGCCAGGAGCTCGAGACGGCGTCGCGGATCGGCGCCAACGTGACGGTCGTGGTCTGGCGCGACGACGCGTACGGGCTCATCGATTGGAAGCAGCGCAACGAGTTCGGTCGGCCGTACGCGGTCGAGTTCGGAAACCCGGACTTCGTGGCCTTCGCGCGCTCGTTCGGGATTGCCGGCTTCCGTCCCGAGACGGCGGACGACCTCTACCCGACCTTGTGTCGCGCGCTCGAGGTCGACGGGCCCGCGCTCGTGGAAGTCCCGATCGATTACCGAGAGAACCTGCGCCTGACAGAGCGGCTCGGGGCGCTGTCCGCCCAGTAGGTGTCGGCGGCGGCCTCAGCTCGGCGTCGGGGAGAGGGCGACTCCGGCCAGCCCGGGCCCGACAACCGCCAGTGCCAGCAGCCCGACGACGGCCAGGATGATCAGCAGGGTCAGGCCGGCGCCACGGCGACGGGCCTGGCCTGTCCGACCTGGCTGCGGCTGTGGGCGCGGCCGACGACTGGACCGTGTTGCGCGGTCGGCCCGACGGCTGGATCGATTACTCACCCGATTGTTGTAACCCACCGAGCGGCCGGGTGCTCGCACCCGCTCACCCACCCGGGAAGCTGACCCGGCACGCCCGGACGCTACTGGTTCGTCCGCTGACGCGCCCATTGTGCGAGTCGAGACAGGCGAGTTGTCATTTTGGAGACAGGGTTGCACGAAAGCCATCTGCTTCTCGTTGCGTACGTGCACCGGGACTCGCGTACCCCCTTGACCCCGTACTTCTGGGGCCCCAGACTCTGGCTTCGACGCGCTCGGCGGGGGCTACGGCGCGGAGGGTTTCAGCGGCATCCGATCGCCGCAGCAGGGGTTCCGACTCGATCCACCCGGGGGATGGGAGGATCCGTCGCTCGTGGAGTACAGCGCGTGGCGCTTCGCACCGTCCCCACGTGGAGCGGGCTGTGTGTTGGCGGGCGCACTGTAAGGGCGTTCGCCCGCCGAGCAATTGCCCGTGAGTCGCTTCTTCGCCTTGCTGCCTGCTTCCGCGGTTCCGCGTCCCACGACAGGACAGGGAGGTGCCTATGGCGGCGCTCGGTCGACTCCTGACCAAGCGATGGGATTGGAATTCCTGGAGGGACGGATGAAATCGATCCTCAGCACCCGGACGCCGTCATCGTTTCTGGGCGGCAGGCGGAACAGCGATCATCATTGCCTCGCTGGCCGTGGGCATCGCCCAGGCCAGTGCACCGTCGTCCTTCGTCGAACTCGACGGGAACCTGCCGTTCAACGCGACGGGAACCTACGACTGGGCCAACAGCGGTGCCCTGACGAGCAGTACGACACCGGGCGGCACATGGACACGGGCCGGGTCGGGCGGCATCTTCGACGGCGGCATCTTCAACGGCAATACAACCCCGCCCACGGCTCCGACACGCACGTCGGCCGCGATGGCGGATACCTCGATCGCCGACGGCGAGTTCAAGGTCGACCCGCTGTCGGTGGACGTGACCAACTGCGGTACCGGTGACCCGACCGTGTACACCGGCCAGACGTCCGAGAAGAACGGCGACCGCTTCGATACCGAGACCTTCTCCACCGGTAGCGTGCCGAACAAGGACGACCTGTCCAACGTGTACGCGGTGGCTCATGTTGATGCGACCCACAACGAGGTCTTCTTCGGGGCCGAGCGAGTCGTCAACACCGGCGACAGCCACGTCGATTTCGAGTTCTTGCAGGCGGCCGTGACCATCCCCAACGGCTGTTCGGGCAGCTTCACCGGCCATCGCACTCAGGGCGACTTCCTCATGTCGGTCGACTTCACGACCGGCGGGACCCTGGGCGGCACCACGATCTACCGCTGGATCTGTGACGCGACATACGACGCGTCTCACGACAACCAGGTCTGCGATCCGCCGGCGCACGGCAAGAGCGTGCCCCATTACGAGACCTTCGGCGGCAACGTCACGACGATCTCGGTCAACGGTTCGACCACCCCGATCCAATGTGGTGGCTGGGTCTGCCGCAACTCTGACGGCACCACCACCACGACCCTGGCTCAGAACGAGCTGATGGAAGGCGGCATCAATCTCCAGGATCTCGGGTTCACGGGCTGCGTCAGCACGTTCCTGCCCCACACCCGCTCGTCGCAGTCTTTCACGGCGACGTTGAAGGACTTCGAGATCATCCCGTTCAACACCTGCGTGCGGCCGACGATCGCGACGCAGCTCAAGCTGCACGACGGCACGAACGCATCCGGGGATATCCCGGTCGGCACGAAGATCCACGACACAGCGACGCTGAGCGGTCAGTCAGCGGATGCTGGCGGCACCGTGACGTACAAGCTGTACACGAACAACACGTGCACGACGCTGTCGACGGATCCAGCCGTCAACCAGACGGTGAACGTCACGAATGGTTCGGTGCCCGACTCTTCGGAGTACACGTTCAACGTCACTGGCCATTACTGGTGGCAGGCCACATACAGCGGCGACACGGCAAGCGGCGGTCGTAACATCGGCCCGGTTAGCAGCGCGTGCACGTCCGAGCCCGTCACGATCGTTCAATACAATCCGACGATCGCCACGACGATCAAGGATGCCAACGGCGCTGCGATCAGCAATCCGTTGTCGATCCCGCAGACCCTGCACGATACCGCGATCCTCACCGGTGCCTCGTCGAATGCAGGCGGGACCGTTCGCTATCGCCTGTATACCAACAACACCTGTACCGCCCTGTCAACGGCACCTGCCCTCGACGACACGGAGACTGTGACGAACGGGGTCGCCCCGGACTCGACCGCGGTGACGTTCTCCAGCGCTGGACACTGGTGGTTCCAGGCTGTGTACAGCGGCGACAGCTTCAACGTCGGGACGACGAGTGGCTGCACGTCGGAGCCGGTCACGATCAGCCCCAACGCGCCGTCGGTCTCCACGACAGTCAAGGACGCCAGCAACGTGGCGGTCACGACAGCGCAGTCGATCCCCGTGACACTCCATGACACCGCGACTATCAGCAACGCCACGAGTGACGCGGGTGGCTTGATCACGTACGCCCTGTACAGCAACAACGATTGCACGGGCCTCGTGGCCAACCTGACGCCGACCGTCAACACGGTCACCAACGGTGTCGCGCCCGACTCCAAGACGTACACGTTCAACAGCGCCGGTACGTTCTACTTCTACGCCGTGTACAGCGGCGACACGAACAACACCGGTCCCGTGAACAGTGGCTGCACGTCGGAGCCGGTCACGATCAGCCCCAACACGCCGTCGGTCTCCACGACAGTCAAGGACGCCAGCAACGTGGCGGTCACGACAGCGCAGTCGATCCCCGTGACACTCCATGACACCGCGACTATCAGCAACGCCACGAGTGACGCGGGTGGCTTGATCACGTACGCCCTGTACAGCAACAACGATTGCACGGGCCTCGTGGCCAACCTGACGCCGACCGTCAACACGGTCACCAACGGTGTCGCGCCCGACTCCAAGACGTACACGTTCAACAGCGCCGGTACGTTCTACTTCTACGCCGTGTACAGCGGCGACACGAACAACACCGGTCCCGTGAACAGTGGCTGCACGTCGGAGCCGGTCACGATCAGCCCCAACACGCCCGCGCCGCACAGCACGCCGGTGGTGCAGATCAAGGACACATTCAGTGTCACTGGCCTCACGAGCGATGCGACCGGCAACGTCGTGGTCGGGCTCTACAGTAACGCCGCCTGCACGACCCAGATTGGGTCGGACGCCACGTTCGACGCGAGCACCAATAGCGGCGGCACCCTAACCGGCCAGACGACCTTCGTGGCCGCCGTCGCCGGCGACTACTACTACAAGATCAGCTACGCCGGCGACAACAACAACACCGGCTTCAGCAACTGCAGCGAGCACGTGGGGGTGACGATCACGTCACTGCCCTGATGGAACTCGCCAGCCAGCCACACGGCTGACAGATAGCAGAAGGCCGACGCCCAACTCGGGCGTCGGCCTTCCATTCGAATCAGTCAGTCGACCTGGAACGAGCAGGTCGCGACGGTCGTCCAGCCGTGGTGCTTGTTGGCCGTCTGGAATTTCACATTGCTAGTGCCGGGCCAGTAGGCGTGCCACACGAGCTCAACCGTTCCGGCCGCGTCTGCCTGCAAATTCCAGCTCGACGTGCTGTTCGGGTCCGCGATCATGATGTTGACCAGCGTGCCGGCTCCGAGATTGGCGCCGGCTAGCGTGTAATCAGCTCCGACTGCGACCGGATCGGGCGTGACGGCGCAGATGCCGCTCGTGGTACTCGAGCCGCCGTTATGGCCACCGCCGCCGCCCTTGGCGGCGAGCGCCGTGCCGGCGGCCAGCCCGACGACAAGCATGGCGACGAGGGCGCCCTCGAGTACGGCCTGCGAGGCATGAACCAGTAGCTTCTTGATCCGCATCGGTCGATCGACCTCCCATGCGGGTTCCCTGAGCGATCGCCCCCCGGCGCGCTCGCGGCGTCGGCAACCCGGCTGACTGGCGGTTCGCCAGTCCCGTGGCTTTGCGTCCCCGGCTCACACCGGGTTTGCCTTTGTCGGCCGCGCGGCAGCTGAACGCCTGGCGGCGGCAGGTCGGGCGTGAGGCGACGGATCGGAGCGCGCCCACGACTGCTGGGGGACAGGCTGGGTGCTCAGCGGCGTCCGATCAATGGCGTCATCGTACCAGCGCCCGGGCTATCGGCACCTCCCTCATCCGGACGAGACCGTCACCAAACGGTCGGGTCGGCCCACGCCCCGGGGCCGGACGCGGTGACCGCGCGCACCGGAAGTGAGGCGACGGCCGGACCGTGACAGGCGCCTCATCGGGCGATCTCGCGACCGGTACGGGGCCGTCCTACGACCAGCGGACCATCGCCGACCGCACCGGACCGGGGCGTTGTCGCCCGCATCGCCTCGCCACTCCATGCGCAGTCGTGAGCCCGGGCCAGGGACGAAGGTCGGGCTTGGATGTCGTGAGCGGCGCCGCCAATCTTGCCCGGCCGATGGGGGATATCGCGCCGGGGAGCGTCCGCATCACGGACGGCCACGCGCCAACCGGTCTCGCCCGGGCCGGCAGCATGGAGGACACCTCCGTTGCGCAACATCCGCGTTGCTCCGCCCGGCGAACGGGTTGGCGATCGACCGCCTCGGCCACGCGCCGCACGCAGCGCTCGTGCGTCGCGGGTCACCAACTGGCTGGCCACGCTGGCCATGCTTGCGCCCGTCCTGGCGCTGCTCATGATCGCGGCGCCCACGCAGGCCGGCACGCCCACGCTCAGCGCCGATCCGTCAACGGTGGCGCCGGGCGGCGGCCTGACTGTCGTGGGCACCGGCTTTGCGGCCCGAGCGAGCGGTCGTGTCGAGCTCGACGGTGCCACCCAGCACCTGCCCAAGTTCCGAGCGGATGGCGCCGGCCGGTTCAGCGTAACGGTCAAGCTGTCGAAGACCCTGAAGCTCGGGTCGCACGTCGTCGGCGCGCAGGTTGGGACGAGCGTCGTGGCGACAACGACCATCCAGATCGCGGTCGCGAGCGCCAGCCCGACGCCGACCACGGCGCCGAGTTCGACCCCGACGGCCACGAGCTCGCCGAGCGCGAGCGCCACCCCCAAGCCCACGAGCACGGCGACCCCGACTCCGATCGCGAGCCCCACGCCCACGGTCGCTCCGAGCCCGACGCCCAGGCCCACGAGCACGGCGACCCCGAGCCCGACGTCGACCCCGGCGCCCGTCGCGCCAGTCCCGACAGGCGCGCATCTGCTCATGAGCGTCAGCGCGATCCACGCCCTGCCGACCAGTGGCTCCGCCTGGACGTCCCTTCTGAGCTGGGCGAATCAGTCCGCCAGCCCAGATGTCTCGAATCGCGATGATCCCTCGGACGTGATCACCCTGGCCAAGGCGCTCGTCTATGTTCGAACCGGCCAGACGGGGTACCGCGACCAGGTCCTCGCCGCGCTCCACGCCGCGGTCGGCACCGAGGCCGGCGGACGGACCCTGGCCGAAGGCCGCAACATGCCCGGCTACGTACTTGCCGCGGATCTCATCGACTTGGCACAGATGGCGCCGGCCTTCGACACGGGCGTGTTCCGGCCATGGCTTCGCACCGTCTTGACCGAGCCAATGATCGAAGGCACCAACCTGGTGTACACGGCCGAGCACCGGCCCAACAACTGGGGCACGCACGCCGGTGCCGCCCGGGTGGCGATCGCGGCCTATCTCGGTGACGCCACGCAGCTCGCGAGGCAGGCGACCGTGTTCCGGGGCTGGCTCGGCGATCGAGCGGCGTACGCCGGCTTTACCTGGGGCGACCTCTCGTGGCAGTGCGACGCCTCGGCACCGGTCGGGATCAACCCGGCCGGTTGCACGAAGTCGGGCGTGGTCATCGATGGCGCGCTGCCGGACGACATGCGTCGAGGCGCGATCTTCCAATGGCCGCCCGTGTACACGGGCTACGCGTGGGAGGCGCTGCAGGGCGCGACGCTCGAGGCACAGTTGCTGACGCAGGCCGGCTACCCAGCGTGGACGTGGCAGTCGAGCGCCCTTCGGCGCGCGACCACGTTCCTCTACAACCGCGCGGGCTGGCTGCCCGACGGTGACGATCGCTGGCAGCCGTGGCTCATCAACCACGCGTACGGCTCGGGCTTCGGCGAATCGAGTCCGACCAGTCCGGGCAAGAACTTCGGTTTCGCGGACTG
Organism: uncultured Chloroflexia bacterium; assembly: GCA_963790955.1. GTDB lineage: Bacteria > Chloroflexota > Limnocylindria > Limnocylindrales > CSP1-4 > CAWBQM01. Next base: position 178,792 of record CAWBQM010000002.1, read on the forward strand.
GCTATATTCGGGGTGACAGGAGTGAAGCGCACCGGACGGTATCCAGTCGCACGGATCGGCCCCGCGCGGTAGGATCGGCCACCTGCGGCGTCGTCACCTCGCTTCCGAGAGCGGGCGAGAACGCGCGGCCGAGGAGCGAGGTTGTTCAGCGGCGTGTCCCCCACGCGCGCCGATCGTCACATGCCGTCCATTCGCCGGCTGCCGTTCGTCCGCCTCGTCGCGGTGATCGGCGGAACGGCGTGGCTCGTGGCCCTGTTTCGCAAACGGTCCGCGCTGCGCACGATGCCGGGCCCGGCCCGAACGTGGATCGCTCCGGCCGCAGCAGCGCTGGACGACTCGATCGACAGCACGACTGACAGTGCGACATCGTCGGCTCACGCCCTGCCGTCGGCAGGTACCGAGGTGGCCCTCGGCGCGGCCGAGGTTGTGCCGCTGGGCCGGCCGTCGATCCCGGTACGGGTCCAGGACGGAGGGCCCGAGTCGAGCCGGCTCGCCAGACTGCGTGAGCCGGGCCGTTGGGTCCTCGCCGCGGCACCCTCCAAGGCGCCCACCGCCCGACCGATGGTCATGGAGCCCGCGACTGACCGCGAGCCGACCCTGCCACCCGGTGTCCAGGCGGCGCGCGATCTTGAAGAGCGAATCGGCCTGCCAGGACAGCCTGTCGCGATTGGGGTGCCGGCGGCGGCCGTCGCTCGCGGTCGCCCTTCAGGGCGACGCACGTCCGTGTGGCGGCCACGCCGCTCGTTGCTCGTCCCGCTTGCGGTGGGCGCCCTGGTCGTTGCCCTGGGTGCGGCGGTCTCCATGCCCGGACCGGCGCTGGCCCCGGGTATCGCTCCGCTTGCGCACTCGGGTTCGGGTTCGCCGGACAGACCATCTCCAGGCAGTGCCGGTTCGTCCGCCACGGGCGCGGGTGGGCCGTCGGGCAGCACGCCCAGTTCGTTGGTGGGCGACAGACGCTCGCCGAGCGCGTCATCCCCGACGCCGTCCGCGGGGGCTGCGTCGCCTGGATCGTCGAGCGCTGGAGCGGGCCGCTCGCCCTCGTCGACACGGGCGCCCTCGGCCACCGCTCGGCCCAAACCGACTGCCACCCCGGCGCCAGTGGTGGGCTTCACGGGTGGTCATGGCCGGCTGGTCATCGATACGGCCCATCTCGCGCGGCTGCCGACGAGCGGCGCCTCGTGGTCGAGTCTGGTCAGCTGGGCCAACGGCAGCGGGGGCTCGCCCGACATCGCCGACATGAACGATTCGACGGACATCTCGGTCCTCGCCAAGGGCCTCGTGTACGCACGCACGGGCAAGGCGACGTATCGCGATCAGGCCATCGGCCTGCTGAAGCGCGCCGTGGGCACCGAGCGCGGCGGGGCAACCCTCGCCCTGGGACGCAACCTGCCGGGCTACGTCATCGCGGCCGACCTCGTTGGTCTGCGAACCGCCGATCCGTCGTTTGATCGCCAGACATTCCGTCCCTGGCTCCGATCGTTGCTGACAGAGTCGCTCAACGGGCTGAGCCTGCGATCCACGAACGAACGTCGCCCGAACAACTGGGGCACGATGGCCGGCGCGGCGCGGGTCGCCGTGGCGAGGTACCTGGGTGACAGCGCCGAACTGTCGCGAGCCGCACGCGTCTTCCACGGCTGGCTCGGCGACCGGGCGGCGTACGCCGGCTTCTCGTGGGGCGAGCTCGCCTGGCAGTGCGACCCCGCCCATCCGGTCGGAATCAACCGGGCGGGATGCTCGCGCGACGGGATCGCGATCGGCGGCGCACTGCCCGAGGAGATGCGCCGCGGCGGCACGCTTCAGTGGCCGCCGGCGGTCACGGGTTATCCGTGGGAGGCTCTCCAAGGCGCGGTGCTCGAAGCGGTCCTGCTCGAGCATGCGGGTTATCCGGTGTGGTCGTGGGAGGATCGAGCGCTCGAGCGCGCCGTCCGGTTCCTCGTCGATCGCGCGCGCTGGCTACCCAGCGGCGACGACAGCTGGCAGCCGTTCGTGACCGATGCCGTCTACGCCACTCACGACCGTGCCTCCGCGCCCAGCCGTCCCGGCAAGAACTTCGGCTTCAGTGACTGGCTGTATTGGCCCTGATCACGCCCGAGTCGGCACCGTGCCCGTGCCCGATCGATACCTTCCGACGCTTATCCGGATGCAGGCGCCGGAGGCGACTCGATCAGCCGACCGGCCGCCAACCCGCGATGGGCACGGGCGCCGGGTGCACTGGGAGTTCGGGCGCGTCGGACACGTCCGCCCTCCATCCAGGGTTGCCGACACCAACCGCGGGCTCGTCGCGCTCGGGGGCGGTCAGTCGCTCTTCACGTTGAAGGATCGTGGCGGCGGCGGCAGCCAATGCGAGCATCAGCCAGTAATACCTTGCGTATGAGAGATGGAGGAAGATGCCGGTCGCCAGGTAGGTCCCGAGCGACAGCAGGAAAGCCGTCGCAATGTTCGCGAGGTCCGGCCGCCGATCCCGCCAGCGGCGACTCGCACGTCGCAGCTCACGCATCGTGATGCCGATCGCGCCCAGGAAAAGACCCAGGCCGACGATTCCGTTCTCAGCCGCGATACCCACGTACAGATCATGGGCCTCCCGGTCGTGTGCTCTCACCTTGATCCCCACCACGTCGGCGTAGTAGTGGTAGTACTGGGGGAAGAGCCCGGGCCCGACGCCGATGATCGGATGATCGGCCCAGGCCAGCAGCGCCGACAGGCCCTCGGTAAGTCGCGATTGGATTGAACCGTCCGGGTTGCTCGCGCTGGCGTCCCCACTGATGGCGCCAGTGATTGACCCGAGCGATCCGAGACGCTGGCTATAGCCGGGTACCAACACGAACAGAGCCGCAAGTGCCAGACCGACCAGCACGACCTGCCTGGGCTTGACGTACCCGGACGCGATCATGAACAGCAGGACGAGCGCGAACCCCACGAAGGCACCGCGCGAGAACGTCAGGACGACACCCGTCGTGATGAGCAACGTGCACACGAGGGCCGCGGCCTTGGTGATCGTCGTGCGGGCGTTCCAGATCCAGAACATCCCGAGTGGGACGAGCATCAGCATCACCTGGGCGTAGCGGTTGGTCTCCCCGATCATTCCCGACAGGCGCGGCTGGAGGTCGACACCGGTGGCGGTGCTGTTCACATCGAACGAGGCGTTACTCATCTGGGCGAAGCCCCAGTAATCATTCGAGAAGCTGCCCGTCACTTCCTGGAACATCGACAAGCCGCCGATCAGGGCGCCGATGATCAGCAGCACCCACACGACCTGGCGCAGGACCGTAACGGTGCGGACCACATTGGTGAGCATGAAGAACAGGCCAAATCCCTCGACGGCGAACGTCAACACCTCGCCGGCCGACGTGTTGACGTCGATCGAAAGGAGCGAGCCGAGAACCTCGATGAGGAAGTAGCCAACGATGAGCGGCAGGGCTGGGGGCGCCACCACGACACGCCGGTGGACGACGAGCAGATAGCCGAGCGGCGCCACGAGCAGCAGCGGCACGCCAGCCGCCATGAAGAACGGCATGCCATGGAACTGCACAGCGAGGACGGCGACATTGCTGTACAGAATTGCGGCGACGACGAGCGTCGCCACCTCGGGTCGTAGCGCGATCGAGACGAACAGCAGGCTCGCTCCGGCCAACCCGAAGGCGACGATCGGCGACTGGCCGCTGATCAATCCGAGCACGCCTGCGGCGATCAGGCAGCCAACGACACCCAGGGCATCGGTATGGCGTCGAAGCCAGCCCGTGTCGACGCCAAGCGGCTGGCGGACGAGCAGGCCGGACCGCTCAGTCAACGGAGACGATGCCCGTCGGACCCGCGTCGCCGGTTGTCGTATCGGCGCCACGCTGCGGATCCCAACGGTCGATCACCCTGCCGCGCACGACGTTCCACGCAGCGACCAGGGCGGCAGCGTTGACGAGGCAGAAATAGGCGGGGAGTGCGACGACCTTCGAGCGTCCACGTGATCCGCGCAGGGTGAGGCCGGCGGCGGCAAGGCCGTAGACCGCGGCCTGCGCCAGCGTCGCAAGCCTGTAGACCGGTCCCCGGCGCCACAACAGGGGCGCGCTCACCGCGACGCCCAGTAGCGAAATCGCGACCAGCCGCCTTGCGACCTTATGCCACGCAAGCTGGACTGCGTAGAAGCCGTGGCGGCGTGGATCGAGGAGGGCTCGTCGACGCACGACGCCGTAGAGGCCGCGCGTGATGACCCGGACCTTACGGCCGAATTCGATCTGCCCGGTTGCTGCGACCGGCCCGTACACCACCGCATCCTCGGCGAACACGAGCCGCCGTCCGGCGGCGACCACCGCCGTCGACGCATAGAAGTCGTCGGTGACGCCGCTCGTGATCTCGGTGACGAGTTCGCGCCGGACGGCATACAGGGAGCCGGCCGCGGAGACGACACTACCGGCCGCGCTCTCGGCGCGTTTGAGCAGCCGGTCAAAATCCCAGTATTCGCGCTCACCGACTGCGATCCCACCGCTTCCGCCCCGCACGTAGCGCTGGTCACCGGCGACGCCGCCGACCTCGGGATCCGCGAACGGCCGCACGATCGCCCGCAGCGCATCGGGTGCGAGCAGGCTATCGGCATCCGAGAAGACGAGAACGTCACCAGTCACGACCGCCATCGCGCGGTTCAGTGCCTCCGCCTTGCCGACCCGTGGCAGATCCAGGACGCGCAGCCGGGGGTCGCCGACCGCGGCCGCGATCGCTACCGTCGCGTCGGTCGAGCCGTCCGAGGCAATGACCATCTCTAGTCGATCGGTCGGGTAGTCACAGGCGAACACGTTATCGATCTTGGCCCGAATGCTGTGTGCCTCGTCGTGGGCCGCGACGACGACGCTGAGGAACGGCTCGATGTCGGCGGCCGCGACCGGCCGCCGGACCAGCCGCCCGCGCGCGAGGATCAGGGCCGGAAGGCCGACATACGAGGCGGCCACCGCTCCGACCGACAGCCAGAACGCACCGGCGGTCAGCCGTCCGGGCAGGGTCACGAGCCGGAACCAGTGCTCGAGCGGCGTCGCGACGAGCGCGAGCCAGTGGAGGATTCGGGCTCGGACGACTCGTTCGGACTCCGCCCAGTCGGGCAGGACCGTGCCGTCTCGGGCCCGCCGCTCACCATCGCCGGGATTCGCGAGGACCGACGAGATGGTGAGCGAGGTGACCGGCGGCGGCGCCATCCCCGGTCCGGGGCCCGACGCCATGGACCTGCCCGGATCGGCACGCCCAATGCCCGGTTGGGGGCCGACGGCCACTGCCGGGGCACGCGTTCGACCAAGGCCCCGGGCCCGCGCCCGACGCACGAGCACGCTGCCCAGGCCCCCCGCACCCACGAGCCGCAGGCTCTCGTCGGCGAAGCGCACCGCCTCGCGCTTGGTCTCACCAAGGGTCACCACGAGCGTGGTCGCGCTGGTGGCCTGAGCCCATGTCAGGGCCGCCGCCGACGAATCGATCGCGCCGCCGTCGATGATCACGATCTCCGATGATGTGTTGAGCATGTCGAGCACGGACCGCGCCTGGTCGACGTTGAGGCGCTCGATCATCCCCGGCCGCCCCCTGGGCAGGATCCGGAGCCCGCTTGAGCGCGACAGGAGCATCGGTTCGGACGCCGTTCTGGCCATCGGCGAGCAGATCGCCCAGCCCCTGTCGATCCGAGGCTCCGAACAGGCGCGACATGTCGGCATTCGGGGCACCGTCCACGAGCGTGACGCGATGGCCGCTCAAGCTCGGCGGCGGTCGCCAGATTGGCCGCCACGACGGTCGACTCACCGCTGCCTATGGCGACAACCAGAATGCGGCGCTGGAGGCTCGGCTGCTCGGACGCGATCAGCTTGGCCGTGAGCTGACGGAACATGACGCCGGCCGGCGAGTCGGGCATCGCCTCCACCACCGGCGGGCTGGCCGGTGCCCACGATCCCCGGCCGGCAGATCGACCACGCCGAGCATCGGCGCGCCGGTCAGGCGGGTCAGCTCCGAGCGATCCTTGACCGTGTCGCTCAGATACTCGATCAGGATCACGAGCACGAGCGCGCCGAGCAGGCCCGGCCATCCCCGCCAACAGCACGATCAGCGAGACCTGCGGCGCGATCGGCGCCGTGGGTGGCACGTCGGCCGGCCCGATGACCTGGATCTGACCCTCGGCCTGGGTCGTTGCCGCGGTCGTGAGCTGCGCAAGCTCTGTCGTGACCGTGTTCGCGATCAGCGCCGCCTGATTCGGGTCCGAGTCGTCGGCACGGATTGTCACGATTCGCTTGACATCGTCGGCCGTCGCCCGCACGTTCTTGGTCAGGTCCTTGACGCTGATCACCGGCCACCCAGCTCCTTGGAGGTCGACTCGAGGAGCTGCTGACTGGTGGCCAGCTCGGCGTACGTCTGCGACAGCTGTGACGCGGCCCGAATGGTGTCGATGTCCGTGTTGATCGGGCCTACCAGGACCTGGGCCAGCAGCCTGATAGGTCGGGGTGATCCGCGACGCTACGAGATACCCGGACAGGGCCGAGATCCACGTGGCGACGAGGAGGGTCCACCACCAGCGGCGAGCGACCGAGAGGTAGCCGCTGAGTTCCACGTCGACTCCTTCCCCCTGCCGCGCTCCGGCGGCATCGACAGCGCAGGACGCCAGTACCCGGTTGGTGGGCGGCGGTGCCGGAAGGATAGGGGTACGGCGGCGAGCCTGCACGAATCCGGGCTCCCAGGCGGTGCGTTACGGCGACACCTCCACGGCGCGGAATGTGCCCGGTGTTGTCGGGTGGCGTCCGTCCGGCCGCAGTCGTGTGTAGGATGGCCCACGCCGAGCGAGCCGTGCGCCGGGGAGCCACCGAGCCAATGCAGGGAGGTGCGTCGACGCACCAGGGACGAGTCGCGGTCGTGCGACGCATCCGTCGAGCGGTCTCGGTCGCCGGGCACCGGCGGCTGGCCGACCTTCGTCGAGCCCGCGATCTTCGACACGCACGGACGATCGTGAGGGAGTTGGTTGCCGACGGGCTCGCCGGTCGCAGCGACTGGCAGCTCCTGGCGGCGCACGCGGGTGCGCGAGGGGCGGTGCGCGCGGAGCTGAACGCAACGAGGGATCGTGACCAGCGCATCGTCGTCATGCTGGTTCCGGCGGGTGCGGACCTGGGTCGCCGCACGCTGGACCGGGCTGCTGTGGTCCTGGCCACCCTGGACGCTCTCGAACTGGCTCCATCGACCCGGTCGATCGTTCCGGTTCCGCCCCTCGCGACCGGCGAGCACGCGGGCTGGGCCTGGCTGCTCCAGCGTGGCCTGCTGGGGACGACCGCTGCGGGTCTCGCCGAGGCGGGTAGCGACGATGATCGCGAGTGGCTCGTGTCGGCGATCGGCCGGGCAATCGCCGCGCTCCACGTGGCAACCGCACAATCGCTCGAGGCCGACGCCGGCTTGCTCGACCGCTGGTTGACGTCACGCGTCGCGAGAGTCGCGAACCTCGACCCAGCGTCGAGCCAGGCACTCGCGACGATCGGTGCCCGCGTCTGCGCGTCGATCGCCGGCGCGAGGCTGACTGCGAGCTGGATTCATGGCGACCTGTGGCCGGCCAATGTGCTGATCGAGCGCCGGCCGCGCGAGGTGACAGGTCTCGTCGACTGGGAGAGCGCGGCACCGAACGAGCATCCCTGTCAGGACGCCTTGCATCTGATCCTGATGACTCGCCGCCTCGCTCGAGGCGGGACATACGGTGACCATGTACGTGAGGCGCTCGCGGACCCCGCATGGACCGAGGCCGAGCGACTCACGATGCGTGCTGCGGCGGTCCGGATTGGCGGATCCCGCTCGTCACCCGAGCCGGTGGGCGAAGGGCTGGGCAGTGCCCCCGTGCTCCCGGGAGAGGCTATCTCCGTCGCCGACGCCCTCGCCATCGCGTGGCTGCGCCAGATCGCACAAAACGTGGTCCGCCATCCCAACCTCGCCCGGAACCCGGCGTGGATTCGAGCCAACGTCACGTCCGTGGCCAGCAGCCTGGCGGCGGCCTCGAGCCCGCCGGGGTCCCCATGACGGGACTGTCTGTGTTGATCCTTGATCGGACGCCGCCTCGTAACCCGAGGCAGGGCAACGAGCTGATCGCCATGCGGGTCATGCCCTGGCTGCGATCCCATCGCCGGGTGCTCGTCGCGCCGTTCGTGGCCGCCGGGCAGGAGCGCGCGGACGTCGAGGCCGAGCTGCACGACTTGTTCGACGAAGTCCACCTCGTGCCGAGGCATGGCCGGGTCACCGGTCTTGTCGGAGGTCTGGAGCCGGCCCTGGCCCGGACGGTAGGCACGCTTCCCGGCGGCAGAGGCCGACGAGTGGGTCCACTCGACCTCGACTTCCCGGCTCGCTTCGAGCGTGCCATCCTGGCCGTCCTCGAGCATGAGGCGCCGGATGTGATTCACGTTCGCCAGCTGCCAATGGCCGCCTATTGGCCAGTCCTGCGGGGCCGTCCGCGACTGCTCGAGCTCGTCGATTCGGAGGAGCTGGGGTCGCGTCGCACTCGGAACGCCTCCACTCGAAACGCTCTCCGCTGGTCGGTCGCCCGTGAGCTCGAGCGCCGTGCCGTCGGTCACTTTCCGATCGTCACCACGGTCGCCGAGGCAGATGCGGCGGCCATTCGGAGGATCGCCCCGAGTGCGCGTGTCGAGGTCGTGCCCAACGGGGTCGACAGCACCGCGTTCGACCCGGACGCCGTCCGCGCCGCAATGCCGGTGGACTGCGCGAGCCAACCCGAGCCGGGCCTCGTTGCGTTCGTCGGCGCGATGTCCTTCCCGCCCAACGTCGCGGCGGCGACGTGGTTCGCGACCGAGGTCCTGCCACGGCTGCGGGCGTTGCGACCTGGGGTGCGCTTCGCGATCGTCGGCCGGGACCCAACCGCAGCCGTCAGCGCCCTCGCCGCAGATCCATCGATCGAGGTGACCGGCAGCGTCGACGACGTTCGGCCGTGGCTGCTGCGGGCATCGGTCGTGGTCGTGCCCATGGTCAGCGGGAGCGGCATCAAGAACAAGTTGCTCGAGGCGCTGGCGATGGCGCGACCGGTCGTGGCCACGCCGCTCGCGAGCGAGGGCATGGCGCTCGTGGCCGGGCGCGACCTGCTCCTGGCCCGCGATCCGGAGGCGTTCGCCGCCAGCGTCACGGAGTTGCTCGATGACCCTGCACGCGGCCAGGCGATGGGCCGCGCCGGACGGGCCGCGATCGAGGCTGCATACACGTGGCCGGCGGCGGCCGCTCGCTACGAGTCCTTGTGGTCGGAGCTGGCAACGACGAAGCGCAGATGAGCGTCGACCACACCGTGCCCGGCGATGGTGAGCCTTCCGCGCCCGTGCGGAGGCACGGCCGCGCGCTCCGCATCGCGTATCTCATGTCGCGTTTCCCGACGCCGACCGAAACGTTCATCCTGTACGAGATTCTCGAGCTCGAGAAGCTTGGCTACCGTATTTCGATCCATCCTCTGATCGTGGAACGGGCCACGATCGTTCACCCGGGCGCCGAGCACCTGATGTCGCGCGTCGTGCCGTTCCGTCCCGCATCGCGGGCAGTCATCCGTTCCCAGCTGTATTGGTTGCGCCGCCGTCCGCGGGCCTATCTGGCCGCCTGGTGGACGGCGATCCGTGGCACGATCCGGTCGCCGAAGTTCCTGCTTCGGAGCCTGGTCGTCGTGCCGTTCGGGGCGCACGTCGCCCGAACGGTGGAGCGAACCGGCGTCGACCACATTCACGCCCACTGGGCGACCCATCCGGCGCTCGGCGCGCTGGTCGCCACGCGCCTGACCGGGCGGCCGTACAGCTTCACGGCACACGCCCACGACATCTTCGTGAACCGCTCGATGCTCGAGCAGAAGGTCCGTGAGGCGGCCTTCGTCGTGACGATCTCGGACTTCAATCGTCGCTATCTCCGTGACCGGGTCGGGCCGATCGTCGACGAGCGCGTGACGGTCATCCACTGCGGTGCGGACCCGTCGGTGTTCGGCGCCTCGGCCCCGTCCCCGGACGCCGAAGGCGTTGGTGACGGTCCTGAGGGGCCGCGCCTGCGCCTGCTCGTGGTGGCGAGCCTGCAGCCACAAAAAGGGCATCGGGTCCTGCTCGACGCCATGGCCATCCTTCGGTCGCGTGGCGTCGACGTTGCCGCACGGTTCGTCGGGGAGGGCGACGAGCGGCCGGCCATCGAGGCTGCGATCGCGCGACTGGATTTGTCCGAGCGAGTGAGCCTTCTTGGCGCCGTGCCGCGCGGCCGCGTCGCGCAGGAGCTTGCTCGTAGCGACGTGGTCGCCCAGCCCAGCATCATCCTGGCGAGCGGCAAGACCGAAGGCATCCCGGTTGCGCTCATGGAGGCGCTGGCAGCTGAGCGGGCCGTCGTGGCCAGTAACCTGTCCGGTATCCCCGAGCTGGTCCGCGACGGAGCGACGGGCCTGCTCGTCCCGCCAGGCGACGCCGAGGCGCTGGCCGCCGCGATCGAGCGCCTGGCGCACGAGCCCGGACTTCGACGTCGGCTCGGACGCGCCGGACGTGAGCTCGTGCTGGCGGAATTCGACCTGCGGGTGAACGCCGCCCAGCTCGCGGCCCGGATCACCGCGGCACATGGGCGGGACAGGCCCAGCCGGCCTGAGCCGGCGTGACCGCTGGATCAGCCGATCGCCGGATCAGTCTCCGAACAGGCGCCGACCGAATGGCAGCCGGCGGACCTCCGGGAACGTGGCGGCGATCCGTAGCTCGTCCCGGTTCGCCGAGCACTACCGTGGACGCCAACGCCGCCAGCCCGAGGCTGACGATGACGCTCGGCTGGAGCACGAGCTGGGCCGCCAGGAGCGCGGCGGCGGATGCGGTGAGCAGCAGGTAGACGCGCAGGTAGCGGCGCTCGAAGAGATCGATGCCCGTGCCCAGGCGGAGCCCGGCCTGCTTGAGCGCGTTGTGGACGAGCAGGGTGGTGGTCGTGCCGATGGCCGCGCCAAGCGGCCCGAGGATGGGGATGAGTATGACGTTGAGCACCAGGTTCAGGGCGGCCGCGGCCACGTTGATCACCACGATGTAGCGCAGCTCGCCGTAGACGCGCAGGGTCAGCCCATTGAAGCCCAGGGCCGTATTCACGTAGTAGCCCAAGGACAGCATCGCCAGATATGGCGCCGACGCGGCATAACGCTGCTCGTACAGCGCTGTGGTCAGCGGCCCGGCCAGGGAGAACGTCAGCGCGAAGAGCGGGAACGAGATGACGGCCATCCACACGGCTGTCTGCCAGTACAGGTCTCGGATGCCAGCTCGATCGTTGCGCGCGAACAGCCGCGAGGCGGCCGGGACGAAGAGCAGGGTGAACGCCTGGAACACGAGCTGGTTGAGCCCGGCGGCAGGAATCACGACCCGGAACTGCGCCACCTGATCGGGACCGCCGAACGCCCCCAGCAGGATGGCGTCGCTCGTGTTCAGCACGAGGTAGACGAGGTCCGTGGTCAGGAGCGGCACCGTGAACAGGACGAGCTCCTTCACGGGGATGTCGATGCCATGCACGCTCGAAGCGCCCCAGCATGCCTCGCGATGCGGAAGATCTGGAGGAGGATCACGACGTAGATCGCCAGCCCGAGTCGCACCCGCCGCGACGTAGCCCGCAGCCAGGAAGCCGACTCCGGCGTGCAACACGACCAGCAGCGCCACGACCGCGAGCCGAAGCGCCGGCGCCAGCACGAAGCGGCGTACGAAGATCGCGCGTGGGCTCGCGTACACCGAGAGCAGATTGGTGAGGATGCCGTCGAGCGCCTGGATCGGGGCCAGGAGGATGATCGTTGCGATCAGCAGCTCGGCGTCCGGCACGCCACTCATCGGCTCGGCCACGAGCGGGCCGGCAACGATCACGGCTGCGACCACGAGCAGCCCGATGACCGTCGTGGTGGCGGTAACGAACAAGATCGTGCCGTACACGCGATCGAGGCGGCCGTGCTCGTCGTCGATGGCCAGGAAGCGACTGATCGTCCGATCGAGGCCGAATGTCGCCAGGGTCTGGCCGATGTCGGCGATCGAAAGGGCGTATGCGAACGCCCCGTACTCGGTCTCGATGAGCGATCGCACGATGACGACCTGGGCGACGAAGTTGACGAGGAGGGTGATCCCGCGGCCGATCAGCAGCAGGCTCGAACCGCGCACCTGCGAGCGAGCGCTGGTCGGGAAGGCAAGACTCCCCTCGAGCCCGGCCGGTTCGCCGACGCCGGCCTCGACACTGCCGTCGACCTGGTTATCGAACGGGTCGCCGCCGACCTCGCCGAGGGTCCCGCTGCCGGTCACGTGGCCGCTCGCTTCGACCAGCGTGTCGTCAGCGCGTGCCAGATGTGTTGGATCGCGACGCTTCGGACGAGTTCGGGCTCGCTCGTCGCGTCGAGCCGGACCGCCCGACCGTCGGCCACCAGCCTCGCATAGCCGACCCTGGCACGTTCCAGGGCGACCAGATCGTGCTCGCCCTTGCGGGCCAAGAGGACCTCGGCCGGCGCGTCGAGCACGAGGACGATATCCGGGCGAGGCGCGGCCGCCATCAACAGCGTCCGGCGCAGTCGACGACGGCGTCCATGTGGGCGGCCGGCAACGCCGTCGAGCGGATGACGATCGAGAACGACGAGCCGTCCGTGCGCGACGTGCCAGGCGGCGACCACTCGGGCACGCAGCATGCGCAGGCCCGAATCGGCAAGCCCAGACCCGGTGGCGTATTGCTGCCGGCTCCGTACAGCCCCAGGTACAGCGTTCTGGTCGGGATCGGGAACGCGCCGGTCAGCGATGCCGCGAGCGTCGACTTGCCGGCTCCGTCGGGCCCCAGCAGGGCGGCGGTGATCCCGGGCCGGCGGCTGCCCATCAGGATCTTGGCGACTGTCCGCCCGGCGCGGGCCCGCACGTACCTCCACCCGACTCGGGGGGCGTCGGCCAGCCACGCGGCCGCCACGAGCCGACGGGCCAGGCGGCGCAGATCGCCGCGGCGCCCGGACCGTGTCGCCGCGATGGCGCGCGTGGCGAACCCGTGGCCTGCGAGCCGATCGAGCCACGTCCCCAGCTCGCCGTCCGATTGGGCCCGGCGGGCCAACGCGGCCAGCACCGCAAGTTGCTCGTCGTCTAGCCGCGGACGATCAAGTAGCGCATGCAGCCACAGGCTCCAGAACGCGTCGTCGTCGGACGGCGTCCAGTAATTGGCCTGCCGTTCGCGCCGGCCGAGGACGCCCGGCCCGACAGGCGTGCGGATCGCACCACCCCGTCCGTACGCGAGCTCGCTCACGACGTCGAGCTTGTGCCATAGTCCCCGACTTGGATCCCATGTCAGCCAGAAGCGGTGCGAGCCATAGCCGATGGACGGCAGGCGCGCGAAACCGGCCAGCCTGAGCGTCCCGCCCAGGCGTTCCAGCGCGGCCGGGTCGACGAGGAGGTCGATGTCACCGGCCGAGCCGTCGAGCGTCCCGCGCAGCAGCAGCCACTCGATCCCGGCCGCGTCGAGCGCGGTCAGTGCACGACCCACGACCTGGTCCGCCGGTGATTCAAGGCCCGCGCCCTGCCCTAGCGGCATCAATTCGATCACCGCGCCCTCGTCGATCGCCGCCGTCCCGTCTCGGGTCACACGCCTCCTTCGCCAGTGGCCCGCGGATTGCCGCGGCGCCGGCGCGATCGATCGCGGTGCCAAAGAGCACCGCGGGGACCCGGCCGATTGGTCCCATCGCGTGGCGACGATACAATGCCCGGCTCATGGCGGCGCGCAGCAGCACACCCGACCCCAGCTCAGGTCGCCGGCGTCCAGCGGGACGTGGCCCCGCAACGCCGCCCGGTCGCCAGGCTCCCGCGCGCGCGCTCGCCGCCGGCATTGGAGTCGTGGTCGTCCTCGCCGCGATCGTCTTGCTGGGCGTGACGACCAACCGGCCCCAGGGCTCGAACGGGCCAGACGGCAGCGTCAGCCTGAGCCCGAGCGGAGGCGATCTGCCATCGAGCGCCCCGCCGAGCGAGAGCCCGAGCGGGAGTCCGGATCAAAGCGTCGCGCCGCTCGTTGCCGCGCTGCGACCGCCCGGCGGGTCCGATCGTGGCTATCTCACCACTCTGTCCGAGCTCCAGGCGACGGTCGCCCGAGCCAAGGCCGGTGAGCAGCCGTCTCTTGCGGCCGTGTCCGACCTCCTGAGCTGGGTTTCGGGCGCCCTCGCCCAGGACCCACAACCCGCGGCGACCCTCGAGATCAACGGCACGACCGGCCCGTTCGTCGACGATACGTCGCGCGCCTACGGTCTCGCGCTGGCGTATGGCGTGTCGGGCGACCTGCAGGACGCGCAGGCCGCCCGGCGCATCGTCGTCGCCTGGGTGTCCACGACCACCGCCACGTCGAGCACGTGCCCGCAGGACGGCGCCTGCCAGACATCGCTGGTCATCGGGCGCACCGCCCCGGCCTTCGTCTTCGCCGTCGACCTGATCGCGCAGTCCGGCGTCTGGAGCCCAACCGATGACGCCGCGTTCCGTGCATGGTTGCGCGAGGTGATCCTGCCGGCCGCCTCACTGCGCGACAACAACTGGGGCGATGCCGGGCTGCTCCTGCGGGTTGCCGGCCATGACTGGCTGAACGACACCGGCGAGCTCGCATCTGACGTGGCGGACTGGCGACGGCGGATCGACTTGCTCGAGCCCGACGGCTCCATTCCCGAGGAGACGCGACGCGGCACCTCGGGAATGCTCTACACGCAGGAGGCCCTCACGTACAAGCTCGCCGTCGCGCGCATCCTCGAGCGCCGGGGCACGGACTTGTGGTCGGCCGCGAACGGCCGCGGGGGCTCGCTTAAGGAGGCCGTCGACCTGCTCGCCGACTACTGGGCACACCCGGAGGACTGGCCCTTCGAGCCCGAGGTCTCGCTTCCGGATCCAGGCCCGATGTGGGAGCTCGCCTACGAGCACTGGCCTGAACCCGCCTACGCTCGGATCATCGAGAACGCCAGGCCGTTCGGGGCCGACGGTCACTCGGCGGTCCGCTGGACGACGCTCACGGACGGGGTCCGGATCACGTCCTAGCGCGCGAAGAACTCGCCCAGGCTGCTCGCGTCACAGTCCTCGTCAAGGCATTGGAGCCCCCAGGACATGTCGATCGAGCGCAGGATCGAGTACAGCGTGTGGCTCTGGTGGGAGGTGAATCCCGTCCGGGCCAGCGGCGAGACCACGAAGGTGGCGATGTGCTGGTCCGCCGCGCCCTGCTCGTCGCTCTCGTCGAACGTGATGAACAGGACCCCGTCGTGCTGCCAGCCGGGGCTGTCGAGGATGCGCGGCACGAACGTGCGCAGCCACGCGTCGCCGGCGCTCACCGAGCAGTCGTGCATGTCGTGGCACAGATTGGGCACGATGAGCTCGAAATCGGCGGCGAGCGGATCGAACGACGCGAAGTCGGTGATTCTGGCGCAGCGTGCCGGATCGGCGCTGATGTCGGTGAAGCTGATCGCGGGCTCGTGCTTGCGCGCGTAGGTGCCGACCCCGTCGATTCCGCCGCTGGCACGAGCACCCGTGTAGCAGCCGCTCGGAACGTTTTCCGCGAACACGTGCCAGCTACGACCTACAGCCTCGATCCGATCGGCCAAGTTCGGTGCGGTGATGTCGTGCGGCTCGTCGTCACGAACGCCCTGTGTGTTGCCGCTGAACAGGGCCAGGTAGTTGGGCTGCGACGGGTGCGCCACCGCGAGGAGGTTCGTGGCCAGGCCATACCGGCCGGCCAGGGACTGCAGGTACGGTGCCTGCCCCGATCCGACCACCGCATCGAGCCCGTGGTTCTCGAGCACGATCAGGTACACGTGGCTGAACGTCGGGATCGAATCTGCCGGGTCGGCTGGCTCCGTCCGCCCGGCGTCTCCATCGTCGGGAAGGATGCCAGGCCGACCGTAGCGCAGACCGACCCAGCCGGCCACAAGGATCACGGCGGCGGTCAGCGCAAGGGCGACGAGGCCACGGCGGGATCGAACGATGCTGGGCCCTCTCTCAGGATCAGTCTGCTGTGGCTGCCGAGCGTGGGCTCGCCCGATGGTCGTCGCGACGAAACGCGGTCGCGTCGAGAGTATAGGATGCGGGCTCGTGCGAGCGCCGCCTTCCGTCGGCGCGCTCAGGTCCAAGACTCCGGCAGGCCCGATCGCCAGGAGGCGCGACTGTCCGTGGAGCAAAGGCAGGTGGCCCGCGTGGACGGGCCGCCGGAGCGGATCTCAGTCGAGCTGCTGCGTCGGCAGCGCTCGACCCCGGTCACCCCTGGCGCGAATCTCCGCGGCGCCGTTGCGGGGGCTGCCTGGATCTACCTGCTGCCGACGCTGGAGCCTGGCCACGTACTTGTTGTGGGCCGAATTGGCGAACCAAGTCTGCAAACCCTGGCTGGGATCGCCCGGTCGGTGGAGGTTCGGACCGATGGCTTGCGAGCAGCCCAGGAGGCCGTTCGGCTCGCGCGCCGCGACGGGCTCGACCACGTTGCCGTGCTCGTTCGCGGCCGGCCGGTCTGGGGCGCCTCTTCGAGCGACCCCATCGACCTGGTCGTTGCTCCCGGCCTCGACCCCACGGCCCTGACGGCGTTGCTCGCCACGCTCCGCGACGATCTGGCCCCGGATGCCAGCGTCTACCTCGAGGTTCGCGGCCCGATGGGCGCGGGGGCCCGAGCGCTGGCCGACCTCGGGTTCGCCGTTGCCCAAGACCTCGATGCGCGGTTCGGCGGGAGTCAGCTCCTCCTGGCGATGGTGCCGCGCGATCCTGCCCTCGTTGCCGATCTGACCGGTCGTGGTCTCCTGCCGACCTCGGACCGCGTGTCGGCCGCCAGGTTCGGACTGCATGTGCGCGTCAATGCATGCCGGGTTCAGCGGACGACCAGGTCGATTCTGCGTTCTCGCCGTCTGCCGCGGCTGTCATGGCGACTCGGTGCGGGGCCAAAACGGGCCGAGGTCGTCGTGCTGCGCCGGACCGACGCCGACGCGTCCGAGTACGGCAATCTGCCGCCGAACTACCTACGTGCCATGGCATCCGGCGCCGGACTCGATCTCGAGACTCGGCGTTGGGCGTTCGCCGCGCGAGGCGAGTACAACACCCAGAAGCCCGTGTTCCTGCTCTACGAGCCCGGAGGCGACGCCGCAGTCGCGATCGTCAAGGCGACGCGGGACGTCCGATTCGGCGTCCGGCTCGAGGCCGAGCGCGACGCCCTGCGGTCGCTGGAGTCCTACCGTTGGCGTACCGCCCGCGTCCCGCGGGTGCTGTTCGACGGCCACCACGGCAGCTTCGCGTTTCTGGCCGAGACCGTGCTCGACGGCCGACCCTTCGAACGTGTCGCAAACCCCGGCCGACCAGATCCGTGGCTCGACGCGGCGATCGACTTCTTCGTCGAGCTGGCACAGTCGACGGCGCGACCGGCGCTCGGTCGGGACCACGCCGAGGCCCTTCGACCGCTCGTGGAGCGCTTCCTCGAGCTGTGGGTCCTGCCCGACCACGAGGCGGCGACGCTGCGTGGCGATCTGGAGACTCTGGCCGCCGCGGGCGCGCTGCCGGCCGTGTTCGTCCATGGCGATCCCGGCACGTGGAACCTCCTGGCCCAAGCGGACGGCCGCATCGGCGTCCTGGACTGGGAGGCGGCCGAGGAGGCCGGGCCACCCATGTGGGACCTGGTCCGCCTCGTACATTCGTATGCCGCGCTCGACCGCGGCTCCGCCCGCTTCGGCGGAGCGTACCAGCGTGCCGCAGCGCATCTGGTCGACGGTTCGCCGCTCACGCCGACGCTGGCGGGCGCGTTCCGTCGGTACCGCGACGCTCTCGAGCTTCCGACGATGCCCGTGCCCGCCCTCGTTCGCCTGGCGTGGCTGTGCCGAGCGCTCAAGGAGGCCAATCGGCTGGGACCCGCGGACCTCGACCGCGGCCATCATGCTCGTCTGCTACGACGGCTTCTGTCGCGACCCGATGCGCCCGGCTGGCGCCGGATCACGGGCGGCGATGGGGGGCCTGCTTAGGCCCGGCGATACAGAACCACGAGCACGACCCCGCTCGCGATGGCGATGACGAGGACCCACAGCTCCGGCTCGAGCTGGTCGGGGATGAGGTCGATCCGAGGGATGAGCACGACCAGCGCCCCAAGGACACCGGCGATCACCCCGAGCAGGACGCGCCACGGTGGCTCGACCGCTGCCGTGGCTCCGGTGTGGCGCACGATCCACAGCGAGACGAGCGCCAGGACCGCCACCGAGGAGCCGACGACGAACAGCTGCTGCATTCGATGCAAATGCTAGGGCCCGGAGAGCCGCATAGTCCCGCGCGGCCGTTACGCCCAAGCCAGAACCGGGACGAACCGGCGCGAACGTTCATCCGATCACGGCCGCCGGCGCCATCACCAATACCGAGATTCGCCGACAGGCCCGCGCTGGTACCCTGTCCGCTCCACCGCGGCAAGGTCGTCGGAGGACCCTCTCGGGCCCCGGATCCGGTGCCCGGCCGCGGCTGCTGTGAGGTTCGAGTGCGACGGCGACACGCGTGTGGGGGGACGGGCGGACGCGTCCCGCCGAAGCGCCCGGCGATCGGGGCAGCGGCATGCCGTTCGTGACCGATCCGCGCCGGCTGCGCCGTGTGGGTATCGTCGCAGTGGTCGTGCTTACCGTCGCCGCCACCATCCTGACGGCCGTGACCCTCATGACCGCCGGGAGATCGGCGGGTCGACCCTCCGGCTCCATCTCGACCCCGAGCCCCGCGTCCACGAGCGTGGCGCTGCCGCCGACGGTCGCCTATCGCGGGCCTGCCTACGCCGTGGCTCGGAGTCGAACGCCCACCGGCAGCAACGCGCAGTCCAAGCTCTGGTTCGCGGACGGGTCATGGTGGGCGGTGCTCTCGACGGTCGACGGTTCGGAGAGCCACGTCTTTCGCCTGGATGGCGCCAGTCAGGTCTGGCAGGACACCGGAACCGTGGTCGACGACCGTCCCGACGCGCGCGCGGACGTGATCTGGGACGGACATCGCGCGGTCATCGCCTCCTCGCTCGACAGCGGCAAACGCGCCGAACCCACCCTGGTCCGCGTTCTGGAGTACGACGCCGCCGTGCGGCGCTTCCGATCCACGCCGGACATGCCGGTCGTCCTCGCCGGTGCGCCGGGCCGGGCCCTGATCGCCCGTGACCCGTCCGGCGGGCTATGGCTCGTCGTCCTGCGAGCGGGGAGCGTCAGTGTCCTCGAGGCGGGGGCCGGTGGGCAGCGCTGGTCGCGTCCGAGCATCCTGCCGGGCATCCCCTCTGGGGCGGTGGTCAGCGTTGCCGCCACGACGGACGGAGACGGGATCTCGATCGGCCTGGCGATCACAGGCCGGGACGGCGTCGCCGTCGCGCATCATCGGGCTGGGGCCGCGGCGACGTCCTGGCAGGTCACCACGCAGCATGTTCCGGAATTCGCGGTCACGCCCTCGGCCCTGGCACTGGCCTCCGCCGGGGCGGGTCCCGGGCAGCGGCTGGTGATCGCCGCCCGAGGCCCGAGCGACCGAGGCCCGGGCGCGAACAGCCTGGCATCCCAGCTCGTGGTACTGGTGCGCGATCCGGGCGGCACGTGGCGGAGCGGCGTCGTGGCCCGGATCCGGGATCATCCGGGCGATCCGGCTCTCGTCGCGGATGCGGGCGGCGCGAGCATCTCGGTCGTCTACGCCGTGGGCGGCGGCGGCACGATCGCCTGGAAGCGGGCCGCGCTCGACCGCCTGGCGTTCCCGACCGGCTCCGGCGATGCACTGTTGGCCGGCCCGCTCGATCCGGGCATCGATGCACCAAGCGTAGCCAGGGCGCCCTACGACCCGACCACGGGCATGGTCGTCTTGGCTTCCGATGACGACACAGGCCGGTACGTCCATGCGTTCGTAGGTGGTCCACCGAACCCGCCTCCAGGGACGTTGGCGGGTCAGGAGCCGGCGCCGACGCCAGCGCCCCTTCCGACGACGCCCACCATCCTGGCCGACGACACGTTCGCCGCCGGGTTCCTCGTGAGCTCGAGCGCCTGGTCCGTCGAGGATCGAGCAGGCGGGCGTGGACGACTGACCGTGGTCGCCGCGGGTGGCGACGATGTCGGCCTGCGTCTCGCCTCGGACGCCACCCAGGGCAGTGCCCGCGCGTGCCGAACCGTGCCGGCGACAGCGTCTGGGATCGTGCGAGTGGGTCTCGCCTTTCGCTTCTCGCGTGTCGCCTCGTCCGACCTCACCGTCACCTCGATCCGGGGACCAGGCGGCGAGATTGCCTCGTTGCGGGTCACGCGACACGGCCTGGCCGCGTACTACGCTGGTGCGGCCAAGGTCACCACGACCCGCTCGTTGACCGCCGGGACCTGGTATCGCTCGGTGGTCACGGTCGACCTCGCCGGCAGACGCTTCAGCTGGGCCCTGACGCCCGCCGCCGGCGGAGCGACGATCGTCCAAACCGGATCGCGTGCCTGGCGTCAGCCGGCGGTCGAAGCCGTGGACTCGGTCTGCCTGGCGACCGCCGCCGGGAGCCCGTCGAGCCACCTCGACATCACCTCTCTCACGCTGGAGCGCTTGCCGTGACCCGAGTTCTCGTCACTGGCGTCGCCGGCTTCGTGGGTTCCCATCTGGCCGAAGCCCTCGTCGATCGCGGCGACGAGGTGATCGGGGTAGATTGCTTCACCGACTACTACCCGCGTCCGATCAAGGAAGCCAACCTCGAGCGCCTCCGGACGATGCCGCGCTTCGCGTTCCACGAGCTCGATCTGCGGAGTGACCCCCTGGACCAGCTCCTCGACCGCGTCGAGGTCGTCGTCAACGAGGCGGCCTTCGCCGGCTTGGTCCGAAGCTGGAGTGACTTCGAGTCCTATCTCAGCTGTAATGTCCAGGCCGTGGCGCGCCTCCTGGACGCCTCCCGCCGGGCCGGCATCCGGCGCTTCGTCCAGGCCTCCACCTCCTCGGTCTACGGACTGGAAGCGGTCGGCGACGAAAGCCGACCCACCCGGCCGTCATCGCCGTACGGCGTGACGAAGCTCGCCGCGGAGAACCTCATCTTGGCCCACGTCGACTCGTACGGCATCCCGGCCGTGATCCTGCGCTACTTCTCGATCTACGGCCCCCGACAGCGCCCTGACATGGCCTACCATCGCTTCATCGAGGCGCTTCTCGACGGCGACACGATCACAATCTTCGGTGACGGCCTCCAGAGCCGCTCGAACACCTTCATCGATGACTGCGTGGCGACCACGATCGCCGCCACCGAGCGCGGCCGCGTGGGGGAGATCTACAACGTCGGCGGCGCGCAGCCGATCACCGTCAACGAGGCCCTCGAGGTCCTGGCGTCCGCGCTCCGGGTCACGCCTCGGATCGAGCACGGCCCCACCCGACTCGGCGATCAGCGTCACACGCTGGCCGACATCGGCAAGGCAGTCGCGGAGCTCGGGTATCGGCCCCAGATCCGCCCGCCCGATGGCCTGCGTCGCCAGGCCGACTGGCAGCGGCAGCAGCGGGCTCGCGGCTGAGCCCGCGCCGACCCTCAATTGGCGGGCGTGGCCTCCGCGAGCGACACGTCGTCGATCCAGGTCGTCGCGTCGAAGCGGCCCAGATCGATCTCGACGGCGGCGTTCGTATCGTCGATCAGGGCCGTGACGTCGACCTGGATCCGGGCGAAGGTCGGCCCGACTACCACGACGCGCGTGGCGTAGGTCAGGCCGTCGGCCGACACCAGGCGCAGGCGCACCTCGCGACCGCTCGCGGCACGGACCCATGCCGACAGCGTGTACAGATGGCCAGCGAGCACGGTCAGCCCGGACTGGATCACCGCGACGCCGGATCGCTCCTGGGTTGCCGCGTCGATGTCGACCCGCGCAGAGATGCTCCCGCCGGCGTGCACGGCGCGATCGGCCGTGATGGTGGCGGCCCCACTCGCGAGCACGAGCTGCCATGGCGCCCCGACGCCGTCCTCGAAGCCGGGGTTGGCGACGAGGTTCAGGGCCCCCGCCGTGCTTGCCGACGGCGAGGCGGCGGACCCGCTTGCGCTCGGTTTCGGTGATGGCGACGCGCGCGATGGCGAGGGCGACGGGGCGCGCGGACTCGGGCTCAGATCCGCGACGCGACCAAGCTGCGCGAGGATCGGCTGAAGCGATACGAGCTTCGTTTCGACGCTGGTAGCTGTGTCGCGATAGCGGGTGGGTGCCACGAGCGGGGATACCTCGAGCGTGGGGCCGATTTCGGTGCGGAGCTCGGTGCAGAACGCCAGGATCTGGCGCCCCGCTGCGGCGGTCGGCGGGCTGCGGCTCAGGCGGGTGGCCGGATCGGCGAGCGCGACGAGGTTGGCATTTACGTCGCGCAGGGCGCCGGCCGCATCGGTCGCGTCGAACGCCGACCCGGCCAGGACCTGTTGGAGCGCGGTGCGATCGGCGGCAAGGCGTCCCCCAAGCGCCTCAGCCAGGCGAAGGTTGGCCAGGTCCACCTGACTCGGCGAGGAGCCGGCCGAGGGCTGTGCGGGCGTCGATGCGCCGGCCGACGGGCTCGAGCGGGGACTACCTGGAAGGTCCGCGACGCGTATGTTTGCGCCCAGGACGATGACCAGGGCGAGGAGCGCGGTCAGCATTCCGGCCAGGCGCTCGGGGCCCGGCAGGTTGGCTCCGCGCCCGCGCTGCGATGACGGGCTGCTCCGAGTCGTCACGACGCCTCGGAGCCGCCCTGGCTCGTGTGGCGAGGCGGGTTGGACGACGGGGCGGGAGTCACGTCGGCTCGCGCCGGGCCGCGGCGCTTCGTGCCGCCACGGCTGCCGGCGCGCCCGGCGTTTTCGGTAGGTGCGGCGTCCTCTGCGGGCCCCGCCTTCTGGGCGCCGGTCGGACGACCGTTCTGGGAGGCCTCTGGCCCGTCCGAAGTGTTTCGTCTTCGGCGCGGGGCAGGGCCGGACGGACGATGAGAGCGCCGCGCTCCCTGGACATTGCGCTCCGGCCGGGCTTCGATGTCGGTCGTGGTCGGTTCCGGCGACGCGTGTCGTGACAGGCTGTCCGCCTCGAAAGCCCGGGCGGGAGGCTCCAGGGGTTGATCACGGGAGTCTGGAGGCCGAGCGCGGGGCGCCGACGCCGGGATCCCAATGGTGGTCGTCGCCTCCGGCCTCGGCAACGCTACCGGCCGGACGGGCGAGCGCTCGGCATCCCGGGCAGCGTCCCCGATCGTGCGCTCGACCTCGGACGGGGTCATGCCTGCGAGCTGGACGAAGGCCACGTAGAAGCGATCGGAGGAGGCACTGCCGGCGGCACTGATCAGCAGGCGATCCTCGAGACCTGTGGCCTCAACGCTCTCCACGCGGCGTCCCACGCGAACGGTCGACGGGGTCTGATCGAGCGGTCCGACGATCAACAGGGCGGGGCCGTCGAGGGCGAGCCCGTACCGGGCACCGATCGTGAGTCCCCAGGAACTGCCGAAGCAGACGGCGCTCAGCAGCGTCCGGGCGCTCGTCGGAATAGGCTCGCCGGCCTGATCCTCGGGCCGTCGACCGGCCCACTCCGACTCGGTTGCCGGCGGCTCGTCCTGCCCAATCCGTGGCCTTCCGGGCAGTGGAACCAGCGCGGGTTGCGACCCGGACCAGCGTGGCGCGGCCGGCTCCGCGCGCCGGCCTCCGAGCAGAATGCCCGCCGAAGAGCGTGGACCCGTGTGGGTCGTGTCGAGCATCTTTCGCGTTTTTTCGGCTGGGTTGGATTGAGCTTCAGGAGACCCCGCCGCGGAAGGGGTCGTGTGCGACCCGCGCGACCATGCCTGCACGGCCGCGATGCGTCGCGGCGTGCCCCAGGCCAGGTGCGTCGCCTCGGCCGGGCCCGTATGCCGAGCGACCGGACCTGGACCGACCGGTGGCCGGCCTGACCGCAAGTCCAACCCACAACTCAGGCACGTGTGTGACCAGCCGCGCGTGTCGCTGCCGCATACGGGACAACTTTGCGGCGGCGCCAGTACGACGAGGAGCACCGCGATAGGTCCCAGTGTCGCCCCGAACAGGAGCCAGACGATCGGCGATCGACCAGCTCGCCGGGCGAGGAATCCGGACATCGGTCCGAAGACCAGCGCCGACACGAGGAGCATCGGCAGCAGGGAGGCCAGATCGAGGAGCACGCGGCTGCCCTCATGCGACGACCGGTGGCTGGCAAAAAAGGAACCCTGGGAGTATCGCCCGCGCTCAGGGCGGGCGGTGCACGCTCGCACCGCAATCCACGCTCAGCGACCGGGATACGAGGTTCCTGAAACCATTTCGTGGCGGTTTCCGGATTGTAAACGTGACAACCGGACCGGTAGAGTATGGGCCATTCGGGAGATGCGGAGCGCACTTCCGTGGGGATCGGAACGCACTCATTGTCTCTGGTGTTATCTGGCCCATTGCAGTGATCCCCGGGGACGCACGCCGCGCCGTGGAGGACGGTCTAGTTGGCCGTACGCCACGGGCCCTTGACGGCAATCGACACGTACCTGGGGGCGAATTACCGTGCGCGTAACCGTTGTCGGACTCGGCTATGTCGGGCTCGTATCCGCCGCCTGCCTGGCGGATCAGGGTCACGATGTCGTCGGTGTCGAGGTCGATCCACAGCGAATCCGGGCGCTCGAAGCCGGCCGGATGCCGATCTTCGAACCCGGCTTGGAGGAACTGGTCGCGGACAACGTCCGCCTTGGCCGTCTGCAGTTCACGGGCCGTGGCCCGGCCGCCGTGGCCGCGGCACAGGTGACGATCGTAGCGGTCGGAACCGATGACGGCAGGGGCGGGTGGCAGACACGAACCATGCTCGCCGCGCTCGCCGAGATCGCGCAGCACATCGCCGATGATGGCGTGCTCGTGGTCCGCTCGACGTTGCCACCCGACTTCGTGCCGTCGCTCGCCCACATCGTCAACGCCCACCGCGAGGAGGTCGCGCGTCCGGCCGTCCCGGTGATCCTGAATCCGGAGTTCACTCGGGAGGGTCGGGCGGTCCACGACTTTCTCCAGCCGGACCGGGTGGTGCTTGGCGTCGCCAGCGACCCCGACGGCCGGGGCGTGGCGCAACTGCGGCGCATGTACCACTGGGTAGATGCGCCCGTGAAGGTCATGACCGCCGTCAACGCATGCTTCACAAAGCTCGGCTCCAACCTGTTCCTCGCCACCAAGATCAGCTTCGCGAACGAGCTCGCCGCGCTGTGCGACACATTCGGGGCCGAGGTCGACGTCGTGGTCAACGGGATGTCCGACGACACCCGAATCGGTGGAGCGTTCCTGCGCGCCGGGATCGGCTTCGGTGGATCGTGCCTGCCCCACCAGGTGACGAGCGTCGTCCGCACGAGCGAGGTCGCCGGGGTGCCGACGCCCCTGCTCGCGGCGGTGGACGACATCAACCATCGCCAGCGATCGTGGTTCGTCGACAAGCTCGAATCGCATCTCAATGGGTCCCTCGTCGGGCGTCGGATCGCCCTCCTCGGTCTGGCGTTCAAGCCCGAGACCGACGATCTCCGAGAGGCCCCATCTCTCGACATCGCCGCGTTGCTGCTGTCGCGTGGAGCGACCGTGGTCGCGCACGATCCCATGCCGGCGGCAATGGTCGGGGCGGCGGACCGCGTTCCGGGATTGGCGACCGCCGATTCCGCCGAGGAAGCGCTCGCGGGTGCCGACGCGGTCGGCCTGGTCACCGAATGGTCGGCCTACCGGGCGCTCGACTGGGTCCGGGTGGCGGGACTCATGCCCGGCCGGGTCGTCGTCGACGGCCGGAACGCCCTGCCGCGCGGCGAGATCCTCGACGCCGGCTTCTCGTACGTCAGCTTCGGTCGAGGCGCGTGGCATCCGGATGCCGAACGGCCCCTCGAGGTCGTCGCCGAGCCCGCCCTCATCGACACCCCGATTGCCGTCGCCGCGACGCCCACCGCCCAGCCAGTCCTGGCGGAGTGACCTGGCGATGGAACGGTCGGTTCGACCCGATGAGGTTGATTCTGGCGCGGTCCTCGGGCGCGCCGTCATGGGCTATGCCGGCCTGACGCTGGGCGTGCTCGGCGGTCTCGGGGCTGGAGCCGGGATCGACGAACCAGGCCCGCTCGTTGCGGTGATCGCGTGCCTGATCGGATTCGGGCTCGTGGCACTCGCGATCCGGCCCATGCTGCGCGACGTGCCGGCGGCCGGCTCCTCGATCGTCACCGACCTGGCCGATGAGCTCGACCGGGCCCGGCGACATCGTCGCAGCTTGGCCATCGTAAAGTTTTCCGTCCCTGGCAGCGACGACGACGCCGAGCGGATGCTGGCCGAGATGCGCCCGCAGCTGCGGTCTGCAGATCGCCCACATCGCGTCGACGCCGAGGTCGTGGTCGTCCTGCCCGACACAGATCGGGCCGGCGCATCGCACTTCGTCGAGCGTGTGGTGGCCCGATCCGGCCAGATCGCCAGAACGGACACGGTCATCTTTCCGGATGATGCCGTCACGGTCGGGGCCATGCTCGCGCAGCTCGAGGGCGGCCGGTCTGTCTTCGGCATGCCGGCCCAGGTCGCCGGGGCCGCCGACGCCGCCGACAGCGCGTCGAACGGCGTGAACCCGGCCGCCTGATCGGTGGACGCGCCAGTTTCCGGCTACCTCCGCGTCAAGCGCCTGCTCGACCTCGGGCTATGTCTCGTGGCCATGCCCGTGGTCGCCCCGCTGCTCCTCCTGGTCGCCCTCGCGATTCGGTTGGACTCGCCCGGACCGGTCGTGTTCAGCCAGCAGCGGACGGGCCGTCACGGGCGCCGATTCGCGATGTACAAGTTCCGGACCATGGTCCGGAACGCGGAGGAGCTCAAGGCATCACTGGCACACCTGAACATCCTGCCGCCGCCGGACTTCAAGATCCCGAACGATCCCAGGATCACGAGGGTGGGCAGGTTCCTACGCACGACGAGCCTCGACGAGCTGCCCCAGATCTGGAACGTCCTGCGCGGAGAGATGTCCCTCGTCGGGCCACGACCCACCTCCTTCGCACCGTCCACGTACAGCCTCTGGCATACTGCGCGGCTCGAAGTGACGCCCGGCATCACCGGGCTGTGGCAGGTGTTCGGTCGGAACGCGATGACGTTTGACGAGCGCCTCAGACTGGATATCGCATACATCCGCTCGATGTCGCTTCGGACCGATCTCCGAATCCTGTGGCTCACGGTCTGGTCCGTCATCAGGAAGTCGGGTGCCTGAGCAGGCGGTGTCCACAGCGCTGACAACCGCGAACATGGATGGTGGGGGCTCGATGGCGTTCCAGGGTTCAGCCAGCGTTGGTGCGGGGTCGATCGACCGGGCATATCAGTCGCGCGACGTGGCGGGCTCCGGGCGTGCCGCGGCGGACGGCGCTGCCCGGATCGTCAGGCGCATGCTCGCGGGCACGTTGCTCGGCCTACTTGCGCTGTTCATCGCGCCACAGCTCGCGGCCGCGGCGAACCCGCAGTTCGGCTTCCCGGACGGCTCGATCAGCGGTGCGTCCGATGCGCCGTCCGGTTCGAAGCCCGAGAGCAAGCTGTGGTTCAACGACGGCTTCTGGTGGGGCAGCTTGTATGACTCGAGCTCCGGCACGTTCCGGGTGTTCCGTCTGAACACGGCCAGCGAGGCCTGGCTGAACGTCGGGCCCACCCTCGACACGCGCACCAACTCGCGGGCCGACGTCCTGTGGGACGGAACCCACCTGTACGTCGCATCGCACGTGGTCGCCACCGATTCGAGCCACAACGTCGTCGGTCAACCGTCGCGCCTGTGGCGGCTGAGCTACAACAGCTCGACCGACAGCTACAGCGTCGACGCCGGCTTCCCGGTCCAGATCAACGACGTGTCCTCGGAGACGCTCGTCATGGACAAGGACTCGACGGGCACGCTGTGGGCGACCTGGACGCAGGCGAAGCATGTCTACGTCGCCCATTCAACGACCAACGACGCCACGTGGAGCAGCCCGATTCAGCTGACGATCAGTGGCACGCTCAACAGCGACGACATCGTCTCGGCCATCGCGTTCGGCGGGAACAAGATCGGGCTGCTGTGGAGCAACCAGGCGACCGCGACGATGTACTTCTCGGTCCACGTCGACGGCGCGGCCGACACGTCCTGGAGCGGTCCCGAGACGGCGGCATCCGGCTCGCACGAAGCCGACGACCACATCAATCTCAAGACCGATTCCGCCGGACGCGTGTACGCCGCCGTCAAGACGTCCAAGACGGCGTCGACCGATCCGCTCATCAACCTGCTCGTTCGGAGCGCCGGCGGGACCTGGTCGAAGGCGCGCTGGGGCACCGTCGCCGAGAGCCACACCCGTCCGATCGTCCTGATCGATACCGCCTCGTCCGAGGTCCGCGTGTTCGCGACCGGGCCGTACGTGGGCAAGTCGAGCGGCCAGAGCGGCGGCACCATCTACGAGAAGGACAGCCCGCTCGGGTCGATCAGCTTTGCATCGGGCGAGGGCACGCCGGTCATCCAGGATCCGAGCAGCGCCGACATGAACAACGTTACCGGCACGAAACAGAATCTCGGCGCGGCATCCGGTCTGGTCGTCCTCGCCACGAATGATTCGACGAACCGCTATTGGCACGCGGACATCAGTCTCGGTCCGCCTCCCAACCCGCCGGTCGCCGAGTTCAGCGCGACCCCGCGAACCGGTGCCGCGCCGCTGATCGTGCAGTTCAGCGATCTTTCGAGCAACTCCCCGACGAGTTGGAGCTGGACCTTCGGTGACGGGGGCACCGCGACGCAGCAGAATCCCGTGCACACGTACACGGCCGCCGGCACATACACCGTGTCGCTGACGGCGACGAACGGGGCGGGACCCGGTTCGATCACGAAGACCGGCTACATAAGCGTCAGCCCCGGCGGGTCGACCGCGACCTTCACCCTCACGCCGGTCGCCGACGCCCAGGTGAAGTCGTCGAGCCCGACGACGAACTATGGGTCTCTCTCGACGCTCCGACTTCGCGAGGCGGCGAGCAGCACGACGTACCGGTCGTACCTCCGCTTCAACGTCGCCGGCCTTGCCGGCACGATCCAGTCCGTGACCCTGCGGCTGTACGTGAGCGATGCCTCGAGCAACACCACGTCCGTGTATCCGGTCTCGAGCACGTCCTGGAGCGAGCTCGGGATCACGTGGAACACGGCGCCGGCCATGGGCAGCCCGGCCGTTGGTAGCGCGACCCCGAGCAGCACCGGGACCTACGTCGATATCGCGCTCGATCCGGCCACCATCGGCGGCAACGGCCTGTACAGCCTCGGGCTCCAGGAGGACGGCACGAACAGCGCCATCTTCTCGAGCCGCGAGGACCCGGCCAATGCGCCGCAACTGGTGATCGTCACCCAGACTGCCTCGGGCTCGAACACCGTCCCGACCGCCACGGCCTCGAGCGCGAGCACGGTTCACGGCACGGCCAAGGGCCTGACCCTGTCGGGCAGCGATCCCGAGACGTGTGAGCTGAGCTTCGCGATCGGGACCGGTCCGAGCCACGGCTCGCTCGGTGCGCTCGGCGCGCAGGCGTGCACGAGCGGCACCGACACGGCCCTCGTCACGTATACCCCGACGGCGGGCTACGTGGGTCCCGATTCGTTCACGTTCACGGTCAACGATGGCACCGATACGTCGGCGCCGGCGACGGTCAGCCTGACGGTCACGAACAGCACGCCGGTCGCGGCGGCGGCAAGCGCGACGACGAGCCAGGACACGCCCGTGGACGTGAGCCTGAGTGGCACCGACGCGGATCCCGTCGACTGCCAGCTCACGTTCGCGATCGCTTCGGCCCCGGCTCACGGCGGCGCCGCCCTCAAGACGGCCAACGCGTGCGTGAGTGGCAGTCCCAACACGGACAGCGCGATCTACACGTACACCCCGACCGCCGGCTACAGCGGCGCCGACAGCTTCACGTACACCGTGAGCGACGGCATCGCCACCTCGGCGGCCAAGACCGTCACCCTCACGGTCAGCGCCGCGGGCTCGAACACCGTCCCGACCGCCACGGCCTCGAGCGCGAGCACGGTTCACGGCACGGCCAAGGGCCTGACCCTGTCGGGCAGCGATCCCGAGACGTGTGAGCTGAGCTTCGCGATCGGGACCGGTCCGAGCCACGGCTCGCTCGGTGCGCTCGGCGCGCAGGCGTGCACGAGCGGCACCGACACGGCCCTCGTCACGTATACCCCGACGGCGGGCTACGTGGGTCCCGATTTCGTTCACGTTCACGGTCAACGATGGCACCGATACGTCGGCGCCGGCGACGGTCAGCCTGACGGTCACGAACAGCACGCCGGTCGCGGCGGCGGCAAGCGCGACGACGAGCCAGGACACGCCCGTGGACGTGAGCCTGAGTGGCACCGACGCGGATCCCGTCGACTGCCAGCTCACGTTCGCGATCGCTTCGGCCCCGGCTCACGGCGGCGCCGCCCTCAAGACGGCCAACGCGTGCGTGAGTGGCAGTCCCAACACGGACAGCGCGATCTACACGTACACCCCGACCGCCGGCTACAGCGGCGCCGACAGCTTCACGTACACCGTGAGCGACGGCATCGCCACCTCGGCGGCCAAGACCGTCACCCTCACGGTCAGCGCCGCGGGCGGCTCCGGCAGCGTGACCCTCAACCCGACCGCCGACGCCGAGGTGTACTCGAGCAACCCGGACGGCAATCACGGGACCCTCGCGACGCTCAAGGCCCGACTCGGTGACGGGTCCACGACGAACCCGAGCTACCGGGACTACCTGAGTTTCGACGTTGAGGGCGTCACTGGCAGCGTGCAGTCCGTGACCTTGCGGCTGTTCGTGAGCAGCCCGAGCTACGGCACGATCGACGTGATGAACGAGGCCAACACGAGCTGGACCGAGACGGGCATCACCTACGCCAACGCACCTGCTCCGGGCTCGACGATGCTCGGCTCGGCGGCGCCCTCGACGGGCGGCGTGTATGTCGAATTCACGCTCGATGCAAACGCTGTCTCCGGTGACGGTCTCGTGAGCTTCGTACTCCTCAACGAGGCGAACGCGAGTGCCGTGTTCAACTCCCGGGAGGCGTCGAGCAACAAGCCGGAGCTGGTGGTGACGTACGGTCCCTGAACGGCGGTGACCCGGCGCACCGGATGTGCCGTTCGGAGCTTGACCTCGGCGCCCCAAGGCGCAGGATTCCGGGCATGAGCAGGCAACGGGCGCGCGTCCGATCGGGGCTCCTGGCGATCCTGGTTGTCGTGGCCCTGGCGGCCCTGGCCGCTCTGGCGCTGCCGGCCATCGCCGCGAGCCCATCGCCGTCGCCGGCTGGCGGGGGTCAGGCCAAGCCGGAGAAGTCGCATGTGCCGGAGTCGCCGGTGACACTCCACGGCCGGATCGGCTCCGCGACCGACGCCAAAGGTCGATCGAGCTACACCCTCACGGTGGGCTCGACGGTGTACGACCTCAGCGCCGGACCGCCCTGGTTCTGGGGCGACAAGAATCCACTCGCCGCGTACGTGGGCAAGACCGTGGATGTCGCGGGAACGCAGGCTGCGGGCTCGGACGAGGTCGACGTCGAGACGGTCGACGGATCCGCCCTCCGCGCCGCGGGCAAGCCGCCCTGGGCGGGCGGGCCGAAGGCCGTCGGCTCCATGCACCCGGGCTACAAGGCCTGGAAGGCCGCCCAGGACAAGACGCCGCCAGGCCAGCAGAAGCAGAAGACCGGCGGCGACGAGCCCGAGGCCTCGCCCGGCTCCTGATAGCCGGCCGCCGCAGCGACATCGGGCCCTGTCCAGTACTGCCGGCGCCGATCAAGGCCCGGCGCCACGGGTCAGCGCACGATGCCGCCCGGCTCGGGAGCATGGATCTCCACATCACGCAGACCGCGCGCATCGAGTTCGACGCGCAGCTCGTCAGGGGTCCCGGTGAGAATCGGGAACGTGCCGTAGTGGATCGGCATGACATGCCCGGCCCCGAGCATCTCCACGGCCAGCGCCGCGCCTCGCGGGCCCATCGTGAAATGGCCGCCGATCGGCAACAGGACGAGCTCGGGCCGGTACAGCTCGCCGACCAGGCGCAGGTCGGCGGTGACGTTCGTGTCGCCGGCGTGGAAGAAACGGAACCCGTTGGGTAGCTCGATGACGAAGCCGACCGGGTCGCCAAGATAGGTCGGCGTCGTGCCGCCGTCGACGATGTCGCCGCCCGAATGGTCGGCATGGACCATCGTGAAGCGGATGCCGTGCGCCTCGACCGTGCCACCCTTGTTCATGCCGATCACGGCGTCCATCCCGCCCGGCAGGTTTCGCCCGGCCCACAGGCTCATCTCGTGAATGCAGGGCCACACGGGCCGGAGCCGCGAGGCGATCGCGAGCGCATTCGAGCCGCCGTTGCCCATGTGATCGAAATGCCCGTGGGTCACGAGCAGGACGTCGACCTGGCCGATCTCGCCCGGGCCGACCGGGCTCTTGGGGTTCTCGAGCCAGGGGTCGATGAGCACGACCTTGCCATCCGCGGTCTCGACGCGAACCGCCGAGTGGCCGAACCAGGTGAACGACACGTCCCGATCGAGTGGCATCCGGTGCACCTCCAGGCCCGAATCGTACGCGCGACCGGGGCTCCGTACCCGCGTGGCCCGTGGAGGGCGCCGCTGCTAGCCGCCACTGCCCATCCGCCACTGCCACCAGCACCGCGAGGCCCGGGCACGGCGGCGCGTCCCGGCTACACTCGGAAGCCGTGCCTGCCGATCGGATCGCCGAAAATCTCGCGTTCGTGAACTGGACCGTGCTCGCGGGCCTGGCCATCGGAACGTACGCCGCGGTCGTGCTCGCCCTGCTGCATACGAGCGCCACGCGCGGCTACCTGGCATTCACGGCCGCGTGCGCCGCCGGGCTCGGCGCACTGGCGCTCGTGGCCGACACCTCGCTACCGGACTCGCTCGCCGGCTCGCCCGTGGCGCTCGATCCGACATTCGACGTGCCCCGCCGCGCCTTTCTGGCTGCATTCACCGTGCTGGCCGTCCTGCTGACGGTGGCGATCCTGCGCCGGCGCAACGCCACGCTCCTCGCGCCCGTGGGGCTGGTCGCGGCGTTCGGCTGCCTGGCCATGGCCGCGGCGAGCTGGGG
>CAWBQM010000003.1:0-438201 GCA_963790955.1 uncultured Chloroflexia bacterium
ACACGAACACCAACGTCATCGTGGTCGCGGCCACGAACCGCCCGGACGTCCTCGACCCGGCGCTTCTGCGGCCCGGCCGCTTCGACCGCCAGGTCATCCTCGACCGGCCGGACATGAAGGGTCGCGTGGCGATCCTGAAGGTCCACACCAAGGGCAAGCCGCTCGACAAGGGGATCGACGTCGAGGGCATCGCCCGTCAGTCGCCCGGCTTCTCGGGCGCGGATCTCGCGAACCTCGTCAACGAGGCGGCGATCCTGTCGGCTCGCCGCAACAAGAAGGTCATCGGGATGTCCGAGTTCCAGGAGGCACTCGAGCGGATCGTGGCCGGCCCCGAGCGAAAGAGCCGCATCATCTCGCGACGCGGAGAAGGCGATCATCGCCTACCACGAGGGCGGCCACGCCGTCGTCCAGCGGATCCTGCCCAAGTGCGACCCGGTCGAGCAAGGTCACGATCATCAGCCGCGGCATGGCCCTCGGCTACACGATGGCCCTGCCGTCCGAGGATCGCTACCTCAAGAGCAAGACCGAGTTCGAGGACAAGATCGCCGGGCATGCTCGGCGGCAACGCCTCCGAGAAGCTGATCTTCGGCGACACCACGACCGGCGCCAGCAACGACATCGAGAAGGCGACCGAGCTCGCGCGGCGGATGGTCACCGAGTTCGGCATGAGCGAGAAGCTCGGACCGCTCGTCGTTCGGCAAGCGCGACGAACTCGTGTTCCTCGGCCGCGAGATCGGCGAGCAGCGCAACTACTCGGACGAGGTCGCCAAGCAGATCGACGAGGAGGTCCGCGCGATCATCGACAGGCGTATGCCCGGGCGATGGACGTGCTGACCCGCTACAAGGACAAGCTGACCGCTCGCCGAGAAGCTGGTCGCCGAGGAGACCGTGGACAGCGAGGAGTTCGAGAAGCTGTTCAGCGACATCCCGCCCAAGGAGAACCTCCACGGCGCCGCGCCGCGGATCGTCGCTCCGGGCGCGCCGACGCCGGCCCCGCGCCCGAACCCGCCACCAGCCTGACGGCCCGGCCGCACGGCGCCGCGCCAGCACCGCCGCGAGCGCCCCACGGTCCGTCGCTCATTCCGGTCACCCGGCGTCGTGATCGGCTCGCTCCGCCGCGACCGGGATGGCCGAACCGAGGCTGGCCCGGGTCGATCCGCACGATCGCGTCCGAACCGATGCGGGAGGCACGATGACCGTCGACGAGGCGACCCTGCGGTCGCACCTGGATCGCGAGACCGCGGAGCGCGGATGGAGGACTACCGCGGCGTTCCTCCGGATCCCGAGCATCTCGGCGCTGCCCGAGCATGCGGCCGACTCCGTCGCGCCGCCGAGCTGGCTGGCGAGCGGCTGCGTCGGGTCGGCATCGAGCACGTCGACGTGTCGGAGACAGGCGGCCATCCGATCGTCTACGGCGGATTGGCTGCACGCCGCCGGGGCGCCGACGGCGATCGTCTACGGCCACTACGACGTCCAGCCGGTCGATCCGCTCGATCCTGGGCGTCGGCGCCGTTCGAGCCGATCGTCGAGGGCGACCGGATCTGGCCCGCGGCGCCGGCCGACGACAAGGGCCAGATTCATGCATCCTCTGCGGCGCGCTGGAGGCGATGTTCGCGACGCGCGGCGCGGCTGCCGATCAACCTGCGCTTCGTCTTCGAGGGCGAGGAGGAGACGACGCTCCGAGCACCTCGACGCCGTGGCTCGAGGCCAATCGCGAGCGCCTGCGCGGCGGACGTCGCGGTCATCTCGCGACACCGGCTTCTTCGAGGGCAACCTGCCGGCGATCACGGTCGGACTGCGCGGCATCATCGTACGCGCAGATCGACGTTCGCGGCCCGTCCAGTCGACCTGCACTCGGGCTCGTACGGCGGCACCGTCGAGAACCCGGCCAACGCGCTCGCCGAGATCATCGCGGCGCTCAAGGGCCCCGACGGCCGCGTCCGCGTTCCGGGCTTCTACGACGACGTGCGGCCGCTCGGGGAGGCGGATCGCGCGGCGTTGGCATCGCTGCCGTTCGACGATGCGGCGTACGCGCCGAGACGGGGGTGACCGGCGCTCGTCGGCGAGGCCGGCTATCTCGACCCTCGAGCGTCGCTGGGCGCGCGCCCGACGCTCGACGTCAACGGCATGTGGGCGGGCTTCCAGGGCGAGGGCAGCAAGACGATCATCCCGGCCGCATGCCCACGCCAAGGTCAGCTGCCGGCTGGTGCCCGACCAGGACCCGGAGCAGATCTTCGAGCGGTTCCGGGACTACGTCCGCAGCGTCGCCCCGCCCGGCGTGACGGTCGAGGTACGCAGCCTGGGCACGCGGCCGCCCGAGCCTGACGCCGATCGAACCCGGCCACGCAGGCCGCGGCGCGCGCGATCGAGGCGTGCATTCGGCCGAGCGCCCGTCTACATCCGCGAGGGCGGCTCGATCCCGTTCGTGCAGACGTTCGAGAGCCTGTGGGTCTGCCCGTCGTCCTGCTCGGGTTCGTCCCGCCGCGACGACAACGTCGCATGCCCCGAACGAGTGGATGGACCTGACCAACTACGAGACGCGGCATCCGTGCGGCGGCGGCACTCTGGGACGAGCTCGCGCGCGTCGGGCGGTAGATGGCGTCGCTCGGCGGGCCGCCAGGCGGCGCCCGAATCGGGCGCCGACCGGTACTTTCGAGCCGGGGCGGGGCGACCGGTCAACAGGGATGACTTCGCGACCGGGCGGTGCTACGATG
Organism: uncultured Chloroflexia bacterium; assembly: GCA_963790955.1. Classification (GTDB taxonomy): domain Bacteria; phylum Chloroflexota; class Limnocylindria; order Limnocylindrales; family CSP1-4; genus CAWBQM01. The sequence continues at coordinate 2,715 of CAWBQM010000003.1, forward strand.
CTCGCTCCGCCACCACCGGGAGGATCATCCGCGTGACGCACGGAGCAGCTCGAGGAGGTCGCCGCAGCGAAGGGCACGTGGCGGCTCGATACCGACAACGGCAGCATGGCGCCCCGCTCGGCGCTCGACGTCCTGGTCGACCTCAACGACCAGCGTCACGAGCGGCAAGATCGGTGAGTACCAGCCGGTCCCGCTCGGCTTCACGCCGATCGACAAGACGATCGGGACCGGCCTGCGCGCCGGCGAGCTCTTGCTGATCGGCGGCGCCCAGGGCACGGGCAAGACGACGATGGCCCTCCAGATGGCGCGCAACGTCGCCTCGGGCGGGCAGGCCAACGTGCTCTACATCTGCTTCGAGCACGACGAGCAGTACCTGCTCAATCGCATGATCGCGATGGAGTCGGCGCTCGCGCATCTGCCGCACAAGACGGGTGCGATCAAGATCCAGGACGTGCGCAAGGAGATCCTCGGCACATGGATGGCCGAGGGCAGCGACGGCATCGCAGCTCGCGGCGAATCCGCGCCTGCGGCCCTCGCTCGACCGGATCGCGCGCTACGGCCAGAACCTGTTCCTGCTGCGCGGATCGCAGACCGCGTCAGCACGGTCGAGAACATCCGTAAGCTCGTCCAGCAGCATCGGCTGCTGTCGGACGACCGACGCCTGCTCGTGATCGTCGACTACATGCAGAAGGTGCCGGTCATTCCCGAGCCGACGACCGAGACCGAGAAGGTGACGTTCGTCATCAACGGGCTCAAGGACATCGCCCTGTCCGAATAGGTGCCGATGATCGCGATCGTCGCCGCGGACAAGGAAGGCCTCAAGGCGTCGCGCCTGCGCAACTTCCACCTGCGCGGCATCTCGGCCATCAACTACGAGGCCGACATCATCCTGATCCTCAACGAGAAGTACAACATCGTCGCCAAGGTCAACATCGAGTTCAACCCGTACCAGGCGCAGCGTTTCCGCGACTGGGTCATCGTCTCGGTCGAGAAGAACCGCGGCGGCCAGGACAACGTCGACCTCGAGTTCGAGAAGCACTTCGAGTTCTCCTGCTTCGATCCGAACGGCAGGACCGTTCAGGAGAAGCTGATCGAGGAGCGCCTCTACAACGACTGATTCCTCGGCGCGACGGCCTCCGCCGAGCGGCCTCCCGCCTCGGAGGGCGCCGGTGTGCTCGTATCCCGGCGCAACGACCGCGTCCGATTCATGTGGTGGCAGGATCAGCGGCTGCCTCTGGAACGGGCCGCTCTGGCCGATGGGCCGCTCGGGCTGACGGGCCGACCCAAGCCGTCGGCGCTATTGTTCGGGGCATGCCAACGCCCGCCGACCGCTTTCCCGACGTCATCGAGGTGGTCGTCGAGATCCCGCGCGGCAGTCGCAACAAGTACGAGTGGGACGAGCGCGCGGGCGTGTACCGGCTCGACCGCGTCCTGTCGTCGGCCGTCTTCTACAACTTCGACTATGGCTTCGTGGACGGCACACGTGCCGCCGACGGCGACCACACCGACGCCCTGCTGCTGATCGACGAGCCCACGTTCACGGGCTGCCACGTGTGGGCGCGGCCCATCGGCGCGCTCTCGATGCGCGACGAGAAAGGCGAGGATTTCAAGATCCTGTGCGTGGCCTTGGGCGATCCACATCAGGCTCATGTCGAGCAGCTCGACCAGGTCCGACCGCACCGCTTGGTCGAGATCGAGCACTTCTTCCAGACGTACAAGCTGCTCGAGGACAAGCTCACCGACGTGGTCGGCTGGCAGGACCATGACCGTGCGCGGGAGATCCTGCGCGCGGATCGGGAGGCCTGGGAGGGCGAGCACGGGCACGCCCCAGGCTGACGCCACCGGCCCTCGACTGTTCGTAGCCGTGCCCCTGCCCGAGCCGGCCGTCGAGGCGGTCGGGGACGTGGTCGAACGGGTCCGCGAGCAGATGCGGCACGCCCGGCCGGACGATCGTGAGGTGCGCTGGGTCAGGCTGACCGGCCTGCACGTCACGCTCCGTTTTCTCGGCGCGACGCCGTCCGACCGGGTCGTGGCCCTCGAGCGTGCCATTCAGGCCGCCCGCGCCGCCGTCGAGGGTCCATTCGAGGTCGAGCTCGGGCCGGGTGGCTCGTTCCCGGAGACGGGCCGACCGCGGGTCCTGTGGCTCTCGATCCGACACGGCGCCGACCGGCTGGTCGCGCTCGCTGCCGGGCTGGGCCAGGCACTCGAGCTCGAGGGCTGGGCATCCGAGTCGCGGCCGTTCCGACCGCACCTCAGCCTCGCCAGATGCGACGGCGTACGAGCCGGCGGCGCGACGGCGCGTGCGTTGGCCGACGCCACCCGCGACACGCGAATTGGCTGGCGGGCGGAGCGGCTCGTCCTGTTCGAGAGCCGGACCGGCGGGGGAGGCGGAGCTCGCTACGTGCCGCTCGCCGAGACGGCCCTGACCGGTCCCACCGGTCATGACGTGGCGTAGGCGCGGCGGACCGGGATGCGTCGAAGGCCTGTTTCGAGCCGCTCGACTGGTACCATCTGGGGCGGTCGACCACATCGCCGAACAGGTTGAGGGAGCGCCCGTATCGCCGTGTCGCCGTCGCAGCGCATTCGCCTGGCCGTCGCGCTCGGCGCCCTGAATCTGTGCCTCGTCGCGGTGGCGCTGGCCTTGACCGGCGTCACGCAGCGGAACGGCGACCTGATCGCCGGTCTGCCCGGAGCGAGCGGCACCGCGGGCGCCGTTGCGTCGACGAGTCCGCAAGCCTCGAGCAGCCCCTCGGTCCCGATCGCGAGCCCGAGCGGCTCGCCGTCCCCGTCGGCCGGCGCCTCGTCTCCGCCGGCGTCATCGTCGCCACTGCCGAGTGGCACGACCGTGGCCGTGGGTCCAACGCCGGCGACCGGGTCGGCCCGCCCATCCGCGTCGACCGGTCCCGGACCGTCCTCGAGCGCGCCGAATCCGACGCCGCCGTCGAGTGCGAGCCCGCGCCCGAGCGGGCATCCCAGCCCGAACCCGACGCCCGTCGCGAGCCAGTCGACGCCGGCTCCGACGCGAATCCCGAGCCCGACACCGGCGGTGACGCCCGGCGCGTCACACACGCCGTCCCCGTCGACCACGCCCGCGCCCAGCCGGACGCCCGGGCGCTCGCCCAGCCCATCCCCCTCGACGGTTCCCGTCGAGCATCATCCGAAGCCGACACCGTCGCCGCCGTCCAGGGCCAAGCCGCCGTGTCCGGGCACGGTCAGCGATCCGCCCGGCCACGCCAAGGCCAGCGACGGCGGCGGCCGCCCGTGCGGGCGCTCGGACGACGGCAGTCACGGTCGGGGAGCCGGATCGGACTCGAGCGGAACGAACGCCGGGATCGTGTTGATGGTTCCGTTCGGGGTCGGGGCCGGACTGACCGGCTGGCTCGGACGTCGCCGGGTCCGCCTCGTGCGGCGGCTGCGGCGTCGGGCCGGCGCCGCCGCGGCGCGGGCGCACGAGTCTGCGTCGGAGACGGGGTAGCCAGCGCCCAGCTCGATCCCAGCGCGACGACCGACCACGGCATGGCTGCGGGATCACCCCGCGAACTCTGGAGGGCGCATTCATGGCACAGCTCCTCACCCGTCGGACCAAGTTCGTGCTCGACGAGGACCGCATTCCGAGGACCTGGTACAACATCGCGGCCGACCTGCCCGCGGCGCCCGAACCGGTATCTGCATCCCGGCGACGCTGGCGCCGATCGGACCCGACGATCTGGCGCCCCTGTTCCCGATGGCGCTGATCGGTCAGGAGGTCAGCGACCGATCGCGAGGTCGAGATCCCGGAACCCGTGCGCGAGGCGTACGCCCTGTACCGGCCGAGCCCCCTCTACCGTGCGCATCGCCTGGAGCGGGCCCTCGATACGCCCGCCCACATCTACTACAAGTACGAGGGCGTCAGCCCGGCCGGAAGTCACAAGCCGAACACGGCGCATGGCCCAGGCGTTCTACAACAAGGAGGCCGGCGTCCGTCGCTTGGCGACAGAGACCGGCGCCGGCCAGTGGGGTAGTGCGCTGGCTTTCGCCGGCGCGTTCTTCGGCCTCGAGGTCAAGGTCTACATGGTCCGCGCGAGCTACGACCAGAAGCCGTACCGGCGGATCCTGATGGAGACCTACGGCGCGTCGGTCGTGGCCAGCCCCTCGCCGACCACGAACTACGGTCGCGCCGTCCTGGCCGAGACGCCCGACAGCCCCGGCTCGCTGGGGATCGCCATCAGCGAGGCCGTCGAGGATGCCGCGACGCGCGACGACACCAAGTACTCGCTGGGCTCCGTCCTCAACCACGTCCTGCTGCATCAGACGGTGATCGGCCAGGAAGCGCTCGAGCAGATGGCGATGGCCGGCGAGGAGCCCGACGTCGTCATCGGCTGCGCCGGCGGCGGGTCGAACTTCGCGGGGCTGGCGTTCCCGTTCCTGGGCCTGAACTTCCGCGAGGGCCGCACCTATCGAGTCGTGGCCGTGGAGCCGGAGGCGGCGCCGACGCTGACGCGCGGCGTGTACGCGTACGACTTCGGAGACACGGCCAAGCATGGCCCCGGTCGTCAAGATGTACACCCTCGGGCCACGACTTCATTCCCGAGCCGATCCACGCCGGTGGCCTGCGCTACCACGGCATGTCACCGCTCGTGTCGTTGCTCAAGGACCAGGGCTATATCGAGGCGCGCAGCGTGCACCAGCGCAGATGCTTCGAGGCGGGCGTGCAGTTTGCGCGAGCCGAGGGCATTCTGCCCGCGCCGGAGTCGACGCACGCGATCTCGGTTGCGATCGATGAAGCGCTCGCGGCCAAGGAGGCCGGCGAACAGCGGGTCATCCTGTTCAACCTGTGCGGCCATGGCCACTTCGACCTGACGGCCTACGAGCGCTACCTCAACGGCTCGCTGGAGGACTACGAATATCCCGCCGAGAGTGTCAAGGCGGCGCTCGAGGCGTTGCCCAGGGTCTGATCAGGGAGCGACGAGACCCGGAGGAGGAGGAGTTCGGATGTCGTGCTCGCAGCCGGAGGCTGCGGTGTGCGGGTCGCCCCGGGGGGGAACGGAGCGACCCGCCAGACGACCACCTGCCCGAGTGGTCGATCGCTCGCCGAAGCGAACTGCGCTGATCATCGGCGTCGACGGTGTCGCTCGGCATCATCCAAGCGTCGTATTTCCACCGTGCCATTCGGCCATCCCGGCTCGTGCGATCCCGCCGGCATCGCAGTTGGGGTGTCGACGCTAGGATGTCGCTCATGCCGAGACTCGCCTGCTGGTCGTGTGGCCGCCAGATCTACACGACCGCTCCGCTCGATTCGTTGTTCGCCGAAGAGCGGCGATGCCCGCGTTGCGGTGCGTTCCTGAGCGAGGAACGGCGCGAGATCGAGCGGCGAGGCCGGATCCGTCGGGAGAACCCCGCGGACGAGCCCGGGCCACCGGACGGAGACGAACGGCGGGTGGGCGAGCGGCGTGTTCAGCAGCGACGGTCGTCCGGCGCGGTCGCCGCGCGGATCCGCAGCGACGCCGGCTGGACCGACTAATCGTCGTCGCAGGCGACGATCATCGTCGTCGCAGGCGACGATCATCGTCGTCGCAGGCGATCGATCAGTACAGGGAATCGTCCGTCCGTGGCGGCTCGACGAGCTTGTAGCGCAGGGCGAAGGCCACCGCCTCGAGCTTCGAGTGCACCCGCAACTTGCCCATGATGTTCTGGACGTGCGTGCGGAGCGTGTTCGGGGCGATGAACAGGCGCTCGCAGATCTCCGGGGTCGAGAGGCCATCGGTCAGGGCGCGCAGGACCTCGAGCTCGCGCGGCGTGAGGGGCTCGATCTGGCGCCGCTCCGAACCGCGCTCGCGGGCCGCCGCGACTCGCTGGGCGATGCCCACGATGACCGAGCGCGGCAGCAGCGTCTCACCGGCGTGGGCGGCCCGGACCGCGGTTACGACCTCGTCGACAGCATGATCCTTGGTCAGGTAGCCGTCGGCGCCGGCCTGGATCGACTCGAGCACCGTCTCGTCGTCATTCAGCGCCGTCAACATGACGATCCGCGCGCCCGGCCAGCGGGCCTTGATGGCTCGCGTCGCGTCCGCCCCCGTGCCGTCCGGCAGGCGGTAGTCCATCAGGACCACGTCGAGGCGCTCGCGCGCCAGCTGCTTGGCCTCCTCCACGCTGCCCGCCACACCCACGACCTGGATGCCGGCTTCGCGCTCGAGCATCCGAGACAGGGCGTCGGTCAGCAGCTGGTGGTCGTCGACCAGCAGGACGCGGATCGGCCTCGGCTCTCCCGATTGCACGCTCAAGCTCCCCTCCCAGTTCGGCCCCGCGTGAGGCCCACCTCGCACGGACCGGCTCGGCGGCTCGTCCCCTCGCCGGACCACGAGAGATCTCGGATTTTACGACCGCCGTTTCCCGGGCCTCGATCCCCCGAATGGGCACCCCGAGCGCGCCTCCCCGCGCGGTGGCCAGGCGGCCGGCCCGCCGGCTGTCGATAATCGCCCGATGGAAGTCGGCCTGCTTGGTTTTGGCCTGATCGGCGCCTCGATCGCACGCGCACTGGCGATCGGTCGCGACGCCAGCGAGCCGATCCTCGTCAGGGCGTGGAGCCCCAGCCTGGGCGGGCCGCGACGCGCCGTCGAGGCCGGCTGGCTCGACGAGGCGTCGCCCGATCCCGCGTCCGCGATCGCACGTTCGGAACTGGTCGTCCTGGCCGCGCCACCGCTCGCCATCCTCGATCTGCTGACGGAGCTCGGCCCGAGCCGCTCCCTGGCGGCGAGCCTGTCGGCGGATGCGACCGTTACCGACGTCGCCAGTACGAAGACCGCCATCGTGGCCCGCGCCGACGCCGCCGGCCTGCACTTCGTCGGTGGCCACCCGATGGCCGGCCGGGAGACGACCGGCTGGGCGGCCGGCGACGCCGAGCTCTTCCTTGGCCGGCCGTGGGTGGTCGTGCCCGGTCGCGCCGCCCGCGACTCGGACCGGCGGCGGGTCGAGTGGCTGGCCGATACGTGCGGGGCCCGGCCCGTGACGCTCGACCCCGAACAGCACGACGAGGCGGCGGCCGCGATCAGCCATCTGCCCCTCGTGCTCGCGGCGGCGCTGGTCGAATTGGTCGTGGGCCGCCCCGGGAAGCCAGCGCGACCGGTCTGGCCCGTGGCGTCCGAGCTTGCGGCGAGCGGTTGGCAGGGCGCGGTGCGCCTCGCTCGCGGCGCGCCCGAGATGGCGGCCGGGATCGCAGCCACGAACGCCGAGGCGATCGGCGCGGCCATCCGCGAGCTCCAGGGCGTGCTCGACGAGTGGCTGGCCGCACTCGACGGCCCGGACGGTCCCGACGCGCAGGCCCTCGAGGCACGCTTCCGGTCGGCTCGGGAGCGACTCGCCCAATGAGCGACGAGCTCGTCTATGTCGTGCCCCGGCGGGTCGTGATGGGCGATCCGGGCTGGTATGGCGTTGCCACCGACGCCCGGACGCTGCCGGCGTTCCTCGACGCGCTCACCATCCACGGCGCGTATCGACCTCGCGCCGCCATGGAGCGCGACCCCGACTGGAAGCAGATCATCCCGTACCTGGTCTTGCGTGACGGGCCGCGCACGTTCCTCATGCAGCGCACTCGGGCCGGCGGCGACGAGCGCCTGCACGACCTGTACTCGATCGGGGTGGGCGGTCATCTCAACCCGGGCGACGCCGGCCTGGAGCGAGGCCTCGTGCGCGAGTGGCACGAGGAGCTCGTCGCCGACTTCGAGCCCGTGTTCCGGTTGGTGGGTTTGCTGAACGACGACACGACCGACGTCGGCCGGGTGCACCTGGGCGTCGTGTACGAGGCGGATGTGGGCGGCCGGCCGGTGCGCGTCCGCGAGACGGACAAGCTCCGAGGCGATTTCGCGCAGCCGGCAGAACTGGTCGCGGTGCGCGAGCGAATGGAGTCATGGAGCCAGCTCGTGCTCGATGCGCTGCTATCGCCGGCCAGGAATCGTCCGATCGAGCCGGCCTGAGGCGCGCATCGCACGGTCTGGATGTGGCCTCCGGTCCCGAGTGACGACCGGATGCGATAATCGTGCGCGGAGGAACCATGAGCCACCGTCACCGACCGTCGATCGTCGTCCGTGCGGTGTCGCTCGGCCTGATGGCTCTGGGCTGGATCGGACTCACGCAGTCGAGCCTGGCCGCGGGACCCGGCAGCGTTCCGATCCTGACCGCGACTGGTACCGTCGATTCGGTCATGGCCGGCTACCTCGCCGACGGGATCGCCCGCGCCGAGCACGACGGCGCACCGGCCGTGCTCATCCGCCTGAACACGCCCGGTGGCGATCTCAGCGCGACCAATCGCATCGTGAGCGCTGAGCTCGAGGCGCACATCCCGGTCATCGTCTGGGTATCGCCCGCCGGTGGCTTCGCGGCGAGCGCGGGCACGTTCATCACGCTCGCGTCGAACCTGGCATACATGGCGCCCGGGACGCGGATCGGCGCGGCGTCGCCCATCGACAGCAGTGGCGGCGATATCGGCGGCACCCTCGGCGAGAAGGTCAAGAACGACGCCATGGCCTCGATTCGATCGATCGCCGAGACGCGCGGGCGCAACCAGGACTGGGCCGTGTCCACGGTCGATGTCGCGAAGTCGTCGCCGGCGTCGGAGGCCGTCTCGCTGCACGCGGTCGACGCCATCGCCTCCACGCTCGACGAGGTCCGCAATCTGGCAACCGGTCGCGTCGTGACCGTGGCCGGTGGCGGCCAGGTGACCGTCGACCTCGCGAACGTCACATTCGACGAGCAGCCCCTCAACCCGTTCCAGTCGGTGCTGCACCTGCTGTCCGACCCGAACATCGCGTTCGTCCTGTTCACGATCGGGTCGTACGGGCTGCTGTATGAGGTCATCAACCCGAACTTCGTGACGGGCACGCTCGGCGCGATCGCGATCATCCTCGCGTTCATCGGCTTCGGCAGCCTGCCGCTCAACTTCGCGGGCCTGCTGCTGGTGGCCCTCGGCATCGTCCTGTTCGTGCTGGAGGTCACGGTCACCAGCCATGGCCTGCTGACGGTCGGCGGATTGCTGTGCTTCGTGCTGGGTGCGTCCGCCCTGTACACGGCGCCCGGCAGCCCGGCGGCACCCGACGTCGGCGTGGCCGTGCCCCTGCTCGCGGTCATGACCGCGACGAGCGCCGCATTCATGGCCCTGATCGCGGTCACCGCCGTCCGCACCCGTCGCCTGACGGCCAGCGCGGGCACCGTCGGCACCGGCCTGCCGATCGGGCAGGTGGGCGAAGTCCGGCGGCCCCTCGGTCCCCTCGGCTCGATCTATGCGGCCGGTGAGGAGTGGACCGCACGCACCAGCCAGGGCGCCGCGCTCGAGCGCGGCACGCTCGTCCGTGTCGTGGCCGCCGATGGCCTGACCATGGTCGTGGAGCCGCTCGTCGAGGAGGCCTCGCACGACCAGTCCAGCACCGTGTCCGTCCCGCCGCCTCCAGGCGGCTGGCCGTCCGAACCCGGCGTTTCGCCGGATCCAGCACCGTCAGCCTCGTCACCGGCGCCGTCGACCCGTCCGATGCGACGCCGGCCGGCCCGATGAGCTGAGAGAGGAGAGCTCCCGTGGAAGCCCCCGTCGTCCTCGCCATCGTGGCGTTCCTGCTCGTCGTCTTCCTCACGCTCGTGTACCTGTCGGTGCGGGTCGTCAACCAGTACGAGAAGCTGGTTGTGTTCCGGCTGGGACGCACGAACGACGCGCTGGTGCGCGGTCCCGGCCTGCGCTTCCTGATCCCGATCGTCGATCGTCCGGTCAAGGTCGACCTGCGCGAGCAGTTCATCGAGGTCCCGTCGCAGACCACGATCACCAAGGACAACGCACCGATCAATGTCGACTTCCTGATCTACTGGCGCATCGCCGACCCGCTCAAGAGCGTGGTCAACGTGGCCTACTTCGCGGGCGCCCTGCAAGGCGTCGCGACCACGACGCTGCGCGCGGTCATCGGCGACATCCTGCTCGACGAGGTGCTGTCCAAGCGCGAGCAGATCAACGAGGTCCTGCGGGTCAAGCTCGATGAGGTGACCGAGCGCTGGGGCGGCAAGGTCACGACCGTCGAGATCCGCGAGATCACACCGCCGCGCGACGTGCAGGATGCGATGAACCGCCAGCTCTCCGCCGAGCGCACGCGGCGCGCGGTCATCACCGAGTCGGAGGGTGCCCGGCAGGCGGCGATCAACGTCGCCGAGGGACAGAAGCAGTCCGAGATCCTCAAGGCCGAGGGCGAACGCCAGGCCGCGATCCTGCGGGCCGAGGGCTTTGCGCTCGCGCTCCAGCAGATCTTCGGCGCCGCGCGCGGTGTCGACGAGAAGACGATGGCCCTCCAGTACCTCGAGGCGCTCAAGGCGCTGGGCGCGAGTCCGTCGACCAAGTACGTCATCCCGACGGAGTTCACGCGCCTGCTCCAGCCGTTCATGGGCTACACCGAGCGTGGGTTCGGCCCGGCGGCAGGCGAGACGAGCGGCGTGACGACCGGCGGCGGCAGCGCCCCGGCGGCCCGGCGCGGAGCCGGGGGCAGGGGGGCAAGCTAGGTCCGGGGTGGGTCGCTTCTCGCGCGAATCGGGGGCTCCCAGCGGCGGCCGCGGTCTCGTCACCGCGGCCCTGACCGGTGCGCTCGTGGCCGTGCCAATGGCCGGCGCCCGGCTGGCCCTGTCGCGCGCCGTGCAGCGGGTCATCCATCCGGCACGCGTCCTGCCGGACGAGGCCGCGCTGGCGCCTGCCGTCGACGCGCTCGGCGGCGAGGTCGTGCGGCTCCGCTCGCGCGACGGCCTACGGCTCGCGGGACGCTGGCTGCCATCGGACGCGCCGGTCGAGGTCGGTTCCCGTGCTGGCGAAGCTGGCACGCCGGGCAACCCGCCGCCCGACTCTACGGTCGTGTGGCGCCCGGACCCGGGCGAGGCCATCGTCCTGCTTCACGGCTACTCGGGCTCCGTGTCGCCCGACATCGTCGAGTACGCGCCGTTCCTGCGCCGGACGGCGGGCATCCTGGCGATCGACTTCCGGGGCCACGGTGGCTCCGACGATGGGCCGACCACCTTCGGGCTGCTCGAGATCGAGGACGTCGCCGGTGCCCTGGCGTGGCTGGGCGAGCGTGGCGTGCGACGCGTCGCGCTGTTCGGCACGTCGATGGGTGGCATCACCGCGATCGCCGCCAGCGTGGTCCTCGGCGACGGACGGCTCGCCTCGGCGGACCTCGATCCGTTCGCGCCGATCTCGCCGGCTCCCCCACCTCGGCCCGAGATCGTGGCCGTGGTCGGCGATTCCGTCAGCCCGCGGCTCGAGGTCGTGATCCGCAACCGCATGCGCGGTCCGGCGCGCGGGCTGGTCGCCCGGCGGATCCTCGACGCCATGACCGCTCGCCTCGGCGACGATCCGCGTTCCGTCGAACCGTTGCGCGTCGTGGGTCTGCTCGAGCAGGTGCCGCTCATGCTCATCCATGGCGGACAGGACCAGACCGTCCCTGCGGAAGCCGCGGCCGAGCTGGTCGAGGCGGCTCGCCGGGCGGGCGTGGCGGTCGAGGCGTGGACCGTCGACGCCGCCGACCACAGCCTTGCGCACCGCGTGGCCGGCGAGGCATACGAGGCGCGCGTGACGGCGTTCGTGCGGGCCGCTCTCCTCGAAGCCCGAGAACGCGGCGCTATACTCGCGGCGCCTGCCCAGGCAATTCCGGCGAGCGAAGCGTAGAGGAACGATGGCGAAGATCCTCGTCGTTGACGATGACCCGAATGTGCAGCGCCTCCTCCAGTACACGCTCAAACAGGAGGGCTACGAAGTCGTCACGGCGTCGGATGGCGCGGAGGGCTTCCGGCTGTGGGGCGCCGAGAATCCGTCGCTGATCCTGCTCGACGTGATGCTGCCCAAGCTCGACGGGTATCAGGTCGCGACGAAGATCCGCCAGGAGGAAGGCCCGTCCGGGCACGTCCCGATCATCATGCTCACGGCGGAGCGGGAGGTCGAGCAGAAGGTCCGGGGCTTGCGCGCTGGTGCCGACGACTACCTCATCAAGCCGTTCCACCCGGCCGAGCTCCTGGCCCGCATCAAGAGCCTGCTGGCCCGCTTCGCGCCCAAGGACGCGCTCGTCGGCCGGCCGCCACTCGGGCGCATCTTGGCCTTCTACGGTGCCAAGGGCGGCGTGGGTACGACCACGATCGCCATCAACGCCGCGATCGCCCTGCACCGCGAGCTGGGTCGAAAGGTGTGCCTCGTCGACGCGAACCTCCAGTTCGGCGATCACCGCGTGTTCCTCGATCTGGGCCTGGACCGCAAGTCGATCGTCGACGTGGTGACGGCGCCCTCGATCGATGCCGATCTCATCCGGCAGGTCCTCGTCAAGCACGACTCGGGCATCGATTTGCTGCTCGCGCCTCCGTCGCCGGAAACGGCCGAGCTCGTCACGCACGACCACATGCCCGCGATCCTCGACCAGCTCACGGGTCTCTACGACTACATCGTCGTCGACATCGACAAGCGCCTGGACGAGGTGAACCTGCGCGTGCTCGACGCGGCCGACACGGTGTTCGTGGTCATGACCGCCGATCTGTCGTGCCTCAAGAACGTTCGGCTCGTGCTCGAGACGATCGGCCACCTCGGCTACGAGCAGAGCAAGGTCCGCCTCGTCCTCAACCGCTCGAATGCCTTTACCGGCATCAACGTGAAGAATGCCGAGGGCGCCCTGAAGCGCGCGATCGACCACCAGGTCGTGAACGAGTACCGGGGCGCGATCAGCGCGCTCAACTCGGGCGCGCCGTTCATGTTCACGAAGGCCGATTCGCTGCTCGGGCGGTCGTTGCTGGAGTTCGCACGGGTCGTCGACAAGGCCGCCCCGGGCAACCTGCCCGCGCTCACACCGTCCGCCGCGGCGCGCTGACGCCCTCGTGGCGCCACGACCCGCCACCGGCAGCACACCGGCGGCGACGAGGGTAGCGGCCGTGGAGGCGCGATCGGGCCGCGGATGAACGGCGGATAAGCGGCGGATAAGGGACCGGCACCCGACCGCCAACGCACGGCGAAGCGCGTGGTCGATGCCGTTCATGGGCCGGTGAGTGGCCAGCGGTAGGGTCCGCTCGTGCTCGCGACCGTCCTGTCAGCCACGCTTCACGGACTCGACGGCCGTGTCGTCCGGGTGGAGGTCGACGTCGCGCCGGGCCTGCCGGGTGTGACGATCGTCGGCCTGCCCGACGCGGCCCTGTCCGAGGCCCGCGAACGAGTTCGTGGAGCCGTTCGCAACACCGGCTTCGAGTGGCCGCCCAGGCGGATCACGGTCAACCTCGCTCCGGCCGAGCTGCGCAAGACCGGCGCGTCTCTAGATCTGCCGATCGCCGTGGCGCTGCTCGTCGGGTCCGGCCAGCTGCCGGCGGGGGGCGCGTGGGCGATGATCGGCGAGCTGTCGCTCGGCGGCGAGGTGCGACCGGTGCCGGGCGTCCTGCCCATGGTCGCGGCGCTCGTACGGCGTGGTGTGGGTCGCGTCGCGATCCCGGCCGGCGCCGTGCTGGAGGCCCGGCTCGTGCCCGGACCGGAGATCATCCCCGTCGCGTCGCTCGGTGAGGCGGCGGACGCGCTGCGTACCGCGGTCGGCCGCCGACGGCGTCGGACTGCCCGGCCCGACCGGGTCGAGCTTGCAAGCGAGCCGTCGAGCGAGCCGGTCGCGCCGGTCCCGGTCGATGTGGCGCCGGCGGCCCTCGCGACAGCCGACCTGGCCGAGGTGCGCGGTCAGGTCGAGGCACGACGGGCGCTGGAGATCGCCCTTGCCGGCGGGCACGGCATGCTGCTCACGGGGCCGCCCGGTTCCGGCAAGACGCTCCTCGCGCGCACGATCCCGACGCTTCTCCCGCCGCTCGACGACGATGAGGCCCTCGGGGCGACGATCGTCGAGTCGGTGGCGGGGCGCGGCCCGCTCACCGGGCTCGTGCGGGCGCGCCCGTTCCGGGCGCCACACCACACGGCGTCCTATGCGGCGATGGTCGGCGGCGGGCCCCGATTGTCGCCGGGGGAAGTGACCCGCGCCGATCGTGGCGTCCTGTTCCTCGACGAGTTGCCGGAGTTCGGCCGCGACGTCCTCGAGGCACTCCGCGAACCGCTCGAGCAGGGCCGAGTGGCGATTGCCCGGGCCGGTGGCGAGACCGTCTTCCCGGCCCGCTTTCAGCTCGTCGCGGCGATGAACCCGTGCCCATGCGGGGGGGCCGACCCACCCGGGTGCACGTGCCCGAGCGGCCTGCCCGGACGCTATCGGGCTCGGGTCTCCGGCCCGCTGCGCGATCGGATCGACCTGTGGGTCAGCCTGCCGCGCGTGCCCGCCGTTGCGCTCGTCGGCACCCACGAACCCGAGTCGAGCGACGTCGTCGCGACACGGATCGCCGCGACGCGACGGCGGCAGCTGGAGCGCCAACATGTGCTCAACGGGGTTCTCCGCGGGCGCGAGCTGCGGCTACGCTGCCGGCTCGATCGCGACTCGATGCGCCACACGGTCCGGATCGCGGAGCTCGACAGCGCCACGGCGCGGGGAACCGAGCGGCTGTTGCGCGTGGCTCGGACGATCGCCGACCTGGCCGGCCACGATGCCGTGCGACGCGAGCACCTCGACGAGTCGGCGCGGTATCGGTCGCTCGCCACGCGCAGCGCACGCGCCCTGGCCAGCTGACGTGCTCGGCATCACCCGGGCCGGCCCCCTCGGTCCGTCACCCAATCTCGACACGGACGCGGACGCGGATCCGTGCGGCGGGCTGCCGATGGAGGGGAGCGGGACGCACGCCGTCGGGAACGCGCCGCCCGTCGACCTCGAGTCAACTCTGGCCGCGAACGCCCCGAGCGATGACGAACGGCTGGCGTGGGCCGCCCTCGTGTCGGTCGAGGGCCTGGGCCCGGTGACCCTCGGTGCGTTGCTGGCCGCATTCGGGAGCGGGCGCGCGGTACTCGAGGCCGCATGTTCGGCCGCCGGCCGCGAGGCGATCGGCCGCATCCCTGCGCCGGGTACGCTCGGCCGCGATCTCGCCGCACGCGGCGATCTCGTCGCGGGTGTGGCCAATGCCGCGCTCGCCGAGGATGGGTTCCGGGCCGAGCTAGGCCGCCTCGGCCTGCACGTCGTGACGATCGACGAGGTCGCGTACCCGCCGGCACTCCGCGCAATCGAGCTGCCGCCGCCGGTCCTGTTCGTGCAGGGCTCGGTCGATGCGATCGCGACGCCGGACGCGATCGCGGTGGTCGGCACGCGTCGGCCGTCCGAGGGCGGGCGGCGGATCGGGGCACGCATCGCGGCCGCGATCACTCGAGCCCGGGGCATCGTCGTGTCGGGCCTGGCGGTCGGGATCGACGGCGCCGCGCATGCCGCCGCCGTCGCGGAGAACGGGCCCACGGTGGCGGTGCTCGGCTCGGGCCACGCGCGTCTCTACCCGGCGGCGCATCAACGCCTGGCCGCCGAGATCATCCGGGCCGGTGGCGCCGTTCTAAGCGAGTACGCGCCGTCCGTCGGGCCGACGCCGGGCACGTTTCCGCGGCGAAATCGCGTCATCTCCGGGCTCGCGCGCTCGACCGTCGTGGTCGAGGCCGGCCGACACAGCGGCGCCCTGATCACTGCCGCCTGGGCGCTCGAGCAGGGACGTGAATGCTTCCTCGTCCCGGGCGCGCTCGATGCCACCGAATTGGCAGGCTGCCTGACGTTCCTGCGCGATCACCATGGGCTCGCGCGTATCGTCGCCGGCGTGCCGGAGCTGCTCGAGGACCTGGGCCTGGCCGGGCGGGAGACGGCGGGCGTGCGCGGGGGCGGAGCCGGTGCGTCGAACGCTGCCGGTCTCGACGCGCTCATGCTCGACCTCGGGCAGGCCGAGGCCGTCGTGGCCGGCGCACTCGTCGGGGGCGCAGGCACGCTCGATGACCTCGTCGCGGCCACGAGCCTCGCGCCGGCCAGCGTCCTCGGTGCGCTCACGCTGCTCGAGATGCGCGGCCTCGTGGTCGATGCACTCGGTCGCTACCGAGCGTTGGGGCCGTTGGCGGGAGCGTCGCCGACACAGGCCCGCCGCGTCCGGCCACGCGCGAAGGCGGCCGCGGCCCAGGGCCGGACACGCGACGACGACGAGGTGGCGTGACATGACGGGGGCTGGACGCGCCGGGCGGCCGCGGGCGTCGGTGGGATCGTCGGGGGCCACCCGGCCCTGGTCTGGCCCGTGGACCTCTGCTACCCTTCCCGCGGTTCGCCGACCATGCGACCGGCCGGCGGACGGACAGTTGCACGACGCCATCGACCCCCAGCGACGAGCCAGGAGACTGTCTATTGCGAAAGTTCGTCGTCGCGCTTCTCGCCGTGCCGGTGATCGCGTCCGTGTACGTGCGGACGGCACTTCGCCGCTCGATCGCCGTCCGGCTCGGTCTGGCGACAGGCGTTGGCGCGATCCTCGGGCTCGCCGGCATCGGCCTGCTCGGCGCGGATCTGACCGCGGCCCGTCCAAGGACGCCGCTCGAGTCGCTTTCGCCGGCGGCATTCACGACCACCCTGCGCACGGACATCGGGCTCGCTCGTCCGGTCATGATCGCGTTCAGCGCACCGATGGACACGAAGACCGTCGACCGGGCCTTCAGCATCGAGCCGGCCAGCGATGTCGTCCTGACCTGGAACGCCTCCAAGACGAAGCTCACCGTGCGGCCGCTCCATCACTGGAACGTCGCGACGTACTACAACGCGTCGGTCGGGACCAGCGCGCGCGACGGGGCCGGCCGGCGGCTTGCCAGCCCGGCACGGGCCGCGTTTCTGACCCGGCCGGCAACGAGCGCCGTGCTCACCGCGAGCGCCATGGTCGAGCAGCGGGCGTCCGTGTCGAGCACCATCACGCTCGACTTCGACCGGCCCGTCGACGGCGACGCGCTCCAGGCCGCGTTCGGCATCGAGCCACAGGTCGCCGGCTCATTGGCTGCGGTTCCGGGTGCGCCCGCCGGCTACCAGTACACCTTCACCCCAAGCGCGCCCCTCGCGGCCGATGCGACGTATCGCGTCACACTCACCGGTCTGCTCGACGCCGACGGCGCGTCCGTCATGGCCGAGCCGTTCGCGATCACGACGGCAACCGAACCCTCGGTCGTCCGGTTCCGCCCGAGCGGCAAGTCGACGGACGTGAGCCGGACTGCGAGCCTGTCCGTTCGGTTCACCGAGGCGATGGATCGCGCCGTGACGCAGAAGGCGTTCACCGCGTCCGTCGGGACCGCCGTCTTGACCGGTCGGTATCGGTGGGCTGAGGGTGACACCGTGCTCGTACTGCAGCCCACCAGTGCCCTGCCGTACGGCGCGACGGTCTCGCTCGCGGTGTCGACGAGTGCCCGTTCAGCGATCGGCGTCCCTCTCGGCGACGTCGCGCAGGCGACATTCGTCGTCGAGCCGAAGCCGGCCCCGAAGCCGGCCCCGAAGCCGGCCCCGAAGCGCACCTCCTCGACGTCGTCGAGCGGGACGACGAAGCCGATCAGCCATCCAACGTCGACCTCCGGCAGCTGGTCCGCGGTCGAGGTCTACTACCTCCACTTGATGAACTGCACGCGGACGGGTGGCTGGGTCACGTCGACCGGCTCGTGCTCGTCCCCGGGCGGGCGGAACGTCACCGCCCTCAAGCTCGACTCCGGCATCTCGTCGCGGGTGTCGCGGCCGTACGCGAAATACCTCGCCGTCCACAACGCGTGCAGTCACTTCATCGGCGGGACGCCCGGCGATCGGCTACGGCGCGCGGGCTATACCAGCTATCGCTGGGCCGAGAACATCGGCTGCCGATCCGGCAATCCCTACTCCGCGGTACTCGGCTCACATCTCTATTTCCAGAGCGAGAAGTCGTACGGCGGCGGCCACTACGTGAACCTCATGAACGCGATGTACGACCGTGTCGGGATCGGCGTGTGGGTGTACGCGGGCCGCGTTCGACTGGTCGTCGACTTCTACCACCCGTAAGGCGCCATCGGCCGGGATAGGATCGCGCGCCCGGCTCGCGCCACGGGTTGAAGCTCGGCCGATACGGGCGTCAATTCCAGCCAGGACAGGTCACGCTCGACCGGACCTTTGGACCGCTGACAGCGCCAGCTGGACGCGCGACCATCCCGCTCGTGATCCGCAACGCCGTCATTCACCTGAGCAACGAGCAGCCGTTGCTTGCCGACCTGCTAAGTCAGCCGGCCCCGCGTGACGTGTCGCTTCTGTGCACGAACCTGCGGACGATGAACGGCAAGGCGCCGGTATTCGTCGACGATCAGCACAGCGTGTTCGCCTTTCCGTACACGCAGGTGCGCTTCGTGGAGGTGCCTGCCGGGGCCAGGAACCTGGCCGTGCCGGACGACGCCGGGCAGGCCGAGGTCGGTGGCCCGGCGCCGGCCGTGTCGGGACCGGATCACGCACCCTCGACCGCCCCCGACGAAGAGCTCGAGCTCGACGAGGACTTCCTGCGGCGCGTGCGCGAGGTCTGAAGCTCAGCACGGCGCTGCTCCGCGTCGCCCATCCGACGAGTTCCCGGCTCGGTCCCTGGCAGCGATTCGCGGCCGGAGGCCGCGCAACGGGCGGCCAGGAGGCCGGTGCTAGACTCACCGGCCGATGGCGAAGAATCTCGTGATCGTCGAGTCTCCCGCGAAGGCGAAAACGATCGAACGCTACCTCGGTCCGGACTATCAGGTCCTGGCCTCATACGGCCACGTCCGCGACCTGCCGGAGAACCCGGGCAAGAACCAGCTCGGGGTGGACGTGGACCACGACTTCACGCCCGATTATGAGATCGTGTCGGATCGCAAGCGCCAGATCGGGGCGATCGACAAGGCCGCCGCCAGGGCCGACGCGGTCTATCTCGCGACCGACCTCGACCGCGAGGGTGAGGCGATCGCGTGGCACGTGGCCGAGGCCGTGCATCTGCCGCCCGAGAAGACTCGCCGGGTGACCTTCAGCGAGATCACGGAGCCGGCGATCCGCGAGGCGTTCGCGCACCCACGCCAGATCAACACCGCGCTCGTCGATGCGCAGCAGGCGCGGCGGGTGGTGGACAGGCTGGTCGGCTACACGCTCAGCCCGCTGCTGTGGCGCAAGGTCCGGTCCGGGTTGTCGGCCGGCCGGGTGCAGTCGGTGGCGGTACGCCTCGTCGTCGAGCGCGAGCGCGAGATCCGGGCCTTCGTCGCGCGGGAGTACTGGACGCTCGAGGCCACGCTCGAGACGGCCGACGGCGCGACGTTCACCGCCGATCTGGCCCGAATCGACGGGGCCAAGCCGGACATCGTGGACGAGGCGACCGCGACCCGGCACGCAGCGGCGATCCGTGCCAGTCACCCCGTCGTGCGCTCGGTCTCGACACGTCATCAGAAGCGCAACCCGGCTCCGCCGTTCACGACCTCGACCCTCCAGCAGGAAGCCAGTCGGAAGCTCGGCTTCAGCCCCAGGCGCACGATGTCCGTCGCACAACGGCTGTACGAGGGGATGGAGACACCTGACGGCCAGGTCGGGCTGATCACCTACATGCGAACCAATTCGGTCGCGCTCTCGAGTCAGGCCATCGCCGAGGCCGGTGAGGTCGTCCGGGCGCGTTACGGCGACCGATACGCGACGCCCAAGGGCCGTGTCTATCGGACCCGTTCGAGCAACGCGCAGGAGGCCCACGAGGCCGTCCGGCCGACCAGCTTTGCCCGCGATCCGGAGGCACTGGCCCGAACGCTCGGACGGGACGAGGCGCGCCTGTACCGGCTGATCTGGCAGCGCGCGATCGCCTCGCAGATGACGCCCAAGGAGCTCGAGACCACGGCGGTCGAGCTCGTCGACGGCTCGTACGAGCTGCGCGCATCGGCCACGCGGACCGTGTTCGACGGCTTCTCGCGGGTGTACACCGAGGGCCGCGATGACGTGGCCGAGGACGAGGCGGAGCGCAGCCTGCCGCGCCTCGCCGAGGGCCAGGCGACGAGCGTCGCGGAGGTCGCCCCGACGCAGCACTTCACCGAGCCGGCGCCGCGCTACACGGAGGCGTCGCTGGTCAAGGCGCTCGAGGAGAACGGCATCGGCCGTCCGTCCACGTACGCCGCGACGATCTCGACGATCGTCGACCGGGGCTACGTCGAGGTTCGCGAGCGGCGGCTGCATCCCACGACGGTCGGCGAGATCGTCACCGATCTCCTCGTTGACCACTTCGGGCAGTTCGTGGACCTGGCCTTCACGGCGCGCATGGAGGAGGACCTCGACTCGGTGGCGAACGGCAAGCAGCCCTGGGTGCCGCTCGTGCGCGCCTTCTACACGCCGTTCCGCAGCCTGGTCGACGAGAAGTCCAAGGAGCTGCGTCGCTCCGATTTCACGACCCGGCCGACCGATGAGGTGTGCTCGCTCGGTCATCCGATGGTCGTCCGCCTGGGTCGCTACGGCGAGTTTCTGGCCTGCTCCCTGTATCCGGAGCACAAGGAGACCCGACCGCTGCCGGGGCAGGACGGCACCAACGGCAGCAGCGGGGCGGACGGCTCGGGCGACGGCGCGGCAGGTGCGGGAGCACCGACCGAGCTGCCCGGTGTCGGCGAACCCTGTCCGCAGTGTGGTCAGGAGCACGGCGGCGTGCTGGTCGCGAAGCGCGGGCGATTCGGGCCATTCGTCGGCTGCAACCGCTACCCGGATTGCGACTACATCAAGCGCGAGGGCCCGCCGCCGCCGGAGCCGCTCGCCTTCGAGGTGGTCTGCCCGCGCTGCAAGCAGGGCCAGCTCGTCACCCGCCGCGCGCGCCGGACAGGCTCGCTGTTCTGGGGCTGCTCGCGCTACCCCAAATGCGACTACACCACGTCCCACCAGCCGCTCGGTGCCGTGCACGAGGCCGACGACGGGCCGATCGCCCGCTGGGGCGAGGACCAGGCCCGCTGCCTCGCTTGCGGAGCGCCGGTCGATCTCCCGAGCGACGCCACCGAGATCGCGGGTCTCGTCGGCCGCCGCCTCCCGGGTGGCGAGCCGGATCCGGACGCGTTGGCCCGACCTTCGCGCGGCGGTGGGGCTCGGGGCGGGCGGTCGCGCGGGTCGCGCGCCGCGGGCGGGCAGCCACGGCGCGGCCGGCGTACGGATACGCGAGCGGGTCGGGCCTCCGAAGGGTGAGCTCCCGGGCGGCGTCCGCACCGACCGGCGATCCCACCCTCGAGCGCTTCCTCGAATCCCTCCAGGCACGCGACCGCTCGCCGCACACGCGTCGCGCATACGCCACGGCCCTGGGCACCTACCTCGCCTGGCTGGCCGCGCGCGGCGTCGACTGGCGCTCGCCCGACCGGCGCGTCCTGCGCGCCTATCTGGCCGATCTGGGCGAGGGCCACGCCCGATCGTCCATCGCACAACGGCTGGCGGCCATCCGCACGTTCCACCGCTGGGCCGTCCGCGCCGGGCTGGCGCCCGGTGACCCATGGGGCGCGATCGCGACCCCGCGTCAACCCCGACGCCTGCCGCGCGTGCTCGAGACGGACCAGATCGAGCGCCTGCTCGGTGCCGTGGACGAGGACCTGGCCCGCGCTGCGGCCCGACCCGCCGCCCATCGCGACGTGGCACTCGCCCTCGCCCTGCGCGATCGGGCGCTCGTCGAGACGGCGTACGCCGCGGGCCTGCGCATCAGCGAGCTGGCCGCGGCGCAGCTGGACAGCCTGGATCTCCGTCGGGGCGAGGTCCGCGTCATCGGCAAAGGGCGCAAGGAGCGGATCGGGCTGCTGGGCCGCCCGGCGTGCGCGGCGCTGGCCGAATATCTCGTCGACGGCCGGCCGGCTCTGCTCGCCGTCGCGACCGCCGGCGCGCCCCCGACGCGGGCCGATGCGGCCCCCAGCGAGGTGTTCCTGAACCATCACGGCCGGCCGCTCGGGGTCCGGGGTCTGCGCTTCCGCCTGGAGCGCCTCCGTGGGCGGGCGGGCCTGCCGGCCGGCGTCAGCCCGCACACACTGCGCCATTCGTTCGCCACGCACCTGCTCGACGGCGGCGCCGACCTGCGCGTGGTCCAGGAGCTGCTCGGTCACGAGAGCCTGGCCACGACCCAGGTCTACACACACGTCTCCCCGGCCCGCCTGCGCTCGGCGTACGTGACGGCGCATCCGCGGGCGCGTCGACCGGTCGGCTCCGATGCGCCGTCCTGAGCCCGCCGCGCCGGGCGCGCCGCGGCGGCCGCGTGATGGGTCGACGCCCGTCACCCAATCGGCATCGAGCCACGGCCTCCGGCCGTGAACGCCGGTCCGGCGCCCGCTGTCGCCGCCGGTCGCCCACCGGCGCCGACCACGGGTCGAACGCTCGCCCGGGCCGGGCTGATCGTCACCGGAGCGTTCCTGGCGTCTCGTGTCCTGGGCTACGTCCGTGTTGCCCTGATCACGGCGATCTTCGGCGCTTCGGCGCCGCTCGACACCTTCTACGCGGCGTTCCGTATCCCGGACCTCATCTTCCAGCTCGTTGCCGCCGGGGCACTCAGCTCGAGCCTCATCCCGATCGTGGCCGGGTTGCTCGCAACGGAGCAGGAGCAGCGTGCCTGGCGAGTCGTGTCGACCGTGACCAACCTCATGCTCGGGCTGCTGCTCGTGCTCTCGGTCGGCTTCGCGCTGGCTGCACCGGTCGTCGTGCCCCTAATCACGCCCGGCTTCGACGCAGTGCAGACCGCCCGCACCGTCGAGCTGACGCGGATCATGCTCTGGAGCCCGGTCCTGCTCTCGATGGGCGCACTGGCGACGAGCCTGCTCAACGCACAGGGCCGGTTCGCCGCATCGGCCCTTGCACCGCTCGCGTACAACGTGGCCATCTGCGTCGCGGCCGTGCTGCTCGTGCCCGCCTTCGGGGTGGTCGGGCTGGCGTTCGGCGTGGTACTGGGCTCGACGTTCCACTTCCTCGTGCAGCTGCCGCAGGTCCTGCGCGGAGGGTTCCGATACGAGCCCGAGATCGGGCTCGATGACGTCGAGGCGCGGCACGCCCTGACGCTGCTTGCGCCGCGCGCCCTCGGCCTGGGCGTGTCGCAGCTCACGTTCGTCGTCTCGACCACGCTCGCATCGGGCCTGCAAGCCGGCTCGATCACCGCTTTCAACTACGCGTTCACGCTGCTGCAGGTCCCGATCGGGGTTATCGGGGTGCCGCTCGGCGTGGTCCTGTTCCCGTCGCTGGCACGCGAGCTGGCCCTGGGCTCGCACGATCAGTTCGTGGCCTTGCTCACGCGCGCGGTACGCCTGCTGCTGTTCGTCATGCTGCCCATCACCGGTCTGGCGGTCGTCCTCCGGCGCCAGGTCGTGGCCATCCTGGCCTTCGGCCAATTCGGGCCCGACGCGGTGGACCTGACCGCGAACACGCTCCTGTTCTTCCTCATCGGGCTCGCCGCCCACGCGCTCATCGCCGTGGTCGCCCGGGCGTTCTATGCACAGCAGGACACGCGGACGCCGGTCGGCGCCGCGATCCTCGCGGTGGCCATCAACGTGCCCCTCGCGATCGTGCTCGTCGGGCCACTCGGCACGGGCGGGCTGGCATTGGCGATCGCGATCGGGGCATGGGCCGAGGCCGCGCTGCTGCTCGCGATCCTCGGCCGCCGGGTGGCCGGTTTCACGTTCGGACCGATCGCCCGGGTGACGCTCGAGGCCGGCCTCGGCGCGATCGTCGCGTCGGTCGCGGCGCTCGCCACCGTGTATGGCATCGACGCGCTCGTCGGCCACGTCCCGGGCCGGCTCGTCCTCGTGCTCGAGGCCTCCATCGCGACGATCGTCGGCGGCGGTCTGTTCGTGGCCGTCGCCGTGGCGTTGCGGATCCCCGAGCTGGCGGCTATCGTCGGCCTGATGGTCGAGCTGGTGCACCGCCCGCGCCGGGCTTCGCGACCGTGACCGTGGAGCATCGATGCTGACCGTGGGCCACCGATCGTGACGGCGGAGGAGCGACCGTCCAGCGATCCTGCGCGGTCAGGCGACCAGGCAACCGGCGACCGGTCGGGGCGCCGAATCGCCGATCGCCTCACGGCGGACGAGCGCGAATGGGACACGTTCGTCAGCGGCGACGAATTGGGCTCGTACCTGCAGCTGTCGGCCTGGGCTCGGGTGAAGGCGGTGAACGGCTGGGCCGCGGTCCGGCTCGCCACGCCGACCGCGACCGCCAGGCCGACCGCGACCGCCAGGCCGACCGCGACCGCCAGGCCGACCGCGACCGCCGCGCGCGCCTCGTCGCCGGTCAGTCCTGCAGCCGGGAGTCCCGTGCCCGCGCGCCCCGACATCGTCGGCGCGCAGGTGCTCGTGCGCCGTCCGCGGCCGCTGCCCTGGGCCTTCGCCTACGCGCCCCGGGGCCCGGTCGCCGGCGAGTGGTCGCCGGACGCGATCCATGCCCTGACCGATGAGCTCCGCCATGGGCTGCGGCGCGCGGCGGGTCGCGTCTCGCACCTCCGGATCGACCCCGAGATCGAGGCCGGCGGACCGCGCGATCCGGACGGCAACCTCCGCCGCGAGCTGCGCGCGGCAGGCTGGCGACCGGCACCGCCGATCCAGCCCGGGACGACGCGGGTCATCGACCTGCACGCTGACGAGACGGAGCTGTGGTCCGGCCTGCGCAAGAAGTGGCGGCAGTACGTGAACAAGGCCCGATCCGGCGGCATCGTCGTGGTCGACGGCGGCGAGGACCGGCTGGCCGACTTCTACCGCATCTATCGTGAGACCGCGCATCGGGCGGGCTTCCTCATTCGGGCCGAATCGGCCTATCGCGACGTGTGGCGCGCCTTCGCCCCCGACGGCCATGCCCGGCTGCTGTTCGCCGAGACGAGCGACGGCGAGCCCCTGGCGGCGCTGTTCCTGGTTCGCTGCGGTGGCCGGGTCGTCGAGCCGTACGGTGGCATGACCGGAGCCGGCGGCGATCGCCGGGCGAACTACCTGCTCAAGTGGGAGGCGATCCGGAGCTCCCGCGAGCAGGGCGCGACGACGTACGACCTGTGGGGTCTCGCGACAGGCGGGATCGCGCACTTCAAGACCGGCTTCGGCGGGCGCGAGGTGCGCTACGTCGGGGCGTGGGATCTCGTGCTCGACCCGCTCGGGCGCCGAACGTACGACGTGGCGCAGCGTGGCCGCGTGTGGTTTGCCCGCCGCCGGCACGGCCTTGCGGGCGGCGGCGGGGCGGTGGGCGCGGCGGGCTACGGTGGCGACGGAGGCGCCGATTGAGCGGCTCGGTCCACGAGGCATCGGTCGACGAGCTCGCGAGCTGGGACCGACAGACGGTGGATGCTCCGGGTGGACACGTCTACCAGTCGCGGGCATGGGCCGAGCATCGCGCCGCCCAGGGCTGGCGCGCGCGCCATATGGTGTTGTCCAACGGCGCGGAGGTGCTCGCGCTCGAGCGTGCCTGGCCCCTGGTCGGCGGGGCGAGCGCGTACCTGCCGCGAGGGCCGGTCCCGGACGAGGCCGGACCGGACCGGACCGCTGCGCACCTCGTCGAGGCCGCCGATTGGCTTGCCGAGCGAGGCGTCGACGTCGTCGCCAGCGACGCCGAGGTGCCGGCAACGACCGGCTATCCGGCGACGATCCGACGCGCCGGGTTCCGCCCGATCGGGGAGATCCAGCCCTCGCGCCACCGTATGAGTCTGCCCCTGCCGATCGGCGTGACCGAGGACGACGTCCTTGCCGGCACGAGCAAGTCGACTCGCCAACGCATCCGGGCGGCCGAACGGGCCGGTGTGGCGGTGGTCCGGTACGACGCCTGCGCGGATGTCGATCCAGGCTCCGGCTTCGTCGCCCCCGCCTCCGTGACGGCGGCGGGACCCGGCCGTCCGTCCGACACGGCCCTCGACCAGTTCTACACGCTGCTCGAGCGCGTCGGTGATCGTCGCGCCTTCCGGTTCGGCCCGCGCTCGGAGTTCGTGGCCTGGTGGCGACGCGCCCTTGCGGCCGGCCACCTCGTCTACCTCGAGGCACGCGGGGCGGATGCCGTGCTCGGCGGACTGATCCTGTACCGCCACGGGCGACGGCTCTCGACGGTCCACTCGGCCGATCGCGCCGGGCGCCCGGAGCGAGGCCCCCGGGACGATGCACCTGTTGCGCTGGCGCGCGATCCAGCTGGCCGTCCGCGAGGGGCGCGCCGAGATGGACCTCGGCGGCGTGGACGTCGCGCCGGGCCATCGCCGGCCGTCCGAATCCGATCCGATGTTCGGGCTGTACGAGCACAAGCGCTCGTTCGGCGCCGAATGGATCGAGATGAGCGGCGCGCACGAGCGTGTGTACCGGCGCTGGCGCTACGGTCTGGGTCGCCTGGCCTCGGTGGCACGTCGCCGGCTGGCCGCGAGGCTGAGGATGCGCTCGTGAGCGATCGAACGGCGAGCCAACCGGATGCGGTGACGGATCGAATCGAGCGCGCCCTGGCCGCGGCCGAGCCGACACGGCCGCGCCCATTGGAGGGGTTGCTCGAACGGCTCGAGAGGCTGGAGCTCGTCAGCAGTGCCCGGCGCGACGGTCGTGCGATCGGGCCCGTGGGCCTGGCCGACGTGGCCGCGCACGGTGTCACCGAGGATTCGCGTCAGGTGGCCGGCGGCCGGCTGTTCGTGGCGATCGCGGGTGAGCACGTCGACGGGCACGAGTTCGTCGCCGCGGCGGCAGCCGCGGGCGCCGCGGCGGCGCTCGTCGAGCGGCCCGTGCCGGACGTCGCGCTGCCGCAGCTCGTGCTTCGCAACGCTCGACGAGGATTGGCCGAGGCGGCCGCATGGTGGTATCGCGACGCGTCCCGCGAGCTCGGCGTCCTCGGCGTCACGGGCACCGACGGCAAGACCACGACCTCGCTGCTCGCGGTCGCCGCCCTCGAGGCAGCCGGGATCTCGAGCGGTCTCGTCGGGACCGTCGCGCGACGTATCGGGCGCGACCAGGATGCGAACCCGGAGCACGTGACCACGCCGTCGGCGCCCTGGCTGCAACGTGCCCTCCGGGCGATGGTCGGAGCCGGCAATCGCTGCGCCGTCGTCGAGACCACGTCGCACGGACTGGCGCTCGACCGCGTCGCCGGGATCGCGTACGACGTGGCGATCCTGACCAACCTGACCCACGAGCATCTCGAGCTCCATGGCACGTACGAGGCATACCGCGCGGCCAAGCTGTCGCTGTTCGAGCGCCTCGCCGCGCGCGACCCCGCCCCGGGCTCCAAGACGATCGGCTGGCCGCGCGCGGGCGTGGTCAACGCCGACGACCCCTCGGCCGCGCTGTTCGAGGCCGTCACGCTCGAGGCCGGTGCCCGCTGCCTGACGTACGGGACCGACCCGCGCGCGGACGTGCGAGCGACCCGGATCGAGGAGGACTCGCGCCGGCTGCGCGTCGCGTACGAGGCGCCCTCGGGCGCGGCGCGACTCGAGCTCCAGCTCGCCGGCCGGTTCAATGCCCACAACGCCCTCGCCGTCGTTGCCCTCGGTGAGGTGCTCGGGCTCGAGCCCGCGGCCGTGCGGGCCGGGCTCGAGGGCGTCAGCGGCGTGCCCGGCAGGATGGAGCGCATCGACGCCGGCCAGCCGTTCGGGGTCATCGTCGATTACGCGCACAGCCCCGCGTCCCTCGGGACGGTCCTCGACCTGCTCGTGCCGATCGCGGCCGCCCGGGGTGGGGGAGTCGTGGTCGTGTTCGGCTCGGCCGGCGAGCGGGACGTGGCAAAGCGTCCGATGATGGGCCGCATCGCCGCCGAACGGAGCCGGCTCGTCGTCGTCACCGACGAGGATCCGCGCGGCGAGGATCGCGAGGCCATCCTGGACGATATCGCCCGTGGAGCGGAGGCGACGGGCCGGCGTCGCGAGCGCGACCTGCTGGTCATCCCCGACCGCCGAACCGCGATCGAAGCCGCATTCGAGCGCGCGCGGCCCGGCGACGTGGTCCTCCTCGCCGGCAAGGGCCATGAGCGCACGATCCTGTACGACTCGGGCCCACTGCCCTGGGACGAGGCGGCGGTCGCGCGCGACGTCCTGGGCGCGATGGGCTACGGGTGGCCCGCGGACAAGGCCGGGCGCGAGGCCCGCGGATAGGTGCGCGGCTGCCTGACGTTCCTCGTGTTCCTGGCCGTGCTCGTCGGCATCGTCGGGTGGTTCGCGCTACCCGGGGCGGCGTCGTTCGCCATCTCGACGGCTCTCACCGTCGGCGGCTTCTCGGGCACGAACACGCACGTGAGCGTGAGCGCCGAACCGCCGTACGAGCTGGCGACGCTGCATGCCGATCGGGTCCATGTGACCTCGACGGCCGTGGCCTGGCGCGACGTGCGGGCCGGTGGATTGGACGTGACCCTGAGCGATGTCGACCTTGGCGCCCGAACGTTTGCGGGCGTCCAGGGCCGGCTCACGAACGTGACCGTTGCGACTGCCGTCGCCGGGCCCGTCACGGCCGACCTGGTGACCATCAGAGGTTCGGGCACACGAATCGTGGCCTCGCTCACAGTGCCGCCGGCGCAGGTCCGACGCCTTGCGAGCGCGGCCGCCGCCGGTGCCATCGGGGGCGCCCCGACTCAGGTCACGCTCGCCGCGCCGGATCGCGTCACGCTCGTCGTCGCGGGTCGATCGGTGGCGGGTCGCCTGGCGGTCGACGCCGGAGGCGGGCTCGTCATGCGCGTGGAGGGTGTCGGAACGGTCGACGTGCTCCGGCCCGGGGGCGATCTGCCGTTCCGCCTCACCTCGGCGACGATCTCCCGGACGGGGGCCCTTGCGGTCGGTGCGGTCCTGGACAGGGGAGCGGCGACGGCACTGCTGGAGCGTGCGGCCGGCTCCTGACAACGTTGCGCCGGCGCGAGCAGCGACGACGGCAGGCCCGGGCCGTCCCGAAGCGCGAGGTATGCTCTGGGCTCTATGGCCGCGCCCCCCACCAACACCGACACGACGCCCGGCCGACGCGCACGCTCGTCGGACCGCTCGGCTGCGGTTGCCCCCAATTCGGCCGCGCCGGTCGAGGCGGAGCACGACCTGGCGACCGGCAAGTCCGTCGCGAGCGATGCCACGGTCGAGGTCGACCGGACCAACGGCGTGGGGGCTCGGACGCGCCGCGCGAGTCGGCGAGGCTCCGGGCAGCAGCGTCGTGCCGAGGGTCGTGGCCGGCGGGGCGGGCCGTTGGCGCCCGTGGCGGAGCCCGTCGAGGTCGATCTCGACGTCCTCCAGGCCGAGCTCCTCGACGCCCTGCGAAGCCACTATCCGTCGGCTGATCTGAGCCCGATCCGACAGGCCTTCGAGCTCGCCGTCGAGGCCCACGAGGGCCAGCGACGAGCGACCGGCGAGCCATACGTCACCCACCCGGTCGCCTCGGCGCAGATCCTGGCCGATCTCGGGATCGACCCCACGGCGGTCGCGGCCGCGCTCCTGCACGACGTGCCCGAGGACACCGAGTACAGCCTGACCGACATCGAGGAGCGCTTCGGGCCCGATGTGGCCCGGCTCGTCGACGGCGTGACCAAGCTGTCCAAGTTCAGCACGCACTCCCTGGAGCAGCAGCAGGCTGAGAACATCCGGAAGATGTTCTTGGCGATGGCCGAGGACATCCGGGTCGTGCTCATCAAGCTCGCCGACCGGCTCCACAACATGCGCACGCTGTACGGCCTCGAATCCGAGAAGCAGCAGCGCATCGCCCGCCAGACGATGGAGATCTATGCGCCGCTGGCCGAGCGCCTCGGGATCTGGCAGATCAAGTGGGAGCTCGAAGATCTCGCGTTCAAGTCCCTGGAACCCGAGCGCTACCGCGAGCTGGCCCGCAATCTCGACACGCGGCGCAAGGCCCGCGAGACCTACATCGAGCGTGCCATCGGCGTGCTCACGCCGGCGCTCGAGGCGGCCGCCATCAGTGCCGAGCTGTCAGGCCGGGCGAAGCACCTGACCAGCATCTGGAAGAAGATGGAGCGCAAGGGCGCGGAGTTCGGCGAGATCTACGACGTGTATGCCATCCGCGTGCTCGTCGACGAGGTCAAGGACTGCTACGCCGCGCTGGGCGTCGTCCACTCGCTGTGGAAGCCCATCCCAGGCCAGTTCGACGACTACATCGCGGTCCCGAAGAACAACTTCTACCAGTCCCTGCACACGGCGGTCATCGCCCTCGACGGCAAGCCCCTCGAGATCCAGATCCGGACGCATGCCATGCACGCCGTCTCGGAGGTCGGCATCGCGGCGCACTGGCGCTACAAGGAAGGCTCCAAGGCCGATCGCGAGTACGACGCGAAGCTGGCCTGGCTGCGTCAGCTCATGGACTGGCAGCGCGACGTCTCCGACGCGCGGGACTTCGTCGAGGGCATCAAGCTCGACGTGTTCCAGGATCAGGTCTTCGTGTTCACGCCCAAAGGCGACATCAAGGATCTGCCGGCAGGCGCCACGCCGCTCGATTTCGCGTACCGCATCCACACCGACGTCGGTCACCGCACGATCGGGGCCAAGGTCAACAACCGCCTCGTGCCCCTTGACTACCGGCTGCGCAACGGCGACATCGTCGAGATCGTGACGACCAAGGCCGAGCACGGTCCGTCTCGTGACTGGATGAACATCGTCCGGACCTCCCACGCCCGCGAGAAGATCCGGCAATGGTTCAAGCGCAAGGACCGCGACGAGAACATCGTCCATGGCCGTAAATCGCTCGAGCGTGAGCTGCGTCGACTGGCCCGAACCACGATCGCGGCGGTGGGCAGCGAGCGGATCGCCGACGTGGCGAAAGGCTTCAACTTCGAGACCGCGGATGACTTCTTCGCCGCGGTCGGCTACGGCGCGATCAGCGCCCAGCAGGCCGTCACGCGGCTGGGCGTCCTCGACGATGCGGAGCTGCAGGTCCCGCCCACCGCCCCGCCGCCACAGCCGGTGCGGACGGGCGGGGTCCGGGTCAAGGGCGTCGGCGACCTGCTCGTGCGCTTTGCCAAGTGCTGTCACCCAATTCCCGGCGACCCGATCGTGGGCTTCATCACCCGCGGCAAGGGCATCACGGTCCACCTGCGGAGCTGCCCCACGATCGTCAACGAGCGCGAGGTGAGCAGGCTCATCGAGGTCGAGTGGGAGGCCGAGCCGACGCAGACCTACCCGATCGCGATCCGGGTCGAGGCGTACGATCGCACGGGTCTGCTGAGCGACATCACGCAGGTCGTGGCCGAACACAAGGTCAACATCCTGGCCGCGTCGGTCCACGTCTCACCCGATCACACCGCCACCGTGACGGCCACGCTCCAGGTCGCCTCGGTCGCTCAGCTGGCCAAGGTCATGGGCCGCATCGAGCAGTTGAAGGACGTCATCAACGTCCAGCGCGACCTGAGTTGATCCGCGAGCCGGCCGTTCTGGACGCAGCGTCTCGACCTGCGCCTGATGCTCGCGCTCCCGCGTCCGAGGCCGCGCTGCATGCGCCGAACGACGGCCGATGACGACGTTCCGCCTGGCTGAGCCGGGCAGTCCCGAGATCAGCGTCGAGAACAGCCTCGTCCGGGGTCCGCAGGTGCGTGTCGACGGGCAGCCCGTCCGGCGCGCGCGCCAACGGGGCCGGCCGTTCTGGCCGATCCGGCTCGCGTCGGGGGAGGAGCGCCGGATGCTGCTCGTCGGCGGATTCGTCGGTCTGCGCGCGCTGGTCGACGGTCGGGAGTACCCGATCGAGCGCCGGCTTGCCGTGTGGGAGCTCCTCGTCGCATTCCTGCCGATCGCGCTGATCTCCGTGGGCGGCATCCTGGGCGGTGTGTTCGGTGCGATCGCCATCGGACCCAACCTCACGATCATGCGTCGGCCGTGGCCGGCCTCCGTGCGGGTCATGGCGGCGCTCGGGGTGGGCGTCGTCGCGACGCTCGCCTGGATCGTGCTTGCGTCGCTCATCGTCGGCGCCCTGAACCGTCCCGCGGGCTCGTAGCCCATGCCGACCTTCCGGGCACCGCGCGGCACGCGCGACCTGCTGCCCGCCGAGCGCGCCGTCTGGACCCGTCTCGAGCGACTGGCACGCGATCTCGCCGCCCGCTACGGCTACCGCGAGATCGAGGTCCCGATGTTTGAGCAGGCCGGCGTGTTCGAGCGGGGCATCGGGGCCGCGACCGACGTCGTCGAGAAGGAGCTGTTCCGGCTCGCGCCGCGGACGGACGAGCGGGAGGTGTGGGCACTCCGACCCGAGGCCACGGCCGGTATCGTGCGCGCCTTCGTCCAGCACGGCATGCAGACGTGGCCGCAGCCGGTGAAGCTGAGCCTGGTCGGCCCGATGTTCCGCTACGATCGGCCCCAGGCCGGTCGCTATCGACAGTTCTGGCAGTGGGACGTGGAGGCGATCGGTGATCCCGGCCCGGCGGTCGACGCGGAGCTCATCGAGCTCGCGTTGCACTTCTACCGCGACGCTGGTCTCGGCGACGTGCATGTGCACCTCAACTCGATCGGCGACCCCGTCTGCCGGCCGGGCTACATCGAGGCCCTCCGCGCCCACTACCGGCCCCATCTCGCTGCGCTGCCCGAGACCGAGCGCCGGCGGCTCGAGACCAACCCGCTACGGTTGCTCGATTCGAAGGACCCGGCCATGGCCGCGCTCAACGCCAGCGCGCCGTCGTTCACCGACCACCTGTGCACCGCCTGCGCCGAGCACTTCGCCGGCGTCCGGGCCCATCTCGACGGGCTCGGGCTGGCGTACCGCCTCGAACCCGCCCTCGTGCGCGGCCTCGACTACTACACGCGCACAGCGTTCGAGTTCTATCGGATCGGCGCCGAGGGCCAGCAACAGGCGCTGGCTGGCGGCGGCCGCTACGACGGGCTCGTGGACTTGCTGGGCGGCCGTCCCACGCCCGGGATCGGCTTCGCGCTCGGCATCGACCGCGTGATCCTTGCCCTCGGCGACGCGGGCGTGCAGGCAGACGAGGAGCCGGCGCCGATCGCGGTGGTGGTCGGCGCCGGTCCCGAGGACACTGCGACGCGTCTTCGGCTGGCCACCGAGCTCCGGGGGGCGGGCCTTGCGGTTCGTGCCGAGCTCGGTCCGCGCAAGCTGGGCAAGGCGCTCGAGGCTGCGGCCCGCGACCGCGCCCACTTCGCGATCATCGTCGGCGACGAGCTGGCGGAGGGCCAGGTCCTGCTGCGCGATCTGGAGGCCGGCAGCCAGCGCGCCGTACCCGTCGACGACCTCGCGCGCGAGCTGGCGCGAACGGATCGCACGCATCGCCACGGTTGACCAACGCAGTCCGACGGCGGCGCCCGAGTCAGGCGCCGAACGCGATGATGCCGAGCAGGTTGCCGTCCGGGTCGCGGAACCAGGCCGCGTGGATGGGTCCCATCGTGGCGATCCCGTCAACCGTCTTGAGGCCGGGTGTGTCGTACTCCTCCAGGGTGATGCCCCGAGCCCGCAGATCGGCGACGTCCGCTTCGATGTCCTCGCTGGTGAAGCCCATTTGGGTATGGCTGCCGGACGCCGCGCCGGAGCTGCGGGTCACGGCGAAGTACGATCCCGCGCCGGCCCGGTACATCACGGTGCCGGGGACGACCGAATCGGGCTGAATCCGAGCACGCCCTCATAGAACGCGCGGGCCGCATCCAGGTCCTGGACGGGCAATGTGGCATGGGCTCGACGCTCGCTGAGCATGGCTGCCTCCTCGGTCCGCCGCAGGGCTGCTGCCGGCTCAACTACGATACCCGGCGATGACCAATTCACCCGTCTCCGACCGACCCGTCGAGAGCCTCTCCGCCGCGCCTGACCTCGCGACGCCATATCGCAGCCACACGTGTGGCGACCTTCGCGCCGACGACGACGGTCGGCCCGCCCGCCTGTCAGGCTGGGTCCACCGGCGGCGCGACCACGGCCAGCTCATCTTCCTCGATCTGCGCGACCGGCACGGCCTGACCCAGGTCGTGATCGACGCGACCGACGCGCCCGACGCCCACGCCGTCGGCTCCCGCGTTCGGAACGAGTTCGTCGTCACGGCCACTGGTGTCGTCGCCCGTCGTCTGCCGGGCACGGAGAACCCGCGCCTGGCGACGGGCGCGATCGAGCTGCGGGCGAGCGACCTGGCGATCCTGTCCGAATCGCGAACGCCGCCGTTCTACGTGAACGACCCGGACGCCCCGATCGACGAGAGCCTGCGTCTCAAGTATCGCTACCTCGACATCCGCCGCGAGGCGATGCTCCAGCGTCTGCTCCTGCGCTCGCGGCTCGTGCAGGCCATCCGTGAGGTGCACCACGCGAGCGGCTTCGTGGAGGTCGAGACGCCCCTCCTCATCAAGTCGACGCCGGAGGGTGCGCGCGACTTCATCGTGCCCTCACGCCTCCAGCCGGGCACCGTCTACGCCCTGCCCCAGAGCCCGCAGCAGCTCAAGCAGATCCTCATGGTCGCCGGCATCGATCGCTACTTCCAGATCGCGCGCTGTCTGCGGGACGAAGACCTGCGCGGTGACCGCCAGCCCGAATTCACGCAGCTCGACCTCGAGATGAGCTTCGTCGACGAGGACACCGTCATGGGCTTTGTCGAGCGAATGGCGATCGAGGTCAGCCGCAGGGTCGTGCCCGAGCGGCCGATCCAGACAGCACCGTTCCCACGCTTCACGTACGCCGAGGCGATGGAGCGCTTCGGCTCCGACAAGCCGGACCTGCGGTTCGGGATGGAGCTCATCGACCTCGCGCCCGCGCTCGAGGGCGGCAGCGGCTTCCGCGTGTTCGACGAGACGCTCCAGGGCGGCGGCCGGGTCAAGGCCATCGTGGCCTCGGGGTTGGCGGGTGCGAGCCGGCGGGAGACGGACGAGCTCGTCGAGCTCGCCCGCCGCCATGGTGCGAAGGGCCTCGTCCATGTCTCGGTGGAGGCCGGCGGGCCGCGCTCGCCGATCGGCAAGTTCCTGGGCGAGGAGGGCCTTGCGCGCCTGGTCCAGGCAGCCGGGGCCGCAGCGGGCGACCTCGTGCTCGTGGTCGCCGACGCCGAGGCCACGACGAATGAGGTCCTCGGCCGGTTGCGGGTCGAGCTCGGGGCGCGCCTCGGGCTGGCCGATCCGAACGTGCTCGCGTACTGCTGGGTGCATCGCTTCCCCATGTACCAGTGGGATGCCGACGGCGGGCGCTGGGATGCCACGCACAACCCGTTCAGCGGCGTCGTGCCCGAGGACGAGCCGTTGCTCACGACCGTGTCGGGCGATCCGGCCCGGCCCTCGCCCGACGACCCGGCCGGCCGTGCCCGGGCGATGCAGTACGACCTCGCGCTCAACGGCTGGGAGCTCGGGGGTGGCTCGGTCCGGATCTGGCGCAAGGATCTGCTCGAGCGCAGCTTCGGATTACAGGGCTACTCGCTCGAGTCGATGCGCGAGCGCTTCGGCGCACTGCTCGAGGCGTTCGAGTACGGGCCCCCGCCTCATGGCGGCATCGCGCTGGGCATCGACCGCTGGGCGGCACTCTTGACGTTCCAGTCGAACATCCGCGAGGTGATGGCCTTCCCGAAGACGCAGTCCGGGGCGGATCTGATGCTCGACGCGCCGTCCGAGCCGGAGCCCGGGCAGTATGCCGAGCTCGGCCTGCGCTTCGTCGGCCTCGGCTCCGACACGACCGCCTGACCGGAGCTCGTCCTGACCGGCGTCCTCGACGCGATCGCCGGCCGGCCCCGGCTGGCCGCCCTGCTGGGCGCCATGTGTGGGCCTCGCCGCCGATCCGGCGCTCGGCGTCGGGTTCGGACTGCTGACGGCGCTGTGCTACTCGCGATGGTGCTGCTCGGCGAGGCGCCGTCCGGCCTGCAGGAGGCAGGCGTCGGGCTGGTGCTCGGCGGCGTGGCGATCGCAAGCGGCGCGTTCGGGCTCGTCAGCCCCACGGCGCCCGCGATCCGGGCCGGCCTGCGCACCCGCGTGCTGCCCGGCGACGGTGCCTCCGGAAGCAGAGGCCAGCCGGGATCGGGCGTAGGCACCCGCCTCGCCGGTGTCAGTCCGTCAGCCGTCGGCCCCGGGACCCTCGGCCGGCTCGAACGGCGCGAGGCCCGGCCCCTCGAGCGGCGCATCGTCGGGCACGTCGGCGACCGCCGCGGCCCATTCGTGGCTGTGGCCCTCCGCCCGGATGGCCGGCCCCTCGTATGGCGGCAGCCGGTCGACCGGCGTGTCGCCGTCGATCACGACGCCAGGGTCGCCGAGGTCGAGCGCCAGCACGCGCGCACCGGCGGCGGCGGCGTCCGCCAGGAGCTCGTCGGGCATCCGATCGGGCGGCAGCGATCGCAGCGCGTCGAGCGCGGCGACCGGCCACAGGGTCGGCCAGCCATTCTCGTCGGCATAGCGCGGCCGCAGTCCCGCCGCCGGCTCGGAGCCATGAGCCTCGATAAGCGAGGTAACGGTTTCGGGACCGACCCAGCACAGGCGTGCCGGCCAGATCAGCGCGGCGGTCGTGTCGCCGACCTCGGCCCGGGCCAGCTCGATGCCGCGAATGATCTGGCCGATCGGGCCGGCCTCACGCGGCGCGGGCTCGGCCAGCGTGACCGGAGCGCCGGCCAGCGCGGCGGCGACCGTCCCGGCCGGATCGGGTGCGACGACGATGACCGGCACCGCGCCGCCTGACCAGGCGACATCCGCCAGTCGACGGACCCGTGGCAGGCCGTCGGCGTCGGCGAGGGCCGACTCGATCGAGGCGGCGAGGATGACGGCTGCGACGGTCATGCCGGAGGGGCCTTTGCGTCCCCCGCGTCGTTCACCGGCTGCACCGTCATGAGCGGAGTGTAGTCGGCCGGTCGGGCTCGGCGCGCGGCCGCTCGGAGCGTGTGTGCGACAATCCCGCCCGCCGATGACCCACCCAAATCGTTCCTCCATGCCCGCCGCCGACCCGAGCCAGCGCATCGAGCCGCCAGTCGATGACACCTCGCGCCACCCGGCAGCCCTCCGCACCGACCTGCGCGACCTCGCGATCGTCGCCCATGTCGATCACGGCAAGACCACGCTCGTCGACGCGATGCTCCGTCAGACCGGTGCGTTTCGCGCGAACCAGGTCGTCGCCGAACGGGTGCTCGACTCGATGGACCTCGAGCGCGAGAAGGGCATCACGATCATGGCCAAGCAGACCACGATCGACCACGCCGGCGTTCGGCTCAACATCGTCGACACGCCCGGGCATGCCGACTTCGGCGGCGAGGTCGAGCGCAGCCTGCTCATGGTCGACGCCATTCTGCTGCTCGTCGACGCAGCGGAAGGTCCATTGCCCCAGACCCGGTACGTGCTCCAGAAGGCGATGGCCCGCGCGCTGCCGGTCGTCGTCGCGATCAACAAGATCGATCGCGGCGACGCGCGCCCCGCCGAGGTGCTCGACCAGATCCTGGAGCTGTTCATGGATCTCGGCGCCGACGCCCAGCAGCTCGACTTTCCGGTCGTGTACACGAACGCCAAGGCCGGCACGGCGACCACCGATCTGACGCGGCCCGGGACGGACCTGCGACCCCTCCTCGACCTGCTCGTGCGGGTCACGCCACCGCCCGCCTACGAGCCCGACCACCCGTTGCAGCTGCTCGTCACGAACCTGACCGCCAACGACTATGTCGGGCGGATGGCGGTCGGGCGCGTGCGCAACGGCCGGATCCGTATGACCCAGCGCATCGCGGTCGTGCGCGACGAGGCCGACGACACGGCCGGCGCGGTCGAGCCCGGACGGACGATCACGCTCGCCGGAACCGTCACGGCCCTCCAGACCGCGCACGGCATCGAGCGCATCGACATCGACGAGGCCGGGCCGGGCGAGATCGTGTCCGTGGCAGGACTGCCCGAGGTGACGATCGGCGACACGCTGACCGATCCATCCGATCCGCGACCCCTGCCCCGACTCGACGTCGACGCGCCCACGCTGCGCATGACGTTCGGTGTTAACACGTCACCGTTGGCCGGGCGCGACGGCCGCTATCTGACCGGCCGTCAGATCGGCGACCGGCTGCGACGCGAGGTGCTGGGCAACGTGTCGATCGAGGTCCATGCCACCGAGACCGGTGATGCGTACGAGGTGCGCGGCCGCGGCGAGCTCCAGCTCGCCGTGCTCATCGAGCAGATGCGTCGCGAGGGTTTCGAGCTGACCGTCAGCCGGCCGGAGGTCATCCTGCGCGAGGAGGGCGGCCAGACGCTCGAGCCGTACGAGCGCATCACGGTCGACATCCCACCCGACTACATCGGCGAGGTCCAGCAGGCGCTCGCGGGCCGCAAGGGCCGGCTGGAGCAGCTGTCGACCGACGCCGACGGCCGTGTGCGCATGGAGTTCGTGCTGCCGGTCCGGGGTCTTATCGGCTATCGCGGCCAGCTCCTGACCGACACTCGCGGGACGGCGCTCCTGCACCAGATCGCCGAGGGCTACGGGCCGTGGGCCGGCGAGGTGACCCATCGCACGAACGGCGTGCTCGTGGCCGACCGGACCGGGACCTCGAACCCGTACGGGCTATTCAACCTCCAGGAACGAGCAGAGCTCTTCATCGGTCCCGGCGTCGACGTGTACGAGGGCATGATCGTCGGCGAGAACTCGCGCTCGGGCGACATGGATGTCAACGCGACCAAGGAGAAGAAGCTCACGAACATCCGTACCCACGCGCACGACGAGGCGTTGCGCCTGACCCCGGCCCGGCTGCTCACGCTCGAGTCGGCCATCGAATTCATCGCCGGCGACGAGCTGGTCGAGGTCACACCGTCGTCGCTCCGGCTGCGCAAGCGCATGCTCTCCGCTCACGATCGGCACCGCGAGCGTGGTCGCGAGGCGGAGCGTCGGAGCTGACGCCGGCCGGTGCGAGGGTCTCTCCGCGGTTCGCGGGGATGGTCGGTTGTCAGCCCTGCGACAGCCCACATGTCGCATCGATCCTTGCCGGCCCACGGTGCGCACGCCATCCTGCCAATGACGCACGAGCAGGAGGCAGCCATGGACCCCGAGAAGATCGCACCCGATGAGGTGGCCGACGCGCCGGGCGAGCCCGCCGACTCGGCGCCCGACGCGGACGCCGCGGACGTCGAAGGCCATTCGCTGTCGATGATCCTGGGCGTGAACGCCCTGTCGCGGGAGAAGCAGTCCGAGCGCCGTCGCGCCGCCGCCGGCGACGAGCTCAAGCCGCTCAGCAAGTCGTTCCCGAACATGCGTCGCGAGCGCCGTTCCTGACCTCCTCCAGGCCGCCCTTGCGCCGAGTCCGGCATGCGGGGCAGCGGCCCGCTCTCCGCTTGGCCGTACAATCCGGCCACGATGGCGATCTATCTCGACCACGCCGCCACCACCCCGCTGCGGCGCGACGTCCTCGACGCGATGCTGCCGTACCTGACCGAACACTTCGGCAACCCGTCGTCGGCGCACGAGCCGGGTCGGGTCGCGCGTGCCGCGCTCGACGAGGCGCACGAGCGGGTGGCCCGGTGTCTTGCGGCGCAGCCCCGCGAGATCATCTTCACCTCTGGCGGCACGGAGGCGATCAACCTCGCGATCAAGGGTGCCGCCTGGGCGGGCAAAGCGCGCGGCCACCGCATCGTGACCAGCGCTGTCGAGCACCACGCCGTCGGTCATGCCCTGGCCTACCTTGCGAAGTTCGGGTTCGAGATCGTCGAGTTGCCCGTCGATCGCTATGGCCGCATCGATCCGGACGAGGTCGAGGCGGCGGTCACCGAGCACACGATCCTCGTGTCGGTGATGCTGGCCAACAACGAGGTCGGCACGATCCAGCCCGTCGCCGAGATCGCGGCGCCGGCTGCGATCGCACCGCGGGGTCCTGCTCCATGTCGACGCCGTCCAGGCCGCGCCGTATCTCGAGATCGACGTCGATGCCCTGGCGGTCGACCTGCTCTCGATCGCGGCCCACAAGTTCGAGGGACCCAAGGGCGCGGGGGCGCTGTACCTGCGCCACGGCACCCACATCCTGGCCCAGCAGCATGGCGGCACCCAGGAGCGCTATCGACGCGCCGGGACCGAGGACGTTGCCGGGGCCGTCGGGCTCGCTGCCGCCCTCGAGCTCGCCTGCACGGAACGGGCCGGGACGAGCGCGCGGCTGTTACGACAGCGCGAGCGGCTCCAGGCCGCCGTGCTCGCGGTCGAGGACACGGAGCTGACCGGCCATCCGACCGAGCGTCTGCCGGGTCTGCTCTCGATCATCGCCCGAGGAACGGACGGCACGGCGGTTGCGCTGTCGCTCGATCTCGAGGGTATCGCGACCTCGGTCGGGTCGGCATGCGCGACCGGCTCCACGGAGGTCAGCCACGTGCTCGCGGCGATGGGCTACCCCGAGGAGGAGGCGCGCGGCGCGCTCCGGATGTCGCTCGGTCGCACGACCACCGACGCCGACATCGACAGGGCGGGCGAGGTCGTGCCGCGCACCATCGCCATGCTCCAGGTCGGCACGGCCGCCGTGGCCGCGGATCCGCTCGGCCAGGGCCAGGCCGTCGGAGCCTGAGCCGATGCGCGTCCTCGTCGCAATGAGCGGCGGCGTCGACTCGTCGGTCGCGGCCGCGTTGCTCCACGAGCAGGGT
This sequence comes from uncultured Chloroflexia bacterium, assembly GCA_963790955.1. Classification (GTDB taxonomy): domain Bacteria; phylum Chloroflexota; class Limnocylindria; order Limnocylindrales; family CSP1-4; genus CAWBQM01. Next base: position 42,948 of record CAWBQM010000003.1, read on the forward strand.
CATGAGGTCGTCGGCGTGTGGATGCGCCTGCACGATGTCGCCGACACGTACTCCGAGTTCAAGAAGAGCTGCTGCTCACTCGATGCCGCGGACGACGCGCGCCGGGTCGCGGGCCAGCTCGGCATCCCGTTCTACGTGATGAACCTCGAGCGCGAGTTCGAGGCCGGCGTCCTCGAGCCATTCCTCGGGGCATACCTCGACGGTCGCACCCCGAGTCCGTGCGTCGACTGCAACACGTACGTGAAGTTCGGGGCGCTCATGGGCCGGGCGCGGCATCTGTACGATTGTGAGGCTGTGGCCACCGGCCATTACGCCCGGCGCGACGACGTCGACACGGCGACCGGTCGCCGGGCGCGCTTGCTCACGGCAACCGATCCGGACAAGGATCAGACCTACTTCCTGTACGGCCTGCGCCAGGCGCAGCTACGGCACGCGCTGTTTCCGCTCGGCGGGCTGACCAAGCCCGAGGTGCGCGAGGTCGCACGCGGGCTGGGGCTCGCGACGGCAGACAAGCCCGAGAGTCAGGAGATCTGCTTCGTGCCCGCCGGCGATTACCGGACCGAGCTGCGCCGGCGCGCGGGCTGGCAGCCGACCCCGGGTGCGCTCGTCGATGGCGACGGGACGCTCGTCGGCGAGCACAACGGCGCCGCGGCGTACACCGTCGGCCAGCGCAAGGGTCTCGGCGTCGCCCTCGGCGAGCCACGCTACGTCTCGCGCATTGATCCGCGCTCGAACACGATCACCCTGGCACGACGCGAGGAGCTCGAGACACGGGCGTTCGCCGTCGAGCGGGTGAGCTTCGTTGACGACGCGCCACCCCGACCGGCCGGCCAGGGATCGGATCCGGATGGCGCCTTCCACGCGACCGTGCGCATCCGGCACCGCGGTCGCCCGGTCGCGGCCCGGGTACACAGGGTCTCCGGCCCGGAGGCCGATCGTGGCGGTCGCTGGCTGGTCACGACCGACGAGCCCGTGTGGGCCGCCGCGCCCGGCCAGGCGGCGGTGTTCTACGCTGGTGCGACGGTGCTCGGGGGTGGGCGCATCGCGCTGCCCTGAGTCGCCGACGGCGTTGCCCGGTGCCTGCCTGCACCGCCTGTCCATCTGGTGCCCTGCAGCGTCTCCCGCATTCGTACTAGGCTGACGCGGCACGCTCATATGAGGCGAGCCAGGCCCGACCCGGGGGCGGGTCCGACGGCCACCATCGCTCAGGGAGGAAGCTCGATCGTGCGTTCTATTCGCGCCGCCCTGGTCGCCATCGTGATCGCGACGCTGGCGATCGCCCCGACCGCAACCGCGGCGGCCCCCACGGCCGATCCGTCCAGTGACTCAACGGCATCGCGTTCGACGGTCGATCGCGCCGACGCGCTCGTCCAGCTCAACGGCGACCCGCTCGCAACCTACGCCAAGACCAAGCCGGCGCACGGCAAGAAGATCGACTTCTCGAGCGCCACGGTGAAGGCGTATCGGGCACAGCTGTCCGCCCTCCGGAACGACTTCAAGCGCTGGCTGCACGCCGTCGCGCCGGCCGCGCAGGTGACGGGCCAGTTCGACATTAGCCTCAATGCGGTCAGTGTCCATCTCAACGGCACCAGCCTCGACACCCTGCGCGCCGCGCCCCAGGTGACGAGCGCTGAGTACGAGGGCCTGTACCACCCGCTCGACGACAACGATCCCGACCTGTCGCTCATCAGCGCGCAGGCGGCGTGGGCGAGCGCCGGTGGGGCGGCCGACGCCGGGCGCGGCGTGAAGATCGCCATCGTCGACACGGGCATCGACACGACCCATCCGTGCTTCAGCGATGCCGGCTATCCGTCCCAGACCCAGCTCGGCGATCACCACTTCACCAACAACAAGGTCATCGTCGCCAAGGTCTTCTACAACAAGGCCAAGCAGCAGGGCCTGACGCCCGAGGCGATCCAGGATCACGGCACCCACGTCGCGGGCACCGCGGCATGCAATCTCGACACGCCGGTCACGGTCGACGGGGTCGACGTCCCGTACGACATGTCCGGTGTTGCGCCGGCAGCGCTGCTCGGCAACTACAACATCTTCCCAGGCAAGGTGGACAACGCGCGTTCGGAGGACATCGTCGACGCCCTCGACGCGGCGTACGCCGACGGCATGGACGTCGCGAACATGAGCCTCGGTGGCGGCGCGAGCGGCATCCAGGATCTGCTCACGATGGCCGTCAACAACCTCGACGAGGCGAACATGGTCATCGCCGTGGCGGCCGGCAACTCGGCGACCGGCAATGCCGTGCCACCGCACCTGCAGGCACCCGGTCACTATACGGTCGAGTCGCCCGGCTCGGCCGTCCGAGCGCTGACCGCGGGCGCGTCGACAGTGGGCCACTTCGTCGGTGCACCGTTCACGACGACCAGCTTCTCGACCGGGCTCGCGTCGGGTGACTTCGCCATTGTCGATTTTGATCTCACCGCCCCGATCGGCGTGGTGACCGGCTCGACGAACGGTCTTGGCACCGCCTGCGCGGCGCTGCCGGCGGGCTCGCTCAGCGGCGACATCGCCGTCCTCTCGCGTGGCGCCTGCACCTTCTCGACGAAGATCCGCAACGCTCAGGACGCCGGCGCCGTGGCCACGATCGTGGTCAACAACGTCGCGGGCGATCCCACGGCGATGGCCCAGGACGGCACGCCGGAGCAGCCCACGATCCCGGCCTACATGGCCAGCCTCGCGGACGCCGCCTCGTTCGTCGCCGCGGACGGCGACAGCGGCACGATCGGCGCGACGTTGAGCTACATCCGGTCGGCCAATGACGACATCATGGCCGGCTTCAGCAGCCAGGGCCCGACCGACGTGGACTTCCGCGTGAAGCCCGACGTCGTCGCGCCCGGCGTCAATGTCCTGAGCTCGATTCCGCATCAGTTCTGCGACGATCCGCCGTGCTTCGCGTTCTTCCAGGGCACCTCGATGGCCACACCGCACCTGGCCGGTTCGGCTGCGGTCGTACGCGGCGCCCATCCCGACTGGACGGCGGCACAGGTCCGCTCGGCGGTCGTGAACACGGCCGACCAGGGCGTGCTCACCGACTCGGCCACGGGGACCCAGGTCGTCACCGACGTGAACATCGTCGGTGCCGGCCGCGAGAACCTGCTCTCGGCGGTCAATGCCAAGGTCGGGCTCGATCCGGTCAGCACGACATTCGGCGCCGTGCCCGGCGGCGCCGGCCAGACCCGCACGGCGACGGTCACCGTCAGCAACATCACCGGCGCGTCGCACACGTACTCGTTCGCGATCGACTCGGTCGTGGGCTCGGGCGTGTCGTACGCGCTCGGCTCGCCGAGCGTGACCCTCCCTGCCGGCGCGAGCGCCACGCTGACGCTCACGATGACGGCGTCCAAGGGCGCGGGGCAGGGCGACCACCAGGCCTTCCTGCGCGTGTCCACGGGCGGCACCGAGGTCGCCCACGCGGCGATCTACGTGTTCGTGAAGTAATCGGCGCATAGCCCCCAAGACCCTCGGCGCGTCCGAACGCCGAGCACGAGCCGGGCCGGTGACGGCCCGGCTCGTTGGCGTCCGTCGGTCGGCGCTGGGTACCGCGTGGTGCATGCCGGCACCGCAAAGACGCGCCCGCGGCTCCCCGCGTCCGCCGACAGAGTGGTACACAATGCCGAACAGCTCGGCCCGATCTGCGGCGGCACGATCGCGGGCGGAAGGGTGGCGGGGAGCGCACCCGATTCCGACGCCGATGCGCCGAGCGAGGATGCGTTCCCGCAGTGAGGAGGTCGGGCATGCCCGTTCCCGGACCCGCACCCACCGTTCGCGTGGCTCGAGTCCTGACGCTCGTTGCGTCGGTCGGCCTGCTGGCCGGTGCCCTCGGCCCACCCGTGCTCGCGGCGTCGCCAAGCTCGCACGGGCACTCGCACAAGGCGACCATCACGAAGGTCGGCACGACGCACATGGCCCGTCGGGCTGGTACGTCCTCGGCCGGCCCTGCCGAGCTGGGCCCTGCGGAGCCGGAGCTCGACGCGAAGGTCTCGGGCTCTCAGTCGGCCAAGCGCGTGCCGGCGGCCCATGTTCCGAGGCCGTCGGGGCTGTCGGTGACCGGCGCGGGTGGCGCGACCGGATTCGATGGCGTGTCGCACACCGACCAGCGCCTGGCCGGTACCGGCATCTACGCGAACACCAACTTCAGCACCGAGCCGCCGGACATGGCGCTGTGCGTCGGCAACGGGTTCGTGGTCCAGGGCGGCAACACGGCGATCCAGGTGTTTGACACGAGCGGCACGCCGTTGACCGCACCCACGGCCCTCAACCAGCTCTTCGAAGCGGTTCCCGCGGTGGATCGCACGACGATCACGTTCGGTGACTTCATCGGCGACGAGAAGTGCTACTTCGATCCCGACACGCAGCGCTTCTTCGTGAGCTCGTTCCGCCTGCCGCTCGTGCCGACCACGGGCGCCTACCCGACGGACGAGAGCCACGTGATGCTGGCCGTGAGCGCGACGGCCGACCCGACCGGCGCCTGGAACGTGTATGACCTCGACACGACCGACGGCGACGGCTCGCAGGCCGGCCATGCGCATTGCCCGTGCCTGAGCGACCAGCCGCTCATCGGAGCCGACCACTACGGCTTCTACATCTCGACCAACGAGTATTCGCTCGAGCCGTTCGGCGCCTATTTCAACGGTGAGCAGCTGTTCGCCTTCAACAAGGCGGCATTGGCCGCCGGCTCTGGCGGCATCTTGACGGGCGCCCACCTCGACCGCATCCCACTCGCCGAATCGATCGCCTACACGCTTCAGCCCGCGACGACGCCCGCCGGGGGCGCGTACGACCTGTCGCACGGTGGCACCGAGTGGTTCTTGTCGGCGCTCGACTTCAACGCGACGCTCGACAACCGGGTGGCCGCCTGGGCACTGACCGGCACGAGCACGCTCGGCTCGACCAACCAGGTCGATCTCCAGAGCGTCGTCATCTCGAGCGAGGTGTACGGGCAGCCGCCCGATGCCGAGCAGAAGGCCGGCCCAACGCCGCTCAAGGACGCCGAGGCGGCTGGTCTCGAGGGCATCAAGTCCGTCGAGCACCTCGAGCTCCTGGCCGGCAACGACGACCGCATGCAGGAGGTCAAGTACGCGGCCGGCGCATTGTGGGGTGATGTGAACACCGTCGTGAAGAACGCCAACGGGGACGTCCAGGTCGGGGTCGCGTACTTCGTCATCGAGCCCGGCTGGAACGGCGCCAAGGCCACGGCACACATGCTCAACCAGGGCTACGTGGCCGTGAACCGCGAGAACATCCTGTATGGCTCGATCGCGGTCAACAACGACGGCGACGCCGCGATGGGCGTGACCCTGTCCGGTCACGACTACTACCCGAGCGCCGCCTACACCCGTGTCTCGAACAGCGGCCCGGCCGGGCCGGTCCACGTCGTGGGCGCCGGTCAGTTGCCCGAGGACGGCTTCACCGGCTATGTCGTCGAAGGTGGCAGCGGCACTGCCCGCTGGGGTGACTACTCGGCCGCCACGGCTGACGAGAACGGCGACCTGTGGATGGCGAACGAGTACATCCCCGATGCCCGCGGACCCTGTTCGCCAACTGGGGCACGTACGTCATGCACGTGACCCCGTAGCAACCCGCATCCGAGTGACAGAGGAGCCGGGCCGGCGACGGCCCGGCTCCTCGATTCCGCGCGGCCTATACTCGGGCCGTGCTTGGACCCGCGCCCATCCTGGCGGCCCTCGTGGGCGTCTTCCACACCGGTCTGTACGTCCTCGTCCGCGGCAGCGCGGGCGGTCGGCTGCCGGTCGTGCTCGTGGCAGCGATGCTGGGCGCATGGGCCGGCGACGCGATCGGCGCACGGCTCGGCATGGGCATCCTGGTCATGGGTGACTTCCACCTCGTGACCGCGTCGCTCGTCGCCTGGCTCGGGATCGCTCTGGTGGCGGTGCTGGCCATTCTCGGGCCCAGTGGCCGGAGCGCAACGTGAGCGACGACGCCGGCGGCGCCGGCCGGTCGGCGGCCGGCGGGGGATCCGCACCCGGCAGCGATCGATCGGACAGCGTGGACGTGGGCGGGTTCTCGGCGACGCGTGGCCCGCTCCAGGGCCTGGCCGACCTGGCCCAACTGCTCGACCCCGAGCATCCACGGACGGCGTCGTTCGCTCGTGGCCTCGTCGTCGGCGCGCTCGTCGGCGCCGCGATCGCCGGCTCGGCCATCTGGCGCCGGCGCCGGCCCGGCAAGGGCGACGGCGAGGGCCGCTCCGGGTCGTAGGCCGGCCGCTGCCCGACGCCGGAGGCGGGTGCTGCGGATCGGGATAAGCGCCACCAGTCCTGGCCTGAGCGCGATCGGCCGATCGAGCGGCGCGGTGCCAGGCGCGTCGCGTTCTGTACCATTGCCGGCGATGTCCAGCCCCCCGATCGAGCGCGACCCTCGGATCCGGGCGCTGTCGGGCGCCGTGGTCCGGCGTCGGTTCGTGGACTTCTTTGCGGAGCGCGGGCACGAAGTGGTGCCCTCGGCCTCGCTCGTGCCCGCCGGTGACCAGACCTTGCTGTTCACCAACGCCGGCATGGTCCAGTTCAAGGACGTGTTCACGGGCGCCGAGACGCGCAGCTACGACCGCGCGGTCGACTTCCAACGCTGCCTGCGAGTGGCCGGCAAGCACAACGACTTCGAGGAGGTTGGCCGGACGCCGCGCCACCACACGTTCTTCGAGATGCTCGGCAACTGGAGCTTCGGGGACTACTTCAAGCGCGAGGCGATCCACTGGGCGTGGCAGTTCCTGACCGAGGACCTGGGCATCCCGGGCGATCGCCTGGCGGCCACGACGTACACCGACGACGAGGTGGCGCGTGCGGTCTGGCGTGACGAGATCGGCCTGCCGCCCGAGCACATGGCGGCCTGGGGCGACGTCGATGCGGGTGACGACCATAACTTCTGGCGCATGGCCGACACCGGACCGTGCGGGCCGTGCAGCGAGATTCATTTCGACCGTGGGGCCCACCTGTCCGAAGGTCCGGGCTGCGTGCCCGATCACAGCGAGACCTGTCCGCGCTGGCTCGAGATCTGGAACCTCGTGTTCATGGAATTCAACCAGCTGCCCGACGGCTCGCGCGTGCCATTGCCCTTTCCGTCGGTCGATACCGGCATGGGCCTCGAACGCGTCACGTCCGCCGTTCAGCAGGTGCCGTCCAACTACGACACGGACCTCTTCGCGCCGATCCACGAGCGCATGCGCCAGCTGCTCGGGCACGATCCGGCCGACTTCGAAGCCGAGCGCTTCAGCTATCAGGTCATCGCGGACCACAGCCGGGCCATGACCTTTCTCGTCGCCGACGGCGTGCTGCCGAGCAACGAGGGTCGTGGCTATGTGCTCCGCAAGCTCATCCGCCGTGCGGTCCGCCACGGGCGTCTGCTCGGACGTCGCGAGCCGTTCCTGGCCGAGACGGCATCCGTCGTCGTCGACATCATGCTCGACGCCTATCCGTACCTGGCCGACCGGCGTACGGCGATCATCGGCGCGATCGTGCGCGAGGAGTCGCAGTTCGCCCGGACCCTCGACGCCGGCATGGTCCACCTCGAGGAGGCCCTGATCCCGCTGACCTCGGCCGAGCGAGTGGTCGGCCGGCGCGAGGAGCAGCTCGGGCCCGAGGCGCCGATCCTGCCCGGTGACGTGGCGTTTCGGCTGCACGACACATATGGCTTCCCGATCGATCTCACGCTCGAGCTCGGGGCCGAGTACGGCGTACGGGTCGACCGGCCCGGCTTCGACGCCGCCATGGCCGAGCAACGCGAGCGCAGCCGCGGCGGTCGCAAGGCGGAGCTCGCCCAGCACGCCGAGATGACCGGACTGTACGAATCGATCCTGCGCCGGCACGGGGCCACGACGTTCGTCGGATACGAGACGACGACGGCCGACACGCACGTGGTCGCGATCCTGCGCGATGGGACCGAGTACGAGGAGCTCCGGGCCGTGCCCGAGGTCGAGCTCCGTGAGCCGACCGGGGCGCGGGCCGAGATCGTGCTCGACCGGACGCCGTTCTACGCGGAGGGCGGCGGCCAGATCGGCGACCTGGGCGTGGTGCGGCTGGGCGGCATCGACGGGCAGATCGCGTTCGAGGTGGACGATACGCAGCGCCCGGTGGGAACGCAGTCGGCCGGCCTGATCGTGCAGCGCGGGATCCTCCATGACGCCCTGCGGGTCGGCGACACGGTCATCGCGGCGGTCGATCCGCTCCGCCGGGCGCGCACGATGCGCAACCACACCGGGACCCACCTGCTGCACCGCGCGCTGCGCAACGTCGTCGGCGAAATCGGCGCGCCAGGCGGGCTCGCTCGTGACGCCCGAGTCGCTGCGCTTCGATTTCCCGTTCGAGCGGGCGCTGACCGCCGAGGAGCTGCGGGCGATCGAGGCGGAGGTCCGGCGGCTCATCCGCGAGGACCGTCCGGTGACCGTCGAGTACCTGCCGATGGCAGAGGCCATCGAGCGCGGGGCTGACGCGTTCTTCGACGAGAAGTACGGCGAGACGGTGCGCACGGTGCGGGTCGAGGACTACAGCTTCGAGCTGTGCGGCGGTACGCACTGTCGCGCGTCGGGCCAGATCGGAAGCTTCGTCATCACCGGTGAGCGCTCGATCGGGGCCGGGACGCGGCGCATCGAGGCCCTGACCGGTGACGGGGCGGACGCGTGGTTCGCTGTCCGGCTCGCGCTCCTCGATCGGGCGGTCGACGCCGCCGGCGCGCAATCGGTCGAGGCGCTGCCCGGCCGGATCGCGGGGCTCGAGACCGAGCTGCGCGAGACCCGGCGCCGCCTTCGAGCGGGTGGGGGAGCGGGCCTGCCCAGGCCGGGCGAGCTCGCGAGCCGTGCCGACGAGGTCGCGCCCGGCGTGCGTTTCGTGTCGTACGTGGGACCGTTCGAATCGATCGAGGCGCTCAAGGGCGCGGCCAAGGACGTCCGCGGCGTGCTGGGCTCGGGGGTCGTGGCGCTGGCCCTCGACGCGGACGAGCCGCAGCTCTTCGTGACCGTGTCCGACGACCTCGTGGCGCGCGGCATGTCGGCGGGTGAGCTCGTCCGGCTGGCTGTGCCGGCAATCGAGGGCCGCGGCGGCGGCCGACCGGAGATGGCCCAGGGCAAGGGCTCACGACGCGCGGGGGTGGCCGATGCCATGGCGTCGATCCGCGCCGCTGTGGCGGGGGCCGGCGATGGCGCCAGGTGACGGCTCGGGCGGGGAAGGGCGCTGCCGGCCCACGCTGAGGCGGTGCCCGTGGGCAGGCGCGGTCGCGGTCGCGGCGGGCCACGTGCAGGTATCCGGTTCGCCATTCGTGCATCCGGTGAACGAACGACGGGGTCCGAGCGCTCCGGTCCGGTCACCGGAAGCCTTGGGTAGCCTGTGGCGGCTGATTCATGGGTCCCTGGGATATCCACGGGCGCGGGCACCCCGTCGTTCGTGCGCCCGGTGGGCATATGGCAAGATGCCGTCGATGGTCGGGGCCACACGCGCCGATCCGCGCGGCCGCGTCGGGCGGCTCGGCACCTTCGCCGGCGTGGGCCACGCGCTCGGTCGGCCCCCTGCATGCGTCCCGATCGGGCAGGTGTAGATGGCGTTCTGGCGCCGCATCTGGCAGCGCGAAGAGGAGGCCGCGCTCGCGGCCTGTACCGCACTCGACATCGGAACCGAGTTCGCCAAGGCGCTCGTGTTCGAGATCGACGAGCGCGGCCATGGCACCGTTCGCGGCGTCGGTCGCAAGCGCCAGGGCCTGTCACACATGCAGTCCGGGACCGTGGCCGACATCGCCGCGGTCGTCGACAACTGCTCGATCGCGCTTCAGGAAGCGGAGGAGATGGCCGGCTTCCGGCCGACGCAGGTCATCGTCGGCATCGCCGGCGAGCTCGTGAAGGGCTTCACGACGACCCACAGCCAGGAGCGCAAGAAGCCCGACCTGCCGATTACGGAGGCCGAGCTCCAGAAGCTCATCGACGGCGTCCAGCGGGAGGCGCTGCGCGAGGCCGAGCGGTCGATCACCTGGGAGACGGGCCTGCCCCACGTCGACGTGCGGCTCGTCCACGCGGCCGTGACCGGCGCCGCCATCGACGGCTACGCGCTGACGAATCCGGTCGGGTTCCAGGGCCGCCACGTGCGGATCTCGATCTTCAATGCGTTCGCGCCGCTCGTGCACCTGGGCGCGCTCCAGAGCGTGGCCTCGCAGCTCGATCTGGAGCTGCTCGAGGTCGTGGCCGAGCCGTACGCCGTGGCGCGCGTGCTGGGTGCCGACCAGGTACGCCAGGCCGGGGCGTTGTTCATCGACATCGGCGGCGGCACGACCGACGTCGCGCTCGTTCGGCAGGGGGGCATCGAGGGCACGCGCATGTTCGCCCTGGGCGGGCGGGCGTTCACGAAGTCGATCGCCGACCGCCTGGGTCTGCCGTTTCCACGGGCCGAATCGCTCAAGGTCGACTACGCTCGTGGCCTGGCCGTCGATCAGCGCGACGAGATCGCCCGGATCGTGACCGACGACGTGCAGGTCTGGGCAGCCGGGGTGGAGCTAGTCATGGAGGAGCTCGGCGGGGGTGACTTGCTGCCCGGGCGGATCTATCTGTGCGGCGGCGGATCGCGCCTGCCCGAGGTGCCCGCGGCGCTCGCCGAGGAGCGCTTCTGGAAGCGCCTGCCGTTCGCACGGCCGCCCGAGGTCACGATCATGGCGCCCGACCAGGTCGAGTCGATCTCTGACGCGACCAAGCTGCTGGTCGACCAGCAGGACGTCACGCCGCTCGGGCTCGCCCACCAGGCCATCGAGCTCCAGGCTGACGAGGACCCGCTCGACACGGCGTTGCGCCGGGTCCTCCGAGCGATGAAGGTCTAGTCGTGGCACGAGCCAGCGCGGTCCTGTATCTCGACGTCGACGACGAGATCACGTCGGCCGCGTCGCGCATTCGCTCGACGGACGCGACACGCGTCGCCATGGTCGTCCCGCCCGGCTCGCGCATCGCGACGTCGCGCATCAACTTCCGGCTCCTGGCGAGGGAGGCCCTCGAACGCAACCGGCGCCTGTCGATCGTCGCCCCCGACGCCGCGTCGCGGGCCCTCGCGGCCTCGGCCGGCCTGCCGGTGTTCGGCTCGGTGGGCGAATTCGAGACGGCGGAGGCCGAGCGCCTCGATGCCGGTGCCGGCCAACCGAGCGGACCCGCCGGCGCCGAGGTCGTCGAGGCGCCCGAGGCAAGCGCCGGGGGAGTCCAGGCCGATGCGGCGGGGGCCGAGGCGATCGTCACGGCTAGCCCGCGACCGCGCGCCGGCCGACGCGTCGCCACGGGCGAGGCCGGAGGGCGCCCCTCGGACGACACGATCGTCGAGCCTCCGATCGGGACAGGCGGACCGCGACGAATCGGCAGCGGCCATCGTCGACGCGATGGCCGCCGGTGCGGCCGGCGGCGCGAGCATGCCACCCGTCGCGACGACCGACACCGTTCCTCACACGACGAGCTCAATCCCCGTCATCGGGCCGCGCCTGGCCTGGTCCATCAGCCGCCAGCGGCTCGGGATCGTCGCGATCATCGTGGCATTCGTGGTCCTGGTCGGCGCCGTCGTCGGCTACGTCGTCCTGCCGTCGGCGAGCATCACGGTCCGGCCGCGGGTGGACACGCTCGGGCCCGGTCTCGTTCGACGGTGACGGCAGATCCGGCGGCGACCGCGGTCGACGGGGCCGACCGGGTCATCCCGGCGCAGCGCATCGACATCCCGTTGTCGGTCACCGACACGTTCCCGGCCACCGGTGTCCGCGTCGTCCAGCAGAAGGCCACCGGCACGGTCACCTTCCAGAACTGCGACACGGGCCGGGCGCACGTCGTGGCGGCCGGCTCGGTCGTGTCGACGGACGCCGGGATCGGTTTTGCGACGAGCGACCGCGTGGCGCTCGACCGGGCCCAGCTCGTGGGCATCCCGCCGTTCCAGTCGGTGCAGTGCTCGACGGTCTCGACAGGCGTGACGGCCGCCAAGGCCGGGACGTCGGGCAACGTCGCCGCCGGCGCGATCGACCAGATGCCGCCCGGGTACGACACGACGGTGCTCCACGTCGCCAATTCCGATCCGACCGCGGGCGGCACGCGCCAGGAGATCCCGCGCGTCCAGAAGAAGGACGTGGACGGCGCCGTGACGGCGCTCCAGAAGCGCATCGACGAGCAGATGACGTCGAAGCTCGAGGATCCGGGGCTCGTGCCCGAGGGCACGACGCTCTTCCCCGACACCGCGACCACGAGCGACCCACAGCCGACCTCGAACCCCGACGACCTCGTCAACCAGGAGGTCGACTCGTTCCAGCTCACCATGACCGCGACCGGCCAGGTGACCGCCGCGGACGAGGCGCCGCTCCAGCAGCTGGCCGCCGACCGGCTGGGGCGGAGCGTGGCCGCCGACCACGACCTCGTGGCCGATTCGGCCAACGTGCAGATCGGTGCGCCATCGGCCGACGGCCCGCGGGTCACCTTCCCGATCTCGGTCACGGCCAATGAGGTCCTGCGGGTCGATCCGGCCGTCGTGCGTCGCGAGGCCAAAGGCAAGAGCCTGGCGTCGGCGCGCGCGGCGCTCGCCCGGTACGGGCAGGTGAGCGTGTCCGTCTGGCCCGACTGGGTGAGCTCCATCACGAGCATCGATGCCCGGCTGGATGTCCGGGTCGTGCCGTCGGTCGCTGTGGCCTCGCCCGGTCCATCCGCGTCAGGGTCGCGCGCAGGCTCGGGCGGGTCCATTGGTCCGGCGTCGAACGCGCCGGCGTCGTCGCCCGGCTCGTCGGCAACCGACTCGGCCGCCCCATGACGCGATTGCTGGGCATCGACCTCGGCGCGCGCCGGATGGGCGTGGCGATCGCCGAGGGCGAGGGCGGCGGGGCCCGACCCCTGGACACCCTGCGCCGCGCCGCGACGCCAGAGGCCGACGCCGCCAGCCTTGCCACGCTGATCGAGCGGCATGCGATCGACGAGCTCGTCGTCGGCCTGCCGCTCGAAGCGTCCGGGGTCGAGGGTCCACAGGCTCGCGTGACGCGGGAGTGGGTGACGGCCGTGGCGCCGCTCCTCGGACGCGCTGTCTGCCTGCGTGATGAACGCCTGAGCAGTCACGTCGCCGAGACCCGTCTCGGGCCGATGAAGCGCGGTCGCTCAGGCGGACCCCCAACGCGGGCGCAACGGGACGCGTATCGTGGACGTGTCGATCGCGAGGCTGCCGCCATCATCCTCGATGACGAGCTCGCGGCCCGACGGGCAGCCGGAGACGGCCGCTGACCGGGCGAGACGCTCCGCGCGACCTGGCTGTGCAGACCGTCCACGCCCACGACCGGTGGGCATGACGACGAGACGCTTGGAGACGATGGCATGACGATTCGCGGTGGGGGGCGACCGCGCGACAAGCAGCAGGCGCACCCCGCCGAGTCGCAGCCGGCGGCACCCCCGTCCCGGCAGGACCCGTTCGCCGGTCCGGCATTTCAGGTCAACGGCGCCGGTCGGCGCCGCCGGTCATATGCCGATCTGGGCGGCGGGCATCACCTGCTGCGCTTCATCGCCTTCACGGGCATCCTGGCGGTACTGGTCCTCGTGGCGTTGACCACGGTCCTGCGGCCGGTCCTCGCCCGCGCGGTCGTGGGCTGGGCCTACGACAACCCGTCCGCGCTCAGGATCCCGTTCGTGGCCGATCTCGTGCGCGAGGACCTCGGGCCCTCACTCGAGGATCCCGCATCGGACGACGCGGCAGCGCTCGAATTCACCGTCAACGAGGGCGATACGGTCAGCTCGCTCGTGCCGCGCCTCCAGGAACAGGGCCTCATTGCCTCGGATCGCGCCTTCGTGTTCACCGCGATCGAGCGCGACCTGCAGCCGCAGCTCAAGGCCGGGACCTTCCTCGTCCGCCGCAACATGACGCCGGACCAGCTCGTGACGGCACTGATCAACGCCCGCATCGTGACCATCCCGGTGACCTTCCGCGAGGGCCTCCGGCTCGAGCAGCTCGTGGCCAAGCTCGAGACGGTCCCGGGCACCGGCGTCGACCCGCAGACGTTCTACGACCTCGTCACGAAACCGCCCGCCAGCCTGCTCGCCGACTACCCGTGGCTCGAGGACTCGAACGTGCGGCCGAAGGGCGCGACGCTCGAGGGCTTCCTGTACCCAGCGACGTACACCCTCACGCCGACGTCGACGGCCGAGGAGCTGGTGCGCGACATGCTGGACGCGTTCGCGCAGCGCGTCGGGACGGATCACCTGTCGGCCAAGGTCGACGGCCGCACGTTCTATGAGAACCTCGTGCTGGCCTCGATGGTCGAGCGCGAGGCGCGGCTCGACGCGGACCGGCCGCTCATCGCGGGTGTGTTCGCGAACCGCCTCGACCCAAAGAAGTTCAAGCTCGGTCGGCTGCAGTCCGACGTGACCGTGTTCTACGTGAACGACACCCTGCAGCTTCGCAACACCGAGCTCAGCCAGTGGCAGTCGTACACGTTCTGGGCCAAACCCGAGTCGCAGCTGCCGGCCGACCTGCCCGACGATCTTACCGCCTACAACACGTACACGAGCAAGGGCCTGCCGCCCGGGCCGATCTGCTCACCGGCCCTGCCGTCGATCCAGGCAGCGTTGGCGCCCAACACGAAGACCGGCTACCTGTACTTCCTGGCGACGCCCGACGGGACGACGGTGTACGCGAAGACGTCCGCGGAGCATGAGCAGAACGTGGCGAAGTACAGTCAGCCATGAGCGTCCCGGACCTCATCGGTGGCCGATTGCCGACCCCGGCTGACTTCGCCGCTCCCCCGACTCCGGCGGACAGACGGCGCTGGCAGGCGGCCGACCGCGACGCCCGCCCGGCCCGGCTGGCCCGAGTGCGGACGCGCCTGGCGGACGCCGGGCTGGACGCGTATTTCGGGTTGCGCTACGAGCACACCCGCTATCTGACAGGAATGGCCATGGGCGACGGCGAGGAGAAGGTCGGCGGGCAGTCGGGTTGGTTCCTCGTCTCGGACGGTGAGGTCGTCGTGACGGCCGACAGCCGCTATCGGCTCCAGGCGGAGCGCGAGGCCCCCGACGCCCGGATCGAGGCGGCATACGGCGATCTCGCGACACGCTGGCCTGCCTTGCTCGAGTCGGTCGGTGCCAGGCGGGTGGCCGTCGAGGCAGGCGCCATCAGTCACGCGCTGTGGGAGCGTCTCGCCCTCGCGGCACCGAGCGTGGAGCTCGTGCCGGTCGAGGGCTGGATCGAGGACGATCGCGCGATCAAGGAGCCCGCGGAGATCGAGCGCATTGCCGCTGCCTGTGCCGTCGCCGATCGGGCCCTGGCAACGTCGGTGCCCGAGATCCGGCCGGGGCTGACCGAGCACGAGCTCGCCCTGCGTCTCGAGTGGCTCATGCGCATCGGCGGGGCCGATGGACTGGCATTCGACGTGGCGTGTCTGGCGGGTCCCGAGGCGGCGCTTCCGCACGGCTCGCCGGGCGATCGTCCGGTCCTCGCGGGCAACGTCCTGCTCTTCGATTTCGGCGCCCAGGTCGACGGCTACCGGAGCGACATGAGCCGGACGTTGTTCGTGGGTGAGCCGTCCGCGCGGGACCTCGCGATCTACGAGCTCGTCGTCCGAGCGCAGGAGGCGGCGATCACCGTCCTCGAGGCCGCCGCCCGGACCGGCGAGCGCCCAACGGGCCGGGCCGTGCACGAGATCGCGCGTGACGTGATCGTGGCCGGCGGTCACGGCGATCACTTCGGGCACGGTCTTGGTCACGGCATCGGTCTGGCCACCCACGAGGAACCCCGCCTGTCGGCGTCCGCGCCGCCCGAGCGCAGGCTGCCGTCGCCGACGGTGTTCTCGGTCGAGCCGGGCGTGTACCTCGACGCCGAGATGGGTGTTCGCATCGAGGATCTCGTCGTCTTCGACACGGATCGACACGTGCTCGAGCGCCTGACACGGTTCCCGCGCGAGGTGCTCGTCGTCTGAGCATCGAGCCTGAGCGCCGGGGCCACGACCGGCCTTCGGTACAATCGGCCGATCATCCCGAGCGTCGGACGTCGCCCGACCACGTCCGCCGCGCCACACCCGGAGCCCGAACGTCATGATTTCCACAGGTGAGCTGCGCAAGGGCGTCGCGATCGAGCTCGACGGCGACCTGTGGCAGATCCTCGACTACCACCACATCAAGATGGGTCGCGGCTCGGCCCAGGTCCGCATCACGCTGCGCAACGTCAAGCGCGGCCAGACCGTCGAGCGCTCGTTCCAGGCCGGAACGAAGTGGCCGCGGGCCCAGCTCGACCGGCGCCCGGTCCAGTTCCTGTACCGCGACGCCGATGACTTCAACTTCATGGACACCGACACGTACGATCAGTTCGTGCTCCACGCCGACCAGCTCGACGCGGCCGTCAGCTATCTCAAGGACGGCATGACCCTCGAGCGGACCTCGTATCAGGGCGAGACGATCGGGGTCGAGCTGCCGGTCACCGTCGACCTCCAGGTCATGACGACCGAACCCGGCTTCGCGGGCGACACGGCCCAGGGCGCGCGCAAGCCGGCAACGCTCGAGACGGGCCTCGTCGTCCAGGTGCCACTGTTCGTGAACGAGGGCGACACCGTCCGCGTCGACACCCGGACCGGCGAATACCAGACGCGGGTCTAGGGACCCAGACGTGGCCCGCCGCGGGGGCATCGACGGCGCCGATCGCCGGGGCTGCGTGCAGCTCGGCTCCGGATGAGCGGCGCTCGCCGCCCGGGCGAGGAGCCGCCCGACTGGGCTCTGCCGGCCTGGGACGAGCTGCCGGGTGAGCGTGGTCCGGCGCGCGCGTCTCGCCCCGTCGGTCCTCCCGATGGCACACCAGCGGTGCCTGCCCAAATGACCGCCCATGGCGCGCCCGCCGTGAGGACCCTCACGGTCAGCGAGGTCACGCGACGCATTCGAGAGGTCGTGCGCGGCGATCCACGCCTGGCCGACGTGTGGGTCGAGGCCGAGGTCGGTCGGGTCACCATCTCGTCGGCCGGCCACGCGTACTTCTCACTCAAGGACGAGCGTAACCAGCTCCAGTGCGTGTGGTTCCGCGACGACCGCCTCGTGTCCGCCTTCGAGGCGCAGGCCGGGCTGCGGGTCGTCGCCCATGGCCGCGTCGACCTGTACGAGCCGACGGGCGCCCTCCAGCTGTACGTCGACTCGCTCCAGCCGGCCGGCCACGGAGATCTGGCCGTCCGGTTCGAGGAGCTCAAGGCCCGCCTCACCGCCGAGGGCCTGTTCGAACGAGCCCGCAAGCGCCGGTTGCCCATGCGGCCGGCAACGATCGCCGTGGTGACCAGCCCGAGCGGGGCCGTGTGGCACGACGTGTGCCAGGTCCTGGCCAGGCGCTGGCCGCTCGCGCGGGTCGTCCTCTCGCCGTGCCAGGTCCAGGGCGAAGCGGCGCCGTCGAGCATCGTCCGGGCCCTGGCCCGCGTCGAGCGCTGGGCGGCCGCGGAGGCGAGCGCGGGACGGCCGGACGATGCGCCGGCGGTCACGATCCTGGCCAGGGGTGGCGGCTCCCTCGAGGACCTGTGGGCGTTCAACGACGAACGCGTCGTGCGCGCGGTCGTTGCCCACGGCCTGCCGGTCGTGTGCGGTGTCGGACACGAGACCGACGTGACCCTGGCCGATTTCGCGGCCGACGTCCGTGCGCCAACGCCGTCGGCGGCGGCCGAGGTCGTCGTCCCCGACCGGCACGAGGCCCACGCCGGCGTCATGGCGGATCGCCGCCGACTCGACGGCCTCGCGACGCGACGCCTCCAGGCAGCCCGCGCCGGGGTCGTCGCCGAACGCCGCGCCCTCGAGCGCCTCGGGCCGGAGGCCCAGCTCGCGACCGCTCGCGAGCGTGCCGGGCACCTGCTCGATCGCGCGACGCGGAGCCTCGCGGACCGCGTCGTCGTCGATCGCATCACCATCGAGCGCCTGACCGCGCGCCTTCGTCCGATCCTGCCCGACCGTCTCGAGCGCCAGCAGGCCGTGCTGGCCCGCACCGGGCGCCTGCTGCCGTTGTTGGTCGCGTCGCGGGTCGGCGCCGCACGCGGCGCACTGGAATCTGCCGCGGCGGCGCTTGCCGTGCTCGGACCCCAGGCGACCCTCGAGCGCGGCTACGCCATCGTGCGCCGTGGCCCGGACGACCGGATCGTGCGCGATTCGTCCGAAGTCCCGGCGGGCACGGCGCTCCGCATCCGCGTCGCACGCGGCGAGCTGGCGGCCACGGTCGACGGCTCGGTGCCGGCTCACGACGGCCGGCACGCGTCGAGTTGATCGGCCGACGGCATGGCCGAGGCGCTCGTCCTCATCGTCCTGGTGGCGATCGCGGCCGCGGCGGTCGGGCTCGTCGCCGGTATCCTTGTCGCGCCACGCATCGGGCGGCTGATGGAGCGCGAGGACGGATCGGACAGTGACGAGCGCGAACGGGTCGACGAGGACCGACCCGGCTGACGGAGCCGGGCCGCGCTCCGACGCCCAGGCGGACGTCGAGGCGCTGAGCTTCGACGCCGCGCTGGCCGAGTTCCAGCGTGTCGTGGCCGAGCTCGAACAGGGTGGCCAGCCGCTCGAGGATGCGCTCGTGCTGTACGAGCGAGGTGTCGCGCTGAACGCCCGGCTCGAGCGCCTCCTCGCGGACGCGGAGCTCCGGATCAAGCGCCTCGTCGAGCGCGCCGGCGGCCAGGTCGAGGCACGAGACGTCCGCCCCGACGAGCCGATCGAAGAACCGTCTGCCTGAGGCGCTCGGCGGGGCACGCTCCGGTCGCGCGAGGACATTGATGGCCGCGTTGGTCGTGGTCGCCGCCCGGCCGGAATGGTGCTGTCGCAGGCAGGGGTAGACTCGCCCGACGTCACGAGGCCGAGCTCGGAGCCGTTTCAGAATCACCGATCGAACCGGCCACAACCGCGGGTCGCCCAGCGAGCCACGTGGAAGCGTCGGCCACGACACGACTCGGGCCGTCCCGGGGCTCGACGAGGAGTTCAGTCAGTGTCCATCCTGAGCACCATCAGCGACCCGTCGGACCTGCGTGGCCTTTCAGACGCGCAGCTGCACGAGCTGGCCGACGACGTCCGCCGCACGATCGTGTCCACGGTCGCGAGCACGGGCGGACACCTGGGTAGCTCGCTGGGCGTGGTCGAGATCACGCTCGCGCTGCACCGGCTGCTCGAATCACCGCGCGACCGGATCGTGTGGGATACGGGTCATCAGGCGTACGCGCACAAGCTGCTGACCGGCCGCTACGAGCGCTTCGGGAGCCTCCGGCAACTGGGCGGCATCGGCGGCTTCCCGCGCCGCACCGAGTCGGTTCACGACGTCTTCGACGGCGGGCACGCGGGCACGGGCCTATCGATCGGGCAGGGACTCGCGACCGCGCGCGACCTGCGCCACGGGCTCGAGCGGGTGGCCGTCGTGGTGGGCGACGCGGCGCTCATGAGCGGCCTCTCGCATGGAGGCCCTGAACGACATCGGTCAGCGCAAGACGCAGCTGCTCATCGTGCTCAACGACAACGAGATGTCGATCAGCCCCACGGTCGGAGCCCTCAGCCACTACCTGTCGGCCATCAAGCTGACGCATGTCTGGCAGCACGGCAAGAGCGCCTACGACCGGGCGATCGAGCGCATCCCGATCGTCGGGCCGACCGCGCTCGAGCTGTCGCGCCGGCTGCGGGCCTCGGTCGTCAGCTTCGCCCAGCCGGGCCACTTCTTCGAGGACCTCGGGATCACGTACATCGGGGTCGTGCCCGGCCACGACCTGCGGGCGCTCGCTCACACGTTCCGGAGCGCGCTCGACATCGAGGGCCCGGTCATCGTTCACGTCCGCACGCAGAAGGGCAAGGGCTACCGCCCGGCCGAAGCCGACCGCGTG
Source organism: uncultured Chloroflexia bacterium (assembly GCA_963790955.1). Lineage (GTDB taxonomy): Bacteria > Chloroflexota > Limnocylindria > Limnocylindrales > CSP1-4 > CAWBQM01. Next base: position 62,745 of record CAWBQM010000003.1, read on the forward strand.
TCGTTCCACGGCGCCGCGCTGCCACCGATGAATGTGGTCGCGGTCGGGCCGGGCATGGGCAACCCCCCGAGCGCGACGGCCGCGTCGAACGGATCGGCGGGTGGCGCCGGGAACGGACACCCGGCGTCGAGTGTGTCGGCCGAGTCCGTGAGCGATGACGCCGCGCCGGCAGCCGCGACCGTGCGAGCGCAGGCCGACGCGACACCGAACTACACCGCGTTCTTCGTCACCGAGCTGCTCGAGCTCGCCCGGACCGACCGTCGGATCGTCGCGATCACGGCCGGCATGCCGACGGGCACCGGTCTGTCCAGGTTCGAGGCGGTGCACCCGGATCGCTTCATCGACGTGGGGATCGCCGAGCAGCACGCGGTGACGCTGGCCACGGGTCTGGCCATGGGCAGCATGCGGCCGGTCGTCGCGATCTACTCGACGTTCCTCCAGCGCGCCTTCGACCAGATCGTCCACGACGTGTGCCAGAACGATCAGCCCGTGCTCATCGCGGTCGATCGGGCGGGGCTCGTCGGCGAGGACGGCACGAGCCACCAGGGCATGTTCACGCTGCCGGCTCAGCGTCAGATCCCGAACCTGGTCATCGCCAGCCCGAAGGACGAGCAGGAGCTGCGCGCGCTCGTCCGGACGGCACTCGAATCCGAGCACCCGTTTGCCCTGCACTACCCGCGGGATCGCGGCTTCGGCGTTCCCGAGCGCGAGCCGGTGCCAATTCCCGTCGGGCGGGCGGAGCTGGTCCGGCCCGGTTCGGACGTCCTGATCGTCGGCTTCGGCCCGATCCTGCAGCGCGGCCTGGCCGCGGCCGTGGCGCTGGAGGCCGAGGGTTGGTCGGTGGCCGTGCTCAATGCGCGCTTCGCGAAGCCGCTCGACCGAGACCTGATCCTCGACCAGTCGCGCGGCAAGCGCCTCGTCGTGACCCTCGAGGAGAGCGTCGTCGTCGGTGGCTTCGGCTCGGCCGTGCTCGAGCTGCTCGGCGAGGCGCGCCTCGCCGAAGCCGAGCTGGCACGGGTGCCGGTGCGCGTCGTGGGCATTCCCGCCGAGCGCTTCGTGGAGCACGGCTCGGTCACGGATCTGCGACGCGTGCTGCGTCTCGACGCGGCCGGGATCACGGGCCAGATCCGCGAGACCCTCGACGAGCTCGGCGAGCGGCCGCCGCGCGTCGGGCACGACGCCGAGACGCCGGCGACGACGGACGCCTGAGGGTCCCTTCCGAATCGCGGCCGCGGTACGCCTCGGGTGAGGCGGCTGTGCCACGATACGGTGCGTGACAGCCACGTCCGCCAAGCCCGCCCGGATGCGCCTCGATCAGCTCCTCGTCGAGCGTGGCCTGGCCGAATCCCGCAGCCGTGCCCAGGCCCTGGTCCTGGCCGGCAAGGTTCGGGTCGGCGCCGGTGACGCGGCACGCAGCGATCGCAAGCCGGGTGATCTGGTCGCGGCCGGTATCGGCGTGTCCGTCGCGGTGCCCGAGCCGTACGTCAGCCGTGGCGGCCACAAGCTGGCCGCGGCGCTCGAGGCGTTCGGGATCGATCCCGCGGGGCCTGTCGTGCCTCGATGTCGGCGCATCCACCGGCGGCTTCACCGACGTGCTGCTCCAGCGCGGCGCGCGCCGCGTGTACGCGATCGACGTCGGGCGCGGCCAGCTCGCGGAGCTCGCTCCGGCACGACGCGCGTGTGACCTCGAGGGAGCGCACGAACGCCCGGACCCTCACGGCCGCGAGCCTGCCCGCGGCCGTCGACCTGGCAGTCGTCGACGTCAGCTTCATCTCGCTCGCACGGGTCCTCGCGCCGATCGGCTCGACGCTGGCGCCGGGGCGGACGGATCGTGCCCCTGGTCAAGCCCCAGTTCGAAGCCGGACCCGCGGACGCGCGCGGCGGGGTCGTTCGCGACCCGGTGGTCCACCGGCGCGTGCTGGGCGAGATCGTCGAGCGCGCCCAGGCCATCGGGCTGGGCGTCACGGGCGCCGTCGCCTCGCCGTATCCTCGGACCCGAGGGCAATCGCGAGTTCCTGCTCGATCTGCGCAGCGGACGTGGCGACAGACCCGGCGGCTGGGAGCGCGGCTCGACGAGCTGGCGGGCACAGGACCATGACGATCGGCCGGATCGGTTTCGCGTTCAACCCCACAATGCCCACGCGGTCGAGCTGCGTGAGCGGGCGACCCGCTGGTGCGACGAGTTCAGGGTCGAGTCATGGGCTGCGCCGGCGGGCGAGACCGACGCCCTGCTGCGCGAGCTGCCGAGCACCGACGCGCTCGTGGTCCTGGGCGGGGACGGCACGTTCCTGCGGGCGGCGCGCGCGGTGGCCGACATCGACGTGCCGCTCCTGGGCGTGAACCTCGGCAAGGTCGGCTTCCTGTCCAAGATCGAGGCCATCGATCTCGAGCCGACGCTCGCCCAGATCGTCGCCGAGGAGCTTCGGGATCGAGGAGCGGATGGCCATCTCGGGCAGCGTTCTGCCCGGCGGCCGGGCCGACGGCACGCCCCGCTTCACGGCGCTCAACGACGTCGTCATCGCGCGCGGCGCGCTGGCCCGAGTGTGCCGCCTGGACGTTGCGATCGACCGCTCGCACGTCGCGACGTTCGTTGCGGACGGGCTGATCGTGGCCAGCCCGACCGGCTCGACCGGCTACTCGTTCTCGGCCGGTGGCCCGATCGTCGACCCGATCAGCCGGAATCTCGATCGTGACGCCGATCGCCGCGTACCTGTCCGCCATCCGAAGCGTCGTCGTGAGCCCGTTCCAGACGGTGCGCTGCACGGTCGTCGATGCCCATGAGGCACTCGTCTCGATCGACGGCCGGGAGGATCGCCCGCTGGCGGTCGGTGACGTCGTCGAGGTGCGTGCCGTGACCCGCCCGATCCGGCTCGCTGCAGCCGCACGGCACGCCACCGTTCTGGGACCTGTTGCGGCGCAAGGTCGACCTCCTGCCGCGATGAACGTGCACTCGCTGGACAGGACGGACCGGCCGGTCGATGCGCAGCGCGACGTGTCGCTCGCGGCCGGCCGGCTCGTCGAGCTGTCGGTGACCGATCTCGCGCTCATCGACCGGCTCCGGCTGTCGTTCGAGCCGGGCCTCAACGTGCTGACCGGCGAGACGGGCGCCGGCAAGAGCCTGCTCATCGATGCGCTCGGGCTGGCCATCGGCGCGCGGGCGGACACGAACCTCGTACGCCATGGTGCCGAGGCCGCACGTGTGGAGGCGCTCTTCGACCGGTTGCCGGAGCCGCTCATCGCGGTGCGCGAGATCGCCGCCGGCTGGCCGCTCGACCGGCGCGTCTCGACGACGAGAGCGTGACAGCCGCGCGACTCGCGGCGACGACCGGGCCCCTCGTCGAGATCCATGGCCAGAACGACCAGCAGCGCCTCCTCGACGAGCGCTGGCAGCGCGATCTGCTCGACGCGTTCGGGGCCGACGCGGCGAGGCCCGACAGGCGACCGCCGAGGCGTTTGGGCGCTGGCGCCGCGAATCGCGACGCGCTCGCGGAGCTCGAGCTCGACCCTCGAGAGCTGACGCGGCGGCTGGAGCTGCTCGAGCACGAGACCGCGGAGATCGCAGGCTGCACGCCTGCGCCCGGGCGAATCGGCCGAGATCCAGGCGCAGGCTGGCGGCCGCACAGCATGGCGAGGCGATCGCCCGCGGCGGCGGCGGAGCTGCGCACGGCCCTGGCCGGCGAGCCGAGCGGCGCCCGGGAGACGCTCGCCGGGGCCGGCGCGGCCGCCCGCTCACTGGCCCGGCTCGATCCCCGCTGGGAGCCGGTCGCGGAGCGCCTGAGCGGTCTCGAGGCGGAGGTCGGCGACCTGGCGGATGGCGTGCGCGACCTGACAGAGACGGTCGATCACGATCCGGCCGAACTGGCGCGGCTCGAGGAGCGGCTGTCGCTCATCTTCGGCCTGTTCCGGCGCTACGGCGACGACGAGCAGGCCGTGCTCGATCATGCGGCTCGCGCCGCCGGCGAGCTGGAGCGCCTGCACGGGCTCGACCTCGAGCGGTCACGGCGCGCTGTCGAGGACGTCGACCTGCTGGAGACCGTGGCCGAGGCGGCCGCTGCGCTGTCGGCCCGCCGGCACTCGGCGGCGATCGAGCTCGCTCAGGCGGTGTCGCCGCGTCCTCAGCCCACTTGGCTTCCCCGATGAGGCGTTCTCGGTCGGGCTCGTCGCGTCGCATCGCCGACGACGACGAGCCGGCGGTGGAGATCGACGGCGACGCGGTCGCCTTCGATGCATCGGGCATCGACGCCGTCGTCTTCCGGTTCGCGCCCAATGCCGGGGAGCCGGGCCGGCCCCTCGCGCGGATCGCGTCCGGTGGCGAGCTGTCCCGGGTCGCGCTCGCGATCAAGGAGGTCCTGGCCGAGGCGGACCTCACCCCGACGCTCGTGTTCGACGAGATCGACATGGGCATCGGCGGGCGCTCGGCGCGAGCCCGTCGGCCGGTCAGCTGTGGGCCCTGGCCCGCCGTCACCAGGTCCTGTGCGTCACGCACCTGCCCCAGATCGCGGCCTACGCCGACGCCCATTTCCAGATCGCCAAGCGCGAGCGCGACGGCCGGACCGTGACCGAGGTGCGACGTCTCGATCGCGACGGCCGGATCGTCGAGCTGGCGGCGATGCTCGGCGGTGGGGCGGGCCCGGCGGCGCTCGCCTCGGCCCGTGAGCTGCTCGATCGGGCCGAGGGCTGGCGGGGTGAGTTCCTGGCCGCGGCGGGCTGAGTCGAACGTGGCGCCCGTCTCGTTGGCGAGCGCGATCGACGCCTACCTCGGCGTATCTGCGTGTCGAGCGCGGTCTGTCGCGCGGCCACGATCGCGGCCTACCGGAACGACCTGCGCCGCTTCGCCGAGGCGGACCGTGTCGAGCGGCACCTGGTCGCGCGGACCCGAGGCCGTCGTGCGCTTCCTGGCAGATTCGCGCAAGACGCGGGATCGCCCGGCCGGCCGGGTCTCGCCCCGACCCGCCTGCGACGGCGGGCGGCGAGCCTGCGCGGCTTCTACCGATTCGCGTATCGGCGACGAGCTGATCCGCGTCGACGTGGCGGCCCAGCTCGACCTGCCGCGCCAGGCGCGGCGCCTGCCCGAGACGCTGAGCGTGGACGAAACGGCACGACTGCTCGACGCCGCCGCCCTCGGCGACGAGGCGATCGGCGAGGAGGCGGTCGGCGTGACGCCCGCGGTCGCCGTCGCCCGCGCGATCGCGATCCGGGACCGGGCACTGCTCGAGCTGCTCTACGCGGCCGGTCTGCGAATCAGCGAGGCGCTGGGCCTCGACCGCGAGGATCTGTCGCTCGACGGCGCCTTCGTCCGGGTCGATCGGCAAGGGCGACCGCGAGCGCCTCGTGCCGGTCGGCGACGTGGCGCTCGACTGGCCCTGCGCCGCTACCTCGAGATGGTGCGCGCCCGGACTGCCTCGACCTGGCGGCACGCCGCGGGCACCTGCGTGGCGGGCCGCTTGTTCCTCGGCCCGCGCGGCGGTCGCGACTGGCGCGCCAGCAGGCGTGGGTCCGGCGGTCAAGGCGGCGGCCGCCCGGGCGGGCCTGTCCGATCGCGGTCAGCCCGCACACCCTGCGGCACTCGTTCGCGACGCATCTGCTCGAGGGCGGAGCCGACCTGCGCGTCGTCCAGGAATTGCTCGGACATGCGAGTATCAGCACGACCCAGCTGTACACGCACTCACCGGCGAACGGATCAGGGAGGTCTACGCCCGAGCGCACCCGCGGGCATGAGGAGGGCGCGAACGCCATGGCTCACTACGCGGAGGGCCTGCTCGCGGACGGCGAGCACATCGTTCGCATCCGGCGCCAGCACTGGCTGACCGTCGTCGACGCGGCCAAGTGGGCGATCCTGGGCCTCATCGCCGCCCTCGTCCTGTTCATCCTGTCGGGTGATCTCGCGTCCAACGGGGCCGAGCGGGGTCCTGCGCCAGCTGTTCGGCTGACTCACGCTCGTGCTCCTCGTCGTCGGCGCTGGCCGCGATCGCCTGGGCCTGGCTGCGACTGGCCAACGAGGAGTACGTCGTCACGAACCGCCGGGTCCTGCAGGTCGAGGGCATCGTCAACAAGTCGGTCTCGGACAGCTCGCTCGAGAAGATCAACGATGCCAGCTGAACCAGTCGCTCTTCGGCCGGATGTTCGGCTTCGGCGACCTCGAATCCTGACCGCGTCCGAGGCCGGGATCGACCGCATCGGCATGCTGCGTCGACGCGGTCGGCTTCAAGAAGGCGATGATCGAGACGCAAGCACGAGCTCGAGCTCGAGCTCTCGCGCGGGCCGCTGGTCACGCCGCCGCTGCGGGCAACGCCAAATGGCGTCGAGCGGACCCGAACCGAGACCTCGGACCGGCCGACCGAGCCAACGCCGACGCCCGTGGCGACCGCGCCCGCCGCGGCGCCGCCCCCCATGGCCCCGCCGGCCCTCGCCGCACCGGCGGCCGGCACGCCGCCCGTGGCCGCCGAGCGACCGGTTCCGGACCGGTGCCGACAGCCTCCGCGCCGGCCGCCGTTCCACCCGCCGGGCCTCACTCGATGACGGCCGACGAGGTCACCCGGACCCTGGCGCAACTGGCGGATCTGCGCGACCGCGGCGCGATCAGCCCGGAGGAATACGAGGCAAAGAAGGCCGAGCTGCTGAGCCGGCTCTGACGCGTCCCGCCGCACGGCCGGCGCTCGCGCCGGTACGATAGCCGCCGTTTCCATCCGCACGCGAGGCGTCCGTGAGCCCCGACCTGCTCGCCAAGATCATCGTCATCGCGATCATCCTGCTGTGTCGCTTTCCGGTCCACGAGTTCCGCCACGCGCTGGGCGGCGTACCGAGCTCGGCGACGGGACGGCCAAGCTGTTCGGGCGACTGACGCTCAACCCGATCGCGCACTTCGACCCGTCGGCGGGCTGATGCTCGTCCTCTCGTTCGCTGTCGGGCGGGACGTTCGGCTTCGGCTGGGCGAAGCCGACCCCGTGAACCCCTCGAACTCCGGGGCGGCGCCGGGGCGAAGCGATCGTGGCCGCGGCGGGTCCCGTGTCCGAACCTGGCCCTGGCCGCGGCCGGCGCGCATCGTCTGCGCTTCGTCCGGGCTGTCGATCCTCGACTCGTCACGGCGTCATCGTCCGGGCCCTGAGCTGTTCTACTTCGTGCTCATCAACCTCGGCCTGATGATCTTCAACCTCATCCCGATCCCGCCGCTCGACGGATCGAAGGTGCTGTTCGCCGTTCCTCGATCCCCGAACCGCGTACGAGATCCGGCCGATGCTCGACGCAGTACGGTATCCTTCCTGCTCCTCCTGTCATCCTGCTCATCTTCTTCCCGCCCGGAGCAACCCGATCCGGCACCAGGTCGTCGAGCCCGATCGTGACCTCCTGATCGGTTCCTACCCCTCCTGGTGGGCTACGAAGGTCCGCCGGTTCCGTGTCGCACCTGACGGCCCGGGTGTCACCCGCGGAGCGCCGGAGCCTGGCCGCCTGGACGACCCCCGCGCAGCGCCGCGCTGTTCGACGCGATGCACGTCGCCGACCGTCGCCACGGCCTGGACGTCGTCGCGCATGCTGCGGCGCGAGGGCGTGACCGAGCCCGACGTCCTCGTCGCCGGGCTGCTCCACGACTGCGCGCAAGGGTGACTCGGGCTCTGGCCCGCGGGTGGCGTGGTCGCTCGGGGAGGCGTAGGGGCCGGGGTCGACGTGCCGCCGGGCGGCTGCCCGGATGCGATCCGCGCTCGACGCGGCTGGCGACGCCCACGCCGAGACTCGGCACGGCTCGCGGCCGGAGCGGGCGGCACGGCGCGCGACGTCGAGCTCATCCGCCACCAGGACGCGCCGCGCGACCCGGCGTACGGGGTGCTCCTCCCTGGCCGACGAGGCGAACTGATGGCGTCGACCGCCGGCAGACTCGCCACGCCGCACGACGCCACTGCCCGCGCCGCCCATGCCGGGCGCGCGCCTTCAGGCCGGATCCGCACCCGTCCGGCGCGGAGACCGTCCCGGTCCCCGGGTCGCTCGACCTCGGCGAGCTGGCGACCGGGTCCAGCTCGGCGCTGCGCTGCCTCGCTCCTGCTCGCTCATCGAGGCGCGCCAGCTCGACGTGCTCACGCGTGCCGCTCGGCGGCCCTGACCGAGGCATACCTCGACGCCCTGGCCGCGCTCGACGCCGACCGGATGGCGAACGTGTCGGCATTCGTGGCCGTCGCGAGCCAGCTCATCCTCATCAAGAGCCGCGCGATCCTGCCCCGCCAGGAGCTCGCGCCGCCGACGGGCCTGCCCGACGAGGGCACCGATCCGGAGGCCGAGCTCCGAGCGCGACTGCTCGTGTACCGCGCCTTCCGCGACGCCGGCGGGCGCCTGCTGTCCGGCGCGGAGGCCCGAGTCGGGCTGTTCCGGCGCGAGCCGGCGGTCGCCCAGGCCGCAGGGCTCGCCGGGGCCCGTCCGGACGATGGGCCACCGCTCGAGCGTGCGCTGCTCGTGGAGTCACTGGCCGGCCTGGCGCGCCTGGTCCCGCCGCCCCCGCCGCCGCCCGAGGTCGTGCCGCGCACGATCACCCTGTCCGAACGCGCGACGATCATCCGGGCCGCCCTGCGCGACGCCGGCTCGCTCGTGCTCCAGGAGCTGCTTGCCGGCGTGCGCGATCGGACCGTCGTGGCGGTCACGTTCCTGGCATTGCTCGAGCTCATGAAGCGACGCGAGATCGTCGTCGAGCAGGCCGAACCGTGGGGACCGATCGTGGCGCGTTCGGCCACGGCCGAGGAGCGCGCGGCGGCCGGCCTCGGGCCCACCGGCGTCGACGACGCGCCCCTCGACGAGTCGCTCGAGTCGTTCTCGTGAGCGACGGGCGCAATGGCGCCGGCCACGAGATCCGCGAGTCCGATGCGGCAGGTTCGTCGGGCGACGACGGCCCGACCGCTGCGCGTACCGGTCACGAGCCCGACGTCGAGGCCGATGACACCGCCGACGAGGCTATCGCGCGGCTGGCCGCTGCCGGCGAGGCCGGTCCCGAGTTGACCGAGGCGCAGCTCGAGGCCTTGCTCTTCGTCGCCGAGCGGCCGCTTGCCCGGCGGGAGATCGCGGGCGTCGCGGGCGTCGACCGGGCGACCGTCGACGCGCGCCTGGGCGACCTGGAAGTGGGCCTCGCCGGTCGCGGCATCCGGCTCGTGCTCAATGGCGAGCGGGTCGAGCTCGCGACCGCGCCCGAGGCCGGCCCGCTCATCGCCCGCTACATCGGCGTCGACGCCGTGCGCCTCAGCCCGGCCTCGCTCGAGACCCTGGCGATCATCGCCTACCGGCAGCCCGTGACGAAGGCCGCGGTCGAGCGCATCCGCGGCGTCGACACGGACTACACCATCCGCACGCTGTTGCACCGGCGGCTCATCGTCGAGCTCGGGCGGTCCGATGCGCCCGGTCGGCCGTACCTGTACGGCACGGGCTTCGAGTTCCTCGAGCGTTTCGGAATCGTGTCCCTCGACGAGCTGCCGCCGCTCGACGTCGACGTCGCCGCGCGGCTGGCCGAGGAGGGCGCCGACGCGGGCGGAGCCGATCTGCTGGCGCGCGAGGCGGTCGACGACACGACGCCCTGATGGCAGCACCAGAGCGCGTCGGCGAAGATCCTTGCCCGGGCCGGTGTCGCGTCACGGCGCGGCGCCGATGCGCTCATCGCGGCCGGTCGCGTCACGCGTCGACGGGAGCGTCGTCGCGCTGGGGGCCAGCGCCGATCCGGCGGGCTCGCGGATCGAGGTCGACGGCCGGCGCGTCGATGCGAGCTCGGCCCGGACCGACGTCCACCTCGTGTGCCACAAGCCGATCGGCGTCACGTCCACGGTGCGTGATCGCCACGCGCAGCGAACCGTCGTCGACCTGGTGCCGGCCGAGCTTCGGCCGCCCGGCGCTCGCATCTATCCCGTCGGCCGGCTCGATCTGGAGTCGGAGGGCGTGCTGCTCTTGACGAACGACGGCACGTGGGCCGAGCGCGTGCTTCATCCCCGCTACGGCGTGGAGCGCGAGTACGCGATCGGGCTGGCGCGGGCGCTGGTACCCGAGCAGGTCCGGATGCTCGAGCACGGCATCCGCCTCGACGAGGGCCATGCCCGGTTCCTTTCGTTCCGACCGGCGACGCGCGCCCAGACCCGGGCGACGGCTGCCCTGCTCGACCCGCCGCCCGGGCACCTGGCGTGGTACCGGGCGACGCTCGGACATGGCTGGCGCCGCCAGATCCGGCGCATGCTCGCGGCTGCCGGCGCCCCGATCGAGCGTCTGGTCCGGGTCCGGATCGGGCCGGTCGGCATCGCTGGACTGCTCCCTGGGGCGGTGCGACCGCTGACCGACAGGGAGATCGAGCTGCTCGCCGGCCACCATTGATCGGGGCAACCGGACCCGGTCCTCACGCCGGGCCTCGATGGGCGGCTATCCTGCCCGGGATGGATCAGCCCGCCCAGCCACGCGAGCCGACCGGGCCATCGGCCGTCACTCCGGACAGCCCTCGCTTCGTCGTGGCCCTCGACGGTCCCGCGTCGTCGGGCAAGAGCAGCGTCGGCGCGGCGGCCGCGCTCGAGCTCGGCTATCGCTTCTGTGATACCGGGCTCCTGTATCGGGCGGCCACCTGGCTCGCGCTGGAGCGCAACGTGGCCCCTGAGGATGCCGCCGCCCTCGTGGAGCTCGTCGGCGAGATCGCGCTCGCGCCCGACGAGTACGGGCGTCTCGATCGGGTCATGATCGCGGGCCGAGACGAGACGGCCGATGTACACACGCCGCGCGTCGACGAGCGCGTCTCGGAGGTCTCGAGCGTGGCGGACCTACGCGCGGCGCTGCTCGAGCGGCAGCGCTCGATCGCCACGTCCGGCGGGATCATCATGGCCGGGCGTGACATCGGGACGGTCGTGTTGCCCGACGCGGATCTCAAGATCTATCTGGATGCCTCGGTCGAGGAGCGCGCCCGGCGGCGGGCTGCCGAGCGCGACGTCGAGCCGTCGGGCGCCGAGGCGGGCCACATCCTGACCGAGATTCGTCGGCGGGACGGCCTCGACACCGGCCGTGCGGTGGCGCCCCTGCGTGTCGCCGACGGGGCGATCGTCCTGCGAACCGACGGCAACACGTTCGAGGCCACGGTCGAGCTGGTCATCGACACGATCCGGGCCGCCGAACGGCGCCTGGCCATCGCGAGTCGGGCGGACGTCCGATGACGACCGGACGGGGTCACGACAACGGCACGACGCCGCACACGACGAACGCGAACGAGCGGCCGTCCGGGCCGACCGCGGGCTCCTTGCGCGACGACATGAACTGGTTCATCCGCCTGGGCGCGCTCGGCGGACGATTCCTCGCCGGCGCCATGACGCGTGTCCACGTCGAGGGGGACGTCGCGGACATCCCGCGGGCCGGGCCGCTCATCGTGGCCGCCAACCATGCCAGCAACCTCGATGGCGTCGTGGTCGGTGGCTGGCTGACGCCCCTGCTCGGGCGGCGCATCCACTGGCTGGGCAAGCGCGAGATGCTCGAGTGGCCGGTCCTGGGCAGGCTGGCGGCAGCCGGCTCGGTGCATCCGGTCGATCGAGGCAGCGGCGACGTGGCGGCGTTCCGCCTGGCCCGGCGCATTCTCGACCAGGGTCACGTGCTCATGGTCTTTCCGGAGGGCACCCGCAGCCCGAGCGGCGCGCTCCAGACGGCCCAGGACGGCCTGGCGCTCCTGGCCTTGCGCTCGGACGCCCCGATCCTGCCCGTCGGCATCGCCGGCTCGCACGCCGTCTGGCCGAAGGGCCGCCTGCCGCATCCCGGCGGCCAGGTCCGGATGCGGGTCGGAACGGCGTTCAGGCTCTCGGATGTGCTCGATCCGGCGGTCCTGGCCGATCGGCGCGCGGCGAAGACCGCCGCGACGGGCACGATCATGGACCGGATTGCGGACCTTCTGCCGCCCCCGCTCCGAGGGCCGTACGGCATGGGCGGGGACTGACAGGGCGGCTGACCTGGTTCGTCGGGGCCCCATGCGATAATCGGTCCGATATGGGAAGCGTCCACGAGGTCCGAATCGCGCGCCGGACGGGATTCTGCTACGGCGTGCGCGAGGCCATCGACAAGGCCAAGGTATCGCGCGCCGCTGGCAAGTCCACGACCACCCTCGGCCAGGTCGTGCACAACGAGGGCGTCATCACGGACCTGCAGCGGCTCGGGATCCAGAACGCGCGACGTGCTCGACGAGGTGACCGAGGGCGCGGCGGTCGTGATCCGCGCCCACGGCGTTCGCCCGGATGTGATGGACCGCGCCATGGCGCGTGGCCTGGAGATCATCGACGGCACCTGCACGTGGGTCATCCAGGAGCAGCGTGAGCTCACGAAGCTCGTCGAGGAGGGCTACACGATCGTGCTCCTCGGCACGCCCAAGCACCCCGAGGTCGTGGGCCTGCTCGGCTTCGCGCCCGACGCGATCGTCGTCGACGACGAGGACGAGTGGGACGCGATCCCGCGCCGCAAGCGCATGGCGCTCATCAGCCAGAGCACGCAGCCGCCCTGGAAGTTCGAGAAGCTCGCCGCGCTGCTCAGGTCGCGCGCCCACGAGCTCAAGATCGTCAACACGGTCTGCCCGGTGACCATCCGGCGCCAGGAGGACACGCTCGAGGCGGCCCGCGACGTCGATCTCATGGTCGTCGTCGGCGGACGCTCATCAGCGAACACGAAGGAGCTCACGCGGTTGTGGGGATCGCCGGCACGCCCGCCATCCAGATCGAGGGCGCGGCCGAGCTGAGCGACGCCTCGGCCTTCGAGGGCCGCGCCGTGGTGGGCGTCACCGGCGGCACGTCGACGCCGATCGAGGACCTGCGCGACGTCGCCCGACGGATCCTGGAGCTGGCCGGGACGGACGACGTCGCCGGGCGTGCCGCGGAGCTGGCAGATGCGGCGCTCGCGGCGGCTGCCACGCCGGCCGGCCGGACCACCTCACTCTCGAACGTCGGGACGCCTGCCGCCGGCGCCGCGTAGGCATGGCCCGAATCCTCGGGCCAATGGCCTCGCGGCCAGCGGCCGTGGCCCTCGGAGGGCTCCGTGGCTAGCACGACCGGGTTGCCGATCGTGGCGCTCGTGGGCAGGCCGAACGTGGGCAAGAGCACGCTCTTCAATCGGATCGTGGGCCGGCGGGACGCGATCGTGGAGGACCGCGCCCGCACCACCCGTGATCGGCTGTACGGCGACGCGGAGTGGAACGGACGGCGGTTCATCGTCGTCGACACCGGTGGCCTGGAGGTCGCGCCGGGCGACGCGATCGAGGAGAAGGTCCAGGACCAGGCCCGGCTCGCGATCGCCGAGGCCGACGTCATCGTGTTCCTCGTCGATGCCATGGCGGGCATGACGCCGGCCGACCAGGAGGCGGCGCTGCTGCTGCGCCGAGCTCGTGCGCCCGTCCTCGTCGCGGTGAACAAGGCCGACAACCCGCGGCTCGAGCTCGAGGGCGCCGAGTTCCACGCGCTCGGCTGGGACGAGACGTACACGATCAGCGCCTCGCACGGTCGGAGCGTGGCGGACCTGCTCGACGCGGTCGTGTGGTCGCTGCCGCCGGAGAGCGAGGACGAGGTCGCCCGCAAGGCGCGCGAGCGCGAGGCCGAGGCGTTCGCGGCCGAGGTTGCGGCCGGTCGGCTCGAGCCGTACGTCGTGGGCGACGAGCCGCGCCACGACGGGTTGGAGTCCGAGGACGAGGACGGCACGGACGGGGACCTGACCGCGGTGGCCATCGAACCCGAGGCGGCCAGGCGCTGGGACGCCGAGATCGCCGCCCAGGCCGAGGATGACGAGCCGCCCGCGATCGCGTTCGTGGGCCGCCCGAATGTCGGCAAGTCGAGCCTGCTCAACGCGCTGCTGGGCGAGGAACGCATGATCGTGTCCGAGGTGCCCGGGACCACGCGCGACGCGATCGACACGCGGCTGCACTGGGGCCGCAGCGAAATCGTGCTCATCGACACGGCCGGCATCCGTCGCCGAGGCCGTGTCGCCTCGGGGCCGGCCGCGGAGCGCTACTCGACACTGCGCGCGCTGCGGGCCGTCGGCCGGGCGGACGTCGCCGTGCTCGTCATCGACGCGGTCGAGGGCCTGACCGCTCAGGACGCGCACGTGGCCGGCTACGTCGCCGAGGAGGGCAGGGGGCTGGTCGTCGCGGTCAACAAGTGGGATCTCGTCGAGGACAAGACCCACCAGACGTTCGACCAGTACGTGACCTGGATCCGCTCGGACGGTGCCGTTCCTGGATTTCGCGCCGGTCATCTCGATCAGCGCCAAGACCGGCCAGCGTGTCGAGCGTGTGCTCGAGCTCGCGGTCGACGTGTGGGGCGAGCGTCGCAAGCGGGTCTCGACCGGCACCCTCAATCGGCTCCTGCGCGAGGCGATCGACCGCCAGGTGCCGCCGATGGTGCGCGGCCGCCGGCCTCGGATCTTCTACGCCACCCAGGCCGCCGTCGCGCCGCCGACGTTCGTGTTCTTCGCGAACAACGCGGCCGACATCCACTTCAGCTACCGGCGCTACCTCGAGAATCGGCTGCGTGAGCGCTACGGCTTCGACGGCAGCCCGATCCGGCTCGTGTTCCGTGATCGCGAGGCGGTCAAGCTGCCCCGACGCCGGGCGACGACCTCGGGCGCGAAGAAGCGGCCGACGCCCACACGCGGCCGCCCACCGGGCGCGCGCAACCGGCCCAGCCGTCGGGCGCGCTGAGGGGCCTTCCGGGCCGGGTTCGGCTCCTCGGATCGCGCCGTCCGGGTGGTAGACTCGCCGCCAGTCGGGGCGTGGCGCAGCCTGGTAGCGCACCTGAATGGGGTTCAGGAGGTCCGCGTTGGAATCGCGCGCGCCCCGACCAACGATCCACGCACGAAATGGCCCCCGGGGCGATCTCCGGGGGTCTTCGATTCGGGCCGTACCCAATCGATACCGTCAATCAGCCGGTCGAGGCAATCAGCCGGTCGAGGCCCCCCGGCGCAGGGCGTCGTCCATGCGCGGCGATGCGGGCCGGTAGCGCATCCGGGGCACGGCACAAGCTGCCTGCCCGATTGGCCGGGGCTCGGGCTGCGCGAGCCCTGTCGGCCAGCCCGGCGCCCCCTGAGGACGACGACACCCATGACCTGGAGCGGCCATCCACGCGGCCATCTGAGTTGCGCAAAGCCGAGCGCATCCCGCGGCTCCGATCGCGGCTCGATCACCTCGAAGAGCGCTCGAGGCAACGCTCGCCGCGTCCGACCGCAGCGCGTCGTGCCCGTCGTCTGGCTGGTCGCCGGGCTCGAGGCCGTCTAGCGCAACGTGCGAGAGGGCTAGGCCTACGTGCCTTGGCCCGCGTCGGCCGGCCACCGGCGTCATCCTCCGCCCGGGGTAGCCCGGGAGGCGTAGTTGTATTTGGTGCCAGGACTGGCTGGTCGCCGGAGAATGCAGAGGGGAGTCGATGGCGCAGGCGTTTTATGCCGCGGTGCGGAGAGCCGCGGATCGGCAACTTCTCGTTCTGCCGAAAGTGCGACTAATCTCGACGAGGCGGCTCAACAGGCGGAAGCGACACCAGCGGCGTCTGCCGGCTCGGCTATGCCAAGCTCCGCGCCATGGCAGCCGGTATCGACTCAGAACGCCGTGGCGATTGGCGGCGGGGTCGCGTGGATCGCCTGCGCCGCGCTGACCGGCCTCTTTGCGTTCCAGCAGCTGGATCTGGCCAACTCCCTCGACACGTTTGATCAGGTCATCGCCGCTGCTGGCATCGTGCCTGCTTCGGGGCCGGCGATTTGGTGCCTACGCGATCGGGAATGGGATCGCGGCCGCGCTGACGGCCTACTTGGGAGCGAGACTGCTCCGCGATCGGCCCGCGCCTTTCCTTCAAACATCGGCCGCTTGGGGACTCCTCTACGTGGTCTGGGGCGGCTACCAGATCGCGAACGGCGTGAGCGCGGCCCTCTTATAGCGGCGACGGTTGCTGCGGGAGATCGCTGGCGTGCTCTCCCTCTCCGCTCGCCAATCAGCGGCGGATACACGCCCTGAGACGGGCAGCAAGTCATGGCCTGCGTGATCTGCGGGAAACCGGTCGATCCCGGCCGCGAGCGCCTGTGCGACAAGTGTGACCACACGTTCGCGACCAAGGTGCTATAGCGGCCAGTCGTCTGTCACTCGCCTAGGCCCTGGTGGCCGAAGGGAGCGCCTCCACCGGCAGCCCAGATCTGGACCTATAGAACCTACGTTCTAGATGAGGCGGGATCATGGCCAAGTGCGTAAGATGCGACCGTGCGCATGGGCTGGCGCGCGGCATCCAGCACTGTTCGAGTTTCGGGACCAAAGTTCCCGATGGGTGAGATGGCGTCACGAATGTTTCACGCGGGAGCTCGATCGTGCTCGGACCCGACCGGTATACGACGTTGCAGAGATCGCACGCTGGGCTAGGACACCCAGATCAACGGCGCGTCGATGGCTCGCTGGCTATACTTGGGGACCAAGCGCTATTGGTCCCCGCCCGTCACGGCTAGATCAAGAGCGGTCGATGCCAAGCGCACGGTCGCACGCGTCGTCGCCAATTCTGCCTTTGTGACCGCTCCGCCAGACTTTCTGTCGTTCGAGGACCTAGTTGAAGTCGCCGCCGTGGCCGCTGCCCGTAAAGCCGGCGTCAGTCTCCAGAATTCGCCGGGCACTGGAATTCGCACAGACGGAACTCGACATCGAGCGGCCGCTCCTTCTCAGAGACTTGTCACGGACGGCCGCGAGCTCTTCCTGAAGGACAGCACCACGGCGCCGAACCTGACCGCGCTAAATCGGTTTGGTCAGGTGGCACTGAGCCGCGATCGAGGCGGTATTGCAGCAGGTCGACTACCTCGACTAAGTAGCTGCCCGATGGTGGCGACGAGCAGGCCCTCTGGGATCGTCGTGGACCCTGATCAACTTCGGGCGACCCGTGATTGCAACGCTAGGCGTGCGGACTCAAACGCTCGTCGACCGATTTGTAGGCGTCGACCTCGAGGACATTGCTGAGGAGTACGAGACGACGCGAGAGGCTGTGTTGGAGGCCGTTCGCTTTGAGAACAGGTCCGGCGCTGTTGCCGCGTGACGTACTTGGTCGATCGTGATCTCGGTCCCCGAGTGGGACGGGCTCTGCGCGAGATCAAGGTCGACGTTGTTCTCCATGCGGAACGGTTCGGTCCCGATGAGCCAGACGAGAGATGGATTGAAGCCGTCTCTTCCGCCCAGCTTGTGATCCTCACTAGGGATCGGGGCATCCGAAGGAAGCCCGCGGAGCGTGGGATTGCTTCGCGAAAGCAGGCGCGCGCTGTTTCGTAGTAACGACCGGCGCGTCGACCCCGCTGGAGGATCTCCGAGCCTTGCTTATCGCGTGGCCGGCCATCCTCACCCACGTCACTGGGACCGCGGCACCGTTCATGTTCGGTGTCGATCGCAATGGGCGCTTGACTCAGTACATTCCCAAATCCGGAAGGGCTGGACCGGCCGAGCGAAATTGCTACTACGAGGCCAAGCGAAAGCGTCAGGCACGCCGATCTCTCCGGCTTACCGGCCGCTAGGGGGTCGGCATCGCGTGAAGCCTCCTGCCCGACCCGGCACTCTCGGAGGACCTGGGCCACCGCTGGCGCGTTACTGCGGAGGGCGATCGATCTCCGAGCCCGTCAACGCGAACGCTGGCGCCTGTTGGCGTCGGCCGAGGCTGAGGCCGCCCGGCAGGCTGGCGAGTGTGCCGGCGCCAACGCGTTCGCCCGGACTGCTGCCGCCCCCCGACCCATCGGCCGTACGGGCCACCCCGCCGCCATCCGCTGATTCGTGCATGCAAAGGTCGCAGCCGTCCGCCAGCTCGACCGATACTTCCGCCGAAAGCAGGCGACTGACAGTCGGCGACGGGCGTAACTCCAGCGGACCTGACGACCGCGGCGAGCACCGATCGACTGGCCCCGCGAGATGTGCGTGGCGTAGGGTGATCATGTATTCCGAGCTTACCCAAAGCGCGGAGAGAGCTGGGGGATGGATATCTCATGGTTCGGCGACTGCTCGTTGTCGTCCTCGCACTCATCCTAGGGGCGTGTTCAGGTAAACCGGTCGACTCGACCAAACCCGACACCTCCCGGACCGCCTCGAGCGCGCGGCAAATGCCGATGAGGAGCCTGCTACGACCGAGGAGGAAACCAGCGCCGGCTGACGGGGACCCAGAGACGATCAAGCTGGGCGATACGGTCCCGATCACATGCGATGGTGATCCATACCTGGATGTCGTCGTCCTAAAGGCCCAATTTGTATCGTCCTACAAAGACCCGGATCACTACCTGAATGACACCCCAGACACAAGAGTGACGCCTTCGTCGCGGTCGACGTCCGTTATACAGCGACTGGTGCCAATGCTGACTACAACGAGTTCGACTGGGGCCTGTACGTCAACGATGAGCAGGTCCAGGACACTGCATTCGTGAGTAGTCACGGGCCGACGCCTCAGCTATCGGCAGATGACTTGCCAAAGGGCAAGGAAGGCGACGGGCTGGATACGTGTGGGAGGTTCCCGAGACCGGCCGCGTCGTGCTGTCCTATGAGCCCGGCTCCCAACGGCTCAATACTCGAGGGTCTCCTTCGTTCCAAGTGAGCCAAGGGACAGCCCGCGCTGCTCCTAGGTCAGCTACCTCACCGCTGCCACTGGCTAGGTGGCGGTCCAATCCGACGATGCTCGATGGACCAATGGACCGATCGCAGCCAGGCACGTCGTCCGAACGAGAGGTGACACCACGACGCGCCGCGTCCGGCGCCCGGTGAGCGTCGAGCTCACGCCGGCGCGGGCGAGTACGGCCTGGGCGCGTGCGGCTCCGTCGGCGGGCTGAAGCTTGCCGCGTGCGGTTGGCGATCGCTCACCCTGCGGACGCCCGCACGACGGTCGCGACCGAGCACGTGGAGGCGCCGGCCGACGCCAGTCGGGCGGCCCCAAGCTCCTCGGGCGCCCGAGGAGGACCACGCCCCGGCGCCGACGGAGCCATAGGCGCCGAATACAGACGTCGGGTCAGCTGGCGGCGCGCTGGCCGAATTGCGCCGTGCTATCCAAATGCGCGCGAGCAGCGACCACTCGACGACCTCGTAGCCGCAGGCCATGCAGCTCCACATCGGATCTTCGCGAACAAGGCCCGGCTCGGCGCGATAGCGCTCGAGTGTGCCGTCCGTGCTCGCTGAGCACGACGCCGTCGCGGTACCAGTCCAGTGCCCGACAACTCGGGCATCGTCGATCGTTCATTCCCGCCCCCGGTCGCGATGTCGACGCCCGAAGTGTAGCCGCTTGGTCCAGCCCGGGAGCCGGCTCGCCCGTCCACGTTCGCAGGGCAGATCGTCCGAGCTCGATCGTGGTGCGAAACGCCTGAACGGGCGTTTGCTCGAACGCGGTGGGCTGCTATTCTCCGCCGGTTAGATCGGAAGGAACCACGTAACACGTTCGTGTCGGAGGACCGAGTGCCGCTCACGCGGGAAGTGAAGCGGCAGGTGATCACCGAGTACGCCGCACAGGACGGCGATACCGGCTCTCCCGAAGTCCAGGTCGCGCTCCTGACGGAGCGGATCAAGGGACTCACGGAGCACCTCAGGCAATTTCCAAAGGACAACCACTCCCGTCGCGGCCTCCTCAAGCTCGTGGGCCAGCGCCGTCGCCTTCTCGCGTACCTGATCAAGAAGGACAACGTGCGCTACCGGGCCGTCATCGCACGGCTCGGACTCCGCCGCTAGGGCGTGCTGCACGGACCCCGGGCACGGCCCGGGGTCTCTCCACGTTCTGCGTCGCCCACTGCCAGGTCGTCTCCTCCCCACGGCAAGGAGGATCAGCTACACGTGTCTCAGACGTTCGAGACGCAATTCGGTGGTCGCACGCTGACCATCGAGACCGGTAAGCTCGCCCGGCTCGCCGGCGGATCCGTCACCGTCCGCTACGGCGACACCATGGTGCTCGGCACCGCCAACCTCGGATCCCCGACCGGGACTCGACTTCTTCCCGCTGACGGTCGACTTCGAAGAGCGGATGTACGCGGCCGGCAAGATCCCGGGTGGGTTCATCAAGCGCGAGTCGCGCCCGTCCGAGGCGGCGATCCTCGCCGCGCGGCAGACGGATCGCCCAATTCGGCCGCTGTTTCCCACGGGCTACAAGGATGACGTGCAGATCGTCATCACGGTCCTCTCGACCGACCAGGAGAACGATCCCGACATCCTCGGCACGATTGCCGCGTCGGCCGCCCTCACGATCAGCGAGATCCCGTTCCAGGGCCCGATCGGGGCCGTGCGGGTTGGCCGCATCAACGGCCAGTTCGTGGTCAATCCCACGTATTCGCAGCTCGAGGACTCCGAGCTCGACCTGGTCGTGGCCGGCACGCGCGACGCGATCATGATGGTCGAGGCCGGAGCGAAGATCCTGCCCGAGGACGTCATGGCCGAGGCGATTCTGTTCGGCCATCGGTCGCTGCAGCCCCTGGTCGAGATCCAGGACCAGCTCCGAGAGGCGGCCGGCAAGGCCAAGGTGTGGCCGTACCTCGAGCCCGGGACAGACTCGGTCCTGGACTTCGTCAAGTCCTTCGAGGCCGGCGAGCCGCTCGTCGTCGTCGACGTCGAGACGACGGGCACGGATCCCAAGATGGCCGACCTCGTCGAGATCGGCGCCGTCAAGCTCGTCGACGGCAAGATCAGCGACCGGTTCTCGACCTTCGTCAACCCCGGCCGCCCGATCGTCGGCAACCAGATGCACGCCATCACGGACGGTGACGTCGCGGGCTCCCCGAGTCCCAAGGATGCCGCCCAGCGCTTCCTGGACTTCGCGGGCGATGCCAAGCTCGTCGGCCACAACGTCGGCTTCGATCTGGGCTTCATCGAGGCCGCCCTCGGTGACGGGTTCCGGTTCGAGCTCGGCAGGTACGTCGACACGCTCGTCCTTGCTCGCGAGGGCTACCCGGGCGCCGAGAGCTACAAGCTCGCGGAGCTGTCACGCTTCTTCGGGATCGAGACACCGTCGAACCACCGCGCCCTGCCCGACGCCGAGGCAACGGCCGAGCTGGTCCTGTGGTTCGGGCGCGACCTGCCGGGACGGATCGCCACGCTGCGCGAGCAGATCGCCGACTCGATCCGCGCCAATCGCTCCTCGAGGGACGAGGCCAAGGCCAAGCTCGAGGCGGCGCGTCGCAACGCCCGCTTCGGCAAGGGCTGTTCCAGCTCGTCCAGAAGAAGACCGTGCGCCAGGTGACCATCGACGAGGGCATCCGCATGGACGGCCGCGGGCTCGACGAGATCCGACCGATCTCGGTCGAGGTCGGGTTGCTGCCGCGCACGCACGGCTCGGGTCTGTTCACGCGCGGTGAGACGCAGGCGCTCACGACCGCCACGCTCGGCCCCTCGAGCGACGTCCAGCGCATCGACACGATCGGCCCCGAGACCGAGAAGCGCTACCTCCACCACTACAACTTCCCGCCCTACAGCACCGGCGAGAACAAGCCCATGCGTGGCCCGAGCCGGCGTGACATCGGCACGGCAACCTGGCCGAGCGGGCCCTCGTGCCCGTCCTCCCGAGCCACGAGGAGTTCCCGTACGTCATCCGGCTCGTGTCGGAGGTCGTGACCTCGAACGGCTCGACGTCGATGGCCTCGACCTGTGGCTCGACGCTCGCGCTCATGGACGCCGGCGTGCCGATCTCGGCACCGGTCGCGGGCGCGGCCATGGGCCTCATGAGCGAGCCCGACGGCACGTTCGTGGTCCTGACCGACATCCTCGGCAAGGAGGATGCCTTCGGGGACATGGACTTCAAGGTCACGGGCACGCGCGACGGCATCACGGCGCTCCAGATGGACATCAAGGTCAAGGGCATCAACGAGGCGATCATCCGCGACGGGCTCGCCAAGGCGCACGCCGCGCGCATGACGATCTCGACAAGATGGTCGAGACCCTGCCCGAGGCCCGGACGGAGATGAGCGAGTTCGCACCTCGGATCATCACGATCAAGATCAACCCGGAGAAGATCCGCGACATCATCGGCAAGGGTGGTGCCACGATCCGCAAGATCCAGGAGGAGACCGGCACCGAGATCAACGTCGAGGATGACGGCACGGTCGAGATCGCCGCGATCAGCGGCGAGAACTCGCGCAAGGCGATCCAGTGGATCGAGAGCCTCACCCGCGAGGTCGAGATCGGCGGCCTGTACCTGGGCAAGGTGACCCGGATCATGCCCTTCGGGTGCTTCGTCGAGATCCTGCCCGGCAAGGAAGGCCTGGTTCGCATCGGCGAGCTGGCCGCTACCACGTCCCGACCGTCGAGGACGTGGTCTCGGTCGGCGACGAGGTCATGGTCATGGTCATCGAGATCGATCGCCAGGGCCGGGTCAACCTGTCGCGCAAGGCGGCCATGCAGCGTCACCTCGCCAAGGAACCGGTCTGGCCGCTTCTGACGAGCATCGTTTCGAGCCGGGCGCCCGCGTTCCGCGGCGTCCGGCTCGTTCGCGTTCTGCGAGGCGTGACGCGGGCCGAGGTCCCGCGAGTTCCGCGCCGCCCCAGCAGAGTTCCGTCCTGCATCGGTGACTGGTGCTACCGACGGGCGTCTGCGAGCTCCGGAAGCCGGTAGACGCGCTGGTATACTCGGCCCGTGCCCGACCGTTTTACCGTGCCGGAGCCATGCCATCCATGACCCCCCAACCCCTGACCGTGGCGGTCGTCGGTGCCACCGGCGTCGTCGGCCGCACGATGATCGCGGTCCTCGCCGAGCGCGAGTTCCCCGTCGGAGAGCGCGACCCCTCGCCTCGGGTCGCTCTGCCGGCACCACCATGTCGCTCGAGGGTCGCACCCTCGGATCGGTGAGGCCGTCGGCGAGGCGTTCGACGGCGTCGACATCGCGCTGTTCTCCGCGGGTGGCGACGTCTCGCGCGACCTGGCGCCACAGGCCGTCGCGCGCGGCGCCACGGTCATCGACAACTCGTCGGCCTGGCGTATGGATCCGCGCGTGCCGCTCATCGTGAGTCAGGTGAATCCGGACGACGGCGCATGGCACGAAGGCATCATCGCGAACCCGAACTGTTCGACCATGCAGCTCGTGCCGGTGCTCATGGCCATCCGGGACGCGGTCGGGCTCGAGCGTGTCGTGGTCGATACCTATCAGAGCGTTTCCGGCACGGGCGCCGACGCGCTGGCGGAGCTCGAGACCCAGAATTCGGGCACATGCCGCGGGCAACGCGAAGGAGGCGCGTGTCTATCCGCACCCCATCGCCTTCAATGCGCTGCCCGAGATCGACGTGTTCCTCGAGGATGGCTCGACGAAGGAGGAGCGCAAGGTCGTGGAGGAGAGTCGCAAGATCCTCCACCTGCCGGAGCTTCGCGTGGCGTGCACGGCCGTCCGTGTGCCCGTCTTCGTGAGCCACTCCGAGGCGGTCCATGTCGAGACGCGGGAGCCGCTCGAGCCCGAGCGAGCGCGGGAGCTGTTCGCGGCGGTGCCGGGCGTCGTCGTCCAGGACGACCCGGCGGGCCACGTGTATCCGATCGCGACGCAGGCGGCGGGGCACGACGAGGTGTTCGTGGGTCGGGTCCGGCGCGACGCGTCCATTCCGGACGGGCGCGGCGTCTCGTTCTGGGTGGTCTCGGACAACCTTCGCAAGGGCGCGGCGACCAACGCGGTGGAGATCGCGGAGCTGCTCGTTGCGAACCATTGGGTCCGGCCGGCGTCGCGCCGCGATGGAACCGGACGGGCCGGGGCGGGGGGCGAGGCCGGCGGGGGAGCGGCGTGACCGAGGGTGAGCGGCTGGCGGCGCTCGAGAAGATCGCGGGCGAGGTCCGGACGTGCACGCGCTGCCGATTGCACGAGGCCCGCACCAACGCCGTTCCGGGCGAGGGTCATCCCTCGACCGAGGTGATGTTCGTGGGCGAGGGTCCCGGGCGTGACGAGGACGCGCAGGGCCGCCCGTTCGTCGGTGAATCGGGCCGGCTCCTCACGCGACTCATCGGATCGCTGGGCTGGACGCGCGACGAGGTCTACATCACGAACGTGGTCAAGTGCCGTCCGCCCGGCAATCGCGATCCACAGGCCGACGAGATCGCGGCCTGCGCGCCATATCTTCGACGCCAGCTCGACGCGCTCGACCCGGCGCTGATCGTGACCCTGGGCCGGTACTCGCTCGGAACGTTCCGGCCGGGCGAGCGCATCGGTCAATCGCACGGCACGGCCCGACCGGCGGCGGGCCGGGAGTCGGCACTCGCGTTTGCGATGTACCACCCGGCCTATGCCGTGCGGGACAAGACGAACGAGCCGACGCTGTTCGAGGACATCGCCGGCGTTCCCGCGGCGCTCGTCGACGCTCGGCGCCGGCGCATGGCCGAGACGGAAGCCATAAGCGGCACCTCGGCCGAGATACCGGTCCGCGCCGACGCTGCGGATGGGGCCGCCACGCCGCCCACCGCGGTGGCCAGGCCG
Source organism: uncultured Chloroflexia bacterium (assembly GCA_963790955.1). Classification (GTDB taxonomy): domain Bacteria; phylum Chloroflexota; class Limnocylindria; order Limnocylindrales; family CSP1-4; genus CAWBQM01. The sequence continues at coordinate 87,100 of CAWBQM010000003.1, forward strand.
ACGACCGCTGCGCCCGACGCCCCTGACGCCCCCGCCACCCCCGCCACGCGGACTCGCACGACCGATGCCGTGCCCGCCAGCCTGCCCGATGGTCGCTCGGGCAAATCAGCCATCGCAGGGGAGCCGCCCGACGATCCCCGGAACCAGCTCCCCCTCTTCTAGTCGCCAACCCGGAGGCCGTAACCGACCGCATGCCCGATCCCAGTCAACCGCTTCGCATCATCCCGCTGGGCGGGGTGGGCGAGATCGGCAAGAACATGTACCTGTTCGAGTACGGCGACGACATCGTCGTCATCGACTGCGGGCTCATGTTCCCCGACGAGGAGATGTTCGGCATCGACCTGGTCGTGCCTGACGTCACCTATCTTCGAGAGCGCCGCGAGAACGTGCGTGCGTTCCTCATCACCCACGCACACGAGGATCACGTCGGCGGCCTGCCGTACGTGCTGCCCGAGTTTCCGGGCGTGCCGATCTACGCCTCGACCCTCGCCCGAGGGCTGCTCGGCAACAAGATCAAGGAGCACAAGCTCCACAACAACCCCCTGCTGGCCATGGAGCCCGGTGACGAGATCCCGATCGGGCCGTTCACCGTCATGCCGTTCCGGATCGGTCACTCCATCCCGGACGCGATGGGCATCGGGCTCCGGACCCCGGTTGGCACCGTCGTCCACACCGGCGACTTCAAGTTCGACCACACGCCCGTCGACGGCAAGCTGTCCGACTTCGCGATCCTGGCCAAGCTCGGCGCCGAGGGCGTGATCTGCCTGCTGATTCGACCCGGGCCGAGAATCCCGGCTACACGCCGTCCGAGCGAACCGTGGGCGAGGCCTTCCGCGAGATCATGGAGCCGCTCGACGGCCGGGTGATCGTGGCCACGTTCGCGAGCAACATCGCCCGGATCCAGCAGGTCATCGACGCCGCGACGACGTTCAAGCGCAAGTTCGCGGTCGTCGGTCGATCCATGGAGCAGAACGTTCGGATCGCGTCCGATCTCGGCTATCTGACGTTCGAGCCCTCGCAGCTCGTGGCCAAGGACCAGATCTCGAGCACGCCCGACGGCCAGATCGTCATCGCCACGACCGGTGCCCAGGGCGAGCCGATGTCCGGCCTGGCCCGGATGGCCAACCGCGACCATCGCTACGTCGACGTCCAGCCCGGCGACACGGTCATCGTCTCGGCCAGCCCGATCCCCGGCAACGAGGAGTACGTGGCCCGGACCATCGACAACCTGTTCAAGGCCGGAGCCAACGTCTACTACCACACCATCAAGCGCGCCCACGTATCGGGACACGCCAGCCAGGAGGAGCTCAAGCTGATGCTCGGGCTGACCCGCCCGAAGCATTTCATCCCGATGCATGGCGAGTTCCGGATGCAGGTCCAGCACGGCCGCCTCGCGGTCGAAACGGGGGTGGCGCCGGAGAACGTGTTCATCATCGAGAACGGCGACGTGATCGAGATCCTGCCCGACGGCTCGGGCCGCCGTGGGGCGCCGGTCGGTGCGGGCTACGTGTACGTCGACGGGTTGTCGGTCGGCGACGTCGGCGACATCGTGCTCCGGGATCGGCGCGCGCTGGCCAACGACGGCATGTTCATGGTCGTCGTGACCGTCGACAAGCAGACCGGCAACGTCGTCGGTCGCCCGGAGATCATCACCCGTGGCTTCGTCCACCGCAACGAACGCGATCCGATCATGGAGGAGGCGATCGACCGGGTGATCGCCTCGATCGAGAACCCGGGCGACCACATCAGCGAGATCGCGCTGCTCAAGAGCCAGATCAAGGACGGCGTGAGCCGCTTCCTGTACGAACAGACCAAGCGCCGGCCGATGGTCTTTCCGGTCGTGGTGGAGGTGTAGGTGCCGACCCGGCGGCGGACCCCCGCCACCCGTCGTCCCTCGGGCCGCTCGAGCCGCCGGCGCGGCTCGATCCGCATGCCGTCCTTCGGACCCGGCTGGCGCGTCAGCCCCGAGGTCGCGCGCTCCTTGGTCGGCATCTTCCTGCTCGCACTCGGCGCGGTCACCCTCATCGCCCTCGCGCTGCCCGGCGGCGAGGGCACGCTGACGAAGTGGTGGCGCGACTCGTTCGCCCCGTGGTTCGGGACAGGGCGCTGGCTGCTGCCGTTCGTGCTCCTTGCGGCCGGGGTGTACGTCGAGCGCGCCGCGAGCACCGGGGGCGGCTGGCAGTTGACCCTGGTCGGCTCGGCCATCGCGTTCGCCGCGGCACTCGGGGTGCTCGACGTCCTTCGGCTCGCGAGCCCGTTCCGTGAGGCCGGGCGACTCGAAGGCGGCCACATCGGCGAGTTCCTGGCGTCGAACCTGTCGAGCCTGCTGTCGGCACCGGGCGCGTTCATCGTCCTGGTCGCGGTTGGCGTCGCCGGTCTGCTGATCATGCTCGACACGACGCTCCATTCGCTCGTCGCCCCGCTCGGGCGTTGGAGCCGCAGCCTGGGGAATGTGCTTTCGGCAGCGGACCGCGCTCGGCCGAACGCGGCCACCGACGGCAGGAATGGCAGCGCCACGGCGCGCGCCGGCGGCAACGGCAAGAGTCGGGTTGGCATCCCCGTCGGACGCCAGGATTCGCCGGGACAGACGGGCATGTGGGGCGGTGAGGGCGACCGCCGGGCGGACGACGGACCCGCGCTGCCGGCCGCCGTGCCGAGCAGCGTTCCCGTGTCGGCCACATTCGCTCCGGCTCGGACGCTCGGCCAGGCCAGCGCGACACTCGTCGCGGAGCCGCCGATCACGCGCCCGGCCGACGACGTGACCGATGCCGGCGACTCACCGCCGACCCGCGAGGAAATCGAGTACGAGCTGCCGGCGTTGCATCTCCTCGACGACGTCCCACCGGTGGTCGCACCGGGTGGTGAGGACGCGATCCACCGCCGGAACGAGGACATCATCCTGGCCAAGCTCAGGAGCTTCAACATTCCGGCCCAGATCGTGGGCCGGAATGCGGGACCGGTGGTGACCCAGTACGAGGTCCAGCCTGCCCCCGACATCAAGGTCAGCCGGATCGAGGCGCTCGCCGACGACCTCGCGATGGCACTCGCCGCGCGTTCGCTGCGGATCGAAGCGCCGATCCCGGGCAAGAGCGCGGTCGGGATCGAGGTCCCGAACAAGGACTTCAACGTCGTGGCGCTCCGGCGCATCCTCGAGGAGGTGGACTTCAGGGCGTCCGGCTCCAAGCTCACGTTCGCGCTCGGGCGCGATGTCGCGGGCAAGGCGCAGGCCGTCGACCTGGCCAAGATGCCGCACCTCCTCATTGCGGGCGCGACCGGTTCGGGCAAGAGCGTCATGGTCAACGCCCTCATCAGCAGCCTGCTGTTCGAGGCGACCCCGGACGAGGTCCGGATGATCCTCATCGACCTCAAGCGCGTGGAGCTCGCCGCCTACAACGGTCTGCCGCACCTGCTCGTGCCGGTGATCACCGAGCCCGAGCGCGCCAAGGCCGCGCTCAAGTGGGCGGTCAACGAGATGGAGAATCGCTACAGACGCTTCGCCGGAGCGACCGCACGCAACATCCGCGGGTACAACGATTCGAGAGCGGATCCGGCCGACCGGATGCCATACATCGTGATCGTGATCGATGAGCTGGCCGATCTCATGATGCGCGAGGGCAAGAACGTCGAGGATCCCGTCGTGCGCCTGGCGCAGAAGGCTCGCGCCACGGGTATCCACATGGTGCTTGCGACGCAACGCCCGTCGGTCAACGTCGTCACCGGTCTCATCAAGGCCAACTTCCCGAGCCGGATCGCGTTCGCGATGGCGTCCCAGATCGACTCCCGGACGATCCTCGACGCGCCCGGCGCGGAGGACCTGATCGGCCGCGGCGACATGCTCTATCAGCCCGCCGACCTGCCCCGGCCGCTACGACTCCAGGGCGTGTTCGTCTCGGATCCGGAGATCACCCGCCTGACCGACCAGTGGAAGAGCCAGATCGACGATCCGCACTACGACCTGGGCATCATCGAGTCCGACGAGGATGGCGTGGGCAGCGCCGACGATCTCGCGGACGAGGACGCGGACCGACTCCTGCCAGATGCCGTCGAGGTGATTCGGGAGTACGATCGTGCCTCGGCGTCGTTGCTCCAGCGACGGTTGAAGATCGGCTATGCGAGGGCGGCCCGGATCATCGACCAGCTCGAGGCACGCGCCTACATCGGACCCTTCGACGGATCGAACGCCCGGGCGGTCCTACGCCGCGACGCGGGCACGGGCGCAGCGGAGGGAGCACACCGCGTCGACGACGAGGATCGATGACCACACGAGACGAGGTACGGCGGGGTGCGGCGGAGGCCCGATCGGATGCCAGCCGGTCGGGCATCAACGCCGAGCCCGCCCCGAGCCTGCCGGAGCGCCTGCTCGCCGCCCGGGAGCGGAAGGGCGTCGATCTCTATCGCGCGGAGCGCGACACCAAGATCCGCGCGCGCTATCTCGCGGCCCTCGAACGGGGTGACTACCGAGAGTTGCCGGGCGCGGTCTATACGAAGGGCTTCCTCCGGAACTACGCCCTCTATCTCGGGCTCGATCCGGACGACATCCTGGGCCAGTGGCGACGCGAGCGTGGGGCGGACGCGCAGCCCGCTCCGGTCATCGCCGTGCCACGTCCGCTCAACGCGCCCCGGCAGGGCCTCACGTTCTCAACCGGCGTGCTCGTGGCCGCCCTGCTCACGGTGCTCGTGGTCCTGTTCGCGGGCTACATCGTCATGCAGCTCGTGCGCTATTCGAAGCCACCGACGGTCGCCGTCAGCGATCCGGCCGACGCGGTCAGCCAGGTCGACGAGGGCCTGACCAGCTTACCTGCTCAAGGGCACGACCCTGCCGGGCGCGACGATCACGATCAAGGCAACCTCCCAGCAGTCGGACATCCTCGTCACCGCCGATCAGAACGGCGGCTGGTCGGCCGAGGTGCCCCTGCGACGAGGCCGCAACCAGTTCGACGTCACAGCCACCGATCCGGACACCGGGAAGAACACGGAGGCGGCGGTCAGCCGCGTCATCACGGTGCCGTTCCTGGCCGTCCAGGCGCCGACGCTCAGCGTCGACTCGCCGGCCGATGGGTCGTCCTACGAAAACGGGGCGATCCCCGTCCAGGGCACCACGACCAACGCCACGAGCGTGACGGTGAGTGCCGCGTATGTCGGGCCGGTCGGGCTGCCGGCCGGTGGCAAGCCCGCCGCGACACCGGCCCCGCCCACGGCACCGGCCCCGCAATCGGTGACGCCGGCCGACGACGGCACGTTCAGTGCGCCGCTCGAGCTCTCCGCCGGACAGTGGTCGATCACCATCACGGCGGCCTCGGCCGAGAACAAGACCGTCTCGCTGACCCGCAACGTCACGGTCAACTACAAGGGCCTCAACCTGGTCGTGTCGATCAAGGGCGGCCGTGCGTGGCTCAAGGTCTGGGTCGACGGCCAGGTCGCGGACCCGCCCGGCGCCGCCGGTCGGACGTACAGCGACGGCAAGGTGCTCACGTTCAGCGGCATGCAATCGGTCATGGTCTGGACGGGATCGTCGGGCTTCACGACGTTCACGCTCAACGGCAAGAGCTACGGCAACCTGGGCCGGCCGGGCGTCTCGGAGACGTGGCTGTTCACGCCGGACGCGGCGCCCAAGAAGACCCAGCATCCCTGACGTGGCCGGCGATCCGCTGGTCGGCCTGGCCGAGCGTCTCCAGGGCGTGTGTCTCGGACGCGGGATCCGCGTCTCGGTCGCCGAGTCGTGTACCGGGGGCCTGGTCGCCCACCTGATCACGGAGGTCGCCGGCTCGTCCGGGTACTTCACCGGCGGCGTCGTGTCGTACTCCGATCGGGCCAAGCGAGAAGTCCTCGGCGTGCCCGCCGAGCTGCTCGAGCACCACGGGGCAGTGAGCGCGCAGGTGGGACGCGCGATGGCCACCGGTGCCCGCCGGCGCTTCGGCACCGACCTCGCGGTCGCGATCACGGGCATCGCGGGACCCGATGGTGGCACGGACGCCAAACCGGTCGGGCTCGACGTACGTCGCCGGCGCCGATCGTGGCGAGGGCGCCGTGCGGCGCTTCGTCTGGAGCGGCGATCGGACGGCTAACAAGCGCTCGAGCGCCGAGGCCGCGCTGTCGCTTCTGATCGAGCTGGCCGAAGCGGGGCACGGGCCGGCCGAGACCACCGGGGACGACACGAGGACTGAGGTGCCGTGACCCGGACGGCGGCCGACGTCGGAGCAGGCCTCGCGCCGGCGCGGCTCGCGCGCCCGATTCAGCCGCGCGAGCGCATCCACGTCCTGGGCGCGGCGGGGGCCGGGGCGAGCGCGGCCACGCTGCTCGGCGCGCGGGCCGGGGCGGACGTCTCGGGCTGCGACCCCGGTGGGCCGTCGCCGTACACGACGGCGATCGAGGCGCTCGGCGTGCCGCTGGCCTGGCAGCACGATCCGGCCCACGTGACCGGCGGACCGCGACCCGACCGCCTGGCCGTCACCAAGGCGCTCACCTCGATCGCGCCCGAGCACCCCGAGCTCGTCGCCGCCCGCGACGCGGGCATACCCGTTGAGCCCTGGCAGCAGGTGGTCGCGGACGCGGCCGCCGGGCGGACGCTGATCGGGGTCGCGGGCACGCACGGCAAGAGCACGACCGCCGGCTGGCTCGTCCACGTGCTCGCGACAGGCGGCGCCGATCCATCCGCGTTCGTCGGGGCGCTCCTGCCCGCGGCACTGACCGGTGGCGTACCGGCCACGGCGCGCTGGGGTGGGGGACCGGCGTTCGTGGTCGAGGCCGACGAGTACGCCGGCAACTTCGACGCGTATCGGCCCGCCGTGGCGATCATGACCAACGTCGACTGGGATCACCCGGATGTGTTCTCCGATCGGGCCGCGGCGGTGGACGCGTTCGAGGGCTGGCTCCGGTGCGCTGCCCAGGACGGCCGGCCGATCGTGTACGCGAACGTCGGCGACCCTGGTGCCGCCGATCTGGTCCGGAGGCTGGACCCCGACTGGGGCGGCGACATCGTCGTCACCGCTCTCGTCGACACGGAGGCCCGGCGGCTGTCGAGCTATGCGCGCGGGCTGGCCGCCGAGTACGAGCGGGCCGACCGGCCGGCGGCGGTGCTGCTCGGTCGCCTGGTGGCCGCCGATCCCGACGGCTCGACGCTCGAGCTGTTCGCACCGAGCATGCTGGCCGAGCCGGTCGAGGCCCGGATCGCCCTGCCCGGACGGCACAACGCGGCGAATGCCGTGAGCGTGGCCGTCGCCGCCCTCGGGGCGGGCCTGCCGCCGACCGCGGTGATCGCCGGTCTGGCCACCTTCGGTGGCGTCGGGCGGCGGCTGGAGCGCAAGGGCGAGGCCGCGGGTGTCACGGTGTATGACGATTACGGTCACCATCCGACCGCCATCGCGGCGACGCTCCAGGCCCTCCGCCAGCGGGAGCCCGCTCGACGGACGTGGGCGGTGTACGAGCCTCTGACATACCACCGGACGGCGGCCATGCTCGACCAGTTCGCCGACGTGCTCGCGACGGCCGACGGCGTCGCCATCGCGGACATCTGGGCCGGACGCGATCCGGACACGACGCTGACCTCTGCCCGAGCACTGGCCGACGCGGTCGCGGCGCGCCGGCCCGCGATGCCGGTGGCCGCACCCGGTTCGGTCGAGGCGACGGCGCGCTGGCTGGCGGGCGAGGTCCGTGCCGGGGACGTGGTTCTCGTCATGGGCGGCGGCCGCAGCTATCGCATCGGGGAGTTGTTGCTGGAGGTCCTGGAGACGCGGTGAGGCGGATGGAGCCGGGGTCGGGCGTCAACGGGAAACGGGCATGAGCATTGACTACGCGACCGCCGGCCGGCTGCTCGCGACGCTCACGACGGCGTGGCAGACGTTCGACGGCGACACCTTCACGAGCCTGTTCGCCGACCGCGCCGAGGTGTCGCTCGACCCGTTCGGAGCGCCGATGGTGGGCCACAATGACCTGCGCGCGATGTTGCTCGAGAACAGCCGCGAGCAGGACCAGGTCGAGATCACCGTCGAGCGGCATTGGGTATCGGGGACGACCGTGCTGGCGAGCTTCCACGTAAGCTTGATCGAACGCGCGACCCGCGCCGACTTCGCGTCGCCGGCTTCCTCACGCTCGAGCTCGCGGAGGACGGCCGGATCGAGCGACTTCGCGAATGGACGGTGCGCCGGTCGCAGGCGCCCGAGGGCTAGGCAGGAGAGGAGGCCGGATGGCCGGAGAGGTTTCGTTCGACGTGGTCTCGGACTTCGACGTGCAAGAGTTGCGTAACGCGCTGGACCAGGCTCGGCGCGAGGTCGCCCAGCGGTATGACTTCAAGGGCGCCCACGTCGAGATCGAGCAGGGCAAGAGCGAGCTCACGCTGGTCGCCGACGACGAGTTCCGGGCGAAGGCGGTCCGCGACATCATCGAGAGCAAGGCGCTCCGGCGCGAATCTGTCGCTCAAGATCTTCGACTGGGGCGAGGTCGAGCCCGCCGGAGGCAACCGGGTCCGGCAGGTGGTCGGTCTGCGGCGGGGTCTTCCGGAGGATCTCGCGAAGAAGCTGTCCAAGCTGATCCGCGACGAGTTTCCAAAGGTCAAGTCGCAGATCCAGGGCGATGCCATCCGGGTCTCGGGCAAGAGCAAGGACGACCTGCAGCGCGTGATCGTGCGGCTGCGGGAGCTCGACGAGCCGGTGCCCCTGCAGTTCCAGAACTACCGCTAGGAGGCCCTCGGAGGGCGAGTCGGGAGAAGACGTCGGCGGTGGCCCGGCCGAGCCTGTTCCGTCCTCGCATGAGCGCTGGCGGAACGCGCGCGGTAGACTTCGCCGGTGCTCCCCGACTAGTGCTCCTGGTGGTTCCGTCCTGCTCGCCGTCGCGATCGCGACTCCTGTCGCGACCAGCGCTCCGGCGACCGAGCGAGTGGCCTGACGATGACGACTGACAAGTTCCTGCGGACACCCCAACCGGCGTCCAGCAGCCAGCCAGATCTCGAGGCTGCGCCCACTGCGGGCGAGCAGTCCGAGGATGCGCCGGACGAGTCGCCGCCCGAGGTCGAACGGATCGTCGAGGCCGCACAGCCCGAGGCGTCGCCCGAGGCCGAGCCCGACATCGAACGGATCGTCGAGGCCGCGTCAACCGAGGCGTCGACAGAGCCCGAGCCGTCGGCGGTCGAGCCCGACGTAGAACAGATCGTCGATGCCGTACAGCCCGAGCCGCCGCCCGAGGCCGAGTCGCTCGCCAGTCCGACGACCGGCGAGTCCGTCGAGATACCGGCCTCCGCACCCGCGACCGTCGCCGGCCATATCGCGGCCAGCCTCCATGCGGCAGGTGTCAAGTTCGCGTTCACGGTGCCCGGCGAGAGCTTCCTGCCGTTGCTCGAGGCGTTCGGCGACGTCGGCATCCGCGTCGTTGCGACTCGTCACGAGAATGGCGCCGGATTCATGGCCGAGGCATATGGCCAGCTCACCGGTCGCCCGGCCGCGTGTCTCGGGACGCGGGCAGTCGGGGCCGCCAATCTCGCCATCGGCATCCACACCGCGCGAGCCGATTCCACGCCCATGTTCGCGTTGGTCGGCCAGGTCGAGCGAGGCTTCCGTGGCAGGGAGGCGTTCCAGGAGATCGACCAGCCGGCAAGCGTCGGGCGCCTCGCGAAGTGGGCCGGCGAGATCGACGAACCGGGCGCGGCGGCGGGTGTCATTGCCGACGCCGTCCGTCACGCGCTCTCCGGCCGGCCGGGCCCGGTGCTCGTGTCCGTACCCGAGGACGTCCTCGACGCCGAACTTCCCGCGACCGAGCTCGTGACGCCCCGCGCCACGGTCGGCCGGGTCGGATTCCGAGGTCGTTCGATCGGTCATCCAGCTGCTGGCATCCGCCCGCCGACCCGTCATCCTGGCGGGTGCCGGTGTCCTGCGCTCACGTGCCTCGAAGGACCTCGTTCAGCTTCGCCGAGCTGCTCCACGTCCCGGTCATGGCCTCCTGGCGGCGGGGCGACGTCATCTCCAACGACCATCCGCTGTACCTGGGCATGACCGGCTACTTGCGCGCCGTCGACCGTGCGCGAACGACTCGAGGCCGCCGACGCCCTGCTGGTGCTCGGCTGCCGGCTCAACGAGGTCGCGACGTTCGGCTACCAGGTCCCACGTGACGGGTTGCGCTGGGCCCATGTCGACCTCGAGCCGCGGGCGGCGGTCGTGGGTCTGCGACGACCGGACCTGGCGCTCGCGGCCGACGCCGGAGGGTTCCTGCGGGCCGCGATGCACGGCGCCTGGAGCGCGGCGTGCTCGACGCGGAGAATGTCCGTGCCCGGGACGAGGCGAACGAGGCCGACCGGGCCGCGTGGGAGGCCGCGTCACGTGTCGATGACGGCGACTGGGACGGGCCCGGGCGTGCATCCGGGTAAGGTCGTCGCGACGCCTGCGCGCCGTCCTGCCCGACACGGCCGATCGTGGCGACCGACGCCGGCAACTTCGGCGGCTGGCTCGCGCGTGGCTTTCGCTTCCGCAGACCGGGCACGTTTCTCGGTCCGACCTCGGGCGCGATGGGCTACGCCCTGCCGGCCGCCATCAGTGCCGGGATCGTTCATCGCGATCGGCCCGTCGTGGCCCTCGCCGGTGACGGTGGCTTTGCGATGTCGATGGCCGAGCTGGAGACCGCGGTCCGCGAGCGCGTCAAGCTCGTCGTGCTCGTGTTCGACAACGAGCGTTACGGCACGATCCATATGCACCAGGAGCGACGTCCAGGCAGGCGGGCACCGGCCACCGACCTCGGTCCGATCGACTTTGCGGCCGTGGCCCGCGGACTCGGCGCCCGCGCCGAGCGTGTCGAGCGTGAGGCCGATGTCGAGACCGCGTTGCGCACCGCACTTGCCGCCGACGGCCCGACCGTCCTCCATCTGCCGCTGGATCGGCGCTGGGTCTCGGTCGACGACCGCCCGTGAAGGACGAGGACCGCGTTCATCCCGCTGCCGTTGACGTCCGCCGGCTCGCCGACGAGGGGCCGGGAGTCATCGACATTCGGACCGCCACGGACGGGGGATTGTCCGGGCAGGGCCGGCCGGCGTAGGCTCGAGAGGCCTCAGCTCACAGCCCGCGAACCCAGGTGACCCGTCATGAACCCGACCCTGTCCGCCCGAAGCAGCGTGCCCGATCCCGAGTTGGCACGCGCGACCATCCTCGAGACCGTCGACGAGACGCGTGAACCCGCGGCTCGCTCGCTCGCGGAGGTTATTCGCGGGGTGCTGCCCGCCCCGGTCCTCGCGCCGATCGCCGAAGGTCCGGCGCGCCTGCTTGCCCGCCTCCTCGGCCGCGGCTGAGCCGCCTCAGCGGGGCTCCGGGGCGTGCGTGTCGCGCGCGGCGACGGCTAGCCGCGGAACGGCTGTCGCGGCCAGGCCGCCGACGATGCCGACGGCCACGAACGCGTAATCGATCGTCGCGGACGGCACGAAGCCGAGCATCGCATCCACCGAGATCCCGCCCGGGCCGAGCAATCCGAGCGCGACGGCGCCGGCCCCCAGGCTGAGCGGGAACTCGATCCCGCGCCGCGCGTTGAAGAAGCCGTTCGGCAGGTGGACGAGCAGGACGATCACGATCGACTGCGCGATGAGCGCCGCCGCCGCCACGGGCGTGAACAAGCCGATCGCGAGCAGGCTGCCCCCGATGAGCTCGGCGCCGACCGAGATCGCGGCCCACGTGCCGGTGGGCTGCATGCCCATGCGCTCGATGGCCTTCTGCCAGCCAGTCCAGCCAGGTCCGGACCACCATCCGAACGCCTTCTGGGCGCCATGTGTCGCAAAGGTCAGGCCGACCACGGCGCGCAGGATGAGCAGCCCGATCGCGTCAGCGTTCATGTCTCGTCGCACCTCCGGTCTGCGCACCCCTCGGGGTCCCGGGACGGGGCCCAGGCGCGAACGTGGATCCAATCGAGGCTAGCGCCGTTCCGATCGGACGCGCAGACATGCGAGCGGCCGTCGATCTCTCAGGTTCGTTACGGATCGCCCTGCCGTCACATGCTGCCCGGGACGTCGAGTGGCCCTGGCGGCGAAGCGAGGGCGATCGCGCCCGGCGGTCCGACGCTGATCGCGCTGGCCGAGCTCGCCGCCGACAGGGCCGGCGCCGGCGCCGGCGTCAGGCTCGTGGCGGTCGAGGGCACGGGTGTCGGCGCCGGTGTCGGTGGCGGGGTCGCGGCGGGTGTCACGGCAGGTGTCGCGGCAGGTGTCGGTGGCGGGCTCGGGGCTGGCGTGGCAGGTGTCGCGGCAGGTGTCGGTGGCGGGCTCGGGGCTGGCGTGGCAGGCACGGGGGTCGCCGCGGGCGACGCCCCGGACGACGGCCCTGGCGAGGCACTCGGGGCGAGGCCGCTGGGTGACGCGCCGGCCGCCGGCGAGGCGGAGGCGCCGACCGACGGCGCCGGTGATGGCGCGATGGCGGAGATGTCGCCCGGTGGCACACCGCTGGAAACGCCGGGCACGACCGGACGAGCGCTCTCGAATGCCAGGGCACCTGCCACGATGAGCACGCCCACGAGCGCCGCCGTGACGGCGCCCACGGCCGGCGCACGCTGAAGGGCTCGCCCGACCGTGCCCTCGGTGAGCTCCAGCGCCGCCTTGTCGCGCAGGGCAGTCGGTGGCCGTGTCGGGTCACCCATCGCGTACTCGAAGGCCGAGCCGTAGATGAGCGCGCTCCAGGCCAGCAGGACGCCGACCGTGAGCGTCAGGCCTGACAGACCGGTCGTGACCACCACGGCGACGGCGAGCACGAGTGCACCGAGCCCGAGCACGACCTCGACCCACACCAGTCGCAGGGAGCGGACGCTGGCCGGACCCTGGAACTTCGGCGTCCGCAGGAACACGCCGCGCTTCTCGATGCTGCCCCGGATGAGCGCCAGCGTCACGATCCACGACAGACTCAGGTTCACGCGCATGGCCGCTGCCGCCTCGGTGAGGCTGGCGCCCGTCGCCACCCGCAGGCCCCACAGGTAGCGGATCAGACCCAGCGCGATGTACAGCAGCGGCAGCACGAGGCCCAGACCCTGCAGGCGCTGGACGACAAACGGGTGACGGGTCAGGACGCCGAGCGCGGTCGCCGCCACGAACAGCGCGAAGCCCAGGGTCAGCGCGTCGTTGAACCAGCCGAGGCCACCCAGCAGGTAGTCACGCCGCTGGCGCTGGCTGAGCGACGATCGACTCCAGGGCAGGAGGCTGCGCCAGTGCTTGCGCAGGATCTGCATCCCGCCGAATGCCCACCGGAAGCGCTGTCCGCGCAGGCCCTCGTAGGTCAGGGGCATGATGCCCTTGCCGAATGGACGGGGCACGTAGATGCCCCGGTAGCCGCGGGCGAGGATGCGCAGACTCGCCTCGGCGTCCTCGGTGATGATGTTCTCGTCCCAGCCGCCGACCTCGTCGAGCGCGGCGCGGCGGATGAGGCCCATCGTGCCCGCGAAGATGATCGCGTTGCGGTACGAGCGGCTGATCATGCCCACCGCGAAGAAGTACGCAAAGCCCGTGTGGCAGGCGCGGTAGAAGGCGCTCGATTCCCATTCCCGATATTCCTGCGGTGTTTGCACGAACGCGACGTCGGGGTCCTCGAAGTACGGCACGGCCGTGCGCAGGAAGCCGGGCTGGACCAGGTAGTCGGCGTCGAGCACGGCCAGGATCGCCGCGTCGTCGGGCAGATGGGCAGTCCCGTAGTTGAGGGCGCCGGCTTTGAACCCCGGCCAGTCTTCGAGATGCACGAACTGGACACGGTGGCCGGCCTCGCGCAGGCGCCGGCATTCGTCCTCGACCGGTCGCCAGAGCAATTCGTCGGTGGTGTTGTTGTCGAGCACCTGGATGACCAGCGACTCGGGCGGGTAATCGAGCGCGAGCAGGGACCTGATCGTTCCAAGGACCAGCTCGGGCGGCTCCTGGTGGACCGGCAACTGGAACGCAACCGTCGGCCAGTCCTCTGGTGAGGCGGGCAGTGCCGGCGGCGGCGGTGTCTCGAGCGGCCGGCACAGCGCGTCGATCATCTCGAACAGGCTCGCGATCATCAGCGACAGCGCCACCACCTGGAACCCGAGGAGCAGAAGGCCCAGCACGAAGCTGAGGGGTCCATTGGTCAATGCGACGGTCACGCTGACCAGGTACATCGCATACAGGACGGTTGCCACGACCAGACTCGCGAAGGTGATGCTGCCGACCGCCCACCAGCGCCGCGGGGTGAGCAGCGCGACGACCAGCACCGCCGCACCGACGAGCGAGACCGGGTCCGCAGGATTGGGCGGCGCCGCGCGCAGGGCGCGGACGTCGACGAGGCCCAGCGCCGTCGCGACGCCGAGAACGAGCACGACGAGCAGGGCAGAACGCAGGACGTAGCCGCCGATCGGCCAGCGTCCCGCGACCAGGAGCATGAGGGTGGCCACGCCGACGACCGCCGCGGACAGGCCAAGCGTTGCGTTGAGCATGGGGATGCCGCGGAGCGTGGCAGATCGGCCGGCACGGCCATGCCCGGCGCGTCTTCGGTCGGCATGACAAGCGCGTTTCAGCAGCCGACGACCTCGACGGCCGTCACGCAACCGTCATCGGAGCATCACGACGCCTTCATGGGCCGAATGCAGGATGCGTTGCGCTCCACCCGGGAGCCCACGCCACACAGGAGGCATCCATGCGCAAGCTCTTGTCCGCGGCGGCAGCCGGACTGTTCGCCCTCAGCGTCGTCGCGGGGCCGGTCGCCGCCGGCGGACCGCCCTCGCTCTCGTTCTACGCGGACGGCGTCCGCTACCGCACGATCGGGACCCCGACCGACTTCTCGGGCACCGGCGCCCCGGTGAGCTCGTTCGAGTCGATCTATGCCCTCGGCGGCGATTTGATCAACGTCGCCGCGGCGGCACCCGGCGACTCCGGTTTCCGCGGCGGTCGATGGCGCGTGCTGCCGGTGACCTGGCACACGACGCCCGTGCAGCTCACGAGCGGCAGCCAAGTGGAGATGTACGCGGCAAACGGCTGGCTCGACATCGCCTCGACGCCGGCCAACATGTTCGAGTGCCCGGTCATCCCGGTCGCCGGCAGCGGCAACGGCCATCGCTGAGCGCATTCCCCGGAGAGGCACAAGCAAGGACGTCGGCCCGAGCCCTGAACGGCTCGGGCCGACCGTCGGCGTCTGCCGTTCTGCTGGAATAAGACCGGACGGTGTTCCGGCTCGCGCCCCGACGGCTAGGATTGCGAACACGATGAGCTCGATACCGGAGCGACCCATCCTTGTCGTCGACGACGACGCCAAGATCCGCAGGCTCGTCCGGACGTACCTCGAGCGCGACGGCTATCGCGTGTGCGAGGCCGAGGACGGGCGTGACGCGCTGGCCGCGATCGGGCTCGAGGCGCCCGCGCTCGTCATCCTCGATCTGATGCTGCCCGAGGTCGACGGCCTCGCCGTGCTGCGTGCCGTCCGCCGGCACGACCAGACCCCGATCATCGTCCTCTCGGCCCTCGGCCAGGCCAACGACCGGATCTCGGGCCTCGCCGCCGGTGCGGACGACTACGTGCCCAAACCCTTCTCGCCGGCGGAGCTCGTGCTGCGCGTGCGGCGGGTCCTGGAGCGCACGACCGGCAGCGAGACTCCCGCGGCCGAGAGCGCCACGCTCCGCCATGCCGATCTCGTGCTGGATCGCGATCGGTTCGAGGTACGGGTCGGCGATCGGGAGGTCGCCCTGACGAACGTCGAGTTCCGGCTCCTGGCCGCCCTGGTCGCGGCCGGCGGCCGGGTTCTCACCCGCGAGCGGCTGCTCGATCTCGTGTATGGCGACGACGGGCTCGACATCCTCGATCGAACGATCGACGTCCACATCCGTCGGCTGCGCGACAAGCTGCACGACGACCCTGACCGACCGCGCTATGTGGCCACGGTTCGCGGGGTCGGCTATCGCGCCGCGCCGTCGAGCGCCGAGGCCGTTTCGGGAGGTCGCGCGTGAGGCGCGGTCCCGGCGGTATCGCGACCCGGATCGCTCTGGCCGCGCTCGTCGTGGCAGGCATCGCCCTGGCCATCCTGGCCCTGGGCGTGGGGGTGATCGGCGCGCAGCGCTTCAGCGAGCTGATGGCCGAGCACGGTCAGTCCGTCGAGGCGAGCGCCGCGATGTTCCAGGAGAGCGTCGTGACCGTGGTGGGGGTAGCCGCGGTGGTGGCCATCCTGGTCGCCCTGGTCCTGGCCGCGATCGTCGGATCGCGGCTGGCTCGCCCGCTGCGCGAGGTGGGAACCGCGGCCCGGCGCATCGCACGCGGCGACTATGCCGCGCGGATTCCACGCTCCGGGCCGGAGGAGATCGCGAGCCTGGCCGATTCGTTCAACCAGATGGCGGCTGCCCTCGAGGACCAGGAGCGCATTCGCCGCGAATTCATTGCAAACGCCGCCCACGAGCTCCGCACCCCGCTCACGAACCTCAAGGGTTACCTGGAGGCCCTGCGCGACGGGGTCATCGCGCCCGACCGGGACACGCTCGATTTCACTCTGGGAGGAGGCGGAGCGCCTCGTGCGCCTGTCCCACTCGCTCGACACGTTGTCGTCGGGCGACACCGGGCGGAGCGCCTCGATCGTGGAGCTCGATCTCGCGCGTGCCATCCGATCGGCCGTCGAGGTCGCCCGCCCGCTCATGCAGTCGGCCGGTCTCGATCTCGCGGTCGACGTCCCCCGACGGCTGGCGGCCCGCGGTGACCCCGACGGCACAGCCCAGGTCCTGAGCAACCTTCTGCAGAACGCGGTGCGGTACACGCCCAGGGGCGGGCGGATCAGCGTGCGTGCCGAGGCGCGTCCCGGCGATGCGCTCGTGAGCGTGTCCAATACCGGACCCGGCATACCGCCCGAGGATCTGCCGCACGTGTTCGAGCGCTTCTACCGGGTCGACAAGTCCCGTGCGGCCGGGCGGGGCGGGGCCGGGATCGGACTGGCCATCGTGCGTCAGGTGATCGAGTCGGCGGGCGGCCAGGTCGGAGCCGAATTGAGCGACGGTTCGACGCGCGTCTGGTTCTGGCTGCCGGCCCCGAGCGGGGTGGGCTGACCGGGCAGCACCGCCCTTGGAGTTCCGAAGCGGATCAGCGCCAGGTCGCGGCCGCCGGTCGGATGCCCCGGGTCAAGACGGGCCGCGATCTCGTCGGCCCATGCCTCGATCGTGGCCCAGTCGCGGTAGTCACCCTCGGGGATGAGGGTCCGCGCGACGATCCGCTCGATGGAGCCGAGCTCGGCGCCGTCGATCCGCCGACGATCGAGCGCGCCATTGAACACGCGCTGCCCGCGAGCGCCGAGCCGTTCCGCGAGGCGATCGATTCCTTTCGGTGGCTGCGCCTCCAGCCGTCGCGCCAGGTCCCCGACCGGCCCGCTGCTGAACAGCCACAGCGGCTGCAGCGCGAGCGCGGCCGCATTGCGCTCGAGGTACGCGAGCGCGGGCTCGAGCCAGCGGCTGCCGTGCACCGCGCTGCCGACGATCACGGCGTCGAACCCGTTCGGGCTGGGCGCCTCGCCGGCCGGCTCGACGCTGGTCTCGAGCCCTGCCGCACGCAGCCTGGACGCGATCCGCTCGGCAATCTCGGCGGTCGAGCCCATGCACGTGGCATGGACGACGAGCACTCGCACGGCCGTCCTCCTTCGGGCAGTGATGGGTCGATGACCTCCTCGGTGCCGCCCACGACGGCCCTCGTGCCACCGCTTCATCGTCCGCCGACCAGGGGCGGCGGCAAGTGCCACACGGCCCGGTTCGACCCGTCGGACGCGACGCCGTGCGCGTTGGCGCCGTCAGGCTGGCGGGGGAGCGGCCAGTCCGTCGACCACGACGACCGAGGGCAGCGCCAGCAGAATCGCCGGCGGGGCGATCACCTTCCAGCTCCGGCTGCCGCCGCCGAGCACGATCCGAGGACGATGCATGACCGCGTCGTCGACCCACACCGGCAGGGTCTCGGGCAGCCCGAACGGGGTGACGCCCCCGATCGACATACCGGTCAGCTCGCGTGTCTCGTCCGCGCCGGCGAACGACGCGCGCCGGGTGCCGAGCCGGTCGCGGACGGTGTGGTTGACGTCGAGGCGGTGCGGAGCGAGCAGGACGCAGGCGGCATAGCGCCGTGGCTCGGCCTTGCCGGCGACGAGGATGGTGTTCGCGGAGTCCTCGAGGTCGAAGCCGTATGCGGCGCAGAACTGGGCCGTGTCGGCCAGGGCGGGGTCGCACGCGAAGAGCTCGAACTCGACGGCGAGCGGCTCGAGCAGCTGGAGCAGGCGATCGCGCTCGTCGGCGACCCGGGCCGGGTCCTCGACCCGAGCCTCCGTGCGAGCCCGAGGCTGATCGCCTGCTTCGGTCATGTGCGCCACCCGCTGCCTGCGTCCGTTGCGTCCCACATCATGGCCTGGATCGGCCGTGCGAGCACGATGGTCCCCGGCCGACCCTGGACTGACCCGACGGGCCCTCACGGGAGGGCTGGACACGCGAGCGGGCGCAGTCTCGACCCGGCCCCCGTGCCGACCGTTCGGCCGGAGACGAGTAGGCTGGACCGACGCGCCATCCGGAGGTCGCACATGAACCAGCTCATCGTCATCGCGTTCGACCACTTCGACGAGGCGCGAACCGCGCTCGACGGATTGCGCCGACTCGAGCACGCCGGCCAGATCCGCCTCGAGGACACGGCCATCATCGAGCGCGATCCGGACGGGACGGCACATGTCAAGAACGAGGTCAGCGGAACGACCGAGACCGCGACCGTGCTCGGGGCGCTGCTCGGCGCGGTCGTCACGTTCATGTTCCCGCCCATCGGTGCGGCCATCGGGGCCGCGGCCGGCGCGGCCGTGGGCGTGGCGATGGACACCGGCGTGAGCGGACGCTTCGAGGCCGAGGTCAAGGAGACGCTGCGGCCGGGGCGTTCGGCGCTGTTCCTCGTTGTCAAGGAGGCGCACGAGGATGCCGTCTTCGCGGCACTGCGGGGCCACCACGGCGACGTCATCCAAACGACGCTCGACAGCCAGACCGAGGCTGCGCTCCGGCGCACGATCGACTGACGACCCGACACGGCGTCTCGCGCCTGCGGCTGGGCCCGGCACGAGGCGTCATGCGCCCGGCAACGCAACGGGCAGCCGGGGACGCCCATCATTCACCCGATGACTCGGATTGCCGGGCAGGTGTGCCAGTTGAAGCGCGCGCCGCATCACGGGGCCACTCAGCGGTCCGTTGATGCGCCTTGTGCATGGAAACGGAGCCGCCATGGCCGCTCTACGCGGTCCGCCCCGGGTCCGCTGCCCTAGAAGGCTCGGCGCAGGATCATCAAGCCGACGAACAACAGGACGATGCCCGCAACGAGGACCGTCGGCGGCAGCGTCGAGATCGTGTGCGCGGAGTCCGTGACGAACCGACCGAGTGACGTGCCGACGTCGACCGACCCGCCGGCGGGATGCGTCCCACCCACCTGTCCGGCCGGGCCCTGCCCGATGCCGTTGCCGTATTCGACCATGGCGGCATCATGCCACCCACGACAAGCCCTGGCCAACGTGATCCGCAATCGGGCGCGGCGAGCGCGGACACGCGAGGCGCGGGTCAAGTCGTACGAAGTGGTGTAACGCCTCGTCGGTCTGGTCAGGCTGCAGGAAGCTGCTTCACCTCCTCGCTGTCGGCTTCAGCTGGGTCTCGAAGGATGAGCGCGAGTGATTCCTCGGACAGGTAGCGCCGACCCACGAGCCACTCGTCGTTCTGCTCGATGAGCAGGGCGCCGGCGAGTCGGAGTGCCGAGGCGTCGGTGGGGAAGATGCCGACCACGTCGGCCCGCCGGCCGATCTCGCGGTTGACCCGCTCGAGCGGGTTCGTGGAGCGCAGCTTCGACCAGTGGACGGCCGGGAACCGATAGAACGCGAGCAGGTCCTCCTCGGCCTCGGTAAGCAGCTCGGCGACCTTGGGCACCGGACCCGCGAGGCGCTCGATCACCTGGCCGGCGCGCTCCCGGGCGGTCGCCTGGTCGTCGGCGTTGAAGATCTCGCGCAGGGCGGCCGACACCATGCCCCGCTGGCTTGGTCGGCAGTGGCGGTGCATGTCGCGCACGAAGTGGACGGTGCAGCGTTGCCAGGGGCAGGCGAGGATCCGGGCGATCGCGTTCGTGAGGCCCGTGTGCTGGTCGCTGATGGCCAGCGGGACGCCGACTCAGGCCACGCTCCCGGAGCGAGCGCAGGAAGGCGACCCAGAACGTCTCGGTCTCGATCTCGCCGATGTCGAGCCCGATCACCTCGCGCCGGCCGGACTCGTGGACGCCGTACGCGATCACGAGCGCCTTAGGGTAGACGTGGCCGCGATCCCGGACCTTGACGATCTTGGCGTCCAGCCACAGGTACGGGTAGTCGCCCTCGAGCGGCCGTCCGCGGAACACGGCCACCTTCTCGTCGAGACCCCGGCACAGCGCCGACACCCGGTCCTTGGTCATCCCGCTGATGCCGAGCTGCTCGACCAGGCGGTCGACCTTGCGCGTGGACACGCCGTTGACCTACGCCTCCATGACGACTGCCACGATCGCCTGCTCGGATCGCCTTCGGGGCTCGAGGAATGAGGGGAAGTACGCCTCGCCACTGCGCTTGCGGGGGACGAGCAGTTCGAGCTCGCCCACCCGCGTCTCCCAGATCCGCGGGCGGTACCCGTTGCGGTGGGTCAGGCGATCGGGGCTGACCTCACCGTGGACAGCGCCGATCTCGGCGCTGATCTCGGCCTCCATCAGCTGCGCGACGACCATCGCGACCGCTTCATGCAGGACGTCGGCGTGCTCGTCGAGCAGGGTCTTGGCGGCGCGCTCGCCGGCCGTCATGCTGTGCCCCTCGGCCATCGTGGTGCTCCTTCGTCGATGACTTGGTCGTCTCGACGAGTCTGGGGCTCCGCGGTGGCCGACGTCTCGTCACTCCGGCCCTCCGCGCTCCCGCGTTACACCACTTCTACCGCCTCAACCGAGGCGCGGCGCCGCGAGGCGCGAGACACCAGGCGCGCCGAGACTGGCCATCCGGCACGTCTCGAGTGGTGTGTCGGATGCTACTGTCCACCCATGATCCCCGTGGTGCGAACCATCGAGCAGTCCGAGCTGCCCGCCTATTTCGATACCGTGAGCACCGGCTTCCTCGAGCGGCCCGACACCGCCGCGATAGCCGGCGAGGTCCAGGGCCTGTGGGATCTGGGCCGCACGTGGGCCGCGTTCGAGGGCGAGCGTATCGTCGGGACGCTCCGATCCTGGGCGACCGAGCTGACCGTGCCCGGGCTCGGCAGCGTGTTTGCGGCAGCGGTGTCCGGAGTCGGTGTTCTGCCGACGCATCGACGGCGTGGCATCTTGCGCTCGCTGGTGGCCGCCGAGCACACGGCGAGCCGCGGGCGCGGCGAGGTCGTTGCGCTCCTGTACGCATCCGAGTACCCGATCTACCGCCGCTTCGGCTACGGGCCGGCGACCACGGTCGCGACGTGGACCATCCAGACGCGAGACGGGTCCGTCGTCGCGCCCACCACCGGGACCGTCGAGCTCGTCGCGCCGGGCGATGCCAAGCCGCTGCTCATGACCGCATTCGAGGCCTGGCGCGCGCGTCAGGTCGGC
This sequence comes from uncultured Chloroflexia bacterium, assembly GCA_963790955.1. Taxonomy (GTDB): domain Bacteria; phylum Chloroflexota; class Limnocylindria; order Limnocylindrales; family CSP1-4; genus CAWBQM01. Next base: position 108,599 of record CAWBQM010000003.1, read on the forward strand.
GAGATTCGCCGTCGCGACTACCGCTGGCACTTCGACCTCGGGCGTGACACCGCGTGGGGCACGCGTTGGCGCGGCTTCGTCGCCGTCCATCGTGACGCGGCCGGCGCGGTCGACGGCTACGCGCGCTATCACGTCGAGGTCAAGTGGGAGGACCGACAGTCCCGCAGCCTGCTCATCCTCGACGAGCTCCTCGCGCTCAGCGACGCGGCGACCGCGGCCCTCTGGCGGTTCCTGTCCGAGGTCGACCTCGTGACCACGATTCGGGCCGAAGGCCGCAGCCCGTCGGATCCCCTGCCGTGGTTGCTGTCGAATGCCCGCGCGGCCGTCATGAGCGATGTCGGCGATGGCCTGTGGGTGCGCCTGCTCGATGTCCCGGTCGCGCTCGAGGCGCGGTCCTACGAAACGAGCGCCAGCCTCGTCCTCGAGGTCGTCGACGGCGACGCGCCGGGTGGCCGCCTGCGGGTTCGGCTCGAAGCGGCGCGTGACGGTGCGGCATGCCGGCTCGTGGACAGCCAGCCCGACCTGACGGTCGACATCGCTGCGCTCGGTGCCGCATACCTGGGCGGCACGCGCCTGCGCGACGCGACACGAGCGGGCGGCGCGGACGAGCATCGACCGGGGGCGCTCCACGAGGCCGATGCGCTCTTCGCCGTTCGCGACGAGCCGTGGTGCACGACCTTCTTCTGACAGCGTGAACCGCCCGCGATCGCCTGACCCTCGGCGGCCTGACGGGCCCTCTGCCCCGGAACCGCCCTCGCCGACCTCGCCCGCATCAGCGGGCCGGGGTTCCAGGCCCACGCCGGCCACCGACTCGCCAACGGCCTGGTGGCGCCGGCTGGAGATGCTGCGCCGCTTTCATCGTGACGCGCGCCTGTTCCTCGTGACGTCGCTCGTCGCGGGCGCCGCCCTGAGCCTGTACTGGATCGACTTCAACCTGTACCTCGCGTCGCTCGGGTTCTCGACCGCGACGATCGGCCTCGTGTCGACCGTGGCCGCGGTCGCGGGGGCGCTCATCGCCTTCCCGGCCAGCGCCGCATCGGATCGCGTCGGCCGACGCACGATCATCGCGGCGGGCATCGGCCTCGGGCTCGTCGCCCTCGTTGGTCTTCTCCTCGTCGAGGCGCTACCGGCGATCCTGCTGTTCGCCGCCCTGTGGTCCGTCGGCCAGCAGGCGCTCCAGGTCGTGCAGGCGCCGTTCCTGACCGAGCACAGCGACGCCGATCACCGCAACGAGCTGTTCGCGGTCCAGTACGCGATCCAGAACGTGACCAACGTCGTCGCCGCGATCCTGGGCGGGGTCGTCGCCGCGGCAGTTGCCGGCCTGATCGGACTCGACCCGTCCGGACCCGGCACGTACCGCGTGATCCTCGTGCTCATGGCCGGCCTGCTGGTCGCAGGGCTGGCGAGCGTGGCTTTCCTCACCGATGATCGGCCCCGCACGACGGCCGGCCCGCGCCTCCTTCGTATCGGCGAGCCGGCCGTGTTCCCGCCCGATCCCCGGCGCCGTCGGGCGCGTCTCGGGCTGGTCGTGCGCGATCGCGGCCGCTTCGTGCGCCTGGTCCTGCCGGGATTCCTGATCTCGATCGGAGCCGGCCAGGTCATCCCGTTCCTGAACGTGTTCGTCCAGCGCAAGTTCGGTCTCGATCTGACCTCGCTCAATGCCGTGTTCGCGATCACCAGCCTGGGCACCGTCGCGGCCATCCTCGCGCAGCCCGTCCTTGCCCGGCGGTTCGGCCAGATCACCTCGGTCGTGATCGTGCAGGCGGCGAGCATCCCGTTCCTCGTCGTCCTGGGGTTCTCACCGGTCCTGTGGCTCGTGATCACGGCAATGGCCGTCCGCAACTCGCTAATGAACGCCGGCAACCCGATCTTCACCGCCTTCGCAATGGAGCAGGTGAGCACCGCCGAGCGGGCCACGCTCTCGGCCGCGATGAGCGTCCTGTGGCAGGCCGGCTGGGTGATCGGCGGCAGCTGGTACGCCATCCTCCAGGCGACCCTCGGATTCGAGGCCGGCTACGCCGTCAACTTCGTCACGATCATCAGCCTGTACTCGATCGCGACCGCGCTGTACTGGGTCTGGTTCCGTGCCGTCGACCGCAACGTGTTGGCGGCGCGCCTCGCCGCCTGAGGGCCGCCGGCCCCTGCCCTGGACTCCTGGCGCCGCCTCTGGCCGCGCCCTCCCGCGCACTGCCGAGCGGGCTGCTTAGCGGGCCGCTTCAACCACCGCTGAGCAGCACACGCCGGAAGCGAACGACCGACACGGTCAGGAGCACCGCTGCGAAGCCGAGCAGGACCGCCAGCTGCGGCAGCACGTCAACGAGCCCGGCGCCATGCAGGCTGACGGCTCGGAAGGCGTCCATCGCCCAGGCGTGGGGCGTGACATGGGAGATCGTGCGCATGACGTCCGGGAAGACCTCGGCCGGGACCATCGTGCCGCCCAGCAGGCCGAGGAGCATGCCCAGCGCCGGCCCCAGGGCTCCGGCCTGGCTCGTGTTCGAGGCGAGCGTCCCGACCAGCAGTGCGGCCCCGCCCGAGACGAGGGCGAACGCCACGACGATGGCCGCGGTCACGATCGGATCCGTCCAGTTGACGCCGAACAGGAGCGCCGAGGCGACGACGATGAGCGTGCCCTGGAAGAGCGAGATGAGGACCCGGGCGAGGCCCTCGCCGACGATGATCGTCCATGGCCCCGTGGGCGTGGCGAGCATCCGCCGCGAGATGCCGAGTTGCCTGGTCGTGATGAGCTCGACCGCCCCGGTCAGTGCCGTCAGGAACATGAACAGGATGACCTGGCTCTGGGCGCCCAGGTCGAAGCCGGTCGTGCCCGAGGTGGTCGTGGAGCTCGCGACGGACTCGACCCCGACGCCCACCCCGGCCGCCTGAGCGGCGCTGGCTCTGGCCGTGGCCAGCGCCTGCTGGAAGGGCACGCCGGTCAGCTCGGCGGTGAAGCGCGCTGCACGAACGAGCGCTGCCTGATCGGCCACGGCTCGCTCGACGGTCGTGCGGACCGCGCTCGAGACGGGCGTGCCGGCGGTCACGAGGTCGACCGAGACGTCGCGGCCGGCCGTGAGGTCGAGGCTGTACCCGGCCGGGATGACGAGGCCGACCTCCACGTAGCCGCGCGCCACCGCGTCGCGCGAGCTCGGTCGTCGAGGCGTACGTCCGGGCGTCGATGCGGATCTCGGCCGACGCCGACACCGCCGTCACGAGGTCGCCCGCGAGCGCGCCACCGTCGGCGTCGACGACGCCCACGCGGGCCGTGTTCTGGCCACCGTACATGAGCCCCAGGACGACGATGAGCATGAGCGGCATGAGCACGATGAAGAACAGGCCGAGCCGATCGCGCAGGGTCCGCACGATGTTGGTCTGGACGATGGCGAGCAGCTTCATGCGACCAGGCTCCGGCGCGCCCTGCCCAGACCGATCGCGCCCGTCGCGGCGCCCATCGCGAGGAGCACGGCGACCGGCAGCGCGACGTCGGCCGGGCCGACGCCCGGGCCGGCCAGCGTGTTGATCCCGCGCAGGAACCACGCGTGGGGGGTGACCTGCGAGATCGAGACCAGGATCGACGGCGCCTGGCTCAGGGGAATGAACACGCCACCGATGGCTGCCATCGAGATCGCGACGATGGCGTTGAGACCGCCTGCCTGCTGGGGCGTCCGGGCCAGGGTGGCGACGAGGGCCGAGATGCCCATCGCGGCCACGTCGGCGGCCGACCACGAGCGCCGCCACGAGCACGGGCGGGCCCCAGCTCGCGGACGCGAGCAGCGTCGTCGCCAGGACGAGCACGGTCATCGAGACCAGGCCCAGGACCAATCCGGCCAGCGCCGAGCCGAGCACGATCGAGGCCGGCGCGATGGGTGCGGCGAGGAGCCGGTTCAGGGTCCCGGCCTGACGGTCGGCCAGGATCGCGAGCGCGCCGTACTGCGTGGCGAAGAACACGAACATGATCGCCATCGCGGCGCCGTAGAACGTGGCCAGGTTGGCTTGCAGCTGATCCGTGGCGGCGTCGTTGATCGCGATCGGCGTCGGCAACGCCATTGCGGCCTGGGCGTGCTCGACAAGGGCCGCGTCCATCGTGGCACCGCCGGCCGCGGCGCTTGCGATCATGAGTTGCGTGGCGCCGATGTCGCTGGCGAATCTGGCAACCGCGGAGCGCGCGATCTCGACCGAGGCCGTGTACTCGCCGCCCAGGATGCGAATGTCGGTCTCGCGGCCCGACTGGATCGCGGCGCTGAAGCCGCTCGGGATGAGGATCGCGGCGCCGGCCGTGCCGTCACGGACCTCGGCCGTGGCCGCGGTCTCGTCCGCGACCCGATCGACGTCGGCGACGCCCGCCCGGACGAGCCCGCCCAGGGCATGGTCGACCAGGGTCGTCGCGAGGTGGCCGCCGTCGGCATCGACGACGACATAGCGCGTGTGGAACTCGGAGAACTCGTTCGGGATCAGCGCCGAGAACGCGAGCGCGAGCGCGAGCGGCGTCACGACCGAGAACACGATCGCCGAGCGGTCGCGCAGGCGTTGGCGGAGGATCCGCCGAGCGATGACGATGGCGGCAGGCATGGCGAGCGATCAGTCCCGAAGGGCCTTGCCCGTGAGGTGCAGGAACACGGCCTCGAGGTCCGGTTCCACGACCTCCACCGAACGGATCGCGACGCCGTCACCGGATACGGCCGCGAGCAGCTCCGGCAGCGCGCCGCCGAGCCTCGGTGACGAGGATGTCGAGGCGCCCCTCGCCGGGGGTGGCATCGTGCACCCCATCGATCGCCACGACCGCGCGGGCCGCCTCGCCGAGGTCGCCGGTCGCGACGAGGCTGATCTTGTCGAGCCCGCCGACGAGCGCGACGAGCTCGCGCCGGCTGCCCTCCGCGATGATGCGGCCCTCGTCGATGATCCCGACGCGATCGCACAGGCGCTCGGCCTCCTCCATGTAGTGGGTCGTGTACAGGATGCCCATGCCCTCCGCGCTCAGCGCCTCGACGCTGGTGAGAATCGCATTGCGGCTCTGGGGGTCGACGCCGACGGTGGGCTCGTCGAGGACGAGCAGCCGCGGGCGATGGAGGAGGCCGATGGCGATGTTGAGCCGGCGCTTCATGCCGCCCGAGAAGTGCTCCGTCCGCTCGCGCGCGCGGTCGGCCAGATCGACGATTTCCAGGACCTCGTCGCAGCGATCGGTCAGGGCCCGGCCGGCCATGCCGTACAGCCGCCCGAAGAACTGCAGGTTCTCGCGCGCCGTCAGGTCCGGATAGATCGCGAGATCCTGCGGCACGTAGCCGATGACGCGCTTGACGGCCGTCGCGGCGGCCGACAGGGCGCGCCCTTCGATGAGGACGTCGCCGGCGTCGCGGGCGAGGATTCCGCATACCATCGAGATCGTCGTGGTCTTGCCCGCGCCGTTCGGGCCGAGCAGGCCGTACGTCTCGCCCGGCGCGATCTCGAAGCTCACCCCGTCGACCGCCTGGCGCTCCCCGAAGCGCTTGCGGAGTCCGGTGCAGCGCAGAGTCGGACCGAGCATGCTTTCGACGGCGATCGCGCCGGAATGCCGGCCCGCGTGTGGTGTGTCGGCCGGCAGCGCGGCCGAGCCTGTGGTCGATGCCACGCTGGCTCCTCCGATCCGGGACGGCTTCGACGACGTCGGCCAGTCTGCCAAGGTGAGCGCGAGGCCGCCTCTGCCGTTCGGCCCGAAGTCCCGGCCCCGGTGGTCACCAGAATCGGTCCGCCGCCCGTGGCCAGGCGTGCGATCCCCATCACCACGGCCCGCACGCGGCATGGCACCATGTCGCGCGGGAGGGGCATGGCACCAACTCGGCGGCACCAGGGCGCATCCGTCACGGCGTGGGTCTCGCATCGCGTCGCGGTCTCGCTGTGCCTGGTCGTCGCCGTCGCCGTGGCATGCACCGGCAACACACCGAGCCCTGGCACCGAGCGACCGGGCGATACCAACGCGATGCCTCCGGCAAGCCCGGTTCTCGGAGCCGATGGCGTGAGCTCCGACGTGCCGCTCCCGGTGAGCGCGAGCGGTCAGATCGCGGGCACGGGCGGCGCGACGGCGCCGAGCCCCGGGCCGAGCGCGGCAGTCAGCCCCGTACCGTCGACCGCGCCCGAACCAGGATCCGTTCCGATCGTCCGGTTCCGGACGACGCTCGGCAGCCCGGCCATGTCGTTCACGGCCATCAGCTGGTCCCTGACGGCGCTCCCCGCAGGGCGACGTTTCTACGCCCTTTCGGATCCGGTCGCGCTGACACCGCCGGCGCCGGTCGATCGGCACGGCGTGGTCCTGTTCGAGCGCGATAGCAAGCGCTACTACCATCCCGTCGCCATCGCCCAGCAGGCCCTGGCGTACCTCGAGAGCTACCGCATCAACGAGGACCCGCGGTATCTGGAGCGCGCCCGCACGTATGCCGACCAACTCGCGGCCATCGGGACGCGGGCCCGCGGAGCCCTGTACTTCCCGTACCGGTTCTCGTTCACGCTGGCCGGCAACCGGCGCGACGTCATGAAGCCCCCGTGGTACTCGGCCATGGCCGAGGGCCAGGCGCTCTCGCTCATGGTCCGGCTGTTCGAGCTGACCGGTGAACAGCGGTACCGAACGCTGGCGGATTCGATCTTCACGTCGTTCCTGCGGCCGCGTGCCAGCGGCGTGCCATGGACGGTGTTCGTCGACGGGGACGGATACCTGTGGCTCGAGGAGTACCCGAAATCGCCGCCGATGCGCGTGCTCAACGGGCACCTGTTCGCGCTATTCGGGCTGTACGACTACTACCTCCTGACCGGCTCGAACGACGCCCGGGAGCTGATCCAGGGTGCCGCGGCAACCGTGCGCCACTATGGCCGATCGTTCGAGGTGCCGGGCCAGATCAGTTATTACTCCCTTCGGGTGCACGTCCAGAACGCCAAGTACCACGGCATCCACATCAAGCAGCTGCGCGAGCTCGCAGCGATCACCGGCGATCGCTGGTTCGCGAATCTCGCCGCAGAGCTGGCGCGGGATCACGCGCCCGGCTGACGCTCCTCCGCGCCGAGCGACGTCGCCCCGGCAGGACGCTCGGGCGGGGCGCCCGGACCGGGCGGTGGGGCCGCGTCCGGCACCGGATAGAGCTCATTGAAGATGACGTTCGCGGCGGCCGCGACCGGGACCCCAAGGAGCCCGCCCAGCACGCCGTAGGTGCTCAACCCGACGAGCACCGCGAAGATCGTCACGACCGGGTGAAGGTGGACGACGCGCCCGACGACGATCGGCATGACGAGCTGATCCTCGACCTGACGCAGCACGAAGAAGAACACCAGGACCGTGGCGGCCAGCCCGACACCGCCACGGGCGAATGCATCCGTACCGGCGATCGCCGCCGCGATGGCGGGCCCGACGAGCGGGATGATTTCGAGGACACCGGTCAGCAGCCCGATCGCGAGCGCGTACGGCAGGTGGAGCACCGGACCCAGGCCGACGTACACGACCGTCGCGACGAGCGCGATGAGGAGCAGCTGTCCGCGCAACCAGCGTCCCAGGACGACGTGGATGTGGCCGAGGATCTCGACGGCGCGTTCGCGCCCGTGCGGCGGAACGAGGGCCAGGCTCCGATCGAGAAAGCGCGCGCCGTCGACGAGCAGGTAGAACGCCACGATGAGGGTCAGCAGCGCGTCGAGCGCGAACGCGCCGACCTCGGTCGCGACGTGGGCGGCGTCGCCAGGCGAGGCGACGATGCCCTGGATCTGATCGTCCACCGCCTGCGCGATCATCGCGATCGTGATCCGGTGACCACCGACGTCGACCGCGTCTGTGCCGAGGACCTGGCGCAGCGTCGTTGCGAACGAGTCCGGACCGGATTCGGCCAGGCTCGCGAGCTCACGCGAGGCGCGTGGCGCGAGGATCGCGACCAGCACCGCCAGCAGCGCGATCAAGGCCAGATACCCGATGCCGACGATCACGACCCGCGGCCAGCCCGTTCGGGCCTGGCCGGCCCCGACGAGTGGGCTGAAGGCATAGGCGATGACCCCGGCCACGAGGAACGGCCCGATGACCGGGCGTGCAAGCCACAGGACCACGAGCACCGCCAGAGCGAGCCAGGCAATGGGGGCGATCCGAAGCGAGCCCATCGAGCGGCTATTCACCGGCCGCGTCGGGCGGCCGGCCGGCCATCGACGCGACGAAGTCCTCGAACGGCACCGGCTCGGCGAACGGGTCCTGTCGGACCTGCGCGTCGACGACGAGCATGGCGCGCGCCAGCTCGGTCCCGGCCCGTTCGATGCGTTCGACCAGACTCGGATCCGCGGACGTCTGCGACCGACCCCAATCCTCCGCGGCGGCATATACCCCGGTCGGCACGACGCCGGCAGCCAGGTATGCGAACAGGGGCCGCAGCGCGTGCTCGAGCACGAGCGAGTGCCGGAGCGTGCCCCCGGTCGCGGCGATCAGCACGGGCTTGCCCGCCAAGCTGTCACGCTCGAGGACGTCGAAGAAGAGCTTGAACAGGCCGCTGTACGACGCGTTGTAGACGGGCGTGACCGCGATCAGGCCGTCGGCCGCCATGACCGCGTCGACGGCGGCCCGCAGCCTCGGAGCCGGAAAGCCGGTCAGCAGGTTGTTCGTCAGATCCTGCGCGAGGTCACGCAGCTCCAGGATCTCGATGCCGGCCTCGATGCCCTCGCCGCCCAGGGCGACGGTCACAGCCGCCGTCAGTCGATCGGCGAGCAGGCGCGTGGCGGACGGCTGGCTCAGACCGGCGCTGACGACGACCAGCGTCCGTGACCTCGTTGGCGACTGCACGCTCACGCGGAGTCGGCCTTGCGCTCACGTGCGGCGGCGACCCTCGGGTGGACCGGTGCATCGGGAACGCCCGGCGCTCGCAGGGCCGCGAACTCTCTGCGCAGCACGGGCACGACCTCGCCGGCCAGGGTCTCGAGCTGCTCGAGGGCCGTCCCGAGCGGCAGGCCGGCATGGTCGATCAGGAACAGCTGACGCTGGTAGTCGCCCACGAACTCGCGGAACCCGAGCGTTCGATCGATGACCTGCTGGGGACTGCCGACCGTCAGGGGCGTCTGCTCCATGTACTCCTCGAGCGACGGGCCACCGCCGTACACCGGCGCCTTGTCGAAGTACGGCCGGAACTCGCGCATCGCATCCTGGCTGTTGGGGCGCATGAACACCTGGCCGCCGAGGCCCACGATCGCATGGTCGGCCGGGCCGTGGCCATAGTGCTCGAAGCGTCGCCGGTACAGCTCGACCATCTGCTGGACATGCTCCTTGGGCCAGAAGATGTTGTTGTGGAAGAAGCCGTCACCGTAGTAGGCGGCCTGCTCGGCGATCTCCGGGCTCCGGATCGAGCCGTGCCACACGAACGGCGGCACACCGTCGAGCGGTCGTGGGACCGAGGTGAAGCCGGTCAGCGGCGTCCTGAATCGGCCCTGCCAGTCGACGATGTCCTCGCGCCACAGCCGATGGAGCAGGGCGTAGTGCTCGTACGCGAGCTGGATGCCGTTGCGGATGTCCTGGCCGAACCACGGATAGACCGGGCCGGTGTTGCCGCGCCCCAGCATCAGGTCGAGGCGACCATCGGCCAGATGCTGCAGGAACGCGTAGTCCTCGGCAATCTTGACCGGGTCGTTCGTCGTGATCAGCGTCGTCGCGGTCGACAGGATGAGGCGCGTCGTTCGCGCTGCGATGAAACCGAGCAGGGTCGTGGGCGACGACGGCACGAAGGGCGGGTTGTGATGCTCGCCCGTGGCCATCACGTCGAGACCCAATTCCTCCGCCGTGAGCGCAAGCCTCACCATCGACCGGATGCGCGCCTCCTCGCTCGGCGCGCGGCCGGTCGTGGGATCGGGCGTCACGTCGCCCACGGTGAAGATCCCGAATTGCATCGACCCTCCCTCGTTCGATCCGATTGTGCGCCACGCGCGGCCGACGTCCAGCACCAGCGTCGAGGGTTGCCTTGCGGCGGCCTCGCGATCGGCGCCGGCCCGCACCTCGACGGTTGGCGCGACGCGTCCCGGCACGACGCTGGCGGAGCGGGGCGTGCCGGTGCGATCCTGTACCGCCAAAGACGCAACCGCAGCGGAGTGTCACGCGATGCGTATCGTCATCCTGGGCGCCGGCAATGTCGGCGGCGGCCTGGGCGCCACCGCGTCGCGTATCGACCAGCTCGGAAGGTCCCGGAGGAGCCGGGCCGAACGGCCCTGCCACGCCCACCTCGCGCGTATCTACGATCGAGACCCAAGTGTGGAGGTTGACAGCGTGACGGCCAGAACGACAGGCAAACGGGTCCGGCAGGCCGCCTCGGCGCCGAACACGGAGACCCGCTCGATCGAGTTCCCGGGCGGTGTCGTCGAGGCCGCGGCCACGCTCGATCGCATCTCGCGCTTGTGCGAATACGGGTGCGATCACGTCGAGGCGTGTCCCGGCGAGACGTGTCGGGCGTGGCAGCTCGAGCAGGCCGCCGCCACGTATCTCGCTGCTCGCTGGGTCGCCGCAGAGGGCTAGCGCCGGCCCCGGTCAGGCCTTCGACTACCAGACGTCACCGGATCGCCACTCGCAGCTGATCGGCGCGGCCGGATCGAGCTCGGGCGTGGACGCTGTTGGCAAGACCATGATGTAGCCGTCGTCGGCGGGCGTGGCCCGTGGACCTTCGGCCGCTCGAACGAAGGACGGTCCGCGCCACGTGCGCCAACCGAGTCGCTCGTAGAAGTGGTGCGCGCCCGTGCCCAGCGCTCCGAGCTCGAACGCCGCCTGGATATGGGCATCGACCGCCCGCATGACTGTCGTCCCGAACCCGTGCCCCTGGCGCTCGGGCGCGGTGGCGACCGCCTCGACATAGCCGGTCCGGAGAGGTCGCTCGCCGATGACGATGTCGCGCCCGACGACCGCGGCATGGCTGACGATCTCGCCGTCGTGCTCGAGGATCACGTGTAACCCACCGAGCGCGTGACGCCAGTCCTCGTCGCTGAACCGCTCGTCGGGGTCCGAACCGAACGCCGCGTCCATGATCGCCCGGATCCGTGCGATCTCCGCGGATGTGAGGTGGTCGGTCGGTACGCGGCGCAGACGACCTCGCGCGTGCGATTCGGGCTCACGCTCCAACGCCATGCTCCTGCCTCGGCTGTGTCCCGGATGGGCGCCGATGAGTTCCGCGGCGGCGCGCGGTCTCATTGGCAGAGCGCGATCGACACGATCGGGACAGCACGGAGCGTTCATCATGCACGAGATCTATCGCCAGATTGCGGCAGACATCGCTCGAGATCGAATTGCCGCCGCCGACCGCGCCGGTCTCGCGGCGAGCGCCCGTCGACGACCACGAGCGGGCATGGTCCAGGCCGTCGTCCTCGCCGCGGGCCGACTCCGCGCCCAGCGAGTCGCCACATTCACCGCCAATCCCGCACACGCCCCGAAGCCCGCGGCCTGAGTCGGGTCACGGCATACGCGCTCGTGCGGTCGCTCGTGGCCGCCGTCCGGCATTGGCACGACGGTGGCAATCGAGCCTCGCTGCGAGATGAGCTCGACGCGACACTGGCGATCCTCGAGCGCGGCCTGGGCGAAGAGCCTTGGCGCCGTCAGACGGTTGGTCGCGCGAGCAGCGCCCCGAGCGCCGAGGCAAGCTCCGTATAGGCGCCGAGGGCCAGATCGGCCGGGTTCGCGGAACGCAGCTGGACGCAGACGTGGTCTGCACCGGCGTCGAGGTGCTCCTGCACGCGGGCGACGATCGCGGCCGCGTCACCCTGCACGACCATCGTGTCCACCAGCCGCTCGCTGCCGCCGTTGGCGAGGTCGGCGTCGCTCCAGCCCATACGCCGCAGGTTGTTCGCGTAGTTGGTCGTGGCCGTGTACCTCGCCGCGAACGCGCGCGCAACCTCGTGCGCGCGTGCGCGGTCCGTGTTCAGGACAGCGGTCTGCTCGACGACGAGCACCGCGTCGCCGAGGTGCTGGCGCGCGAACGCCGTGTGCTCCACCGGAACGAAGTACGAGTGCGCGCCGTCGGCCCGCTCGGCTGACAGCTCGAGCATGCGCGGCCCTAGGGCGGCGAGCACGAGCGGTGGCGGCGGTTCGGGCGCGGGCCCGAGTAGTCGACACGATCGAGCGCGTCGAGATAGGCGCGCATGCGCTCGATCGGTCGCTCGTAGGCGCTGCCCCGAGCCTCGACCGAGGGCGCGTGGCTCACGCCGATGCCGAGCACGAACCGGCCCGGATATGCCTCGGCCAGGCTCCGAGCGCCGTTCGCCATGGCCATCGCATCGCGGGCGTAGATGCTGGCGATTCCGGTCGCAATGACCATGCCCGGATCGGCGCCGAGCAGGATGGACGCGTGGGCGAAGACCTCCTTGCTCGCGACGCTCTCGGGGATCCAGGTCGCTCGATAGCCGAGCGCTGCGTACTCGCGGATGGCGGCCTGCTCGTCGCTCGCGGCGTTGGCCTGCAGACCGAAGCTCCACACGCCGACGCGGCCGAGTGCGCTACGCAGGCTGGCCCGTCGGGACGGCGTCGTGGACGTCAGCAAGGCTTCTCCGGCAATCGAGCACGGCACGGTAGACGCGGCCCGGCGCGGTCGACGGGGCGACAATCCGCCGTCGTTCGCGCCGCCCAATCGTAGCGCCGGCCGCGCCCGCGGCGCTGCGTTGGTGGCATCATCCGATCATGGACGGAGCCGCCCTGCGCGTGATCATCGCCGAGGATTCGGCATTGATCCGGGAGGGAATCGCGCGGCTCATCGAGGAGTCCGGCGGGGTCGTCGTGGCCAAGGTCGGCGATGGTCCGGCATTCGTGGCGGCCGTGCTCGAGCATCGACCCGACGTGTCCGTCGTCGACGTGCGCATGCCGCCGAGCCAGCGTGACGAGGGCCTGCGGGCGGCGATCGAGGCCCGCCGCCGGGTGCCGGGCACGCCGGTCCTCGTGCTGAGCCAGTACGTCGAGCGTCAGTACGCGACGGAGCTGCTCGCGGACCGCGCGGGCGGCGTCGGCTATCTGCTCAAGGACCGCGTCGGGGATATCCGGGAGTTCATGGATGCCTTGCGTCGGGTCGCCCGGGGCGGGACCGCGCTCGATCCCGACGTCGTCGCGCAGCTCATGGGTTCGCGCCACGCCGACGATCCACTGTCCGCTCTCACGCCACGCGAGCGCGAGGTCCTCGCGGCCATGGCCGAGGGACGCACGAACGTCGGCATCGCCAGGCTGCTCGGGATCACCGAGGGCGCGACCGAGAAGCACATCAGCAGCATCTTCGGGAAGCTCGACCTGCCCGACACGCAGAACGACCACCGGCGGGTGCTCGCGGTCCTGACCTACCTCGGCTCATAGCCGGCCGCTGCCCGAACGCTCGGGCGATCCCGGCCTTCCGATCGTGGTCTCAGCCAGGCGTGCGCCAACCCGGAACGGCGTCGGGTTTGGCCGCCGACCATGCCCGGATCGGAAACTCGGCATGCACGATCGTTGGACCGTCGGCCGGGCTCGTGAGCTCGAACCGTCCGTCGAGCGCCTCGACCCGACCCGCGAGCCCGGCCAGGCCGCCGCCGGGGGCGACGACCGCGCCGCCCGTGCCATCGTCCCGGACCTCCACGACGAGCCGCCCGGGCTCGCGCCGGCAGCGAATCTCACATCGGCCGGCGGTGCTGTGCTTGGCCACGTTCGCGAGCGCCTCGCTGACCACGTAGTAGGCCGCGCGCTCGATGGCGTCGGGCAGCCGCTCGCCCGGTGCGAGGTCCGAATCGACGCTGGTCGGCACCGGCCCGCGTGCCGCGATGGACCCGATGGCGGCCACGAGGCCGCGGTCGAGCAGGATCGCCGGGGCAATCCCGCGTACGAGGTTGCGCAGCTCGGCGAGCGCCAGACGTGCCTGATCCCGGCCCTCGAGCACGAGACGTTTGGCCGCCTCCGGGTCGGTGTCGATGCGTTCGCCCGCCAGCCCCAGGTCGATCGTGAGCATGACCAGCCGCTGCTGGGCGCCGTCGTGCAGATCACGTTCGATCCGCCGAAGCTCGCTGGCCTCGACGTCGAGCACGGCCGAGCGGCTCTCACGGAGCGTCTCGACCTCGCGCCGCAGCTCACGGCTCTCGGACGTGCACAGCAGGCCGGAGACGACGGCGCGATGCAGGGCGGCGACGAGCTGCACGACCGAGGCCGCAACCGGCAGCAGCGCCAGACCGGCCAGGGTTCGGAGCATGACGACGGCCGGCTCGTGCCCGGACAGCACGCCGAGATACCACGGCAGTTGTGCGCCCGGGACGGCGTCGTACCAGAGCGGCATGGTCAGCAACGTCAGCGCGATAGACCATGCGCCGAGGGCGACGATGAACTCCAGGATGACGAGCGGGAAGTTGACCGCGACGTAGAGCACGTCGCGCCAGCGGTTCTCGTCGAGGTACTCGGCCCGAAGCACTTCCCACAGCCCGCCTCGGAGCGGTCGGTAGGGGTGGGGGACGAGGGGTCGCGGGTCGGCCAGGGCCGCGCGCCCGCGCTCGATGCCGGCCACCACTCGGGCGCCCTCGATCGCCGACCGCGACGAACACGATCCCGATGCCGGCGAAGAGCGTCGGCGCCGCTGCCGAGAAGATGGCGAGCACGATCGCGAACGCGACGACGCCGACGAGGAGTCCCAGCGCGACGGCGACCGTCGCGTACCAGGTCGCCTGGTGGATCGGGGCCAGCAGGAACGCCTGGATCGGGTTGCGGGCGCGCTGGACGAAGCCGCGGGCGTTGTCCTCGGCCGCAGAGGCAGACGTGAGGATCCCCGACGAGGCGAATGTCGCCTCGCCGGGGATGCGGGCCGCAGCCAGGCCCGTGAGGATCAGGAGCAGCCCAACGACGAGGACTGCGGCCGCGATCACAGCTCGTTCGGATGCCGGCGCAGCGAGGTCACGACCAGCAGGGCGCCGATCCCGAGGATGAAGGCCGGCCACAGGAACCGGCCCTGATCGGCCCAGACAGGCAGCAGCCGGTCGGCCAGCGCGAGGGCCCCGAACAGGACCAGGACGATGCCGACGAAGGTCATCCCGATGCCCGAGCCGCCGCCACCCTGATGGCGGTGGCCGGCGTACGGCACCTGCCAGCCTGTCGGCGCGGCGCCCTCGGTCGCTTCGCCGGAACCCTCGGTCGGGACGCTCGGGTCGCCGGCGGGAGCACCGCCGTACACCGGTTCGAGCGGCACGACGATGGCCATGACGACGTACAGCAGCAGACCCAGACCACCGAAGAAGATCGACGCGATCCACAGCACCCGCACGAGCGTGGGATCGACGTCGAGGTACTCGGCCACGCCCGCCGCGACGCCCGCGATGCGCTGGTCGTGGCTGCAACGATAGAGACGACGGCGGTTCACTTGCATCCTCCGATCGGATTGAACTCGACACTTCCGAGATTCACGCTGACGGTCAGGTCGGCGTGGTGAGCCGCCGACGCGAAGTCTGGGCTCTGCCATTGCGCGCCGTGCTGCTCGAGCCCCGCGTAGCTCGTTGAGCTCAGCGCCCCGCTATGGGCAACGCGCACGCCCAGGCCGGCCGGGGCACAGACCTTGAGCGATCCGGCGTTGACCTGGATCGATCCGCTGAGATCCCGGTCGCCCGGCAGGTCGACCGACGAGCGCCCCGGCGTTCAGCTCGGTTGTCAGGTTGTCGATGGCCGCGCCCGACAGGTCCGCGGTCGCGTGGGCCGCGTTTGCCGTCAGCTCCAGGGAGCCGATCTGGGCGCCGCCGAGATCCAGGCTGCCTTCGCCGGCGTTGATGTCGAGGTTGAGGTCGTCGATGCGCGACGTCGGCAGCATCAGGCGCCAGACGTCGCGACCGTTCGCGGCCCCGAACCAGCCACCGCGGCGGCCCGTCGTCACCGACAGGCTCGATGCGGTGGAGCTCACGGTGGCCCCCAGGTCACGGGTGTTGGCCGTGTCGAGCTGCCAGCTCGAGCCGGCGGCGGTGTCGACCGTCAGCGTCCCGCAGCCGGTGGTGACGTCGACCCGCGACGAGCCCGAGAAGGCGCCCTGCTGATGCTCGAAGGCGCTCGGCTCGCCCGATCCGCAGTCGAGGCCGATGTGCGGCCCGACGGCGAACACGCCGCCGAGGGCGAGGCCCGGCAGGGCTGCCGCGACGAGCCAGGCCGGAAGGCTGTACGGCGTTCGGCGAAGGACGATCGCGAGCCCGATCGCGACCAGGATGAGCGGCCACAGGCCAAGGGCCGGGCTGATGACCGAGTCATCGACGGCAGCCAGGTTCGCGACGACGACGGCCCCGCCGAGGGCGACGAGGAACACGCCCCAGTACAGGAATCTCCGATTGACCCGCATGCCATACCTCCCGGCCCGGCGCCGCGGGTCGCGAACGGCGCCGATGCTCGTGTGTCCGAAGACTCGACTCGGATCCGGCCGTCCTGGTCGGGGCCATTGGTTCGTGTCGACGCCGTCAACGCTACGGGCCGACCGGGTCGCTCGCCAGCCGGCCAGCCGGCATCTTTGCGTGGGGCTAGCCACCCCCGAGGGCCTGGGGAGCGCCTCCGTTGACGGAGCCGGCGGCGACGGCGGATGGCGGGGAGGTGGGTAGCCTTCAGCCCGAGGCCAGCCAGGTTCGCGTGACCCCGGTTTCGATGTCGATCGTCGCCTGCCAGCCCAGCTTGGCGAATGCCTGAGCGGGATCCAGCCGGCTGTGGCGGATGTCGTGCGGGCGCTCCTCGAGGGTGCGCACGCTCGGGGCCACACCTGACACCCGGACGAGGATGTCGAGGATCTCGCGGACGGTCGTTCCCCGGCCGCTGCCGACATTGAGCGTCGCGGTTTCCGGGTAGGCGACAGCGCGGGCGACGGCATCGGCCACATCGGAGACGAACACGAAGTCGCGGGTCTGCTCGCCATCGCCGTGGATCTCGACCGTCCGGCCATGGCGCAGACGATCGATGAAGATGCCGATCACGCCCGCCTCGAGATCGATGCGTTGGCGTGGACCGTACACGTTCGCGCAGGCGTAGGACGACCGTCCCGCGGTCCGGCCCCAGCAAGTGTCCGAGGTACCGCTCGGCGACCCACTTGCTCAGGCCATACGCGCTGAGCGGCTCGATCGGGATGCTCCTCATCGCAGGGTAGGTAGCGAGGGTGTCCGTACAGGGCGCCGCCGGTCGTGACGTAGACGACCCGGGCGTCCGTCTCGAGTGCTGCCCGAGCGACCTGGATCGATCCGAGGATGTTCGAGCGCGCGTCGCCCGCCGGATCGGCCTCCGCGCGGACGATCGAGCTGTTCGCCGCGCAATGGACGATCACGTCGGGCTCGAACGAGCGCGCCAGCTCGACGAACGAGGGATGCGCCACGTCGAGCTGCTGGAGCTGGGCGGCGTCCGGCACCTGGTTCGCGTCGCCCGTGCTCAGGTCGTCGACGACGAGCACGTTCGAGCCGTCGCCGAGCAGCCGGTCGACGACGTGCGAGCCGATGAAGCCCGCGCCGCCCGTGACGACAATGCGGGCTGGCCGGCTCGCCCCGCTGGAATCGCGCGACGTGAGGACAGGGTCGTGGTGCGTCATGTTCGTGGGATCGTAGCGGCACGCCGGGCCGCCGGTGCATCGACCGAGTGTCCTTGCACACGATGGCGCCCGCGCCGAACGGTGACAGTTGTGGCCGACGGTCGAGCTGCAGTCGGGCGGCGACCGCTACTCTCTCGCGGTACGGGCCGAGGGGCCCCCGTCGGGAGCGCCGTGATCCAGCTCAGCATCGTCATTCCCAGCCGCGACGCCGGCGCCCGGCTGACGCGTTGCCTCGAGCACCTCGCCATGCAACGCGATGCCGACGGCACCTTCGAGGTCATCGTCGTCGACGACGGATCGCAGCCGGCGGTGAGCGCAGGCCGGCTGCCGGCCGGCCTCCCGTTTCCCATGCAGATCCTCCGACGCGACGTCTCCGGCGGCATCGCCGTCGGACGCAATGCCGGCTGGCGAGTCGCGCTCGGTCGTGTCTGCCTGTTCCTCGACGACGACATCGTCACGAACCCGACCCTCGTCCGCGACCACCTTCGCGCCCACGACGCCGAGGAGCCGCGGATCGGTGTCGGCCGCCTGACGACGCACGTCTCGGCACGGGCCGACTGGCTGGCTCGGGCGTTCGCCGATACCTGGAACGCGCATGACCGGGCGCTCGGTAACGGGCGAGCGCCCAAGGCCGGTGACTGCTACGGCGGCGATCTCTCGATCCCGACCGAGCTGCTGCACAGGACGGGCGGCTTCGACGAGGCGTTTGGCCGGAGCGAGGATATCGAGCTCGCCGCTCGGCTGGTCGAGCTCGGCGCCCGGCCCATCGTCGTCGGGCAGGCGAGCCGCCACGAGGAGCGCAAGACCGGGCGCAACCTGCTCGCCGACGCGCGGCGCAATGGCGCGACCGCGAGGCAGCTCGTGCGCGCGCATCCGTGGCTCCTGGGCGAGACGGAGCTCGGCGCGTTCGCCGCTACCGGGCAGCGGGGACTGCTGGCGAGGCGCCTTCTTGCCGCCCTACCGCCTCCGCCGCCTGGGGTCGTGCGCGCCGGCGAGCTGGTCGGTCGCGGACGGGTCGGGCGCCGGCTATCGTCGCTCCTCGTCCACCAGGCATTCTGGGCCGGGGCGCGTGAAGGGATCGATCCCGCCGAATACTCGGCCCTGGCCGATGGCACCGCGATCCTCATGTACCACGGCTTTGCCCCGGCCGGCGAGCGGGCATCGCGCTACGTCGTGCCGGCCGAGCGGTTCGAGTCCCAGCTCTCGACGCTGCTCCGGCTCGGCCATCGGCCCGTGCGCATGGCCGACTACCGTGAGCACCGTCGCGATGACGCGGTGCCGCCCGCCCGGTCGTTCGTGGTCACGATCGACGACGGGTATGCAGAGGTCGAGTCGCTTGCCGTGCCGGTCCTGCGCCGGCTCGGAATCCCGGCGACGCTGTTCCTGGTGGAAGGCGCGATCGGCCGCTCGAACACATGGGACCGGATCGGCCCGCTCGCCGGCCGTCCAATCCTCGACCGCGCGGCCCTCGATCGGGTCCGTCATGAGGGCATCGAGGTCGCGCCGCACTCCGCGTCCCATCGGCGTCTCGTCGGTCTCGGAGCCACCGAGCTGGAACAAGAGATCGGGCAGGCCACGGCGGCGCTCCGAGATCGAGTGGGCGACCTGGTGCCCGCGTTCGCGTACCCGTTCGGCGCGGCGGACGATGCCGCACGGCTCGCGGTGAGCGGAGCCGGGCTGACCGGCATCGGCGTTCGAGAAGGCCTCGCCTGCCCGGCCTCTCCGGAGGCTGAGCTGCCGCGGATCGAGGTTCGCGGCGGTGATTCACCGCTGCGAGTGGCGATCGCCGCGAGGCTCGGCGGGACGCGTCGGATGACCCGGCCGTGACCGAAGAGGCACGCTCCGCCTCGGTCGACACGCAGCAGGACTCGAGCCGGACGCGCCCGGACGGCAAGGCCGACCGGACCGACGCCGATCTGGAACCGGCCACCCTCATCATCCCGACCCGCGACCGCCAGTCGCTCGTGACCGCCGCACTGCACGCGGTCGCGGCCACGGCGTGCGCGCCGGACGAGGTCCTCGTGATCGATCAGTCGGTCGGCTGCGACGGCAGCATCGAGGCGCTCGGGCCGGCCATCGGTCTCGCGATCCGCCATGTCCACGATCGGACGCCCGGTGCGAGCCATGCCCGTAACCTGGGTGCTCGGCTCGCGTCGTTCGAAACGCTGCTGTTCATCGACGATGACGTGCTCGTGGATCCGGGCTGGTCGACCGCGATCCGCCACGCCCTGCGCACCCAGCCGGTCGTGACCGGAAGCCTGTCGGCCGCCGACCCGGAGCGACCCGGAGCCTTCGCGCCGTCGACCACGATCGGTGCGCATTCGCGGACGTTCACTGAGCCGGTTGGGGTGGACGTCCTGTACACGGGCAATCTCGGGCTGCAGCGCAGCGTGCTGCGCGGCGTCGGAGGCTTCGACGAGCGGCTCGGTCCGGGTACGCGCTTTCCGGCCGCCGAGGACAACGACCTCGCCCACCGGCTGCTCGTCTCGGGCGTCCCCATCCGCTTCGACTCGTCGGTCACGGGCCGCCATCGGGCATGGCGTCCCGGGTCGGCGCTGATCGGATTGCGATGGCGATATGGTCGCGGCCAGGGCGGGTTCCTGGCCAAGCACATGACCGATTCGCGGGGTTCGACCATCGCCCGCCTGGCATCCCAGCTCGGTCGCTACGGTCGTCGTGCGCTGCGCTCGAGCGTGCGACGAAGGCCCGAGGCGGCTGCCGACATCGCCTTCGTGCTGGGGCTCGTGGCCGGCCTTGCCGAGTGGCTGCTCACAGAGCGCCGACTCCGCCGAGTCCGCGGCCGCCGGCCGGGTCGCACGCGCGCTCGCGCGCTCGGCGACCGATGACGGAGCTGCCCTTCGGTCAGCCGCCCGGTCCTGACCCGGTCGTGGCCTCGGACGTCCTCCAGGTCGAGGACCGCCCGACGGCCGAGCCGGACGGAGCGGCTCCCGGCCGGGCGACTCCCGGCCGACGCAGGTCGACCCTGCGGAACGCGATCGCGAACGGGCTCGGTCGCGGCGTCTCGGTCGTCATCTCGTTCGTGCTCACGCCCGTGATCCTGCACGCGGTCGGCACCGAGGCGTTCGGCCTGTGGGTCCTCATCGGATCTGTCGTCGCGTATGGCTCGTTGCTCGATCTTGGCATCGGCGGCGCGTTGACGAAGTACATCGCGGAACATCGCGCCCGGGGCGAACACGATGCCGGCCGTGCCCTCGTCGCAAGCGGTCTGCGCCTGTATCTGGTCATGGGCATCGTCACCGCGTTCCTCGGCCTGGCATTGTCGGCCATCTTGCCATCGGTCCTGGCCGTGCCTGCCGGCCTCGTCGAGGACGGGCGCCGAACGACGGCGCTCATGGGCCTCGGTCTCGGGGTCGCCATCCCGTGCACGACCGGTGTGGCCGTGCTGCGCGGCCTGCACCGCTACGACGTCGCCGCGTCGGTCGCCGTCGTGGGCAGCCTCGTGTCGGCGTTGACGACGCTCCTTGCGCTGGGGCTCGGCTGGGGCATCGTCGGCATCGTCGCGTTGGGCATCCCGATCCCGGTGCTGACCCAGGCCCTTGCCCTGCTCGCGATCCGCCGGCTCGCGCCCGAGCTCGTCGTCGGCCAATCGCAGCGCGCACCCGGAATGACGCGCCGGATCGTTGGCTTCAGCTGGCCGCTCTTCCTGCTCGATGTCGCCGGACGCCTCCAGACCAAGACCGACGAGATCGTCGTCGGCGTGGCCCTGAGCCTGGGCTCGGTGACGCCGTACGCGCTCGGCCGCAAGCTGTCCACCATCCCGCGCCTCGTCGCCGAGCAGTTCGCGATGACGCTCCTGCCGATGGCCTCCGAGCTCGACGCCCGCAGCGACCAGGCGCGTCTCCAGGCGCTGTACCTGACCGGCGTCCGCGTGTCGCTCGCGATCGCGCTGCCGCTGACGGCCGCCCTGGCCGTCCTCGCGGGGCCGATCCTCGATGCGTGGGTTGGCCCCGGCTACGGTGACGGAGGACCCGTCGTCGTCATCCTCGTGGTCGCCGCCGCCATCGATCTGAGTTTGTGGCCGGCCGGCTTCGTCCTGCAGGGCATCGGGCGCCACCGATGGCTGGGGCCCATCTCACTGGCCTCGGGCATCGCCAACCTGGCTCTCTCGCTCGCACTCGCCGCGCCGCTTGGCCTGGTCGGGATCGCCATCGGAACGCTCATCCCGACCGCCGTCGAGGCCGCGCTCGTGCTGACGCCGTTCACGTTGCGCGCGCTCGATATCGGCGCCCGACGCTACCTTGCGGAGGCCCTCGTGCCTGCCCTGGGCCCGGTCGTGCCCGCCGGCCTGCTCGCCGCGGCCGCGATGCAGGTCCTGCCACCGCGCTCGCTCGGCGCGATCGTCGTCCTCGTGGCGCTGATCCATGCCGGCTACGGTCTCGTGTATCTGGCGCAGCCGATCGCCGGCCCGGAGCGCCGCCTTGCCCGAGACCTCGTGGGTGCCGTGCGTCACCTCAGCGCTCGGGCGACCGCTCGGCCCTGATCAGCACGACAATCGGAAAGGACGGATCCTGCACGACCAGCTCCGCCTCCGACAACTCCTCGGCCGCCGCCCCGGCCAGGAACGCGATGGCGGCGAGGACGTTGCCGGATCCCTCGACCTGGACGGAGCCCGGAGAGAACGAGCCGCCGATGATGGCCGACATCCCCGCGGGCGTGAAGCGCCAGCGATCGCGACCGATGTCGGAGCGGCCGATCCGGCCGATCGCGGGCACGCTGGCAAGGAGCACGCCACCCGGGACCAGGCTCGCGGCCAGGTTGGCCACGGCCACGGGCACGTCCTGGACGTACTGGAGGACCTGGGTCAACACGATCGCGTCGAAGGCTCGTTGTGGCAGGCAGCCGGGCGCCGAGAGGTCCGCGGTGATGGTCGCCCGGCGGTTCGAGGGATCGATGTCGAGCACGTCAACGCGCGTGAGCGCGTGCCCGAAACGCTGCACGTAACCCGGGTCACGGACCTCGAGCACGCGACCCGTGATGTCGGCGCGGTGGGCCTCGAGGAAGCGCTCGATGTACCACCGGTCGATCGGCGTTCCGCGCTCGCGGCCCCAGTGATCGCTGAGCGGTCGGGTGCGGCGCAGCGTCCCCAGCCACAGCGGTCGCCGCAGGCGCCGCAGACGCCGCCGCAAATTGGCCCGGAGGCCCCTGCCCGGTACGCCGTCGCCAGCCTCGCTCGACCTCATCCTGTTGCCCTGTCGGGGCCGCGGACGATCCGTTTCACGAGCTCGGTTGGCCCGGAGCGGATGAGCGTGCGGACCGACATCGTCGTGCGCAGACGGCTCACGACGTCGGGCAACCGATCTCGCCCGTCGACGATGATGCGTGGCAGGGCGAGCGGGTCGCTGCCCGGGCCGCTGAACGCCTGGTTGGTCGTGCTTGCGGTCACGTAGCCGGACTCCGCGGCGATCCGTCGCACGAGCGGGCTCCACTCGCCGTGTGGATAGGCGAGGTGGCGGACGTCGCTGCCGAGGCCGCTCGAGATGGCCAGCCGCGATTCGACCAGCTCGCGCCGAGCCGCATCGTCGTCCAGACCGGTGAGATGCGGATGCGTCATGCTGTGGGAACCGATCGCATGGCCCGCGTCGATCACGGCGCGCAGTCGATCCCAGCCGGCGAGCGGCAGGCGCAGGCCACGTTCGGCGGCCAGCCACTCGCTCGAGCCGCCGACGACGCCCCCGACGACGAAGAATGTCGCCCGCGTGCGCGTCGATTCCAGGGCCTCGAGGGCGTGATCGACGGCCTCGGCATAGCCGTCGTCGAAGGTCACCACCACCGGTCGCCGGGGCAACGGCCCGCGGCCGGCGAACGCATCGGCCAGGGCGTCGAGATTGATCGTCGTGAAGCCGAGCGTGGCGAGGAGGCGCAACTGTGACCGGAGGCTGGCCGGTCGAACGGTGTATTTCGCGAAGCCGGCGGGCGTTCGCTCGCTGACGTGGTGGTACATGAGGATCGGAACGCTCCGGGCCACGACTCCTCCGGCTGGGCAACTCTATCGTCACCCGCGCTCCGGGCGTCCGCGGGGCCATTGTGCGACACGCAGGCACCGGCCGCGGGTCGCCGGAACGGCCGTGAGATGCCCGTGCGACGGGTGGAGTATCGTGCGCAGGCGTGCTCGGAGCGATCCGCCCGTCCGATCGTCCCGCGCGCCACTGGGGGCTCGGCCACGACCGCATCCGCGATTCGGCGCCCGCGACGCATTCTCGTGATCGCGCGCAGCCTGCCCGCACCTGCCGATGACGGCTATCGCATTCGGGTGCGCCAGCTCGTCAGAGGACTCGCCGCCCGTCACGAGGTCGTCCTTGTCGCGCACGGCGACGCGGACAATGCACGAGCGGCCGCCATCGACGAGCTGCGCGCCGATGGGATCGAGGCCCACGCGGTGTCAGGCCTCCACCATGCCACGACGGCGCGCCGGCTCGGCCGGCTCGCCCGGGGTCGGTCGTGGTTCACTCGGTCGTCGGATCACCCTGAGCTCCGATCCGTCGTCGGGCGGCTGGGCCGCGAGCGCCGGTTCGACATCGTCGAGCTCGAATCCAGCGAGTTTGCCGACCTGCCCTTGCCCCCGCGGACACCCGTCGTCATCGACGAGCACAACATCTGGTCGGAGCTGACCGATCGCCGTCGGGTGGTGCGCGACGTGCCCGTGCGGGGTCTGTTCGACCGGCTGGAGGCGGCGCAGCTGTCGGCGATCGAAAGCCGGGCCTGGTCGGCGTCGGCCGGTGTGGCCTTCTGTTCGGACCGCGAGGTCTCGATCGCACGCAGGCGAGTGCCGGCCGGGACGTTCGTGAGCATCCCGAATGGGGTCGACGTGTCGGCGTTCGAATCGATGGCCGGCCGCAGCGAGGACCCGAACCGGCTCGTGTTCGTTGGGCTCCTGCGGTATACGCCCAATGCCGACGCCGTGCGATGGTTCTCGGCCGAGATCCTTCCGCGGATCCGCGCACGGGCTCCCGAGGTTCGCCTCGACGTCGTCGGCAAGGGCCCGACGCCCGAGATCGCCGCGCTCGCGGGCCCTGGCGTCGAGATCGTCGGCAGCGTGCCCGACGTTCGACCGGCCATGTCCAGGGCGTCCGTCGTCGTCGTGCCGTTGCGGGTCGGAAGCGGGACCCGGATCAAGATCCTCGAGGCGCTGGCCATGGGCAAGGCCGTGGTCACGACGAGCGTGGGCTGTGAGGGCCTGGCCGTTTGCGATGACGAGCACGTTCTCGTCGCGGACACGCCCGAAGGATTTGCCGATGCCGTCATCCGGCTGCTCGCCGACGTGGCGCTGCGGCGGCGGCTCGGCGCTGCTGGCCGCGTGCTCGTCGCGCGCGATCACCTGTGGTCGACGAGCGTCGACCGTCTCGACGAATTTCACGATCGGATCCTCGAGCGGTCGGCCGCGCTCGCCGAGGCTCGCTGATTGAACGACCCGTCCGCCCTGCCCGACCCGGGCGATCCGGCGCCCCCCGAAGCGGGCGTGCCCCGGCCCTTGCTGAGCGTGGTCGTGCCGACGCTCGGAAGGACGCGCAGCCTGGGCCGCCTCCTCGACGCGCTCGATCGGCAGACGCTCGCCCGTGATTGCTTCGAGGTCATCGTCGTCGTCAACGGTCCGCAGGCCGCGGCGGCGGTCGCCATGGCCCGGCTCCGCTCCCGCGCGCGAGTGGTGCGGCGCGACGCGCCGGGTCGCGCGGGAGCGTGCAACACCGGCGTGAACGAGTCACGTGGCGACATCATCGTGTTCCTCGACGACGACATGGAGCCGCTTCCGACGTGCCTGGCCGCCCATGCGGCGGCTCACGCGCCGCCGTCCGTCGGGCGGGCCGCGGGCGTGCGGCTGGTGCTGGGGCCGGTTCCCGTCGTACGCGACCCGGCACATGGCGCGGCGAACGCCTATGTCGCGGCTCGCTTCGAGCGGCACCTGCAGCGCATCGCCGGCGTCGGCGTCCGCATCGGCCCCGCCGATACGTACACGGGCAACGCCTCGGTCGAGCGTGCTGCACTGCTCGCGGTCGGCGGCTTCGACGCCAGCCTGGTCGAGTACGGCAACGAGGACCGGGAGCTTGCGCGTCGCCTCGTGTCGGCCGGTGCCGAGATTTGCTTGGCCCCGGAAGCGGCTGCTCGGCAACGCTACGAGAAGGATCTCATCCGGCTCCTCGACGACAGCAGGGCCAAGGGCAGGACGGCCGCGACCGTGGCCCAGCGTAACCCTCGAGCCGGTGGCGACACGCGCTTGGCTCGCCAGCCTGGACCGAGACGCCGCCTGGCAGCGCGCTTCCTCGATGCCCTGACGCGGCTCCCTGGCGGCTCACGACTCGCCCGCATGGGTGCCGAGGCAATGGCGCGCATGGTCCCAGGTCTGGCCTTGCCCGTCGTCGAGCTGCTGGTCGACGTCGAGTTCTGGCGTGGCGCCCGTGAGCCTCGCACCGCGGACCGGACGAGGCCACGCGTGGTGCATCTCATCGATAGCACGGAGTTCGGGGGCGCCGAGCAAGTCCTGCTCCAGCTCGCCACCGGCCTCGATCCGGCTCGATGGGAATCGGTTGCCCTCGTCCCGAACGGCGCCGGCCGGCTCGCGGATCGGCTGGCGCGGGCGGGCATTCCGACCGCGTTCGTCGACCTCGCGCCGGGCTCCTCGTGGCGTGCTGTTCCGGCCACGGCGAGCGCGCTGCGAAGACTCCGTCCCGATCTCGTCCACCTCCAGCGACCGTGGCCGCCGGCCGGTCGACGGGCGCTTGCGGCGGCCGTCCTCGCCCGCCCGCGGGCACTCGTCGTCACCGAGCATCTCGCGCCCGGGCAGCGCTCGCTGAAGGGCCGCGCCCTCGATCGGATCCTTGCGCTCGGCGTGACGCGATGGATCGCTGTGTCGCCCGACGTCGGCCGCTGGGTCGCAAGTGCGACTGACGCGGATCCGACGCGCATCAGGGTCGTGACCAACGGCGTGGAGCCGAGCCCACCCGCGGCCGTCGGCGACGCGCCCGCGATCGGCCCGACTCCGGATGGCCCGCTGCGCGTCGCGATGATCGCCCAGCTCCGACCCCAGAAGGGTCACGACGTCCTGCTCGACGCCGTGGCCCGGATCTCCGACCCAGTCCTGGTCACGTTGGCCGGTGTCGGCCCGGAGCAGGCGCGGATCGCAGAGCGGATCCGCCAGCTCGGGCTTGGCTCGCGCGTCCAGCTCGTGGGCTTCGTCGAGGATGTGTCGGGCCTGCTCGGCGCAAGCGACGTTGTCGTCTTGCCGTCGCGCTTCGAGGGCCTCCCGCTGGCCGTGCTCGAAGCGATGGCGGCCGGTCGAGCGGTGATCGGCAGCCGAGTCCCGGGCACGGCCGACGTGATCGACGATGGCCGGACCGGTCTGCTCGTGCCGCCGGCCGATCCGGCCGCGCTGGCCAGCGCCATCGAGCGCCTGGCGCGCGACCCGGAGCTGCGCACGCGGCTGGGCGACGCGGGACGTGCCCGGGTCGCACAGCGATACGACGTCCGGGCCACGATCCGCTCAGTGGAGGCTGTCTATCGCGGCGCGCTGGCGGCGCGCGCCACGAAGGGTCGAGGCCGTACGACTCCGACGCACGGAAGATCCGCCACCGGCCGCGCCACGGGGCCTGCCGCCGCATCACCGGAGGCGCGCCTCGACGCGCTCCTTCGTCCGGTCGATCTGCGCGTGCTCGCCGGGCAGCCGGCCCCGGCCCGGGCGGCCGCAACAGGCCGTGGCCAGGATGACCTCGTCGAGGCTCTCGCTCTGGTCGCGGGCCACGCGGAACCGCTCGACACCGGCGCGGGTCCCGTCTACGACCTGCTCGTCGCCCGAGACCCGGATCCACTCGCGACGCGGGCTGCGATCGATGGTCTGGCGCCGGGTGGCGGGCTGCTCGTGCTGATGGGTCGTTCAGCCGATCGACCCCGGATCCTCGGCACCATGGAGGCCGCGGGGCTGATCGTTGTGGATTGCTACCGTCCGTGGCCGACGAGCCGACGCCCGAGGGCCTGGCTCCCGTACGGCGTCGGATCGCGCGAGCTCGCGCGCCTGACCGCCGGACGGAATCCGGTGCGGACGGGCGCTCGACGTGGCTCGCTCGCGCTCTGGCGCGCGTCGATCGCGCTCGGTCGAGCGCCGCTCGCGATCGTCGCCCGGCGTCCGGTCGTGCCCACCGAGGCAGCCACGTTGCCCGACCCGATCGGGGGTCTCGGGTCACCGGACAGCACGCGCTGGATGCTGCTCACGGGTGGCCGGCGGAGCCACAATCGGATCGTCGCGCTCGGATTTACGGGGGCGCGATCGAACCCGTCGCTGGCCGCCACGTTTGCGCGCGTGCCGGGCTCCGTCGACGGCCTCCGCCGGGAGGCCACAGCATTGCGCGCCGTCCATGCCCTGCGGCCGGGCGGCGTCGCCGGCGTCCCGCGGCTGGTGCTCGAGCGCGGCGAGGGTCTGGCCAGCGTGGTTGTCCAGGAGGCGATCGACGGCGCGCCACTCTCGGTGGCGCTCCGACACCGATCGTTCGACTGGGCCGCCGGGCTCGTCGGCGATTGGCTCATGCAGCTTCGCCGGCCCGGCGAAACGGTCAGCGCGGCGATGATCGACGAGACCATCGTCGAGCCCCGGATCGGCTGGCTGGTCGAGCGACATGGGGTGCTCGAGCCGGACCTGGCAGGCCGCCTTCGCGCGGCGCTCGCTGATCTCGGGCCCGTGCCTCGGGCTGTCGAGCATCGCGACCTAGCACCCTGGAACATGCGCGTGCTCCCGGACGGTGGGCTGGCGGTCCTCGACTGGGAATCTGCCGAGCCGGACGGGATCGCAGGGCCGGATGTGCACTACGCGCTCGCGCACCTCGCCTTCGACGTCGGCCACGCCCATGACGTCGGCGCGCAGCTGCGAGTGTATCGATCGCTACGGGATCCCAGATCGACACTCGGCAGGAGCGTGGATCGGGTGCTCGACCGCTACGCTGAGCAAGCCGACCTGGCACGCCGGGATCTCGATCGTTTGGCGCTCGTTGCGTGGCTGGTGCATGCCCGCTCGGAGTACGAGCGTCTGGCGTCCGACCTCGGCGCGCAAGCGGCTGCGGCAGAGCTTCCGCGCGGGTTGTTCCTGGGGCTGCTCGAGATCGCGCTCGACGACTTGGCCTGACGCCGGCAAGCGCCGCGGCGGGCGTCTTCACGGACTCCAGAAGCCCGCGTCTCCGTCGACGACGAGCGTGGGGTCGCCGCCGTCGGGCGGCAGCGCCACGACCTTCGTCGAGTCGTCGCCGATTGTCACCGGCAGGAGGATTGAGGAGCTGTCCGGCGCCCACAGGCGATGACTGAGGGCGTACTGGTCGAAGTACGGCAACAACTCGTTCGCGAACCGGGTGCCGAGGCTGACCGTCCGGTCGGAACGGATCCGGCCGGTGGCCACGTCGACGAACACGAGATGGACCTCCGGATTGGCCGGGACGCCCGAGCTTGGCGAGTTGCTCGCGGCGGCAGCGAGGGTGAACGGCCCGAGCGCCGTCGGTCCGCCAGCGTCCTGGAGTCGGAGCGCCGCGATCGTCCGTCCGTCGGGCGACCAGAAGAAGGCCACGACGAGGCCGGGCAGCAGGGTCGAGGCGGCTCCGGTCGAGGTCTCCAGCACACGCAGGGGACCGATGGGGAAATCAAGGTTCGTTTGCCCGGGCCGGTCCGGGCCGATCGACGCGAGGCGCCCACCACCCGGGTCGAACAGCATCGCGGCAGTTCCGAACACGGGCATGCCGTGCTCGTTCGACCCGTCCTGTGCGGTGGCCACGATCTCGCCCGCGCCGGCGCCGCGCTGGCGTGCGTAGGCCTCGAGGCGGCCATCGGCGCTCGCCACCGCCGAGCGGAAGTCACCCGGGCTCGGCAGGCTCTGACCGATCACGTCGCCGTCTCCGCCCACCTCCCCGACGAACGCGTCGACGCCGCTGCCGACGTGCAGGAGGAGGCGCTCGTCTGTGATCCAGTCGAAGTACAGCGGGGCGCCGCGGCGGATCAGCGCCGACTCGGGGGCCACGTCGCTCGTGCCGGGGGCGCTGGCGGATGCGACGCGCAGCGCGAGACCATCGGGTTCGTTCGTGAGGAATGACACGCGCCGGCCGTCGGGCGCCCAGTACAGGTAGAACGGCGCGTTGATCGAGCTGCGGAACGCGATGCTCGGCGGGCTGGGGGATTGCCCCGAGGCCATGCTCGCGTCGAAGACCGCGATCGTGGTCCACGACCCGTCGTCCCGGATCGCCGCAATTCGTGAGCCGTCCGGCGACCAGGCCGGGAAGCCGAAGCTCACGCCGCCCTGGTCGCTCAGCAGCCGCACGTGTCCAGTCCGGCTGACGATCGAGATCGGCCCGCCAGGGCCCACAACGGCGACGGCCGCGGGTAGCGGGCCGGTGACGGTCGCCGACGGCGCGGCGGCGGACGAAGCTGGGGCCGACGCGGCGGGTTGATCGGATGCCGCCGGTGGAAGTGTCGCGCGAGCATCGAGGCTCGCGTCGGGAAACGGCACCGAGGTCGGCGTGTGACTCGGATCGATCAGGCTGCCGGCGAACGCGAGGACCCCCACACCGAGGACGATCGTGACGCCCACTGCCATCCAGAGCCGGCCCGCTCGGCTCGGGGCCCGGCCCCGCACCGCGCCCAGGGGCACGTCGAGTGCTGCCCGATCGCCGAGTGTCCCGGCCGGAACGTCGCGTGGCGGCTCGTCGGTCTCGTCCCGCACCGGGTCGCTCATCAATCCACGATACGCGCGCGGCCCTGGGCCGGATGTCGGCGGGGTGGGACGGCTGTCCGACCCATCGTCCGTCAGCTGCCTCCACCGGCCGTCGCCGTCGTATCGGCGGGAGTCCGGAACAGGTACAGCGCCCAACCGAGCGTGTCGCGTCCACCGGCCAGATACGCGTGGCGGGCTCGCTCCTGGCGCTCCATGATCTCGGCCAGGTCCGGATCGTCCGGATGCTCGACGGCGTGACGTGCGACGGCCTGCCATTGCAGCGTCTCGTACCGATCCCAGTCGCGCTCCGCGCTCGGCCACGCGAGGAGCGGGATGAGACCCAGACCCGTGCCGTCCGTCACGTTCGATTCGTGCGTCCCGAACTCGTCGGCGCGCATGCCCGCCGCGCGCAGATACGCGGCCGCCGGTTCTCGCCGCCAGTACGGCTCCCCGACGAGTACCAGGCCACCCGGCCGGGCCGCCCTGCTGAGGGCGCGCAGCGTTCCCGTGTAGCCGCCGTACGCCCACGTCGCGCCGAGGCAGGCGGCGAGATCAAAGGCCGCTGCCGGCGGGGAGTACTCGGCCGCGGGCGCCTCGACGAGCTCGACGGTCGCATCGGGAACCCGATCCCCGAGTGCCTGGCGCAGGTCGGCGAGCGCGAACGGAGACGGATCGATCCCGATTGCCGAGACTCCCGCGCCACCCTGGCGGCCGTAGCGCTCGATAGCCCTGATGAGGAATTCGCCCTTGCCACAGCCGACATCGAGCAGGCGCGCAGCGTGGGGAAGCCGCAGCAGTGCGATCAACTCGTCGAGCAGCTGGATCGAGGTTGGATTGCACACGACATGGTCGCGGTGCGTGATCGCGTAGTAACGCCAGATGTCCACGGTCGCTCGCCCCCATCGATGAACGCGGAGTGGCTCATCTTCTCACGACCGCGGGCCGTTGCCCCAGGGGCCGTCGCCGCCCGACGACGGTAGGCTTGCCGGGTGTCGAATGCATCCCAAGCCGTTCTCCGCGCGTTCGTCCGCCGGACGACCCGCTTGGGGCCGGTCGCCGATCTGGACGGGATACGCCTGCACCAGGCCGACGACGTGATGACGATGATGCAGCTCGCGGGCGCGGTGCTCGGTCTCGAGGACCCTCCGCTGCCGTTCTGGGCATTCGCCTGGGCCGGCGGGCTCGCCGTGTCTCGCCATCTCGTCGACCATCCGGAGGAGGTCGCGGGTCGAAGCGTGCTCGATGTCGCGACGGGGTCCGGTCTCTGCGCGTTCGTCGCCCTCCGCATGGGCGCGACGACGGTCCACGCGGTCGACGTGGACCCGTTGTCCGAGGCCGCGGTGTCGGTGAACGCCAGGGCGAACGGCGCGCGGATCCAATTCAGCCGGCGGGATCTGCTCGACGAGCCACCGCCGCCGGCCGATGTCATCATCGCCGGCGACGTGTGCTACGAGGAGTCGATGGCGAGCCGCATGGTGTCGTGGCTCGGTTTCGCAGCGCGGCGCGGCACGCGTGTCCTGGTCGGTGATCCGGGCCGGCGGTATCTGCCCGAAGACTTGCGCCGCTTGTCCACGTACCGAGTCGCGACCACGCGCGAGATCGAGCGGACGGAGCTCACCACCACGTCGGTGTTCACGTTTCCCGGTTAGGCCGAACGCGGTGATGGCGCAGATCGATCGGGAGCGGCCCGACAGCCCCGATGCCCGAGCGCTGATCCTCGAGCTCGAGGCCCACCTGGCACCACGCTATCCGGCCGCCAGCCGGCATGGCTTCAGTGTCGATCGACTGCTGACGCAGGGCGTCGACTTCTACGTCCTGCGCTCCGGCGGAGCAGCGGCGGCCTGTGCCGGCATCCTGTTCGTGAGCGAGGACGGCTCGGACGCGTATGCCGAGGTCAAGCGCATGTATGTCAGGCCGGCCTTCCGTCGCTCGGGCTTCGGCCGCGCTCTGCTCGAGCACCTGGCCGATCTCGCTCGCGCCCGCGGCATCGCGCTGCTGCGTCTCGAGACCGGCATCCACCAGACAGAGGCGATCGGCCTGTACGAGTCGTTCGGCTTCCGGCGCATTCGTCCGTTCGGGCCATACACCGACGATCCGCTCAGTCGCTGCTACGAGAAGCGGGTCGGCTGACGCGGGAGTCACGGAGGACATGGCCGCATTCAGCCGCGCCGAGATCAGGCCCCGATTGCCGGACCCCACCAGACCGATGCCGCGATGATCACGTACAGCCCGATCAGGGCGGCGCCCTCGAGCCAGGTCAATTCGCCGTCGATGACGATCAGGACGCCGAGCAGGGCCGCGAGGGCGAGCGCGCCGATCAGGAGCGGGCTGAGCACCAGGGTCAGCGCCGTGCCTCCGAGGATCGCGGACAGGATGACCAGGGCCGGGGTCAATGCGAGCGCGACCTGGAGCGAGCTGTTGAGCACGAGGCTCACGGCCAGGTCGGCCTTGTTGCGGAGCGCCATCTGGATGCCGACCACGTTCTCCACGGCGTTGCCCGCGATGGCCACGACGACGAGGCCCGCAAACGCCTCCGACATGCCGACCGCAGCCATCGCCGGTCGAAGTGAACCGACGAACCAGTCCGAGACGAACGCCGCGGCGACGGCCGCCACGGCCACGACCGCGACGGTCAACTGCAGTGGCCAGGCCGGCTCGGACTCGGGCTCGCCATCCGCATCACGAGCGGACGCATCGCGGCCGCTGGACACCGCAAACGGAATCGAGGCCACGAACACGACCAGGAGCACGAGCGCGACGACGACGGACAGATCGCCGGCGTGGCCGGCATCCGGGGCGCCAGGGGCCGTGGCCAGGGCCGGGATCGTCATGGCCGACACCGCGAGCACGAGCAGCATCGAGATGAGCTTCGTCGAGCCGGATCCAAATCGCTGGGTGCCGTGCCGCAGGCCGCCGAGCAGGAAGGCGAACCCGAGGACGAGCAGGGAGTTGGCCAGAATCGAGCCCACGAGCGCCGCCTGAACGACCGCCACCAGGCCCTCTCGCAGGGCGAAGAAGCCGATGAACAGCTCGGGCAGGTTGCCGAGAGCCGACTGGAGCACGCCCGTGGCGGCCGATCCAAGGCGGCGTCCGAGCTGATCGGTGCCCTCGCCGACGGTTGCCGCAAGGCCGCCGAGGGCGACGGCCGAGAACACGAACACGAGCGGGCTCGGGCCGATAAGCGCCTGCCCGAGCCCGGTGACGATCGAGGCGAGGATCGCGATGAGGAGCACGATCCGCGTTCGCCGACCGAAGAGCCCGAGCGCGTTCTGCACCTCGCCAGTCTGCCGGAGCGGCATCAAGCACGCGCGGCCCGGCAGCCGGCCGCCGTCAACTTGGCCCGACGCCCTCGAGCAGGTCGTCCGGCGCTCGGCCATCGGCACGCAGTGCGGGCCCCGGCACGGCGCGCCTCCGCGGTCGGCGCGTCGCGAGCGCGGAGCCGGCAATGACCAGCACGAAGCCGACGCCCATCGGCACCGTGAAGGTCTCGTTCAGCACGAGCACGCCGAGAACGGCGGCCACGGCTGGGTTGACGTACGTGATGATCGTGGCTCGGATGGGGCCGATCTCGGCGATGAGCGCCGCGAACGCCAGGAACGCCGCGGCGGTGCACACCGTGCCGAGGATCGCGACCGCGACGAGCACGTCGGTCGATGGGCTCGTCGCGGGCCACTGGATGGCAGCGACCGGGGCGTAGATGACGGCGCACAGCGCGAGGGACATGGCCATGACGCCGAGCGACGGCACGCCGTCCAGCCGCCGCGACAGGATGGCCGGGCCGATCGCGTAGCCGACCACGACGACCCCGACGGCGAGCAGTGATAGCACGTCGGACGATGCGAGGTCGCCGCCGACGATCGCGGTCACGCCGAGCAGGCCGACGAGGAGACCGGCCACGCCACTCCGGCCGAGTCGGTCCGCGCCGCCGGTTGCCAGGGCGATCGCGGTGCCGACCAGGGGCACGCCCGCGACGAGCAGCCCGGCCAGGGAGCTCGAGATGTGCTGCTCCGCCGAGCCCAGAAGCACCCATGGGATGGCGACCTCGACCGCGGCAAAGGCGACGACCCAGCGCCAGCGTGCCAGCAGGACGTGCAGGTCGACCCGGGCGAGCGCGATCGGCACCAGGATCACGCTCGCGATCGTGGTGCGCGCGAACACGAGCATCGCGGGCGTGATCTCCGCCACGGCGATCCGAATGAACAGGTACGGGATGCCCCAGATGACCGACATCAGGGCGAACAGGACAAGGCCACGCCGCGTCACGCGCGACGCCTCGGGCAGTGCGTCATGGACGGATCTTCCCAGACCTCGCCCCTCCACGCCGAACCCAACCGAACCGGACCGCGGGTTGCGGGCACGCACCGCAAATCGACTGGTACGGATGGCCGCTGACGGACGGTACGGAAGTATGCTTCTGACTGATCATCAGGTGCGGGCGGCGGCTCGCGCAACATCGAGCCACAGCGCCCGCGGAGCGCTCCTTGCTCCGGGCAGAGGTGTCGTCCATGTCGTTGCTCGAACGGGTCGGTCGGGCGCAGCAGAACGCCGAGTCCCAGAACGGGAAGAGCTCGTCAACGGTCGCGCTACCGAGCCCACCGACCGATGCGCTCGCGGCCTCGCAGCCGGGGCCCGTGCCGGTCATGGCCGCGCCCACGCACCCATCGATGGTGGCCACGATGCCGGTCCGCGGGGACCTGCTGCACCAACTGCGGTTCCGGCTCCAGGACGAGGTCGTCGTTGCGTTCGACGCCATCATCGACGTGCCGCCCGAGGAAATTCGCACCAAGATCGAGGCAATCGTCGATCGGGTCGTCGCCCAGGGATCCTTCCCGGTCACCCGGCTCGAGCGCGAGGCGCTGGCCGACGAGATGGTCCACAACGTGACCGGTTTCGGGCCGATCGAGCCGTTCCTCGGTGACGAGACGATCACCGAGGTCATGGTCAATGGCCCGCGCCACATCTACATCGAGCGCAACGGCAAGATCGAGCGCGTCGACGTCACGTTCCTCAACGACGAGCACGTCCGGCGTGTCATCGACCGGATCATCACGCCCATGGGCCGGCGGATCGACGAGTCGAGCCCGCGCGTCGACGCCCGCTTGCCCGATGGGTCGCGCGTCAACGCGGTCATCAAGCCGCTGTCGCTCGTGGGTCCGGTCATCACCGTCCGGAAGTTTGCCGCCAAGCCGTACACCGTCGACGATCTCATCCGGTTCGGCACCGCGACCCCGGAGATGTTCGACTTCCTTCGGGCGTGCATCGAAGCGAAGCTCAACATCTTCGTCTCGGGCGGCACCGGATCGGGCAAGACCACGACGTTGAACGTCGTGTCGTCGTTCATTCCAGACGGGGAGCGCATCGTCACCATCGAGGACGCGGCAGAGCTCCAGCTCCGGCAGAGCCACATCGTGACCCTGGAGTCGCGGCCGCCGAACCTCGAGGGCGAGGGCGAGATCACGATCCGCGATCTCCTGCGCAACGCGCTCCACATGCGCCCGGACAGGATCATCGTGGGTGAGTGTCGTTCGGGCGAGGCGCTCGACATGGTCCAGGCGATGACCACCGGCCACGACGGCTCGCTGTCGACCGGCCACGCGAACAGTCCCCGCGACATGCTGCGGCGACTCGAGACGATGGTCCTCATGACCGGCTACGAGTTGCCGCTGCGGGCCATTCGCGAGCAGATCGCCTCGGCCGTCGATCTGATCGTGCACACAGCTCGGCTGCGCGACGGATCGCGCAAGATCGTGAACATCACGGAGGTCTACGGGATCGAGGATGACGAGATCCTGACCCAGGACATCTTCAGCTTCCAGCAGACCGACTTCCGGGACGGCAAGGTCGTCGGCGAGCTGCGGCCAACCGGCATCCGGCCGACGTTCATGGCCAAGTTCAAGGCCGAGGGCGTCGAGCTGCCTCCAGGCGAGTTCGGCATCCCGCCCGACGATCCGACGAAGCCGTCCCTGGCCAGGCGTGGCAAGGGCCGCTGGATCGGCACCGAGACGACGCCGAGCTCGGTGCTCGACGTGCCACGCCCGGGGATCGGCCTGGGCAAGGCCGTCAGTGCCGGTGGCATGGTGTATGTGTCCTCGATCGGCCCGATCGATCCCGACACCGGGCAGGTCGTCGGGAGCTCGATCAAGGATCAAACCCGCCAGTGCCTGAAGAACCTGCAGGCCAAGCTCGAGGCTGCCGACAGCTCGCTCGA
Organism: uncultured Chloroflexia bacterium; assembly: GCA_963790955.1. Lineage (GTDB taxonomy): Bacteria > Chloroflexota > Limnocylindria > Limnocylindrales > CSP1-4 > CAWBQM01. The sequence continues at coordinate 144,975 of CAWBQM010000003.1, forward strand.
CAAGGTGGTCTGGGCGAACTGGTCGCTGCGCGATCCCGCCGAGTTCGACACCTTCAACGAGGAGTGGCTGCGCTGGTTCACGGACGAGTCGCCGGTGGGGCAGGGAACCCTCATGCCACTCTCCCAACGGCGGGCAGGCTTCCGCATCTCGATCGGGGTGATCGCCCAGGCCTAGCCGGCGTCTTGCGTGTGGCCGTCGTCGCCCCGTGACTGCCGACCCTCGCCCCGTGGGGGCGGTCCTTGCCCAGTGACGGCCGTCGTGCTCGCACCCGACCGGCCTTCGTCTCCGAGCGTTTCGGGATAGTTCGAACCAAGCAGAACGACTAGCGCTGCATCCCTGCGGCCCGCCTCTCTGGCCGGGATCGGTTCCGCATGCGTGGAACGATCGCGAAATCGGCCGGCGGGGCCCCTTCGGCGACATCGCCCGCGACGAATAGCGGTCGCACTGCCCGGCCACGGGCCATCCGGCGGGTCTCATTCCGCTTGAGTGGAACCATCGCGAACTCGCCCGGCTCGTGGGCTCCTGCCGCGTTCGGCCCACCGGGCCAATCCCGATGAAGCCAGCGATCAGCGCAGAACCCGATACGTGATGTGGGTCGCGAGCGGCGACTGGAACACGCGCACGGGCTCCAGCGAGAGCGACTTGTCGAAGCCCTCGAACAATGCCTTACCGGCGCCGAGGACGACCGGCGCGATGGAGATGGTGAGCTCCTCGAGATAGCCCGCCCGGAGCGCCTGGCGCAGGATGTCCGCGCCGCCCATGACGTGCACGTCGTTGCCACCGGCCGCGGCGCGAGCCGCCTCCACGGCCTCGTCGAGGCCTCCGACGAATGTGAAGCCGCCGTCGTCCGGTTGTTCCTCCGGGCGATGGGTAACGATGAAGAACGGGACGGGCCAGGGATTGCGGCCGCCCCAGTGATCGGCGGCCTCGTACGTCCAGCGCCCGCCGATCACGGCACCGTGGTTCGCGAACGCCGTTTCGAGATACTCGGCGTCGGCGCCGATCGCCTCGCCGCGAACGTCTTCCTCGTACGACCACGGGCCGCCGAATACCCAGTAGTGCAGCCGCTCGCCGCCCTCGCCCAGACCGCGACCGGGCCCGTCATTGGGGCCGGTGATGAAGCCGTCGAGTGATGTCGTGATGCCGCCCACGATGCGGGTCATGTCGATTACCTCCGCTGAACGTGTGTCGTGTGGGTACGACCGTCCGAGGATGCGTAACTCATCGCTGACCGCCCGAATGAGGCCGGTCGCCCGGCAGCGCGATGTCGCTCGTTCGATCGATGAGAGCCGGCCGGCCATCGTGAGGCGCGCCCGCAACCCTCGGTCAGCGACGCTCGGTCCGCTGGAGGTGACGAGTGGACGATGCGGTGCAAATCCTGGCCGGTGGTCTGGACCATCCCGAAGGGGTGGCCTGGGACCCGACGACCAACCGGGTGTACGCGGGCGGAGAGGCCGGTCAGGTGTATGCCATCGGGCTCGACGGATCGGTGGACATCGTCGCCTCGACGGGAGGCTTCGTGCTCGGGCTGGCCGTCGACGGCGACGGCCTCGTGTATGCGTGCGACGTCGGTCGTGGCCATGTCGTTCGTGTCGACCCGACCACCGGCGACGTGGCGCCCCATGGCGTCACCAACGGCGATGCCATGCGCGCGCCGAACTGGCTGGCATTCGATTCGAGCGGCGGCCTGTTCGTCACCGACTCGGGCGATTGGGGCACGCGGCAGGGTCGGATCTGGCGCATCGAACCCGACCGATCCGCGCGCCTGTGGTCGGACGCGCCCGCCCTGCTCGCCAACGGCTGTGCGCTCGACGCCGAGGGTCATGCCCTCTTCGTCGTCGAGACCAATCTGCCCGGCATCAGCCGCATCCCCATCGAACCCGACGGGTCCGCAGGACCGCGCGAGGTCTGGGTCGAGCTGCCCGGGACGGTGCCAGATGGCATCGCGCTCGTGGCCGACGGCAGCCTGCTGGTGGGCTGTCAGCGCCCGGACGCGGTCCTGCGGGTCGATCGGAATAGGCGCGTCAGCACGCTGGTCGAAGATCGCTCCGCCCAGACCCTCGGAGCGCCCGCGAACATCGCGTTCGTCGGATCGGAGCTCGATCGCATCGTCACCTCGAACCTCGCGCGCTGGCATGTCACGATCGCCGACGTGGGCCTCCAGGGCCGGCCGCTCGCCCGGCCGTCGCTGCGCGCGGCAGCGGCCGTCCCGTCCTGATCACGTCGTCGTCGACCGTTCCGCCCGAGGCAAGGTGGCGCACGAGGAACGAGCATTCCGTGGAGGAGGCCTGGGCGAAGACGTCGCTGCGGTCGTAGAGCAGCCCGAAATGGCCACCGTCGATCTCGAGGACCTCCGTCAACCCACCACAGCGCCGCGCGGCGAACCGGGCGACCTCGGCATCAGCCCCCGGCATCTCGTCCTCGCGGGCGATCACGAACAGGGTCGGGCATGTCACGAGCGCGCTGCACGGAACGGGCTGGAACGGCTCGGCGGGCCCGCGTCGCGCGATCGTGACCTCGTTGTGCCAGTTGGTCCCGAAGGCTGCCCCGTGGGCCATGAACCATCGGAATGCGGTCACCGGTGTGAGCGCGGATCGGGTGCGGAGCTGATCGGATGACACCACGGGCATCGGCCCGTCCGCGCCGATCGGCGGCGCCAACTGCCCGCCGGCGTAGATCGCGCCCATCGACCGCACGACCGTGGCCGCGGGATCGGACGGGGCCCGGCCCGCGCCGAGCGCCGGCACCTGGAGGACGAGGGCCGAGACTCGCCGGTCGAACGCGGCGGCCACCAGGGCGCATGCGCCGCTCATGCTGTCACCCCACAGGGCGACGCGCTCGGCATCGATCAGACCCTCTGACGCGAGCTCGGCGGCGAAGTCCAGGGCATGCCGGTAGCCCATGACCTGCCGCCAGCGGTCGATCTGCAGGCGGGGCTGGCCGCCGCTTGGCCCGAAGCCCGAGTGGTCGTACAGAAGGACGGCCAGACCCGCCGCCTGGAATGCTTCCGCGTAGCGCTCGGCGACCATCCCGTCGATCGTCGCCGAGAAGCCGTGACCCATGATCACCAGCGGCACGCGGCGCTCGCCCCGGGGCAGGTACAAGCGTCCGCGCAGCGTCGCGTCGCCCGATGGGAACTCAGTGTCGTGGAGCATCGTCACGCCGCCGCCACAGGACGTTGACGATCAGCCAGCGGCCCTCGAGCCGAGCCAGATGCAGGTAATCGACGTAGGGCACCGACGTCACGCCGACGCTGGCAATGTCGCGTGCGACGTCGAAGATGGTCACCTCGAAGCCGCGAGGGTGGCGCCGTCCCAGCCCAGCGGCGGTCGCATCGATCATGTCGGTCGCGCCGACGTTGACGAGCGCCGCCGGCCCGCCGTCTCGATCCAGCTCGAGCTCCCGCTTGGCGAGCTCCGGATGGAGGCAGCCCCGCATGCGCTCGGCGTCGCCGTCGAGCCACGACTCGATGTAATCGGTCGCGGCGGCGACGATCGCCGCCCGCTCGGGCACGCCGGTGTCAGGGGTGTCGACCGCGGGCGGCACCGTGGGCCGCGACGGGCTGGACATGACGGCGATCAGGCTCGGCGGAGCTATCCGACTGCGACGCCCCGGGCCAGGGCGCGCACATCCTCGGTGGCCATCGGCCGGCCGCCGATGCCCCAGTCGCCGCTTCGGACCTCCTCGACGATGCACGTCGTGACGCCGCGCATGTTCTCGCCCTCGATCTCGACCATCGTGTCCGTCAGCCGCCGCACGATGTCCTGCTTCTGCTCCGGCGTGAATACGCCCTCGATCAGCTTCACGTTGATGAGTGGCACCGATCAGAACCTCCGTTGCATGCTTGACGGCGCGACCGTACGCCAGCCAGGTGGGCTCGCGCATCCGCGGTATCGCGCACGCCATAGCCGATCCGGAACGCCGGCGCGTCGGGTGCCACCCATTTCCGGCCGGGCTGCTGATCGGACCATGCGAAGCGCCTGGGCCTAGCGCGTGCCGGCGGAGGACTGGAGACCGGCCAGGCGTGCGGCCGCCGCGGCCCGCGCGGACTTGCCACTGAGCGAGAGCTTCACATAGACGTTCGAGAGGTGGCGCTCGACCGTCCGAACGCTCAGGTCAGGTGCCCGGCGATCTCGGCGTTGCTGGCGCCGGCTGCCACCAGCCGCAGGACTTGCAGCTCCCGCTCACTGAGCGGCGGCGCCGCCGTCGGCAGGGACGTGATCCGGTCCCGACTGCCCGGCGGCTCGGGTGACGTGCCGGCAAACTCCGTCAGCTGTCGAGGAAGGCCGGCCAGGCCGGCTCGTCGGCGAGGAGGATGTGATTGCGCCCGTCGAGTGGCACGAACCGAGCCCCGGGGATGAGGGCGGCCAGGCGTCGGCCTTCCTCGAACGGCACCGCCTGGTCGGCGACCGCGTGCAGGACGAGCGTCGGTACCGTCAGCGTCGTGGCCGCCGCGCTGACGTCGATCTCGGCTCGGACCTCGTGGCTCCGGAGGGCGGTCTCGGTCGGTGTCGACAGGCGTTGAAGCTCGTCGAACCAGCGCAATTGCGTCTCGTTCGCGCCCGGAATGAACGACATCGTGAACACGCGTCGGAAGACCGGATCGGCACGGCCCCAGCCGACCTTGATCAATCGCGCGTGGAGCTCGGCCTCCTCCCGATCCTCGGGGCTGGGATCGCGAGCCAGCATGCCGCGGGCATAGGCGCCGTACAGGATCAGGTGCGACACGCGCTCCGGGTGGCGAACGGCATAGAGCACGCCAAGCGCACCGGCCTGCGACATGCCCAGGAGCGCGAAGCGTTCGACGCGGGCGGCATCGACGACGGCTTCGAGGTCGGCCAGCCACGCGTCGACCGAGATGTCGTCGGTGCGATCCGACAGGCCCGAGCCGCGGTCGTCGTAGCGAATGACGGTGAAGCGTCGGGAAAGCTCGTTCAGCCAATGCGTCCAGACCGGGCTCGACCAGTCGTGCTCGAGATGAGTGAGCCACGTGCCGACCCGAACGAGGGGTGGTCCATGACCGTGCCGGGCCCAGGCGATCCGCGTCCCGTCGGCGGATCTGGCGAAGGCGATGTCCTGCCGCATCGCCCTATTCTCGCCCACCCGCCGGCCGGCGCTCGATCGGCTGGGGACGGCAGTCAGGTGCCCAGCAGACGCTCGGTGGCGGCATCGCGCCTGCCGCCGTAGAACCGCTCGAGGACCTGCGGCGAACGCCGGCTCGTCGGGCGCGGCGCGCTCGAAGAGCGTCATGGACGAGCGCAGCTTCAGGGCATCGATCGAGCCGAAGATCTGCTCGGCCGACTGAGCCCGCGTGCCCGCGACGAGGCGCGCGCACTCGATCAGTCGGGGACCGAGGACCGGGTGCGCGAGGTAGGCGCGCGCCTCGTCGAGCGAGCCGATCGCGTACCGGCGCGATGTCTCGGTGCGCCCGAGGCCCGCGATCTGCGGGAAGACGAACCACATCCAGTGGCTCGTCTTGCGGCCCGCGCGCAGCTCATCGAGGACGCCAGGGTAGATGCCGTCCTGGGCCTCGACAAACCGTTCGAGGTCGAATGTCACCTGATGGAGTATCGGTCCGCGCGTCGACCGAACGCTAGGACGCGTCGGCCGGACCGCGCTCGACCTGGCCGTCGAGCTCCTCGCCCGGCACCGAGCTTCGGGCGTCGTCCACGAGCTCGGGATCCCAGTCCGGGCCGGCGATGGCGTCCGTTTCGCCCGCGTCGAGTCCCTCGGTCTGCTTGGTGAGCTGGCCCGGTTCGTGCTCACCCGCGTGCGCCTGGCGCATGCGCTCGTCATCGCGGTCGCGATCGGTCATGACTGCCTCCTCGCTGCTCTCGGTGTGCGGTCGAGGGCGATGATCAAGCCCGTCGGAGTCCTGTGAGCGAACGGCATCGCGCGCCGTATTGCACCCGCGTGACGCCTGACGTCAGCCACGCCGGTCGAGTTGGTACGCTGCCGCGCGTGCTCTCGATCCCGAATCGCCTGACCCGGTTCGTCGTTCCCACGCGACTCGGCAGCGACTTTCGATGGTTGCTGGCCGCGACCCTCGTCAACAACGCCGGCGACGGCGTCGCGATCGCCGCCGGGCCCGCTGCTCGTCGCGTCCCAGACGCGCGATCCGTTCCTGGTCTCGATGGCACTCCTGAGCGAGTACCTGCCGGCGCTGCTGTTCGGCGTTCTCGGCGGTGCCGCGGCGGACCGGTTCGAGCGCCGCCGGCTGGTCGTCATCGTGAACCTCGGCCGGGCGCTCGTGCTGGCGCTGCTCGTGGCCACGATCATGACCGGGGCGGTCAACATCGCCGTCGTCCTCGTGGCCCTGTTCGCCATGGGCACCGCGGAGACGTTCGCCGACTCCGCGAGCAGCACGCTCCTGCCCAGTCTGGTGGCCCGGGAGGACCTGGGCATCGCGAACGCCAGGATGCAGAGCGCATTCGTGCTCACCAACCAGCTCGTCGCCCCGCCGATCGGCGCGTTCCTGTTCGCGATCGGCATGGCGCTGCCGTTCGCGACGAACGCGGCCGCGTTCGCCCTGGGAGCGCTGCTCGTGTCACGCGTCGCCTCCAGCACGCGTGCCCAGGCGGCGGCGAGCACCGGCCTCAGGGCGGATCTCGTGGAGGGCGTTCGGTGGCTTCTGGCGCATGCGCCGATGCGGACCTTGGCCCTGACGATCCTGACCTTCAACGTCACCTTCGGAGCGGCATGGTCGGTGCTCGTGCTGTACGCGAGCGAGCGGCTGGGCATGAACGAGGTGGGCTTCGGCCTGCTCACGACGGCGATGGCGGTCGGCGGGATCATCGGCACGCTCTCGTACGGCGCAGCTCGAACGTCGCTTCAGCCTGGGCGACATCATGCGCGTCGGCCTGCTCATCGAGACGGGCACGCACCTGATCCTCGCGCTCACGACCCTGCCGGCCGTTGCGCTCGGCACGATGGTCGTGTTCGGCGCCCATGCGTTCGTGTGGGGCACGACGTCGACGACGGTTCGCCAGCGTGCCGTGCCAGACGCTGTCCTGGGTCGCGTCACCGGCGTGTACCGCGCCGCTATGGTGGGCGGGCTCGTCCTCGGCATCCCGATCGGCGGAGTCCTGGCCCGGACGTTCGGGATCACCGCCCCGTTCTGGTTCGGTTTCGTCGGCTCGGCGCTGCTGGTCGACGATCCTGTGGCGCCAGTTCGATCACATCGCCCACGCCGGGGCGGTCTGACTCGTCGGGCCGGCCCGGGCGGCAATGGCGGACCTCGGCCAGGCCGTCCTTCGATCGGCTGACAGGCCAACGTGCTGCGGCACCGGCGTGCTGGTCGCCGGCGTGCTGGTCGCCGGCGTGCCGGTCGGGTCGTATGCTCCCACGGTGAGGGAGCGCGTCCTGCCGACGGGGACGGTCACCTTCCTGTTCTCGGACATGGAGGGCTCGACCCGGCTCGTGCAGGACGTGGGGCCGGCGGCCTTCCGCGAGATCCTGGAGCGCCATAACGCGGTGCTGCGCGATGCGTTCGCTCGGCATGGCGGCGTCGAGCGCGGGAACGCAGGGCGATTCGTTCCTGGTCATGTTCGCCGAGGCACCGGCTGCGATCGCCGCCGCGCGGGACGCCCAGGTCGGGATCACGGGCGAGGCCTGGCCGGGGCGGGACCCGTGTCGCCGTCCGGATCGGCATCCACACCGGCCTGGCCACGCTCGGTGGGGACGACTACGTCGGGTTGGACGTGCATCGTGCCGCGCGCATCGGGGCCGCGGCGCACGGCGGCCAGGTGCTCGTGTCCGATCCGACCTGGGCTCTCGTCGAGGCGGACCTGCCCGCCGGGGTGGGACTCCGCGATCTGGGCGAGCACCACCTCAGGGACCTTGCTCGGCCCGAGCGGCTGCACCAGCTCGTCATCTCGGGCGTGCCCGCCGAGTTTCCGCCGATCATGGACGCTCCGTGGCGAGCTGGGCAACATCCCCGCGCGCCAGACGAGCTTCATCGGTCGTGACGCCGAGATCGCCGAGCTCGGACGTCTCTTGACGGTCGATCGGCTCGTCACGCTCACCGGACCCGGCGGATCGGGCAAGACCAGCCTTGCCACCGAGTGCGCAAGGCGCATCGGGGATCGGTATCCGGACGGGACCTGGTTCGTCTCGCTCGCGACCGTGACGGAGCCCGACCTCGTCGCGTCGGCCATCGCAGCGTCCTTTCGCCTCGCCGAGGCGCCTGGTACCTCACCGACGCAGCGCTTGCTCGAATTCCTCGATCGTCGGTCCGTCCTGCTCGTCGTGGACAACTTCGAGCATGTCCTGCCGGCCGCTCCATTGATCGCCGAGCTCCTCGCCAACGGCCCGGGTTGACGATCCTGGCAACGAGCCGGGCGCCCCTGCGGCTGAGCGCCGAGCAGGACTTCCCGGTCGCGCCGCTGCCCGTCCCGGAGCCGAGCGAGACGGCCGCCTTGGCCATCGAGAGCCCGTCCGTCCGCCTCTTCGCCGAGCGCGCCGGGCGTGTTCGTCCCGGCTATCGGCTCGGCCCCGACGAGGCGCCTGCCGTCGCGGAGATCTGCCGCCGCCTCGATGGGCTGCCGCTCGGGATCGAGTTGGCAGCATCGCGCATGGCGCTTCTCCCCGCGCACACGATCGCCGAGCGGCTTGGACGCCAGCTCGATCTGCCCGGCGCGGGCGCCCGAGACTTGCCGGAACGACAGCGCACGCTCGAGGCGGCGATCGGGTGGAGCCATGACTTGCTGGAGCCGTCGCCGCGGGTGCTTCTGGCCCGCCTGTCAGTGTTCCGCGGTGGTGTCCGTCTCGAGGAGGCCGAGGACGTCTGTGGGCCCGAAACCGAGCTGGGCGGGCAGGTCATCGACGCCCTGTCCAGCCTCGTCGATCAGAGCCTGGTTCAGGCCATCCCGGGTCCAGACGGTGCCAGGTTCCGGATGCTCGAGACGGTGCAGATGTTCGCGGCGCGGCGGCTCGACGAGCGCGGCGAGGCCGCCACGATCCGGCGCCGTCACGCCTGTGCCTACCTCGCGCTCGCCGAGGAAGCAGCGCCTCATCTGCCCGGAGTGGAGCAGCGCCGCTGGCTGGAGCGACTCGGGGCAGAGCACGACAACCTGCGGGCCGCCATCGAGTGGGCGATCGACGTCGGCGACGTCGAGATCGCGATGCGCCTCGGCTGGGCGCTGTGGCGATTCTGGCAGCTGGCCGGCTTCGTGGAGGAGGGTCGTCGCGCTTTGGCCCGGATTCTCGCGATGCCCGGCGCGGAGGAACCAACCGTCATTCGCGCTCGGGCGCTCGAGGCGACCGGCGGCCTCCAGTACTGGAGCGCGGACATCGCGGCAGCCGACGCCGCCTACCGGGCCGAGCTCGCGCTCGCACGCCAGACTCGGTGACCGACGCCTGATCGCCGACGCGCTGTTCAACCTCGCCCACACCCAATCGATCTTCACCCACACGCAACCGAGCCCGGGGTTCTCACCTGACGCGGATCCGATCGAGGAGGCGGAAGGACTGTGGCGAGCGCTGGGCGACGAGCGTGCACTTGCCCGCCTGGGTTGGATGCGCGGCATGCTGCATCTCGTCGAGGGACGGATCGACGATGCGATCGCCGCGCTCGAAGCGGCCCACGCTCGGTTCATCGTGCTCCACGACGACGCCTATCGCGTGCTGTCGATCGGTGCCCTGGCCGAGGCGTCCTTGGCGGGTGGTGACGTGGACGGCGCGATCGGATGGGGCGCAGAATGGGCGCGGAGCCAGCATGCGCTCGGCGACATCTCGTCGACCGTGGTGTCCCTCCGGGCCGCGGCCTACGTGTGGCTGGCTGCCGGCCGGTTCGACGAGGCTGCCACCGTCGCGGGTGCATTCGAGGCGCTGTGCTCGCGCTACGGCATTCGACCGCCCGCCGATCCGCTCGACGATCTGCTCCAACCGCTGCCGGCGGAGCATGCCCTGGCCCTGCGCGGCGGCGGCCACTACGCGGAGGCGGCGAGTCGGGGTGCGGCCATGTCCATCGACGAGGCCGCCGATTACGTCCTCGAGGTGGCGGAGGAGCTTCTGGCCGCCGCCTCGTCGCACGGCATGCCACCCGACGAACCGACCGCGATCGCCTGATACCTCACGTCACAGCCGATACCATCGAAGCCATGCCCGCAGAGTTCATCTACACCACCTATCGCCTCGCCCGGCACTATCCGCCCGATCGGACCGTCCTCGAGGACATTTCGCTGTCGTTCTATCCGGGTGCCAAGATCGGCGTGATCGGGCCGAATGGGGCCGGCAAGTCCAGTCTGCTCCGGATCATGGCCGGTCTCGACGACGGCTTCACCGGCGAAGCCCGACTCACGCCCGGCTTCAGCGTGGGCCTGCTGCCGCAGGAGCCCCAGCTCGATCCCGGCAAGGACGTCAAGGCGAACGTCCTCGACGGGGTGCGCCCGCTCCTGGACCTGATCGACGAGTACAACGCGGTCATGGCCAGGTGGTCCGAGCCGGACGCCGACTACGAGGCGATCGGGGCCGAGCAGGCGGCGCTCGAGGACCGGATCAACGCGACCGACGCGTGGAACGTCGAGCGCAACGTCGAGATCGCCATGGAGGCGCTGCGCTGCCCGCCGGACGACGACCGACGTGGCGACCCTGTCGGGCGGCGAGACGCCGCCGCGTCGCGCTGTGCCGGCTGCTGCTCCAGCATCCCGACCTGCTGCTGCTCGACGAGCCGACGAACCATCTCGACGCCGAATCGGTCGAGTGGCTGGAACGCTTCCTCGATGAGTACAGCGGCACCGTCGTCGCGGTCACCCACGATCGGTACTTCCTGGACAACGTCGCGCAATGGATCCTGGAGCTCGATCGTGGCCGAGGCATCCCGTTCGCAGGGCAACTATTCGAGCTGGCTCGAGCAGAAGCTCGAGCGCCTGGCTCGCGAGCAGAAGCAGGCCGACGCGCGGCAGCGGACGCTCGCCCGCGAGCTCGAATGGGTGCGCATGGGCTCGAAGGCGCGCCAGGCGAAGGGCAGGGCGCGGCTGACCGCGTACGAGCAGTTGCTGGCCGAGGCGAACGACACGCAGGACCACGGCGCGCGAGCTCGAGATCGCCATCCCGCCGGGGCCACGACTCGGCGATCGGTCATCGAGGTCAAGCGGCCTGCGCAAGGGCTACGGCGACAGCCTGCTCATCGAGGATCTGACGTTCGCGCTGCCGCGCTCGGGCATCGTCGGCATCATCGGCCCGAACGGGGCGGGTAAGACGACCCTGTTCCGGATGATCGTCGGCCAGGAGCCGCCCGACGCCGGCTCAATCGTCGATCGGCGACACGGTCGCAGCTCAGCTACGTCGATCAGAGCCGCGACGAGCTGCGCCCGGACAAGACCGTGTTCGAGGAGATCACCGACGGCGTCGAGGTCGTCAAGGCCGGCAACCGGGAGGTTCCGGCACGTGCGTACGTGTCGATCATTCAACTTCCGCGGTTCGGATCAGCAGAAGATCGTCGGCGCGCTGTCGGGCGGCGAGCGCAACCGCGTCCACCTGGCCAAGCTGCTCCAGACCGGCGGCAACGTGCTGCTGCTCGACGAACCGACGAACGATCTCGACGTCGACACCCTGCGCGCGCTCGAGGCCGGCCTCGAGTCGTTCCCCGGCTGCGTCGTCGTGATCACCCACGACCGTTGGTTCCTCGATCGCATCGCGACGCACATCCTGGCCTTCGAGGGCGACAGCCAGGCGCGCTTCTTCCAGGGCAACTGTCACCGACTACGAGGCATTTCGCCACAAGGAGCTCGGGACGAGCGCGGACCAGCCGCACCGCATCAAGTACAAGCGCCTCGCGGCCTAGGTCCAAGCTGCGGACGGCGGCGGCTCGGTCTCCGGTGGACGGCGGACGGCACGGCATCCGACCGATGAGGTTTGGCCGGCGGCGGCGTCATATCCGACGAGGCCGCGCCATGGCCGCAACGCAGTTGAGACAGGAGGACGTCATGCCCCGACTCGCACCGTGCCTGTGGTTCGACGGTCAGGCCGAGGAGGCTGCGACCTTCTACACGTCGATCTTTCCCGACGGCCGAATCGAGACCGTGGCGCGGGCCTCGGCCGACACCCCGAGCGGACCGAAGAATTCCGTCCTGACGGTCGACTTCACGCTCGACGGGCAGCGCTTCGTCGGCCTCAACGGCGGACCCGAGTTCACGTTTAGCGAGGCGATCTCGTTCGTGATCGACTGCGCTGACCAGGCCGAGGTGGATCGCTACTGGACGGCACTCACCGCCGATGGCGGAGCACCGGGCCCGTGCGGCTGGCTCAAGGATCGCTTCGGTGTCTCGTGGCAAGTCGTGCCGCGCCGGATGTATGAGCTGATCAACGGCCCGGACGCGGCGGCGTCGGAACGCGCCATGCAGGCGATGCTCCAGATGTCGAAGCTCGACGTCGCCGAGCTCGAGCGCGCCTACGCCGGGACGGATTCCTAGGCCGGGCCCGTCGCTCAGGCGGCGGCCGCGGCGAGCTCGCTCGAGACGTGGATGAGCGGCGGATGCTCGAAGTGCTTCTTCACGGCGCACTGCTCGGCCGCCCGGACCACCGCATCCGCGTACTTCGCCGGAAAGCCCTCGGGTAGTTGGATCGTGACGGCGACGTCGCTGACCAGCCCGGTCGCGGGATTGGCCTGCACGCGCTGGACGAGCCGGATCCCGTCGCTGGGAATGCCGCGCTGTCGGCAGAAGCCGAGCACGTAGATCCCCGCACAGGTGCCGATGCTCGACAGGAAGGTCGCGAAGGGCGTCGGCGCCGAACCCTCGCCGCCACCCATCGGCGGCTGATCGGTCGACACCACGAACCCACCGAAGTGGGCGTCGACCCGAGCCCGACCGGGAAAGTCGATGACCATGTCCATGGTTCTTGCCTCGTGCGATGCACGCGGCGCGTGGCGCCGCGCCCAGGGTGCTTCGACCCGTTGGATGACCGGGTGAGATCCGTGGGACGCGGTCCGGTTCGGCATCCGGATCATAGCCGTGATTGCGTGGTTGCGCAAGTACGCAAGGACAGCTGGCCGGCCGGCGTGGCGATCGGCCATGAACCGGGGACGCGCTTGTCAGCCAGCCTTCCCGCCGTACTCGGCGTCGCTGACTGGTTCACCCCATTGGGTCTCCTCGCCCGCGGACGACGCCTCCCACATCGCGAGGTGGGTCATGAACCGATCCGGCGCGGCGCCGTGCCAGTGCCACTCGCCGGCCGGCGTGTGGACGGTGTCGCCCGGATGCATCTCGACGACCGCGCCGCCGCGGGCCTGGATGCCTCCGACGCCTTCGGTCACGTGGACGGTCTGGCCGACCGGATGAACGTGCCAGGCATTGCGGGCACCGGGTGCGAAATGCACGACGCCGACGCGGATGCGCGACGGCGGCTCGCCCTGGACGAGCAGGTCCACCCAGGCGTCCCCAATGAAGTGGTCGGCTGCGGCCCTGGTGGTCGGCCGCTTCGGCACGATCTGCATCGCATCGTCCTCCTTGCGACTCGCTCGGTCTGGTCTGGCTGGGGGACCGGCCCCGCGTTCCAGGCCGGCCAGGTCACCGGCGATGGCCTCGTCAGCGGTTCCAGCGAACCCTGAGTTGGCCCTGGATGCCCGGCACGGGGAGGGAAGCGGCCTCGGCCTCGAGGGCCCGACGCCGGTCCGCGCTGAGCGGGCGCCAGACAGCGATGGTGACATCGGCCTGCGATCGGCGCCACGTGCCGACGATCTCACCGTCGACGAGGACCGCGCCGGGCCAGACTCGCGGCGTCCAGAGCTCGGCTCGGTGCGCGGGGTCAGGAACCAGGAGCTCGCGGCCGGCACCCTGGTGCAGGTAGTACACGTCGCCGCTGGGGAGCAGCCGCACTGTGGTGGCCTGACGGCCCGGTGCCCTGAAGGACGCCTCGTCCGATTCGAGTATCCAGCCGTTACCGGTTGGCGTCCGCGCCGGCACGAGCGATGCCTGCAGAGCCTGGAACGCCACGGGGCCGGCGGCCGCCGCGATCCCGGCCCATGCTGCGAACTCGAGCGCTATGGCGGGGCCGAACACGTGCAGGTAGCGTCGGGCAAGCTCGAGCCGGGCGTCCTGCGCGTCGACGTCAGGCCGGGGCACCGTCCAGATCATCGGCTGTCGAGCGCCATCCCACCGGATGAGCAGGGTCCCGGTTGGCGCGGCATAGCGCAGCTCGTTCGGCTTGACGCCGAGCGCGTGCCCCGCCTCGCTGTACGTCATCCGCCGGCCGTCGAGGAACGCACGGAGTCGGTCGGCGAGGTCCTCCGCCCTCCGACGGGCGGCGGCCCCGTCCGGCAGGCGTCCGAGGGAGAAGACGGCGGCGTCGCGAGCGGCCACCACGTACGCGCGGTATCCGGGTCCCCACAGCTGCACGAGCGAGGGGTCCTCCCACGCGGAGGGGTGGGTGGCCTCGACGCGTGCATGAATCGAGAACAGCGCCGCGCGTGGCACGCTGTCCTGAAGGCCCGCCCAGGCCGCCCGGCGCAGGGATTCAGGGCCGAACGGAAGGCGTTCGTCGAGCGCCCCGACGGAGCGTCGGTGGGCCAGGATCTGGGTTCGATCGAGCTCGAGCGCAGGTGCCGTCTTGTCGCCCATCTGATCGCCACCCCATCGTCTCGTTCCGACTCGACGCATGCCTCGAGCGTACGAGAAAGGCGTCGCCGTCGGTCAGGGCCCCCTCGCTGGTCTGACGTCGCGGTCGGAGCCGCGCGGGCGTTCATGCACCCGGTGGATGAACCAACCGCTCGTCGGCGCTCGCATGCAAGCAGCGACTTATCCAGCCACTGCTCCTGGTCGTTTCAGCCGCCGGGCGCATCAAAGCGGCCTGGGAACGGTCTGTTGAGTCACGGGGTGCATCGTCGTCAAACGCGCACCCGCCAGTCGCGCCGACGCAACGCGCACCTCACCGGCAGCGGCTGACGGATCGCGCGACAGTCGCTCGGCTCCTCCGCGTCGGTTTGGCGAGTAACGGGGTCTGCTGCGTGCGACGCGCGGCCGCGTGCTGGTCGTGCTCGGCAAGGATGCCGTCGTACCGGCGGTCGCTGTACTCCTCGAGCCACACGCTGCGCCTTGCCATGGGAAACAGGGCGTCTTCGCACTCGCGACAACCGTTGGCCAGCCGCTTGGCGATCGTCCTGGCCTCGTTATAGCGCTCCATGGACTCGAAGAACCCGGGCACGGCTTGCCTCGTCGAGCTCCGCCCAGAGATGACGTCCGCCCGTGAGAAATGCGTCGGGGCCCTGAGCTTGCGGTGCCACCGACCGGGGTCAGTGTCTTGCCAGGATGTCCTACCTGCCCATGGCCCGGTGGTCGCATGCGAGTACTACCCGAGCACTCGCCTGACGTCAGCGCGGGACGGCGAGGACCCCGAGGCCGGCCAGGCCGTCGACGACGTACTGGACTGCAAGCGCCGACAGCACGAGGCCGAGGACGCGGGTCACGACGTTGACGCCCGTCTGCCGGAGCAGGCGCGTGATCCGGCTGGAGAGGCGCAGGAACGCGTACGCGACCACGAGAACGACGACCGCCATCGCGAGCACGGACGCGAAGGCGCCCGAGTCGTCGCCGGCCTCGCTGACGAGAATGAGGATGCTCGCGAGCGCGCCGGGCCCGGCGATGAGCGGGATCGCGAGCGGAAAGACGCTGATGTCTTCCTTGGAGCGTGCCTCCACGGCCTCCGCGCGCGTCTCGCGCCGGAACCGGGCGAACACCATGTCCAGGGCAATGAGGAAGAGCAAGGTGCCGCCCGCGATCCGGAGTGCCTCGACGCTGATCCCGAGATAGGCGAAGAGCGGACCACCGATGACCGCGAACGACAGCAGGACTGCCCCCGCCACGAGCACGGCGCGGCGCGCGATCGACGACTGCGTCCCGGCCGACCGCGCACCGGCAAGCGCGACGAAGATCGGCACGAGCCCGACGGGATCGATCACCACGAACAGCGTCAGCAGGGCCTTGACCGTGAACTCGTCGAGCATGGCCCGCGGATTGTAGGGGTACGCATGAGGCCAGAGCGTCCGCCATGCCAGGCCGGGACCTCGCGGCCGTCCGGGCGGACCGACGGGAGACTTGGCTAGACTCGGGCCGTGACCGTCCTGGACTGGTTGCTGGAGTCCGATCCATCGATCCGCTGGCAGACGTTGCGGGATCTGCGCGACGCGCCCACGGACGTCGTCGACGCGGAACGTGCCAAGGTGGCGACCGAGGGCTGGGGCGCGTGGCTTCTGGCGCTGCAAGGCGACGATGGCCTGTGGGAAGGCGGGGCGCTCTTTCCTGCGCGGAACGGCCAGCCGCTGCCGTGGAGCCGGGCCGAGGGTCAGCCCTGGAACGCGACCGCCTATAGCCTCGTGCTCCTGCAGGATCTCGGCGTGGATCCCCGCGACGATCGAGTCCAACGCGCGGTCGCGCTGGTCGGCGACAACTGCCGCTGGGAGCACGCCGGCCAGCCGTTCTTCTCGGGCGAGGTGGAGCCGTGCATCAACGGCCTGGTCGTCTCGTTGGGAGCCTACTTCGGCCGGGACGTGGGGAGCGTGGTCGAGCGACTGCTGGCCGAGCAGCTCGAGGATGGCGGCTGGAACTGTGAGGCGGAGAACGGCTCCGTCCGCTCGTCGTTCCACACGACGATCCGGGTGCTGGGGCGTGACGAATCGGTCGGTTGAGGTCGTGCCTCTCGGCCGTGGAGCCGCATTGGGCGTCCAGGACCTCCACCGCCACGAGTGCAGCTAGGGCTCGACCACCGCCACGTCCGATGGCTGGCGCACTCGCGGCAGCGGGGAGAGGACCAGCAGCAGGATGGAGATCGCCATGCCGGCCCAGCCGACGGCGATGCCACCCCGGACACCGATCGAGCCCGCCAGGACCGCGGCCAGCAGCGCGCCGAGCGGGTACGCAATGCCGTGCGAGAAGACCTCGAGGGTCGCGTTGACCCGGCCGAGGATCCGATCGGGGATGACGCCCTGGATGAGCGACAGCTCGGCCACGCCCTCGATCGTCTGGAGCCCGTCGCCGATGAGCTGCGGCAGGAAGACCATGAGTACCGCGAGGGGCAGCGGGCCACCCGCGAGCGGCGTCAGCACGCCGATGACCGATGCGCCGGTCGCCGCCCAGATGAGCGCCGGCCCGAAGCCCAGGCGCCGGATCGCGCGCGAGGCGAAGAACGAGCCCACGAGCGAGCCGACACCACCGGCCGATACGACCACCCCGAGCAGGAACGGGCTGAGGTGCAGGTCGTCGATCAGGTAGATCGTGTACAGGACGCCGTAGAACGAGCCCGCCACATGGGCGATGACCGAGCGCAGCGTCAAGCGGGACGAGGACCGGGTGCCGGCGGACGAGCCGCAGGCCCTCGAGGATCTCGGCGCGCATCCGCGTCGCCGACGTTCGAGCCGGTCGAGCCGGTTCGGGGCTTCGGATCAGGATCAGGGATACGGCGGAGACGACGAATGACACCGCGTCGACGAGGATCGCGAACGGCGCACCGATCAGCTGGACAAGCCCGCCGCCGAGGCCCGGCCCGCCGATCTCCGCCAGCGACGAGCTCGTGGCGAGCTTGCTGTTGCCCTCGAGGACCCGATCGACCCCGATGAGCGACGGCACGTAGGCCGGATAGGCGGCGTCGAACAGCGCCCCGAGACAGCCCTCCAGGAACACGACGACATACAGCTGCTCGAGCCGCAGGACGCCTGCGACGTAGGCAGCCGGGATCGAGAACAGGAGCACCGCCCGGATCGCGTCGGCCCCGATCAGGAGGGGCCGTCGACGAAGCCGATCGACCCACGCACCGGCGAAGAGGCCCACGAGCAGGACCGCCAGACTCGCCGCGACGACCAGCAGCGCCATCTCCCGCGGGCCGGCCCCGAGCACGAGCAGCGCGACGAGCGGCACGGCCGTCCGGGTCACGACCGAGCCGAGCTCGGACACCGTCTGGCCGACCCACAGCTTCATGAAGTCGGCGTGTCGCCAGAGCGAGGCGGTCACCATCCCGAACGGGCCCTCCTGGCGTCAGGTGCACGATTGGATTGCGCGTCGAATACGGCGGGGCCGCACCGCCGCCGGCCTGGGCGCGCCGCATGATAGGACACCTCACGGCGCGCGACGCTCACGCTCGCTGCCTGCACCCGTAACCGATCGCGGCCGGCGCCCGCGGCATGATCTCGACGAGGAGGCGCTCGATGCTCACGGCCACCAAGGACCTGATGCTCCCGGCGACCGTCACCGGATCGTGGCCACGGCCGCGCTGGTACGACGGCGGTCTGTGGGGCCGCCCGCTCGACACCGCGCTGCTCGACGTCCGCTTCCGCGAGCAGTTCCTCGACGCCCACGCCACCGTCATCGCCGACCAGGAGCGTGCCGGGCTCGACATCCTGACCAACGGCGACTATCACCTCGACGAGGACTTCGCCGGGCCGTTCGTGGCATCACTATCCGCTGCAGCGCTGGACAGGGCCTCGAGCACGAGGAGCTGCAGTACGCAACGGTCGCGCGACGCGCTGCTCGCCTTCGCGCCCGGGACGCTCATGAACGAGATCGAGACGACGTGGCGCTGGCCGCGCGTGGTCGGCAAGGTCGAGCACGACCCGAAGAACCCGCTCGAGTACGCCAAGCTGTGGCGCATCGCCCAGGCCCGAGCGCGGCAAGCCGGTCAAGTTCGGGACGTGCTCGTCGCAGGTGCTCTCGATCTTCCTCGACAGCCACACGCCCGAATACGACCTCGACGACAAGAAGCAGCTGATCTGGGACATGGCAACGGCGATGAACGTCGAGCTCCGCCAGCTGGCCGCGGCGGGCGCCAAGGTGATCCAGATCGAGGAGCCCACGATCCACTTCACCGCGTGCTTCCAACCGGAGGAGACCGAGCTGCTCGACTTCATGGTCGACGCCTTCAACCACGAGGTGGACGGTCTCGACGACGTCGAGCTGTGGATCCACACCTGCTGGGGCAACCCCAACATGCAGAAGGTCTACACCGGCGAGTCGTACGCGAACTCGATCGAGACCTATCTCGAGCGCCTGAAGGGCGACGTGTGGACGGTCGAGATGACCGAGAACAACTTCGCCGAGATCGACCTCTTCAAGCCGTACGCCGACAACCTCAAGAAGAAGGTCGCGGTCGGCGTCGTCAACCACCGCACGCCTGCAGGCCGACATGCCGCAGGTCGTCGCGGGGCGGATCCGGCGCGCGCTCGAGGTGATCCCGGCCGACAAGCTGGTGCTCTCGAGCGACTGCGGGTTCGGCCGGCAGGGCTTCAACCGCACGGTCGCGTTCTACAAGGCTACCGGCATCGCCCAGGGCCGCAACATCGTGCTCAAGGAGCTCGGCCTCGACGAGCGGTACGTGGCGGCCGCCGACCCGGCACTCCAGACCGACGTGCTGCCCGACCGGGAGCCGCTGACCCACCTGCCGACGCCGTGGCGGTGAGCACAGCGACGACTCGGCGCTCTCCGGCCGGGACGCCTTCCGTCACATGACGTAGTCGCGGTTGGTTCGACCGTCGGTTCTTGCTGGCCGTCCTGCGTCGGGCAGGCTGTACCGGCTTCCAGGGCTCCGTGCTCGGCAAGCCCATGCCCGCAAGCGAGCTGCGCTGGCAGCTCTAGATGACGCAGCGGGCCGCCGCCAGCGCATGACGCGGTGCCGGGTCGAGGCGGGGTGCCGGACCTGGCTGTCGGTATAGTTGGGGTCACCGCCGGGACCATGTCGAGCGGCTACGACAGGCTTCCAACCGAGGGCATTCGAGGCGGAGCCGTGCGCCGTCGCCCGCGGGCGACCGAGGGAACTGCCAACGATGCCGAGAGCCGCCGCCGAAGACGCACCACGCCCGATCGAGATCGATCGGCGACGACGGGTTCGAAGCGCTCGGCCTCGACTCGCGCCTCCTGGCGACCCTCGCCGAGCTCGGCTACGAGGAGCCGACGCCGATCCAGCGCGAGGCGATCCCGCCGCTGCTGGGCGGCCGCGACCTGCTGGCCGAGGCCCCGACCGGGACCGGCAAGACCGCCGCCTTCGCTCTGCCGGCTCTCGAACACCTCGCCGCGGACATGCCCGACGGTCGGCCTCGTGCCGGCCCGGACGGATCACCACGGAGCAGTGCCGCGGACGGCGGCCGTGCCGACGGGCACACGGCCGGGCTCGTGCTCGTGCCGACCCGCGAGCTTGCGATCCAGGTTGCCGAGGCGATCCACCGCTACGGCGAGCGGCTCGGGACACGGGTTCTGCCCATCTACGGCGGCCAGCCCATCGGACAGCAGCTGCGCGCAGCTGCGGCGCGGCGTTGACCTCGTCGTGGCGACCCCGGGCCGCGCGGTCGATCACCTCAATCGCGGCAGCCTGGGCCTCGACAGCGTGCAGATCGTCGTCCTCGACGAGGCGGACGAGATGCTCGACATGGGCTTCGCGGATGACCTCGAGACGATCCTGTCCGCGACGCCCGCGTCGCGCCAGACGGCGCTCTTCTCGGCCACCATCGCGGGCCCGATCGCGAGAATCGCGAAGAAGCACCTGCGCGATCCGGTCCGCATCGCGATCAAGGCGGAGCGCGCCGCCGGCGGCGGCCTCGCGCGCGTCCACCAGTCCGCGTACGTGGTTCGCCGGGCCGACAAGCTGGCCGCGCTGGGCCGGATCCTGGATCTCGAGGACCCGACCTCGGCCCTCGTGTTCGCCCGGACGCGGGGCGAGGTGGACGATCTGGCGGAGCGGCTCGGCGGCCGCGGCCACGACGCGGCGGCGTTGCACGGCGGCCTGTCGCAGGACCAGCGTGACCGGATCATGGGCCGCTTCCGGGCGGGCGACCTGGACGTCCTCGTGGCGACCGACGTCGCGGCGCGCGGCCTGGACATCGAGCACGTGTCGCACGTCATCAACTACGACGTCCCGCCCAACCCGGACGCGTACGTGCACCGGATCGGTCGCACTGGCCGCGCCGGCCGGGAGGGCGTCGCCATCACCCTCGTCGAACCGCGCGAGCATCGTCTGCTCGCGAACATCGAGCGCACCGCGCGCACGCGCCTGGAGGTCCGCCAGGTGCCCACCGTCGCGGACCTTCGGGAGCGGCGGCTCGAGCTCCTCCGGGCCAATCTCCGCGAGGCACTCCGGGAAGGCGGTCGTGATCGATTGCGACCGGTGATCGAGCCGCTGCTCGAGGAGTTCGACGTGCTCGACGTCGCCCTGGCCGCGGTCAGCCTGGCCGAACGAAGCGTCAGCGGCGACGGAGTGGAGGAGCTCGAGATCGCGCCGGCGACCCTCGGCCAGGATCGAACCGAGCGTCCGAAGGCCGTGGGGCATGGCGCGCCACGCCACACCTCACCGGCCGGACGAGCGGCGCGACCTGGACCCGCTGGACCCGCCCGACCTCGTCAGGCCGTTCGCCGCGCGGAGGGCCCGTGGGCCACCCTCTTCGTGGGCGCCGGACGAAGCGCCGGCGTCCGTCCAGGCGATCTGGTCGGGGCCATCACCGGCGAGGCGGGCGTCAGCGGCGCGTCGGTCGGGGCCATCCAGATCGCCGATCGACACTCGCTCGTGGAGGTGCCCGAGGCCGAGGCGAGGGACATCGCCCGGGCCCTCCGGGACGGCACGATCAAGGGTCGGAAGGTGCCCGTCCGAGTCGAGCGCCCCTGAGGCGACCAACCGCGGCGACGCCCGGTCGTGCAGGTGCCCGACTGATCGGCTGGCCATCAGCCTCGGCCGATGTGGCCCGACTGGCACTATCGCCCGGAGACCGCGCTCGTACATTCGCTGTGCGCGACCGAGCGTCGAGGCGTCCCTCTCGGTGATCTGACCGCCGGTCACGCCCGAGACAGGGGACGTTGAACTCGCCCATACTCTTGTCGCGCCGGGTCAGTGTCCGGCCTGGTGGGCCAGACACCCGCGTCGTCAACTCCGGGGGTCAAGTTCATCAGTGGAGGTGACGAGGGTGCTATCCGATTTCCTGGCGGTCACGACCCTGGTGGTGACGGACATCGATCAGGCCAGGCCGTTCTATGAGGGGCAGCTTGGCCTCACGCTCCTCGAGGAATCCCCCGCAGGCCTTCGGTTCGGTGCCGGCAAGGGATCGCAGCTGACAATCCGGCGTGGGCAAACACCTGCCAGCGGCCAGACCGTGCTGCACTTCGAGATCGATGACATCGAGGCCGTCGTCCGTGATCTGACATCGCGCGGTGTGACCTTCGAGGAGTACGAAACGCCGAAGACCGTCGGCGGCATCGCTCAATTCGGTCCCGCGCGAGGTGCATGGTTCAAGGACCCGGCCGGCAATGTGCTCGGTCTGCGCGAGGGACCACTCCCGGACGCCTCGTGACCCGCGCGTCGTCGGGCGTCGGAGCCCATGGACGGGCGCTCCTCCGCACGCCGGCAGGTTGACACTCGCCTGACCACTGACTATGGTCACAAGTCAGATGCAAGACAAGGCTCAACCCGAACGCACCATCATGGCCAGCCGATTTAAGGCCGAGTGCCTCGCCATCCTCGACCAGGTCGACCAGATGAAGATCTCGGTAACCATCACCAAGCACGGCCGGCCGGTCGCACGCGTGGTGCCGCTCGCCGACGGCCGCGCGTCTCAGCCGATGCCCGGCAGCGTGCGCCTGATCGCGGAGGAGGACGAGGCCTATTACTCGACAGGGGAGCGCTGGGATCCAGGCCGACAGGCACCGTGACCGTCCTGGTCGACACACACGCGCTGCTGTGGTGGCAGGCCGGCGGCGAGCGCCTCTCGCGTGCCGCAACGCGCGCGATCGAGCAAGCCGCCACGGTCTACGTCAGTCCATTGAGCTGCTGGGAGGTCGCGACACTCCATCGCCTGGGCCGGATCGCCCTGGATCGAGAGCCGGTGACCTGGGTGCAGGATCTTCTGCGCGAGGATCGGATCGCCGCGGCGCCACTCACGCCCGAGGCCGCAAGCTGGGCGGGCGGCATTGGCGACGCTCTTGCAGGCGACCCGGTGGACAGGCTGCTGTACGCCACCGCGAAGGATCTCCGTGTTCCGCTGGTGAGCAAGGACGAGCGCCTGCGCGACTTCGCTGGGCTAACCGGCGACGTCAGCGTGATTTGGTAGGCGCGACCGGGCCGCGACCTGAACGAATTCCCGCCAAGTCCACTGTGATATCGTGCCCGTGTACCACGAGGTACTGTATGGCGAACCTGACGATCGCCGTGAGCGAGGACATACTGCGCCGGGCGCGGTTGCGCGCGGTCGAGCAGCACACCTCTGTGAACGCGCTCCTGGCCGACTTCCTCGCGGAGTATGGGGGGCCGAATCCCGCGGCCGATGCGCTAGACGCGTTCCTCGATCTCGCCGAGGCCGCTCACAGCGGTAGTGGGGGAGCGGGCCGAGCCTGGACGCGTGACGATCTGCATGACCGCGCGAACCTTCGTTGACACGAAGGTATGGGTCAACGCGGTCGATGCCGACGAGCCCGAGAAGCAGGCCCGCGCGAGGGCCGTCCTCGATCCGGCCGGAGCCGATGCGCTGATCGTGTCGAGCCAGGTGCTCGGCGAGTTCTATGTCGCGGTGACGCGGAAGCTCGCACGTCCGGTCGTGCGGTCGGCGGCGGCCCTGATGGTCGACCAGATGCGGCGCCTCCCGGTCATGTCGGTCGATGGCGACGATGTTGCCGCAGCAATCTCCGGCGCGCGCGAATGGGGCATCTCGTACTGGGACGCGCTCATCGTCGCGTCCGCCCGCCGGGCCGGTTGTGAGCGAATCCTCAGCGAAGACCTTACCGACGGAGCGAGCTACGACGGCGTCCGAGTGGAGAACCCGTTCGCCGACCGCCAGCGCGTCTCGGAGGGACGCGTCGAATTCGGGGCCGGCCCGAGCTCATGGGGCGACCGCGAACTGGGGGAAGCCCTCGCACGATACGGGCAGGCGGCGCGTGACGCCGGGATGCGACCCAACGCCAGCCATTCCTACTGGGACTACGCTCGCCGGTTCCTCGACTGGCGGACCGGCGAGTACAAGCCTCGCGGCGTCGAACGCGGCGGCCGTGCCGTGCCGGACGGTCCCGTCACAGCCGACCAGCTCGAGCGCGAGGCTGCCGCGTACGCGCTCGAAATCGAGGCTGCCGGCCGCGAGCAAGCCACCATCGACACCTACCATCGCCACGCGATGTTCTTCGTGCGCTGGCTCAGGGGCGAATTCCAGCCGGGCCGACGGCTCCAATAGCTCGGTCCGATCATCCCGTTCCCCTCGTTCTGGTTCCGTCCCTGACAGCGTCCGGCTGAGGTCGTGCGCGGCGCGCCGGATCCCGCCGCCCCCGTCACGTCAGCCCGGCGTCGCGCCTTCCACCGGCCGTCGCCCGAGCAGGTACCAGGTCTCCATGTCGCCCTTGCCCTTGACCGAGACCATGCCTCTGGATTCGCACATGAATTCGGCCGAGATCAGCTCGTGGGTCGCTCGCGTGATCTGGATCCGACCCGGCGTGCCGTGTGATTCCATGCGGCTGGCCGTGTTCACCGCGTCGCCCCACAGGTCGTACAGGAAGCGCTTTCGGCCGATGACGCCGGCAACCACCGGCCCCGAGTTGATCCCGATGCGCAGCTCGAACCCGAGGTCGCCGATCGCGCCCTGTGAGCCGGTCGCTTCGAGCATGTCGAGCGCCATCTGCGCCAGTACGCGAGCATGGTCCGGCCGCGGCGTCGGCACGCCGGCGGCGACCATGTAGCAGTCACCGATCGTCTTGATCTTCTCGACCGCGTACCGCTCTGCCAGCGCATCGAAGTGGCTGAACAGCCGATCGAGGACGCCGACCACCTCGGCCGGCGGCAGGCCCTCGGCGCGCGGCGTGAAGTCGGCCACGTCCGCGAACAGGATCGAGGCCGCGCCGAACTGGTCGGCGATCGTCTGCGGTTGGGCCTGGAGCCGGTCGGCGATGGAGCGCGGCAGGATGTTGAGGAGCAAACTCTCAGCGCGCTCCTGGGCACTCCGCAGCGCCGTCAACGCGTCCTGGCGCTGCTTGGCGAAGATCGCGAGGAGCGTGAACACGATCGTGCCCCCGACGACGATGTTGAGCGCCAGCATCGTCGTGCCGAACCAGATCGGCAGCCGTGAAAACCCGCCCCACAGCTCGCCGACGAGACCCGAGCCGAGGAACAGCACGACGAACGCGACGTACCAGCGGATCGCCGAGCCGACGTCTTCGAACACGAGCGCGCCGAGCGGGGCGAGGATGCCCCACAAGCCCACGCCACCCGTCGCCAGGAAGCCGCCGGCCGGTGCCATCGAGAGCGTCGGGGCGAGCAGGATGTCGAACAGCTGGATGCGCAGCAGCGACCCGAAATCGCGGCTGCGGGCGAAGACGCCGATCGACACCAACGACACGGCGGCGTACACGAACGCGATCACGCCCGACACCGCGCCGGCGGCGACGAACACCACGCCCCACACCAGCGCGATCGGCAGGATGAGCACCGCCACGAGCACGAGCAGCGCCTTGCGCAGGCGCATCTCCGCGTCGTCGCTCGGATCGGCGCCGATCCGACCGAGCCGACCGAGCGCGGCGTTCGGCAGCGCTCTCCACGAGTTCACCAGCGTTCGCACCCCTGCGGCGTCACGGAGTGGGGGACCGAGTGAGGCATTGACCCGGATCAGCCCGAGCCCGGCACATCATCGTAGTCGTCCCGCACGACGGCGAGCCAGCGCGACACCGATGTTGCCGCGAATTGTGAATGAACTCGAGCGATACGATCAGACGCATGGTCCAAGCCGTGGGTCTCGATGCGCGGGAAGCGACGGCGGCGCTGCGTGACGCGACCGCCGGCCGGCTGCGGGCCGGATTCGGCAGGCTCATCGAGGCGGAGCCTCGGGCCGAGGACCGGGACCCGCGCGACGCGACCATTAGTGTCGTGCCCTTCATCGACTGCGCCCGACGGCTGGGGCTCGACCCGGCGACCACCCTCGGGCCGGTCGCGGCGACGGGTCCGCGCTGGTTCCGCGATGTGTTCGAGGCCCTCGTGCGGCGCCCAGACCTGGTGCTCGCCGACTTCGGCTGGGCCGTGACGGAGACGCCGGAAGGACCGGCGTATCGCTTCGCGTGGCCGGAGCAAGGTCGGCCGCCTTCGCTCTGAGCCGCGCGATCAGGTAGCCGAGCGCAGCCCACATCGAGCCATGCCCGGGCGTGGAGCGAGTCAGTCTGTGCGTCGGGAGCGAGGATGCGGTCAGCGCCAGCCGAGCTGCGGCGCAACGTGGCGCAGGATCGACTCGATGGCGTGCGCGTTGTAGTCGACGCCGAGCTGGTTCGGCACGGTCAGGAGCAGCGTGTCGGCGGCGGCGATCGCGGTGTCCTCCTTCAGCTGCTCGACCAGCTCGTCGGGCTCGGCCGCATACGAGCGTCCGAAGACCGCGCGCGTGTTCTCGTCGATCCAGCCGATCTGGTCGCGCTCCGCTGACGTGGCCGAAGTACGCCCGATCGCGGTCGTCGACGATGGCGAAGATGCTGCGGCTGACGGACACCCGCGGCTCGCGCGCATGGCCGGCTTCCGTCCAGGCCGCCCGATACGCGTCGATCTGCTTGCGCTGCTGGACGTGGAGCGGCTCGCCGCTCTCGTCGAACACGAGCGTCGAGCTCATCAGGTTCATGCCCGCTTGCGCGGCCCAGACGGCGGTCGCGCTCGAGCCCGCTCCCCACCAGATCCGATCGCGCAGCCCGGGCGAATACGGCTCCAGGCGGAGCAGGCCGGGTGGGTTGGGAAACATCGGCCGCGGGCTCGGCTGGGCGAAGCCCTCACCCTTCAGGAGGTCGAGGAAGACCTGCGTATGCCGTCGCGCCATGTCGGCATCGGTCTCGCCCTCGGCGGGCTGGTAGCCGAAGTGGCGATAGCCGTCGATGACCTGCTCGGGCGAGCCGCGACTGATCCCCAGCTGCAGCCGGCCGCCGGCGATCACGTCGGCCGCGCCCGCGTCCTCGGCCATGTAGAACGGGTTCTCGTAGCGCATGTCGACGACGCCCGTTCCGATCTCGATCCGGGACGTCCGCGCACCGACCGCGGCCAGGAGCGGGAACGGGGATGCCAGCTGCCGTGCGAAGTGGTGCACGCGAAAGTACGCGCCATCCGCGCCGAGCTCTTCGACGGCGACCGCCAGCTCGATCGATTGCAGCAGCGCGTCGGACGCCGAACGCACCTGAGAGTACGGCGCGTCGGACCAGTGCCCGAACGACAGGAACCCGATGCGCTTCATTGGTGCGCCCTCACTCCACGTCAGCCCGCCCGAAGGTCGCCCGCCCGTTCGGTCGATAGGTCTGGAGCATGACGCCGGTTGAGGTCGAGCGTGACTCGATGAGCTCCAGGTTGTGGGTCTGGCCCTGCTCCGGGAAGAGCCGCAGGCCCTCGCCGACGATGACCGGGTAGATCCGCAGGTTGAGCTCGTCGACGAGATCGCGCTCGAGCAGCCAGCGCAGCAGCTCGCCGCTGCCATGGACCTGCAGCTCGCGCCCGGGCTTGGCCTTGAGCTCGCGGATCGCGGCCTCGAGGTCGCCGTCGATGACGTGGGTGTTCTGCCAGGCCGGGTCTCGCAGCGTGGTCGAGGGCACGTACTTGGGCAGCACGTTGATGCCGTGGGAGACCGGGATCGCCCGAGTCGTGGAGCGGCCAGTACGGCTCCCAGATGTCCCACGTCTTGCGCCCGAGGAGCAGCGCATCGGCGCGCTCGAACCACGAGGTCAGGAAGGGCCACATCTCCTCGTCGGCGTACGCCGCGGTCCAACCGCCGCGCTCGAACCCGCCGCTGCGGTCCTCGTCGGGCCCGCCGGGGCCCTGGTACACGCCGTCGAGGGTCAGCATCATCGATGCCGTGAGCTTCATCGTCTTGCTCCGTGCGAGTAGTCGTCGATCGTAGGACGCCTGATGGCGCAGAGACTCATCTGCGAGCGGTGCGATCGACCCCGGTCACGGTCGGGTGCCGAAGAGCCGCTGCTCGCGAGCCAGACCCGCGGGCCAGTCGATCGCGTCGACGTTCGCGAAGCGCAGGTACGCGCGGAGGGCGTCCTGCATCGCCGCGGGGAAGCCGTCGGCGCGGTCGGGCGCGAAGCCGTCCGCCCACCAGATCTCGAGCACCTCGACGCGGCCTCGCTGCCGGTCGATCCGCGGTTCGATCCGGCCGACGAAGCGATCGCCAAAGACGATCGGTAGCACGTAATACCCCCAGCGCCGCTTCGCCGGCTGGAAGAAGCCCTCCCACACGTACTCGAAGTCGAACAGGCGCGCGAGCAGGGACGTGTCCCACAGGAGCGAGTCGAACGGCGCGATGAACGCGACCGAGGGCGTCGGCTCCGGCGGCGCCTGCAGCAGCGCGATCTCCTCGGCGAGGACGAAGCGCGTGCCGTTCAGGCCCTCGACCTCGACAGGCACGAGCGCCCCGAGCTCGACGAGCTCCTTGTGCCGTGCGCGCCGCTCGGGCGGGTCGGCGATGCGGGCGAACGTGCCGCCGGCACCGCCGGCCGCCGAGCAGGCCATGGGCGCGGTAGCGGGACAGGAGCTTGTGCCGGACCTGCTCGCGCTCCGGCACCTCGCGCGCGAGCACCTCGCTCGGCAGGAGCCGCTCGACGAGGTCGTAGTAGCGCACGTTGCCGTCGCGACGCGCGAGCCCGATCACGCCGCTCGCGGTGTACGCCTCGAGCACCGAGCGGACGGCGTTCTCGGGCATCCCGAACCAATTCTTCGTCGCGCCGCTCTCGCGCTCGAAGTCGGCCGAGGACAACGGGCCATCGGCCCGGATGCGCTCGAGCACGCGCTCGGCGACCGCGGCGTTCTCGGCGAGAGCCGCGGCGTGGAAGCGATGGCCCTTGCGACCGGGGTTGTCACGGAACCACGGGACCTCGCTCATGGCGATGAACGACAGCGCCTTGTTGGTCGTCTCGAAGATCTCGCCGCGTTCGTAGAGCTCGTCGCTCCAGGCGGGCTCGTAGCCGGCGACGCGCGCGTGGAGCACCAGGTCGTGGTTCCGGCCGGCGACCGCGATCGGGTCGAACTGGATCGAGCCGAGCCTCCGGAAGACCTCGAGCACGCCGTCGAGTCCGTGCAGCGCTCGGGCAGGCGCCAGGAGGTGCCGCGCGACGAGGTACCGGCGCGCGGCCTCCGCGGTGACCTTCAACGATCGCTCTCCATGTCACAGACCTTGCAAAGCGTGACATATCGTCGAACTGCGGGACACCGAAGGCCAGCCGACACAAAGCGATCGGGGGCGAGCAACTGAGCTCGCCCCCGATCCGTCGGCCCTTGCAGCGGTGGATTTACCGCACGCGCTGGTTCTTGATGGTGCCGAAGCTCCCGACGAAGTTGGCATCACCGGCGTACGTGGCCGTGACGGTCCACGTTCCAATGTCCGCTGTCTGTGGGGTCCAGTTTAGGGTGGCGACGCCGTTCGCTCCGACGGTCGCCGTGCCGATGACCGTGCTGTTGCTGAGGGTGAAGGTGACCGTGCCGGTGGGCGTACCCGCTCCCGGGGCCACGACGGTGATGGTTGCGCTGAGGCGGATCTGGTTGCCGACCCGACCGTTGTTGTCGCTTGTCCGACCGGTCGTCGTCGTCGACGCCTTGTTGACCACCTGCGTGAGCGAGCCGGTGCTCCCCGCGTAGGTGCTGGACCCGCCGTAGGTGGCAGCCACGGTGTGGCTGCCTGCGACCAGCGTGCTGGTCGAGTATGTCGCGACGCCGCCCACGAGCGTGACCGGCGTTCCGACGTTGGTGCCGTCGATGGTGAACTGAACGTTGCCCGTGGCGGCCGCGGGACTGACCGTGGCCGTGAAGGTCACGTTCTGGCCGTACACGGACGGGCCGGGGCTCGCCGCGACGGCGGTTGTCGTCGCCGCCACCGTGTTGACGGTCTGGATCAGGGTCGCGCTCGCGCTACCCAAGAAGTTGCCGTCGCCGGCGTAGGTCGCGATGACCGGGTGATCACCAGCCGCGAGGCTCGTGGTCGTGAAGGTCGCGCTCCCGGCGACGATCGTCACCGGAGCACCCCCGACGCCATCGATCGTGAACGTGACCGTTCCGCTGGCGGTCGCGGGGGCAACCGTGGCTGTGAAGGTCACGCTCGTCCCGAGCGGTGACGGGTTGAGGCTGGTCGTCAGTGTCGTCGTCGTGGTCGCCTGGCCCACGTCCTGCGTGAGTGAGCCGGTGCTCGCCGCGTAGGTGGTGGACCCGCC
This sequence comes from uncultured Chloroflexia bacterium, assembly GCA_963790955.1. Lineage (GTDB taxonomy): Bacteria > Chloroflexota > Limnocylindria > Limnocylindrales > CSP1-4 > CAWBQM01. Next base: position 175,071 of record CAWBQM010000003.1, read on the forward strand.
GTAGGTGGCAACCACGGTGTGGCTGCCTGCGACGAGCGAGCTGGTCGAGTATGTCGCGACGCCGCCGACGAGCGTGACCGGCGTTCCGACATTGGTGCCGTCAATGCTGAACTGAACGTTGCCGGTGGCGGCCGCGGGGCTGACCGTGGCCGTGAAGGTCACGTTCTGCCCGTACACGGACGGGTTGACATCGCTCGAAACGGCGGTCGTGGTCGGAATGACCGTACCCACGACGAACGGAGCGGAGACCGACTGCACGGTCGTGCCCGCATACCCGGTCGTTGCCGAGTCGAGCGCGCCGACCGCGTTGCGCGCCACGACCCGATAGGAGGTCGTGGCCTGCGGGTCAAAGGCCGTGTCGATCGAGGTGCGGACCTGATGGACGTTCGGCTGGTCGAGCGGCGAGACGATCGTCTCGAGGTCCGTCCAGGTCGTACCGTCCACCGACTTCTGCACGATGAATGACGTCTCCGTGATCGAGTTGTCGTTGAAGGTCAGCGTTCCGGTGGTCGGTGTCAGCGGGGTCCTGGACGAACGAGGCGATCGTCGGCGCGATCGGCGGCACCGCCAGGAGCATCGGCCGCATCATGTCCATCTCTTCGTGCGACAGGATGTGGCAGTGGTAGACGTACTCCCAACCGAAGTTGACGAGCGCGTTGATCACGGGGCTCAGGTTGCCGGTCGGGTTGACGATCAGACCTTGCGGGTCGAGGTTGGCGCCGAGCGGCATCATCGGACTCAATGGCCGGATGCTGTTCGGGATCTCGAACGGGAGCGTCGGGATGATCGGTCGCAGCGCGATGATCGTGTCCTCGAGCGGGCTGACGCGGATCGTTTCCTTCCAGCCCAGCTCCGAGGGCTCTGTCGGAATGATGATGTTGTCCCACGTCACCCGATTGAGGAGCTGGACGTTGAACAGGTGGAAGTGAATCGGGTGGGTGTCGACGCCGTTATGCGTGATCTTCCAGATCTGGGTCCCGTCAGCGCCCGAGCTGATGGCCTGAACGCTGATGTCGCCGACCGGAAGATTCGTCCCGTCGATGACCTCCGTTGGCGGCGCGATGTACGGATAGAGCAAGATGTTCTGACCGGCGGGTGTCGCCGGAACCTGTTCGAGTCCGAGGTTCGCCGTCATCCGGCCGAACTCGTCGAAGGCCGCCGAGTTCATCTCGTCGTGTAGCGCCTTCGGCTCGATCTTGACCTTCAGTTGCGGCCCTTTGAGTGTGTCGAACCGGAAGTCCTCACCACCCTGCTGCGCGATCCGAGCCATCCCGTCGCACTTGTTCGTGCCATTCGGGTTGGAGCAGTCGCCGCTGGCGGCAAACGACTTGCCGTACGCGCTGTTGTAGCCGGCTTGACCGACGATGATCGGGTCCTGGCTCGACTCGAACACACCAGAGCCGTCGGCGTGATGCTTGAAGGCGTTGTTGAGCGCCGTCAGGTTGAACGCCGGGTTCGAGCCGGTGCCAACCTTGACCTGCATGATCGTCCGCGTGTTCGGACCATAGCCGGGCAGGACGACGCCGGCACCCACGTCGGGGCCGCCCGTGTAGTAGTCGTAATTCGCGACCCGGGCCGGGAAGGCGGCGGGCGCGTCGTTGTACAGGATCAGCGTCTTGCCGGCGTAGGCCGAGAAGTCGACGACGACGTCGCCGCGCTCGGCGGGAGCCAGGAGCAGCGAGTGCTTGTCGACGTTGCCGACGTCGAAGCGGGTCGGATCCGTGATCCAGGTCGTCGGCTGGGCCGGAACGACCGTCGGGGCCGGCAGGAAGCCGCCCTCGGTCCCGATCTGGATCCAGCTCGGCCCGGCGGGGCTGAGGGTCGTGTCCGGTGTCGGCACGACATTGATGTCGGTCTGGGCGGCCGCCACCTCGGAGGCCTTGAGGGCGACCTCGGTACCGGTGCTGTCGGCAACGTACCAGGACAGGTTCCAGAACCGGTCGTTGGCCGCGTTCAGGATGCGGAAGCGGTACGCCTTCGGTTGGACGGTCGTGGTCGGGTAGGCCGTGCCGTTGACGATCGGCGTGTCGTTGAACTGCTCCATGCCGGCGCTGATGTTCGGCGTGCCGGGGATGGTCGGCGGCTCGCAGAACGGGGCCACCTGGTACTGCCACGTCGACGGGTCGTCGAGCGAGCAGGGCACGGCCAGGGGCGTCGTGAAGTCGTCGGCGGCCTCAGGACTGCCGGGCACGCCCACGATGCCGTCCGGGCCCTTCGGGTCCTTGCCGAAGTACGGGTTGTCGATCGGGCCGTTGACCGGCGTGGCCGGTGGCCAGAACCACGGACCGTAGAACCAGCGACCGTACGAGCTCATGCCGGTCGGGTCGGCGGGGTTCTGGGCGGGCATGTACACATGGTGGTACCAGAGGTTGCCCATGCCGCCCCACTTGGACGCGTCCCAGGTGGGATCCTGCCCGGCGAGCTGTTCGGGGCTCGGAACGAACGTGCGGTCCTGGATGACGAGCGGAGTGCCCAGACCGAGACCGGCGAGAGGACCGCCGGCGGCAGTCAGCTTCGCCTCCGTGGCGTCGGTGACGAGGTATGCCGCGGCCTCGCCGGCGTACACGTTCAGGCGGGTGATGCCCCAGGCGTGGTCGTGATAGAACATCAGCCGCGCCGATTGTTCGTTTGTGTAGTAGAAGGTCTGGCAGCCGTCGTTCGCGGCGGTGCAGTCGGGGACACCGGCGGGCGCAGCGGCGCCGACCATGTCGGGCACGTTCTGGACGGCGACGCCCTGCGGATAGGCCGTGTCTTCGCCAGCCGGGGTGATCCACTGATGGGGCGTGCCGTCGCTGATCCAGGGGGTCACGCCACCGTGCAGATGCACCGTTGCCCGGTTCTGCTGGAAGCAGTCGGGCATGTCCGGCATCTCGGTGCAGCTCGGGTTGCGGACGCCGTCCATGACCGTGCCGTCGTTCGGGACGGGGGTCTGGTCAGAGGCCGGCGACATGCCGGAGCCCATCATCGTGGAGTCGACCGGTAGGAACAGATCGCCGCCCTCGCCGGTCTTCGGAAGCAGGTTGTAGAAGACGACGCGGACCGCGCGATCCTTCTGCGCGACGATGGTCGGTCCAAGGTAGTGCGGGTCGTCGACGCCGTAGGCCTGGCTACCATCGGGCATGAGCGTCGCGGTGCTCGTGCCATCGAGAAGGTCGGTCTGCAGCGCGACTCGCTTGCCGGGCACGACGCCGGTCGACAACTGGACGTACTCACGGAGCAGCGTCGGCGGCAGGCTCGAGCTCATCTTCTCGCGATGCTGGACGAGCGCGATGACGTAGTAGTCCGCATTCGCGAAGGTCGTCGTGTCGGCTTTCGCGACCGGGATGTACTGGCCGAGGTTGTTCGCCCCGGCTTCGTCCAGACCCGGCAGGCCGTCGACGAACTTCTTGATGCCACCTGCCGTGACGTAGCCGGAGCCGCCCTTCTTGAGGGTGATGGCCGAGATGACGCCGTTGTCGAGCACCGCGGTCGCCGTGGCGCCGGTACCGGTCGGGTCATTGACCGTCACGGTCGGCGTGCTGGTGTAGTTGGCACCCGGATTGTCGACGACGATCGACTGGACCGACAGGGTCGCGGTGGCCTTTGCTTCGACGAATCCGGCCGGAGGGTTGATCGGCCCGAACACGGTGCCGTCTCGAACGACGACGCCGGGTGCGGTCCGGTACCCGGAGCCCGGGCTGTCCACGACCACGCCGACCACGGTCAGCAATGCCGTGTCGGTTCCCCTGTTGCAGTCCGGGTACGGGGCCCCACACACCGCGTGGCCGCGGGCGAGAACCCCGGACGGATCGTCTGGCAGGTCGAAGTCGACGGTCGGGAAGCTGTACCCGGAACCGGCCGTCACGGCGACGGCATCGACGCCGCCGAGGGCGCTCGCCGTCGCTCCGCCGTTGCCGCTGAAGGACACCGTCGGCGCCGTGTAACCGCTGCCCGGCGTGTTCACCGCGACGGACACGACGGCGCCCTTCTTCACGATGGTCGCGCTGGCCTGGGCACCCGTGCCTGACCCGGTGATGTCCACCTTGACGTTCGAATAGCCCTGGCCGCCGTCGATGAGGGTGATCCCGGTAACGGCGCCGTTCGCGCCGACCGTGGCCTCGGCCGTGGCCCCGGTTCCATTGCCGGTGATGACGACCTGAGCGTCAGGCAGGGTCAACGGGCTGTTGGCCCAGTTCGGGTACGGCCCGAAGTAGTGGGGGACTTTGGTCTGATCGACCGGGCTTGCCGGAGCCGCCGGCGCCGGGGCGGCGGCCACGGATTGCACGAGGCCGGTGGCCGGGGCCGTCAGGCCGACAGACAAAGCTGCCGCGGCCACCAGGGCCGCCAGCTTCCTGATCATTGCGCTCTCCCTCTCGGTGCATGTCGGCCGCGGCCGGGACGTTCCGATGCGGCGTGGCCCGGACGCAAGCTCGCGCGCATCGACATTTCGAGGGCATCCGGACGTGATCCAACTCGTGCCCCTTGGTGTCGCGAACCTACCGGCGCACGGTCGTCCGGCCATCGGGAGGGTCACGGAGACGTGTACGGGATCAAGGCGGCTCGAACTACGGATTCCTGGTCCCGTACTCGGGCCTGGAAACCCGTACACCGACCGGCCAGAACCGCATGGCGGCCGGCGGCCGGCGGGGTAGAGTTGCGGCCATGCCTGAGGGGAGAGCCCAGCATGCTCAGGGCGCGTCGGAGCGGATCGACGGCGGCCCACTCGGCCGGCCCCTCGACCCGGGAGCCCGCGATCGCCCGCAGCCGGGCGACGACGACGAGGCGGCGGCCTGCGAGGAGCGCGCCCGCTACCGTGAGCACGGGCTCGAACCACTCGAGGCAGACGAGGCCATCCGCGGTCTGCTCGTGCCCGGCGAGGAGGTCCTGGCTGTCCGTCAGCGAGTTGGCCTCGATCGGCGCGTTGGCTCAGCCCGCGAATTGGTGATCGATTCCGTCCGGGGTGACCTGTACGTGACCACGGAGCGTCTCGTGCACCTCGGCGATCAGACCGTCACGATCAATCTCGCCGACATCGAGGATTTCGGCCTTGGCGGGGGAGAAGGTGCTGCTGCTGTTGGGGGACGGCGTGGGCGTCGCCCTGGACGTCGACCGTCCACGGCTCCTGCGCGTGCAGGTCGCGACGGCGCGAGCCGTGAGGGCGGTGCGGTCGGGCGCCGCGTGTCGGGCCGGGTCCCGCCCTCAGCCCGCCCCACGATAGCGGCTGGCGGCCTCGGCCCGCTTCCGGACACCAAGCTTGCGCAGGACGCTGCTGACGTGCGTCTCGACGGTCCGCGTCGAGATCGTCAGAGCGTCGGCGATCTGGCGATCGGTCAAGCCTTCGGCAAGGTAGCGCAGGACTTCGAGCTCGCGCGAACTGAGCGAGCTCAGGGCATGGTCGAGTCCCGGATCGGGCGCTCTGTGCGCTCGGGCGACCAGCCGGTTGACCAGCCGTGCGGCCATCCGACGCGGCATGGCGAGGTCGCCTGAGTGCGCGCCGCGCACGGCTCGCAACAGTGCTTCGGGCGTCAGGTCCTTGGTCAGGAAGCCGCTGGCGCCGTTGTCCATCGCCGCGATGACGTCGCGCTCAGCCGTGGAGACCGTGAGCATCACGAAGCGCGTGTCCGGAAGACGCGGCGCGAGCTCGCGCACGAGCTGAATCCCATCGGCCCCGGGAAGGGTGATGTCGACGAGCATGACGTCGGGCCGGAGACTCGGGCCAATCTCGAGGGCTTCCTCGGCATTGGCCGCTTCACCGACGAGTTCGATGTCGGGACTGTCGAGGGCCTGCCGCACGGCCGATCGAACGAGTGGGTGGTCATCGACCAGCATCACCCGGATGCGCCGTCCGGTCGAAGGTGTCATCCGGCGTACACCCCCCGATGCCCGTCAAACGAATGGTGCCATGACCTGAACCAGAGTCCCGTCGCTGGGGTTCGACGTGACTTCGAGTTCGCCTCCGATCAGATCTGCCCGCTCTCGCATCGCGGCCAGCCCGAATGACGTCGGCTGCACGGCAGATTGATCGAATCCATGGCCATTGTCCATAACCGAAAGGCGTAGCCGGCCGGTATCGGCATCGGCGCGCACCCGGACAACGGTTGCATCAGCGTGGCGCCGTGCATTCGTGAGGGCCTCCTGGGCGATGCGCAACAGCTCGGCTTGGGTACGCACAGGAAGTGTTGGCAGGTCTTCGGCACAACTGAAGTCGACCCTGAGGCCGAAGCGGTCCTCGAAATCCTGGACGTACTTGGTCATCAGGTCACCGAACGTGTCTTCTGATTCGGCAGCGATCCGCAGCGCCATGACGGCCTGGCGGGCCTCCGCCAGCCCGAGCTCGATCGCGCCACCGATCTCGGTGACGAGCGTTCGGGCCTCCGGGACGAGGTCCAGGCCGGACAGCCGACCGACCTTCAGCTTGGCCAGCCACAGATCCTGGGCAAGGCCATCGTGCAGCTCGCGGGAAAGCAAGGCGCGCTCCTCGAGGCTCGCGCGCTCCACCTCGCTCTCGCGCAGCTCCGCGAGCGTCTGGTTCGCCTGCCGAAGCGCCCCCAGGAGAGACCGCGCCTCGGCTTCAATCGCCAGCAGCAAGGCAACATAGAATCCGTTACGGAGGAGATCGGCGCTCGTGACGGGGCCAGGGTGTGTGCTGGGCGAGATGGCGCCGTGAAGCTGTGCGAATGCCGCCAGAACGAGTCCGAACGTCACATAGGCATCTGCGATCGATCGATCGCGTCGCCAGAGCTCCCGGCTGACGACCGCCGCCGACACGTACAGGACCGCCCCGAGAACCTGAACGGCCGCGCCGATCGGCGTCATCGACGGAGCGCCGAGCTGGCCGGCGACCGTAGCCGACGCGCCTGGCGCGATAAGGTTGGCCAAGCTCGGGCCGAACGCCTCGACCCATGCGATCGCGCCGAGTGTCAGGAGGGCCGACCCCGCCACCGTCAGCCGTGGGAACCTCGGTTGGCGGCCGCCGAGGGCGGCGACGCCGCCGAACACCAGGAAAGCTGCCGCAAGCATCCGTGCCACGGTGAACACGTAGAGCTGGTTCTGTCCCGGCTCTGCCAGCGACAAGATCGAGCGCCCTTCTGGGCCGATGGTCTCCAGGACGGCGTCCAAGTTGGCGATCGAGAGTGAGAGGAACGCGGCGGACTGAAAGAGGGCGAATGGCTCGTGCCGCTCGCGATAGCGCACCCACGCGAGAAGCGCGATCACGCCCGTGACCACGAAGGCGACCGAGTCGAGGGCCAGGTCGAGCGCGGGCGCGAGGATTCGCAACCGTAGCCCAGGAACGACCAGCATCAGGATGGTCGTTGCGCTCAGGGCGGCGATCGTGCCGACCAGGACCAGATCGAAATGCTCGGCGCGAACGGAACGCAGTCGCCGCACAAAATTCTCCCGAAACCGCGGTCGGAATCCCCGCGGAGCTGTCGCCCGAAAGCTGCCTGCAAGCGCGTCGCGGGCTCAGTGCCGGATGGCCCATTTGCAGGCCGCTCCGTAGCCCCTTTGCGGATTCGCGAAGCGCACCCGGTGGGTCGACGCTCTCCGGCCACGTCCAGGGGACGTCACACCGTCAGCTCGCGTTCGTTCACCTCACTCGGCTCGGACCTCAGCCGAAGGCAGGACGCCGCGACGAGGGAAAGACCTCGCGAGCATGCACACGCCCACCGCCGGCGGTGCTGTCCAGCGACATCGTCCTGTGGGTGATGGCGCCGCTCTCGCGTTCGAAGTCGCCCGAGGACAGTGGCCCGTCCGCCCGGATCCGTTCGAGCACGCGCTGGGGAGACCTCGAGCACGCCGTCGAGTCCGTGCAGCGCTCGGGCAGGCGCCAGGAAGTGCCGCGCGACGAGGAACCGGCGCGCGGCCTCCGCGGTGAGTTCTGCGCCGCCGCCACGACGTCGCGAGACCTGAGACCGTCTCTCCGCCTGCCCACGGACACAGGCGGTCGCAAGCCGTTGTTGGCGGACACACGTCACGGACCACGATCGTGAGAACTCAGCGGTTGCGCTCGGCGCGCACGAACAGGAACGTCCCCACGACGAGGAAGCCAACGAACGACACGGCGATGACGGCCGCGTTCACGGGCAGGGCCGTCATCTCGGGTGCGGGGACGTCGGGCTGCAGTCCGTACACGACGTTCCGGGTGAACTCCACCGCGTAGCGCATCGGCGAGAGCGCGGACAGGATCGCGAGGGGCAGCGGCAGGTTGTGGATCGGGTTGAACACGCCCGCCAGGAAGAATTGCGGTAGCAGAAGGAACGGGAAGATCTGGTTCGCCTGGCGCTGGGTCGACAGGTTCGACAGCACGAGCAACCCGAAGGCGCCGCCGTAGATCGCGACGACGATCGCGACCGGCACGAGCGCGAGGAGCACGACCGGCGAGAGCGGCGCGCCGATGAGCAAGCCGACGATGACGATCCCGGCGCCCGTCGGGAGGGCGACCAGGGCCTCGCCGATGATCTTGCCCGCGACGATCGCGTAGCGCGACACGGGCGAGACGAAGATCTCCTGGCTGAAGTCCTCCTCGCGGTCGGAGAGGAGGGAGACGAGGCCCATCGTCGCCGACTGCCACAGGGACTGGGCGAGGACGCCGGTGAACACGAAGGCGGTGAAGTTCAGGCCGCCGGGGACGCCGAACCCGGACTGGAGCGCGGGCCCGAGCAACAGGATGAGGACGAGCGGGAACGCGAACTCGGACACGAGGCGGACCCGATCGCGCAGCAGCTTCACGAAGTCGCGGTGGGCGATGACCGCCACCGCGGACAGCTCGGCCGTCCAGCGGCGGGGGAGGGGGCCGGCCTCTCGGGCGGCGGCGCCCGCGATGGTCGTCTCAGCCATCGGCGGCTTCCTCCATGGGCTCGGCGTCGGGCGCGCGGCCCAGGGCCTCGTCCCCGAGCTCGGCCCGGCTGACGATCTCGAGGTAGGCGTCCTCGAGCGACGGCGCGTGCGTCCGGACGAGCGTCAGGGGAGTCTCGATGGCCCGCAGGGCGACGTGCACCTCGGCGGCCCCGACGTCGATCCGGAAAGGGCCGTCGCCCGACGGCTCACGACCGAGTCGCACGAGCTCGGCGCGCAAGGTCGCCCGGTCGCCCGCGTCCACGAGCAGGTATTCGCTTGCGAGCGCGGCGGTCAGGTCGGCCGGTGCGCCGGTCGCGACGACCTGCCCCTCGTTGATGACGCAGATCCGATCGGCCTGCTCGGCCTCCTCGAGGTAGTGCGACGTGAGCACGATCGTGGTCCCATTCGCCGTCCGGACATCGCGCAGGTAGCTCCACAGGGCGCGCCGGCTCGGGGCGTCGAGACCCGTCGTCGGCTCGTCGAGGAAGAGCACCCGCGGCCGGTGGACCAGGCTCCGGACGATCTCCAGCTTGCGCAGCATGCCACCCGAGTACGTGCGGACGGGCTTGAAGACGTCCGTGCCGAGGCCGAGCAGCTCGGCCCAGTCCTCGAGCTGCCGTCGATAGGCGGGCGCCATCAGACGATACACGGGCGCGTACGGGTAGAGGCCGTACAGGATCGCGTGGAAGCGCACGTTCTCCTCGCCGGTCAGGTTCCGGTCGAGGCTCGGGCGCTGGAAGATGATCCCGACCCGCTGCCGGACGGTTGCCGCCTCGGTGACGACGTCGAGCCCGTCGATGCGTGCCCGGCCGGCGCTCGGCGCGAGCGTCGTCGTGAGGATCGAGAGCGTCGTCGTCTTGCCGGCGCCGTTCGGGCCGAGGAGGGCGAAGAACTCGCCGCCATCCACCTCGAAGCTGATGCCGTCCACCGCGTTGCGGTCCGCCTTGCGGTAGCGCTTGACCAGCGCCTCGACCTCGATGATCGGGTCGCCAGGCGCGGCGCGCCGCCTAGGCGCATGCTCCGAATGGACGGCGGGCGGTGAATCGACGGTCACCGACGGGATGGTACCCGGCCGAGCTCCTGGGCGATCATCGCCTGGTCGTCGGCGTCGAGGATGGCGGCGTGCGCGGCCACCCCAGCGTTCTCGGCGAGGGCGGTGGCTGCCGAAGCGAGACATGGCTCTGCGATGGACAACCAACCTTCGCCTCCTCAACGCGGAGGAATTCGAATGGCTCGTGGGGGAGGTCTACCGGAGACGCGGCTGGCGCGTGGAGGAGACCGGCCGGCACGATGGGCCTGACGGAAACATCGATCTCCGACTGACCAACGGCAAGCAGGTAGCGATCGTCCAGTGCAAGCGCTGGACCGCCTGGTTGGTCGGCGTTGACGACGTCCGAGGCTTCGCCGGCACGCTGATTTCGACTGGTCCTTGTCCTCGACGAGGCTCCGGCCGAGCTCGTGCAGCTCGTCGGCTTATCTGGAGTCGGTCGCGCCCGAGCCGACGATCGATCTGATCACCGTCTCCCGATATTCGGTCGATGGATCATCGATCCTGGTGCCGCAGCGCGTCGACCCCGAGCGCGTGACCAAGGACGAGCGTCTGCACCGGTTCGCGAAGCGCAACGCCGAGGTCCGCCTCGTCTGGTGATGTCCTAGTCGTGCATGCTGCCTGCGCTGCTGCTGGCCGGGTGGTGGTCCGTCGCGATGCAGGCCGCGTTCCGGTTCGCGGCGGCATTCGTGACGCGCAGGGAGGTCGCCGGCATCGCGACGGTCGTAGCGCTGACCGTCGGCGAGCAGCTCGCGGCGATCGTCGTCCCGGTTGACGTCCCTCGGCTCGCCCCGATCGGCGCAGGCGGGAACCTGCTCGTCCACGTGGCCGACGGCGCCATCCTCGAAGCAACGGCAGGTGCGGCCGTCGTGGGCCTCTATCTGGTCCTCGCCCTGGCCGTCGTGGCGCTGGCTGCCCCACGGGCGGAGGTCGCGTGACTCGCGATCGACGGCTGACCGACTGGAGTAGGTCGGGCTGGCGCTTCTGTCGGCCCCTGGCCGTCAGGTGCACTAAGGTTGCGGGACACACGAGGAGACTCCGAAGCCGATGCGAATGGCAGACCTCAAGCCCGGCTGGAAGGTGCTCGGGAACGACGGGCGCCATGTCGGGGACGTCCGGGCCGTAAGCCAGAATTACGTGCTGACCTCGCCGACGGGGTTTGGGAGCGGCGCCATCTACATCCCGGCGTCAGCCATCGCCAATGTCGAGCACGAGGTCGTCCACCTGTCGCTCCCGCTGGCCGCCGTCGCCGAGATGGGCTGGGAACAGCCGCCGCGCGAGGACGACGCACCGCCGACGTCTCCCGAGGCGGATCTCCACCGCCACGTTTGAGCGACGCCTCCACCACGATCGCTGACTGTACGCGACGGCCCGCGACTTCCGCGAGGTCGCCGTGGGTCGGTCCCATCACCGCCGACGGGCGAGCATCGTCGGCACGGAGCCCTTGGTCCGGCCGGGCGACGCTTCCGGCCAGTCGACCAACAGCCGCAGGTTGTGACGCCATCCGCGTTCGGTGTTTCACGGCCGCGGCTGACTGTGTCAGGTTCGACCGATGAGTTCTCGCCTCTGATTCGGTCGAAACGGTGAACCGAGCATATCCGCTCGCGATCCACCGAATTGAACCCCATCCCACGCCATTGAATGAGGTAAAGCGTCCCCGATGCTCACCGACCGGACTCGCTGGCTGGCCCTGTACGTCCTGTGCCTCGCCACCCTAATGATCGTGCTGGACGTGTCGATCGTGAACGTCGCGCTGCCATCCATCCGAGAGAGCCTCGACTTCTCCCCAGCCGCGCTGTCGTGGGTCGTCGACGCCTACCTGCTGACGTTCGGGGGGCTGCTGCTCCTCGGCGGCCGTCTCGGCGACCTGTACGGTCCGCGCCGGCTGTTCCTCGTCGGCATTGCCATCTTCTCCGCGGCCTCCCTGGCCTGCGGCCTGGCCTCGAGCCAGGAGCTTCTCATCGCGGCCCGGGCGGTCCAGGGCATCGGCGGCGCGATCGCCTCGGCGGTCGGGCTCTCGCTGGTCGTGACCCTCTTTCCCGAGCCCGCCGAGCGGGCGCGCGCGATGGGCATTGCCGGTTTCGTGGCATCGGGTGGGGGAGCCATCGGCGTGCTCCTCGGCGGTGCGATCACCGGCCTGTTCAACTGGCACTGGGTGTTCCTGGTCAACGTGCCGGTCGGGCTCGTCGTGATCGTCCTGGCCCGGCGCCTGGTGCCCGCGGGTTCCCGTGCGCCCGGCGGCCAGCGGCTCGACATCGGCGGTGCGGCGACCGTGACCGGCGCCCTCGTCCTTGCGGTGGACGCGATCGTCAACGGCAACCAAGAGGGCTGGACCTCGCCGCGAACCCTTGCGATGCTTGGGGGCGCCGTTGCCCTCCTCGCCGCGTTCATTGTGATCGAGCGCCGCGTCGCCGCCCCGCTGGTGCCGCTCGGCCTGCTGCGCCGGCGCAACCTCGCGGTGGCGAACGTCATCGGGATCCTGTGGGCGGCGGCGATGTTCGCCTGGTTCTTCATCACGGCCCTCTACCTGCAGCTCGTCCTCGGGTATGGCGCCCTCGAGGTGGGTCTCGCGTTCCTGCCCGCGAACGTGCTGATGGGCGCGATCTCGATCGGCGTGTCGGGCCGGCTCGTCATGCGCTACGGCATCCGACGACCGCTGGCGATCGGCCTGACGATGGCCGCGGCCGGCCTGGCGCTGTTCGCGCGGGCTCCCGTCGACGCCAACTTCGCGCTCGACGTGCTACCGGCCATGCTGCTGTTGGGCGGGGGCGCGGGCGTGGCCTTCAACCCGGTGCTGCTGGCGGCCATAAGCGACGTCGCCCCGCACGAGGCCGGGCTCGCCTCGGGCATCGTCAATACCGCGTTCCAGCTCGGTGGGGCCCTCGGCCTGTCGATCCTGGCGAGTCTGGCCGCCTCACAGACGGCGGGTCAGACGGCGGCCGGCGCGGCCGAGCCGGTGGCGCTGCTCGGCGGCTATCACCTGGCCTTCCTCGCGGGCTCACTGTTCGCCCTGACGGCCGGACTCCTCGGCGCCGTGCTCCTGAGGTCATCGCAGGCGAACCTCGAAGGTGCGGACGGCGCGGTCGTGGAGCTGGACGAGGCCGACGGGATGGCGGCCTGAGAGCCGCGACGCGTGCCCGTTGACCGCGGCGCGCCGACCCCCCTGATCCGCTGCTGCGCTCCGCGAGCCGCCTGGTCAGCCCAATTCCTGGGCGAGCCCAATGAGCAGGCCTTCGGGCCCACGGATGTAGCAGAGCAGGTACGCGTCCTCGTACCGAACCACCTCGCCGACGAGTTGCGCGCCGTGCTTCGTGAGCCGGGCAAGCGTCTCGTCGAGGTCGTCAACGGCAAACATGACGCGCAGGTACCCGAGGGCGTTGACCGGTGCGGTCCGGTGATCCGCGATCACAGGCGGCTCGAGAAAGCGCGAAAGCTCGAGCTGGCTGTGGCCATCGGGTGTTCGCATCATGGCGACCTCGACGCGCTGGTCGCCCAGCCCCGTGACGCGTCCCGCCCACTCTCCCTCCACCGCCCCTTGCCATTCGAGTTCGAGGCCGAGCTCGCGAAAGAACCCGATCGTCGCTTCGAGGTCCTCGACGACAACGCCAACGTTGTCCATCCGCTTGACTGCCATGTGCCCGTTCAAACCTCCGGTGTAGGTCGCCACGGCTCGTGCGTGTGCGCCAGCCAGACGAGCTCCGGCTCGAGCGCGAGGATCAGCCGCTGGCCTTCGGTCTCCGGCTCGTCGAGTTCCCCGTGCCACACGGCCGCGTCGCCGGCGATGACGACGAGTCGCCCGCCCGACTCGACGACGACCACCTGCGTGCCGTCCGTATGCCCCGGCGCCGGGACGAGCCGGACCCCGGGCAACAGCTCGAGCTCGCCGTCGACCGGCACGTACCCGACGCCCGGCGCGTCGGCCCACTCGCGGATCGTGTAGTCATCCTGGCTGCGCGCATCCTCGAGCTCTCGACGCTGGACGTAGATCGGCTTGCCGGCGAAGAGGTGGTTGCCGCCGCAGTGGTCGGCATGGAGGTGGGTGTTGACGACGATGTCGATGTCCGGCGACGTCGAAGTCCTCCTGCTCGCTCAGCGCATAGAGGCGCGGATCCATGTCGGCCAGCAGCGGGTGCAGCTCGGTCATGCCCGTGTCGACCAGCACGCGCCCATCGGGATGGTCGATGCGGTGGACGTAGACGGGCATCACCTCGCCCTCGACGTGCAGATCGGCGACGAGGATGGGCGTGATCGTGATCGCAGTGGCGATGGTCATCGCTTCTTCCCTCCGAAGCCCGGCATGGCCGCGGCCTGCTGCATCCATGACGCGACTTGGTCGTTCGTCGATGTCGTCGACGGATCCGAGCTCGACGCCGCGCGAGTCCTTGCCCATCCCGGTCGGTGCCGCCGGCGGGACGGGGGTGAGCGACGTGCCCCGTCCGAACGTCAACTTGACGTGGCCCTCGAACCCGCCGCACGAAAAGCACCAACCGTCGCCGACGCCGTACCAGGCCATGCCCCACTTCACCGAGCGCTGCAGGCCCGGCAGCGTCTCGGCCGCCAGGGCATCGACGCGTTCCGCGATCGAGCGGTGGGGCTGCGGCAGGCTGGCGATGTAGGCGAAGACCGGTTTGTCGCCGACCGCTGCCTTCGCCGGGCTCGCTCTCCCGGTCATGGCGGCCGGCAGCGTCCCGGCGCTGGTCCCCGGCATTGTTCCATCGTCAGGCGACGTCATCGTTGACACCCACGGGAGCTCCTCCGCTTCGTGATCGTCGACATCATTGACCGCCGCCGCGTCGAAAGTCATCGGAGCGTGTTCCATCGGCACGATGTCGATGTCTTCGTGCGTCGCTTGCAGGTCGTCGTCCACGAGCACTGCGAGCGACCCATCGGCACCGCGCCCTGTGCGCACACGGAGGGCAGGCCGGTTCGCGACGCCTACTCGGGGGTCGAGCTCCTCGTCGGTCTCTGGGTCGACGCCGGCGTTCCGGACTGCGCCTCGGTTCGATGTCTTGAGTAGGGGAGGTCCGGCAGCGTCATCGATGGTGACCGACGATGGGCTCGAGACTCATCGGTCCTGGCCGGCGGCCACGTCCATCCGGTCGAGCAGCGCCGTTGATATCGGTGATATCATCCGGACGTCATGGGACAGTTGATCGTTCGAAACGTCGGCGAGGAGATCGTCCGGGCCCTCAAGCACCGAGCAGCCCGGCGGGGACACTCTGCCGAGGCCGAGCATCGGGAGATCCTCCGTCAGGTGCTCGAGGCGGAGACGCGGCAGGACTCGTTCAAAGAGGCCCTGTCGAACATGCCGGACGTCGGCGACGACGCCGACTTCGTGGTGACCAGAGACTTGCCGCGCGACGTTTCGTGAGCTGGCTCGTCGACACCAACGTCCTGTCCGAGCTGCGGAAGGGGGAGCGGGCCGCGCCAGGGATCCGCGACTGGTTCGCGGACGTCCCCGATGCCGAACTGTTCACCAGCGTGTTGGTGCTCGGCGAGGTCCGGCGTGGGGTGGAATTCGATCCGTCGGCGGGATCCGACAGCTGCGCTTGCCTTGGAGCAGTGGCTCATGCGCCTTTCGACGACGTTCTCGGACCGGGTGCTGCCGGTGGACATCCGGGTCGCAGACCGCTGGGGGTCGCTCAGCGTCCCGGATCCGATCCCCACCGTCGACGGCCTGCTCGCCGCGACCGCGCTCGTCCACGACATGGTTCTCGTCACGCGCAACACCCGGGACGTGGAGCGAACCGGAGTCCAGCTGCTCGACCCGACACGGCCGCACACCTGAGCTCGCGCACGGAGGTATCGTGAGCTGGTGGAGCGGATACAGATCTCCCTGACGAGCGAGCAGGCCGAGCGGCTTCGCCGGGTCGCCCGGCGGCGCAGGATGTCGATGGCCGCGCTGATCCGCGACGCCGTCGACCGGGTGTACGGGGAACCGGGGTCGAACGACGCTGCCTGGGACCGGGCATTGGCCTCGGTCGGGGGCTTCCGGTCGGGCCACTCGGAGGTGAGCGAGGCGCACGACGCCCACCTCGCCGATGCGCTCGCCGACTGACGACGTTCGTCGACACGTCCGCGCTGTACGCGCTGCTCGACGAGGACGACGCGAACCATCGACGTGCATCGGACGGCATGCGCGCACTGCGCGGCCTGCCGCTGGTCACGCACGGCTACGTCATGGTCGAGACGTTCGCGCTGGTGGGGCGACGCCTGCCCTGGCCGGCCACCGAGCGACTGATCGACGACTTCCTTCCGCTCATTGACGTCGTGCCGGTCGACGATGAGCTCCATCGAGCGGCCGCAACTGCCTACCGGGAGGCAGGGTCGGCCAGCGTCAGCTTCGTCGATCGAACGAGCTTCGCGTTCATGCGGGCGCAGGGCTTCGATCGGGCTTTTGCCTTCGACGACGACTTCGCGCGGCAGGGTTTCGAGCTCGTCAGTGGCGTCCCCCCGAGTGGTGGGATTTGAGCGAGGCTCCTGACCTGCGCTGACATCGCGCAGCGAGGGGGCCACCGGTGTGATTCTCAGCGTGTCTCTTAGCCGGAGCACGTGAGGTTCACCGATGGCCCTGTCACAGTCTGCCCTGTCCGAGCTGCTCGACGCGATCCGCGCGGGCGGCAGCGAGGACGTCCTGCGCGAGGCGATGACACTCGTCCTCCAGGAGCTGATCGAGCTCGAGGCGGCCCAGGCGATCGGCGCCGGCCGGTACGAGCGGACCGACGAGCGCTCGACCCACCGCAACGGCAGCCGCAGTCGGCTCCTTTCGACCAAGGCCGGCGACGTCGAGCTGCGCATCCCCAAGCTCCGCCAGGGCTCGTTCTTCCCGGCGCTCCTGGAGCCGCGGCGGCGGATCGACCGAGCCCTGTGGGCGGTCGTCATGGAGGCCTACGTCCACGGCGTCAGCACGCGCAAGGTCGACGACCTGGTGACCGCCCTCGGGATCGACGCCGGGATCAGCAAGAGCGAGGTATCCCGGATCTGTGGCGAGCTCGACACGGTCGTGGCGACGTTCCGTGACCGACCGCTCGGTCACACCCGCTTCCCGTACGTCTTCCTCGACGCGACGTACGTCAAGGCCCACGACGGCGCGTCGGTGGTCAGCAAGGCGATCGTCGTCGCGACCGGGGTGACCGCGAAGGGCGATCGTGAGGTCCTCGGGCTCGCGGTCGGCGACAGCGAGGATGGCGCCTTCTGGACCGCGTTCCTGCGCTCGCTCCGGGCGCGCGGCCTGGCCGGCGTGCGGCTTGTCATCAGCGACGCCCACGAAGGCCTCAAGGCGGCGATCGGGGCCGTCCTCCTGGGTGCCGCGTGGCAGAGGTGCCGGGTCCACTTCCTGCGCAACGTGCTGACCCGGATCCCCAAGGGCAGCGCCGAGATGGTGCTGGCTGCGATCCGAACCATCTTCGCCCAGCCCGACGCGGCATCGGTCAGCGAGCAGCTTGACGAGATCGCGGAGCGACTCGAGCCTCGTTTCCCGGTCGTCGCCGCGATGCTCGCCGAGGCCAAGGAGGACGTCACGGCGTTCACCGCGTTCCCGGTCGGCCACTGGCGCAAGGTCTGGTCGACGAACCCGTTGGAGCGGGTCAACCGCGAGATCAAGCGGCGGACTGACGTGGTCGGCATCTTTCCGAACGAAGCGGCGATCCTGCGGCTGGCTGGTGCGGTCCTGCTCGAGGTCCACGACGAGTGGGCGATCGCCGACCGGCGCTATCTGGCCGAAGGCTCGATGGCGAGGCTTGACCCGCCCGCCGAAGATGGTCAGACCAAGGAGGTGGAGCGAGCGAAGACCGTCCTGCTGGCGTCCTGAGCGACGCCTTCGACACCGTCGCTGAGCATCACGACGGACCGCTCATTTCCCACCACTCCAGCGGCCACGGCCAGCTCGTCTCGGGCGTGATCGATTCCACATCATGAAGGGTGGCGAGCGCGTTCGAGGACCTGGCTCCGATGAAGATGTCGGCACGAGGACCAGGCTCGATCGACCCCGTGCTCGGGCACGTGCGTTCGCTCGGTCCAGGGGACGACTCGTCCAGCCCTCGCCGTGGTGCGTCCTCCGTGTTCCACCAGGCGAGGATCAGTGGGGGCCCGCCGCGTGCTTCGCTGGCAGCGCCGCCGACAA
Organism: uncultured Chloroflexia bacterium; assembly: GCA_963790955.1. Lineage (GTDB taxonomy): Bacteria > Chloroflexota > Limnocylindria > Limnocylindrales > CSP1-4 > CAWBQM01. The sequence goes on from CAWBQM010000003.1 coordinate 193,058, forward strand.
GGCACGGGCGATGCGATCGACTGACGCCGCATCGAGGATCGACTCGCTCGTCACCAGCCGCTTTGAGCGACTTGGGCCCGGCCGAACAATAGGAGCGTCGCGAGATCCGGCTTGCCGGCTGGTCGAATGGATTGAGTGTCTCGGGCAGCCCCACCGCTGGGCCCCAGGATCCCCGCCAGAAGATCTCCCGCTGGCGGTCCGGGGTGGATCGATGCCTCGGGGACCTCCACGCAGTCGCGGGCCCACGCGCCGGTCAGCACCTCGCACCGCCAGCCAGCCCACCAGACGCCGGCACACGGGTCACTCCGGCCCGTCCAAGCGTCGCATCGGACGACCGTTCCGGGCTCGCGGAGGAGCATCCGGCCCACCTGCCCTGTCGCTCCGGGGGCAGCCGGCGCAAGTGACCGAATGGGTCGTGACCGCCGGCTAGCCCCAAACACCGTCGACGTCGAGGCCGACGGAACGTGACGGTGCCTTGCTATAGTCAATAGAAAGTCGACACCGTCGCCGTCGGATCGGGGGAGGGGAGAGGGTGCACCTCTACCAGGGCACGACCCAGCAGTTCATCGCGGACGCGACCCAGGCGCGGCTCGCCAACCAGCTGTCCGATCGCTTCTTCGACGAGTTCCGCTATCGCCCGGCGCCATCGGAGGTCACGAGCTGGCGCAACTCGCTCGGCGCCATGGCCCACGTCCTCAACGTCGCCGGGCTGACCGACCAGGGGATCCTCGTCGAGCTCAAGCTGCCGCTCTCGTCGAAGCGCCTCGACGCCCTGATCACCGGCGGCAACCCGACGACGAGGGGCGACAACGCGGTCGTCGTCGAGCTCAAGCAGTGGACTGAGGTCGGCCGCTCGAACATCACCGACTGCGTGACGGTCGACGTTCGGCGGCGCGCCGCGCGACCACCTCCACCCGAGCCGCCAGGTCGCCCAGTACCAGCGATACCTCATTGACACGCACCCGGCCTTCTCCGACGGCGCGATCGCCCTCGATGCCTGCGCCTACCTCCACTACGCCAGCACGACCCGAAGTCGCCGCTCTTCGCACGCCGACTTCGCCGACTCCTGGCGTCAACCCGTCCTTCACCGGCGATCAGCTGGACAGTTCGCCGACTTCCTCGACCAACGCGGTCAGCGGCGCTGACGAAGGCGACATCCTCGAGCGCGTCGCCGCGACGGCGTTCAAGCCCCACAAGCGGCTGCTCGACCATGTCGCAGGCGTCATCCGCAACGAGCCCGCGTTCGTGCTCCTCGACGAGCAACTCGTGGCCTACAACGCGATCATGGACGAGGTCCGCGGCGCCGGTCAGAACAAGCCGCAAGTCGTCTTCCTGGTCGAGGGCGGACCCGGCACGGGCAAGTCGGTCATCGCGGTCAACCTCGTCGCCGAGCTGGCCGAGCGCGGACTGACGACGCTCCATCTGACCGGGTCGAAGGCGTTCACCGAGAACCTGCGCAAGATCGTCGGTGGTCGGGCGAGCGCGCTCTTCAAGTACTTCCGCGACACGGCCAACATCACCGAGGCGCTCGACGTCGCGATCCTCGACGAGGCGCATCGGATCCGGACGGTCAGCACCAACCGGTTCACCCCGGCGAAGGCCCGCAACGGCAAGGCCCAGATCGACGACATCCTCGATGCCAGCCGCGTGTCGGTCTTCTTCATCGACGACCTCCAGGTGGTGCGCCCGGGCGAGGTCGGCAGCACCGACCTGATCCGCGAGTCGGCCGCGAAGCGCGGGATCGAGCTCCGCGAGTTCAAGCTCGAGGCGCAGTTCCGCGCGAACGGCTCGGATTCGTTCATCCATTGGGTGGACAACACGCTCGAGCTCGATCGCGACGCCGCAGGTGCTGTGGTCGATGGACGACGACTTCGACTTCCGGATCGTCGGCAGCGTGCGCGAGCTCGAGCGGCTGATCCGTGCGAGGGCAGGGGAGGGGTCGACCGCGCGAATGGTCGCCGGCTTCTGCTGGCCGTGGTCCGAACCCTGACGAAGCGGGCGAGCTGGCGCCGGACGTCATGGTGGGTGACTGGTCGATGCCCTGGAATGCGAAAGCCGACGCGCGCCGCCTCGGTCCGGGGATCCCCAAGTCCGACTTCTGGGCGAGCGATCCGCGAGGGATCGACCAGGTTGGCTGCGTCTACACCGCGCAGGGCTTCGAGTTCGACTACGTCGGCGTCATCTTCGGCCCCGACCTAGTGTACCGACCGATGGAAGGTGGCTGGATCGGCCAGCGCGAGCAATCGCATGACCGCGTCGTCCGGCGCGGCGTCTCCCAGGCCGAGTTCACCCGCTTCGTCAAGAGCACCTACCGCGTCCTGCTCACGCGCGGTCTCCGCGGCTGCTACGTGTACTTCATGGACGCCCCGACGCGGGACTTCTTTCTGAGCCGGACGGAGTCGTCGATGGGAACGAGAGACCGCCGGGCGGCAGAGGCGCCGGGCAGCTACTGACCGTGACGAAGCTCAACATAGCCGAACTTGCCGATGCGGCGTTGCTGAAGGCGATCTGGAAGAAGTCCATCCGCCGGAGACTTCGGACAACTAGTTTCAAGAACCTCGAACTGGCCCGGGACCCGCTCGACTACCTTGGTCTCGAGCGTCAACTCGACACGGCCATCGAAACGCTCGTCGAGCAGCTTCGGGCAGGACGGTACCGTCCTCGCTCACCGGAGTGGATCCGGGCCGGGAAGCGAGTCGGCTTAACTCGTCCGTTGGCATTCCTGTCCCCACGTGACCAATTGGTCTATCGCGCGCTGGTGGCTTTGGCCGAAAACGACCTGCTGGAAGGGAGCGCACCTTGGACGCGACTCGGAAGGGCTGACCCGGGAAACGAGGACGACGATAGCATCACGCTGTCGGAAAGCGGGTGGTTCAGAGCATGGCTCCGACGAGACGGCCAGTTGTGGGTGATCGATGAGACCCACGATTGGCTCGTAGAGAGCGACGTGTCGAACTTCTTCCCATCCGTTCAAATCGCAGACGTTTGTGCGTTCGTACAGGACAACTCTCGCCTCGGTATCGGGCTGGTGCGCCTGCTCGAGTACATGCTCCAGGTATTCTCACCCATCGCCTCCTACCGGCCCGCGCGCGTCGGCGGACTACCTCAGGAAGGGTTCGACGTCAGCCGCGTTCTCGGCCACTTATACCTGCGGCCGCTGGACGACGAGTTCTTGTTCGATGGCCAGAACGCTCGATACAGCAGGTGGGTGGACGACATAGTCGTCGGCGCGGACACGTGGGACGAAGCGCTTCGCGTCGTCCAGCGGATTCAAGCCACGCTCGAGGGCCTCGGTCTCTATGCGAACGCCGCGAAGACACGAATTGTGCGAAGCGGCGACTTCCGCCGCGACTACATGAAGGACGCAAATGACTGGATCGGCGAATTCGAGGAGCCTCAGACTGCCGGCACACCGAGCACGGTTGAATTTGGGCGTCGCCTTCGCGCGCACCTCGAGATGCGCGACCGGCCAAAGGGCTGGCCAAGGGTCATGCGGCGCTTCTATACGAACTGCCGACGGATGCGCGATCCGTACCTCCTAAGCCGCTGGCCCGCGCACATGGAATCCTCGCCGGATTTCAGCTCGCGGCATCTTCGACTACCTGTCGACCTTCCGCTTGACCATGAGCCGCTTCAACCGCCTGCTCGAAGCCCTCGACCGCTTTGGCGCCGTGTACGAGGACATCGAGATTCTGGCCCATGAGTACGTAACGACAGCGCCAACAGTCAAGGCAGATCGCGTCAATAGGGCAGTGGCCGACTGGGCGCTCCAAATCGTCAGACGGGAAGCGGACGCACGACCGCGCGTGGCCGCCGCAGCCTGCGTCACGGTCGGCAAGTTCGGTATCGACCTGCACCTCGACGAACTCCAGGGTCTCTTCCGCACCTGGAGGCAGGACACGGTCCTCCGCACGCAGGCCACGGTAATCCTGCTAGCGACGGGGCGCCTGACGCCTTCCGACGTATCCGCCTTGCTTGCCCGGTCGCAACTAGAGACGATCGAAAACCAGGTACGTCATCAAGCCAAGAGTGACCTTCCTAGCACCCATCGTCCGATCGGTTGCACCACGGATGTGGCAAGGCGTCGCTCCCAGATGGAGGACGAAGTTCGGGGGAGTCAGCCCTGCCCTTCGTGATCGAGTTGGCGAGCAGTGGTTGTTTGATCGAACCGGGACTTCAACATGACGCCACGCGCCGGGGACCCGCTTGAAAGACCTGACCTAAACGCAGCCCTGGAGGCCTTTGAGGCGACCGAGGCCAATCTAGTTCGTCTCGAGAACATCCGAGCAGAAATGCTCGAGCTCATCCCTTCCGGCATCGCGTTCATCGAGAACGGCCCAGAGGGGCGTCGGTACCAAGAGCTGCGCTGGGCATACGACGAAGTGGTTGCTGCACTTCCGGAGATTTCGGGATTTCGCGTGAACGCCACACCGCTGGGCCTTGACGCCATGGCGCAGTGGCGACTGGACGCCGCGGAGATTGGCGAGTCTCAGGCCGAGTTGGAATTGGACGAGGAAATTGTAAAGCCAGACCGTCAAGTCGCGGAGTACCGCCACCAATTCGAGAAGGAGCGCCGTGACCTCGTGCGAGACGCCCTGACAGCGCTCGTGGCGGAGATTAACGTGACGGTCACGTCCCTCGTGGGCCGCATTCCGCCCGGCACGGACGGGATAGACGATGAGGAGTGGGACCGGCTTCAGACGCTCACTGCGCAACTCGACCGCCTCGTAGGCGGGCAACTGCCTAAGTCTAAGTCTTGGTCGGACCTCTACCGACACCTTCGTTTTGGTCAAGGGCAGGATCTTCACGACATCGCTCGGACGGACTGGCCCGCCGTACGCCACGCCGTGCAACAAGGACTGTATTCCGACTACGAGCCGGTGCCGGTCGGTGTTCGGGACCTGTCTGCGCTAGCCGCGAACAAGCCGACCGGTCCTGTTACGACGGCGCTAATGTGGGAGCGGATCGGCGACGAGGAGTTCGAACGCCTCATCTTCAACTTGATTTCGGAGACCGAGGGTTACCAGAACGCGCAATGGTTGACGCGCACAAATGCACCCGACAGGGGCCGTGACCTGTCGGTTGAACGTGTTCGATCGGACGCGTTGACCGGCCAACTTCGGAAAGGGTGATCATTCAGGCCCGTCACTGGCTCAGCAAGTCCCTATCGCTCGCCGATGTAACCGTCCTGCTCGCGCAGGTGTCGCTATGGGAGCCGCCGGTGGTGAACAATCTGATCATCGCCACAAGCGGCAAATTCACCACAGACGCGATTGAATGGATCGAGCGTCACAACGCTGAAGGCGCTCGTCCGTGGATCGATATGTGGGCCGAGACGCACCTCGAACGGTTGCTTGCCGCGCGGCCCCACTTGGCAGCGGGATTGGGACTGCGGCAAAGAGGGTCCGGGAGTTGAGGCGGCAGGGCACCACAGGGGGCTTGCGGAGGCCGAAGCGAGTTGCTTGTGAGGTCTCAGGATTTCCGTCAGCACGATTCTCATCGGTCCGGCCTGATATCTCGACGATCCATCTCCCGCTCTCGGATTCCGTCACCTCAGGGACGCAACCTCGACTCAGGATCAGCTCCTCACAACCACAAACGCGCTCATGGCGAGCCTTGACGCACCCGAGCTTCAGTTCCAGGTCGTCCAGGAGCACTCGGGCGCACATCGTGCGGTTCTTGGCCGCGTCGCACATCGAGCCGGCCCGTTTCTAGGACGCTTCTGCGCGACTTCACAAGTCGGCGCCAGACTCACCGGTGCCGTACAGACATAACTTCCCTTATCGGAAGTGTGCAGGGCCCAGGTTGCCCGCTTTGGAGCATCGGCCGCACGGCCGTGCGCTGGGGCGCCCCGGGAGTGAGGCTGCGCCGCCGCCGCAGAAAACCGCGCCCTGGTGCGGCTACGTATCCCGACCCGTGACGCCCGACCCGGAGCTCGGGCCCGCTCGTGAGGATGTCAGCCATGTCGTCCGTCAGCCGCAGCGCGCCGATCGTTGTCGTGGCCGCGATCGGCCTGCTCGTCGGCGGGGCCTGCACCGGCGCGGCCTCGGCGTCGCCGTCCGCCTCGCCGCCGCCCTCGGTCGCACCGTCCACCGCCCCGAACCCGTCCGCCAGCGCGGCAACGTCGAGCTCGCCCGATGGGTACGGCTCCTCCGGTGGATACGGCGCGGCCGAAGGATACGGCTCGCCGGAGGCGTCCGGTTCGAGTGCGTCGTCCGACTACCCGCTCAGCGTGGCCAGCGGCGCGGTCGGTTCATTTCTGACCGGTGAGGACGGCAAGACGCTGTACATCTTCAAGAAGGACAGTGCCGGCTCCGGCAAGAGCGTGTGCAACGGCCAGTGCGCGACCAATTGGCCGCCGTACACGCTCGAGGCGGACGAGACGCTCGCGCCCGGCGCCGACGTCAAGGGCACGATCACGATGATCACCCGCGATGACGGCACGACCCAGGTCGCCTATAACGGCCAGCCCCTGTACTACTTCAAGGGCGACAGCGCCGCCGGCGACACCAACGGCCAGGGCGTCCAGAACGTGTGGTTCGTGGCGGCCCCATAAGACCGCATCGGTATCCGGGGCAGGGGAATCGCCACGCCGGGCTCCCCTGCCCTGCTCATCTGGGTCGGCTCCGGGGCGTTCGGGCATGTGCCGGAGACAGCAAAGCGCCCGAAAGAACTTCCGGCCCGCCGATCCACACCACTGATGCAAGCACCTGCGGCTGGTTTCGTCGTTCCAGCGGCCCCTTCGGGCAAGACCTACTCTACGCGGTCGGCCCCGGCGCGCACCAGTGGCTTATCCACGAGCTTTGCGGTTCGTGACCCGTTCTGGCGGCCCTTGTCCACAGCCTGTCCACGGAGCGGTCCGGCGCGCCGTTCACTCCGGCTCTGGACGCTCCGGCCCGGCGTCGATATCGGGCTCGATCGCGGTGCCGGCGGCCGACGCGGGTGGCGTCGCAACCGGCGCCCAGTCGGGCTCGGGCTCGAGGTTCTCGAACACATACACGAGCCGTTTGCGGGGCTCCGGGCTGCCCGGCACGACACGGTCGGGCACGACGGGCGCGAACCACGACAGCACGCGCGCTTCGGGGATCCGATGGTGGAGGTCGGTCGGGTCGTCGAGGTCCCAGTCGATCGGCAGCGAGATGATGGCGTGCCGGGCGATGCGGCGCACCTCCCGGAACGCCGCGGGCTGGGCATCGCCGAGATGCTCGAACACCTGCAGGCCGACGAACAGGTCGTATGTCTTGTCGGCCACCGGCCATGGCGTGACCCGGGCGTCGTGCACGATGACCGTGCCTTCGCTCTCGAGCTGTGGCTGACGGCGACGGTCCATGACGTCCGCGCCGACGATGATCGAGCGCAGGTGCGGTCCGAGCTCGAGGGCGCTCCGCAGGGCGTCGCGCTCGATCAGCTCGCCCGCCAGGGAACATGCGACCGAGGTGTAATTCCAGCGGCTGCGGTAGTACGCGACCTGGCGCGCCATCCGGTCGAACTCGGTCTTGTGCAAGGGGCGGATGGGGCGGGTCGGGCTGATCCCGGCCGGGCGCCGCCCAACGACGACGAGGCGGCTCGGCTTGCGGCGCGGCTCGACGAGCGGGCGCACGAGCCGCCAGATCGGCAGCAGGACCGGGCGGAGCGGCCGCAGAACCTCTTTCGTGCGCGAAAGGATGTGCCGTTCTCCTCGCGGGCGGGCGCGACCGATCGGCCGTGCGGACCGATCACATGCGCGACTCCGACCGAAGTCTAGTTCGAACGGTGCGCGGCCGCGTCGGCGCAGCACACAACAAAACGCCCGAAGGAACCGCGATCCGTAGTCCCGTCCCGCTGATGCAAGCACCGGCGGTCCGAGCTGTCGGTCCGTGGCCCCTTCAGGCAAGACCTACTGTACGCGGACGCTGGCAGGTGCGATACGGGGTTATCCACGAACTTGGAGGCCGCGACCCCGATTTCGGCGGGGTTGTCCACGGTCCGCCAACATCGGCGCTCGCGGGGCGGCACGGGATGGCCGCCGCTCAGCGCACGACGTAGGCGGCCAGCTGGGTCTGGATCGTCGACGACACGACACCCGTGCTGCCCAGGATCGCGATGCTGCGCGGCTTGAGGGTCGTGAGCGCGCCCTTCGTCTCGGCCGGGATGACATTGTTTCGGGTGTCGACGAGCAGCACTGGCGCGCCGAGGTGGCCGGCCGCGGCCGCGCCCGCCAAGGCGTCCGGGAAGTCGCTGCCGGTGGCGACGTACGCCACAGAGACGCCCGCCTTGAACTGGCTGGTCGCGATGTTGGCTGCGGTCGCGTAGCGGTTCGAACCGCTGATCCGCGTCACGCTGCCCGACGTGTACGCGGCGAGCCGGCTCTTGAGCGTGTTCGAGATGACACCCGTGCTGCCCAGGACAACGATCCGGTGCGGCGCGAGCTTCGTGAGCGCGCTCGTGGTCGCGCTCGGGATCGACGTCGACGCGCTGTCGACGAGGAGCACCGGTCCGCCCTGATCGCCGGCGGGGGCAGCCCCGGCGAGCGCATCGGGGAACGAGCGTCCGGTCGCCACGTAGGCGACCGGGACACCGGTACCGAACTGAGTCGTGGCGATCGTGGCCGCGGTGGCGTAACGATCGATGCCCGACACGCGCGTCACGCGGCTCGCATCGCTCACGAACGTGCGCAGCTTGGCGACGATGCTATCGCTCACGACCGAGCTCCCGCCGACGACGACGATGCGGCTCGGCTTGAGGGTCGTGAGCGCGCTTTGGGTCTCGCTCGGAACAGTACCGTGGACCGAGTCGATGAGCAGGACCGGGCCGCCGCGATAGCCGCCCGCCGCCGCCGCGGCCAACCCGTCGGGGAAGTTCTGGCCGGTCGTGACGTATGCCACTGGCACGGGGCTGGCGAATGCCCTGGTAGCCACGGTGGCCGCGGTGCCGTAGCGCGACGTGCCCGCCTGACGGCTGACGAAGATGCCGTCGGTGACCGTCAGCGTGAAGGGCACGCTGCGGCTCAGCCCGCCACCACTGGCCTTGATCGAGATGTGATACGTGCCCATAGGGGTGATCGTGCCGGTCTTGGACGTCGTGACCGTCACCGTCGAGCTCGAGCCTGAGACCGGGTTGGTCCCGATCGTGGCGTGGGCCCCGGCCGGCAGGCCGCTGACGCTCACGGTGAGCGCGGAGGTGAAGCTCGAGCGCTGGACGTTGAGCCCGAACGTGGTGCCCTGGCCTTGCTGGACCGAGGTACCGGTGGGCGTGACGCTCAGGGCGAAGGTCGGGTCGTAGGCGAAGGCCGTGAGATCCAGGCCGTTGTAGCGGTCGAGATCGACGCGCGTCGTGACACCGTCGCCGATCCCGGGAACGTGTCCGCTGTTCGAGTACTGCCAGAACGTCCAGCCTTTGCCGCCCCAGTTGTTGCCGGGCACGCTCGGACCCGACGCGGTCGTCCAGTGCGCGACCCACAGGATGGCGTAGCCGGCGTCCGCGAACTGGCTCGTGTTGCCCAGGTACGTGCTCCAGAACGAGGGGCTCACGTAGATCATCGGGCGCAGCCCGAGCCGGCCGTAGACCTCGGCCAGCCAGGCCCCGACCCAGCTCTGGAGCTGGCTCACCGAGAGCCCGCCCGAAGCCTCCAGATCGAGCGCCGGGGGCAGGTCGCCCGCCACGAGGCCCAGGTGGTCGACGAACCAGTCCGCCTCGGTCACCGCGTCGGGCACGGGGTCGCCGCCGGTCAGGCTCGGGCGCGCGAAGTGGTAGCCGGTCGTGCGCAGCCCGGCGGCCTTCGCCCCGGCCCGGTTGGTCGCGTACTGGCTGTCGAGGAAGTACGTGCTCTCGGTGGCCTTGATGATCGCGAACCGCTTGCCCGCGGCGGCGACCTTGGTCCAGTCGATCGTGCCCTGCCAGTGGGAGACGTCGATGCCTTCGAGCCAGCTCGCCGCGGCCGGTGCCGCGGCCACCGTGCCCGGGCCGGGGCGTGCGGCAGCGTCCACGGTCGGTGCGAGCAGGAGAGCGGGCACGAGGGCCAGCAGCACGAGCCGCGCCACGGCGCGCAGGTGCCGAGCAGAGGTCGACGGGCGCTCGAGCAGGGCACGGCTTGGCACGCGATTCACTCCCCTCGCCCTCGCTTCGAGACGGATCCCACCACGGCTCCAGGGACGGACGGAGCGACCGCCGACCAGGCGACGTGGCCGGCGGAGGCGGCGATTGACGGGTCCGCAGACGTTGCCCGTTACCGTACCCGAGCGGAAGGCCGGAAACCAGCCGCTCAGTGGTCCCCCGTCAACCTCGCCTAGGAGTACCGGATAGGTGCGGTCCGCGGTAGTACCGTGCGGTTCATGACCGCGCCGCGCGCCTCACGCGAGGCTGCCATCGTCACGCTCGAGCGGCCACTCCTCGCCGCCGTCGAGCGTCACGACACGCTCCGCCCGGGGCGGCGCCAGCACCAGCAGGCCCTCACCGGGTCCGATCACGAAACGAATGCCGGCGTCCGGTTGCACCTGCCAGGACAGGGTCACCCTCGCGGGCTCGAGCCGATCGTCGACGACGATGGCCCCACCCTGGCCGGCGCTCGCGTGCGCCTCGGCGGGGGCGCTCCTGGCAGCCGCGACGGCCGGCCGGATCGCCTCGAGCCCGATCGGCTCCTCGGCCAGGACGAGCAGGTGCGCCTCGCTCCAGGGCATCGACACATGGCGGACTCCGTCCGGGCCGACGACGTTGCCGTGGACCCGTCCGTCGGGATCCGGATGGAGCGTCAGCAAGCCATGCCGGGTCGTCAGCTCGAGACGCGCGAACCGAGCGCCCATGTCGAGCTCGAGCAGGAGCACGGACACGAGCTCTTCGCCACGGAGCCGGGCGCTCCGCCAACGCCGGCCGCGGCGGCCCTCGGCCAGGGACCACAGGACCGTGTCACCGCGGGCGCTCGTGCCTCGACCGGCACGCCGCAGCCAGGCCACGGCCGCGGTCAGGGTGTGCGCGAACGGACGCCGGTGCCGGCGTCGCTCGTGGTGGCGTCCTCGGTACCAGCGGCGTCCTCCGGGCTCGCGCCGTCCTCTGGAGCCCCGCCGTCGGCGTGCCCGTCGGCGGCCGCCCGGAGCTCGCCGGCCAGCGTCGGCGCGACCCGGCCGTGGACCCGCACGTCGGTCTCGCGGTAGTCGAGCGCGATCGTGCCCCGCTCCCGGACCCGCGCGAGCAGCTCACCGGCCTGGTACGGCACGGTCACGTCGACGTCGACCCAGAGCGTCGCGAGCAGGGCCGCGATCTCGGCCCGCAGCGTGTCGAATCCGTAGCCGGTCAGGGCCGACACGAACACCGCGCCGCCCACGGCCGGCGCGGGCAAGTCGGGATCGTGCGCCCCAGGCTCCACGAGATCGACCTTGTTGTTGACGAGGAGGCGTGGCTTGTCGCCGGCACCCAGCTCATCGAGCACGGACTGGATCGTGGCGCGATGCTCCGGTGCGTGCTCGTCCGAGGCGTCGACGACCTCGAGCAGGATATCTGCCCGATTGACCTCCTCGAGGGTGGCTCGGAACGCGTCGACGAGCTGGTGCGGGAGCTTGTGGATGAATCCGACGGTATCGGTCGCGATCGCCGTCTGGCCGTCGCCCAGCCGCACCAGACGGCTGGTCGGATCGAGCGTGGCGAACAGCATGTCCTCGGCCCGCGCAACCTCTGATCCGACGAGCGTGTTGAGCAGCGTCGACTTGCCGGCATTCGTGTAGCCCACGATGCCGACCGTCGGCATGAGCCGCCGATCGCGTCCGCGTGCCGCCGTCGCACGCTGCTGGCGGACCTGCTCGACGCGCTCCTTCATCTTCTTGATCCGGTCGCGCACGATCCGCCGGTCGGTCTCGAGCTGGCTCTCGCCCGGGCCGCGCGACCCGATGCCGCCCTGGGTGCGCGACAGGTGCGTCCACAAGCGGGTCAGGCGTGGCAGCTGGTACTCGAGCTGCGCGAGCTCCACCTGGAGCCGGCCTTCGTGGGTCTGCGCGTGGAGGGCGAAGATGTCCAGGATCAGCCGGCTGCGATCGATGACCTTGACGTTGAGCAGCTCCTCGAGCGCGCGCTGCTGACCGGGCGACAGCTCGTCGTCGGCGATGAGCAGGCCGAAACCGGTCTCCGACTTGGCGCGCAACAGTTCCTCGGCCTTGCCGCGGCCGATGTACCAGTTCGGATCGACGTGGCGTCGGTTCTGCCACTCGGCGCCGACGACCTCGGCACCCGCGGTCGTGGCCAGGTTCGCGAGCTCGCCCAGAGAATCCTCGGCCGTCCAGCCGGCGTCCAGGCCGGTGTCGACGGCGACGAGGAATGCTTTCTCGACGGGGGCATGTACATCGATGAGGGTGGTTCGGCTCATGCGTCGGGGTCAGGATAGTCTGGCCCGCCAGCCCGCGCTCCTCGCGCTCCTCCTGTTCCGCCGGCCATGAGCCCGCGCGCGAGCCGGAGCGCGACGACCAGGGCCCCGTCGGGATCGCTTGCGTCCAGCCACTCGATGCCGGGCTCCGCTCGAAACCATGTCCGCTGGCGCCGGGCGAAGGCCAGGTTGCGCCGTGCGTCGAGTTCGATCGCCGCCTCGATCGAGAGGACGCCGTCGAGCACCGCCCAGGCCTCGTGATAGCCGATGGCCGAGAACGCCGGCAGCCCCGGGTCGTGCCGCGCGCGTAGAAGCGCAGCCTCCTCGACCAGGCCGGCACCGAATTGGGCTCGGGCTCGGCTCGCGATCCAGTCCCGAGCGAGCGCCGGCTCGAGCGCGAGCCCAAGCCAGGTCGCGTGGCCCGGGTAGCCAACCGGTGCCGGCCGCTCCACGTCGCCCGCCAGGCGCGCGACCTCGAGGGCGCGCGCGACCCGACGTGGGTTGCGCAGGTCGGTCGACGACGCCAGGCCCGGCGCCCGCTGTCCAAGCTCGGCGGCGGCCGACGCAATGCCCTCGCGCTCGATCAGCGCGTCGACCGCCATGCGCACCGACGGATCGGCGGGCAAGGCGCCGAACGCGACGCCCCGAGCGACCGCGCGCAGGTACAGCCCCGTGCCGCCGACGAGGATCGCGAGTCGGTCGCGCTCGGCGATGCCCGCAAGCGCGTCGCTCGCATGGGCCGCGAAGTCGGCCACGCTGAAGCGCACCTCGGGCTCGACAAGGTCGAGGCCGTGATGGGCCACACGGGCCCGCTCGTCGGGGCCGACCTTGGCCGTGCCGATGTCGAGACCACGGTAGACCTGGCGCGAATCGGCACTGATGATCTCGGCCCCGATGCCCTCCCCCGCCAGCGTCTGGGCCAGTCTGATCGAGAGCCCGGTCTTGCCCGTGGCCGTCGCCCCGGCGATGACGAGTAACGGTGGCCTCGCACCGCCGACCCGAGCTGTGCTCAGGCGCCGGCACCTCGTCGGCCGTCCGACGTCACGCGGGCCCGGAGCGCGTACGGCCCGGCGTGCTCGACCTGGGCGTGCACGAGGCGTCCCAGCCAGGCCGGCTCGCCAGCCAGATGGACGAGCTTGTTCTGGCGCGTCCGACCGGACAGATGCACGCGACCCGGGCCGAGCTCGAGCCGGCCGCGCGGGTCAGGATCGGTCGCGTGACCGTCCTCGTCGTCGTGTTCGTGCGCGCGATCGGGCACGATCCGGTCGACGAGGACCTCCACCGGCCGGCCGAGCCAGGCCTGGTTACGCGCGTGGCCGATGTCCTCCTGGACGCGCAGGAGCTCGTTGAGCCGCCGGCGCTTCTCCTCGGACGGCACGTCGTCGGGAAGTCGCGACGCGGGCGTGCCCGGTCGCTCGGAGTACGCTGCCGCGAAGACCTGGTCGTAGCGCACCCGGCGCAGGAGCTCGAGGGTCGCCTCGAACTGGGCCTCGGTCTCGCCGCAGAACCCGACGATGACGTCGGTGCTGACGGCGATCTCGGGCACGGCCGTGCGGATCGCGTCGAGACGCTCGAGGTAGTGCTCGATCGTGTACTGGCGGCCCATGCGCCGGAGCATCGCGTCGTCGCCCGACTGGACCGGCAGGTGGAGGGCCTCGCACATCGATTCGCACTCACCCATCGTCGCGACGAGGCGATCCGAGAGATCCCACGGATGCGACGTCACGAAGCGCAGTCGCGGGATGGCCGGCGCGCCGTCGGCCGTGCGCAGGCCGTCGATCGCGCGGATTAGCTCGGCCAGATCGGGCCGGCCGCGCAGGTCCAGGCGGCGGCCGGCCCAGCGCTCGGCATCGACGTGCACGAAGCGCGGCTCGGCGGGCAGGTCATGGCCATAGCTATTGACGTTCTGGCCGAGGAGCGTGACCTCGCGGTAGCCGGCCACCGCAAGCGAGCGGGCCTCGTCGAGCACGTCGTCGAACGGGCGGCTGCGCTCAGGACCACGGCTGAACGGCACGATGCAGTACGTGCATGTCTTGTCGCAGCCGTACACGATCGGCAACCAGGCGCTGATCGCCGAGGTCCGCGACACGGCGCCACTGTTCACGGCCGCGGCCCGCGTGGATGGCAGTCCGCTCGCGTCGGATACCTGCGTCCCGTGGACCCTCGTCGTCATGCCGGCCGACTCGGACCGCGAGCCCGCGGTCGAGCCGATTGCGCCCTGGCCGGGCGTCAGACCGAGCCGATCGACCAGTTCGGGCTCCTCGTCCGGTCGCAGGAAGACGTCGACCGCCGGGTAGCGGCGGGCCAGCGTCGATTGATTGGCGGCGCGCACCGAGCAGCCGGTCAACACGACGCGCGTGCCCGGTCGGTCGCGCTTGATAGCGGCCAGGGCGCCCTGCCGACCGATGACCTTGGCCTCGGCGGTCTCGCGGATAGCGCACGTGTTGATGACGATCAGGTCGGCCGACTCGAGCGACGCGGCCTCGGCGCAACCCGCGGCGAGCAGGCGCCCGGCCATCTCCTCCGAGTCGCTGCGATTCATCTGGCAGCCGAGCGTCCACATCCAGAACCGCGGCAGGTTCGGCGTCTCGGGCAGGAACTCGATCAGCCGCTCGTCGTCAGGTGGGCCGGGAGTGCGTTCGGCCCGCCGCCCGGGCGTGGGCAGGCTCTCGAGGACCGGCAGCTCGCGCAGGGTCACGGCTGGCGCGTCCTGGCCCGGGCCTCGACCACGTCGATCAAGCGCTCGGCGATGGCGGCGGGCACCCACAGGCCGGCGTGGCTCTCGGCGTACGTCATGGAGTCGCCATGGTAGTCGCTGCCGCCGGTGGGCACGAGCGCGAGGCGCTCCGCCACGGCGCGCAGGGCATCGACCGTGGCGGGCTCGAAGGCGCGGTAGTACACCTCCAGCCCGCCCAGCCCGGCGTCGCGCAGCTCCCGGACGAGGTCGATGCGCTCGGGCGCCTCGCGAAAGTGGGCCAGCACGGGCAGGCCGCCCGCGGCACGGATGGCCGCGATCGCGTCCACGGGTCCGAGTCCGGTGCGCGGCACGTACCCGGGACCGCCACGGCCGATCAGCCGGCTGAAGGCGTCCTCGACGCTCCGGGCGTGCCCGGCCGCCACGAGGGCCCGGGCAACCGTGGGACGGCCGAGCGCGTCGCTCTCGGCCGGTCGCAGCGCGGCCACCTGCGCGTCGATCGGCAAGCCCGCTTCCCGGAGCCGCTCCACGGTTGCGAGAAATCGCACCCGCCGGCGCTCCCGCTGGCCGGCGAGGCCGGCCTCGAAGGCGTCGTCGCCTGGGTCCATGCCGTAGCCGAGGATGTGCAGCTCGCCGTCGAGCACGGCGCCGTACCCGAGCGAGACGGCGTTGATCTCGACGCCTGGCACGAGCCGCAGACCAGGCGGCATGAGGCGCTCCCTGTCGAGCACGAGCTCGCGATAGCCGGCCAGCGTGTCGTGATCGGCGATCGCAAGGGTGCGCACCCCGGCCGCGGCGGCATCGGCCACGAGGCGTGCGGGCTCGAGCACGCCGTCCGAGCGGGTCGTGTGCGTGTGCAGGTCGACCGACGACGGTCCGGGCGGGACGAACGGCCGCTCGAGCGCGGCGTGACGCGTCAGCATGCCCGGCGGTCCTCCATCAGCCGCCGGCATCGGCCGGGTCGACCAGTTGCTGGATGCGCTCGATGCCGAGCGCGCGGCCGGTCGCCGGATCGATGTCGATCTGGACCGCGTTGAACACGACCGGACCGCTGCCGACCTCGAAGCGCGTCGGGAGCGCGTTCATGAACCGGGGCAGGACGCTCGACGGCTCGAACCCGATCACGCTCCAAACCGGGCCGGTCATGCCCGCGTCGGTCAGGTAGGCCGTGCCGCGGGGCAGGATCCGCTCGTCGCCGGTGACCACATGGGTGTGCGTCCCGACGACCGCCGAGACCCGCCCGTCGAGGTACAGCCCGAGGGCGTTCTTCTCTGACGTGAGCTCGCAATGGAAGTCGACGAGGCGGATCGGTGGCAGTGGCTCGGACAATTCGTCGAGCAGGCGGTCGGCCTCGCTGAACGGATTGTCGATCGGCTGCATGTACGTCCGGCCCTGGAGGTTGACCACGGCCAGGTCGCTGCCGTCGAGCGCCTGATACGTGCCCCAGCCACGACCCGGCACGCCATGGGTGCCGTAGTTGAGCGGGCGCAGGATGCGATCGCTGCGCTCGAGGATCGGGTAGATCTCGCGCTTGTCCCAGATGTGGTTCCCGGACGTGATGACGTCCACACCGGCGCCCAGGAGGGCATCGGCGGTCGATCCCGTGAGGCCCATGCCGCCGGCCACGTTCTCGCCGTTGGCGGTCACGAAGTCGATGCCCCGTTCGTCCCGCAGCGTCGGCAGGAGCCGCTCGACCGCCTGCCGGCCGGGCTTGCCGATGATGTCGCCGATCATGAGCACGCGGCACGCGCCCGCCGGCCGGGGCCGATCGCTGTTCGGGACCGCGCCCAGGATCGTGCGCCCGGCATGGGCGGGCGGGGCGGCGCCGGCCATCCCGGCCGAACCGGCTACTTCGCGTACTCGGCGCTCGTGCTCACCGTCGCGCGATTGCACCCTCTGTGCACCCTCTTGCGTGATACAGTCTGCTACAGAGCGCGACGCCCGGCCGATGCACGACCGGGCGACGCTCGGCACGGAAAGGACCCGCGCCGATGGACGAGCCTACCACCCCCAAGCGGCCGCGACGGCCGCATGGTTCGGGGGCCCTCTATGAGACGGCAGCCGGCCTGTGGCGAGGACGCTACGTCACCGTCGACCCCCTGACCCACAAGCGCGTCCGGCGCTACGTCTCGGGTCACACCCGGCAAGAGGCCGGCCGCCGACTCCGCGACGCGATGGCGGACGCGGCCCGCAAATCTGCCGCCGGATCGTCGCCCACCGTCGAATGGTGGTGCCGGCGCTGGCTCGACACGTCCGCGCAGCGCATCCGGCCCGCGACCCTGCGCAGCTACCGACAGGCGATCCGACTGCACGTGCTCCCCTATCTCGGCTCGTGGCCGCTGGCCGAGCTCCGGGCGGGTGACGTCGAGCGCTGGATCTCGGATCTGTCCGCGCGCGGGCTCGCGCCGTCGACGATCGCCACGTCCCGGCGCATCTTCGCCGCGTGCCTGGCCGATGCCGAGCGAGACGGCCGGATCGCCCGGAACGTCGCCCGCCTGGCCCACGCGCCGCGCGTCGAGGGCACGACCCGGCGCCGAGCCCTGACGGCCGCCGAGGCCCGCGTGCTGCTCGAGGCGGCCCGGACCGATCCAGACGCCGGCCTGCTCGTGACCCTGGCCCTGGCAACCGGCGCCCGCGTCGGCGAGCTGCTCGGGCTCGACTGGTCGGACATCGACGTCGACGCCGGCACACTGCGCATTCGCGGCAGCCGGTCCCGGGCCGGGCTCGGGCCGACCAAGAGCGCGCGCGGCCGACGCCTCGTGACCCTGCCGCCATTCGCCCTCGAGGCGCTCCGGGCTGAGACGCGCGCCACCGGGCCGGTATTCACGATGCCGGACGGCGGGCCGATGATCCCCGAGCGTGCCGGCGAGCGCTGGCGTGCCCTCCGCAAGCGTGCCGGCTTCGACGGGCTGCGGTTTCACGACCTTCGGGGCACGGTGGCGACGCTCGGCCTGGCCGCCGGCATCCCGCCGAAGGCCCTGGCCGACGTGCTCGGGCATGACCCGGCCGTCCTGCTCCGCACCTATGCCGGGCCGATCGAAGGCGGGCGCGATGCCGTCGCGGCAGCGCTGGCCGGAGCGCTCGGGGGCGAGCGATGAGCGCGGACCGGATCGCCAAGCGCGCCGCGCAGATCCTCGCCCTCGCACGCTCGCACCCGCGCGTACGGGCGCTCTCAGAGGCCGAACGGCTCGCCTGGGCACATGGCCAAGCCGAGCGTGACCTCGCGGCCGAGGCCTGGCTGCCGGGCGGGTTCGCCTGGTCGCAGATCGAGGCCGCCTATCGCGAGCTCGCGGCCGGTCCCCCCCGCCATCCGTTCAAGCGACGGCGATCGGACCAACCGTCACGCCCCGAGCTGGCGGCCCGCCTCGGCACGTCTCCGGCGACCCTCGACCGTGCCTGCATCATGGCCGGCCGAGGCGGCCACTGGCCCCCGCGCGGACTCTGACCACCTGCGGCGCCCATTCTGACCACGTGAGGCCGTAGACCTGACCACATAGACCGTCGCTCAATGGCGGTCATGAGAAGCATCTACGTTCCTCTGCCGGAGGGAACGGCCGACCGGCTCTGGGAACTGGCCCGGCGCGAGCTACGCGACCCGAAGGCTCAGGCCGCCGTCCTGATCCTCGAAGGGCTCGAGCGAGCCGGGCTGCCGGTCGGATCGCATCCCGCCGAGCGGAGCGAGCCTGTCGGCGGGATGAGGCGGCCATGATCCGCCCGACACCCGAGGCCCGGGCCCTGGCGGCGCTCGACGAGCTCCGCGACGCTCTCGGCGCCATCTTCGCCCGCACCGCCGAGCCCGGTCCGGCCCTCGATGGTCTGCTCACCCTGACGGCCGCCGCGGAACGCATCGGCATCGCCCGATCGACCGTCAGCCGATGGGCCGACACGGGCCGACTACGAACGATCGGACCCGCCCACGCTCGACGCGTCCCCATGGCCGAGATCCGGCGCCTGACCGGAGACGAGAAGGCCGCGACGGCACCCGAAATGCCCGTCGCGGCCATGGAGGTGCGCCGTGGTCCCGGCGAACGCTCCGCAGCCTGACGATACCCCATCTTCCGGCCTGCAACGAGCCCGGCTCGTGGCCGCTCGACTCCGCAGCGAGGACGCCAGCCACGCCATGACCATTGCCGCGAAGCGGGCCCGCATCCTGGCCGCCCTCGACCTCGAGCGCTTCGAGCGGCCCGCGCTGTCGACGATCGGCACGCCGGCATGAGCGGCCGGACGACCTGGCAACAGGAGGCCGATCGTCGCTGGCCCGACGCGATGGACATGGTGGGACCCGCCATCGGAGACGGGCGGTACGCGACCCTGTCATGGTGCGCCGGCCTGATGGTCGTCCTTCACAAGACGGAGGAGGCCGCGGACCGGGCACTCTCGATGATTGCGGGGGGCGGTTGCGGTCACGCCTGCTGGCGAGACCACGAGCTCGTCGACCTCGCCGAGCCCGAGACGATCGACCCGGCCGGCGAGTACCTCCGCGGCCCGCGACGGGTGGCCCACGCGCGGACCTGCCGTATCTGTCAGCACGTCTTCAGCGGCAAGGCGCCCGCCGCCGCAATGCGGCGCGCGTCTGCCCGTCGGGCGAGGGCAGCGGCATGAGCGCCTGGCCGATCCCGCTGGACATCGACGGAGAATGGGAGCAGTTCGCCGATGCGGAATACGAGGCGCACCGGGCCGCCACGCCGACGACGATCGGGCACCGGACCGCCCGCGATCTCCGCCACGGAACCCCGCCGCCGCAGCTGGCCGGCGCGTTCCTGACCTCCGAGGGCCCCACCGTGCTCTACGCCCGAGGTGGGACCGGCAAGGGCATGATGGCGTGCTGGTTCCGCTGAGCTGGTCCGCGCCGGGCATGTCGTCATGGTCGTCGACTTCGAAGGCCATGAGATGGAGTGGGGCTCGAGGCTGCGCGGGCTCGGGCTCACCGATGACGAGCTCGAGCGGATCCACTACCGCGCGCCGTTCGGGTCGGACTGGACCGCCCCGCGGGCTCGCTCGCGATCGTCGCCGATGCCATCCGCGACGATGCCGCCCGGCTCGGGGCCACGTACCTCGCGGTGGACAGCTACAGCGTCGCCACCTCGAACGGTGACACGATGGGCGGCGAGCAGGCGGCGCGCGAGTACTTCTCCGGCCTGGCGCGGATCGGCCTGCCGAGCCTGACCATCGCCCACGTCCGGGGCGACTCGGGCAAGTTCCCGGAGCGCCCGTTCGGGAGTGTGTTCGTCCACAACCTGGCGCGCGAGACGTGGGCCGTGGAACGGATCGGCGACGATGACCCCGAGACGATCGACCCTGACGAGATCCGGTTCGGGCCGGCGATCGTCGCCCTCGAGCTCCGCAACAAGAAGGCGAACGCCCGACCGAAGGCGCCCGCGCAGTTCGTCACGTTCTCCTTCTTCGCCGACGGCTCGATCGAGGTGGCGACCGACGGTCCGGCCGGGCGATCCGTCGCGGACCTGGCCGCCGACGCGCTGGCCGAGGGCCCGATGACGCTCGCCGCGATGGCGAAGGCGATCAAGGAGGACACCGGGCGGGTCTACTCCGAAGACGCGCTCCGCGTGAGCCTCAAGCGGCACCCGCAACGGTTCGAGCAGTCAACGTCAGGCCGGCCGCGAACGTGGTCCGTCCGATGACGAACCGAACAAACGCCCTCCCTAGGCCGGGAGCCGGTGTTCGGTTCGGCGGACCGAACACACCGGCGTGCTCCAACCGAACAGCGAACCGAACACCCGTTGAGCGTGAACCGAACAACGAACCGAACAACGCCGAACCGAACACCCCCACGCTCACGAACCGAACACCACTCCTTCATCATCGGTCGCCCCGCGGTCGCGTGAGTCGGGGCTCGGTGCTCCTTCCCGCGCATCCGGCCATCCGGCCGCGGGCGACCGATGATGAGCGTGCTCGTGCTCCTGGCCGTCGTCGCGGTCCTGGCCGTGCTCGTCGTCGTCCTGCCGACGCGCACCCGCCGCCCCCCGCGCTGCGCCATCTGCGGCGATCGCCTCGTGATGGCCCGGACGCTGGTCGATCGATCCGGCCGCCCGCGCCGTGTCTGCCCGAGCTGTGACGATGCGGTCCGGCTGCGCGAGGTCGGCCTCATGCACAAGGCGCTCTCGGCCGAAGCGCGGCGGCGCCTATGAGCGGTGGCCACCTACTCGAGCGCCGCGCCGAGCGCCTGCTCCGCGCCCAACAGCACAAGGAGGTCCGCACCGTGAACGCGAACACGAACGTCCAGAACCTCGTCACCGATGAACAAGCCTGGGAGGTCATCCCGGCCGCCGAGGTCGAGCTCGTGCCCGGCACCGGACGCGCGATCTACGGCCGGCTACAAGATGGCCGCGAGCTGCACGTCGGCCGCGCTGCGTCGCGCGGCCGCCTGTACGACACGCCGACCCCCGGCGCGCTGCTCATCCTGACCGTCGAGAAGGTCGAAGGCAGGCCGCTCGAGAAGTTCACGAGCGCGAACATCGTCCCGGAGGGCACGATCGAGCGGGCGCAGGCGATGGAGGCCGCGAAGGCCGAGCGGGCCGCGGAGGCCGAACGCCTGGCAAGCACGCCGCACCGCTTCGACAGGCTGGCTGGGTTGGCATGGCTCCGCGGCGCAGCGTCTCGCATCGACACGCTGGGAGCGGAGCCGCCCTCGGCCGCGAACGTGATCGGCGCCCCCGCGCACGTCAAGAGCCTGCGCGCGCTCGTCCTGCCGGGCAAGCCGCCCGTCCCGCGCAGCGTGGCCGCCTACATCGAGCGCCTCGCAGCCGAAGGCGTGACCCTGGCCCTGACGCCCGATGGCGAGCTCGACGCGTTCGGCACCGGCCACCTGAGCACGGCACAACGCGAGTTCCTCGAGGCCGCCGGCCGGCCGCTGCTCGTGCCGTACCTGGCCGAAGGCAAGGCGCCGCGCTGCATCCATTGTGGCAAGGCCGAGGCCGTGACCGTGACCGAGCCGGCGGCGTCCCCGTCGTGCGAGGCGTGCCTGTTCGTCAAGCCGAAGGCGAAGGTCGCATGATGGCGGTTTTTAGCAGGGAACCCGTCAATATTTTGAGCGCCTTGCCAATTTCTCTCTCCTCACGACGATGACCGCTGCTATTCGTCGGAATAAGCCGCCACGCGCCGGAGGACGCCGACAGACGCCGGAGGCCGCCCGTCGCTGCCGGACATGTGCCCGACCGCTGCCTCCCGGCTCACGCTCGACTCGCCTGTTCTGCTCGTCATCGTGTCGAGCCCGCGCCTGGAACGCAGCGAACCCCGGGCCGAGCCGGCCGGATCCCGGGCCGAGCCGTATGGCCGGCACATCCCCCAGCACATCCACGTCACACGCCACGGCGCCATCCTCGCGGGTCACCGTGAGTCCGAGCCGTGGTTCGGGCACGAGCTGCCCGCCCGGGTGCCCGGGCTCGGGCCGGGCGAGGTCTACCAGCCGGCGCCGCCCTACCTGAAAGGTACCCCATGACCTACTCCGGCCGCCGCTACCCGAGCCTCGAGGCCGAGCGCCGTATCCGCGAGCGCGACGCCGACCGGACCCAATGGTTCGGGGCGGGCAACGCGCAATGACCCTCGTCTACACGTACAACGGCACAGAGCAGACCTGGAAGGTGCAGCCGACCAGCCTCGAGATCGCATCACGCGCCGAGCAGGGCCAGGAGAACCTCGGCAACTTCACGATCGACGACCCCGACGGCAGACATCACGCCTCGTCGGCTGGAAGTCGATCTCGATCGACGAGGACAAGTGCACCACGCAGCCGCGCCTGTGGACGGGCTGGGTCGCCGCAGCGGACGATGGCCCGATCCGCCGAGCGGGCGATGCTACGCGGGCGCGCAGCGCATCGTGCGCGTCCAGACGGTCGACCTCAACGCCCTGTTCTACCTGCGCATCATCGGCGGCACCGACGGCAAGCGGCCCGAAGAGACCTGGGACGCGCGCCTGGCCTGGCTGCTGGGCTCGGACTACCTGACCGGGCTCGTCGAGGACAACGGCTATCTGACCTCGATCGACCGGCCCATGCTCGCCAACGACTACCGGGGTCAGGTGCCGGCCGACGTGCTCAACGACCTCGCCGCGCGGACCGGGCCCGACCAGTCGCCGCTCAACTACTTCGCGTTCTGGGACCCGGTCAGCCTCGCCCCGACCCTGTTCTTCGACGAGGCCGACGCGACCACCTTCGACTCGACCATCTTCATCTCCAACGACCCGGCGGACGAGGACGGGATCACGACGTTCTATCCGTGGCGCGACGCGACCTTCGTGCGCACGCCCGAGGAGGTCTACTCCGAGGTCTGGCTCGAATACGCCGAGGGCACCGCGGTGTTCCGCAAGAACGCCACGGTCGGCATCCGACTTCATCGAGCGCGGATTCTCGGTATCGCGCCCGTACACCGGTCAGCAATCGACCGCCATCGCCCAGGCCGACGAGCAGATCGAGATGCACTCGACCGAAGCAGGACGTCGATCACCGTGACGATCCAGGTCCCGGCGTCCAAGGTCGGGCTGATCCAGGCCGGCCAGCGGGTCAAGATCAAGTTCCTGCACCTCGCGGATCTCGGCTACGACTCGTTCACCTGGCTGCGCTGTACCGAGTGCTCGCCGAAGCCGACCGACGACATGGGCCACAACTACAACGTGGACCTGACCCTCAAACCGAGCCGCGGCCTCGTCCTGGGCGGCTCGGGCGGCGGCACCGGGCCGGCCGATGCAGGCGCACCGGACACGAGCAGCGTCAACGTCTACCTCGACGTCGACTGCCATCTGACCGCCACGACGAGCTGCTCCGGGTACGGCGACGTGTTCGTGAACGTCAGCCTGACCGACGACTTCACCGGCCTGTCGGTGAACGCCTCCAACCCGACCGCGCACGGCTCGTTCATCGCTGGCTCGACGGCCGGCAACGAGACCGACTCCGCGTACGGACTCCGCCTCGATGGTGGTGGCGCGAATCACTTCGCCCTTGATCCGGTCGACACGGCCGGCGTGAGCCTGCCGCTCAACACCCCGATCTACGTCTGGGGCAGCTATACGGACTGCGGCTCGGGCGCGATCTACACCGACGGCGGGACGACCGTCACGTCCGTCTACTCGCTGCCGGCCGGCGTCTCGATCGTCGTCACGGCTGCCAGTCCGGCGTCGGGCGGCAGCGGTTCGCAACTGCGCCTGTGCACCTTCGAGCTACAGAAGGCCAGCGCGCTCAACCCGCCGCTGTCCGGCCAGCCGGTGTCGGTGAGGCAGTCGCGACCGGCGACGGCACGACAACGGCCTTCACGACGCTCGCGGCGTTCCGAACGGGCTCGCTCAAGGTCTACGTCGACCTGCTCGACCAGACCGGCGCGATCACGGCTCAGGACGCGGCGGCCGGGACGTTCACGCTCGCCTTCGCCCCGAAGGCCGGCGAGCAGATCACCGTCGACTACGTGGCCGCCTGAGTCCATCGAACAGGCGATCGAGGCGCCTGGGGCCATCCTGGGCGGTCCTGGGGCACGTTCCGCCATTCGTTCGGGTGGACATCCGAGACGGCGGGCGACTCGATGGCGCAGCCGGGCAGCCCGGCGACCGGGTACAAGACGGTCCGAACCGAATATCCTGACCTCGCCCTGGCGGCGCCGCTTGTACCGGCCTCGTCGGGGGCGCTGGATTCTCAGGAGGTGGTCGAAATGACCACGACGACGCACCGCATCCCGCGCGAGATCCTCAAGGACCGCTGGACGGGCGCCATGTGGGCCAGCATGGAGGGCCCGGAGCCGTCCGAGCTCGCCCACAGGCTCAAGGACGCGCTCATGGACGCCGCGTGGGACGTCGCTCGCTGTCACGGCGACGACATCACCGAAGCCGGCATCATCGACGAGCTGATCGAGACGATCCACGAGACGCTCGTTCGCCGGATCGACGAGAAGGAGATCGCCCGGGCAGGTGTCCCGATCTGAGTGGACCACAGCGAGCCTGCGCGGCGGGCACGTCTCGCCGCGCAAGGCATCAAACCCGACCAGATCGACGCCATGATCGAAATCCTGGCCACCATCGCCCCGGGCTACCACCACGTGCCGTCCAGACAGCCGGCGGCCGTCCCGGACCGCCTGAGGCCCGCCACGGCCGCCACAGAGACCGCGGACGCCCAGCGCGGGCGCATCCTGCGCCTGTTCACCCGCGGCACGATCGACGAGAAGGAGATGGAGGCGATGCTCGCCGAACTCCGACTGCCGAAGGTCGGGCTCGAGCCGTACGCCTACAAGTCGCGGTAGCTACACTCCCGCATAGCGTCGGAACGCGAGCCCCGACGCGAGGACCCCGGCCCGAGATTCTGGCACCACGGGCCGGGGCCCGCTGTCCCCTCGAGCGCGGTCCGTGTGGCGCCCCGGATTGGCTGCGGGTGCCGGCAGACGCCCGGCCCGCGCCATCGGCACACCGGACAGTCGTCACGCTGGCCCGCGGCCACGCGCCGGCGGCTGACGTCGAGCTCCCGGCGGAGGCGCGCTACCTCGAGCTGCTCGTGGCGCAGCCAGTTCGGGAGTTCGCCCACGGCGGGCAGTGTAGGCCGCTAAGCCTGTCGGCCGTGCAGCATCCCGTGCAGCATCGATCCCGCGGCAGGCGTCGCGGCTAGTCCGCCGTCCCCGTTCGAATGGCGCACCTGCGGACGCTGTGCGACAGTATGCCTATCACTTCGCGTACTCCACGGCCCGCGTCTCGCGGATGACCGTGACCTTGATCTGGCCGGGGTATGTCAGCGATTCCTCGATCTTGCGCACGATGTCGCGCGCCAGGCGACCCGCAGTCAGATCGTCGATCTCCTCGGGCCGCACGAGGATGCGCACCTCACGACCGGCCTGGACGGCGAACGAGCGCTCCACCCCGGTGAAGCTCTCGGCGATCGCCTGGAGCTCCTCGAGGCGCTTCACGTACGTCTCGACCGACTCGCCACGTGCGCCCGGCCGGGACGCGCTGATGGCGTCCGCAACCTGGACGATGGGCGCCTCCAGGCACGCGTACTCGACCTCCTGGTGATGCGCCGCGATGCCGTTCACGACCTTGAACGGCAGGCTGTGGCGTTGCGCGATCTGGGCACCGATGGCCGCGTGCGGGCCCTCGGTCTCGTGATCGACGGCCTTGCCGATGTCGTGCAGCAGCCCGCCCATCTTGCAGACCTGGACGTCGGCCCCGAGCTCGGCCGCGATGACCGCCGCGAGGCGGCTCGTCTCGACCGAGTGGACGAGCACGTTCTGGCCGTAGCTCGTGCGGTACTTGAGCCGACCGATGAGCTTGGTGAGCTCGGACGGCAACCCGGGCACGCCGGCGTCGTAGGCGGCCTGGTCGCCGGCCTGGCGGATCAGGAGCTCGACCTCGGCCCGGGACTTGGCGACCACCTCCTCGATCCGGCCGGGGTGGATGCGGCCGTCGGCGATGAGCTTGGTGAGGGCCAGCCGCGCGATCTCCCGGCGGACCGGGTCGAAGCCCGACACGACCACCGTCTCGGGCGTGTCGTCGATGATGAGGTCGACACCAGTGGCCTGCTCGAGGGCTCGGATGTTGCGCCCCTCGCGACCGATGATGCGGCCCTTCATCTCGTCGCTCGGCAGGTGGATGACGGTGACGGTGTGCTCGGCCGTGTGATCGGCAGCCACGCGCTGCATCGCGGTCACGATGATCTCGCGGGCCTTGTCCTCGGCCCCGTCGCGTGCGGCTCGCTCGATGGCCCGGCCGATCTTCACCGCGTCGTGCTCGGCCTCGGCGCGGATGGCCTCGATGAGCTGACCCTTGGCGTCACCGGCCGACAGGCCCGACACCCGCTCGAGGGCAACGACCTGATCGTCGTGCAGGCGGCCGATCTCCTCCCGGACTCGATCGAGGTCCCGCTCACGGTCGACGAGCTTCCGGTTGCGCTCCTCGAGCACGTCCGCGCGCTGGTCGAGCTGCTCGTCGCGCTGGAGCAGGCGCCGTTCCAGGTTGCTGAGCTCGGTGCGCCGCGCGCGTGCCTCGTCCTCGGCCTCGCGCTGCAGGCGCAGCTTCTCGTCCTTTGCCTCGAGGATCAGATCCTTTTGTCGCTCGCGGGCCTCGGCAACGATTCGGCGCCCCTCGGCCTGCGCGGCCCGCAACACCTGCGGCGCCCAGACCTTGCTGGCAAGCACGAATCCGGTGCCGACCCCGATCACGGCGAGCAGGATCGCTGCCGCGACGGCGACGGTGACGTCCACCATCTTCGTTTGTCCTCCCATCCGGCCCGCTCGGGTGAGCCGGAGGTTGTTCGTTCAAACAGTCGTGGCGCCGCCGGTGACGCGACGAGGCGCTGGTCGCCCCGTGAGCTCGGCGCCCGCCCATGGGCTGGTTGCGACGGCGCCCTGGCGGCGTCGCACTGCCTCGTAGCCTACTACGGGACCGGTCCAGGGGCCCGGCCGGTTCACTCAGGCGAGACGCCGGTCGACCGCCCGTCGGGGGCGACTGTCAGTCGACGGGCGCGTCCCTGTCGTCGGGTTCGGTCTCGGCGACGGCGCGCGCTGCGGCAGCCGCAACCGACGGGTCGAAGCCGTTCCGGGCCAGCAGCGCGTACGCCCGCTGCCGGCGCGACCGGGGGTCGGCCAGGCGCTCGAGCTGGCGGGCGTGGCGCGCGAGCAGCCGTTCGGCCGCTCGCAGGTCGACCTCCGGGCCGTCGGCGCCCGGCTCGTCCCGGCGCTCCTCGAGCAGGTGATCGACGAGGGATCGATCGACACCCTTGAGCGCGAGCTCGGCGCGCAGGGCCCGTTCGCCCCGAGGACGGGCACGATCGCGTGACTCGATCCAGGCTCGGCCGAATGCCTCGTCGTCGAGGATGCCGAGATCGCCCAGGCGAGTGATCGCCGTATCGACCAGATCGTGTCGATAGCCGGCCTGGGTCAGCCGGCGGCGGACCTCGGCGACCGAGCGCGGCCGTGCCTCGAGAAACCGTGCCGCGGCCTCGAGCACGACGTCGGGATCCTCGACCCCGGCCCGACGCTCCCGACCATCCGCGAGCGATTCCCGGCTCGCGCGTCGTGTTCGCGGCCGGGTCATGCTACCCGCGGGCGTTGCGACATCGCTCCGAGATCCCGGCGTGGAGGTTCCCGACGCCATTGGCCAGAGGACTCACTCCGCCTCTTCGATGCCCTCGACGGGAACGTCGACGTCGCTGATGCGGCCGCGGATCTGGCCCTCGATCTCAGCGGCGACCGGCGGATTCGAGCGCAGGAACTCCTTGGCCGCCTCGCGGCCCTGGCCCAGGCGGGTCTCGCCGAACGTGAACCAGGCACCGGTCTTGGTCACGACGTCCATCGCCACGCCGACGTCGAGCAGGCCGCCCTCGCGACTGATGCCCTCGCCGTACATGACGTCGAACTCGGCCACCCGGAACGGCGGCGCGACCTTGTTCTTCACGACCTTGACCCGGACCCGGTTGCCGACCGAATCGGTGCCCGCCTTGATCGTCTCGACCCGCCGGATGTCGAGCCGGACCGAGGCGTAGAACTTGAGCGCTCGGCCACCCGGCGTCGTCTCGGGATTGCCGAACATGACGCCGATCTTCTCGCGCAGCTGGTTCGTGAACACGAGCGCCGTGTTGGTGCGCGACACGACGCCAGTCAGCTTGCGCAGGGCCTGGCTCATGAGCCGGGCCTGGATGCCCACGAAGCTGTCGCCCATCTCGCCCTCGATCTCGGCCCGGGGCACGAGCGCCGCAACCGAGTCGACGACGATGCAGTCGATGCCGCCCGAGCGGATGAGGGTCTCGGTGATCTCGAGGGCCTGCTCGCCCGTGTCCGGCTGGGACACGAGCAGCTCGTCGACGTTGACCCCGCACGCCCGGGCATAGGCCGGGTCGAGCGCGTGCTCGACGTCGATGAAGGCGGCCACGCCGCCCTTGCGTTGTCCCTCGGCGATGACATGCTGGCAGAGGGTGGTCTTGCCCGACGACTCGGGTCCGAACACCTCCGTGATGCGACCGCGCGGGATGCCGCCCACACCGAGGGCGAGGTCGAGGGCGATGGAGCCCGTCGGGATCGCGTCGACGGCCTGCCGCTGGCGAGAGCCCAGGCGCATGATCGAGCCCGCGCCGAACTGCTTCTCGATCGCGATGATCGCGGCGTCCACGGCCTTGCCGCGCTCCGCCCCGCCGCGCTCGCCGTTGCGCGCCTCGGGGTTTCTCTCTCGGGTGAAGGCCATCGTGCTCTCGCTCCTGTCTTCGGCCGGGTCAGCACCCGCAACCGCATCTCGAGCCTCGCCGGCCGAGGCGCGATGCCGCTCGGTCAGGCCACCGCGCCGAGCGACGGGCTCGGCGGAGCGCATCGGCCCGAGGTCTTCAGCCCTCGGCCGTCTCCTCGGGCTCGGGCTTCGGCTTCCGCGGCTTGCGGACGACCTCGACCTGCATCGGAGGCTCCATGAGGGGCTGGAGCTTGGGTGATCCGGACTTGTCCTTGGGCTTCTTCTTCGCCTCGCGGCGCGGACGATCTCGGGTGGCCATCGGCTCGCCTCCGCGTTGACCTGAACGATATGGAGCGACGCTTCATGCCGGCTGCACGACGCCTTCCTCGAGCGTTACCGGCGACTCATCGAGCTCCGACCGACCGGCGCGCGCACGCAATTCGGGAACGATCGCAGGAAGGATTTCGAGCCGCAGCGCCGCGCGGATCCTGGCCATGAAGTCTAGGGTGAAGGTCAGGTTGTGACAAGTCGCGAGCCGGTACGCGAGCAGCTCCCTGGCCCGGAACAGATGGGCGAGATATGCCCGCGAAAATGATCGGCAGGCGCGGCACGGACAGTCGTCCTGGATCGGCCGCGGATCGTCCAGATGGCGTGCGTTGCGGAGGTTCAGGCGGCCGCCCGGCAGCCAGACCTGGCCGTTGCGCGCGACCCGGGCGGGCAGCACCGAGTCGAACAGGTCGATCCCGCGCAGCACGGCCTCGAGCAGGTCGGCCGGGGAGCCGAGGCCCATGAGATAGCGCGGCCGCGGGTCGCCGTCCAGAACCGCGATTGCGAGATCGAGTGCGGCCTCTCGCTCGGCCGGCGTCTCGTCGCCCGCCAGCCCGCCGATGCAGATGCCGTCGAACGGCAGGCCCGCGATGGCCTCGACCGACGCGACCCGCAGGTCCGGGTCGAGGCCGCCCTGGGCGATGCCGAACAGGGCCTGGTCCGTACGCTCGTGGGCGACCAGCGAGCGCTCCGCCCAGCGCAGCGTGCGGGCGGTCGCCTCGGCGACGACGGCGCGCGACGAGCGGGCCGGCGGCACGGGCTGGTCGAGGGCGACGGCCACGTCGGCGCCGAGCGCCTCCTGGATCGCGATCGAACGCTCGGGCGTGAAGCGCTGGGTCGAGCCGTCGAGGTGGCTCTTGAACGTCA
Source organism: uncultured Chloroflexia bacterium (assembly GCA_963790955.1). Classification (GTDB taxonomy): domain Bacteria; phylum Chloroflexota; class Limnocylindria; order Limnocylindrales; family CSP1-4; genus CAWBQM01. The sequence goes on from CAWBQM010000003.1 coordinate 223,408, forward strand.
CGCCATCCTCGTCCACGACCCGCAGGTCGCCGAGCGAGACGATCTGGAAGCCGCCCGAGTCGGTCAGGACCGGGCGATCCCAGGCCATGAAGCGATGCAGCCCGCCCAGCGACCGGACGCGCTCCGCGCCGGGTCGCAGGGACAGGTGGTACGTGTTGGCCAGGATGATGGTCGCCCCGACGTCGCGCAGGTCGTCGGGATCGAGGGCCTTGACCGTGGCGTTCGTGCCGACGGGCATGAACTGCGGCGTCTCCACGACCCCGTGCGTGAGCTCGAGCCGACCCAGGCGGGCGCGGGTCGAGCCGTCGGCCGGCGGCGGCACGACGACCTCGAAACGGCTGGCGCCGGAAAGGCTCACGGACTGCCGCCCGCGTCCCACAGACCAACCATGTCCGGCTCGGCCCGTCGAGGCGCGGGGATCTCGTGGCCCAGGCGCGCGAGATGAGCCCGGGCCGCGTCCGTCGCGATTCGGCCCTGGGGCGTCCGATCGATGAAGCCCAGACGCAGCAGGAACGGTTCGTACACGTCCTCGATCGTCTCGGCCTCCTCGGCCAGGACGGCCGCGAGCGCCTGCACGCCAACCGGGCCGGATGCGAACTTCTGGACGATCGCGAGGAGCAGCTTGCGGTCGGTCGAATCGAGGCCCTCGTCGTCGATCTCGAGGGTGCCCATGGCGTCGTGCACGGCCGACTCGGTGATGCGCCCGTCGGCATGCACCTCGGCATGGTCGCGGACGCGCTTGAGCAGCCGGTTCACGATTCTGGGTGTGCCGCGACCGCGTCGCGCGATCGCACCGGCGGCGCCCTCCTCGAGCTCGATGCCGAGGATGCCGGCCGAGCGGCGGACGATCGCCGCGAGATCGGGATCCTCATAGAAGTCGAGCCGGTACGTGGCGCCGAAGCGGTCGCGGAGCGGCGCGCTGATGCGACCGGCGCGCGTCGTCGCACCGACGACCGTGAACGGCTTGAGCGACAGCCGCAGGCTGCGGGCGCTGGGCCCCTTGCCGATCATGACGTCGAGGGCGAAGTCCTCCATCGCCGGGTACAGGATCTCCTCGACCGTGCGGCTGAGGCGATGGATCTCGTCGATGAACAGGACGTCGCGCTCGTCGAGCGCGGTCAGGATGGCGGCCAGGTCGCCGGGCCGCTCGACGGCCGGGCCGGATGTGTAGCGGATGTTCACCCCGAGCTCGCGGGCGACGATCGTGGCCAGGGTCGTCTTGCCCAGCCCGGGCGGGCCGTACAGGAGGACGTGGTCGGCCGCCTCTCCCCTGCCCTTCGCGGCCTGGAGCAGGACGCCGAGGTTGGCCTTGACCTCGCGCTGACCGATGTACTCGTCGAGGGTTCGCGGCCGGAGGGTCGACTCGACGACGCGATCCGTCTCGTCGAGCAGGTCCGCGGCGAGCAGCCGCGGGGCGTCCTCGGTCATCCGCTCGAGTTTAGCATGGCCGGCGCCATTTCGATCATCTGTTCGACGACCCGAGCGGGAAAGGCCCACCTCCGACTAGACGTTCTGGCACAATCGACGCCATGCGTCTCTCGCGTCGATCCGAGTACGGCCTGCGTGCCCTGGTCGACCTCGCCCGATCGGCCGACACGGGCCCTGTGCCACTCGCCATTCTGGCCGAGCGCAACCGCCTGCCTGCCAAGTTCCTCGAGCAGATCCTGGCCAGCCTCAAGCATGCCGGCATCGTGCGCACGACCCTGGGCGCCCACGGCGGCTACGGGCTTGCAGTCGAGCCGTCGAGCGTGTCGGTCGCGCGGGTGATCCGGCAGCTCGACGGCGCCATGGCGCCACTGGCCTGCGTGAGCCTGCACTATTACGAGCCGTGCTCCTGCCCGGATGAGGCGACGTGCCCCCTGCGCGACGTCATGCTCGACGTGCGCGACGAGATCCTGGCCATCCTCGACACCGAAACGCTGGCCGGCCTCGCGGCGCGTCGTGGCGGCCGATCGATCGACCCGCGTGGCTTGCACGCGGCCGAGCTCGATGGCGCCGCATCCCGGCCGGAGCGCGCTCCGGATCTCAGTCCCGGACGAGGCTCCGCAACGCCGCCTTGACCCGGTCCTCGAGACCCGCGCCGGTGGCCGGATCGGCGAGGGCCACGCGTGCCGCCGAGTGTGCTTCCGCGGGCGTGTAGCCGAGCGCCTGGAGCGCGGCCACGACCTCGGACTCGGTCGTGGCCGCCACGCCCCGGCCGGCTCCACCACCGACCGCGGCCGCAGCCGCCGTGCCCGCCGCGGCGACCTTCTCCTTGAGCTCGAAGATGACCCGCTCGGCGAGCCGCTTGCCCACGCCCGGGATCGACACGAGCACCGCCTGGTCCTGCTGGAGGATGGCCAGCTGCAGATCTGCGGCGGGCCGCGAGCCCACGATCGCGAGGGCCACCTTGGGGCCCACACCGGTGACCGTCAGGAGCAGGTTGAAGAAGCCCAGCTCCTCGACCGTCCGAAACCCGAACAGTGCCTCCTGGTCCTCGCGCACGAGGTGGTACGTGTGCAGCTTGAGCGCCTCACCGGTACGGGCCGAGGCCACGATCGCCGGCGCCGCGAAGACCTGGTAGCCGATCCCGCCGGTCTCGATGACGACCGAGTCGACGGCGATCGAGCCCACGATGCCCGTGATCGAGGCGATCACGCGGTCACGGCCGGGTCAGCCGACCCGGCGGCCGATGCGCGGGCCCGAGGCGACCGCCCGCCGGCGAGGGCCACGTTCGCGCTCGAGGGCCTGGCGCACCGCCCGCTCGTACGGCGTCGCGCCCGCCTCGAGCGGGGCGATGGCCGCCCGATCGAGCACACCGGCCCGGAGCTGCTCGCCCGCCCGCTCGCGATGCGCGGCCCAGATCGCGATCGCCAGCGCGTCGGCCGCGTCATCGGGCGTCGGTCGGGCATCCATGCCGAGCACGAGCTGGACCATGCGCGAGACTTGCTCCTTGTCGGCCCCGCCGTCGCCCGTGACCGCGCTCTTGACCTCGCTCGGCGTTGCCTCCCGGATCTGCATGCCGGCCTGCGCCGCGGCCAGCAGCACGACCCCGCGCGCCTGACCGACACCGAACGCGGTCTGCGCGTTGCGCGAGAAGAACAGGCGCTCGACGGCGACGAGCTCGGGCCGGTGCAGCTCGAGGAGATCGGCCACGAACTCGTGGATCGTGCGCAGCCGCTCCGGCAGCGGCCGGTCGGGCGTGGTCAGGAGGCAGCCGTGGTCGATCGCGCGCAGCCGGCTGCCGATCCGTTCGACGACGCCGTACCCGAGTGCCGCGGTCCCGGGATCGATCCCGAGGACGATCACCCGGCGACCTCGGCGAAGACGTCCTCGGGGATGTCGAAGTTGGCGCTCACGCGCGACACGTCGTCGAGATCCTCGAGGTGCTCGACCAGTCGCAGCGCCTGGCGCGCCTTGTCCGCCTCGAGCTCGACCGTCGACTTCGCGACCATCGTCGTCTCGGCCGATTCGATCGGCACCCCGGCGTCCTCGAGGCGCTTGCGCACGGCCTCGAGGTCGTGCGGGGTTGTGTACACCTCGATCCGATCGTCGGGCTCGGTGTCGACATCGTCGGCGCCCGCGTCGATCGCCGCCAGCGCGACGTCGTCGGCATCGGCCGCGTCCTTCGGGATCGAGATCAGGCCGCGTGGCTCGAACTGCCACGCCACGGCGCCGGCGCCGGCGAGTGTGCCGCCGGCCTTCGAGAACACCGCTCGGACCTCGGCCGCGGTGCGGTTTCGGTTGTCCGTCTGGGCCTCGACCAGGATGGCGACGCCACCGGGGCCATAGCCCTCGTACGTCATCTCCTCGTACTCGCCCTCGCCGCCACCCACCGCGCGGTCGATCGCGCGCTTGATGTTGTCGGCGGGCATGTTGACCGAGCGCGCCTTCTCCATCGCGAGGCGGAGCCGGTAGTTGGCCTCCGGATCGCCCCCGCCGAGTCGCGCGGCAATGCTGATCTCGCGCGCGACCTTCGTGAACAGCGCGCCGCGCTTGGCGTCATTGGCGCCCTTCTGGCGCTTGATCGTCGACCATTTGGAATGTCCGGACATCGCGCCGGAGTATACCGACTATCATGCGGGGATCGCGGCCGACCGACCGTCCTCGCCGGCCCGAGCCGGCGCCCGTCGAGCGGCCCAACGGACCAGCGGCCGGGCCCGTCGCGATCACCGGCCGCCTCGCTCCGCGTCCTACCACAGCACGCTGAGGGCCTGTATTCGATGACCAAGAGCGTAGACGCCAGCCACCTCCGGAGCGTCGTGTTGGCCGGTCACGCCGGCGCCGGCAAGACGACGCTCGCCGAGCAACTCCTCTTTCGCGGCGGCGCGATCTCGCGCCTCGGCCACGTCGACGACGGGACGGCCAGCCTCGACTTCGAGCCCGAGGAGCACAAGCGCCAGGAGTCGCTCAGCCTCGCCATCGCGAGCTACGAGCTCGGCGATGATCGCGTGACCCTGATCGACACACCCGGCTATCCGGACTTCGTGGCCGAGGTCATCTCGGGCTTCGACGCGGCCGACGGGGCGCTGCTCGTGATGGACGCCTCGGGTGGCGTCGAGGCGGGGCTCGAATCGGCCGTTTCGCTCGCACGCAGGTCCGGCAAGGCGACCCTGTTCGTCATCAACAAGGCGGACCGGGAGAATGCCGACCCGACCGCAGCGCTCGACGCGCTGCGCGCCGCCTTCGGCACCAAGATCGCGCCGCTCCAGCTGGCGCTCGGGGCGGCCGATTCGTTCGCCGGCTACGTCGACCTCGTCCATCGCACGGCGTATCGCTGGGACGGCAAGACCGAGGTCGAGACCGATGTTCCGGCGGAGCTCGCGGACGAGATCGCCCGGCGCCGCGACCAGCTCCTCGAGGCGGCGGCCGAGGCCGACGACGACGTCCTGACCAAGTACCTCGAGGGCCAGGAGATCAGCGACGCAGAGCTCGAGGCGTGCCTCCACCGCGGAGTGCGCGATTCGATCCTGGCCCCGGTCTTCGTCGCCAGCTCGGCCAAGGGCATCGGGATTCGGGGCCTGGCCGACGCGATCGTGCGCTACCTGCCAGCCCCGATCGAGGAGCCGGAATTCGAGGCGACCGAGGTCAAGGGCGGGGCCACCGTCAAGATCGGGCGCGACCCGTCCGGGCCGCTCGTCGTACGCGCGTTCAAGACCTCGGCCGACCCGTTCGTCGGGCGCCTGACGTTCCTCCGGGTCCTGTCCGGGACGGTCCACTCTCAGGCCGCCGTGTTCAACGCGACGCGCGGCGAGGACGAACGGATCGGCCAGCTGCTGGTCCTCCACGGCAAGGATCAGGAGCCGACCGGCGAACTGCGTGCGGGCGAGATCGGCGCGGTCGCGAAATTGTCGGTGACCCAGACCGGCGACACGCTGAGCGCCAAGGAGCGGGCGCTCGTCCTGCCGCCCGTCGCCTTCCCGCCGCCGACCCTCCAGGTCGCGATCGAGCCCTCGACCAAGGCCGACCTCGACAAGATGGGCTCCGGCGTGGCGCGCATGCTCGAGGAGGAGCCGACCGCGCGCGTCGAGCGCACCGACACGGGCGAGCAGGTCCTCGTGGCCATGGGCGAGGCGCACGTGGCGGTGATCGCCGAACGGCTGAAGCGCAAGTTCGGGGCAGCCATCGTCACCCACACACCCAAGGTCGCGTATCGGGAGACGATCCGCGGCAAGGCCCAGGTGCACGGCCGGTACAAGAAGCAGACGGGCGGCCACGGCATGTTCGGTGACGTGTGGATCGAGCTCGAGCCCAACCCGGACGGCGGCGTGGAATTCACGGAGAAGGTCGTCGGCGGCTCGGTCCCGCGCCAGTTCTTCCCTGGCGTCGAGAAGGGCATTCGGGAGACGGCGGCCGAGGGCGTCGTGGCCGGCTATCCGCTGTCGGACTTCAAGGCGACCCTGTATGACGGCTCGTTCCACACCGTCGACTCGAACGAGCTGAGCTTCAAGATCGCGGCCTCGATGGCGCTCAAGGAAGGCGTCCACCAGGCCCGGCCGGTGCTCATGGAACCGATCATGAACGTCACGGTGACGGTGCCCGAGCAGTACATGGGCGATGTGAACCGCGACCTCAACGGCCGGCGGGGGCGCGTCATGGGTCTCGATGCGAGCGGCGACGGCATGCAGGTCGTGACCGCCCAGGTGCCCCAGGCGGAACTGTTCAACTACGCGACCGAGCTGCGCTCCCTCACGCACGGTCGCGGTACGTTCAGCGCGGCCCTCGACCACTACGAGGACGTGCCGCAGCACATCGCCGAGCGGGTCATCGACGAGCATCGCAAGGAGAACGACGGCCACTGAGCCCGGGACTCGGGTCGGCCCGCGCGGCGAGGCCCGGATCAGGCTGACCGGCCGCGACTGACGTGAGCGCATCCGGCTCCTCGGTCGGCCTCGCGCCGGTCCACGACACCCGCCCGCGACCGCCGGGTATCCCGGCCTGGCCGGTGCGCGCGGCGCTGCGCGGCGCGGCGTTGGCATTCGCCATCGCGGGTTTTGTCCGGGCGGCGACGGTGGCCGTCGCCGGTCACACCGAGCGCGCCGTCATCGATGCGGGCGCCCTGGCCCCGCTCGCCCGTACCGCGGTCGGAGCGGCCGTTGTGGGTACGCTCCTGGCGCTCGTCGCGGTGGCCCTCGGTCTGCGCTGGCTGCGCGACGTGACGCGGCTGAGCGGGACCGTCCGCCGTGGCCGGATTGCCTGGCCGGCAACACTCCATCAGCGGTTGGCGGGCAGGTCCGAGCGCGGCTTCCGCGTCGCGGCGATCGCCGTGGCCGGGATGACGCTGGCCGCCGCCGCATCGGCCCTCGCCGCACTCGTCGTCGGGCGCCAGGCGGGCCAGGCACCGTTCCTGGCCGGTCTCGGGCTCGAGGTGCTCGGCGCGGGCCTGGCAGTGGTCGCGTCCGGGCTCGGCGTGTGGGTCGTCGACCGGCTCGAGGAGCTCGTTCTGGACCGCACCTCGCCGTTCGCACGGCCCCTGTCGGCCAGGCGGCGGGGCATTCGCGCGCTGCCGATCGTGGCCCTCCTCGGCCTGAGCCTGTATCCGGCCGTCACCATCGCGACGGCGACGGCGCACGACCAGGTGAACTGTCCCGGGCTGCCCGGTGGCGACTGCCGGCGGGTCACCGTGGAGCTCGACCGAACGGGCGCCGATCGGAGCCGCACGCTGTCGATCATCTTTCGCGTTGCACCGGCAACCGGGTCCCGGCTGGGGACCCTGTTCGTCGCGACCGGCGGACCGGGCGTGCGTGGGCTGTCCGAGGCGGATCCGCGACTCGCCCAGATCGACCCCGCGATCCTGGCCCGGTACGACGTCGTGTTCTTCGACGAGCGCGGCGTCGGCGGCTCCGACGGCTTCGACTGTCCGTCGTCGGTCGGGGCGTACCTCCAGGACGTCGCCGACGACGGACTGGCCGCGACCGACCAGTTCGTCGATGCCTGCCTGCAAGAGCTCGGCCCCGACGCGTCACGCCTGCCGTACATGGGCACGAGCGCGGCTGCGGACGACATCGATGCCATACGCGAGAGCCTCGGGCTCGACCGGATCGCACTCTACGGGGAAAGCTACGGGACGCTGCTCGCCCAGACCTATGCCGCGCGCTACCCGAACCGGGTCAGCGCCCTGATCCTCGATGGGGCCATCGACGCCGTGACCCCCAGCCTCGACTTCTGGTCGGAGGCGGCACGCGGCTTCGCGTCGACCCTGACGGCGACCCTGGATGCGTGCTCGGCGTCGCCTGCGTGTCGAACCGATATGGCAGGCGGCGATCCCCAACGCGACTGGCAGCAGGTCGTGGAGAGACTCCGGCAGGGTGCCGTCCAGGTCGAGTACCCGGACGGCTTCGCGCTGCACGACGCGGCGATCACCCTGGCCCAGCTGTACACCGCCGCCGGCCGTGCCCTCTACGACGAGACCGCACGGATGGAGCTGTTGCGCGCGGTCGCGGCCGCCTCGCACGGCGACTGGCTCCTGCTCGACCGGCTCGTCGTGGTCGGTCTGCCGCAGCCGGTCACGGGTCTCGTTGGGTCCCGCGCTCCGACCTTCGGGCTCACGCATCTCGAACCATGGACGCCGACCGCATATCGCGCGGTCGAGTGCGCGGACGTCGACGCTCCGGCCCTGGGCGCGACGGCCTTCGATCGAGCCGACCGAGCCGCCGCCGACGCCGGCATCTTCGCCGACCTCGTGCGCCAGGACTCGGGCTGCCTGCGCTGGCCGCGCCCCATCGCGGGGGCACGGCCCCTCGCAGCGCTGCCGGCGACGGTGCGCACGCTCGTCCTGGCGGCGACGGCCGATCCGATCACGCCCCTCGCAAACGCCCAGCGCATCGTGGCCCGGTCGAATGGAACGGCGACCCTGCTCGTGACCGATGGCGGCCCGCACGTGTCGTATGGGACGGGTTCCGCCTGCGTCGACGACGCCGTTCGCGCGCTCCTGCTCGATGGCACCCTGGCGTCGGGTCGGATCGACTGCCATGGCCGTGTGGCGGACGACTATGTTCCGCTGCCGGCGGCCTCCGCCGCGGCGTTCGAGACTGGCGCGGCGGGCATCGCCGACGTCGCCCGCCAGCTCGGGGCGCTGCCCGAGGTCACGTCCTGGGACCGCCTTGGCTCGCTGCGAGTCGGCTGCCCGGTCGCCGGCTACGTGCGCCTGTACGGCTTTCCCGACGGGGTCACCCTGTTCGTCTCGGGCTGCTCGTTCGTGCCCGGCTTCACGGTCAGCGGGTCCGGCTCGATGGATCCGGTCGACGGTCGCATCAGCCTGGACGTGACCCGGGACGACTGAGCCAGGGCCGGCCGCGATCCATGACGGATCAGGACAGGTGCTCGATCGCGGCCGCGAGATCGATGCCGCCCTCGTAGATCGCGCGGCCGACGATGGCACCACTGCAGCCGACGCCACGAAGCTCCTCGAGATCGGAGATCGAGCGGATGCCACCGGAGGCCACGATCCGTCCGGGCGCGAGACCCGCGAGGCGGCTGAGCAGCTCGAGATCGGGCCCGCCGAGCAGCCCGTCGCGCTCGATCGAGGTGACCTCGAACGCGGCGACGCGAAGCCCCCTGAGCCGCTCGAGCGCCCGGTCGGCATCGATCCCGGCCGCGTCCTGACGCCAGCCCTCGCCGACCGCGCGGCCACCTCGAATGTCGAGCGCGACCGCGACGTCGACGTGCGCCGCGTCGACGATCACCTCCACGAGCTCGGGCGCACGCACGGCGGCGGTCCCCAACACGAGTCGTTGCGCACCGGCGTCACGCGCGGCCAGCGCCGTCTCGAGGTCCCTGATGCCGCCACCCAGCTCGACGCGACACGCACCACGGATGGCCGCGGCGATGCGCTCGACGGTCGCGAGCTGGCGCGGCTTGCCATCCCGTGCGGCATCGAGGTCCACGACGTGGATCCAGGCGGCGCCCGCTGCCGCGAAGTCGCGGGCGATGTCGACCGGATCGCCTGTGTAGGTGGTGCGCCGCCCGAAATCGCCGACCGCCAACCGGACGACCGTGCCATCGAGCAGGTCGATGGCCGGCAGGATCTGGAACGTTGACACCGGGCCGCTCACCTTGGTAGCGTATTACTGTGCTAACACGCTACCATGCCACAAGGCCGCCTGTGCAGCCGGTCTCTGCGAGACGCGCGAACAGGATCGCCCCGGCTCGCGACGAGACCCCGCGAGCACGACGATGATCGCTCGAGACGCCGACTGGCGGGGCCCTGCCACGGAGGCGCTGTTCGAGGCCATCCTGCGCCTCGAATCTCCGCCGGAGGCAGCGCAGTTCTTCCGGGACCTGTGCACGATCGGCGAGCTGCACGACCTCGCCCAACGCTGGGCCGTCGTTCGCATGCTCGACGCCGGACTGCACTACGCCGAGATCTCGAGCGTGACCGGCGCGAGCACGGCCACGATCACCCAAATCGCATCGTGGCTTCATCACGGTGAGGGCGGCTATCAGCTCGTGCTCGAGCGCATACGCGCTTCGGGCGGCAGCCCCTATCCCAAACGGCCGGAACGATGAGCCGCCGCCTGCGGCTCGCCGTTCCGAACAAAGGCCGACTCGTCGAACCGACCCTGGCCCTGTTGCACGACGCGGGGCTGGTCTTCGAGGAGCACGATCGGAGCCTCGTCTCGCGCGTCCAGAATTTCGATCTCGACGTGCTGTTCGTCCGAACCGGCGACGTGATCGAGTTCGTCGGCGACGGCGTCGCCGACCTGGGCATCACCGGCGTCGACTTGCTCACGGAGACCGACGCGGAGCTGCCGCGGGTCCGTTCGCTCGGCTACGGCCGGTGCCGCTTGGCCGCGGCCGTGCCGACCGACACGCCATACCAGGCCGTCGAGGATCTGGCCGGGCTGCGGGTGGCCACCGCCCATCCCAACACGGCTCGCCGGTTCTTCGCCGAGCGCGACATCCCCGTCGACGTCATCCCGATTTCCGGGGCCGTCGAGGTGGCGCCCCGGCTGGGGCTCGCAGAGGCGATCGTCGACCTGGTCTCGACCGGCTCGACGCTCGTCATGAACGGCCTGCGCCCGATCGGCGACGTCCTCGCCTCGGAGGCGATCTTGATCGCCAACCCGTCCGCCCAGCAGCGCCGGCACGACGAGCTGGACGCGATCGACACGATGCTCAGCGCGGTCATCGCGGCGCGCGACAAGAAGTACCTGATGATGAACGCCCCCGCGACGAAGCTGGCCGAGCTCGAGGGGTTGCTGCCCGGGCTCGAGAGCCCCTCGGTCATCCCGCTCGCCCACGCCGGGATGATCGCGATCCATTCGGTCGTGGGCGCCGACGACGTGTGGAGCCTGCTGCCTCGGCTCAAGGCCGCCGGCGCCTCGGGCATCCTCGTGCTGCCGATCGAGAAGATCCTGCCGTGAGCGTGCGCTCCACCACTCCCGTGCGGAGCCAGACCACGTCGACCGCCGGCACCACCGCTCCGGTCAGCCTCCGCCTTCAGCGCATCGACCTCGTCAACGGTGGCGAGGCGGCTCGCCGGGCGGCGCACCGACTCGCGAGGCGCGGGGCCATGCCGGATCGGAACGTCCGCGATGCCGCACGCCAGATCCTCGACGACGTCCGGGCATCGGGCGGCGGTGCCGTCCGGGCCGCCAATCGACGCTTCGGGGGCGGGCTCCTCGACGAACGCCTGCTGATCGAACGAGATGACCTCCGCGCCGCGGCCGGGCGCCTGGCGCCCACGGTGCGCACGGCCCTCGAGACCGCGATCGCGAACGTGCGCCGGTTCGCCGAACACCAGCGCCCGGAGTCGCGACGCGTCACGGTCGCACCGGGCGTGGAGCTCGAGCGGCGCTGGCTGCCGCTCGAGCGCGTCGGCTGCTACGTCCCCGGTGGCTCTGCGGCGTACCCGTCGTCGCTGGTCATGACCGTCGTGCCCGCGCGCGTGGCGGGTGTCGGGGCGATCGTCGTGGCGTCGCCGGCCGATCCCACCGGTCGCGTCGACCCGGTCCTGCTCGGCGCGGCGGGCCTGCTCGAGGTCGACGCGGTCCTCGTCGCGGGCGGCGCCCAGGCGATCGGGGCCCTCGCGTACGGGCTGCCCGAGATCGACCTGCTGCCAGTGGCGCGCATCGTCGGTCCGGGCAATGCCTATGTCACGGCGGCCAAGCTCGAGGTCCACGGCGACGTCGGCATCGACATGCCCGCCGGCCCATCGGAGGGCTGCGTCCTCGCCGACGGCGAGGCCGATCCGCGGCTGGTCGCAGCGGATCTGCTGACCCAGGCCGAGCACGGCCCGGACTCACCGGCCATCCTCGTCACGGCCGATCGATCACTCGCCGACGCGGTCGAGGCGGAGATGGCGGACGCTCTCGCCGTCGCGCCGCGACGGGCCATCCTCGAGCGCGCCCTGGCCGTACACGGCCGGATCGTCCTCGTGAACGATCTCGACGAGGCCGTCGCGTTCGTGAACGCCTACGCCCCGGAGCATCTCTCGATCGAGCTTCGGCCGGCGGACCTCGAGCCGGCCGTCGGGCGCCTCCACAGCGCGGGCTCGATGTTCGTCGGGCGCTGGGCCCCCAAATCTGCCGGCGACTACGCGACCGGGGCCAATCACGTGCTGCCGACCGGTGGCCTGGCCCGCTCGTCCGACCCCCTCGGTGTCGAGGCATACGGACACTACACCCAGAATTCAGCGCATCGACCGCGAGGGCCTGTCCGGTCTGCGGCAGGCGATCACGACGCTGGCCACGGCCGAGGGGCTGGATGCCCACCGTCGCGCCGTCGAGGTCCGGTTCGAGGCGGAGGACGAGCGATGAGGATGCGCGTCGCAGCGGTCGCTCGACCGTGAGCCCGACGCCGGTGACCTACACGGCACCGACGGCTCCCGCCGGCTACAGCTGGGAGGCGACGAGCGAGGCCGTCGCCGCACGCTACGGCCTGCCCCTCGACGCCGTGGTCCGGTTCGACCTGAACACGTCCCCCGGCCCGCCTTCGATCGCGAGCCGAGTCCTCGCCTCGGGCCACTTCGACGTGCCCGTGTCGGACTACCCGCCATCGGACTACCGGCGCCTCACGGAGGCCGCCGCAGGGGTGTACGGCTGCAGCACGGACGAGCTCGTCGTGGGCGCCGGCGCCGACGAGATCCTCGATCTCGTCGCCAAGGCGTTCCTGCCTCCGGGAGGGATCGCCGTCGTGCCCGCACCGACGTACGCGATGTATCGGGTCCTGACCGAGCAACGCCCGGCGCAGGCCCGGATCGTCGCCCGACACGGGGCCGACGGCGGGTATGCGCTCGATGTGCCGGCCACGCTCGAGGCCGGACGCGACGCCGACGTCGTGTGGCTGTGCAATCCGAACAACCCGACGGGCGTGCCCGAGCCCGACGGCACCGTCGCACAGCTGCTCGACAACCTCGCCCGCCAGGCGCAGCGCGACGGCCGCCTCGCCCCGATCGTCGTCCTCGACGAGGCGTATGCCGAGTTTGCGGGTCGATCCCTGGCCGAGCTGCGGCGGGCCTACTCGCGTCTCGTCGTGGTCCGGACCGCCTCGAAGGCGTACGCCCTGGCCGGTCTCCGCGTTGGCTTCGCCGTCGGCCACCCGGAGCTCGTCGCCGCCATCGCCCCGTATCGCCCGCCGGGCTCGGTCAGCGTGCCCTCGGCGACGATCGTGACCGAGGCCCTGCTCGACGCGACGGACATGCGGGCCAACGTTGCCGCCCTGATCGCCGAGCGCGAGCGGCTCCGCGAGCGGCTGCTCGAGGACGGCTGGTCGGTCGGCCCGTCGGTGACGAACTTCCTGCTGCTCGATCTCGGCAGCCCGGCCCGGGCCGAGGCCGTGGCCGAGTTCCTGCTGGCGCGGGGCCTCGTGCCGCGCACATTCGGATCGGCGCATCCGCTTCGACGGGCGCTGCGCATCACCGTCCGCACGCCGGCCGACGACGAGCGCCTCGTTGCGGCGCTGCGTGACGCCCGGGACCTGGCGGTATGAACGCCGGCGGCACGAGCGCCCCGCTGGGCGGCGCCAGGCAGGCGGTCGTCGAGCGTACGACGCGCGAGACGACGGTGACCGTCCGGCTCGACCTCGATGGCGACGGCACCACCGACATTGCGACGGGTCTCGGCTTCTACGATCACCTGCTCGCATCGCTCGCCCATCACGCGCAGTTCGATCTCGAGATCCACGCACACGGCGATCTCGCGGTGGACGAGCACCACACCGTCGAGGATGTCGCGCTCGTGCTCGGGCAGGCGCTCGCGCAGGCCCTCGGCGACCGCGTCGGGATCGTGCGCTTCGGCGATGCCCGAGTGCCGATGGACGAGTCCCTTGCCGGCGCGGTGGTCGACGTCGGCGGCCGCCCGTACGCGGTCATCGAGCTGCCCTTCCGTGGCGATCGCGTCGGTGGACTACCGCTGCAGCTCGTCGAGCACGCCGTCGAGGCCCTGGCCAGGACCGCCGGCGCGACGATCCACCTCGCTGGCAGCGGCCGGAACGACCATCACCTTGCCGAGGCCGCATTCAAGGCGCTCGGTCGGGCACTGCGCGCCGGGGTCGCCCGCGACGCCCGACGGGCCGGCTCGGCGGCCTCGACGAAGGGCGTCCTGGGGTGAGCGCCCAGGCCGTCGGCATCGAGGACGGGCGCCGCCCCCGGGTCGCGATCGTCGACTACGGCGCCGGCAACCTCGTGTCGATCGGTCATGCCCTCAGCAACTGCGGGGCGGACGCCGTCGTCGCTCGCGACGCGGCCCAGATTCGCGCCGCCGATGGCCTCGTCGTGCCCGGCGTCGGCGCGGCGGGCCCGGCCATGGCGCGCCTGGCCCGGCGGCGCCTGATCGATCCGATCCTGGCCTGGGTCGCCGCCGATCGGCCGTTCCTCGGAATCTGCCTCGGGCTGCAGCTCCTGTTCGAGGCCAGCGACGAGGACGGTGCCGTCACGCTCGGTGTCATCCCCGGCCGGTCGTCGATCCTCGCCGACGCCCCGACCTTGCCGCACATCGGCTGGAATCAGGTGGAGCGCGAGCGCGAGCACGACCTGTTCTCCGGCATCGCCGACGCGGCGGATTTCTACTTCGTCCACTCGTACGCGGGCGTGCCCGCAGGCCGCGGCCCGGACGTCACGCTCGCGCGCACGAGCCACGGTCGATCCTTCGTGAGCGCGATCGCGGTGCGCTCGGTCCTGGGCGTCCAGTTTCACCCCGAGCGCAGTGGCAGCGACGGCCTGCGCTTGCTGGCGAACTTCGTCGGGATCGTGGGCGGGCGCGATCCGGAGCGGGCCGCCGATGAACGCTCGACGTCCAGCGAGCGAGTCGGCGTGTCCGGACGGTCGAACCCGCGAGTCGCGCTCGCCGCCGGCCGGGGCTCGACGCGCTGATGCTCCGGCGACGCGTCATTCCGTGCCTCGACGTGGCCTCGGGCCGGGTCGTCAAGGGCACCCGTTTCGTGGACCTCGTCGACGAGGGCGATCCGCCGGAGCTCGCCGAACGCTACGCGCGCGAGGGCGCCGACGAGATCGTGTTCCTCGACATCACGGCCGCGCCCGAGGGACGGGGCACCCTGCTCGACGTCGTCGAGCGGACGGCGCGTCGGGCGTTCATCCCGCTCACCGTCGGCGGCGGTGTCCGCAGCGTACGCGACATGCGCGACGTCCTGCGCGCGGGCGCGGACAAGGTCTCGCTCAACACCGCGGCTGTGGCCGACCCTGGCCTCGTGCGACGCTGTGCGACACGCTTCGGGCGCCAGGCAGTGGTGGTCGCGATCGACGCGCGCCGGCGGGCGGAGCCGCCCACGGCAGACGCCCGACCCGCCTGGCAGGTCGTGGTCAAGGGCGGCCGACAGGCGACCGATCTCGACGCGGTGGCCTGGGCACGCCGGGCGGTCGAGCTCGGCGCGGGCGAGCTGCTCGTCACGTCGATGGATCGCGACGGCACGCGCTCCGGCTACGACGTCGAGCTGCTGGCCGCGATCAGCGCCTGTGTCCGGGTGCCGGTCATCGCATCGGGCGGCGCCGCGGGACCGGCCGACTTCGTCGCCGCGGTGCGAGATGGCGGCGCGGATGCGGTGCTGGCGGCCTCGATCTTCCACCGGCGCCTGCACTCCATCGCGGACGCCAAGGCGGCCATGGCCGCCGCCGGCCTGCCCGTCCGGCTCGCGGTATGACCGATCCCGCGACGGATGCCCGGACGCCGCCGGGTCGTGCGCTGCGGGTCGATCCCTCGCGCGTCCGATTCGGCCCGGACGGCCTCGTCCCGGCCATCGTTCAGGACGCCCTCGACGGACGCGTGCTGATGGTGGCGTTCATGGACGCCGAGGCGCTCGGCGCGACGCTCGCGACCGGCGAGGTGCACTTCCACTCGCGCAGCCGTGACCGGCTGTGGCGCAAGGGCGAGACGTCGGGCAATATCCTCCGTCTGCGCGGCATCGCGCTCGACTGCGACGCCGACGCGATCCTCGTCGAGGCCGAGCCGGCCGGTCCGACGTGCCACCGCGGCACCCGGAGCTGCTTCGATGCCGACGGTGCACCGGCCACACCCGACAGCCAGGGCTTCGCGTGGCTCGAGACGTTGTGGGCGACGATCGACGAGCGCGCCGCGCTCCGACCGGCCGGCTCGTACACGGCACAGCTGCTCGACGCCGGGGTCGACGCCACTGGCCGCAAGGTGACCGAGGAGGCGACCGAGGTCCTCATTGCCGCCAAGAACGACGCGGCGGCCGGCGCCGAGCCGAACGCGACCGAGACCAGGATGGCCCTCGCGGGTGAGACCGCCGACCTGCTGTATCACACGCTCGTGCTCCTGGCCGAGCGCGGCTTGGAGCCGGCCGAGGTCATCGACGTCCTGCGCGAGCGCCACGCGTCCTAGAGGGCCGAGGCTTGCCACCCTCGACGTCGATACCGGGCATCATCCTCCGAGGCCTGCGCTCCCGGAGCATCAGTCCGACGATCGACGCCGCCCGATGCGCAGATTGCGCCGTCCGACCCGAAGCACGAGCCAGCGCCCATCAACGGGTGCGGGCACGGGCGTGTGCCAGGCGGCGATGCGCACGTCGTTGATCGTCAGTGCCCCGTTGGCGATCTGGCGACGGGCATCGCCGTTCGAGCCGAACGCGCCCGCCGCCACCGCCAGCGGCCCGGCGCCGGCACCGAGCTGCGTATCCGCGAACTCGAAGCGTGGCAGCTCGCCGTAGAGGGTCTCGAGCACCGCGGGATCGCGGATCGGCTCGCGCGAGAATGCCGCCTCCGACGCCGATCGCGCCCGATCGGCCGCCTCGACGCCGTGGGTCCGCGCGGTCACGTCGTACGCGAGCCGGCGCTGGCCCTCGCGCGCTTCCGGGCGCGTCTCGATCGCCGCCTCGAGCTCGGCGATCTCCTCCCGAGAGAACAGCGTGAACCAACGCAGATACAGTGCCGCGTCGCGATCGTCGGTGTTGATCCAGTACTGGTAGAAGGCGAACGGGCTGGTCATGGTCGGGTCGAGCCAGATCGAATTGCCGGCCTCGCTCTTGCCGAACTTCGTGCCTGACGGCGCCAGCAGCAGCGGATACGCGAGCCCGTGGGCGCGTTCCTCGCCCGCGCGCTCCTCGTCCACGCCCTTGCCTGGTGGCTCGGCCGCCGGGGCGTCGGTGAGCGGCGCGCCGCTCGTCCGACGGATCAGCTCCAGTCCGGCGGTGATATTGCCCCACTGATCGGCGCCGCCCATCTGGAGCTCGACATCCATCGTCCGATGCAGGTGCTCGAAGTCGTGTGCCTGCAGGAGCATGTAGCTGAACTCCGTGAAGCTCAGCCCGCGCTCCAGGCGCAGCTGCACCGACTCCTTCGCGAGCATGTACGGCACGGTGAAGTGCGTGCCCACGTCGCGCAGGAACTCGATCAGCCCGACCTTGCCGAGCCAGTCCAGGTTGTTGGCCATGACCGCGGCCCTGGGACCCGGACTGAAGTCGAGAAACCGCTCGAGCTGGCGACGTATCGCGCCGACATTCGCCTCGAGGGTCACGGCATCGAGGAGGTTACGCTCGGACGAGCGCCCCGACGGGTCACCGATCATGCCCGTGCCGCCGCCAACGAGCGCCACCGGTCGACCGCCGTGACGCTGGAACTGGAGCAGACCGAAGATGGGGACGAGGTGGCCCACGTGCAGGGATGGGCCGCTGGGATCGAAGCCGTTGTAGCCGGCGATCGGCCGATTCGTGGCCAAGCGAGCGTCCAGGCCCGGTGTCGTGGCGTGCAGCATGCCCCGCCAGCGCAGCTCGCCGAGGAGCGAGTCGAGACGCGCCGGCTCGACCGTGTCGGGCGCGGCCGAGCCGCCCGTCACGGGGGCGGACACGTCACAGCGGTAGGTGCCGGACCGTCTCGGCCCGACGGGACAGGGAGCACCCGATTCATCGTTCCCCCATGCTATCGTGCGGCCCGACATGCAAACCAGCCTGGCGCGGCGGCAGCGCCATCGCCGTATCGGCAATGGCAGGCACCGCCGGCCGAGCGGGACGGCGCGCAACATCTCGATCGCCATTCCGCTGTTCCTCTTCGGCAGTTTCGTCGTCGCGGGTCTCGTCGGCCTGGTCGGTGCCGTCGCCGCGTACAACTACTACAGCCAGGGCCTCGCCGACCCGCGGACCGCGCTCGATCAGCTGACCTTCGATCAGCAGACGGTCGTGTACGACCGGACGGGCAAGATCGAACTGGCCCGCTTCGGGGCGGCCAGGCGCGAGGTCGTCAGCTTCGACCAGATCCCGCCGGAAATGGTCGACGCGACGACCGCGATCGAAGACAAGACATTCTGGGAGAACGGGGGCTTTGACCCGGGCGGCATCATCTCGGCCGCACTCGACACCGCGCAAGGCAACGCCCGTGGCGCCTCGACGATCACGCAGCAGCTCGTGCGTCAGCGCCTCCTGCCACAAGCCGTCCTGACGGGTCCGACGTACGAACGAAAGATCAAGGAGATCATCCAGTCGGTGCGCCTCACCCAGGATTACTCGGGTCCTGAGGGCAAGCAGGCGATCATCACTGCCTATCTCAACCAGAACTTCTACGGCAACCTGAGCTACGGCGTCGCGGCCGCCGCGCAGGGCTACTTCGGCAAGCCCCTCGCGAAGCTCGACCTGGCGCAGATGGCAATCCTGGCCGGCATTCCCCAGTCGCCGACCAAGTTCGACCTCATGCGCAACGCGGTCGAGGAATGCACCGTCGAGGTCAAGGCCGGCGCGGACTGCCCGTCGGACAAGACCCAGCTCGTCGTGCCGTCCACGAGCGAGATCGTCCAACGTCGCAACTACATTCTCGGGCTCATGGAAACGCGCTCGCGACTGTCGGGCTCGAAGCACACGGCCGACGAGTACGAAGCCGCCAAGCAGGAGCCGGCGGTGCTCATGCCGCCTCCGGCCCAGCTCTGGAAAGCGGCCCAGTTCGTGTGGCAGGTTCGCCAGCAGCTCGGCAGCCTCCTGTGCGGGCCCGATCAGGCGACGACCTGCGAGGCCGTCGACACGGGCGGCTATCACGTCACCACGACGCTCGACTGGTCGATGCAGCAAGTCGTGGACAAATGGGTGTACGTGTCCGCGCGCGGCCCGAACGCGAGCAGTCCGAGCGCCCTCTATCGGGCCTACAAGATCCCGAGCGCCGATCAGCGTGGCTGGCTCGCGAACCTGCGCAAGGAGGACATCAACAATGCCGCCTCGGCGGTGGCCGATGCCCGTACCGGCCAGATCCTGGCCTATGCCGGCTCGGCCAGCTACACGGCCAAGGGCAACAAGAAGTTCCAGCCCCAGTGGGACGTCCTGTCGGACAGCTGGCGCCAGCCCGGATCGGCGATCAAGCCCGTCGACTACAGCATCGGGATCGACGACCACACGTTCACGGCGGCGACGATGTTCATGGACGTCGTGACGGACTTCGGCAACAACTACACGCCGACGCAGGCCGACAAGCTCGAGCGCGGCCCGGTGCGGCTGCGCGAGGCACTCCAGTTCTCGCTCAACATCCCCGCGATCAAGGCCGGCTTCTACAACGGGCTCCAGCACCAGCTCGACCGGACCAAGGACTTCGGCATCAACTACCTGCCCAAGACGGTCGGGGTGGCGTCCGAAAGCATTGGCACGCTCGGGATGCACCCGATCGACCTGCTGGGCGCGTACACGGCCATCGCCAACGGCGGCGAGCTCATGCCGCGCACGATGATCCTCAAGGTGACCGATGCCAGCGGTAACCAGGTCTGGCCGGCTGCCGGCGCGAAGGCTCCCTCGGGCAAGCAGGTCGTCAGCCCCCAGACGGCATACATCATCTCGGACATCCTGTCGGGCAACACCAATCCCAAGGTCAACCCGTACTGGGGTGAATGGGACATCGTCGATGGCAGCCACCGACGCGACGCGGCGTACAAGACCGGCACGACATCGGACACGCGCGACGTGGCGGCGTATGGCTTCCTGGCGCCGCCCAAGAGCAGCAAGGATCCGCAGCTCGTGGTCGGCGTGTGGATGGGCAACAGCGACAACACGCCGACCGGCAGCCTCTCGCTCGATTTGGCCGCACCGCTGTGGAGCCGGATCATGCGTGGGGTGAGCACGGGCGAACCCTCCGCCACGTTCGAGGCGTCGAAACCGAGCGGCCTCGTGAGCGCCAAGGTCGACGCCTACAGCGGCATGAAGCCCGGATCGTTCACCACGCGGACGATCAGCGAGCTGTTCATCAAGGGCACCGCGCCGACAGAGATCGACAACACCAAGGTCGGCATCGACATCGACGCCGCGACCGGCGACCGGTGGGCCGACGGCTGTGCCGGCCCGATGGTCACCCGCGGGTTCCTCGATTTCTCGAACGTCGAGCCCAACTACCCCAAGTGGGCCCGGTACACCCGCAACTGGGCCGCCCGCGCGGCGGCCGGCATGCGCCGTGGCGGGCCGGAAGGCACGCGACCGACGTACTTCTACGGCGGCTTCTACCCATTCGGCCGCACCTTCGGAGCGTCGTTTGCGCCCAGCAAGCACTGCAGCCCGCCGCCACCACCCTCGCCCAGCCCGCCCGTGTGCGATCCCATCACGGGGATCTGCGAGTCGCCGACGCCGTCGGGGTCACCGCAGCCCACCCCGAAGCCGAGCAAGGGCAAGCCCTGATCCAAGGACGGCCGCCAGTTGCCGCCACGCGACCCGCACGATGCGCCCAACGACTGAACGGATCGTTGTAACGTCGGCGCGAGTCGTCGCGAGCGGCCCGTTCCGCCGCCCGTATCGAGTCGGCCAGCAGGCGGCCCGTCGACGCAACCGCAGCGGCCGTCCGCGCTCAGAGTGCGACGATCGTTGCCCCGTCACCGCCCTGCGAGCGATCAGCCGGCGCCACGCCCTGGACGAGCGGATGCGCCGCTGCGCTCGCGCGGACGGCATCGCGCAATGCGCCCGTGCCAAGTCCGTGGACGATCGTGACCCGGTCCAGGCCGGCCAATGAGGCGTCCTCGAGATAGCGCTCGAGGGCCTGAATTGCCTCCTCGACGCGCGCGCCGCGCAGATCGAGCGAGGATGCCACCGAACGAGCCCGGCCGAGCTGCAGGGCTGCGACGCTCGTGCCGCCGTTCTGTTCGCCCGACCCACGCTGCGGAGCGCCGGTCCCGGCGCCCGTCTCGCGCCGGCCGCCACCCGCCGGCGTCGCGGACATGCCGGCCGTCGCCAGCGCAGGCACCAGGTCGGACACCTCGACGCTGACCCGCAGGCCGCCGCTCTCGAGCGTCGCCCGGCGGCCGGCACGATCGATCGCAGCGATGCGACCTTCGAATTCACCGCCGCGGCTGCGTGCCCGCTCCCCCACCCGCCAGTGGTGGGCCTCGGTCGGCTCCGCCGGCAAGGCCGCGGGCTGCTCGGGCTGGGGCAGCTGCGCCAGACCGATATCGGCCTGTGCGAGGCTCGCGTCCAGTGTCGGCGCCGTGAGCGTCTCGCGTTCCAGCCGCCGGCGCGTCGCGACCAGCTCGTCGCGCAGCGTGTCGACGACACGCTCGGCCTCGGCTCGGGCCACGCGGACCGCCTCCTCGCGCTCGCGCCGTGCGCGACGCCGCTCGTCATCGGCCGCCCGGAGGGCATCCGCCGCGCGCAGCTCGGCCGCCCGCGCCCGGTCGAGGGCTTCGGCCGTCTCGCCTTCGGTGGCCCGGATCGACGCGAGCGTCGCCTCGAACGCTCGCTGGTTCTCGGTCAGGCGCGAGCGGGCGTCGGCCACGATGGCGTCCGGCAGACCGAGCCGCTCGGCGATCGCGAACGCCTGGCTGCCACCCGGCAGGCCGATCGTGAGGCGGTAGGTCGGGCTGAGCGTCTCGAGGTTGAACTCGACGGCCGCGTTGCGCGCCGCAGGCGTGTCATGGGCGTACGCTTTGAGCTCGGCGTAGTGGGTCGTGGCCGCGACGAGGGCGCCGGTTCGGATGAAGTGGTCGAGCAGTGCCTGGGCCAGCGCGGAGCCCTCCGTCGGGTCGGTGCCCGCGCCGAGCTCGTCGAGCAGCACGAGCGTGGCCGGGCCGGCTGCCTCGACAATCGAGGTGATCCGCCGCAGGTGACCCGAGAACGTCGAGAGCGACTGGGCGATTGACTGCTCGTCGCCGATGTCGGCGAAGACGTCCCGGAATACCGGCAGCCGGCTGCCCGCTTCGGCCGGGATGTGCAGACCCGACTGGTGCATGAGCGCGAGCAGTCCGAGCGTGCGCAGGGTCACCGTCTTGCCGCCGGTGTTCGGGCCCGTGACGACGAGCGCCGTATATCCCTCCCCGAGGCGCACATCGATCGGCACGACGCGTCCGGTCAGGCCCGGATGGCGGGCACCGAGCAGCACGACCTCGACGCGATCGGTCGCCTCGGGCCGGATGGCCTCCATTTCGCTCGCCAGCTTCGCCTTCGCCGCCCAGAAGTCGAACCGAGCCAGCGCGTCGAGCGTCTCGCGCAGCGGCGTTGCGTTGGCGCCGACGAGCGCCGACAGCTGGTCGAGGATGCGTCCGATCTCCTCGTCGACCGCGGCCCGCGCCTCGCGCCAGGCGTTACCGAGCTCGACAGCGACGAGCGGCTCGACGAACAGGGTCTGGCCGCTGCCCGACGCGTCGTGGACGATGCCCTTGACCCGCGAGCGCGCCTCGGCCTTGATGGGCACCACATAGCGCCCGTTGCGCAGCGTGACGATGGGCTCTTGGAGCGCCCCGCCCAGCTCCGATCCGACGAGCGCGTCCAGACGCCGGCGCAGCCGGTCGTAGGCGATCCGGACGGCGGCGCGGAGGCCGCCAAGCGAGGGCGACGCCGTGTCCAGCAGCTCGCCGGTCGGGTCGAAGCTGCGCGCGAGCGTGCTCCGCAGCGCCGGCAGAGGGTGGAGTGCCCGACCGAGCTCGCGCAGCAGCGGGCGGCGCTCCTCCGACAGGGCCGTCGCCAACCGCGCGCTCGCGTCGAGCGTCTCGGCGATCTCACCGAAGTGCTCGGGCTCCAGGCGTCCGGCGCGCGCGGCCCGGTCGACCCAGGGCCCGATGTCGTGGGCGGAACCGATCCCGACCGAAGGGTGCTCGCTCAGGAGGCCACGCACCTGGTCGGTCTCCTCGAGGCCGCGCGCCACGACGACCGGCTCGGCGGACGGCCTGAGCGCGGCCGCGAGGCGTCGGGACGGCTCGAACGAGGCCGCGGCCTCCAGCCGGGCGCGGATCAGGGGCAGCTCGAGGATCGCGGCGGAGCGTTCGTCCATCGATCCGCTCAGCGACGACGGCCGGCCGGTTCGACCGACACGGCCGGGTGCCCGGCGAGCACGAAGCGCCACGGTCTGGCCGCCCAGTCCGGACCGGCGTAGTCGACGCCGATGCGCGGTGTCGCCGCGATCTCGGCCTCGGGCACGATGTCGTGCGCGGCCAGGATCCGGAGCGGCGATCCGGGCGCGAGCAGGTCCATCCCGGTCATGTCACGACCGATCGAGAAGGCGGCCGTCACGGCGCCCGGCCCGCTGGCAACGCGCGTCGCGGGCAACCGCTCCAGTCGCCGGGCGGCCGTCTCGCGCCGGGCCGCGTCCCAGGCACGATGGACGCGTCCTGCGTGCTCGATCCGCGCGGCGCGCATCGCGTCCAGACCGGAGCTCGGCTCGACGGCTCGGATCAGGACCGCGGCGGGCGATCCCTCCGGCTCGGTGACCACGTTCAGGCAGTCGTACATCCCGTAGACAAGGTACACGTAGGCGACGCCGGGTGGCCCGTACATGACGGCGTTGCGGGTGGTCGGTCCGAAGCGCGCGTGCGAGGCCCGGTCCGCCTGCCCGATGTACGCCTCGACCTCGACGATCCGGCCCGATCTGACCGCCCGCGACGCGCCGGCTTCGGACCCGGACGGGGCATCGGGGTCTCGAACGAGCACGGCGCCGAGCAGCGCACGCGCCGCGGCCAGCGTCGGGCCGGCCAGGATCTCCCGCGCGAAGGACGTCCGGCGGCCCGGCTCCATCGGCCCTCTCGGCTCCATCGCCTCCCCGGGCCGTCCGGGCCGACTCCAGCTCGCCGTCAGCCGCCCGATGGGAAGTAGTCGCGTACGGCCTGCGGGATCATGAACCCGAAGATGACGAAGAACGCGGGGATGATCGCAGACCGGAACACGTCCGCGGTGACGCTGTTGTTGTAAGCATTGAACATGTCCCGCAGGATCGTCCACTCGTCGGGATCGGGCGCGATGCCAACCTGGCGGAAGAACGAATTCAGGATGACGATGACCGCGCCGATGATGAGCAGGGCCTGTACGAGGCCCAACAGGCCGCCCAGGATCTCATCGACGAAGTTGTAGCGATCGAACAGGGGCGTCCGCTTGTAGAAGCCCTGGATGACGACCGAGAACGCGACGCTGGCGGTCACGAATACGACCAGGTACGCGATCATGTAGCTGTAGTCGCGGGCGAATTGCGTCCAGTTCTGAGCGAGAAAGCCGCCCACCGGATCCCGCAGCTGGCTCGCAAGCAGGAACGAGAACAGGATCGCCGCGATGCCAAGCAGGCGCCGGATCGTGCCCTGGACGTAGCCGAGCACGAACATGCCGAACAGGAACAGGATCGTGAACAGGTCGAAGAGATTGATCGACCGGATGCTGTCGACGATATTCACGCGGCCTCCCCGATGCACGACGTCCCGGCGCGCCCCTCGGGTCCAGTCGGCGGCGGAAGCGTAGCAGCGGGCATCCGGCGCTCGCAACTCGACCGGACCCGCCTCGAGCGCGCCGATCCGGCCCGGACCGCAACCGGACCGGCCAAGGCAGCGGCGCGGCCGCCCGCCGCCAGACTCGCAGCGCTCAGGTTCGGATTCGGCCGCCGACAGCGCTGACGGCCGACGTCACGTCGGCGAGGGCGGCCTCGATCTCGTCGTCGGTCAGCGTCCGGTCGGCGCTGAACACGAGTCGCCACGCCAGGCTCTTCTCGTCGGGTGCGAGGGGCGTGCCGCGATAGATGTCGAACAGGCGATGCTCGGCGAGGAGGGTGCCGCCACCGTCGCGAATCGCGGTCTCGACCACGGCGGCCGGCAGGGACTCCGGGACCACGACGGCGAGGTCGCGCTCCACGGCGGGCACGCGGGGGGGCGGAACGACCCTCGTTCGGGGCAGGCTGCCCGCGTCGAGACCGGCGACTCGGAGCTCGGCGACGAGCGCCCGCTCGACGCGCAGGTCCCACGCCTCGATGAGGCCCGGATGCAGCTCGCCGATCCGGCCGCCGATCCCGACCGTGTCGAGGCCGGACCGAGCGGAGACGCGGGCCGAGCGTCCCGGATGCAGGGTTGGATCGTCGGTGAGTGGCTCGTACGTCGGTCGTTCCAGGCCTAGCTGACCCGCGACGAGCTCGACCAGACCCTTGAGATCGTCGAGATCCCACGCGCGACGCCGGTCGGCCCAGTGCTCTGGCGCCGCGAAGCCGGCGAGCGCGATCCCGAGCCGCCACCACTCGGTCGGCAGCCCGTCGGCGGTCCGCCCATAGCCCTTCCCGATCTCGAACACCGGCACGTCCTCGCGGCCGTGTCGGCGATTGCCGCCGACGACCTCGAGCAGGCTCCCGAGAAGCGACTCGCGCAGCAGCGCGTGGTCGCGAGACAGCGGATTGCGGAGCCGGATTGGTGCGACGACCGGCTGGTCGGGCGCCGGGAAGGTGTCAACGTGGCGCTCGGACACGAGCGCGTACGTGACGACCTCGTGCAGCCCCGCACCGACGAGCAGGCCCCGGACGTGGTCGCGCACCTCGAGCGGATCGGGTCGGTAGACCGGCATCTCCGTATCGGGCGTGACGGGCGGAATCGTCTCGTAGCCGGCCAGGCGCCCGACCTCCTCGGCGACGTCGGCCTCGATCGCGATGTCGCGCCGCCAGGACGGCACGATCGCATCGACCGCCTCGCCGGGGATCGGATCGGCAAAGAGCGGCGCGGGCGCGGCCGCGATCGTGACCAGGCTGCCTGCCGCGGACGTCTCGGTCCGGATCCCGACCCGGCCCAGGAGCGCCTGCTGCTGGTCGGGCTCGATCGCCGTACCGAGCAGCCGATTGACCCGGGCGGGCCGGAACGCGACGCGTATCGGCTCGGGCTCGACCGGGTTCGTATCGACGACGCCGGGGGCGATTGCCCCGCCGGCCCACTCGCGGATGAGGCCAGCCGTCCGGTCGGCCCCGATCCGCGCCAGGCGGAACTCCTGGCCTTTTTCGAAGCGCAGGCTGGCCTCGGATCGCAGCGCGTAGTGGAACGCGGTCCGGCGGATCGACACGGGGTCGAAGATGGCAGACTCGACGGCGACCTCGGTCGTCGCGTCGCCGACCTCGGACGCGGCGCCGCCCATGACCCCGGCCAGGCCGAGGGGCCCGCTCGGGTCGGCGATGAGGAGGGTCTCGGGTGTCAGCTCGCGCTCGACATGGTCCAGCGTCTCGAGCCGCTCGCCCGGTTCGGCACGCCGCACGATGATCCGGGCCCGGCCCTCGATGCTGCCGATCGCTGTGGCGTCGAACGTGTGGATCGGCTTGCCGAGCTCGAGCAGGACGTAGTTCGAGGCGTCGACGACGTTGCTCACCGGCCGTACGCCCGCGGCAAGAAGCCGCATCTGGATCGCGTCCGGGGAGGGTCCCACGCGCACGCCGCTGACCCACCGACCGACGAAGCGCGGACACAGGTCCGGCGCCCGGACCTCGACGGACAGGCGCTCGGTGACGGGCCGGCCGGCCTCCTCGAGCGTGGTGTCCGGAAAGCGAACGATCTCACGGGTCAGCGCTGCGACCTCCCGCGCCAGACCGACGAGACACAGGGCGTCGCCGCGGTTCGGCTTGACGTCGACATCGAGGACCCAATCACCGTACAGCTCGGTCAGCTGCCCGCCGAGCGGCGTCTCGGGCGGCAGGATGAGGATGCTGTCGCCGTCGGCCGTCATGCGCAGCTCCTCGCCGGAGCACAGCATGCCGTTGCTCACGACGCCCATCTTCTGGGTGCGCTCGATGCGCCGCTCGCCGGGTAGCACCGCACCCGCCAGTGCAACCGGCACGCGTTGGCCGGGGGCGATGTTCGTCGCGCCACACACGATCTCGAGCGGTTCCGAGCCGTCGCCCAGCGTCACCCGCGTGAGGGACAGCCGGTCGGCGTTCGGGTGTGGGCGGACTTCGAGCAGCTCGCCGACGACCACGTTCTGCCAGTCGGCCCCCCAGCGCTCGAGGCCCTTGACCTCCATGCCCAGCACCGTCAGGCGCTCGGCCAGGTCCGCCGGGTCGAGCTCCACGTCGACGTAGTCGCGCAACCAATTCAGCGGCACGCGCATCCAGGCACCCTCATCGTGGTCTCGCCGCTCGCCCACCGAGGACTGAGCGCGCTCGGTGGAGCGCATCAGTCCGAGGTTTCATCGGAACTGCTCCAAGAAGCGCAGGTCGTTCTCCATGTACAGCCGCAGATCGGGCACCCCGTGCCGGAGGTTCGCGATGCGCTCGACGCCCATTCCGAACGCGAAGCCCTGGTAGCGCTCGGGGTCGAGCCCGCCGGACTGGAGCACGACCGGGTGGACCATGCCCGCGCCGAGGATCGTCATCCAGCCCGTCCGCGAGCAGGCCGGGCAGCCAACGCCACCGCACACGAGGCATTCGACGTCGAACGCTACCGACGGCTCGGTGAACGGGTAGTAGCCGGGCCGGAATCGCGTCCGCTTGCCGGCTCCGAACATGGCGTGCGCGAACTGGTCGAGCAGGCCGCGCAGGTCGCCCATCGTCGTGCCCTCGTCGACCATGAGCCCCTCGACCTGGAAGAACTCTGACCCGTGCGACGCGTCGATTGCCTCGTAGCGGAAGCATCGGCCCGGCAGCAGCGCCCGGATGGGCGGCGCTGTTTGATGCATGACGTGGATCTGGCCGGGCGACGTGTGGGTCCGCAGCAGGTAGCCCTCGACGTCGACATAGAACGTGTCCCACAGGTCGCGGGCCGGATGGTCGGGCGGGATGTTGAGGAGCTGGAAGTTGGTGACGTCGTCCTCGACCTCGGGCCCTTCGTAGACGACGAAGCCGAACTGCGCGAAGACGTCGGCGATGGCCCGCACGGTGGCCTCGATGGGGTGATGGCTACCGCGCCCGACGGCTCGGCCCGGTGTCGTCACGTCGACGGCCTCGGACATGAGTCGCGCATCGAGCTCCGCCCCCGCCACCGCGCCCCGGCGATCCTCGATCGCGGCTTCGAGCGAGGCCCGCAACGGATTGAGGATGGCCCCGACCTTGGGCCGATCCTCGGCAGGCAACTGACCGATGCTGCGCAGGACACCGGTCAGCCGGCCCTTCTTGCCGAGGACATCGACCTCGATCGCGTCGAGGGTCACGACGTCGGGCGCCGCGGTGACAGCGGCCAGCGTCTCAACCCGGAGCGACTCGAGCTGCGCCGTCAGCGATGCGAGGTCCACGTCCCCTCCAGGGCGTCGTCTGTGCCGGGAATCACGAACCCCCGATCTCGGGCGAGACCGAGGGCCCGCGGCTGTAAGCCGGAATCGCCGAGCAGGCGCCCGCTCGGGCCGCGCACTAGCCTGCGGATTCGCCGCGTGCCACCTGAGCGATTCTGGCAAACGTCGGTGCATCACGAACCGCGATGTCGGCCAGGATCTTGCGGTCGATCGCGACGTCCGCCTTCTTGAGCCCGGCGATCAACCGACCGTAGGTCAGGCCGTTGGACCGGGCGGCGGCGTTGATGCGCACGATCCACAGCCCGCGCATCTGGCGCTTGCGCTGCTTGCGGTCCCGGGTGGCGTACGCGAGCGCGTGCAGGAGCGCCTCGCGCGCGGGTCGGACCAGCTTCGATCGCGTGCCCTTGCGACCCTTCGCCGCGTCCAGGAGGCGCTGGTGACGCTTGTGGCTGGTGACGCCGCGCTTGACACGTGCCATGGCTGCTGCCCGCTCCTAGAGGTACGGCAGCAGGCGTCGAACCTGCTCCGCGTGCTGCGTTCCGACCACGGCCTTGCCCGCGTATCGACGCGTCCGCCGCGAGGACTTGATCTCGAGGTGATGTCCGCGCCACGACTTCACCCGGATCACCTTGCCGGACCCGGTAACGCCGAGCCGCTTCGCGGCCGCCTTGTGACTCTTCATCTTCGGCACGCCGGCCTCACTCTCCTGATGCTGCGGCCGGTCGCACCGTCCGCTGTTCGCTGTTCGTCGTCGTTCGGTTCGACGCCGTGGCGCTCGACGCCGAAGCGCTCGACTGCCCCCGGGCCGTGCCGTTCGGGCTCGGTCCCTTGTTCGAATTTGCCGCGGGCATTCCCTCGGCCGCTTCGCCGGCGCTCGGCTCGGCCGAGGTTGGGTCCGACTCGCTCGCCGCGGCGTTCGCTCCCGTGGGCGTTCGCCGGACATCGCCGGCCGCCGTTGCGCTGGTCGCCGTCGCGCTCGAGGTTCCGCTGGGCTCCTCCGTCGTTGCGTCAGCCTCGCCCGCCGCTGCGGTCGCATCGCCAGGCGGCGATGTGGCCGGACCCTCGGCCCGGGGCTTCGTGCCCGCGTCGTGCGGCCGGGGCTTGTGCGTCGAGGCGACCGTGATGTGCATCGAGCGACCTTCGAGGGTCGGAGCCCGCTCGACCGTACCGTGTTCCTTGATGGCCTCGCTGAAACGCTCCAGCAACGCGCGGCCGATCTCCGGATGGGTCATCTCCCGACCCCGGAACTGGACCGCGACCTTGATCCGATCACC
Source organism: uncultured Chloroflexia bacterium (assembly GCA_963790955.1). GTDB lineage: Bacteria > Chloroflexota > Limnocylindria > Limnocylindrales > CSP1-4 > CAWBQM01. Next base: position 252,957 of record CAWBQM010000003.1, read on the forward strand.
GTCTTCGAGGAACTCGACCGCCCGGTGCACCTTCGTCGTGAAGTCGCCCGTGCCGATCTTGGGCCGGAGCCGGACCTCCTTGAAGGTCACCGCACGCTGCTTGCGCTTGGCTTCCTTCTCTCGCTTGGCCAGCTCGTACTTGTACTGGCCGAAGTCGAGGAACCGGACCACCGGCGGGGCTGCCATCGGTGCGACCTCGACGAGGTCGAGGCCGCGTTCCTGCGCCATTCCGAGGGCCTGAGGCGTCGGCATGACGCCCAGCTGACTCCCGTTCTCATCGACGACTCGGACCTGTGGGATCCGGATCATCTGGTTGACGCGCAGGTCTCGGCTTATGGCTCACCCCTTTGACATGTTCCAGCTAATACGACCGAGGACGAGCACGCTCGCGCAGCGCCCTGGGCCGGTCGCCGCGGCAGGATAGCACAGGCCTTCTTCTGCCAGCAATGAACCCGGGAGGTCGTTCCGGCCGAGCCGTATGAGCGCCTCATGGTGTCCGAGACGAGGCCGGCATACCTGCCCGCGGCGTGATCCCGCTGGGTCCCGCCGCGGACTGTGGGTCGGCACGTTCGTCCTCCGGCGACTCGCCTGCGGACTGTCAGTCTGCGATTTGGCCAAATCACCGGGCGGTCTGTCGCCGAAGGCGACGAAATGCGGACTCTCGGTCCGCGTTTGGACATCGAGGCACGGGAAACGCCGACTGAGAGTCCGCACCTTGATGACAACCCCGGTTGCAAACCCGGGTGGCAATCGCGCGGGGCGGCAAGCACGCGGCGGCAATCGCCCGAGTGGCCATCGTCAGCGAGGCAATCACGCGGTGAGCGGCCGGCCCTTCAATGGGCGCCGTGACCAGTCAGCGTTTCGAGGCCCTGATACGGCGGCGGACCGAGCGCTTCCACCGCCAGCTGGCCGACGAGATCCTCCGTCTGCGTGACGATGCCGGCCTATCCCAGCGCAGGCTGGCCGCGGCGGCCGGTATCGATGCCGCCTACGTCGCGCGGATCGAGGACGGACGTGGCCGGCCGAGCGCCGAGACGTACGCACGAATCGGTGCGGTGCTTGGCGCCGACTTCAACGGGCATCTGTACGCCAACACCGGCCCCTCGATCCGCGATCGCCATCAGGCACCGATCCTCGAACACCTGCTCTCGGTTCTGAACCCTCGCTGGCAGCCGTTTCCGGAAGCGGCCGTCCGACGCCCGTCCCGAGGCTGGATCGACTGCGTCCTCCACGATCCGGAGACCGCGGTCCTCATCGCGACGGAGATCGTGTCCGAGCTGCGACGGATCGAGCAGCTCATCCGCTGGTCGAAGGAGAAGGCCAATTCGCTGCCGTCCTGGGATGGTTGGTCACGGCTGCCGGGACCACCGGCCGTCTCCCAGCTGCTGATCCTCCGCCGAACGCGCGCCAACGCCACCCTCGCTCGAGAGTTCGAACGCCAGCTCCGGCTGGCATGGCCAGGCCACCCCGGCGACGCCCTCGCGTCTCTGATGGGCAGCGAGGCCTGGCCCGGCCCGACGCTCCTCTGGGTCGCCACCTCGACGTCGCACCATCGGTTCCTGACGACCCGAGCCTGATGGGATGGCCAGGCACGGCCGCCCGGGGACGCGCGGCGGCTGATGCGGACGGCAGGTCAGTCGACGTGGCGCTCGCGGTTGGCGGCGGCCAGGCGGGCGGCCAGGTCGTCCCAGCCGACGCCTGGCTCCTGCGACCCGTCGCGATGGCGCAGCGCGATCGCTCGGGCCTCGATCTCGCGGTCGCCGAGCACGGCCATGAGCGGCACCTTCTGCTCCTGGGCGAGGCGAATCTTGTTCTGCATCCGGCTGTCCGAGGCATCGACCTCGACCCGGCCACCGGCGGCCCGAAGGATGCCTGCGAGCTCCTCGGCGGCAGCGACGTGCCGATCGGCGATCGGGATGACCGCGACCTGCACGGGCGCGAGCCACAGGGGGAACGCACCGGCGAAGTGCTCGACGAGAATCCCGATCAGGCGCTCGAGGGTGCCGTAGATGGCGCGATGGATGGCAATGGGGCGCTGCGGCTGCCCGTGCTCGTCGATGTAGGTCAAATCGAAGCGCTCGGGCAGCATCGTGAGATCGACCTGGATCGTGGCCATCTGCCATTCGCGGCCGAGCGCGTCGTCGACGTACAGGTCGATCTTCGGCGCGTAGAACGTGCCGTCCTTCGGCTTGAGCCGATAGTCGATTCCGGCCTCCTCGAGGGCGCCCCGAATGAGCCCCTCCGCGCGATCCCAGAGTGGCGGATCGCCGAGGAAGTCGTCCGGTCGCGTGGCGAACGTGAAGCGCGGCTCGAGCCCGAACCAGGCGTACGTCTCGCGCGTCATCGCGAACAGCGCCCGCAACTCGTCGCCGAGCTGATCGGGCCGGACGTAGACGTGAGCGTCGTCCTGGACGAAGTGACGCACGCGCGTGAGTCCGTGGAGGGTCCCCGAGCGCTCGTTTCGGTGCAGCCGGCCATACTCCGCGTACCGGATTGGCAGGTCCCGGTAGGAGCGCACGCGGCTGCGATAGATGAACGTGGACTCGGGGCAGTTCATGGGCTTCAGGCCGAACTCCTGGCCCTCCGCCTCAACCCGGAACATGTTCGTCTCGTAATGGTCCCAATGGCCCGATTGCTGCCACAAGCGCTTGCTCACGAGCATCGGCGTGGACACTTCCTCGTAGCCGTAGCGCTGCTGGAGCTCACGCATCGCATCCTCGAGGATGCGGTACAGACGCTGGCCCTTGGGGTGCCAGAACGCCGACCCGGGCGCGATGTCGTGGAAGCTGAACAAGTCGAGCTGGACGCCCAGGCGCCGGTGATCGCGCTTCTTGGCTTCCTCGCGGCGCCACAGGAACTGGTCGAGCTCCTCCTGTGAGGGCCACACCGACCCGTAGATGCGCTGGAGCATCGGGCGCGTCTCGCTGCCACGCCAGTAAGCGCCGGCGACGGCCAGGAGCTTGAACGGCCCGATCTCGCCGGTGCTGGCGACGTGCGGCCCGCGGCACAGGTCGCTGAACGTGCCGTGCTCGTAGAAGCTCGTGACGGGCACCGGCTCGCCGGCGTCGGCCGCCCTGCGCGCGAGATCGTCGAGGATCTCGACCTTGTAGGTTTGGCCCTGACCCTCGGCCACGGCTCGCGCGTCCTCGAGCGAGGTCTCCTTGCGCACGAAGCGGTGATCGGCGGCGACCGACTCGCGCATCCGCTCCTCGATGGCCTCCAGATCGTCGGGCGTGAGCGGCCGCGGCAGGTCGAAGTCGTAGTAGAAGCCGTCCGCGATGGCCGGGCCGATCCCGAGCTTTGCGTCCGGGAACAGGGCCAGGACGGCCTCGGCCATGACGTGGGCCGCCGAGTGGCGCATCGGGTCGAGTGCGTCATGCGCACCGGCATCGAGCAGCTCCTCGACCGATCCCCGCGATGGCGCCTCGAACGTCTCGTCGGCCGGCTCGACGACGGCGGCTGACCCGGCGCCCACGGGTCCTGCGTTGCCCGCCTCGCGCGAGGAGCCGGCGGCCGGATCCGGCTGCCGGGGCTGCTCGTCGGCCTTGCCGGATCTGTGCTGCTCGCTCATCGCTCAGTGCCTCCAGGAATCCAAAACCTCTCGTCCCGACAGGACGAGAGGTCAGTCCCTCTCGCGGTTCCACCCGCCTTCGTCGCGTGCCCGGTACGGCGTGCACGTGACGCACTCGTGGTCGCGCTAACGGGCGACGCCCGGGCCGGTTCGCCGGCCGCTCGCGGGTGGTGCCCCGTCATCGTCGTCGCCGGGCTCCCAGCCACTGGCCCGGCTCTCTGCGGACGTTCCGACGTCGGGGTGCGTCCCGCTCATCGCGTTCGAAATATGGTGGGCGACACTGGACTCGAACCAGTTGACCCCTCGCATGTCAAGCATACAGGCCGATGCGGCGCGGGTCGAGCGTGATCGTGCTTGCCGAACGATGCGGCGTGGGCCCCGTTATGCGGTACCTGCCGACACTCATCGCGTGGCAAAGCCGTGCCGAGCGTCACACCTTGTTCGGTTGGCCATTCGCCCACAGGTCATCGACGCCACCCCAGGCGGCTCTCTCCAGGTCTGGTCGAGTCTGTCGAACGCCGCGCAGGCGTTCGTCCAGGATCCCTGGGTACGTCGGTTACCCTTCGCGAGCCACGGGCAGGTAGACGCCGGACATCAAGCTGACCTTCGGGTGCTTGCGGTCCGGCAAACGGACGCGCATCGTCGGTGAGCGGGGTCCGGCACTGCGCGATGCAGCCCGTCATTCTGATCCAACGAGTGGCTCCAACTCCCGCAACGCCCGTTCGCTCGTGTGAGGCTTCGTTGCTTTGGCGACGGGATGGATGGACGGGCAATGTCACCTCGAGAATCATGCAAGCGCCGCGGCTCCAGTTGAACGACATGTACCCCGGGGACTACTTCTCGGTCGCGTCCACCCCTCGGTATCGCGCCTCGCGGCGACGACGAGTCCGGGCGGCGTCGCGACACGGGATGGTCCTCGCGATTGGCGTGGCGGTCCTCGACTGCATCTGGCTCGTCGCGTTCCATATCGATGCCGCGGGACTGATTCTTGCCCTCAACGTGATGATCGCCGTCGTGGCCGCGGCCGGCTTCCTGGTGCTGGGCTCCATCGCAAAGCGGAGGCCGGAGGGCGTCGTCTTCGCCACCCTCGTCGCCGTCGATGCCGCCACGGTCGCGCTCGGGTTGGGGCACTCGGCCCTCGGGTTCGTGGCGGTCGGCTACCTCCTGCTGCTGCCGGTGGTCGTGTCGCTGGTCATCCCGTGGGCGACGAGGATCCACGTGACCTGGCTCGGACTGCATACCGCGTTGGTCCTCGGCTTCACGCTGTTCGCGCCGACTGCCTCCATTCCGGACGGCGCCCGGGACCAGCTCCTCGGGCTGCTCATCGTCGCCATCGCGGTCAGCCAGTCCGGTCACGTGACGGGAGTCCGGGGACGGGTTGCGAGCTTCACCCAGATCCAGCAGATCAAGGCACTCAACCGCCGGGCGCGTCGCGACCAGGTGCGCCTGGACTCGCTCAACGCGGTCCTCGAGACGACGGCGGCGACCGACATGTTGACCGGTCTCGGGAACCGATTGGCGCTCGATGCGGGCCTCCGGTTGGCCCGTTCACGGATCGAGCGGCAGGGTGAGTCCTACGGACTGCTGATCCTCGATCTCGATCGCTTCAAGGCGATCAATGACGAGCGAGGCCACCTGGCCGGTGACGACGTGCTTCGGGCCGCCAGCGACGCCTTGCGGGGAGTCCTCCGAGCGGGCGACACGGCCTACCGGTACGGCGGTGAGGAGTTCGTCGCGCTGATCCTGCTGACCGAACCATCGGAGGCGCTCGCCGCGGCTGAGCGAATCCGGGTCGCAATCGAGTCGCTCCAAATCCCCAACGCTCGCAACGCGCCGTTCGGGCATCTGACCGCGTCAGTGGGTGTGACAACGATCGGGCCTGTCGATCTACCCGAGCATGATGCCTCGTGGCTGGCGAGGGCCGACGCCGCGCTCTATCGGGCAAAAGCGAACGGCCGAAACCGTGCGGAAGTCGGCACGTTCGACGCGACCGTGGAAAGAGCGGGTCGGTCGAGCTCCACGGCCGATCCTGGCCGCACTGTCACGGCACCGTTCGTCCCATGGTCCACGGCCGGCACGCATTCGACTCGCCTTGATCAGCTGGCGCGGCGAAAGGGCGGCACATGAGCATCGAGCCGGTGACCGTACCGCTTCGGCTGTCGCATCCCGATCATGATCCGGCGACTGCCCCAGGGTTGATCCGCGCCCTGGTATCGATCGGCGGTCGACGGATCCGGGCTCGCGCCGCGATCGGCGGCCCGAGGCTGACGATACGGGTTGCGGCCGTCGTCACGCTGACGCTGTCGGCGGTAGCGATGCAGGGCGGACCCGCAGCCTTGCTCTACGACAACATCCAGGAGCTGGTAGCCGTCGCTGGCGCGGCGGCTGGCCTCGGCCTGGCAGTTCGACTCCACGGCGGCTCGACGCGCAGGTTGCTCACCTGGATCGCCCTGTCGATGGCCGGCACTGCCCTGGGGATGCTCGCCTGGGATCTCTCCCCGGCCAGCGATTCGTCCCTCGCGATCCTTGGTGACGCCCTGTTCGTTCTGAGCGTGCTGATCGGCGTCGGGGCGATCGTCCCAGCCATCTTCAGCGGCCTCGAGCGCGGCCTCCTGGCCGGGATCGCGACCGACGCGCTCATCGTGTTCCTGACCGGGGTTGCCCTCGTCGCGTCGACCGCAGACCCTGACCTCACCGACGATCGGACCGGGTTGATCGGCCTCGTGCTGCTGATTGCGACAATCGCCGCCTGCGCGTTCGCACTGATCGGCCAACGTATTCGGCCGGCCTGGGGCGGTCCGTGGACGCTCCTCGCAGGTGCCGCAATGCTCGGTGCCTCCTGGCTGCTGTGGGCCGGCGACCCGACCGTGTCGACAACCGTCGGCCCGTCCGACTTCACATTCAGCCTGGGTGTCCTGCTGATCGCGTTCGGTGGCGTGACCTGGAACACGCGGGCCCCACATAGTCCGAGGTTCGAGCGGACCGCGCCGATGCTCGCCTGGGTTATCCCGGTAGTCGCCATCATCGCCAGCCTGGTCACGGCGGCGATCTACGATGGCGGCGCCGTACACAATCTCGTCGGCGTTGCCTCGGCCGCCGTCATCGTGATCGGGGTTGCCCGCCAGGTCCACCTCTACGTCCGCGAGGCGCGCGCGCTGGAAGCCGAGCACCGTGCCGGGGTCGGCCTTGCCGCGGAGATCCACGAGCGGGCCGCGACCCTGTTCTCGCTCCAGCGCCTGACGCCCGGCGCAACGCTCGACGACACCGCGAAGGAGATCTGCCGCGAAGCCCTCCAGCTCGACGGGATCGATCTCGCCGCCATCCGGACCTATGGCCCTGATGCCACCGTCGTGCCCATCGCGGTAGAAGTGTCGGGATCCCGCGCAACCAAGCTCGTCGGCCATCAGCTCCAGTCGGCTCATGCCGCGCGGGTCAGGGCGCGCGCGGTCGATGGGTCGTGGGAGCGATCATGGGACCAGATCGACAACCCGTATCAGCAGGTGCTGCACGACCTCGGGGTCCGTCGGACCGTCAATGCGGCGTTGCGCTGGGGCGACCAGATCATCGGCGACATCGCCTTGGGGACCTGCTCCGTCGAGTCAGCGATGCCGCTCTCGGATCGCCTGTCGACGGCCGAGGAGTTCGCGGTCGTCGCGTCGGCCCTCCTGGGTCCGGCCATCGCCGAGCGAGACCGGGCTGACGCGCTGCGGCGGACCCTCCGGGAGGTGCTCAGGACCCGCTCGTTCTCGCCGGTCTTCCAGCCGATCGTGGAGCTCGCATCGCACGAGATCGTGGGGTTCGAGGCCCTCACCCGGTTCGACTCCGGCCAGCGTCCGGATCTTTGCTTCGCCGATGCCTGGTCGGTTGGTCTCGGCCCGGAACTCGAGCTGGCCACAATGCGCGCGGCGGTCGAACGGGCTAAGGAACTCCCGTCGGGCGTATTCCTCGATCTCAACGCCTCACCGCGGTTGCTTGCCTACCCTGAACAACTGCGGGATACCCTCTACTCTTCCGGTCGGCCGCTCGTCATCGAAATCACTGAGCACGAGACGATCGACGACTACGACGCGATCCGCCGCGCGATCAGGAACCTCGGGAGCGATGTCCGGGTGGCGGTCGACGATGCAGGCGCTGGGGTCGCCAACTTCGGGCACATCATCGACTTGCGACCGGACTTCCTGAAGCTCGACATCAGCCTCGTCCGAAGGGTCGACTCCGACCTCGGCCGGCAAGCGATGGTCGTGGGCATGCGTCACTTCTCGCAAACGACTGGGTGCCGGCTGATCGCGGAAGGGGTGGAGACCCCCGAGGAAGCCGACACGCTAACGTCCCTTGGTGTCGAGTTCGGCCAGGGCTACCTGTTGGGGCGGCCCGAGCCGATCGACTCGTGGATCGCGGCCGGGCACTGACGGAGATTGGGGGCTGCCGAAGGCATGGGATCCGCCACGCCTTAGCGCGTAGGGCGCCAGCCTGACCACGTCAAGATTGCGGGCCGCGCGGGCCTTGCGCGACGTCGGTATCTGCCGACAGTCATCGCGTGGAGTTGTACCAAGGGGACCACGTGATCGGCTGGCCCGCTTAGCCCGGACGAGGGAGACTGGGAGCGCGTCGCCGGCCGATACCGCTGCCACCAGTAGATCGGCGATGTGGTGGGCGACACTGGACTCGAACCAGTGACCTCTTGCATGTCAAGCAAGTGCTCTAACCAGCTGAGCTAGCCGCCCGCGATGCCCAGACATCGATCCCTCGAGACCTACGCCACGGCACCGGAGGATAGCACGCAGCCCGTCAGCGGCCCAACCCGCGGAGCGTGTCGCGGCTCGATCTGAGCGTCCGGCTGTCGTCCGGCTGTCCCATTGCCGGGCCCACGAGCCGGCTGCGCGGTTGCAACGATTTCGCGCCGATCGGCGCCGGTTTTGGCGGTCGGGACGCGAGGCGCCGCATGGGATCCATGGTCGACGCCCGCCACGATCGGCCAACCATCGGCCTGCCCAGGTGCCGGGCGACCATGGGAGACGAGCATGACCTGGACCTTTCGATCCGTGCTGCTGCTGATCGCAGTGATCCTGTTCATCCTCGTAGCGGTCGGCCTCGACGTGAGCAACGTGTCACTCATCGCGGTCGGCCTGGCGTGCTTCGCCGCGGCGTTCCTCGTACCCGACACGGCACTCGGTCGGCGTCGCTGATCGGACAGGCACGGCCGCACGATCGAGCCGGCGACCATCGCACCGCGCGACGCGGCCAAGAGCCGACGGCGGGGCCGCTTTCACCCGATCATGTGCGGGTGACCGATGCCCCGCCGTACGAGCTCATCGACCTGGCCGCGGGCCGCCGGCTCGAGCGATTCGGTGCGCGCCTGATCGACCGGCCGGCACCCGCCGCCGGCGACGAGCGGCCGCGCCGGCCCGAGCGCTGGCGCGAGGCGGATGCCCGCTACGAGCCCGACGCCGGCGGCGAGGGGCGTTGGCTCAGCGCGACGCGGACGCCGTGGACGATCGAGATCGCCGGCCTCGAGCTCGTCCTTGAGCTCCGCCTTGCCGACGGCGGCCAGGTCGGGCTGTTCCCCGAGCACCTCGGCCTCGCGCGTTGGCTGTGCGATCGACTGCCGGGCGGATCCGCGGATGCGGGCGAGCCGCTACACATCCTCAACCTGTTCGCGTACACAGGCGCGGCAACGATCGCCCTCGCGTCGACGGGCACTCGGGTGACGCACGTCGATGCGTCACGGGCCGCGGTCGGGTGGGCACAGCGCAATGCGGCGCTCGCCGGGCTGGCCGATCGGCCGGTGCGCTGGATCGTGGACGACGCCGAGCGGTTCGTGGCCCGCGAGGCCCGTCGCGGCCGGCACTACGACGGCATCGTGCTCGATCCGCCGTCGTTCGGTCGCGACCCGCGTGGCCGATCCTGGCGTCTGGAGGATCGGCTCGAGAGCCTGCTTGCGGCGTGCGCGACCGTGCTCGCACCTGAGCCGCGGACGGTCGTGCTCTCGGCCCACACCCCGGGGTTCGGGCCCGGACGGCTCGTCGCCGCCATCGAGGCGGCCTTCGGGCTGCGTGCCGAGGGGGTCGAGCTCGGGGTCGAGTCGAGCGCCGGCCGGCGGTTGCCGCTCGGGGCGGCAGCGCGGTGGTCCTCATGAGGCGGCGGCCGCCCGAGAGCAGCGCCGAGGGCGGGACCCCGGGGGCCGACAGCATGGTCGGACCAGCCTCGCCGCCGGCCATCACGAGCCCGGCCAACCCCCGTCTTCGAGCAATCGGCCGGCTGCGCGATCGCCACGAGCGCGATACGCGCGGGCTGACCCTCGTCGACGGTGCCCGGGAGGTCGTCCGGGTCCTCGAGGCCGGGGCCGACGTGCGCGAGATCCTCCTCGCGCCGACCCTCGTCCGCTCGCCCGGCGCGGTCGACGCGCTGGCGGCGATCGAAGCTGCGCGACTGCCGGTCACGCACCTGTCCGAGGCGGCCTTTGGGCGCATCGCGTACGGCGACCGGACCGATGGCATCCTGGCGGTCGTCGCGACCCCGTCGGCCGAACTCGACGACCTCCGCCTGCCGGACGATCCGCTCGTCGTCGTGCTCGAGAGCGTTGAGAAGCCGGGCAACGTCGGGGCGGTGCTGCGCTCGGCCGACGGCGCCGGTGTCGACGCGGTGATCCTCGTAGACACGCGTGCCGACCCGTGGAACCCGAACACGATCCGAGCCAGTGTGGGCACGGTCTTCAGCCTGCCGATCGGGGTCGCGTCGGGCGAGGCGACGCGGGCGTGGTTGCGCGCGCGTGGCGTTCGGATGGCCGCCGCGCTCGTCGAGGCGCGTGCTCCGTACACCGCGGCCGACCTCACCGGCCCGCTGGCGATCGTCCTCGGATCCGAGGCCGAGGGGCTGTCCGAGGCGTGGTCGACGCCGGACGTGACCGCTGTCCGCATCCCGATGCTGGGTCGCGCCGACAGCCTGAACGTCTCGGTCGCCGCTGCCGTCCTCTTGTACGAGGCGCGCCGCCAGCGGGACCGCGCCGGGTGACGAATGGCGTCAGGCGCAGCCCGGGACCCGCCGGGCCACGGTCGTCTACCCTGCTAGCGGCACACGCTACGAGGCTGGGATGGACACATACGACTTCGTGATCATCGGCGCCGGACCGGCCGGAGAGGCGGCCGCGAACAAGGCACGCGAGCTCGGCGCATCGGTCGCGGTCGTCGATCGGCGCTGGTTCGGGGGCAGCTGCCCGCACATCGGCTGCATCCCGTCCAAGGCGCTCCTCAACTCGGCCGCGCGGCACGCCGCGAACCCGGCCGCCTACTCCTGGCAGCGAGCGTCCGAGCGGCGCGACTACATGGTCAATCGAGCCAGCGACGCCGATGAGCCCGACGACAGCAGTCACGTCACGGCGCTCGAGGGTGCGGGTGCGCGGTGCTATCGGGGCGAGGCGCGCATCGTCGGACTGGGCCGGGTCGAGGTCCGCCACGACGGCGCCGTCCACGAGCTGGGTGCCCGCAACATCCTCGTCGGCGTCGGGTCGCGCTCCAAGAACCCCCCGATCGACGGTCTCGCCGACGTGCCCGCCGAGGATCGCTGGACGAATCGCGAGGCGACGCTGGCGCGCGAGCTGCCGGGCAGCATGCTCGTCCTGGGCGGTGGGCCGACGGGCTGCGAGATGGCCCAGGTCTACGCCCGCTTCGGGGTGCCGGTCGCGATCGTCCAGTCCGGCCCGCGGCTCATGCCGACCGATCATCCCCGCAACTCGGCCTCGGTCACGGACGGCCTGCGCGCCTCGGGCGTCGAGGTTCGCACGGGCGTGCGCGCGATGCGCGTGCTCCCCGGCGCCGGTCCGGACGGCGCGCATGTCGTCGAGCTCGACGACGGCTCGACCGCCACGGGTCACAAGCTCCTGCTCGCCGTCGGCCGCGAATTCCCGCTCCGTGACCTGGGCCTGGAGGTGTACGGCTTCGATTCGAACGCGCGCGACGGCATCCCGCGTGACGGGCGGCTGCGGCTGGCCGACGGCCTGTACGTCATCGGCGATCCGGCCGGACCCGAGCTGCACACGCATCAGGCCCACTACCAGGGCGAGATGGCAGTCCGGATGGCCCTCGGCGAGGACGTCGTACCCGACTACCGGGCCCTGCCCCGGGCCACGTACACCGACCCCGAGGCGGCCTTCGTCGGCATGTCCATCGAGCAGGCGCAGGCCGCGGGCATCGATGCGTTCGAGCTCGTGGCCGAGTTCCCGCACACCGCCAGGGGCTATTCGGTCGAGGCCACGACCGGCCACGTGACGATCGTCGTCGACCGCGCGAGCCGGACGCTCGTGGGCGCGGCGATGGCCTGCCCGGATGCCTCGGCCGCCATCCACGAATGCGTGCTGGCCATCAAGGCGCGCGTTCCGGTCGAGGTGCTCGCGGACACGATCCACGCGTTTCCGTCGACCTCGCGCATCTTCAACGGCCTCTTCGCCGAGGCCGCGGCCAAGCTACGGGAGTCGGCGCCGGTCGCCTGACGGACCTCGCCGCCGCCCGTCCTGCGACGGCCGGCGGAGGCCCGCGTCAGCGCTCGCTGAGGACCCGGCCGGCCACGATGGTCAGCAGCGGCCGCGCGGTCGCAAGCGGACCGTCGGGAGTGACGGGTTCGCGCACGACCCCGGCCGGGAGCACGATCAGGTCGGCACGCTGCCCGGCCACGAGGCGGCCGCGGTCCTTCTCGCCCGCGACGAGCGCGGGATCGAGGCACGCCGAACGCATGACTCGTTCCAGCGTCAGGGCCTCGTCCGGTCCGAATGTCTCGCGCTCACTCCCCCACTCGCCGCCACGCCGGGTAACCGCCACCGCCAGGCCCGGCCACGGATCGAGCGGCTCGACTGGCGCGTCGGTCCCGAACGGCAGGTGTGCGCCGCTCGCGGCAAGCGAGCGCCATGGGTACGCGGCGCCGAGACGCGAACCCCAGGCCGCGCGCGCCGCGTCCGCATCGCCCGCCAGGTGTCCAGGCTGGACCGATGCCGCGATTCCGCCGTGCGCAAAGCGCGGCAGGTCCGACGGATCGACGAGCTGGACGTGCTCGACGCGGGGCTGGAGCGCGCTCCGACCGGCGGTCGTGGCGAGGGCGCCGAGGGCGACCCGCACGGCCGCGTCGCCGATCGCATGGATCTGTGTGGCGATCCCCTGCCCCGCCGCGCGCTCGACGTCGGCCGCGAGCTCCTCGGCCGGCGTCACGAGCATCCCGCGGCGGCCGCCCGGCGCCGAGGGATCCGCGTCGTCGAACGGCTCGAGCATCGCCGCCGTCCGTGAGCCGAGCGTCCCGTCGGCGAACAGCTTGAGCCAGCCGACGCGGACGTGGACATCGTCGGCAGCCGAGAGCGGCATGCCGCTGCGCAGCCCGTGCTCCCGGGCGACAGCCAGCGCCGGCGCGCGCAAGCCGGCGTGGACACGGATCGGGAGCCGGCCCGATTCGTCGAGGCGGCGATACGCCTCGTACGCGGGCGCCAGCCGGGGATCCGACACGAGCGTCGCCGGATCGTGCACGGCCACGACACCGAGCGCGAGGAGCTGCCGGACCACGCGCGGGATCGTCTCCACGAGGCGATCGGCGTCGGCCGCCGGGATCACCGCGCCCGCGAGCCGGACCGCCGCTTCGAGCAGGATCCCGGTCGGACGCCCGTCGTCGCCCCGGACGATCGTGCCACCGGCCGGATCGGGCGTCCCGGTCCCGATCCCGGCCGCCGCGAGCGCCTCGTGGCTGAGCCAGAGCGCGTGATGGTCGTGCTGCCACAACGCCACGGCCCGCCCGGGCGCGACCGCCGCCAGATCGCCGGAACTCGGCCAGCGCCGCCAGCGATCCACGCGCCAACCGCGGCCGAGCAGCCAGCGTCCCGGCGGCAGTCGTCGATGGGCGTCGGCCACGAGTGCCAGACCGGCTTCGAGCGTCGGCGGGTCGGCCAGGTCCAGAGCGTCGGCCTCCGCGGCCGCGTCGGCCAGGTGCAGGTGCGCGTCGGTCAGCCCGGGTAGCGCGATCTCGTCGGGGCCGAGCGCCAGCCGCCGCGTGCCGGGCCCGGCCAGCACCTCGACCTCGTCGGGCCGCCCGGCCGCCACCACCCGCCCGGCACGGACCGCGATCGCGTCGACCCAGCCGAACCCGTCCGTGCCGGCCAACGTCGCGATCCGGCCTGTGACGAGGAGCTCGGCCCGCTCCGTCACGATCCCGCGCTGGGGTCCGGGTCGTCGAGCAGCGCCGCGAGGGAGGACCGGTCGAGACCCGCACCGACGCCCAGGGCGAGGGCCACGCGAGCCTTCGGCCCGGACAGACCGCCGGCCAGCATCGCGCCGGCTCGAACCCAGGTCGCGCCGCCACCCGGGAAGGCGTACGCCGTGCTCGCGCGGCCCGACACGCAGCGGGTCGTGAGGGCCACGGGACAGCCGTCGGCCATCGCCCGCGCGGCGGCCTCGAGGAGCGCGGCTGGGGTGTTACCGGAACCTGTCGCGGCCACGACGATCCCCTCCATGCCCATCGTGCGCGCGGCGTCGATGAGGGCGCCGTCCATGCCCATCACCGCGGTGATCAGCGCGATCCGTTCGGACGCCCGATCCGCCCTGACGTGCCGCCGCCCGGCACGCTGCCGGAGCAACCGCACGCCGGTCGCGTCGACGCTCGCGAGCGGACCCGCGTTCGGGCTCTGGAACGTCGTGAGCGAGGAGGCATGCATCTTGGTCACGTCGTCGGCGGCATGCACGGTGCCGGCCATCGAAACGACGACACCCGCCCCCCGCAGGAGCGGCGAGACCGCGGCGCGAACCGCGTCGATGAGGTTCGCCGGGCCGTCGTATCCGGCGTCGCTCGCGGCGCGCATGGCTCCCGTGACGACGACGGGCTTGGCCGTCTCGAGCACGAGGTCCCAGCAGAACGCGGTCTCCTCGATGGCGTCGGTGCCCTGGACCAGGACCAGCCCGTCGATCGCGTCGTCGGCCAGCGCCGATCGCATGACCGCGGCCAGCTGGAGCAGCCGCGCGAACGTGAAATGCGAGGCCGGCGTGCGGCCCTCGTCGATCGGCACGACCTCGGCGATCCGATCGAGCCCGGGCGTCCGGGCCAGGATCTCCGCGCCCGACAGGCTCGGCACGTTGCCGCCCGCGACCGGGTCGACGGCCATGCTGATCGTGCCGCCGGTGAACACGACGGCGACGCGGCTCATGAACCCGCCGCCGACGTGCCGGCGCGCGGCGGCCACGGATCCGCGCCGGCCTCGGGACTCCCACCCGATGCCGCATGGGTCATCTTGTCGTAGCGCACGGGTCCCTCGCGCGTGGCCAGACGCCACAGCGCGGCCGGCACCGCGGCGACCCAGATCAAACCAAAGGCCACGGCCCGCGCTGTCCGGCGCAGCCGCTCGAGCGGTGAGAGCCGGCGGCCGTCCGCCCGCCGCTCCCAGCGCAGCGCGTCCCACGCCAGGGCGGCCGCGAGGCCCGTGTACGACGCCCCGACCAGGACGAGGGCCCGCGGCCGGCCGGCGAGCGCGCCGAGCGCCGTTCCGAGCAGCACCGGAGGCAGGGCGAGCTGGCCCGCGTAGGCGGCGAAGTCGAGACGCGCATCGCGGCTCAGGTGGGGGCTCGTGATCACGGCCGGGCCGTGCTCGAGCGTCCGCCGGATCGCGCCCTCGGCCCAGCGCACGCGCTGCCGCCACAGGGCGTCCCAGGTCGGGACGGGTTCCTCCCAGACCTCGGCGTCGGCCGCCCAGACGACCCGCACACCATGGGCGGCGGCCACCCGGCTCGACAGATCCAGGTCCTCGGTCAAGGCCTCAGCTCGCCAGCCGCCGACCTCCGCGAGCAGGTCGCGCCGCACGGTGATGCCGTTACCCCGGAACTCCGAGCAGCCGCCCCATGCCCAGCGCGCGCGCTGGATGAGGCCGTCGATCGTCTGCTCGTCGGCCTGCGCACCCGCGAGGTCGCTCCGCTCGGCGCCGAGCACACGCCGTCGCGGCGTCACGCCCTGCGCGCCGAGCGCCATGTAGCCGGCCAGCGCGCGCAGGAAGCCGGGCTCGATCCGAGCGTCGGCATCGAGCACGACGACGACGTCGCCATGGCACAGGTCTGGTTGCGCTGCGGTCAGGGCTGCACCCTTACCATCGGGCAGGTCGCTGCCCCCACGCGCGAGATAGCGTGTCACCTCGCCGATGCCATGCTCCGCCGCGGCCCGCAGGGCGACCTGGCCCGTGCCGTCGACCGAGCGATCATCCACGACGAGCAGTTCGAACAGCGGCCGCCCATCCGGCGCCCGGTGATCCTGCGCGGCGACGTCGGCCACGAGTCGACCGATGACCCAGGCCTCGTCGCGCGCGGCCACGACGACGGTCATCGTCGGCAGCGTGTCGGCGGGCTCGAGTCGGGCCGCTCCCGCACCCATGTCGCGCGGGCTGCGCCGGCTGCCGACCATGACCCGAACCGCCGTCGCCGCGGCCGCCAGCGGCATGAGGTGCAACAGCCGCCGTAACGGCCCGGGCCGCGAGGCGCTGACGCCCACGAGCAGCCCGCCCACGAGCAGGCTCACCGCGGCTGTCCGCCACGCCTCCGGCGTTGCGTCGATCGCCGCGCGCGGAATGGCCGGCCACGGACATGGCCGGCATCGCAGGGCACGGCACGCGCTGCAAGCCGTCGCCAGCCCGCGGCCGGCCGCCGTCCGTTCGAGTCGCCTGCCCTGGGAATCATGTCGGTGGATCGTCCTCCGGCAACAGGATCTCACCGTCTGTCGACTGGGCGGTGGGTCCGGGCGGCCGGTCGTCCTCGATCCGGATCGGGATCTCCGAGCGAAGCGCCACGGCAAGCGGATCGACCGGCTCCCGTTGCCCGCCGAGCTCGGACGCGGCCGTGGGAGCACGCGGCCCGAGCGGTCCCCGGAAGCGCACCGAGCCGAGCCCGGACGCGAGCACGAGGACCGCGATCAGGACGATGATCGTCGGCGTGCCGATGACGTCCGAGATCGGGCCGACGATGATGATCGGCACGAAGCTCGCGATCGAGACGAGCATGTTCAGCACCCCGAAGACGCGCCCGCGGACGTCCTCGGGCAGGTCCTCCTGGAGCTGCGTCTGCGACGGGATCGCGACGACGGCGTACGCGACGCCGACCAGGAACGCGATGACGATCACGATCGAGAGCAAGGAAACGAGGCTCGACAATGACGAGAGCGACGGCGCCGCGTTGGCCCCGCGCTGCAGGAGCCGGGAGATGGGGCCCGCGAGCGCGAGCAGGAACAGCAGGATCCCGAGCGAGATGAGGCCGCCCTCGATCACCCGCCGGCGTGGCACGAAGCGGCCGTAGCTGTTGAGGCTCAGGATCCCGACGACGATCCCCAGCCCGAGCGGCAGGACGACGACGACGAAGTCCTTGGTCGACAGACCCAGTGCCTCGGTGGCGAAGTCCGGTCCGAGCACGCCCAGCACGCCGATCAGCGACGCCGTGATCCCGAGATACGTCAGCGACCAGCCGATGACCCGGTGGCCGGCGATGTAGTCGAGCCCCTCGCGCAGCTGCGCGAATGTCGATTCCACGGCGCGCTCGGCCTCGGCCACCGCGTCGCGCGCGCCCAGCCCGGGCTCGCCGGTGGCGGCCTCCGACGACGTCGCGCTCGACGGCAGCGTCGCGCAGAACACCGCGGCGACGAGGTACAGGGCCGCGACGACGAGGAGCAGCGTCGACGGACCCGAGATCGTCGTCACGAGCGGGCCGAGGAGCGCGAAGCCCAGCGCGAAGGCACCGTTGAGGGTCAGCGTGAACACGCCGTTCGCGGCCAGCAGCAGCGGCCGCGGGACGAGGACCGGGATCATCGCCGCCTCGGCCGGCGCGAAGAAGACCGTGACGCACGATACGAGCACGTTGAGCAGGAGGATGAGCAGCACGTTGCCGCCGACCAGGAACAGGACGGCGAACGCCAGCGCGCGGAGCAGGTTCGTGACCAGCAGAACGAGCCGCCGGTCGAGCCGATCGACGTACACGCCCGCGACCGCCGACAGCACCACGGCCGGGACGAGGAATGTGAGCAGCAGCGCGCTGACGGCCGTATTCGAATGGGTGGAGTCGAAGATGATGACGGTCAGGCCGTAGATCACCATGTTGCCGCCGACCTGCGTGGCGGCCTGCGACAGCCACAGCAGCAGGAACGGCCGGATCCGGAAGACCGCGAGCGCGCTGGGCGATTCCGGGCCCGCGCCCCCGACGCCGCCTCGTGGTGCCGTCTCGGTCCCGATCCTCACCGTCCGGGCTCGTCGCCGATGGGCCGCGGCGCAACGGCGGCGCTGAGATCGACGTCGCCGCGGCGCACGAATGCCGCGATCCGGCGTTCGAGGGCGCGGCGCTCGAGCAGCACGTGCCGGCCGCAGCCCTCGCAGCGCAGGCCGATGTCGGCGCCGAGTCGGTCGACCATCCACGTCTCCGAGCCACACGGATGGCGTTTGCGAAGCCGCACCACGTCGCCGAGGAGCAGGAGAACGGGTCGATCGCCCATCGGGAGGTCAGGCTACCAGAGCCATCGCACCCGGGCAGGGCTGGCGCGGACCGGCACGACCGATACCGCCCCAGCCACGGCCGCGTGCGTGCTACAGCCTGGGCGTGCCGTGGGCCGGCGCGAGCGAACGTGTCGTCGCCGGAAGGTCGAGCCGGTCGACCGGTGTCACGACGACCTGGACGTCGGGGAACGTGGCCGAGAACTGGGCGATGATGCCGCCGGCCCGGGTCAGCGAGCCGGTCAGCGTCTCCGCCGGGCCGATGGCGTCGATCTCGAACGGATCGTCGAGCGTGCTGCCCTCGATGCTCAGGCCCTCGGGGCTGTCGCTCACGACACTGCCCATCGCGATCCGCACGCCGCCGATGGCGAGCGCGTCCGCCCCGGTGCTGCGCAGCTCGTTGAGCAGATCGTCGACGGCGACCGCCGTGATGGGACCCGAGATCGAGACCCGGACGCCGGACGTGCCGACGACCGGGTCGAGGCCGGACCAGGCACGGATGCGTGCCAGGTCGGACCGGACCGCGTCGACCGAGCTCTCGCCACGCGACTCCGCCGAGGTCAGCTGACCGACCTCGTTCTCGAGTGTCGCGACCTCCTGGCGCAGCTGGTCGTTGCGCGTGTTGAGGTTCGCGACGAGCACGGTCAGATCCTGGGCGGAGCGACCGGCCAGGTCGGTGCCCGCGCTCTGCGATCGGATTTGCACGACGACGAGGAAGCCCAGCACCAGGGCGACGACCGTGAGCGCGATCTGAGCCTGGCGGTGGCGCATGGCTACGGGACCGCGTTCGCGTACGGCAGCGCGACGGTGCCGGCGTAGGCCGGGACCGCAACGCTGTTCGACTCGGCGAACTTGACGCTGATCCCGAAGCCCTCGGCGCGACTGCGCACGAAGGCGACCCAGCCGAGCTGGCGGCCGAGCCGGTCATACATGCCCGGCGGGCCGATCGCGGCCACCTGGTACGGCGGCGCGAGGTAGGCCGAGTTGACGAGGATGGAGCCGCCGATGTCGACGATTGCCGACGTCGCGGTGACGCGCTCGCCGTTGATCGCAATGGCCTCGGCCCCGGCCTGCCACAGCTCGTGCACGGTCGTCAGCAGATCCTGGCCGGTGACCAGGTAGTCGGCGGCGCTCGCGTCGGCGGGCGGCGGCACGTCCGAGTCGTCGAGCTGGAGCACGAGACCCGGCCCCTGGAGCGCGACCAGCCCCGCCGCGATCCGGGCCTGCTCCAGTTGTGCGTTGAGATCGCGCACGACCGCCTGGTTGCCCTGGCCGGCCTGCTGCAGGCTTCGGATCCGGGTGTTCAGGTCGAGGATCTGCTGCTTGAGCGCATCCTGGGCGTTCTGGAGCCCGATCGCGGTCTCCACGAGCGGTGAGCGCTCTTGGGTCGTGTACTGGACCCGGGGCCCCTCCGAGCGGACCTGGGCGGTGACCAGGAAGCCGAGCACGAGCAGCGCGAGCCCGAGCGTGATCTGCCAGCTCGGGATCGATCGGGCGCGCGCCCCGAGACTGCTCATCCTCGATCGTCGGGGGACGCAGGTCGATCCGCTGGCGGATTGTCGAGAGGTGCCTCGTCGGGCGGTGCCTTGTCGGGCGGTGGCCCCCAGGCGGGTCGCTCGTCGTCCATCGGTCGCTCGGGCGTCGGCCACGGGCCCGGCCGTGGTGGCGGGCCGGGCGCCCATGGCGACGGCGACGTGGCGCTGTCGGCCAAGTCCGTCGGGTGCTGCTCCCAGCGTGGCTGCGCGAGGGACTGCAGCCGCGATTGCGCGATCAGGCGAGCATTCCGGCGTCGAGCCGCTCGGATGCCGATGACGCCGGCCGCGGCCAGGACCACCGCGAGCGCTCCGAGCACGACCGCGAGGAGCCGAACGGTGTCCGAATCGCCTGTCGTGCCGGCCGGCGCGGGCGCCTGCATCGCGGGCGTCGCCGTGGCGCGCGCGGTCGGCGCTGCCACCCCGGTCGACGCGCTCGCGCCCGGGGCCGCTGAGCCGCCCCAGCCGGATGGCACCGGACCCGCCGGCGCGGGCTGCGGGCCGACCTTGTCCGGAACGGCCGCGCCCAGGTCCCCGAACCACGCCGCATCGAACTGCTGGGTGTCCTGGCCGATGGCGGCGCTGAACGCCTCGTCGTCGGTGCGGCCCTGGGCATACGAGCGGATGAGCGTGACGAGGGCATCCTGGCCGTGGCCGCGGATCAGGAAGTCGATCGCCGACACGCTTTCCGCGTACGCGAGCGAGAAGCGGTCGCCCGTCGTCGGGAACTGCCCGGTCAGGCCGTCGAGCGGGATCAGATCGCCGCTCGAGGCGGCACTCCGCACGGCCGCGCGGTCGGATGCGTCGTAGCCCTGCGAGAGGTACACGGCCAGGCCCTCATTGAGCCAGCGCGGTGGGAAGTGGTACGGGTTCTGTACCGCCGTGTTGAACACGAGGTGCGTGAGCTCGTGCGGGATGACGATGCCGACCCACTGCGCGTCGAGCTCGCTCGGGGTGATGAGCGCGAACAGCGTCCGGATCTCGGCATTGGCCTGGCCGCCGACGTTCTCGCGGGTGCCGGGCCCGAGGGCGTCGTAGAAGGCCTGCTGGTCGGCGTAGACGAAGAAGTCGATCGGCTTCGATTCGGTCACACCGAGCAGGTCCTCAGCGTGCCGCACGCCCTGCTCGGCGATGTCCAGGGCCCGGCGCCCGAAGTCGCTCGAGCCCTGGTACCAGTGGATCCTCACAAGGCTGCCTGTTCGGGTCTGCCAGTCGAAGCGCGTATCCGCGTAGGTCACGCTGACGGACGGACCCACGTCGACCCGGCCGCTCGTGGTCGTCAGTCGCCAGCGGGCGCTGATGGGCGTGTTCGGCAGCAGGCTGCCATTGCTCGTGTCGAGGACATACCGCAACTGCGTCGGGCCGCTGCTCGCCTGGGGCGGATCGACCTCGCTGACCTGGGGTCCGAACGTGCCCGGGAACGTCAGCAGGACCTCGGCTCGGGCGATGGTCGCGTCGAGGGTCGCCGGCTGATCGAACGTGATCCCGGTGCCATACGTCGACGAGGCCGTGGGCGTTCCGAAGCGGGTCGCGGCCGCGGCAACGGTCGGGCTGGCGAAGGCGATCCCGAGCCCGAGCACGACGCTCGCGATGGCTGCCAGCGCCCGGCCACCTGCCCCATGCCAGCGTCTGGGCCGGAATGGAGCGCCCGCGCCCGCGCTCAACGCTGCCACGCCAGGCCCGCCATGCGCAGGATGCCGAGACCGTTCTGACCCGCGCCGAGGAGGCCGTCGCGCGACAGCGCCCAGCCCGCGTCGTACGACACGGGGATGACCGGGACCTGGGCCGCCACAATCGACTGTGCGTCCTCGTACTCGGTCAGTTGCTGGGCCGGATCGCTGGTCGCGCCCGCACGCGCGATCGCCGCGTCGAAGTCCGCGTTGCTCCAGCGGCCGTAGTCGTTGGTCTGACCGGTTCCGAGCAGGAGGCCGAGGAAGTCATTCGGGCCGGGATAGTCGGCGACCCAGCTCAGCGCCCAGAACGCGGGCGGATCGGCCGCGAGGCGATCGAAGTAGTCGCCGAACGGCATGGCCTCGAACTTGACCGTGATGCCCAGCACCCGGTCGAGCTCGGTCACGATCGCCTGGTCATAGCCCGTCCCGCCGGTGACGAGCGTGATCGTCGGGAAGCCCCGACCGCCGGGGTAGCCGGCCGCGGCCAGATCGGCCTTCGCGGCCGTGGGGTCGTAGGCCGGGACGAAGTCGCGATCGCTGCGACCGGGCACGCCCGGCGGGACCATGCTCGTGGCCGGGGTCGCCGTCGCGAGGCCGCCGAGCGTGACGATGCGCTGCCAGTTGACCGCCTCCGCGAACGCCTTGCGGACACGAGCGTCGTCGAATGGCGGCGTGCGCGCGTCGAAGCCGTAGTACGTCACGTCGAGCGCGGGCACGGCCCGGAGCTGGGGGCCGAGGTCGCGGTCGTAGGCGATCCACGACGCGTCGTAGTCGCTGATGGGCGTGTAGTCGACGTCGCCGGCCTGGAACGCATCGACCGGGCTTCGGCCCTGGAGCGACGCCAGCAGATGGACGGTCTTGATCGCGGGCGTGCCCGCCCAGTAGCGGTCGTTGGCCTGCAGGGTCAGCTCCGACGCGCTCGACGCCGCCAGCCGATAGGCGCCGCTGCCGACGAAGGCGCCGGGCCGTAACGCCGCGTCGCTCTGGCCCACCTCGGGCGGCACGATACCGAACGACGGGCCGGCCACGATCGACGCGAAGTCCGCCGCGGGCCGCGACAGCCTGACCTCGACGTGCCGGTCGTCCGCTGCCCGCAGCCCGACCGACCCGGGATCCGTGGCCTGGCCCGTGCGGTAGGCGGTCGCGCCCTCGACATCGTCCATGAGCGAGGCGAGGGGCGACGGCTCACGCGGGTCGATCAGGCGCAGCCAGCTGCGTACGACGTCGGCGGCTGTCAGCCGGGTCCCGTCCGAGAATGTGAGGTCGGGCCGCAGGGTGAACGTGATCTGCCGGCCGCTGTCAGAGACCAGCCACGAGTCTGCGAGGGCCGGCCGCAGCGTGAGGGTCGTGTCGAACGCCGTGAGCGTCTCGAACAGCTGCGCGGTGACCGCGGCGCTGCCGGCGTCGCCCTGGAGGGCCGGATCGAGCGTCGTCGGCGAGCCGGTCAGGATCGCCACATCGTTCGGTGTCGCCGCGCGCACGACGCCCGGAGCACCCGTGCCGGGCGGCGCCGCGACCCCGAGCGCGATGGCCGCGATCCCGAGGATCGCCAGGATGCCCCGGCGACGGATTCGCCGGCCTGCGTGGCCGTTGCTCAGGACCTGCGCCACCAATCCCCCATCAGCTCGGTGCCGCTGCGCGGCTCGAACGAGGCCAGCTCGCGCTCGATCGGGATGGCTGACCGCGGCCGGACGGCCCAGGCATACGCGTCCGACGAGAAGCCGAACAGGAGAACCAGAACGCACACCCAGCGTCGCACCGATCGAGTATACGGACCATCGCCCGCGGCACGAAAACGGCGGGCAGGAAATGAGGCCTCGCCGAACCACACCGCCGGGGGAACGATGTCTTGAAGCGAGGCCTCGCTCGTGGGAACGAGGGCCCGCAGGTTTCGTTAG
Organism: uncultured Chloroflexia bacterium; assembly: GCA_963790955.1. Taxonomy (GTDB): domain Bacteria; phylum Chloroflexota; class Limnocylindria; order Limnocylindrales; family CSP1-4; genus CAWBQM01. The sequence goes on from CAWBQM010000003.1 coordinate 276,104, forward strand.
GGCAGCACATCGAGAATTGCCGGGCGCCGCTAGGATGCAGCAATGCCCCCGGTCCGGCACTCGGCGTGCGGCCGCCTGGACGGCGGCGTCAGCGAGACCGAGCTCGGGCCGGTCGGGGCGCCGCCGGTCGAGCATCGATGACCCTTCGGCTGCGTAACACCCTCGGCCGCGAGGTTGAGCCGGTCGAGCCGCTCGAACCGGGCACGGTCCGGATGTATAGCTGCGGACCGACGGTGTACCGCTACGCGCACGTCGGCAACCTGCGCACATTCCTGCTGCCCGACCTGATCCGGCGCGCCCTGCTCTACCACGGCCTCCACGTCGTGCACGTCCAGAACATTACGGACGTCGGGCACCTGCGCGACGAGCGGTTCGATCGCGGCGAAGACCGCATGCTCGTCGCGGCAGGGCTCGAGGACAAGACGCCGGGCGAGATCGCGGACGCGTACGAGGCCGCGTTCCACGCCGACGCGGCCGCGCTGAACCTCTTGCCGGCACATGTCTTCCCGCGCGCGACGGAGCACGTGCCGGACATGATCGAGCTGACCGAGCGCTTGTGCGACGCCGGCGTCGCCTACGTCAGTGAGCTGGGCACGGTGTACTTCGCCGTGGGTGCGTACCCGGGCTACGGGCAGCTGTCCGGCAACAGCCTCGACGAGCTGCGCGCCGGACATCGCGGCCAGGTCGAGACCGACAAGCGAGATCCGGCCGACTTCGCCCTGTGGAAGGCGGCCGGCGAGGGCCGCATGCTCAAGTGGGCGACGGCTCGCTGGGGCGAGGGCTTCCCCGGCTGGCACATCGAATGCTCGGCCATGTCCATGCGCCACCTCGGCGAGCGCTTCGACATCCACACCGGCGGCATCGACAACGTGTTCCCCCATCACGAGGACGAGATCGCCCAGTCGGCCGCATTGACCGGCCGCATCCCGGCTCGACACTGGGTCCACGGCGCGTTCCTGCTCGCCTCGGGCCGCAAGATGGCCAAGTCGGCCGGCAACTTCCAGCGCATCACCGAGCTCGCCGAGGAGGGCATCGACCCGCTTGCGTTCCGATACCTGGCCCTGACCACCCGATACGCTCGCACCCTCAACTACTCGGACACCTCGCTGGCCGCGGCGCAGGCCGCCCTCCGTTCGCTGCGCGCCCGCCTGGCCGCGCTGGGACCGCCACCGCCGGACGGCCCCTGGGCCGCGCCACCCGTGCTCCGGGCAGGCCAGGCCCCGGATCGCCCCGTCGGTCGAGCCCACGACGTCGCCGGGCACGGCGGACCCAACCCGAGCTTCGTCGTCCGCGACCGGGCGCATGCACCGCAGGCGCCGCTCTCGCTCGTCGGTCGCGACCTGCACGATCGGATGGCTGGCGCGATCGACGACGATCTCGACATGCCGGGACTGGTCGCCCTCGTCCGCGAGACGCTCCGAGCGGACGTGCCGCCCGACGAGGCGCGCTGGCTCGTCCTCGACGTCGATGCCGTGCTGGGCCTCGACCTGCACAGGCTGTGGTCGGCGCCCGGGCCGCGCGGACGGAACGAGGTCCCGGCCGACATCCTGGACCTGCTCGAGGAGCGGTCGGCCGCCCGAGCGGCGGGTGACTACGTCCGGGCCGACGCACTGCGTGAGGAGCTCGGCCGGGCGGGCTGGGACGTCATCGACGACAGCCATGGCTCGAGCGTCCACTGCCGCGCCTGACCACCGGGCCCACCCGCGCCAGCCATGGCCTACGTGCCGGAGGCGATCCGTCCGGCACGGTCGACCAGGTCGAGTCGGCGTCCGAAGCGATCCAGGAGCCGGTAGAAGTTGCGCTTCGAGAGCCGATTGCGCTCGGCCTCCGGCAGACTCGTCCAGCCCCGGTGCTCGTGCCGCAGGAGTGGGAGCCTGTCCAATGCCACTGCCCGGCGGGGCGCCGTGTCCTCGCCTTCGTCCCTGAGCACGAGGCTCCACCAGATGTCCAGGTTGCGATAGAACCGGAACTTCTCGTCGAGCGGGCCGCGCGCGGTGTAGTCGGCACGGCGGAACGCCTGGCAGTACCCGGCCACGGCATCCACCTCGCCGGCGGCCTCCTCGAACTGGCGCAGATCGGCGGACGCCAGTCCGAACGGGCCGGCAATCGCGACATCCGGCTCCTCGAGGGCGGCGACGAGCGGGCTGATGGCGTCTCCGGTCAGCTCGATGCTCGTGTCCAGGCACACGACCGTGGCCGCCGCCGCGCGCCGAATACCCGCATTGAGAGCAGCGCCATGGCCGAGGCGCTCGCTCGTCACCACCACCTCCGTGCCGATCCCCGGCGCGCCCGGGTCCGCGGCGTCGAGGGCGACCAGTGCGGCCTCTTGCTCGGCATCGAGCGCGTCACCGACGACGACGATCTGGAGACCGTCGGGCCCGTGCTCGACGAGCGATGCCAGACAGCGTTCCAGCTCGACCGCGAAGTCGGTCGCGACTAGGACGACCGAGGCGAGGCCGAGCGCGGGCTCCTGGAGCCGGGACGGGACGTCGACGCTCCGACCATAGCGGACGAGCCCGCCACGCTCGACCGTCGGCGCATGCGCCCGCGTCAGCCGGTAGGACAGCCCGGCGTCGACGATCTCCCAGCCGGCAGCTTCGATCTCGACTCGCAGGCGATCCGCCTCGGGCCAGTCGCGGCCGGCCCGGGCGAGCGCGCGGGCATCGGCCAGCTCGACGATCTCGGGCGGGATCGAGGCACGGCGGTCGGTCGCTGAGCTCACCGACGCAGGATACGTCGCACGGCCGTTCGACCCGGTGCCCGCGCCAGGCGTCCTCGCGTTCGGTGGCGGCGGCGACGCCCTTAGCGTCCCGTCGACTGGCTATGGGGTCGCGGGCAGGCGCGTGATCCAGTACGGCGTCTGTGGCGTCGGCGGGGTCGAGAACCTGGCGTTCGCCGCCCACAGGCGGCCGGCGCTGAAGGCCGCCGTGGCAGGCACGTCGAGATCGGGCGATTCGATCTCACGCAGCACGACAGCGACCGTCAGGCTCGGCCCGAGCGCGACTGCCGCGATCCGGTTGTCGAAGTTCTGGACGACGAACAGCGTGCTGCCACGGAGCTCCAGCCCGTCGGTGTTGCTGAGTGCCGGCGAGGCTCCCGCGTGCACGTCGATGCGGGTCGCGACACCGGTCGCCGGGTCGATGCGGAACAGGTCGCCGGTGATCGTCTGGTCGGCCACCAGCCAGCCCCGAGTGGCGACAATACCGTTGAGATTGAGCTGGCCCGGGACGAATGCGAAGTCACCCGAGATCGGCAGGGTATCGATGGCCGTGGCATCGGGCAGCTGGCCGGCCGGCCCGAGCGGGATGACGTCGAGGACGTCGGCGAACGAGTCGGTGACGTACACGGCGTCGGGCGTCGCGACCAGGTCGTTCAGGAAGCCCGGTGCGAACTGGTACGCGGCCAGCAGCGCGCCGCTCGACGCGTCGTAGACGCGAACCGCGCCGGTCGGTCCACCTGCCGCCCAGACCCGGTTGTGCGCCGCCTCGTACTCGGTGCCGACCGCCACCTCGCCACTTGCGCCCGGAACGAGCACGTGCCCGACACCGGTGCGCACGTCGCCCGTCCAGATCGCGCCGTCGGCCAGCGAGCCGACGAACACGGTCGTGCCGGGACCGGCGGTGATGCCCTCGGGTTGCCAACCGAGCGGGAGCGGGATCGTCTGCGGGAAGTTCTGTGCCGCTACGGGCGCGGCGACCATGAGACCGGCGACCAGTGCCGGGAGGGCCGCTCGCACGGTGGCGAGACGCAGGCGTCGGAGCACGGGAGACCTCCTTCTCGTGGCAGGCCACCCCGGGCAGGGCTCTGGCCGGCCGGATTGCCGGGCCCGCCCGCAGGGTGCCGGCGAGATCGTGCCGGCGCCTCGGCGGGTCCTCGGACTGCGTGTGGCACAGCCTACGCTCCGAGCGCCAGGATTGGTATCGCAGCGGTCGGCCGAGGCGAGGCTTTCGAGCGGTTGCGAGCACGATCGTCGAGGCCTGGGGCCTGGGACCGCTTGCGGTTCTGAGGCAGGTCGTCAGGATCGCGACTGGATCGGCTGTCCGAGACGAAGATCACTGGGAATGTCCGCAGCCCGACGTGCGGTTGTACGATGTGCGCCTTCGTCAATGACCAACCCCGAGGGCATTCAACACGGACCCCGTCACCCGTGCGCCCGGCGATCGCGCGTCCCCATCCGGTGAGCTTGCCGGGCGGCGAGAACGCGAGCCCTCGAGAACCCAGCGGCGCCAGCTGACGGTCCTGTTCTGCGACATCGTCGGCTCGACGGAGCTCGCCGGCCGGCTCGATCCCGAGGATCTGCTCGAGATCGTCCGCAACTACCAGGCGGCGAGCGCGAGCGTCGTGGCCAGCTATGACGGCCATGTCGCCCAGTACCTCGGCGACGGGTTGCTCGTGTACTTCGGCTACCCGACCGCCCACGAGGACGACGCGCAGCGTGCCGTGCGGGCCGGCCTTGGCATCGTGGAAGCGATCCGTGCCGAGAACGAGCAATTGGAGCGTGACTGGGGCGTCCGCCTCGCCGTCCGCGTCGGCATCCATACCGGACTGGTCGTGATCGGCGAGCTCGGGGCCGACCGTTCGGTCGAGGACCTGGCCGGCGGCCAGGCTCTCAACGTCGCCGCCAGGCTGCAATCGCTGGCCGAGCCGGACACGATCCTCCTGAGCGCCTCGACCGCCCGCCTCGTGCGCGGCTATTTCGAGCTCGAATCCCTCGGCACCGTGGAGCTCAAGGGCCTCGGTCAGGCGATGGACCTCTACCGGGCGGTGCACGAGAGCGCGGCGCGTAACCGCCTCGAGGCCGCCGGCGGCGACCTGACGCCGCTCGTGGCGCGCGACGACGAGGTCGGGTCTTTGCTCGCGGCGTGGGCCGACGCCCAGGGCGGCAGCGGTCGCGCCATCGCGCTGACCGGTGAGGCGGGCATCGGCAAGTCCCGCCTGGTGCGCATGCTGCTCGGCCTGCCGCCGGATCCGCGCTATCCGCCTCCGACCTCCACGCGCGAGCGGCAGAAGCAGCTCACGATCGAGATCCTCGTCTCGGCCATTCTGCAGCGCTCCGGAGAGCGGCCGGTGTTATTCGTCATCGAGGACAGCCATTGGGCCGATCCCACGACCCTCGAGCTCCCGGGCGCCCTGCTCGAACGCGTCGGCGGCTCCCGACTGCTTGCGATCGCGCCCGATCCGACGGGCGCCGACGTCATCGACATCCAGACCCTGGCGACACCAGACTGACCGATGCTGGAGCCGGGGCACGCAGGCCGCTCCGACATCGAGCCCGACCAACCGGCCCACGCCTCGGAGGCGCCCGAGCCCGCGGCCTCCGAGGCTGGGCCGCACGGCCGGCCGCCGTTCCGCTCGGCCGCGATACGCTTCGGGCTGATCGGCATCCTGGCGGCCATCGCGTTCTGGCTCACATACGCCGGCTTCGTGCTGACCGAGGCCGGTCAGCGGATCGAGAACCAGGCCCTCCTCGGCGCCGCGCTTCGGGAGCCGGCCGACCGCCAGGAGTCGCTCGGGCACCTGTCGGCCGTGAGCCTGAGCTCCATGGGCCTCGCGCTCGTGGCCCTGTTCGGGGTCGCCTTCCTGCGCCGCCGTTTCGGCCTCGCCGCCCTGGCCGCGGTGGTCGTCCTGGTGTCCGTCGGCTCGGCCGAGCTGCTGCAGCTGGTCCTGCCGCGTCCGGCGCTCCTCGCCGGGCCGGCCTGGATCCTGCGCAACAGCTTTCCGAGCGGCCACACCGCGGCCGCGGCCAGCATCGCGATGGCCGCCCTGCTCATCGCGCCCGACCGGCTGCGCTGGCTTGCCCTCCCGCTCGGAGCGGCGTTCGCCGCGGCGATCGGTCAGGCGACGCAGATCGCCGGCTGGCATCGATTGAGCGGGTCCATCGGCAGCATCGCGCTCGCCGTGGCCGTGGCCTCCGTGTCGATCGCCGTGCTGGCCCGGCTTGGTCAGGTACGGCCGTCGACCCACGGCGGCATCAATGCCCGACTGCTGTCCGCACACTACGCCGTTGCCGCGGCCGTGCTCGTCCTGGCCGTCACCGTGGCCCTGCTGCCTGCCGCGTTTCCCGTCCTGCGCGCACCGGAGGGTGCGTCCGACGCGTTCGCGCACACGGCGTTCGACCTGGTCGGCATCGGGCTGACGATCCTGACCTTCGCCCTGTTCGCGCGCGCCATCGAGCCGTACTCCTTCGGACGCGCAGCGCGGTCAGGCCCCACGTCGTCCGACCGATCGGACAGCGCGCCCGAGGGCTAGCTGAGCCGCGGCGTCAACGACCGGCGGAGCGCCTCACTCGACACCCTCGGGCACGGACCACGGCTCGCGTTCGAGGGCGGCCTCGAAATCGGCTCGGGTGTGGACCGGCTCCCCGTGTGGCACGAGCACCCGCTCGAACGGCAGCTCGAGCATGGCGCGCAGCGCGGGCAACGTCCTGCGCTGGAGCAGCGGCGTCCACCATACGCGCAGCACGCCGTCGGGCGCCGTCATGCCGTCGGCGAACACGATCGTGCGCTGCTCGGGCAGGTACAGCGGTCGCTCCATCGCCGAGCGGCCGTCATCGAGCGCGACGAGACCGCCCGGCAGGACGTCGTCGGGCCGGAGCGGGGTCATCTCGGTCCGGGGCATGTCGTCCCGCCAGAACAGCCACGGCCCGAATGCCGGAATCCCGTACCAGTGCGCGAACACGTCGAGGTCGCGCACGTGATCGGGCTTCAGGATGACGATCGCCGTCGGCAGGCGAGCCTCCAGACGGTCATACACCTCTCGCGCGGTCGGCGGCGGGGCGAGCGGATCGAGGAGCACGGTCTCGCCGGCCGACTCCACGACGACCGACGACACCTCGGGCTGCCAGTCGGCGCCCTCAGTCCATTCCCAATGGCGCTGACGCCAGAGCCATAGCCCGTCGGCGACATCGCGCACGTCGACGTGGGCGCTCATCGGTTGCATGACGACCTCCGTGCAGGGTGTCGGCCGGCGTGCCTCAGCTGCCGGCGATGCGCGTGGCCCCGTCTGTGCCCGGCGCGGAGGGCGCGGATGGCGGTCGAAGCGGGATGACGAGCGTCTCGATCGGCGGGTAGTGTTCGATCTCGGCGACGAGCGGGATCGCGCCCTCGGTGGGCACCGCGAAACGAGCCGCCGCGGCCGCCGTCAGCAGCACATAGGCGGCGTGGCCGACGACGCCGGCCGCCTCGGTCTTGAGCAACCGATGGGCGAGCACGACCTGGGCCCCGACGAGCTCCTGCCGGCCGGCGATGTCCTCGACGACGAACGGGCCGGCATGGAGCACGAACTTCAGGTCGAGGCTGTCGACCCGCAGGCACGCGTCGCACGTGCACGTCCACAGCTCGTGGGCCTGGGCGAGCCTCCGCCGGAACTCCCCGTAGCACGCAGCCACGCAGGCCAGCAGGGCCGCGCCCTGGGGCACGTCGGTCAGGTCCGTGGCGTACGCGAAGACCGCATCGCCCTCGAGCTTCGACAGGATGAATGGCGGCACGAGCCTGCTCAGGATCCCGTCGAGCAGGCTGGACATCATCGCGTACGCGTCGGGGATCGCCCCATTGGCGAAGGCGTCGTCGGCGTGTGCGAGGGCGACCGCCTGCAGGAACGAGGTGTAGCCGCCGATGTCGGCCAGCACGAGCGGGCCGTCGGCCGTGTGGCGCGGTGGCGGGCTGATCAACGGAACCCCCTGGCGTTGTGCCGGCTCGGCGCACCCGAGCATGCCACACGACGGACCCGGGCGCTTCGGGGCATGTCTCGCAGCCCGATTGCGGCTCAATCCGGGAGGCGACCGCCTGGCGCGAGGGGGAGGTCCCGGAGCCGAACGCCCGTTGCGTCGAAGATCGCATTGGCGATGGCCGGCGCGAGCGCGATGATCGGCGTCTCGCCGGCGCCTGCCGAGGGCACGTCGGGCCGGTCCAGCAGGACGATCTCGATGGCCGGCAGATCGGTGATCCTGGGCACGCGGTAATCGGTCATGGACGCGTTGCTGAGGACACCACCGGGTCCGAAGTGGACGGCCTCGAACAACGCCCCGCCGAGACCCATCGAGATCGCGCCCTGAATCTGGTTCGTCAGGCCGTCGGGATTGACGATCCGCCCGCAGTCAAAGGCCGTGACGATCCGTGCCAGCTCGGGCCGTCGGTCCTCGCCGACCCGAAGCTCGACGGCAGTGGCGACACGCCCGTCCTTCTCGATGCCGCCGGCGATCCCGAGACCCACGCCGGGATGCCGCTCTCGGGTCCACTCGATCCGCTCGGCGACCTGGCGCAGGGCCGTCGCGAGGCGCTCGTCGCCGAGGTTGGCCAGCCGAAGCTCGAGCGGGTCGATCTCGAGGGCGACGGCGACCTCGTCCATCGCCGACTCCCGGGCGAAATGGTTGGCCGTTGCCGCCAGGGCCCGGTACGAGCCCTGGCGAAGTGGCGAGTCGGCGGCCTGGTATCCGAGCTCCTCGTTGTCGACCTCGTACGGTCCCGCGAGCCCGAACGATCCGGCATTGAGGCTCGTCATCTGCCAGGCGGTAAGCCGTCCGTCGCGATCTGCCCCCGCTCGGATGTCGATCACGGCGGCCGGTCGGAAATAGGCGTGGCGGTACTCATCCTCCCGGCTCCAGCGGACCTTCACCGGGCTGCGGGCCGCCCGAGCCAGGCGCGCGGCCTCGAGCGCGACATCGCCCGAGTGCTTGCCGCCGAAGCCGCCACCAAAGTCCGGCACGATAACCCGGATCGCCGCCGCGGGCATCCCCAACGCCGCCGACACCTGCTCCCGCACCCCGAACGGGACCTGTCCGCCGGTCCAGATCGTGAGCCGACCGTCGTCGGTCCACTCCGCGACGGCGGTGCGCGTCTCCATCGGCACGTGGGCGATGTATGGAGTCCGGTACGTGGCCTCGACGCGCACCCGGGCGTCCGCGAGCGCGGCATCGACATCGCCCGAGCTCTCGTGGAAGCCGCCCGCCCAGCCCTCGTCCTCCATCGGGTGGGCCCGGAGGTGCGCTTCCAGGTCGGCCTCGCCCGGTGTGTCGGGCAGGTCCCAGGTTGGCTTCGCGCGGGCCAGCGCACGCCGTGCCTCGCCCGGAGTCGCGGCCACGACGCCGACGAACGAGCCCTCATGGACGACGATCACGCCCCCGGCGCCGACGTCGTCGAGGTCGACCGATCGCAGCGTCGCGCCGGTCGCCGGCGGACGCAGGATCCGGCCGTGGCGCATGCCCGGCCGGCTGACGTCGGATGGATAGCGCTTGGTGCCGGTCACGATCGAGCGTCCGGTCAGGCGTGGGACACCGGGTCGCGTGGACGATGCGCCGGCCGGCCGCGCCCGGCTCGCGGCATTCGAGCCTGAACGCTCCGCGCGCGCGGCGATCTCGACGCGTCGCATCCCGGCCACGAGCTCGCCGATCCGGTCCGACGTCCGGCCATGGGCGCGCGCCAGACCGTCGAGCACGTGGCGCGCCGACTGCCCCAGCCGACGCAGCTCCCGCCCAGCATCCGGCGTCGACCGGCTGCCGAACGTTCCAGCGTCGTGCGGGCACAGGTCCGTGTCGCCCATGACGAGCCGGACGTCCGCCAGGGCAACGCCCATGGACTCGGCCAGAATGATCGACAGGCCCGTCCGGTTGTCCTGGCCTGCATCGACCTTGCCGGTGAAGGCCGTCACGAGCCCATCGGCGCCGACATGGAGCCACGCTCCCGAGGTCGTCGACCAGCCACCGGACGGATCCGGCTCGACCACGACGACCAGGCCCTCCGGCAAGATCTCGAACCAGTCTCGCTCGGGCGTGGGCGTCATGTCCCAGGGTGCCCTCGGGCGTCGGTCGAGATCCATCGGCGGAGCGTCAGGCTCGTCGCTCGGCACGCTCCCCGACTCCCCGGCGCGCTGGACGGCCGAGAGGATGCGCGGGTAGGTCCCGCACCTGCAGACGCTGTCTCCGAGCCAGGCGCGGATCGCCTCGGCACCGGGTTGGGGAGTGGACTCGAGCAGGGCGACGGTCGAGAGAATCATGCCCGGCGTGCAGTAGCCGCACTGGAACGCGCCCTCCGCCAGGAACGCCCGCTGGACCGGGTGGAGCTCGCCGACCGGCGCGAGGCCCTCAATCGTCAGCACCCGGCCGCCGCCGGCCGCCGACACCAGCGTTCGGCAGCTCCGGACTGGCTGCCCGTCGAGGAGGACGGTGCAGGCGCCGCACACGCCCTCGCCACAGCCGGGTTTCGGCCCGGTCACGTCGAGCTCGTCGCGCAGGACCCCGAGCAGGCTCCGATCCGGCTCACGGTCAACGTCCGCGGCGACCCCGTTGACGGTCAGTCGAAGCGTGCCCCTCGATTCGGTCGATCGCACGGCCTGAGGCTAGCGCGTCTCGCCGCCGAGGGCCTCGGCCGGCAGAGGCGGCCTACTCGAGGATCAGCCGGGCCCGTCGGAAGCGCACGATGCCGAAGGCCACGAGCGCCGCATCGAGCGCGAACAGGATCACGGCGACGACCGCGGATGCGACCAGCGGCCCCGCGTCCTCGATGGCGCGGTCGAGCGCGTCGAGCGCGTCGCGCGGCAGCACCTGGACGATCCCAACCGGGATCAGGACGAGCGCCAGGATCAGGAAGCTCGTCAGCTGCGTGGCCTGACGAACCGTGGCCGAGCGCAGGGAGATCAACGTCCCGACCGCGGCCATGAGGCTCGTGCCGAGGAGACCGAAGACGAGCAGCGCGACGAACGCCTCGGGCCGATAGAACAGCAGCCGGACGCCGCCATCGACGAGGTTCACGACGACGACACCCACCAGTGCGCTGACCAGGGCGAAGCCCCAACCGTAGGCGACCGCGGTGGCGAACTTGCCGGTGAAGATCGCCGCGTCGGACAGCGGGCTGGCCAGCAGGGTCTCGAGAGTGTGGCGTTCGCGCTCACCGGCGAACGCGTCGGCGACAACACCCGTGGCCATCAGGAGCGGCACCCAGATCCAGGGCAGGAGCGCCGCCGGCGAATCGACCAGACTGCGTCCGAACTGCCAGGGCAGGAAGACCCCGAAGATGCCCAGCGAAACGAGCAGCGGCCGTAGCCCGCGGACGATGCTGCCGTTGATCCAGAACAGGCCCCGCAGCTCCTTCCAGGCGACGGTGCCGATGTCGGCGATCACGGCGCGGCTCCTGCCGCCGGCATCGATGCCTGCGCCGGGTGCGCCACGGCGTCGCCCTCCACGAGCGACACGAACGTGGCTTCGAGATCGGCTGTCTCGGTGTTCACGCCGCGCACCGAGGCACCCGCATGGACGAGCAGCGCCACGATCGTCGCCGGATCCGCGCCGTCCGCGAGGAGGGCATCGAGACCGTCGGCCGTGACCTGCACCGACGTGACGCTCGACTCGGCACGGACGAGATCGAGCACGTCCGGGGTGATGCCCGAGGCTCGAATGGCGACGTGATGGCCGTTGACGCGCGACGCCAGCGCCCCCGGAGACCCGACGGCGAGCAGGTGCCCGGCGCGAATCACCGCGACCGTGTCGCACACCTTCTGCGCCTCGGCCAGATTGTGCGTCGTGAGGAATACGGTCACGCCGTCCGAGGCGGCCAGCGCGCGCAGGTCCTCGCGCAGGGACGCCGCGGCGATGGGATCGAGCCCGGCCGTCGGCTCGTCGAGGAACACGATGCCGGGTCGCGGCAGGAGCGCGCGCGCAACACCCAGCTTCTGCTTCATGCCGCGGCTCCACGAGCCGACGCCCTCCCGCCGCCGATCCCACAGACCCAGGCTGCGCAGCAGGCTCTCCGCCCGGGCGCGGCGTTCGGACCTCGGGATGCGCCACGCGCGGCCCGCGAATTCCAGGTTGTCCTCGGCCGTCAGCCGCTCGTACAGCCCCGAGTGCTCGAGCAGGGCGCCACACTGGCGCCGGATCCTATCGGCGTCACGTCGGGTGTCGAAGCCCAGAACCTCGGCGCGGCCGGCCGTGGGCTCGAGCAATCCGAGGAGCAGGCGGATGGTGGTCGTCTTGCCGGATCCGTTCGGACCGAGGTAGCCAAGGACGGATCCGGTGGGGACCTCGAAGCTCACGCCGTCGAGGGCGCGAACGGGCCCGAAGTCGCGCGTCAGTCGGTCGATCGCGATGGCGATCCCGGCATGCATGGCCAGACGATATCGCGCGCGTCCTCGGCACTCGCGGGCCGTTCGTCCACAAGGCGGGACCGAGAGTCACAGCCGACTCGACGGCCACGTCCGTCCCGGCGCCGATCGCGAGGCGCAGCAGCGCACGCTCACCAATCGGCCGTCGTGACTCCGATGCAATGCCCGGGGGCCCTCCGCCCGGAGCATCGCCAACGCCGCATTCGCGAGAGTGAACCATGCTCTGGCTCCAATCGCTCCGCGAACGGCTGCGGCTCAGTCTCTGGTTCGTTCCCTCGGTCCTGGCCGTCGCGGCGGCGCTGCTGGCTCTTGTCCTGAGCACGGTGGACGATCGGCTGGCAGCCAACGGATCCGGGTTGTTCTTCACCTTCGGCGGCAGCCCTGAGGGTGCCCGCAGCGTGCTCTCGACCATCGCACAGTCGATGCTCACGTTCACGGGTCTCGTGTTCACGATCACGATGCTCGTCCTGCAGCTCGCGTCGACGCAGCTCTCGCCCCGGGTGATGCGGACGTTCCTGCGCGACCAGGGCAACCAGGTGGTGCTCGGGGTCTTCGTCGCGACCTTCGTGTTCACGCTGCTCGTGCTCCGTGAGGTTCGGACACCCGTCGACGGAAGCGACGCGTTCGTGCCCGCCGTTTCCGTGTGGGTCGCGTTCGCGCTCCTCCTCGCCAGCGTTGCGGCGTTCGTCTGGTACATCGACCACATGGCCCACGCGATCCGTGCGAGCACGGTCATCGCCAACATCTGGAACGAGACGGTCGCCGCGATCGAGCGGCTGTATCCGGATCGGGCGGGGCGTCGGACCGAGGAGCCGTGGCGCGCCCCATCGAGCCGGCCCGCGGTCGTGCTCACGTCGCGCGCGGCCGGCATCGTCCTCCGCGTCGACGAAGCGGCGCTCCTCGAGGCAACCGACTGCGATGGGCGCGTCGCCGAGCTCCGTGCACGGGTCGGCGACTTCATCCCCGAGGATGCCCCGCTCGCCCACCTGTGGGGCGGCTGGACTCCTGCCGCCGGCGACGAGGTGCGCGACGCGATCGCCATCGGCGGCGAACGCACCCTCGACCAGGACGCCGCGTTCGGGTTCCGCCAGCTCGCCGACATCGCGGTGCGCGCACTGTCTCCCGGCACGAACGATCCGACGACGGCCGTTCAGGCGCTCGATCGGATCCACGACCTGCTCCGCCGGCTCGCCAACCGGGAGATCCCGTCGCCCGTGCGGTCCATTGACGGGCGGGTGCGGCTTGTCCTGCCCAGGCCGTCATGGGACGACTACGTCCATCTCGGGCTCGAGGAGATCCGCCTTGCCGGTGCGTCCCAGGTCCAGGTCATCCGACGGCTGCGAGCGCTCCTCGACGACCTCGAGACGGACACGCCCCACGACCGACAGCGCGTCCTCCGCGAAGAGAGGCGCAATCTGGATCTGCTCGATCCACGTGAGCGGCGGGAGGCGGGCCGGCACTCGAACGCCTAGCGCGTCGTCCGGCCCAGCGATCCCCGGCGCCGATGAGGAGTGGCTCCGGGCTCGGCGGCGGGCGTCGGCCGGGGTGCGGTCGCGATCACGGCAGTGCCTGACAGGCGGGATCGGAGTCGGGCGTGGCGAAGCTGACGCTGCCGGCAAATCGAGCCGGAGCACGGCGTCCCGATGGATCATGCCGCTGTAGCAACCGGGCTGCAGGGCTCCGTCCTCGATCGAGACGTCCCCGTCGGCGAACCGCAGGACCACCTCCGCGTCCCTGGTGAACGTCCACGTCCCGCTCAGGTTGGCGGCATCGAGTGTGTATCGGTTGCCGCGCGAGTTCTGGGCCATCCCCAGGGCCCGTTCCGCGGCACGGTCGAACGGGGCGGAGGTGAAGCCCGCCAAGGCGACCAAGACGACGCCCGCCACGACGACGCCGACGAGCGCCAATGCCCCGACCACGATCCTCCTGTCCAGTGGCAACGTTCCACTCCTATCGCGGTCCGCAGGGACGGCGCTCTCGGCCACGCGCCACCCGGAAGGGAGGGTGGCGGGGACCAGCCGTTGCATGGCGGGAACGGCGCGGGGTAGACCTCGTCGTCCACGGCCTCATCACGGCGATGATCGGGGTGACCTCGGCCACATCGCCGAACGGCTCGGCGATCACCCTGCCCTCGTGGTTCGACTGGTGGCCGGGGCCGTTCGGCCGGTCGTGGCTCGTTGACACGCTCAACCTCGGCGCCGGAGCTGCCGTGATCGGCGGCTTGGTGTGGATCCTGGCCGGTGTCGCCCTCGTCGCCGCGGGACTTGGGTTTGCCGGCTTCGGCCCTCTGCGCGAGCAGTGGCCACTGCTCGGCATGCTCGGTGGCGGGCTCGGGCTCGTCGTCCTTGCCGTGTATTTCCACCCCCTCTACTCGGCGGCGGTCCTGATCAACGTCGTGCTGGTCGTCCTCGCCTGGGGTCGAGTCGGCGCTGTCGCCTGATCCGAACAGACAGGGTGTCTCGAGGGCACCGTCGACGCCCGCTCGAATTGGGTCGAGGCCGCATTCACCGTCGGCGAAACAGCAAAGGTGAACGGCGGGCCGCTCGAGCACAATCGTGCCTCTCGTGCCGTTGCGGCGTTCGACCGGTCAGCCGAACCAGACCCGCGCTGCCTCCTCATCCAGGAGTGGCCACGAGCCCGCCGGGATGCCGAGGATGCGCTCCAGCGCCTCGGCGTACGAGGCCAGGGCGTGCGTCGCCGTCTCGAAACGGACCGTCTGTTCCTGGCGGCCCAGAAAGAGCCGGACGGCGGCCTCGTTGAGCGCAAGCATGAGCGACGTGACGACCGAGGCGGATCCCTCGGGATCGGTGAGCGAGAACGTGCCGTCCGCCACTCCTTCGGCCAGGACGGTGGCGAGCACCGGTGTCAGTCGGGTAGCCGTCGCGGTGCGCATCCGCTCGACCAGCACCCGGTTCTCGTCGGAGAACCACGTGCGCAGCGAGGCCGCAACCGCGGCCGGCTGGTACTCGGGCCGCGCCGCCTTCCAGGCGTAGATGCCGTCGAAGACCTCCCGCAGCTTCTCGAGGGGCGTCAGGGAGGGATCGGATGCCATCGACGTCGCGCCGCCGATCGCCTCCTCCACGGTGCGTTCGACCACCGCGGCGAGGAGCGCTTCCTTCGAGTCGAAATAGTGCTGGAAGGCACCCTTGGACGCGCCGACGTCCGCGATGACGTCGGCGATGACCAGCCGGTCGTAGCCCTTCTCGCGGGCAAGCCGGACCGCCGCGTCGACGAATGCGGCGCGACGGGCCCTGTGCGCGGCCGGATTGACGGTGCGGGCCATGCGTCGAATAATAAGCCGGCGGCCGGATTATGTGAAGCGAGGCGCCCACCCGCTTCGTCCAGCCGGGAGGTGCCCACCCGATGGAGTCGATCCTCGCTGCCTACGCGCTGGGCGCGTACTCGCTGACCATCGGGCTGGTGGCGCTCCTCCACGTCCTCGAGCCGGAGTTCGACCCGTCGTGGCGAATGCCCAGCGAGTACGCCCTGGGCCGGTACGGCATCCTCATGCGCGTGGCCTTCATCACCGGAGGCACGGCCGTGATCAGCCTCGGGGCAGCGCTCGCGCCGGTGGCGTCGCCGGCCAACATCGGGCTCTGCATCGTCGCTCTGGGCCCAATCGGCGCCGCGTTCTTCGACACCGACCCCGTGACCACGCCGCGGGCGTCGTACAGCAGGCGGGGCAACATCCACTCCGCGGTCGGGTCGCTGTACATCCTCGGCTTCCCGGTCGCCGCCACCATCGTCGGGATCAGCGCGGCCGGTGACGCGTCGGTCGGCCCGCTCCTCGCCCTGGCCTCCCTGGCTCCCTGGGCGGGGCTGATCTGGTTTATCGCCACGACGATCCGGCATGCGCCGGCCGACGGCCGAGGCTCGCCGGACGTGCCCATCGGCTGGCCGATCCGCGCGGCCATGCTGGCGTACTACGGCTGGGTGGCGCTCGCAGCGGTCACGGTGCTGGCGTGAGGCGCCCGGCCGACACGCGCTCCTGTCTCACGACGTCGCCCACCCAGCGTGGGCACCCGGGAGAGGCCAGGGTCGGACGCGAGACGAGACCGACCGGCTCGCCGTAGCGGAAGCCGGGCTTGACGCAGCCGCAATCGGCCGATGCGCAGCTTGGGAATGCACTGGCGCCCCTGGACGGACTCGAAGACCCTCATGCTGACGACTGCGCGCGACGAAGGGCTTCCGCGATGAACGTTGCTTTGCTGGGTCCGTACGTGGCGCGTTCGACCGAGGCCTCCCGCTTGAGTTTCCCATACGCGGCGGCCTCCCGCGGATGCGATCTCAGATAGTCGCGGAAGAGGATGGCATCGCGCCATGGACGCTCACCGAAGAGGACGACGTGAATGTTGCTCTCGCGCGGATACGTCGCGCCTTTTCTGAAGTAGTGCCGATCCTCGGTGCTGTGCTCCGGCCGGTATTCGTATCCGATCGACCCGAGCGCGTCGACGAGCCGGCCATCCGGAGGGAGATGATCCACGCCGACGAATAGGTCGATGGTCGGTTTTCCCGGCAGACCTGGAACCGCAGTGCTCCCTGCGTGTTCGATCACAATCGCGACGTCGCCGAGCGCGGCGCTGACGCGCCCCGCTTCCCGTTGGAAACGCTCGGGGGCGTCCTCGCGATAGGGCTGCCAAAGCATCCCCTGAGTGTTGCTCGTGCCGCTTTGCATCCGTGTCCTCCTGGATGGCACGGTACCCAGTTCATCTTCCCCGGGAGCTTCGGTAAGCGCTCTTGCGCGATCCCCATGAGCCGGGGGCTACCGTCTCGGGGTCGAAACGAACCCTAGCCCTGGACCAGTGGCATCCTCGATGGACGAGCCGGTCCTCAGCCGCGAGCGCGAACCACTCGAGCCAGCGCTCCTTGAACGGCTCCTCCTCGCCTTGGTCGATGGGACGAACGGCCCGGCGAGCCGCCACTCCGCCATACCCGCCAGTGCGCCTTCCCGGCCTCCTCGCCGGGATTGAACGCGAACGGAAGCGTCTTCGTCTTTCGGGGCATCAGCGGCATGACCATGAACGCGGTCTCGTACCAGCGGTAGACACCCTCCTGGTGTGCGTCGCGGTTACAGCTCCGCCAGCTGATCGGATGCTGGTCGACTGGGTCAAGTTGACCGAGGATGGTGCATGCGAGATCGAGGCGGCTGCGGCTGCACGGCCGTTCTTCGCAGCCGCGAATAGTCTGCTTCTGGCGCCCCCGGACGGACTCGAACCGCCGACGCGCACCTTAGGACGGTGCCGCTCTGTCCACTGAGCTACGGGGGCGTGCGTCGAGATCGTACCGCGCCGTGCGCCTCGACCGGCACCGGGCCGCAGTGTCGGCCGGGCCATCCGAGCGATCTTCGTACAATCGGCGCGGATGACTGCCACTCCCCTGCCCGACATTGTCCTGTACTCGCGCCCGGGCTGCCACCTGTGCGACGAGGCGCGGACGATGCTCGAGGGCCTGCTCGCCGTGCGCGCGGCGGGCGGCCTGCCGTCCCCGACCACGCTCGTCGAGCGCAACATCGACGCCGACCCCGCGTTGCACCGCGCCTTCTTCGAGACGATCCCGGTCGTCGAGGTCGGCACCCGACGGCTCGAGCTCGTGACCAGCCCGTCGGTATTGCGGCGCTTCCTGGTCGAGGCGCTTGACGGATCGGCCACGCCCGGCGCAACCGATCCGTCCAGCCGATGACAGGCACCGACCTCACGTTCGCGGTAGCGGTCGGCGCCGGGCTCATCAGCTTCCTGTCGCCGTGCGTGCTGCCCCTCGTGCCGGCATATCTGGGCCAGCTGACGGCCGTGGCCGTCGCCGGGTCGAGCGTCGGCGTCCGCCCGTCACGCTGGCTCGCCGTCCGGCACGCCCTCGCCTATGTCCTGGGCTTCGGGGCAGTGTTCACGATCCTCGGCATCACCGCCACCTACGCGGCCGGACCGCTGTTCTCGTACCTGCCGATCCTGCGCCAGATCGGCGGCATCTTCCTGATCGTGCTCGGTCTGAGCCTGGCCGGCATCGTGCGCATCCCCGTGCTCGAACGGACGTGGCGCCCGCTCGATGCCGCGGCGGCGACGGAGATCGCGAGCCGGACGGGCACGATGTCGCTCGCGACGGCCGGGGTCGCGCGCGGCGGTGCGAGCGGTCCGGGCAGTGCGGGCGGACCGGGCGCTGCCGGCGGGTCGGCCGGAGCGAGCGGCCGGAGGGCCGACGACCTCGGGCGCCGGCTCGTCTCGCCGGGCGGCCTGGCGGCGTCGTTCGGCATGGGCGCCGTGTTCGCAATCGGCTGGACCCCGTGCATCGGCGTCATCCTGGGCGGCATCCTGGGTCTCGCTGCGTCGTCTCAGGACAAGCTCCAGGGAGCGGTGTTGCTCGTCGGCTACACCCTCGGGCTCGGCATCCCGTTCCTGGCGGTCGGGGCCCTGTATGATCGCGCGCCCGCGGTGGTCCGACCGCTCGTTCGCCATGGCAACCTCGTGAGCCTGATCGGCGGCCTGCTCGTCGTGGTCATCGGTGTCGCGATGCTCCTCGACCTGCTCACGCTCCTGCCGCGCTACTTCACGTTCCTGTCCGGTGTCTGAGCAGCTCGACGAGCTGACCCCGAGGCTCGAGCCCGCGGCCGACGCCCCGGAACCGGCCGTCCCGGACGGTCCGACGTTCGTGCACCGACCGCCCAAACACGGGCTCATCGGCCCGTTCGGCGGCCGCCAGCTCGCAGTGGGCCTCGCGATCGTGCTCCTGACCGGCGTGCTCATCGTGGCCATCACGACGCCGCTCGGCCAGACGGGCGGCCAGGGCCTGCGCGATCCGGCGGCGACCGCGTACGTCATCGACCCCAGCGCGACCGGGATCGGCCCGGGGCAGCGCGCGCCGGAGCTGAGCGTGACCCGCGCCGACGGCAGCACCTTCCAGCTGAACGACCTCGACGGCAAGCCGGTCCGGCTCGCGGACCTGCGTGGCAAGGGTGTCTGGATCAACTTCTGGGCGACGTGGTGCCCGCCGTGTCAATCCGAGACGCCGGTCCTGCGCGACACGTACGCCGCCTACCGCGATCGGGGTCTGGTTCTGATCGGCGTCGCCGTCCAAGAGACCAGCGTCGACGACATCCGGCGCTACGCCCAGACGTACGGGCTCGGCTACACCGTCGCCTTCGACACGTCGGGCGACATTTTCCACGAGTACAAGAACGGCGTCCTGCCGACGCAATACTTCATCGATCCCAACGGGGTCATCCGGGCCCACGTTCTCGGGCCACTCGACGCCGCCAGCGCGGCGCAGTATGTCGAGTCGATCCTGCCTGGTTCGGCCGGCTCGTCCGGCGGCTGACATACCGAGGATCATCGGGCGGTCGGCGACCCTCCGAGGGCCGACCGCGCACAGTCAGGCAGGTCGACCGGTGGGTTCGAAGCGGTAGCGGTCGCGGTCTGGGACCAGGCGGCCGACGGGTGTCTTCGCCTCGTGCGAGAGGACCAGCGTCCAGCCCTCGTCCGCGGCGCGGCTGAACAGCTCGCCCTTGACCGACACCGAATCGAGGGGAAAGTCGTCGAACGCGGTCACCCAGCGCGGGTTGGCCGCCCACGGGCGCATGAACAGGTCGCCGAAGAAGCCGAGCGGAGCAGCGCCCGGCGCGCGCACGACGATCGCCTGATGCCCGGCCGAATGGCCACCGGTGGGCGTGACGAACACGCCCGGCAGGATCTCGCGCTCACCGTCGGCCCAGCCCTCCTCGCCCCACTCCCGTGCGAGGCGCAGCTCGGGCTGGTCGTACGAGGCGACGAGGCGGCTGTTCGAGCCGAGCGCGATCTCCCACTCCGCCCGCTGGGCGACGATCGTGGCCCGCGGGAAGGCGCGCGAGCCGTCCGCCCGCAGCAGACCGCCGCCGTGATCGAAGTGCAGGTGGCTCATCGCCACGACGTCGACCGAGGCCGGCTCGAAGCCCGCCGTCTCGAGGGCGGGCACGATCGCCGGGCCCTCGTACGCACGCATCGCGCGGACTTTGTCGCTGACGCGCTCCCCGATCCCGGTCTCGACCAGGACACGCCCCGCGGGCGTCTCGACGAGCAGGCAATTGAGGGCCTGGAGCAGCCGGTGGTCGTGGTCGATCTCGTCGGTCACGAGGCGGTCCCACAGCAGGCGTGGCACGGGTCCGAAGATCGCCCCCGCGTCGGTCCGGAACGAGCCGGCCTGAACCAGGGCTACCGAGTAGCCGCCGCCCAGGTCGCGCCGCCAGTCGACGCTGTCGCCGATGCCCAATCGCCGCCGACGCCCGCCCGCCTCAGCGGGTCGCGCCGTCCCTCGTGCGCCGACCCTGCTCGAAGTCGGCGTGGAACGCCGACGCGGTGGGCTCGGACTGGCCCTGGTACTTCGATCCGAGCCCGGCCGAGCCGTACGGCCGATCCACCGCCGAGCTCATCCGGAAGAACGAGATCTGGCCGATGCGCATGCCGTAGTAGAGCGCGATCGGCAGGTTGGCAACGTTCGACAGCTCCAGGGTCAGGTTGCCCTTCCAGCCGGGATCGACGTAGCCGGCCGTGGAGTGAATCAGGAGGCCCAACCGGCCCAGGCTCGACTTTCCCTCGAGCCTCGCGACGAGGTCGTCGGGCAGCTCCGTCCATTCGAGCGTCTGGCCGAGGACGAACTCACCCGGATGCAGGATGAATGGCTCGTCGTCGTCGACGCTGAGCAGCTCGGTCAGGTCCGGCTGCGGCGAGCGCACGTCGATGTACGGATAGCGGTTGTTCCGGAAGACCCGGAACGAGCGATCGAGGTGGAGATCGACCGACGACGGCTGCAGGTCGCTCTCGTCGTACGGCCGGATGACGACGCGGCCGGCCCCCAGCTCCGCGCGGATGTCCCGATCCGACAGGACGCTCATCGATGCTTCGACGTCCCCACCGCACGCAGATCGACGGCGACGACCGGATCGCGCTCCGCGTACAGGCTGTCGACCTCCCGCTTGAGATCCTCGAGATCCTCGTAGCTCTGGTACACGGATGCGAAGCGGATGTAGGCGATGTGGTCGATCTCGCGCAGCTTGGCCATCGCGAGCGCCCCCACGCGACTGCTCGGAACCTCGCTGACGCCGGCGGCGCGCAGCTCGGCCTCGATCTCGTCCGCGGCCCTCTCGGGCGCGTCGGTACGGACCGGGCGGCGGGTCAGCGCCTTGCGCAGCCCGGCCACGAGCTTCGCCCGGTCGAACTCCTGGCGCGTGCCGTCGCGCTTCACGACCACGAGGCGTGCCGACTCGATCCGTTCGTAGGTCGTGAATCGGGCGCCGCACGCCGCGCACTCGCGCCGCCGCCGGATCGTGGCGGAATCGTCGAGATCCCGGGAGTCCACGACCCGGGTTTCACGCGCCTCGCAATGGGGACAGCGCATCCTCGCTCCTGCTCCGGACCACTAGCCCTTGTGGTCTCTCGGCAGGATACCACTACATGGTGTGGTCACGAGCCGCGCGGCGGCGCGTACCGTCCATGCCGAGGCGGCTCGCAGCGACATCGGCCGCATGCCGGCCAAGCGCTTCCCGGGCGTGCAGGATGTTGAGGTAGCCACGCTTGATGGAGGTCTGGGCCTCCAGCTCGCGCGGTCCGCGACTCGCGGTGGCGAGGACGGTGCAGCCATGCTCGGCCATGCCCAGGGCGCGTCGCGCCCGCAACAGCTCGGCCACGATCGCCTCGTGCTGCGGGCCAAGTTCCAGCGGTGGCCGCAGCGCACGGGCCTCGGTCACGTAGCGCTCGACCGCGTCGATCGCGGCGACGAGGTTCTCGGTGATGGCCGGCGCCTCGAGCTGGTGGCGGCGGACCAGGTCGATCCGCGCCGACACGCCGGCCAGCGAGCGTTCCGCCCGATCGGCAAGGTCGACCGTGGAGCGGCGGAAGGTCTCCGCCTCGCGGGTCTCGGTCAGGACCCGGCTCGCACGTCGGATGACGAGCAGCGACAGGATCGCCAGGGCCACGAACCCGGCCAGCGACAGGAGGAGGAGCGGATCCACGCCAGCCTCACCCCGTCCGCGACACGCGTCACCCCGCCCGGTCGCGGAGCTGGCGCAGGATCGCCGGGCCGATCTGGAACAGGTCGCCCACGACGGTCAGGTCCGCGAACTCGGCGATCGGCGCGTCGGCGTCGCGATTGACGGCGACGATCGTGCCCGCGGTCTGCATCCCGACCTTGTGCTGGATCGCGCCGCTGATGCCCAACGCGAGGTACAGCTGCGGTTTCACGATCTTGCCCGTCTGACCGATCTGCTGCCCGTACGGGATCCAGCCCGCGTCGACCGCGGCCCGGGTTGCCCCCACCGCGCCACCGAGCTCGGTCGCCAGCTCTTCGACGAGCTTGAAACCATCCGGACCGCCGACCCCACGACCGCCGGCCACGATGATCTTGGCCTCCTCGATGGCGACGGCGCTGCCCGCTGCCGCGACCCGCTCCCGGACGGCCACGGCGGGCAGCCGAAGGGGCTCGTCGATGCCGACCGCCTCGACGCTGCCCGCGGTGTCGGCTGGCGCGGCGGTCACGACGTTCGGGCGCACGGTGACGATGCCGTGCTGGCCGGTGAAGCCCGACGTGGTCACGCTCGAGCCGCCGAAGATGGGCACGTCGACGCGCAGCCCCCCATCGGCCCAGGTCACCCCGACGGCATTGGCCAGGACCGGCCAGTCGAGCAGGGCCATGAGACTGCCCGCCACGTCGCGGCCATCCGGCCCGGCGCCGGTCAGGATGAGGGCCGGCTGTTCGGCCCGGGCGAGCGCGGCCACGCGTTCGGCGATGATCGCCGGTGCGGCGTGGTCGGCGGTCCGGGGCTCGGTGACGACCCGAACCCTCGGCACATAGGCGGCCAGCTCCCCTGCCGCGCGGTCGGGGTCCGCGGCCACGATCACGCCCTCGACGCTCGCGCCGGCCGCAGCGGCCAGGTCTCGGGCAAGCGATGCGATCTCGGTGCCGATCACGGCGAGACTGCCGTCCGACGCGACCTCGGCCACGACCCACATGGCACCTGGCATCAGATGAGCCTCCGGTCGGCGAGCAGCGCCACGACCTCACGCGCGGCGTCGTCGGGGGCATCGCGGATCACACGCGGCGCGGGCCGATCGGCGGGCGGTCGCTCCTGGAGCACGCTCGTGCCCGCCGCGCCACCGCCGACGCTCGCGGGGTCGAGGCCGAGATCGGCCAGGCCGCGGACCGCGATCTCCTTCGAGCGCGCGCTCATGATGCCCTTGAGGCTCGGATAGCGCGGCGCGCCGAGCACCTGCGTGCACGAGATGACGGCGGGCGTCGGCGCCTCGAGCACGTCGTGACCGGCCGCCGTCAGACGCTGGACACGGACGCCGGCGTCGCTCGGCTCGATCGTCGCCGCGTAGCCGAGATATGGCAGGCCGAGGTGGGCCGCCAGGGCCGGACCGACGACGCCCGCCACGCCGTCGGAAGTGTCCACGCCGGCCAGGACGAGGTCGTACTCCATGTCGGCGAGGGCCGCGGCGAGAACCCGGGCAGTGGCCCGCGCGTCGGAGCCCTCGATGGCCAGATCGAGCACGTGCACCGCGCGTGCGGCGCCCATCGCCAGCCCCTTGCGGAGGGCCTCCACGCCATTGGCCGGGGCCATCGCGAGGAGCGTGACCTCGCCCTCGCCCGCGGCCTCCACGAGCTTGAGCGCGGCCTCGAGCGCGTACTCGTCGTTGCCGTTGACGACCGGCGGTGTGGCCTGTCGATCGACCCGCCGGTCCGGGCCCAGTCGCTCGGCGCCGGCAGCCGGGTCGGGCACCGGCTTGGTGAGGACGACGATGCGCACCTCGGTACGATCCTCCCTGCCTCGGCCGGCCGACGAGCCCTGCCCCCGGGGCGGGATCGCGGCCGGGTTCCTAGCTGTCTCGGTGGAGCAGCGCTCGTGCGACGACGAGGCGCTGGATCTGCTGCGTCCCCTCGTACAGCTGCGTGATCTTCGCGTCGCGCATCATTCGCTCGACCGGATACTCGTCGATGTAGCCGTAGCCGCCGAGCACCTGGACCGCATCCGTCGTCACGCGCATCGCCGCGTCGCCGGCGACGAGTTTACACACGGCGGCCCAGCGCGACGCCTCACGCGATCCGGCCTCGATCTCGGCGCAGGCCTTGTACAACAGCTGGCGGGCAGCCTCGGTCGCGGCGTCCATGTCGGCCAGCATGCCCCGGATCATCTGAAACTCGGCGATGGGCTGCCCGAACTGACGCCGCTCGGCCGCGTAGCGCACCGCCGTTTCGAGGGCGCCCTGGGCGATGCCGACCGCCTGGGCGGCGATGCCCGGCCGACTGCGATCGAAGGTGGTCATCGCCAGCTCGAAGCCGTCGCCCTCGGCCCCGACCAGGTGGTCTGCCGGCACGCGCACGTCGTCGAATGACAGCTCGGCCGTCGGGCTGCCCCGGATGCCCATCTTGTGCTCGACCCGCTCGACCCGGAAACCGGGCCGGTCGGCCTCGACCACGAAGCAGCTCAGGCGCCCGTGCCGATCGGCATCGGGCTCGGTCACGGCGAACACCGTCACGAGATCGGCGACGCTGCCCTGGCTGATGAAGCGCTTCGCGCCGCTGATCACGTAGTCGTCGCCGTCGCGCACGGCCCGGGTTCGGATAGCGGCCACGTCCGAACCGGCCTCCGGCTCGGTCAGTGCGAACGCGATGAGGCTGCGGCCGGCAGCCAGGTCGGGCAGCCAGCGCTGGCGCTGTTCGGGCGTGCCCTTGAGCAGGAGCGGCATCGCCGCGAGCTCCTGCACCGCGAGGATCAGGCCCGATGTCGCGCACACGCGGCTGATCTGCTCGATGGCGAGGCACACGGTCAACAGGTCGCCGCCGACCCCGCCGTACGCCTCGGGAAACGGCAGGCCCAGGATGTCGTGGCTCGCGAGGAGCTCCTTGACGTCCCACGGGAATTCGCCGCTGCGATCGATCTCGGCCGCGCGCGGCGCGATCTGCTCGTCGGCGAGCACGCGCACGGCGAGCCGCAGGTCCTCCTGCTCGGGCGAGAGGTGGTAGGGCGGCAGGCTCGTGGACGACGCGGTCACCGCGGCCATCGTAGCGCAGGCCACGCCCCACGCATCTCCTCGGCACTGCTCCGATCTGCCAGACTCGAAGTCCCGTCGCGATCGGGACTCCTGGGGCTGGTCAGGGCCGCCCCCGGCGGCTACGCTCCGGACAGGCTCTGGACGCGGGCCGCCGGGGGACCGCGCCGACGGGGCGGAGACACGTGCGATGGATCAGACGACATCGTTCGCGCTGGTGGTCGCCGCGGCCATCGGGCTGCTGGCGACGCTCGGAATCCTGCGCCGCGATCGCAAGCGGCTGGAGGACGCGACGACCGAGCGCCCATATGCGGTCTCGACCGAAGGCGAGAAGCGCTGTCCGCGGTGCGGCATGGGCAACCTCTGGACCGACGATCGCTGCATCAGTTGCGGCTCGAAGCTCCCGGGCTAGACGACCGGCAGGCCGCGTCCCGCTGCCTGTGCCGCCCCGATCCGCTCGACGAGGAGCTCGCTCACGTCGCGCGTGACGACCTGACGCTCCGATCCCGGCCCGGCGCCGGCGTCCGCGAGCCCGTCGGTCAGCATGACCTTGCAGAACGGACAGGCGGTCGCGACCGTCTCGACACCCGTCGCGAGCGCCTCGCGGGTGCGCTCGGCGTTGATCCGGGTGCCCCGCGTCTCCTCCATCCACATCCGGCCGCCGCCGGCGCCACAACAGAAGGTCTGGCGACCCCGCCGGTCCATCTCGACGAGCTCGACGCCGGCGGCCGCGAGCAGCGCGCGGGGGGCCGCCGTCTCGCCGTTGTAGCGCGCGAGGTAGCACGGATCGTGGAGCGTCGCGGCCGCGGCACCCGTCTCCGGCGCAACTGCCAGGCGGCCGTCGGCCACCAGGCGCGCGAGGTAGGTCGTGTGGTGCTCGACCCGGTACTGGCCGCCCAGCTGGCCGTACTCGTTGCCGATGGTGTTGAAGCAGTGCGGGCAGGCGGTGACGATCGTCCGCTCCGCGGCGCGGTATCGATCGAGCGTCTCGATGTTGCCCCGGGCCAGGATCTGGAAGACGTAGTCGTTGCCCATGCGTCGGGCCGGATCGCCCGTGCAGCTCTCCTCCTGGCCGAGCACCGCGAAGGGCACGCCGGCCGCGTGGAGGCACGTGACCACGGCCCGAGCGACGCGCCGGTTGCGCTCGTCGAAGGCGGCCGCGCAGCCCACCCAATACAGGACTTCGAGCTCGTCGAGACCGCCCGCCGCGGCGACGTCAGCCGCGAGCGGCACCTCGAACTCGATGCCCTTGGTCCAGTCCAGGCGGCCGGTCCGCGGCTCGCCCCACGGATTGCCGGCGCTCTCCATCGATCGGAACGCGCCCGTCAGCTCCGACGGGAACCGCAAATCCTCGAGCACGAGATTGCGACGAAAGCCGACGATCTTGTCCACGTGCTCGATGAGCACGGGACACGCCTCCACGCACGCCCCGCACGTGACGCAGTCCCACACCGCGTCATACGGGATCGCGTCGTCGACGATGGGCTTGGTCAGCGCGGCCGGGTCGAGCCGATCGTCGAGGCCGTGGCTGTCGCGCACGAGGGGCGAGTTCGGGATGAGGTTGAGCCCGCCCTCGGCCTCGACCGACATGTGCCGGATGCCCATGATCATGGTCTTGGGATTGAGCGGCTTGCCCGTGGCCCAGGCCGGGCACGCCTCCTGACAGCGCCCGCACTCGGTGCACGTGAAGCCGTCGAGCAGATCCTTCCAGCCCAGGTCGGCGACCGTTCGCAGGCCGAACGTCGCGTCCTCGCGCTCGAGGTCCATGGCCGGTAGCTCGCCGCGAGGTGGGAGCTTGCGTAGGAAGATGTTCGGGATCGCGAGCGCGATGTGGAGGTGCTTGCTGAACGGCAGGTACGCGAGGAACAGCGACACGAGCGCGATGTGCGTCCACCACAGGATCGCGAAGCCCGTTTCGAGAACGCCCGGCGACCAGCCGCGAACGAGCGGCGCGACGAGGTTTGACACGATCGCGCCTGGCTTGTCGCCGTAGCGCGCGACCTCGAGGATCTCGCCCCCCAGCTCGGCGGCGACGAGGCCGCCGATCATGGCCAGGATCAGGAGCGCGTCGACGCTGAACGTGAGGCGCTTCGGGCGGCTGATGAAGCGCCGCTCGAAGGCCCACAGCACGGCGCCGAGCACGACGACCGCGACGACGTTCTGGAGCGCGGTCACCGCGGCCCACAGGGCGCCGTCGAGGGGCGCCGCCACGATCGCCTCCACGAGGCCGCCGGTCACGCTGTTGGCGGTCCCGATCGTGAGCAGCACGAAGCCCCAGAAGATGCCCGCGTGCATGACGGCGGCGCGCGGATCGCGGTACATGCGCGTCTGCCCGAACGCGTAGCGCAGGGTGCCGGCGAGTCGAAGGCCGAGCCCGGCCAGGGGGTTGGGGCCGGTGGCGCGCACCGCGGCGAAGACACGCAGGTGGCGGGCCATCGCGAGCGCGAAGAACGCGGCCGCGCCCCAGAACAGCGGAAAGACGAGCGGGTACGCCGGCACGTGCTCGAACGCCTGAAGCATCAGCTGCCCTGCCTCGGCTCCGGGCGGGGATCGGGCAGGTCGGCGCGCCCCGCCTCGGCCGCGGCGCCATGATCGAACGGGCCGGCGAGTGTCTCGAGCGCGTGGCGGAGGACGGGCTCGAGGGCGGCCAGCGACTCGAGCGCACCCCTGGGGCTGCCCGGGACATTCGCGATAAGCGTCCGGCCGCGGACTCCCACCAGCCCGCGCGAGAGGTCAGCCATGGGCGTGTACCGGCGACCCTCCGCGCGCATCGCCTCGGCCAGCCCGGGCACCTCGTAGTCGAGGATCGCGGCCGTCGCCTGGGGCGTGACGTCGCGTGGCGTCAGGCCGGTGCCGCCGGTCGTGACCACGAGCTCGCTCCCGGCGGCCGCCTCGACGAGCGCGGCCTCGATCGCGGCGCGATCATCGGGAACGACCCGGCGCAGGACCGAGAACCCGAGCGACGCGAGGCGCTCCTCGAGCTCCGCGCCCGACGTGTCGTCTCGGTCCCCCGCCGCGCTCCGATCGCTGGCGGTGATGACCGTGGCGCGCCAGCGCACGGCGGAATCGCTCAGCTCGGTGTCCTCCGCGTGATCCGTCCGGCCGTCCGACCGCTGCCCCGTCGTGCGCCGGAGGCTCGGGCATCGGTGCCCGGCCCGCGGCCGGCGCTCGCCAAGGCGTCGGAGCCCTGACCAGCGCGAGTCCACGACCCGCTCTTGCCGCCGGTCTTGCTGATGAGGCGCAGCGACTCGATCTCGACGCCGCGCTCGACTCCCTTGACCATGTCGTACACCGTCAGGGCCGCGATCGAGGCGGCGGTCATGGCCTCCATCTCGACCCCGGTCCGGTCCGTCGTCGCGGCCTCGGCCCGGATTCGCAGCCCACCCGCCGGACGCTCGGGTGTGACCGTCACGACGAGGTCCGTGAGCGGCAGCGGGTGGCACAGGGGGATGAGCTCTGCCGTCTTCTTGGCGCCCATGACGCCCGCGAGCTCCGCGACCGTGAGCACGTCGCCCTTGGGCCCGCCACCGTCGATCACGAGACTGAGCGTCTCCGGCGACACACGCACGAAGGCCTCCGCCACCGCGCGCCGGGCGGTGACGGCCTTGGCCGAGACGTCGACCATGCGTGGCCGGCCGCGCCGGTCGACATGGGTGAGGCGGCGCCGCTCCTGGCGAGTTGTCGGCTCCCTGTCCATCAATCCTCCACGCGACGATCGGCGTCGATCACGGTAGCCGGTCCGGCCCGGCGCCGTCACTCGGGCGCACGACCGTCATCCGCTGCCCGCGCCGTCAGCCCGGTCCGCGATCCAGCCACCACAGGTCGACCGGATCGCCGGGTGCGACGGCATCCTGCGTCTCGGGCACGATCGCGAGCGCGTCGGCGGCGGCGAGCGCCGAGAGAACATGGCTGCCCTGCCCGCCCGCGAGGTAGACCCGCACGCGGCCACGATCGTCGCGCGCGACGGCGCCCCGGTCATCTCGCTCCGCGACGACACGCAGGAAGGCGCGCCGACCGCTCGACGTCCTGGCCGAGTCGAGCAGCACGGCCCGATCGAGCGGCCGAACAAGCGCGCCCGGCGGATGGCCGGCGAGCCGCCGGAGGGCCGGCCGCGCGAACAGCTCGAACGTCACGAACGTCGAGACCGGGTTGCCCGGCAGCCCAAACAGGAGCACGGGTGGCCGAGCCGATCCCTCGGCGGGCGTGGCGGTCCCGAACGCAAACGGCTTGCCGGGTTGCACCGCGACGCGCCACACCTCGACCTGCCCGAGCTCCGCGAACGCGCTGCGCACGACATCGTACGGGCCGACCGACACACCGCCGGACACCATGATCGCATCCGGTGCCTCGGCCAGACCGGCGCACAGCCGCGAGCGAACGTCCTCGAGCCGGTCGCCGGCGATCCCAAGCACGCGTGGGTCGCCACCCGCCGCCTCGACCAGCGCGACGAGCGCGGGGCCGTTTGCGTCAGGGATGCCGGCCGGACCCAGCGGTCGGCCGGCCGGCACGAGCTCGTCTCCGGTGGCGAGGATGCCCACGATCGGCCGTCGATGCACGGCAACCTGGGCGCCGCCCGTCCCCGCGATCACCGCCACGACCGCCGGATCGACGACCCGGCCCGGTTCGACGACGAGCGCGCCGATGCCGAGGTCGCTGCCGGCGCGACGAACCGCCTCGCCGGCGGACACCGCGACGTGGACCAGGCATGCCGCCGGGACGGGCCCGGTCGCGTCCCGACCGCGCGGACCCGCCGCCTGGCCGTCCGGCCCGAGCGGCGTCGTGTCCTCGACGCGAACGACACTGTCGGCGCCATCGGGCAGCGGCGCGCCGGTCGCGATCCGGATCGCGGTCCCGCGCCGCACGGCGTCCTGCGCAAGTGCGCCCGCGGCCACCTCGCCGACCACATCGAGCCGCACGGGCTTGGCATCGGTGGCAGCGGCCACGTCGGCCGCCCGGATCGCGTAGCCGTCCATCGCGGAGTTGTCCCACGGCGGCAGCGCCGTCTTGCTGAGGACGGGCTCCGCCACGACCCGACCGAGGGCCTCGGACAGGAACACGATCTCGGCCTGGGTCGGCCCGGTGACGGCCGCGAGCACGGAATTGCGGGCGGCCTCCACGGACAGCAGCGGCTCGCTCACGGCACGTCCACCAGGCCCTTCGCGCGGCTGGCGATCGTGGCCAGCACGGCGCGCCGGGTCAGGACGCCCAGCAGGTCCGCATCGCGGACGACCGGCAGGCCGTCGAGACCGCTCCGACGCAGCGCCTCGACCGCCGGCCACAGCGCCTCGTCCGGGGTCAGGGTCGGCAGGACTGGCGGCGTGACCATGAGGTCGCCGGCCCGTGTCGTCGTCCATGCACGGCGACCGAGTCGGCGCAGCTGGCTGATGCCGATGAGCCCGAGCAGCCGGTTGTCGGCCACGACCGCCACGCTCACCCCACCGTCGCGCTTGAACTCGTCGCCGAACGTATCGACCGTGAGCTGCGGCGCGACCGTCGGCGTGTCGCGCTCCATGGCCTCCTCGACGCGCATGCCCCGCAGCAGGTCCTCGACGGCCAGCCGGCGCTCCACGGCCCGCGAGGCGTTGCCGAGGAACCAGCCCGACAGGATGAGCATGACCCCGTCGAGGCCTGGGCCGAGCAGCGCGATCACGAGCCCGAGGATGCTCAGCGCCCAGCCGGCGTAGCGTCCCACGAGCGCGGCCGCCCGCGTTCCGGAGCGTTCGTTGCCCGTGCGCGCCCAGACCGTCGCACGCAGGACCCGGCCGCCGTCGAGCGGAAATGCGGGGATCGCGTTGAGCCCGGCGAGGAGCAGGTTCAGGACACCGAGCACGAGCGCCACCGCCCGCACGACGGCGGCGACCTCGTTGTCGTCCCCGGGCAGCAGCCAGGCCAGCCCCACGAGCCCGGCTCCCAGCAGCCCGCTCACCGCGGGTCCGGCGACGGCGATGGCGCGCTCGGCGTGGGGATCGCCCGACTCGAGCTCGATCGATGCGGAGCCACCGAAGAAGAACAGCGTGATCGAGCTGACCTCGACGCCCCGCCGCCGGCCCATCAGGGCGTGCGCCAGCTCGTGGGCGAGCACCGAGCCGAGGAACCCGAGCGCGGACGCGAGCCCGACGACCCACACGTCCGGGTCCGCGAGGGCGTCGGTCGAGCCGGCCACGTCCATCGCGACGGCGGCGGTCAGGAAGACGAGGACCGGAATCCAGGTCAGGTGCAGGCGGATCTCGATGCCCGCGATGCGCGCGACCGGCCAGCCCGTCATCGCGGCGCGCCCAATGGCCGCGGCTCGGGCGCGGCCGGCGCCGGCGCCATCTCGGGCCGCAGGCGCCGGCCCGCGGCGTACGACGTGAGCGCGGCCAGCGCGAGCAGGAGCAACCCGAGGACGATCGTCGTGTCCGACCAGAACGCGTCGGGGAAGAGTTGCACGAGCCGCTCGTTGGCCGGGTCGAACGTGTACGTGCCGGATCCGAAGAACAGGCGGTGGAACAGCTCGAACAGCGCGTCGAAGGCGACCAGCGCGAGGGCACCGGCGATCACCACCCCGATCGCCAACCCGCGCGCGCCTACCCGGACGCCCCGCCACACGCGAGCCGGGGCGCGCCGCCGCTCGAGGACGGCGACGACCACGAGCACGACGAGCGCGATCGCGGCCACGGCCGCAGCAAGGCCGAAGACCGTGCGCACGTCGCGCATGTGGCTCTGCTCGCGCGCATCGAACACGGGCCCACCGTTGGGGTCGAGCTGCGCGAACGCGGGCGGTCCGATCACGAGGTCGTGCAGGATCTCGCCGGTGATGCGATGCACCTCGGCGGGTGGCCAGCCCGTCCACGCGTCGGCCCGGGCGCGATCCTGCTCGAACGACACCCAGATCGGGTTGAGGAACACGATCACGGCCAGGGCGATGAGCACGATCGCGGTCGCGATCGCAACGACGCCCGAGATCACGGTTCCGCGCAGTCCGGCCACGGCTTCATGGTAGCCGAGCGCCTGCTCGGACCCGCCGAACAACCCGACGGCACACGCACGGAGACGCGAACCGGCGGAGCCGCGGAGTGCTCGGGCTAGGCCTCGACCATCGTGTGGGCCTGGTCCCACCAGCCCTCGAGGATCAGATCCGAGGGTGGCTCGGCGTTGAGCTCCCTCGCCCCGCGCCGGACGCGCTCCCGGAACGCGTCGAGCGGCAGGGCCAGGATGTCGTGCACCCCGCTGATGCCGGCCTGGAGCATGAGCTGGTGCTCGTCGCCGCCGAAGCCCGCGAGGTTGAGCATGAGCGCCTCATCCCGCCAACGTGCGACATCGTTCATCGACGCGTCGACGTGATCGGCCAGGTACTGGCTCCGGGTCCGCGTCTCGGATACCTCGAGCAGGATGCCGGTCGTGAACACGCCCTGCTTCTCGAGGCGCTCGAGATGGACGGGCTCGATGCGGGTCAGCTCGCTGAGCGGTGGCACGGCCAGTCAATCCTCCAAGTGCGACCTCGCGATGATGCCATCTCCGTCAGGCCTTCGGGTCGCCGAAGATCGTGTAGTGCCAGCGCTTCTCGGGCTCGCCGGTGAGCTCGATCATGACGTGCTTGACCCGCGTGTACTCCTCGAACGAGTACGCCGACATGTCCTTACCGAAGCCCGACTGCTTGAAGCCGCCGTGCGGCATCTCGGATGCCACCATCAGGTGGTCGTTGACGAGGACGTGCCCGAAGTCGAGCTCCCGAGCCGCGCGCATGGCCCGAAATACGTTCGTCGTCCAGACGCTCGAGGCGAGACCGTAGACCGTGTCGTTCGCCTCGCGGATCGCCTCGTCGTCGGTCTCGACCGGCAGGACGACGATGACCGGACCGAACACCTCGCGCTTGACGATCTCGGCGTCGGGCGCAACGTCGACGACGACCGTGGGCCGGTAGAAGGCACCGTCGGGCAGACCCGGCACGCTCGCACGCTCGCCGCCGACGAGCACTCGGCCGCCGGCCGCGACGGCGCGCCGCACGAAGCCGTCCACTCGGTCGACCTGGGCCTCGCTGATGAGCGACCCGAGATCCGTCGTCGCCGCCATGGGATCGCCAACCCGCACGCCCCGGAACAGCTCGACCAGCCGGGCGACGAACGGCTCGTACACGGCTCGCTGGACGTACACGCGCGTCGCGGCGGTGCAGTCCTGGCCACCGTTGATGAGCGCGCCGGCCGTCGTGCCGCGGGCCGCAGCCTCGAGATCGGCGTCGTCATACACGAGCACGGGCGCCTTGCCACCGAGCTCGAGGTGGACGCGCTTGAGATTTGCCGACGCGAGGGCCATGATCTCGCGCCCGGTGTCGGTGTCGCCCGTGAGCGACACCAGGTCGACGCCGGCATGGCGGGCGATCGCGGCGCCGACCACATCGCCGCGGCCGGTCACCACATTGAGCACGCCGGCCGGCAGCCCGGCCTCGAGCGCCAGCTCGGCCAGGCGGAGCGTCGTCAATGGCGTCGCCGTGGCGGGCTTGAGCACGACCGAGTTGCCGGCCGCGAGCGCCGGCCCAATCTTCCAGATCGCCATCCACAGCGGGTAGTTCCAGGGCGCGACCTGGCCGACGACGCCGATCGGCTCACGCCGGACCATCGACGTGTGGCTGCCGCTGTACTCGGCCGCCGCACGGCCCTCGAGATGGCGCGCGGCGCTCGCGAAGAAGCGCAGGTTGTCGACGCAGAAGGGCAGGTCCGAATCGCGCCGGAGCTTGAGCGCCGAGCCCGTCTGCGCCGTCTCCAGGCTCGCGAGCTCGTCCGCGTGCTCGTCGATCGACGCGGCCAGGCGCTCGAGCACGGCCGAGCGCTCGGACAGCAGCGCGCGACTCCACGTGCCGGCCCGGAACGAGCGCCGCGCCGCCTCGACGGCCCGGTCGACGTCGGCCGGCGACCCGTCCGGCACGCGGCCGACGAGCGCGCGGGTGGCCGGGCTGCGGACCTCGAGCCAGGCACCCGCGTCCGTCTCGACCCGCGCGCCGTCGATGTGCATCGGGTGGTCCGTCGCGACCTCGATCGCCATGTCGTGTGTCTCCTCCGGGACGGCGCCTTGGCTCGGGCGGTGCAAGAGCGTCGCGAGTCTAGCTCGCTCGCTCGCGCTCGATGAGGGCCGCCGCGAACGCCTGATAGGCGACATCCTCGAGCGGCGGGTTGATGAGGCCCGCTCGGGCGTCGCGGAACGCCCGCTCCAACCGCCCTGCCAGGAAGCCCGGGCCGCCCGCGATTCGGAGCGCCTCGTCGGTGGCACCGACTGCGGCCGACGTGGCCTGCACCTTGGCCAGTGACACGTCGGGCATGAGGGTCGGTCGATCGACCGGATCCGTGCGGTCCCAGCGCGCGGCCACGTCGCGCAGGACCGTCCTGGCCGTACGCAGGGCGGCGTCCGCACGCCCGAGTCGAACGCGTACGCTGGGCAGGTCGGCCACCGAGGTCGAGCCGTCGCCCGGCCGCCGATCGATCGCCCAGCGCGTGACGTCCGCTCGCGCCCCCTCGCCCACGCCCAGGTACACCGCGGCGATGCACAGGCCGAACCAGGCCGGGGGCGCGACACCGCGCGGATCGGGTGCGCCGACGCGCCGCACCTGCACGACGCGCTCCGGACTGACCCGCACCCCGCCGAGCAGGAGCCGGCCGGAGGCGGAGGCCCGCATGCCGAGCGCGTCGAAGCCGGGCTTGCGCTCGACACCGCGTGCATCCATGTCGAGCAGGAACAGCCCGACCTCGGGCGGCCCCTCCGCGACGTCGTGACCCGCGGCGTTCGTGCCGGGGACGCTCTCAGGCTCGGTGGGCGCCGGCAGACCGGCGTCACGTGCTCGGCGCACGACGCGCGCGCTGACCAGGGCCATGGCCAGCGCGGGCAGCCACGTCGTCCACGTCTTCTCGCCCCGAAGGACGAACCCGCCGTCCGACTCCTCGACGGCGAGCGTGCCGGGAACCGCGCCGCGTGCCGGCGATCCCCCGCTCTCCTCGGTCGACGCCGCGTTGAGCAGCGCCCCGGCCGACCGCACGCGCTCGTACACGAGCTCGCGCAGCGTCTGCGGCCAGCCGTCGCCGTCGCGCAGCCCGCCGAGGACATGGAGGTGCATCGCCAGGCCCAGTGCCACACCGGCGTCCACCGCGCCGAGCGCGGCGAGGACCTCGACGACCTCGGCGAGACCGGCCCCCGCACCACCGGCCTCGGCGGGCAGGACGATCAGGTGCAAGCCGGCCGACCGGACCGCCGAGACGGCCTCCGGCCGGTAGCGGTCCGTCTCGGCTGGCGATGCCGCGTCGGTCTGTGCCCGGAGTGACGCGATGGCGGCGGCCAGCGCGTCGGCGAGCGCTGGCCGGAGGCCCTCGGGCCGTTGCGGCTGCGCGGACGGATGCGTGTCCGCGGACCCGTGCGCGCCCCGTGCGTCAGTCATCGCCCGGCTCGTCGTCCGCCCGCCTGGCCGCGATGTTGAGCAGCTCCCAGGCGCGTTCCACGTGTCGGATGTCGGTCCGTAGGTTCCCGACCGCGAGCCGGATCGTGAACCGGTCGCCCAGCCGGGTATGCGACAGGAAGACGTCGCCGGCGGCGTTGACCTCGGCCATGATCCGCTCATTGAACGCGTCCAGCCAGGTCCGGACCTCGGGCTCGTCCTCGCGTCCGGCGAGCCGTGCCGGGCGCCGGCGGAAGCAGACCGTCGAGAACGGCACCGGCGCCAGCAGTTCCCAGTCCGGGTCCCGGGCCAGCCACGACTCGAACGCCCGCGCCAGCTCGATGTGGTGCCGAAGCCTGCGACGCAGCCCGTCGAGCCCGAACCATCGCAGTTGCAGCCAGAGCTTGAGGGCCCGCATCCGGCGGCCGAGCTGGGGCTGGTACTCGTTGTAATCGCGCATCGGCCCCGAGCGATCCAGTGTGCGCAGGTACTCGGGTCGCAGGCTGAACGCGTCGTGGATGGCGTCCATCCGGCGGGACAGCAGCAGTGAGGCGTCGAGCGGCGTGAACAGCCATTTGTGCGGATTGACGACGATCGAATTGGCCCGCTCCCAGCCCACGAACGGCCCGCGCCGATCCGGGAGAATGGCCGTGGCGCCCGCGTACGCGGCGTCGACGTGGAGCCACAGCCCGTGTCGCGCGGCGACGTCGGCGATGGCCGCCACCGGATCGACCGAGGTGGACGACGTCGTGCCGATCGTGGCCACGACGGCGACGGGCCGCCGTCCCGCGGCTCGATCCGCCGCGATCGCCGCCTCGAGCGCATCGATCCGCAGCGCGTAGGCCGCGTCGGCGGGGATGTGGACGAGCGACGCCCGCCCGAGACCGAGCGTCGCGCACGCCTTGTCGATCGAGCTATGGGCCTCGGTCGAGGCGTAGACGCGCAGGTCGCCGAGCTCGGGTCGCCCGTCGAGCCCCTCGGCCGCGGCCGAGATGCCGGCCGCCTCGCGAGCCGCCGCGAGGGCAATGAGCGACGACGTCGAGGCCGTGTCCGTCAAGAGGCCGTCGAATGCATCGGGCAATCCGAGGGCCCGGCGCAACCAGCCCACCACGACCCCCTCGAGCTCGGTCCCGATCGGCGACGTCCGCCACAGCATCGGGTTCTGGCCCAGGACGGCCGTGAGCATCTCGCCCAGGATGCCCGGACCGGAGGCCGTCGTCCCGAAGTACGCGAGGAAGCCCGGGTGCTGCCAGTGGGTCGCATTCGGCTCGACGAGACGGCGGTAGTCGGCCAGGATCGCCGTCAGGGGCTCGGGCTCATCGGGCGCGGCATCCGGAAAGGCCGCGGCGAGCTGCCCGGGCTCGATCGCCGGCAGGATCGCGTACGACTCGATGTCCGCGAGGTACTGCGCCATGACCTCGACCACCGCGTGGGCCGCGGCCCGGAAGGTCTCGGGGTCCATGTCGAACAGGCCCTCGACCTGCTCGGGCACCACGTTCGCGACGGGTGTGGTGGGTGTGACCGTGTTCGACGAGCCAGTATTCGGCGCGCCCGCGCCGGCAGCGGTGGCCGGGTCGCCGGACCGGGCCGCTCCGGTGTTCATCGCGCAGCGGCCTCGGTGCGGCCGGATGGCGGCTCGATCGCGGCCATGTGTCGCTCCTCCGAGGTTCCAGTCTACGCGGCAGCGGCCGGTTCCGGATGTTGCCACGATGGGCCACTCCGGCGGCAGCGGCCCCGTCGCACGTTCCGGGAAAACGCCCGACGGTGTCGCCCGACACCGCTTCGTGACACGCCCACGGCCCGAGGGCTGGTCCCTGGCGTCCCGTCCGATGTAGGATCCGCAGCGAACCTATCGGGTCCGTATGGACCCAACGCCGGAGGGGAGAGGCGCTCGCGGGGATCACCCGGGCGCCTCTTCGATTCTCTCGGACAAGCCTCATCCGATTGCACCACAGGCAGGATCACTCGGATGGGGACTGGTGTGGTTCGGTGGAGTCACGTACGCTGAGGTGGACTCGAGACCGGACCTGGCCCCCAGCGGGGAATGGACTCGAGAGAAGAGGTCCCTCGGGGGAGGGGCCTCTTCCGATGTCCGGGCGCTCCCCTACGCGCCCTGGCCGGAGGATTCCGAGCGGGTCGCCTCGAACACACGCAGGTACTCCGACTTCAGGCGCTGGACCTCGTCCTGGACACGCTCGTACGCCTCGTCCGACGGCTCGAGACCGGCCAATCGCCGCTCGGCCGAGCGCCATTCGTCGAGCACGACCGACGCGGGCCGCAGCGTGTCCTCGATGGTCGGCATGGGCTGGCCGGCCGCTTGGCGCAGCTCGGCCTCGACCGCGAGACCCTGCTGCGCTGCGGCTCCCTGAAGCGCCTGCTCGCTGAGCCGCTCGATCTCCGTGGCCAGGGCCGTGAACAGGCTGGAACCCGGCTCGGCCGAGCGCTTCTCGTCCTCGAGACGACGGAGCTCATCGATCGTCGCCAGGAGCCCGTCGGACGCCGCCCTCAATCGTGCCGGGAACTGCTGACTCACGCCGGGACGCTCCTTATCGCTCGACCACGCGATGGAACCCCGTTTCCTCCACCGCCGGACCGGATCGGGTCCGTGGGTCAGTCTAGCGGGCTCGCGTCGTGACGAGCGATCACTCCCAGTGTGCGCTGCGCAGGCCGGTCAGGGCCCGTGCCAGCGGCGACGCCGTGCTGAGGCGGTATCCGCACCGGCCGCATGACCAGTGCTCCGAGTCCTCGGGCGGCCCGGCGTGGCGCCCGAGCTCGATCCGTGTCTCGTCGGCCTCGAACACGAACCCGCCGCGGATCCAGTCGATCGTCGTGCACCGCGGGCAGGTGATCTCGGGGATCGTCTCCGCCTCGCTTCGGGTGTCGGTCATGTTGTCGATCACGCCGCCAGCGTGGACGCCGTCGCACAACAGGCGGCACAGCCGGGCCTGGCCTCGGGTGTCAGGTGCCTATCGCCAGGCTTCAGCCAAGGAGTGCGACGCGGACCCGCTCCCCGGGCCCGTATGGCAGGCCGGCGGGCACCGCGATCCGACCGCCGGTCACCCACACCGTGCGCCGGACGCGCCGGCGCGCTGACGCGCCATCGAGCGACCACGCCGGCTCGACCGTGGCCCGATAGCGGCCCTCGGGCGGCAGCGCGACCGGCAGGCCGAAGCGCACCGCCACCGCGTCGGTTGCCGCCTCGGCGCGCGCGACCGTGCCGCTCACGGCCACGCTGCGTCCGAGCAGTCGCCTGGCAAGAGCGAGGTCGCCGCGCGCGATCGCGTCGCGGATCACGCTGCTGCGCACCGGCCGACCGTCGATGTTCAGGGCCGGCACGACCGCCACCTCGAAGCCGTCCCGCCGGCCGAGCTCGCGAAGCGCCTCGGCGGTCCCACGTCGCTCGTAGCCGAATGCCGCGTCGGGCGTCATCAGGAAGCCGGCCAGCTGGACCCGACGTGCGATCTGCTCGACGAACGCGTCGTACTCGGTCGTCCGCACGACGGCGTCGAAATGGGCGATGACCACGACCTCCACCCCGGCCCGTGCGAGCCACACGAGACGTTCGTCGGCGTCGCACAACATCGCCGGTGCCCGGCCGGCGATGACCTCGTCCGGGTGGGCGTCGAAGGTGACCACCGTCGGTCGAGCGTCGCGTCGGGCTGCCTCCCGCCGGAGGGCGCGCAGGAGGTATGTGTGTCCGCGGTGGAGGCCGTCGAACACGCCGAGGACGATAAACAGCCGGCCATCGGCCGCGTCGAGGCCGTCGACGCCGTGGACGACGCGCGGACTCGCGTCGATCACCGATCGGCCTCGATCACTCCTCGTGCCGCAAGGGCGTCGGTCGGCTCGACGATCGGCGCATTGGAGCCCGGTTCCAGGAGCACCTTGTCGGGCGCGAGCCGGCCGGCCTCCCAGTGAGCGATCGCCACGAGGGATCCGTCGGTTGCGCGGATCCGAACCGGTCCGGGCGCATGCTCCGGCGTGTCGGCTCGCACGAACTGGCCGTGCGCGACGGCGATGGCGGTGACGTCGTCGACCACGACCACCGGAAGCTCGTCGAGGCCGGCGTCGACCGGCAGGAGCAGGCCTCCGATCCCGGCCGGTCCGGCATCGGCCGCCGCGGCCCGGATCGTCTCGAGCGCGTGCGCGGCGTCGAGACGGAACGCGCCGCTCGCGGTGCGGGTCAGGGCACCCAGGTACGCCGCGCCGCCGACGGCGGCCCCGAGGTCGCGCGCGATCGCGCGAACGTACGTGCCCGCCGAGCATGTGAGCTCGAGCACGGCGATCGGCCGCGCCGGATCGCTGGCATCCCACTCGACGAGCTCCAGGCGGTGGATCGTCACCTCGCGCGGCTCGAGCTCGGGCGCCTGGCCGCGCCGGGCCAGGACATACGCTCGCCGACCGCCGACCTTGCGGGCGCTGAACGCCGGTGGCCGCTGGACGATCGGGCCCCGAAAGTTCCGCAGCGCCTCCTCGACGACCGGCCGCGTCGGAGGCGGGCCGTCGCTCGGACTGAGCTCGCCCTCCAGATCGTCGGTCGTGGACCCGGCTCCGAAGCAGACCGTCGCCCGGTACGTCTTGTCCTGTCCGAGGTGGTACTCCGCCAGGCGGGTCGCTCGGCCCAGGAACAGCGGCAGGATGCCGCTCGCGAACGGATCGAGGGTGCCGCCGTGGCCCACGCGGCGGGTCGCCGCCAGGCGCCGCACGAGCCCCACGACGTCGTGCGAGGTCGGTCCCGTGGGCTTTGCGATCACGAGCACCCCGTCCAGGCCCGGTGTCGAGGGCCGTCCACGTGCCACCGCTCAGCGTCGCACGGCAGCGGCCAGCCGCACGGCCTCGGGCAGGACCGCCTCGCGGGCGGCGAGGAGGCCGCCGTCGACCGTCGCCCCGGCGGCCCGGGCATGCCCGCCACCGCCGAAGCGGCCCGTGAGCACGGTGGCATCGACGCCGTCGGGCTTCGTCCGCACACTCAGGCGTGTCGACGTGCCGGCCTCCTTGAACAGGATCGCGACCTCGGCCTCCTGGGCCTGCGAGAGCAGGTCGATGAGCCCTTCCGAATCCTCTCGGCTGGAGCCCGTCGCCGCAAGATCGGCAGCCTCGAGGGTCGACCACACGACCCCGCCGTCGGCGGTCGACTCGAGGCGCGCGAGCACCCGCCCGAACAGGCGCAGCTGATGCTCGGGCTTCGATCGGTAGAGTCGTCGCGAGATCTCCGACAGGGGCGCCCCCGCGTCGACGAGAGCGGCCGACACGAGCAGCGTTCGAGGTGTGGCGTTCGGGTGGGCGAACGTCGCGGTGTCCATGACGATGCCGGCCATGAGCGGTGTCGCGAGCGCGCCGTCGCCGGCCTCGAGCGGCACGCCGAGAGCACCTGCCAGGAGCGTGACCAGCTCGCACGTGGCCGCCGCCGCTGGATCGATCCAATCGGCCTCGCCGGCCGCATCGTTCGAGACGTGGTGGTCGATGATCACCCGCGGCAGCCGCTCGAACAGTGCTCGATGCCGGTCGCGCACAGCCCCGATGCGCTCAAGGGTGCCGCAGTCGGACACCACCAGGAGGTCGTACGGCGCGTCGGGCTGCGGGTCGGTCCGAACGGCATCGATCAACGGCAGGAAGTCGTACATGGCCGGTGGCGGATCGCTGGACACGACGTCGACCCGGGCGCCCAGACGCTCGCCCAGATAGCGCACCGCGAGCGACGCGCCAAGCGTGTCCGCATCGGGGTTCTCGTGCCCGACGGCGAGGATCCGTCGCGCACCCCGAAGCCGCTCAACGATGCCGGCCGGGACGGCCTCGAGCAGGGCCGGATCGAGGTTCATCGACGCCGGCCCCGATCGAGACGGGTCGGCCCCGGCCGACTCGTAACGCGACGTGGCGTGCGCGTCGGGCGAGGCGGCGGGATGTCGGGCGTCGGCTCGTCGACCTCGGCGTCGCCCTGGTGACCGATGCGCGGCACCGGCGTCGGCAGCGTCTCACCGGCGGGCTCCGTTTCCGGTTCGGCGCCCGCCTCGAGCTCGGACAGCAGGCGCAGCACCCGCGTGCCTCGCTCGGCCGAGTCGTCGAGGCGCACGTGCAGGTCCGGGATGCGCCGCAGTCGCAGGCGACCGCCGAGCTCGTGGCGCACGAAGCCCATGGCGCGCTGGAGGGCCGCGAGGGTCTGGGTCCGCTCGGACTCGGAGCCGATCACGCTGACCCATACCCGCGCATGGCGCAGGTCGGGCGCCGTCTCGACGTCGGTGATCGTCGCGAAGCCGATGCGCGGGTCCTGGACCTCCCGGCGCAGGATCTCCCCGATCTCCTGCCGAAGGAGCTCGTCGACCCGCTCCGTCCTCTGGCTCATGGCGTGTGCACGGGCCTGCAGCCGGGATCGCCGGCGACGGCTGCCCTCAGCCTGTGACTCGACTGACGGTCTGGTTCGTGAAGCACTCGATCACGTCGCCCTCGACGAGATCGTTGAAGCCGGCCAGGCCGATGCCGCACTCGTAGCCCGCCGCCACCTCGCGCACGTCGTCGCGGAAGCGTCGCAGCGACTCGATCCGATCGGTGTCGATGACACGACCACCGCGCCAGATGCGCGCCCCGCCGCGGACGATGCGCCCGTCGGTGACATACGAACCGGCGATGACCGTGCTCTTGCCGATGCGGATGACCTGGCGGACTTCCGCCCGGCCCTCGACGACCTCCACCACCTCCGGCTCGAGCAGGCCCTTGAGCGCCGCGTCGATGTCGTCGGTCAGCTTGTAGATGATGTCGTACTGGCGGACGTCCACGCCCTCGGCCTCGGCGGCCCGGCGCGCCGTGTCCGTGATGCCGGTGTTGAAGCCGACCACGATCGCGTTCGATGCGGCCGCGAGCATGACGTCGTTGTCCGTGATGTCGCCGGCCGCATCGTGCAGCACGTTGATCCGGACCTCATCGGTCGAGAGCTGGTCGAGCGCATGGACGATCGCACCGAGCGAGCCCGACACGTCCGCCTTGAGGATGATCCGCAGCTCCTTGGCCTGGCCGGCCTGGATCTGGCGGTACAGGTCCTCGAGGGTGGCCCGACCGCTCGTGTCGCCGCCCTTGGCCGCGACCTGGGCGCGCCGCGCCTCGACCATGGTACGGGCCACCCGCTCGTCGGCGACCGCCCGCAGGATGTCGCCGGCCTCGGGCACGTCGCCGAGCCCCAGGACGACGACCGCGGTCGACGGTCCAGCGCTGGAGACACGCTTGCCGGCCGCGCTCTCGAGCGCCCGGACCTTGCCGAATGAGGCACCCGCGACGACGACGTCGCCGACGCGGAGGGTGCCGGTCTGGATGACCGCCGTGGCGGCCGGGCCCCGGTTCTTGTCGAGCTGGGCTTCGATGATCGTTCCGACGGCCGCCCGCTTCGGATTGGCGGTCAGCTCCTGCAGGTCGGCGACCAGCAGGACCATGTCCTCGAGCTCCTCGAGCCCGGTCCGAGCCCGCGCCGATACCGACACGAGCGGCACGTCGCCGCCGTACTCCTCGATCACGACGCCGGCCTCGGCCAGCTCGTTCTTCACACGGTCGGGGTTGGCGTCGGGCTTGTCGATCTTGTTGAGGGCGATGATGATCGGGACCTTGGCCGCGCGGGCGTGACTGATCGCCTCGAGGGTCTGGGGCATGACGCCGTCGTCGGCCGCCACGACGATGATCGCGATGTCGGTGACCCGTGCGCCGCGTGCACGCATGGCGGTGAACGCCTCGTGGCCGGGCGTATCGAGGAACACGATCTTGCGGTCGTCCTTGGTGATCTCCGACGCACCGATGTGCTGGGTGATCCCGCCCCGCTCGCCGGCCGCGACCGAGGTGCTGCGCATCGCGTCGAGCAGGCTCGTCTTGCCGTGGTCGACGTGGCCCATGACGGTCACGATCGGGGCACGCGGCTGGAGGGCCGAGGGCTCATCCTCCTCGAACAGGACCTCCTTCGCGGCCTCGGGTGTCGGCGCCTCGCCGTTGGTCTCACCCGGTGTCGCGGTACCGGCCGAGGTGGCCTCGGCGACCTGGTAGCCGAGCTCGCCGGCGACGAGCTCCGCCGTGTCGCGGTCGATGAGCTGATTGATGGTCGCGAAGATGCCGCTCTTGATCAGCTCGCGGATGATGTCCGCGACGTTGACCGACAGCAGTTCGGCCAGGTCCTTGACCGTGATCGTGGACGGCAGCTCGATCGCGCCGCGCTCGCGCGGATCGGCGACCTGGACGGCCGATTGATTGAGCGTGCTGTCGCGGCGCGGCGGCTTGCGCGGCCCGCGACGGCCGCGGGTGCCGCTCCTACTCCTGGCCACGGGCTCCTCCTTCGATGGTCGGGTTCAGGTTGTCCGCCACGGACGCGACGAGTGACGTCGCCACCTCGGGCGGGATGGGACTCTTGAGCGCCCGTTCCAGGGCACCCCGTGTCATGGCGATCCGGGCGCATGGCCCGTGGGCACACACGTACGCGCCACGACCGGCGAGCTTGCCGGTCCGATCGAGCGCGACGCGCCCGTCCGGCGTCCGGACGACGCGAACGAGCTCGCGTTTGGCCTGGCTGGTGCGGCACACGACGCACGACCGCGTGGGCAGCGGTCGGCGTACGGGTGCCGCGCTCACCGGCACGAGGGCCACCGTCGGCCGTGCGCGGAGCGCATGCGTCTCGACGGCTCGCGGGTGGCGAGGCCGACGTGCGGCGAGATCCAGGACCGTCGACCAGGCTCTACGACGATACCTCCTCCTTGGCCGCCGCACGCTTCCGGCGCGGCGTGCTCGTCGTGGCACCGTTCGTGGAGCCCGTCTGGTCGGTGTCGGCGGTCGCCGGGACGGTCGCCAGGTCGGCGGCGGGGACGGCCTCGTCTCGACCGCCGTCGTCGGCGCGCGGCGCGTCCCCGTTCGCGGCCCGGGCGGGCGATTCCACATTGTCGGCCGCGGCGACGTCGCTCCGGATGTCGATCCGCCAGCCCGTCAGCTTGGCGGCGAGCCGGGCGTTCTGGCCCTCACGGCCGATCGCGAGCGAGAGCATCCGCTCGGGCACGGTCACCGTGGCGATCCGATGCTCCTCATCGATGTCGACCGACAGGACCTGGGCCGGGCTCAGGGCGTTCGCGACGAATACCGCCGGGTCGTCGTGCCATGGGATGACATCGATCTTCTCGCCG
Organism: uncultured Chloroflexia bacterium; assembly: GCA_963790955.1. Taxonomy (GTDB): domain Bacteria; phylum Chloroflexota; class Limnocylindria; order Limnocylindrales; family CSP1-4; genus CAWBQM01. Next base: position 320,734 of record CAWBQM010000003.1, read on the forward strand.
GCCAGCTCGGCCACGACGGCCTGCACGCGCGCGCCGCGCTGGCCGACCGTCGCCCCGACCGGATCGAGACCCTCCTGGCGGGACGCGACCGCAACCTTGCTGCGACTGCCGGCCTCGCGCGCGATCGCCTTGATCTCGACCGTGCCGGCATGGATCTCGGGCACCTCGAGCTCGAACAGCCGGCGCAGGAAACCCTTGTGCGTCCGGCTGACGTAGATCTGCGGCCCCTTCGAGGAGCGCCGCACCTCGAGGACGAACGCCTTGACGTTCTGCCCGATCCGATAGTGCTCGAGCTTGCTCTGCTCGGTCGTGGCCAGGATCGCCTCCACGCCCTTGCCCATCTCGAGGACGATAGCCTTGGGCTCGACCCGGTTGACCGTGCCCGTGATCAACTCGCCTTCCTTCGACGCGAACGTGTCGAAGACCTGGTCGCGCTCGACCTCCCGGATCCGCTGCAGGATGATCTGCTTTGCCGTCTGGGCGCCGATCCGGCCGTACAGCTCCGGATCGAGCTCCTCGGTCTCGACCAGCTCGCCCGCCTCGGCGTCCGGCTTGATGCGGCGCGCATCCTCGAGCGTGAACTGCGTGAGCGGATCCTCAACGTCCTCGACGGCGACACGAGCCCGGTAGACCCTGGTCTTCCCGGTCTCCGCGTCGACCTGGACCTGAATGTCCTCCTCGCCCGCGACCCGGCGGTACGCGGACGCAATGCCATCCTCGAGGGCGCGAATCAGAACTTCGCGCGGAACCTGCTTCTCGGCGTTCAGCTGCAGGAGGGCGCCCACGAAATCTCTACTCAAGTTGGGCCTCCCGACTCGCTTGTTGAACCTACAGCCGACAAAAAGAAACGTGGGGGTCACCCACGTTTTGAGCGGCCGTCGTATTCGGCCGGAGTATACACCCGGCCCCGTGGACCAGCCAATCGGCGCCACCCTCTCGGGAGCCCGGCGCGCTGCCCGTCGCGAGGGCGGCCGCCGGCCCGCCGGGTGGAGATCGGCCCGGTCTGTGGAGCCTCAGGCGCCCCGCCCGAGACTCGAAACCGGCGTCGCCGCTTGACCGGCCGACGGGTAGTGGTCGGCCACGTACGCCTCGAGGATGTCGGTGAAGTCGTCGACGAGACGCTCGCCCCGGAGCGTCCGATCGAGGCGCCCGTCGACGAACACCGGCGCGACCGGATCCTCGAACGTGCCCGGCAGGCTGATGCCGATGTTGGCGTGCTTGGACTCGCCCGGGCCATTGACCACACAGCCCATGACCGCGACGGTCATGCCCTCGACGCCGGGATGCGCGTCACGCCACTCGGGCATCTTCGCGCGCAGGTACTCCTGGATGCGCTGGGCCATCTCCTGGAAGAAGGTCGAGGTCGTCCGTCCGCAGCCCGGGCAGGCGCTGACCTGCGGCAGGAACGAGCGGATGCCGAGCGATTGGAGGACCTGCTGGGCGACCGCCACCTCCTCCGTTCGGTCGCCGCCGGGCGCGGGCGTCAGCGAGACCCGGATCGTGTCGCCGATGCCCTCGTTGAGCAGGATCGAGAGACCCGCCGTCGACGCCACGATGCCCTTCATGCCCAGGCCCGCCTCGGTCAGCCCGAGATGAAGCGGGTAGTCCGAGCGCGGACCGAGCAGACGGTACACGTCGACCAGGTCACGCACCCCGGAAACCTTGGCCGACAGGATGATCCGGTCGTGGCGCATGCCGGTCTCCTCGGCCAGCTCCGCCGAGCGCATGGCCGACTCGACCATCGCGTCGAGCATGACGTCACGCGCGTCGCGCGGCTCGTCGAGGCGGGCGTTGGCGTCCATGAGCTCGGTCAGCAGGGTCTGGTCGAGCGAGCCCCAGTTGACGCCGATCCTGACCGGCTTGTCGTTGTCGATGGCCACCCGGACGATGGTCTGGAAGTTGCGGTCGTGATGCTTGCTGCCGACGTTGCCCGGATTGATTCGGTACTTGGCCAGGAGCCGGGCGGCCTCGGGGTACGTGGGCAGGAGGACGTGCCCGTTGTAGTGGAAGTCGCCGATGATCGGCACGTCGACGCCCAGGCCGTGCAGCTTGCGAACGATCTCGGGTACGGCCGCGGCCGCGGCCTCGGTGTTGACCGTGACCCGCACGAGCTGGCTGCCGGCGTGGGCCAGCCGGGCGACCTGGAGCGCGGTCGCGTCGGCGTCCGCGGTGTCGGTGTTGGTCATCGACTGGACGACGATCGGGTGGGCACTACCCACGAGCACGCCGCCCACGTCGACCGACACGGTCGGGCGCCGCGCGGGCCGACGGTCGAGGCCGGCCACCTCGACCGGGGCGGGGCCCGTCACTTGATCGCGCCGGCCTGCCTGGCCACGTCGAACACGGTAATCCAGATCAGGAACGCGAACAGGAACGCGAAGCCCACGAGGTACGTGAGCTGCTCGAAGCGCAGGCTGATGCGTCGCCCGGCAACCGACTTGAGCAGGACGACCAGCATCCGCCCCCCGTCGAGCGGCGGGAACGGCAGGATGTTCACGAGGGCCAGGTTCGCCGACAGGATCGCGGCGAGGTACAGCGTCGCGATCGGGCCGGCCTGCCAGAACACCTCCGAGACCTGGACGGCAATGCCCACGGGCCCGGCCGCGGGCGGCGGTGCCGTCGGGCTCTCCACGATCGAGCTCGCGAGCTGGCCCAGCCCGTCGACGATCAGCTGGGTCGCGCGACCCGTTCGCTCGAGCCCGATCGCGATCCCGTCGCCCAGGTCGTGCGTGATGCGGTGGCCCGTGATCGGCTGTCGATCGATGAGCACGCCCAGCGGCCCCATGCCCTGGGCGACCTGCTGCGCCGAGCGCAGCGTCACCTCGACCTCGCGACTGCCGCCCCCAGCCGCGTCCACTCCGACGCGGACGGTCTGACCGGCATCGAGCCGGAGGTCGTCGAGCAGCGACGGGCCCACGTCGTAGGCGCTGTACAGCGTGCCGTTGAGGCTCACGATCGTGTCGCCCGCCTGGAGGCCCGCGAGGTCCGCCGGTGAGCCGCTCTGGACACTCTGGAGGCGGATGCCGCGTGTCTCGTCCGCGAAGAGCGCGATCCCGGTCATGATCGCGACGGCCATGAGGACGTTCATGACCACGCCGGCCACGAGCACGAGCTCTTTGATCGGGAGGGGCGCCCGACCGAACGAGCGAGGGTCGTCCGAATCGCCGTCTTCGCCCTCGAGCTTCACGAACCCGCCGATCGGCAGCCAGTTGAGCGTGTACAGCGTCTCGCCCTCGGAGCGCAGGACCTTGGCCCGTGGCGGGAACCCGATTCCGAACTCGTGCACGCGGATGCCAGCCAGCCGGGCCGTGACGAAGTGGCCGAGCTCATGCCCGAGCACGAGCGCGCCCAGGATCACGAGGAACAGGACGACGCCGATCGCGCCCTGGACGAATTCCATCAGGCGAGACGCCCGAGCGGGGCGTGCCGGAAGGCCGCCCGTACCTCGCCGTCGAGGGCCGTGAGGGTGGCCAGGTCGGGGCTCTGCTCGGCGCCCTCGCCGAAGCGGCGGACCGCCGCCTCGAGCAGCCGCGCGATGCCCGTGAACGGCAGGCTGCCCTCGAGGAAGCGCGCCACGGCCACCTCGTCGGCGGCGATCAACGCCGCCGTGGCGCGGGAGCCGTTGCGGCCGGCCTCGCGCGCGATGCGCAGCGCCGGAAAGCGCCTCTCGTCGGGCGCCCGGAAGTCGAGCCGAGCGATGTCGACGAGCGCCGGCGCCCCGACGGACGATGCGAGACGGTGGGGATAGGTCAGTGCGTACTGGATCGGAAGTCGCATATCGGGAGCGCCCAGCTGGGCCTTGAGTGAGCCGTCGACGAAGCGGACGGCCGAGTGAACGACGCTCTGGGGATGGATGACGACCTCGATCGCTTCGTACGGAACATCGTACAGCCAGTGCGCTTCGATCACTTCCAGGCCCTTGTTGGCGAGGGTCGCGGAATCGATCGTGATCTTGGCGCCCATGCGCCACGTCGGATGGCGCAGCGCGACGTCCGGTGTGGCACGCGCGAGCTCGTCCGGTCCCGCGTCCAGGAACGGGCCGCCCGATGCGGTGAGGATGAGGCCCGCGACGTCGGCCCGGCGCTCTCCCGCGAGACACTGCCAGATCGCGGAATGCTCGGAGTCGATCGGGCGGAGCCAGCCAAGCGGCCCCGCAAGCGGGTCGTCCGGACGATCCACGGCGATCGCCGCAGCCCGCGCTCGCGCCTCGGGCATGACCAGATGGCCGGCCATGACCAGGATCTCCTTGTTCGCGGTGGCGACGATCCGTCCCGCTGCCAGCGCCGCCAGGACCGGCTCGAGCGATGCCACCCCGCTCGTACCCACGACCACGAGGTCGACGTCGCGATGGGTCGCGATCGCGTGCAGCGACTCCGGCCCGGCCAGGACGCTGACCGACGCGGGCACGTCGAGCGCGGCGGCCGCGCTCGAATCGGCGAGCCCGACGAGCGCCGGTCGCAGACGTCGGGCCTGAGCCTCGATGGTCGATCGGTCCCGCAGCGCCGCCAGCGCCACGACGCGGAAGCGCTCCGGGTGCGCCGCCAGGACGTCGACGGCCTGCCGCCCGATCGAGCCGGTCGAGCCCAGGACGGCCACACGGACGGGCGCCTCATCGCGCGCCGCCTCCCTCCGCGCCATGTCAGTGGTACGCACTGAGCACATACAGGACGGCCGCCGGCGCGGCGAACAGGAACGAGTCGATCCGGTCCAGGACCCCGCCGTGGCCGGGGATCAGGCCCGACGAGTCCTTGGCACCGGCGGCGCGCTTGATCATCGACTCGGCAAGGTCGCCGGCTTGCGCGACGAGCCCGACGAGCGGGCCGAACACGACGCCCAGTGCCGGCGCCCGACCGAGCACGGCCAGACCCGCCATGGCCACGATCGTGCACGCGACAAGCCCACCGACGAGCCCCGCATACGTCTTCGACGGCGAGATGTGCTCGAGGAATCGTCGCCGGCCGAAGCGACGACCGACGAGATAGGCGCCCGTGTCGAACGCCCACACGGTCAGGATGAGCAGCAGGATCCAGCCCCGTTCGCCGTCCAGGCCGCCGAGGGGCGCGTTGGCCGGCGTCGGCGGGGCGAGGCGACCGAGCTGGACGAGAAAGCCGATCTGGGCCACGTACAGCGCTCCGAATACCGTCGTCAGCCATGTCGCGAGACCATCCCGCGGATCCGGGCGCCAGAACGCGCCGACGGCCGCGAGCACGATCCCGATCGCCGCGAGAATGCTCGCGGCGTCGGCGATCCCGGGCAGAGCCGTGGCCGCCACCGCGACCGCGACCGCGAGGGCGATACCGAGCCACTGCAGGGACGGGTATCCGGCCGCGCGCAAGAGCCGGAAGATCTCGTGGCCGGCCAGCCCGGCGAGCACGGCCACGAGAGCCGCGATCCAGATGCCGCCGAGGGCCACCACGACGAGCAGCGGCGGGACGAACAGGGTCGCGCTGATAGCTCGCTGCCGGAGCACGTCCCGGTTGGCGCTCAGCGGCCGAATCGACGCTGGCGGGATGCGAACTCGATGAGCGCGTCGTCGAACTGATCCGGACCGAAGTCCGGCCAGAACCGGTCGCAGAAGTACAGCTCCGCGTACTGCGCCTGCCACAGCAGGAAGTTGCTGATGCGCTGTTCGCCACCGGTCCGGATCATGAGGTCAACGCCAGGCTGCCCGGCCGTGTACAGGCGCGCCTCGATCGCAGCGTCGTCGATCTGGTCCGGCGCGAGGCCGTCGTCGAGGCAGCGCCGTGTGGCGTCGACGATCTCGTTCCGACCCGAGTAGTTGAATGCGACGTTGAGCACGAGCCGCATTCCGCCGGCCGTGGCGGCGATGGCCTCCCCGATCGAATCGCGGGTCGAGGGCGGCAGCTCGTCGAGCCGGCCCAGGATGCGCACCTGCGCGCCCTGGCGGCGGAGCTCCGGCGTCTCGTCCCGAATGGCGGCTTCGAGCAGGCCGAACAGCGTCGCGACCTCGTCGCTCGAGCGCGACCAGTTCTCGGCGCTGAAGGCATAGATGGACAGGAACGGGATCCCGCGCCGCACCGCGTGCTGGACGATGGGACGAATGGCCTCGACGCCGGCCGCATGGCCCTCGGCTTCCGACAGGCCGCGCTCGCGTGCCCAGCGCCGGTTGCCATCCATGATGATGGCGACGTGGCGGGGCAGCTCGGCAGCCTCGAGGAGTGCCGCCTCGTGCGGCTCCGAGCCCGCAACCTGGGAACCGCCGAGCGCGTGCTCGACCGTCACATGGGCCACTAGACCTCGAGAACCTCCTGCTCCTTGTGGCCCCCGATGCGGTCGACCTCGGCGATGAAGCGATCGGTCAGCTTCTGGAGGACGTCATGCTCGCGGTGAGCGTCGTCGGCCCCGACGAGTCCGTCGCGCTCCTCGCGCTTGAGTGCGTCCCCGGCGTCGCGGCGCTGGTTGCGGATCTCGACCCGCGCCTCCTCCATACGCTTGTGGACGAGCCGGACCAGATCCCTGCGACGCTCCTCGGTGAGCGGCGGTACATTGAGCCGGACGACCGTGCCGTCCACGTTCGGGGTCAGCCCGACGTCGCTCTTGATGATGGCCTTCTCGATTGCGGTCAGGACGCTGCGATCCCAGGGTTGGATGACGATCTGGTGCGGTTCGGGCACGCTCAGGCCGGCCAGCTGGTTGAGCGGCGTCTGGGTCCCGTAGTAGTCGACGGTGATGCGCTCGACGAGGGCCGTCGTGGCTCGTCCCGTGCGCATGCCGCTCAGCTCCCGCTCCATGGCGTCGGTCGCCCGGGCCATCTTGCGCTCAGCTTCGGACAGCGTCTCGCTGCTCATCCGGGGATCCCTCCGTCGGCATCGGCCGCGATGCGCGTCCCGACGGATTCGCCGAGCGCGACGCGGGTGATGTTGTTCGGGACGTTCAGATCGAAGACCACGATCGGCAGGTCGTTCTCCATGCACAGGGACACCGCGGCCGCGTCCATGACCTTGAGCTGGTCACGCAGCAGGTCGGCATAGCCGAGCGCCGTGTAGCGGCGGGCACCGGGGCTGACGGCCGGGTCCGCGTCGTACACCCCGTCGACCTTGGTCGCCTTGAGCAGCACCTCGGCGTCGATCTCGACGGCGCGCAGCGCCGCGGCCGTGTCGGTCGTGAAGTACGGATTGCCGGTTCCGGCAACGAACAGCGTCACGCGCCCCTTCTCGAGGTGCCGCACGGCGCGCCGACGGATGTAGGGCTCGGCGACCTCGTTCATCGCGATCGCGCTCATGACCCGCGTCGGGATGTCGTTCTGCTCCAGCGCGTCCTGGAGGGCGAGGCCGTTCATGACCGTGGCGAGCATGCCGATGTAGTCGCCCGTCGCCCGATCCATGCCGCTCGCGGCGGCGGCGAGACCGCGGAAGATATTTCCGCCGCCGACGACGATCCCGACCTGGACACCGAGGCGATGAACCTCGGCAACCTGGCGGGCGATGAACTGGCAGAAGGCGGGATCGACGCCGTACTGGCGATCGCCGAGCAGCGCCTCACCTGACAGCTTGAGGAGGATCCGCCCGTAGCGCGGTGCAGGTCGCAGCTCGCGGGCAGGTCCGGACGCGGACGCGACGGACGAGCGATCGGCATCCTGGCCGACGCCCACCTCCGCCACGTGGGGCGATCCCGCGGCCTGGACCGCGTCGGCTCCGCTCATTGATCCTCCGCGATCTCGTAGCGAACGAAGCGCCGGACGCGAATGTTCTCGCCGATCGTGGCGATCGCGTTCGTCAACAACTGGCCGACGCTCTGATCTGTGTCCCGAAACGGCTGCTCGTTCAGAACGACCTGCTGATACCACTTCTTGAGCTGACCGTCGGCGATCTGACCTTTGATGCTGTCTGGCTTCGACTGCACGGCCGGGTCGGCCAGGAACTCGGCGCGCTTGGCCTCCACGACCTCGGGCGGAATCGACTCGACGTTCGGGTACTCGGCGCGCATGGCAACGACCTGCATGGCCAGATCGCGGACGAGCTTCTGGAACTGCTCGGTGCGGGCCACGAAGTCGGTCTCGCAGTTGACCTCGATCAGCGCCCCGAATCGGCCGCCGGTGTGAATGTAGGCGTCGATGAGGCCCTCGCGGGTCTCCCTGGCGCCCTTCTTGGCGGCCGCCGCCTGACCGCGCTCGCGCAGCAGCCCGACGGCAGCCTCGACGTCACCGCCGGTCTCCTCGAGCGCGCGCTTGCAGTCCATGAAGCCTGCCCCGGTGAGCTCGCGCAGCTCCTTCACGGCCGATGCGGCAATGTCCGCCATTCCTCGTCCCTGCTCCTGTCGATGCTGGCGCCCGGACGCGTCCGGCGCACTGATGGTGGTCTCATGGATCGGCCGCACGAGCGGCCTGCCTCATTCGGAGGCGTCGTCCCCGTTGGCGCCCGCGTCGGCGTCTCCGCCGCGTCGAGTGGCCCGAGATGGATGGGCTGCCGCCGCGGGCGCCTTGGGCTCCGGAAGGAGCTCGTCCTCGTCCACGCCGGGTTCGAAGCTCACGACGCCACCGCCGGCCAGCTGGGCGACGAGCTCGTCCGAGGCGGTCTCGTCGAACTCGGGCTCGCTCGCCACCGACGCCACCTGCTCGGGCTCGGGCTCGGCCGCGGCCCGGGCGGCGCGCTCCCGCGCGCCCTCGATGGCCGCGTCGGCGACCAGCTGGCACAGCAGCCGGATCGATCGGATCGCGTCGTCGTTGGCGGGAATGATGTAGTCGAGCTCGTCCGGATCGACGTTGGTGTCGCCGGTGCCGACGATCGGCAGCTCGAGCTTGTTCGCCTCGGCGACGGCGATGCGCTCCCGATGGGGATCGACGATGAACACCGCACCGGGAAGGCGCTTCATGCGCCGGATGCCGCCGAGCATCGCCTGCAAGCGCGCCAGCTCCTCCGAGAGCAGCGCGGCTTCCTTCTTGGGCATCCGCTCGAACTCACCGGACTGCTGCCGCGCCTCGAGTTGATCGAGCAGCCCGATGCGCTTCTTGATCGTGACGAAGTTGGTCAGCATGCCGCCCAGCCAGCGCTTGGTCACGTACGGCTGGCCGGCGCGCGCAGCTTCCTGGGCGACGGGCTCCTGCGCCTGCTTCTTGGTCCCGATGAACAGGATGCTGTCGCCTCGGGCGACGGTCTCACGCACGAAGTCAAGGGCGACGTCGAGCCGCTTCGCGGTCTGGGCGAGATCGATGATGTGGATCCCGTTGCGCTCCGCGAAGATGTACGGGCGCATCTTGGGATTCCAACGGCGCGTCTGGTGGCCGAAATGGACGCCGGCCTCGAGCAGCTGCCGCATCGAAATGCTGGGCACGGTGATGGACCTCCTGTGCGGTTGTCTCCGCCGCGGACCCATGCGTCGGGAGCCAGCGTCGACGGGCGCGAGGCCCGGGGAAGGGTGGCACCGACCCGACGGGGCGGTCCGCGTGTGTGCTCCGCCCGGTTCGGGCGGGCTCGATCATGCCGTCCCGGCGGACGGCCGCCGCAGTCTAGCACAGGGCCTTCATGCCACCCTGCTGATCGATCGTGGCATGACCAGCGCTGGCGGCCGGTCGGCGCGGGTTCAATGCCGAAGCGATCGCGCTCAGTCGCCCAGCGCGTCCCGATAATGCCGCACTCGGGACCGCCCGTCGGTCGTCGGCTCGACGGTCACGAGATCGATCGCGGCCGGCAGGCGGGGCAGCACAGAGCCGTTCGGCAGGCGGCCGAGATCCATCAGGCGGCCGACGGCGGCGCGCAGCCGTCCCCGCTTGCGGTGGTCGACACTTTCCGCGGCCGAGCCGTAGTCGGACCGGCGACGCCAGCGGACCTCGACGGCGACCAGTCGCGCCGGCGGCCCGGGATCGATGGCCACGATGTCGAGCTCGTTGCGGCCGACCCGCACGTTGCGCCCCCGGATCTGCCAGCCGGCCTCCATGAGCCGCGCCGCCACGAGCTCCTCGGCGGCGTCGCCGACCGACTGCTGTCCGGTGCGCATGTGCCAGGCTGGCACGACCGGCTTTACGCTCGCGCATCGGCGGCTTCCCTCGCGATCATCGGGGCGACCGGACCTCGCCTGACCGGACGAGACCGTGGCCGTCGGGCTACGGCAGGAGGAGCGCCTGGGCGTCGAGGACGATCGGCTCAACGAGCTCCGCTTCGGCGATCGCGCCGCTCACCTCGAGGCCGAGCGCGGGGTCGGGTGCAGCCGATCCGGCAGCGTCGGGATCTCCGCCGTCCGACCCGAACAGATCCAGGCGCTGCTGCTCGCCGGCCAGCAGCGCACGGAGCGCCTGGAACGAGCGCCGATGGAACGGCGTCAGGCCATGCGCGCGGATGGCGGTGCGATGCTCGAGCGGTGGCATAGCCGGCGTTGTGCTCCCAGCCGTACATGGGATAGCGAATGGCGAGCCGCGCCATCATCCGATCGCGCACGACCTTCGCGACGACCGAGGCGCACGCGATCGAGTAGCAGAGCGCATCGCCGTCGATGATCGCCGTGTACGGGCCAACATGCTCCTCGAAATGGGCGATGCGCAGGCCGTCGACGAGCACATGATCGTGCTGGCCGACCTTGGCGATCGCACGGCGCATGGCCAGGTGGGTGGCGTGATAGATGTTCAGGCGATCGATCTCGGTCACCGAGGCGGCGCCGATGCCGACCGCGATGGCCCGGCGCCGTATGATCGGGGCGAGACGCTCGCGCTGCTGTGCGGACAGCGTCTTCGAGTCGCGCACGCCAGGGATACGCCGAGCGCCAGGCGGCATGATCACGGCTGCCGCGACGACGGCACCACACGTGGGCGCGACGCCGACCTCGTCGACACCGACGACTCGCTCGGCCCCTGCGGACCAAAAGACACGCTCCCGCCTGACGGTCGGGGTGATCGCGCGCAGCGGCTTGCGTCGGCGCCGGCTGGGGGTGTCGTCGGGTGGCGCGACTGCGCGATCCATGTCGAGCGAGTCTAACCCGTCCGAGCGACCCGTCTCCGGATGAACGGGGGCGTCGGGCCGACGAAGGGGGTCGGTGTCAGCGACGCTCGCGCAGTGTCGCGGCCTTGCCGATCCGCTTTCGGAGGAAGTACAGCTGCGCCCGTCGGACCTGGCCGTGGCGCACGACGTCGATCTTCTCGATCCGGGGGCTGTGGATCTTGAAGGTCCGCTCTACCCCGACACCCGAGGCGATGCGACGCACGGTGATCGAGCGACTGATGCCGCCGCCTCGAAGGCGCATCACGATCCCCTCGAACACCTGGATGCGCTCGCGGTTGCCCTCCACGACCTTGGCCGAGACGCGCACCGTGTCGCCGCTCGCGAGCTCCGGAAGGTCCGTCTTGAGCTGGTCGGCAACGATCTCGTCGAGCACGTTCACGGGGCTGTCCTTGTCATGGTTCGGCAGCGGCGCTGCGATCGGTGGACGGGCGGGCGGCCAAATGGGCCGACGGCGGAGGATAGCACGATCGATCTGCCGCGTCAGCGCCGGCGTCAGCGCCGGCGCTCCTCGTCGGGCGCACCACCGAGGTGGCCGGCGGCTCCGCCGGCGCTCGTCAGCCCATCCTCCCGGTCGATCTCCTCGAGCAGCCGGCGTTCGTCGACCGACATCGATCGAGCCGCCAACAGGTCCGGGCGGCGGTCGCGCGTCCGCCGCAGCGCGGCCTTGAGTCGCCAGCGCCGAACCTGTTCGTGGTGGCCGGACACGAGGATCGGCGGCACGGCGCGCCCGTCGAATACGGCGGGGCGTGTGTACTGCGGGTATTCGAGCAGGCCGGCGGCAAATGATCTCCTCGGCCGTGGAGTCCGCGTCGATCGCGCCCGGCAGCAGGCGCAGGACGGCATCGATCACGACCAGCGCCGGCAGCTCGCCACCGGTCAGGACGTAGTCACCGATCGAGAGCTCCAGGTCGACCACGGCTCGGATGCGCTCGTCGACGCCCTCGTAGCGCGGACACACGAAGACGAGATGCGGGCGCCGCGCGAGGTCCGCGGCACGCGCCTGGCGGAAGACCTCCCCGGCCGGGTCGAGCAGGACGACCGTGCTGTCCGCACGACGCAGCTCGCCGAGCGCCCCGGCGACGGGCTCCGGGCGGAGCACCATGCCCGCGCCGCCACCATACGTCGCATCGTCCACGCTCCGGTGCCGTCCAAGACCCCAGCGTCTCAGGTCGTGCACCGCGAGCGTGGCCAGCCCGGATTCCAGAATGCGGCCAGGGATGCTCGCCCGAAGGGGTGCCTCGACCATGTCCGGAAAGAGGGTGACGACGTCGATCTCGAGGCTCATGACGGTGGCCCGGCCCGCGCCGCACGTGTCGTCCGGCGACCGCGGGGATGGGACCGCGCCGCCGCATCGGGATCGATGCCAAGGGCGTCGGTGTCGATGACGATGCGCCCCTCGCGCGGCGCGAACTCGAGGATGATCGCCCGGACAGCCGGAACGTCGAACGGTCCCGCGCTGCCGCCGTCCACGGCGTACACCTCGGCTCCGCCGGCCCGGTACACGTCCTGAACCGCTCCGAGCACCCGACCGTCGCGATCGAGCACCTGGCTCCCGATCACCTCGTGCCACCACACGGCCCCGTCCTCGGCGCCCGGCGGCGGCTCCGCCTCCGCCTCGAGGTACATGCCCTGGAGCGGCTCGGCCATCGTCCGGTCGGATCGACCCTGAAAGCGAATTCGCCAGCCGGGACCGTCCGCGACCGGGACCCCCTCGGCGACGATCATCGGTAGCGAGGAACCCTCGACGTACAGGCGAGCGCCGGGCGCGAAACGCTCCTCGGGCCGGTCCGTGAGGACCTCGACGCGTACCGCGCCGTGCAGCCCGTGGACACCTCGAACGAGTCCCACCACGAGCCGCTCCGGGCCGGAAGCGTCACCCGGCACGCTGAATCAGCACCCGCCCTCCGGGGACCGGACGCGATCGACGGAGGGCATCGGTCCGAAGATCAGACGATCTCGAGCGAGAACGGCTCGCCCTCGCGGGCGGCGACGACCTTGAGCAACGTGCGCAGGGCCTTGGCCACGCTGCCGTTGCGGCCGATGACCTTGCCCATGTCGTCGTCCGCGACGTGGAGCTCGATGACGCTCATGCCGGCGTCCTGCACGACGTCGACGCGGACCGCGTCGGGGTCGTCGACGAGGGACTTGGCGACGTACTCGACCAGGTCGACTGCGGCCATCGAACTCCCCTACTTCGCGGCCGGCAGGACGCCGGCCGATCGGAACAACCTGGCGACCGTATCCGAGGGCTGCGCGCCCTTGGCCAGCCAGGTCTTTGCCTTGTCGGCGTCGATCACGATCTCGGCCGGCTCGGTACGCGGGTTGTAGTGCCCGATCGTGTCGAGCGCGCGCCCGTCGCGCGCGCCGCGGGCGTCGGCGACGACGACGCGGTATGTCGGCTGCTTCGTCGCGCCGACGCGCGACAGTCGAATGCGAACTGCCATTGGCTGGTCTTCTCCTCCTGGGCCGATCGCCCCGGGACCGGGACGCTACTTGACGGTGATGAATGTCTGACTGGTGTCGAGCCCAGCACCGCTGCCGGCGCCGGACACGAGCGCGTCAAACGGCAGCAGATACGGTTTGATGTCCGAGTCGTAGCGGGCGCGCTCGTTGCTCGGGATGAGCGCCTCGAGCATCTCGCGAGCGCTGGCGAGGTCGACGTAGGCGAGAGATTGGTGATCGCCGACTCGAGCCGCCAGCGAGCTGAATTCGGGAGCTCGAGGCCAGGGACGTGTCGGTCGTCGTATCCAGCACCTGCTTGACGAAGCCGTCCCCCAGCCCGATCACGGCCACCTGGTCGGTGATGGCCCAGGCCAGCTCGATGCGATCGCCAGACAGCACCGATGGCAGGTTCAGCGAGGAGGCCCCACCGAGGTCGGCGATGGTGATCGTCGTGCCCGCATAGGGCTCGTCGTGGAGGCTGACCGACGATCCGGCCAGCACTGCGAAGTTCTTGATCTGGGTCGCGAGCTGGTCCGCCGCCGCGCGATCCTTTGGCGCGATCACGATCCCGCCGCGCGGCGTGCTGCCGTCGCGGTCGACCACGATCGCGGTCTCACCGATCCAGCCGAGCGCCTTGTCGAAGCCACCCACCGCGCTCGCGATCCTGTCGGCCTGGCTCATGGCGTCGGCCATCGAGGGCATGCTCCGGTAGAGATCGATCGCGGCCAGCACACGCGCCCCGAGATCGCTCGTGTCGAGGAATGCGACGGTGCTCGCCGGAACGTGTGCCGCGAGGGCCGTCGGTGCGTTCGCGATGGATGTGCCGGCGTGGGGATTTGCGGTCTGGTAGACGAGCGCGTCGTCCTCGGCCCGCACGGCCACGCCGATCCAGGCCGGAACGGAACCGGCCACGCTCTGCAGGTCGGGCATCATGCTCGGGACGGCCTGCCCGAGAGCCTGGGTGTACCAGTCGAGGTACGCCCTGGCGTTGACGTACATGCCTGCCAGATGATCGCCGCTCAGGGCCTTTTGGGCCTTGCCGAAGGTGTCGCTGGCGGCAAGGCCATTGCTGCCGTTGCGGTCGATCGCGGCGTCGACCGAGGTCTCGTCGCCGAGGAGCATCACGCTCGGCAGGACCGCGACGGCTCCGCGCAGCGACTCGCTGCCGAACAGCAGCTCGTCGACGCCGGCATGACTGCCACTCGAGTACGAGGCGCCCATGTCGGCGAGGATCGTGCGCAGCCAGCTCGACGCGGCGGCCCGGTCCGTGAGCGATACGGCGGCCAGCATCCGGACGTCGGTCGGCGCGGAGGCGGTCGGGTCGATCGCCGGCAGGTTGCCGATCGCATACGCGACCTGACCGCCGAACCAAGGCCTGATGTCCGAGCTGTAGTCGTGCTTGTCGTTGGTCGCCGCCCGGATCGCCCGGTCATACACCTCGGCCAGCTTCTGATCCAGGATCGACTGGTCCTTGAAGCCCGGGAGGTGGGCCAGGAAGTTGCCGAGCTTCTGGCGCTGGTCGCCCGGGAGGTCGAACCGCGCGTCCACGTAGACGACGCTGTCGGCCGGCATCCAGGCGGCAAGTCCCGACGCCGATTGGCTGCCGGTGAGCAGCCATGCGCCCGCCGCGGACACGGCCAGGACGGCGGCGGCCACGAGCAGCGCAATCCCCCAGCGCAACCGGCTGACGGGACGCGCCGGCGGCAGCACGGGCGAGACCGCGGCGCCGACCGGTGCCGGCTCGTACTCCGTCACGGGCAGGCCGCTCGATGTCGGAACGTTCGTGGCCGGTGCCGGCCAGGGCTCGCTGCCCGGCGTGGCGACGACGGGCTCGGTCGCATCGGAGACCAACGGTGCCGTCGTCGGTGGCACGGAAGTCGGCTCGGACGCAAAGCCGTGTCGTTCGTCGTTCATCGCCATGTCCCCCAGCTACCCGCGGCCCAACATGCCACGCATCGCCGCCCCTCGCCGACCCGGACCGGCCAGCTGCTTCATGACCTTCTGGAGCTCGCCGAACTGCTTGATGAGACGGTTCACCTCCGTGAGGTTGGCACCAGCGCCGGCGGCGATCCGCCGGCGACGGCTGCCGTTGAGGATCGACGGGTCGCGCCGCTCCGTGGGCGTCATCGAGCGGATGATCGCCTCGACACGGCGCAGGTCGCCGCGGTTGACAGCGTCCTCGGCCTCCTTGGCCATCCCGCCCAGGCCGGGGATCATCGACACGACCTGACCGAGCGGACCCATGCGCTGCATCTGCTGCATGGAATCGAGCATGTCCTCGAGGGTGAAGCTCGCCCTGCGGACCTTCTCCTCGAGCTTCGCCGCCTGAGTCTGGTCGAACGCCTCCTGTGCCCGCTCGACGAGGGTGAGGACGTCACCCATGCCTAGGATGCGCGACGCCAGCCGGTCGGGGTGGAACACCTCCAGGCCGTCCGTCTTCTCACCGGTACCCAGGAACTTGACGGGCAGACCGGTGACGGCGCCGATCGAGAGCGCAGCCCCGCCGCGGGCATCGCCATCGATCTTGGTCAGGACGAGCCCGGTCAACGGCACGGCCGCTGCGAACGCCTGGGCGACGGCGACCGCCTCCTGGCCGGTCATCGCATCCACGATGAGCAGGCTCTCGGCAGGCTGGATGGCACGCGCCACGTCGGCGATCTCGGTCATGAGCGCATCGTCGACGGTCAATCGGCCCGCGGTGTCGACGATCACGACGTCACGCGTCTGGCGCCGGGCGGCCTCGAGACCGTCGTGCACGATGTCGAGCACGCTCGTGCCCTGCGGCGCGCGATGGACGGGCACATTGAGGCTCGCGCCGAGTGTGGCGAGCTGGTCGGCGGCCGCCGGGCGGTACGGGTCGGCGGCGACGAGCATCGGGCGGCGGCCGAGCTTCGTGACGTGCCGCGCCAGCTTGGCGGCCGTCGTCGTCTTGCCGGAGCCCTGCAGGCCGGCCAGGAGGATCACGGCCGGCGAGCCGCTCAAGTGGAAGGTCCGATCCCCGGCCGAGAGGAGCGAGGTGAGCTCCTCGTTGACGATGCCGATGACTTGCTGGCCGGCCGTCAGGCTGCCCAGGATCTCTGCGCCGACGGCCCGCTCACGGACGCGTGCCACGAAGTCGCGCACGACCTTGAAGTTGACGTCGGCCTCGAGCAGTGCCAGGCGGACCTCGCGCATCGCCGTGTCCACGTCGGCCTCGCTCACGCGGCCGCGACCGGTCAGCCCGGCAAGGGTGCTGCGGAGGCGCTCGCTCAGCGTGTCGAACATGCGTGGACAGGGCTCCTGGTGGGGTCAGACCGGGCGGCGCGACGGCCGCCCGGTTGGGTCGCGGATTCTGGCGACACCGAGGTCGCGGCGAGTGTAGCGGATCGGCGTCGTCAGCCGGAACCCGAACGATCGGCCTAGCCGAACAGGGCGGCCACGAACGCGTCTGGGTCGAACGGCAACAGATCGCCGGCGCGCTCCCCGACGCCGACGTAGCGGACCGGTACGCCCAGCTCGCGCTCGATGGCGAACACGATGCCGCCCTTGGCCGTCGAGTCGAGCTTCGTGAGCACGATGCCGGTCAGCCCGACGGCCTCGTGGAAGGCCTTGGCCTGGGCCAGGCCGTTCTGGCCGGTCGTCGCGTCGAGCACGAACAGCGTCTCCGGCTGCGCACCCGGCAGACGCTTGTCGACGACACGCCGGATCTTTGCCAGCTCGTCCATGAGGTTGGTCTTGGTGTGCAGCCGACCGGCCGTGTCGGCGATGACCATGTCGGCATCACGCGCCACGGCGGCATCCAGGGCGTCGTACACGACGGCACCGGGATCCGCCCCGGGGGCGTGGGCCACGAGCTCGGCGTGCGCTCGGTCGGCCCAGATTCGGAGCTGGTCGATGGCCGCCGCCCGGAACGTGTCGGCGGCGGCCAGGATCACGCGCCTGCCATCGCCCTCGGCACGCGCGGCGAGCTTGCCGATCGTCGTCGTCTTGCCGGTCCCGTTCACCCCGACGACGAGCACGACCGCGGGCTGACCGTCGACCTGCCTGTCCAGGCGCCAGTCCGGGTCGCGCGGCACCAGGTGCGCCTCGAGTTCCGCAGCGAACCGCCGCCTCGGCACCGTCGGCATCGCGCCGGGCGCGCGCCCGCTCGACGATCTCCATGGCCAGCGCGCCGCCGACGTCGCCGGCGATGAGCGTTTCCTCGATCTCGTCCCAGGTTGCCTCGTCGTCGGCCGCCCGGCCCAGCAGCCCACGCAGCCGCGACATGAAGCCGCCCCGAGTCCGCGCGAGCCCGGTCTCGAGGTCGGCCTCGTGGGCCTGACCGGCCTCGTGGGCCTCGCGGGTGGGATCGTCCGAGTCGGCACGCAGGGCGCTCGTCGCCATCCGCCGGCTCGCTCCACTCGAGCGGGCGACCTACCGCCGGCGCTTCGATCGGGGTCGCATCCGTCGTTTGGAACACCGGCTCTGGAGCCCGATCTGCGCCGTCCGGCTCCTGTTCCGAGTCCTCGCTCGGTTCGGGCGGGGCCTGCGCCTCCTCCCGACGGCGAAACCAGCGCATCCGGCTACCCTACCGCGCTCGGCCGCTGCGCCGCCGCGTGCCGAGCGTTGTCGAGCCCATGCTGGCCGGCCCGACCGCGCTGGGCGAGCGCCGTCGCCTCGTCGAGCCGCAGGCTGATCACGCGGCTGACCGAATCCTGGCCGACCGTGACGCCGTACAGCGCGTCGGCTCGCTCGATCGTGCCCCGATTGTGCGTGATGACGATGAACTGGGTCCGGTCGGCGAGCGACTCCAGCGCATCGGCGAAGCGCCCGACGTTGGCCTCGTCGAGCGCGGCGTCGACCTCGTCGAGCACGCAGAACGGAACCGGCCGAACCTCGAGCATCGCGAACAGCAGCGCGACTGCCGTCAGCGCGCGCTCGCCACCGGACAGCATCGCGAGCGCCTGGGCCTTCTTGCCGGGTGGCCGGGCGACGATCTCGACGCCGGTCGCCGGCAGGTCGTTCGGGTCGGTCAGCGCCAGCCGCGCGAACCCGCCGCCGAACAGCTGCTGGAAGCGCTGGTCGAAGGCCGCCTCGAGGGCCCGGAACGTGCTCCGGAACTGGTCCGCGATCATGTCGTTGAGCTCGTCGATCAGCGATCTCGTACGCGCGATCGCGGAGCGCAGATCGGCCTGCTGCGCCTCGAGCGTCTCGAGCCGCTCCCGCGCCTCGCGGTACTCCTCGACGGCGAACGGGTTCGCGGCACCGAGCTCGTGGTATCGGCGCCGGAGCTGCGCGAGCCGGCTCGGGCTCGGCGGTTCGGCCTGCGGCGGCGTTGCGGCCCAGGCCGGAGCGAGACGCGCGATCACCTGCTCGAGGAGCGGGCTCGGGTCCGCCTCGTCGGGCGGGAGGAGGTCGGTCGGGGCCCGGGCGTCCGCCCCTGCGATCCGCGATGGGCCTGCGTTCCGGGATTCGCCGTCGTCTCGCCATCCGGACGTCGCCGGTTCTTCGGGACCGAGCAGGTCCACGGCCCTGTCGCGGAGGATCCGCAGACCCAGGTCTCCCAGACCCGCCAGCTCGACGAGGATGCCCTCTCGGATCGCGTCGAGCCCGAGGCGCGCCTCGAGATCGGCGACGTCCGCGGCCCGGACGCGCTCGTCCGCGGTGCGCAGCCGATCACGGGCCGAGGCCTCGGTGCGCTCCGCCTCCGCGAGCCTGATCCGGTCTGCGGCGTCGCTCGCGATGAGCTCCTCGAGCGCGACGCGGGCGCGCTGCTCGTGGCCGTCCGCCACGGCAAGGTCGCGGCCGAGCGATTCGCGCTCCGTTCGGAGCGCCGCCTCGCGGCCCGCGAGCTCGATCTCGTCCGCCTCCGCGCGCGCGATCCGCTGCTCGTCGAGGCCCGCCGCCGCCTCAGCCTGGGCCCGCTCGTGCTCGGCTGCGCGTCGAACCGTTTGATCCTGGGCCGCGGCGTCGGCCAGCCGCTCGCGCCGGGCGCGCAGCTCGTCGACCCGACGTTGCCAGGTCGTGACCGCCGCGCTCGGGATCGGGTCCGCCGCGCCGGTCGGGCTCGCGTCCGCGGTACCGGTCGCGCCGCCCGATCCGCCGGCCCCGTCGGGCGCAGTCGCGGCGTCCGACCCCGGGCTCGTGTGCGGTCCCGCGCCGGCCGATGCGGCCCGTTCGGCATCGCGCTCGCGATCGAGCTCGGCTGTCAGACGCTCGACCTGCGCCGCGTGCCAGCCTGCCTCGCGCGCCACGGCCTCGAGCGCGCGCGCCACCCTGCGCTCGACCTCCTCGAGGCGGCGCCGCTCCGAGGTCCCGCTCGCCTCGGCTCGGCTCGCCGCGTCGAGTCGAGCCCTGGCATCGTCTGCGGCGGCACCCGCGGCCGCGGCCCTGGCCTCCAGAGCCCGGGTGCTCGCGCCGAGCTGCTCGAGCTCCGACTCAAGGTGCACGAGCTGAGCGCGTCGCTCCAGCAGCGGATCCCCGTGCCCGAGGGTGGTCAGCGTCGTGCCCACGACGGCCGAACCGTCACGAGTTGCGGCGAGCCAGCCCTCGGGCAGGATGGCCTGCACGCCGAGCGCCGCGGGCAGGTCCGGCAGCCACACCACCCGCTCGAGCAGGCGCGTCGCCGCTCCGCCCGGATCGCGTCGCACGGCGCTGGACAGCCGGCCGCCGCCGGCCTGGAGCACGGCGTCGAGCAGGATCCGGACGGCTGGCTCGGCACGGTCCGACGAGTCGCCGCGTCGCCGGCCGACAGGTCCGGTCTCGAGCGCTTCCGCCGCCACGAGCACGCCTCGTTCGGACCCGAGCTCGCCGATCTGGTCGCGGGCGAGCACGTAGGCGCGTGCGCCCTCCCCGAGCGCAGCCTCGACGGCGGACCGCAGCTCGGGCTCCACGGCCAACTCCTCGTCCACCCGGCGGCCACCCCGGCGCCGGGCAGCCCGGGCGATGCCCCGCGACTCCTCCTCGTCGAGCCGGGCGCGTGCCGCGTCTCGCCGGGCACGCGCGGCCGCGAGCGTCTCCGCGGCCGTTCGCGCCTCGACGTTCGCCGCGGCGTGGTCGGCCTCGGCGGCCTCCAGGGCGGATCGAGCCACCTCGCGTTCGGCCAGCGCGGCCTCCAGCGTCTCGAGGATCGCCGCGAGGGCAGATCGAGCATCGCCGAGCTCCGCCTCGAGCCCAGCCCGTTGGGCGGCGGCCGTGTCGGCCCGCGCACGCTCCTCCGCCAGACGCCGCTCGGCATCGGCCGCCCGTCGACGGGCGGCCTCCCGCTCGGAGGCGCGGGCCGCCGCCACGCGGCGCAGCGCCGCGATCTGCTCGCCCTCCGCCTGGCGCGCCGCCCGAAGCCCAGCCAGCTCGGCGAGTGCGTCGGTCAGCGTCCGTTCGGCATCCGCCAGTGACGCCTCGAGCTCGTGATTGCGCTCGGGCACGGGCAGCGCGAGGCGCCGCCGCTGGGCCGCGAGGTCAGCCCCGGCGGCATCGCGCTCGCGGATCAGGCGCTCGCGATCGCGCAGGAGTGCCGCGTGCTCGCTGGCGAGTCGCTCGCGCCGCAGACGCAGTCCCATGAGCGCCGCGCGCGCCGCCTCATGGCGAGCGCGGCGTTCGGCCTGCTGGGCGGCGCGGTCGTCGAGCTCGCGACCGATGGCGGCCACGTCGGCCTCGGCGGCGGACAGCTCCGCCAGCAGGCGCTCGGCCTCGGCCCGGCTCCGGGCCCGCGCCACGGCGGCTCGCTCGGCATCCGCGGCCGCCGCGTGCCAGCGAGCGTGCGCACTCGCTAGCAGGGCCGCGCCCAGCTCGTCGCCCGCCGTCAGCCGACTGGCATGCTGCTCGGCCTGGATGGCCAGCCGCCGCGCCTGGGGGCGGAGCTCGGCCAAGATGTCCTCGACCCTGGCCAGGTTCGTCTCGGACTCGGCCAGCTGCTCCTCGGCCTTGCGCCGGCGCCGCTCATGCCTGCGGACGCCGGCCACCTCTTCGAACAGTGGCCGGCGCTCTTCTGGACGCAGCGCGAGCGCCTGATCGACCATGCCCTGGCCGATGAACAGAAACGCGTTGTCGGCGAGGTTGGCGGCGTCGAGGAGATCGACGAGATCGCGTAGTCGGACACGCTGCCGGTTCAGCAGGTAGTCGTTCTCGCCCGAACGGTACAGGCGCCGCCCGAGCTCGATCACGCTGTACTCCAGGGGTAGCAGCGCGTCCGAGTTGTCGAGCAGGAGGCTGACGTCGGCCATGCCCACGGCTGCCCGCTTCTCCGAGCCCGCCCACACCACGTCCTCGCTCTTGCGCACGCGCAGCGAGCGGCCCTGCTCGCCGAGCGCCCAGCGAAGGCCGTCGGCCAGATTGCTCTTGCCCGAACCATTTGGCCCGACGACGGCGCTGATGCCCGGACCGAACTCGACGAGCGTCTTCTCGGCGAAGGACTTGAAGCCGTGCAGCCGGAGGGACAGCAGACGAGCGCCGCTCACCGGCCCGTCTCCGCGTCGCGATTCGGATCCCGCCGTCTCGGGCGGGCGTTCGTCGACGCCGCCCCGAGCACCTCGGCGTCGGGTCCGCCTGCCGGCGTATCGCCCACGCGAGCATATTCGTCACGGGCCCCGATGCCGCCGTCCGATGTTGCCCGGGCATGCCGGGACCGCGAGCGGCTCCGGAGCTGCTCGAGCGCCTGCGCCGCGGCGGCGGTTTCGGCCGTGCGCCGGGACGGCCCCTGGCCCATGCCCAGCGTCTCGCCCTCCACAACCGCGGCCACGCGGAACACCTTCTCGTGGTCCGGCCCGACCGCAGCGATGACCCGATACGAGGGTCGTGCCCCGGTCCGGCGTTGGGTGTACTCCTGCAAGCGACTCTTCGGGCTCTTGAGCGCGGGCAGGCCCTGCTCGGCCGCGAGCTCCGGACCCGCAAGCTCGATCAGCCAGTCACGCACCGGCCCGAATCCGAGCTGCAGGTACAGGGCGCCGACGACCGCCTCGAACGTGGACGCCAGCAGGGACGGACGGCGCCGGCCGCCACGCGTGGACTCGCCCTCGCCGAGCAGGATGAGCTCACCGAGCTCGAGCCGTCCGGCGAGACGTGCGAGGCCGGTCGTCGACACGATCGCCGCACGGCGGGCCGAGAGCACGCCCTCGTCGTCGTTCGGGTGACGGACGAACAAGGCCTCCGAGACGGCGAGGCTCACGACCGCGTCGCCGAGATACTCCAGGCGCTCGTTGTGACCGGGCGCCGACTCGGGATGCTCGTGCAGATAGCTGCTGTGGACGAGCGCCTGCTCGAGCAGGTCGACGTCGATGATCGGGAGCCCGAGACGTTCCGCGAACGCGGCCGCCGGGCGCATCCCGTACCGGACCGAGGGCTTACGAGGAA
The DNA here is from genome assembly GCA_963790955.1 of uncultured Chloroflexia bacterium. Classification (GTDB taxonomy): domain Bacteria; phylum Chloroflexota; class Limnocylindria; order Limnocylindrales; family CSP1-4; genus CAWBQM01. Next base: position 343,431 of record CAWBQM010000003.1, read on the forward strand.
GCGTGCTCGTCGATGTAGTCGACGGCGTCCTGAACGGTCCGGATCTTCTCGGCATCCTCGTCGGAGATCTCGGTCCCGAACTCCTCCTCGAGGCTCATGATGAGCTCGACCAGGTCGAGTGAGTCGGCGTTCAAGTCGTCGACGAACGAGGCCTCTGGGTTCACCTCGTTCTCGTCGACGCCGAGCTGTTCGACGACGATCTTCTTGAGCCGATCGTAGGTGGTGGACACAGACTCCCTCCTCGGTGGGGGCCGTCGGCTAGGCGCCGCGTGCTTCCTCTGGCGTGACGGGTTCCGGTCGTCCCGGAGACCCGCCTGGCGTCGATGCGATGCGCCCGAGGACGCCATTCATGAGGCGACGCATCGGGTCTCCACTGTAGATCCGGGCCAGCTCGACCCACTCGGCGATCGCCACCCGGGCCGGCGTCGTCGCGGAGTGTAGCACCTCGCCAATGGCCCCACGGAGCAATGCGCGGTCCATCCGGGCGAGGCTGGTGACGGGATATTGCGGTGCCGTTTCCGTGATCAGGCGGTCGATTCGGTCGCGCCGCTCGACCACCGCGTCGACGATCGCCCTGGCCAGCCGGCCCGCGCGCGGATCGGCCTCGATCTCGGCCAGATGCCGCTCCAGGATGGCGTTCGGCGTGCGTTGGCCGAACTCCGCCTCGAACAGGGCGGCAAGCGCGAGCCGACGCCCGGCGCGTAGCGCACGGACGCGATCGGACGTCCCGCTCATGGCTGGAACAGCGCTGCGCCGTTCAGGGTCGACGCCGGGCGTCAGGCGCCAATGCCATCGACCACGATCGTGAGCGACGCGAGCTCCAGCCCGAGCAGGCGCTCGATGGCGCCGCCGACGGCGGCGCGCACGTCGACGACGAGCGGCACGAGACGCTGTCCCGGCCGGGCCACGATCCACAGGCGCACCGACGCCCGACCCTCGGCGGTCCGGACCTCGACCGGCGAACCGCCCAGCCAGCGCCGCCATGCCGGCCCCGCCCGACCGACGCGCAAGACCCCGGGCACCTCGACCGCCGCGAAGCGGATCATGTCGCCGACCACGGCTCGCCCCACCGACAGCCCGGCTGCGCTCATTCGCCTCTCCCCATGACATCCGACCCGCCCGTGCCGACCCTCACTCCGGAAGTCGCGGGCAGGTCGGCCGCGTCATCCTCCGACTCGGCATCCCGGGCGCCCACAGGCACGTCGCTGGCTCCCTCGGCAAAGCGTTGGCCGATGAGCTCGGGTACCCGGCTGTGCACGGCCGCCGCGGCCGTCTCGACCGCGAACGTGATCATGCGCCGTCGAGCACGGCCATGGGTGATGATCACGGTCCCGCGCACACCCAGCAGCGGCGAGCCACCCACCTTCTCGTAGTCGAACACCGCCCGAATGCGCTCGATCCCGGGTCGCAGGAGCGCGTACGCGAGGGGTCCCCGCGGCGGGCGCTCGAACTCCTTGCGGAGCTGGTCGAAGATGAAGCTCGAGAGGCCCTCGAAGAACTTGATCGTCACGTTGCCGACGACCGCGTCGCAGACCACGACGTCCGCCAGGTGACTGACGAGATCCTTGCCCTCGACATTGCCGACGAAGTTGAGCGCGGTCGCGTCGAGCAGCTCGGTTGCGCGCTGGATCCGGGCGTCGCCCTTGCCCTTCTCCTCGCCGATCGAGAGCAATGCCACGCGCGGGTTCGCGACGTGCAGCGCATGCTCGGCGAAGATCGCGCCCATGTGCGCGTACTGGTAGAGGTTCTCGCCCGTCGAGTCGGGGTTGGCACCGATGTCGAGGAACACGAACGGCCCGCTGTCGGTGACCATCTGCACGGCTAGGGCCGGCCGGTCGACACCCGGTAGCCTGCCCAGGCGCAGGACCGCGGCGGCCATGCCGGCGCCGGTGTGGCCGGCGGTCACGACCGCGTCGGCCTGGCCGTGCCGCACGAGATTGCAGGCGACGAGGATCGATGCGTCGCGCTTCTCTCGAAGGGCGAGGGCCGGATGCTCGTCCATCCCGATCACCTCGGATGCGGCGACCAGGGCGACGTTCTCGGGCAGGGGCCCAGCCAGGTCGCGCACCACGGCCTCGCGGCCGACCAGCAGGAGCTGATCCTCAGGATGGGCGCGCGCGTAGGCGAGGGCGCCCGGAACGACCTCGGCGGGACCGTGGTCGCCGCCCATGGCGTCGACGGCGATGCGAGCCGGTGCGGTGATCCCGGCGGGCGACGTGAGTGCGACCACCGCCGCCTACGAAGCGGACTGTTCGCCGCTTGGCTTGATCTCGATCGCCGGCCGACCCTTGTAGTAGCCGCAGTTGGGGCAGGCATGATGCGGCTGCTTGGGCTCGTGGCAGTGCGGGCATTCCTCGAGCCGCGGCAGGCTCAGGGCCAGGTGGCTGCGGCGCTCGCCCTGGCGGGCGTGAGACACCTTGCGCTTCGGGACACCCATGGGTCGGTCGCTCCTTTCGGGCCGGTCGTTCGATCCGGCGGGCGGGCCGGTCGGTGGGCGGCGAGTCGGCGATGCTGCGGCGGCGCGGTTCGCCCGAACCCGTCGCCCGGGCGCGATCACGCACTCCGCGAAACGGCGGCCGGCCCCGGATCGAGGCAGCGCCGCCGACGCGCGAGTGTAGCCCGAATCCGGCGATCCGCGCACGTGTCGCCTGGCACCCGCGATGGCGCGCTGGCGGCGAGCTGAACCCGAGACGCCGCCTCGAGGTGGCCGACCCGGTCCCTCAATCGTCGGGTCGATGCCTCGGTTCGGCCTCGGCCCGCGCCTCCGGGGCGCCGTCCTCGGCAGGCACATCGTCGTCGTCGACCGGCCGGAAGGCCGCCAGGACCGCCAGCCGCGGATCCGTCTCGTCGGGATGGTCGTGCACGCCCATATCGAGCGGCTCGCCACAGGTCGCGCACAGACCCGGGCAGTCGGGGCGGCAGACGGGCGCGATCGGTTCGGCGAGCAGGATCGCGTCGATGACCAGGGGCAGCAGCTCGAGCTCGTGATGATCGTTCAGGCGCGCGACGTCGGGTTCGTCGGCCGCGTCGACCGGCGCGCCGCTCGCGAGCTCGACCGAGGGCAGCACCTCCTCGTCGATGGCCAGCTCGAGCGGGACCTCGATCGGGCGCAGACAGCGGCTGCACTCGGTCGCGAGCGCCGTCCGGAGATCGGCGTCGAGGAGCACGCCGCGGTTGGTCCGGGCGACGTGCAGGTTGCCGCTGACGGGTTGGGCGAGCTGGATGTCGTCGCCGGCGTCGATGCCCGAGACGTCGACCTCGAACGTGCGCGAGGTGCCGGGCGGCTCGGCCAGGAGGCCCGCGAGTGGGAAGGTGAGCGCCACGTTCGGATCGAGCGCTCCGAACTCGGCGCGAGCGGCGGCCGCCGCCGCGGCATCGGCCGAGTGGCCGGCACGGCGCCGGCCGGATCGCGGGCCGGAACGGGTCACAGCCGGGCCGGTTCCGAGGTTCCCTCCGCCTCGTCCTCGTCGAACGCGCCGTCGGCACCGTACGTACCGTTACGACGCGCGTCGTCTGCGGCCTCCTCGCGCAGGTCCGCTCGCCGCTCGTCGAGCAGGTCGATGCCCTTCTTGACGCTCTGGAGCGTCTTGACGAGGTCGCCCTCGAGCCCGACGAGGATCTGCACCGCGTACTCGTCCGCCCCGCGCCGGATGTCGTCGGCCTGCCGCTCGGCGGCGGCGATGATGCGCCGGCTCTCCTCCTCCGCCGCCTGGGTCAAACCGCGTTCCTCGATGAGGAACGTCGCCTGTTCCTGGGCGCGGGCGATGACTCGCTCGGACTCGTCCTGCGCCTGTTCGATGATCCGCTCCCCCTCGGAGCTGATGCGCTTCGCCGCGCGGACCTCTTCGGGCACGGCGACACGCAGCTCGTCGATCAGGCCGAGCGCCACGTTCTGGTCGACGACGACGTTGTTGGTGAGGGGCAGCTTCTTCCCGTTGGCGACGAGCGATTCGAGGCGCTCGACGAGGAAGATGATGTCGATCGGATGGCCCTCCGCGCTAACGCCCGAGCCCGCGACGCGTTCGCGGACGTCGGACGGATTATGGCACTTCGGGGGAGCCGACCGACGCGTTCCAGGTAGCCGGTCAGCCGGAATTCGGGACCGAGATGACGGCGCAGGGCCGCCACCGCCGGGGCCGGCACGAGGCTCGACACGTCGCCGCCGAAGGACGCGATCTCGCGCGCCAGGCTCGAGCTCACGTAGCCGTGCCCGAGCGCGGTCATGAAGAACATCGTGTCGACCTCGGGCGCGAGCACGCGGTTCGTGTGTGCGAGTTGGAGCTCGGCCTCGAAGTCGGAGATCGCGCGCAGGCCGCGCACGACGAAGCGCGCGCCCTGGGCCAGGCAGAACTCGACCGTCAGGCCGTCGAACGCCGTCGCGGCGACGCGCCCCGCGAGCTCGGCCGGGAGTGCCTCGGCGAGCGATTCGCGGATGATCGCGAGCCGCTCGTCAACCGACAGGAGGGGCGTCTTGCGCGGGTTCGCCAGGACGCCCACGATGAGCCGGTCGAAGACCTTCGCGGCACGCTCGATGACATCCAGGTGGCCGGTCGTGATGGGATCGAACGAGCCCGGATAGACCGCGACGCTCGCCTCGGCCATCAGCCATCCTCCCGTGTCCGGTCACGGCGGTAGAACGACAGGCTCGTTTCGCCGAAGCGCCGCTCCCGCTCGAGCGCCAGCATACCCACCCGCTCCGGCGGCCGATCGCGCCAGAAGTGCTTGGCCACGAATTGACCACCGTCGACGAACGGAACCAGGCGCGCGCCGAGGCGGCCCAGGATCGTTGGCAGCACCTCCGCGTCGGCGTACGGCGGGTCCGCGATGACGAGGTCGAACGGGACGTGCCCCTCGAGCGGCCGCCCGACGAACGCGAGGACGTCGGCTCGAACCACGAGCGCGGCCGGGGCTCCGAAGCCCGCCCGGACGAGGTTCTCGCGGATCGCCTCGATCGCGCGTCGATCACGCTCCACGAAGACGGCCGCCGCCGCTCCGCGGCTGAGCGCCTCGATGCCCCCGGCGCCGCTGCCGGCGAAGAGGTCGAGCACGCGCGACCCGGGCAGGTCGGGCTCGAGGATCGCGAACAGCGTCTGCTTGACGCGATCGGCCAGCGGTCGCGTGCCCGGCCCGGGCGCGACGAGCCGAATGCCCTTGGCACGACCGGCGATGACACGTCCCGCGTCAGGCGCCACTCTCGGGCTCGCCTTTCCAGACCCGGGCGAGCCAGCCGTGCTCGAGCTCGTGGCGCAGGGCGCCGGTATCGGCACCGAACTCGCCCGACGGCCCGAGCAATGCCTCCGCGGCCGTCCGGGCATCGACCGCCAGCGCGCGGTGATCGGCACGCGCCAGGGTCGCGACCCGGAGACCGGGCAAGCCGCTCTGGACCAGGCCCAGGACGTCGCCCTCGCCGCGGAGCTCCCAGTCCTTCTCGGCCAGGGCGAAGCCGTCGGTGGTTCTGGCCACGGCAACGAGCCGGGCCTGCTCGGTCGTCTCCGGCTCGCGCCGCCCGTCGACGAGGCGCTGCCACTGCTCGGTGCTGGCCGCGGCGTCGGACACCAGCGCGCAGTACGACTGCACGTCGCCGCGGCCGACCCGGCCGCGCAGCTGGTGGAGCTGGGCAAGCCCGAAGCGGTCGGCCGACTCGATGACCATGAGCGTCGCGCGCGGTACGTCGACGCCGACCTCGAGCACCGTCGTGCCGACCAGAACGTCGAGCGCACCGTCGCGCAGGTCGCCCAGGGCGCGGTCACGGTCGGCCGCCTTCATCTGGCCGTGCACGAGGCCGACCCGGAGTCCCGGCAGGAGCGCCTGGAGGCGCGCGGCCTCGGACTTCGCGGCGACGACGTCACTGCCCTCGTTGTCCTCGATGGCCGGCACGACGACGAATGTGGCCTGGCCCTCGCCCGCGGTCTGACGCACGAAGTCCCACAGGCGATCGAGCTGGGCCGGGTGGCGGATGCCTGTCCCGATGGCGAGTCGCCCGGCGGGCGGCGTGTGCAGGTTCGACACCTCGAGGTCCGCGTACAGGACCTGCCCGAGCGTGCGCGGGATGGGCGTCGCCGTCATGAGCAGGACGTGCGGCACGCGTCCGCCGGCTTTGGCCTCGAGCCGGCCGCGCTGCTCGACGCCGAAGCGGTGCTGCTCGTCGATGACCGCGAGCGCGAGCGATCGGAACGCGACGGCCTCCTCGAGCACGGCGTGCGTGGCGACCACGATCCCGGCCCGTCCGTCGGCGATTGCCTCGAGGGCGTTGCGTCGTCCCGCTGCCGACAGGGCGCCGACCAGGAGCACCGGCTCGATCCCGAGGTCGGCCAGAAGCTCGCCAATCGTCGTCAGGTGCTGGCGGGCGAGCAGATCGGTCGGGGCGAGGAGCACGCCCTGATGGCCGGCCAGTGCCGTCAGCGCGAGCGCGGCGGCGGCGACGGCCGTCTTGCCCGAGCCGACGTCACCCTGGAGCAGGCGCAGCATCGGCGTCGTCGAGCCGAGGTCGGTGCGGATCGCCGAGATCGCGTCGACCTGGTCGGTCGTGAGCTCGACGGCCTCGCCCAGACGCCGGCGGAGGGCCGCGCGGATGGCGTCGCGAACCTGCTCCAGCTCCGCGTCACGCGCCTCGATCGGGAGCCCGGCCTCGTGCCCGCGGGCGCGTCGTCGGGCGACCATGCCCAGTTGGAGGGCGAGCAGCTCGTCGTACGCGAGGCGGCGCAGCGCGGCAGCGAGCGTCTCGAAGGTCGAGGGAAAGTGGGCCTGTTCGAGCGCGTCGCCGATCGGGCCGAGGGCCTCCGAACGACGTAGCGACTCGGGCAGGTACTCGGGATAGGCATCGCCGGCGAGGTCGAGCGCGCCACGAACCGCGGCCCGGAGGCGGACGGCCGTCAGCCCCTGCGTCAGCCCGTATACAGGCACGATCCGACCCGCGTGCAGGAGCGTCTCGTCGTCCGCGCGCTGAAAGTCCGGGTTGTCGATGAGCGGTGTCACGCCACCGCGCTTGAGCCGACCGCTGACGATGACCTCGTCGCCGACGTGCAACCGACGCTCGATGAAGCGCCGCCCGAACCATGTCGCCTCGGCCTCGCCCGTGGCGTCACGCAGCCGGGCGGTGGTGGCCTGCACCCGCCGGCGCCACGTCCGCGACACGGCCACGTCGACGACCCGTGCCCGCGCGCTCACGACCGTGCCCGGCTCGAGCCGACCCAGGTCGGACAGATCGTGGAGCTCGCGCAGGTCGTCGTAGCGGCGGGGCAGGTGGAAGAGCAGGTCGCGCACGGTCAGGATGCCCAGGCGCGGCCCGTGGCGATGCAGCACGCTGGCCGCGGGTACGGTCGACAAGCCGACGGGCAGCTCGAGCCGGTCGCCGGGATCGGCCGGGAGCGGACCGGGCCGGTGCGCGACCGGCCGGGCCGGCCGGGCGGACGGGGCGGTCCGGACCGAGCGTGCCGGCCCTCGGGTCGTGCCTGTCATCCGCCTATTCGGCCGACAACAGGTAGCGGTAGTGCGGCTGGCCGCCGTGCACAACCTCGACCTCGGCGCCGGGCAGCGCCTGGCCGATCGCGTGGCCCGTGGCCTCGGCCTCGTCGAGGTCGGCGCCGTCGCCGTAGTACACGGTCACGAGCTCGGTCTCCGGTCGAAATGTCGCGACGCCGGCCAGGATGGCGCGCTCGCGGTCGGACGAGGCGGCGACGAGCCCCTCGTCGGGGTCGAGCACGATCGTCTGACCCTTCTTGACCTTGCGTCCGTCGATGCTCGCGTCGCGGACCGCCTCGGTGACCTGGAGTGTCTGGATCGCGCGCCCGGCGGCGGTCATCGGTGCCTCGTTGGCAGCGGCGTCCTTCGTGGGATCGATCCGGAGCAGCGCCGCCAGGCCCTCGGCAGCGTTCCGTGTGGGCACGACCACGATGCGCTTCTCGGTGCACAGGGCCGCGGCCTGCTCGGCTGCCAGCCGGACGTTCGGGTTGTTCGGCAGGAGCAGCACCTCACGCGCTCGGGCAAGCCGCGCCACGCGGAGCAGCTCGCCGGTGCTGGGATTGGCCGATTGCCCGCCCTGGATGAGCTGGTCGACCCCGAACTCCTGGTAGATGCGAGCGAGGCCCTCACCCGCGACCACGGCAACCACGGCCGGTCCGGTCCCGCCAAACGGACGGGTGGCGTCCACGATGGCCTCGACCACCCCCCGTGCCGCCCTCGGCGTCGCGCCGTTCGTTGGATCCGTTGGCGGTGCGGGCGGGCGCTCCTCGACCGAGGCGACCGTGCCGGCCGCATCTTCGGGCGCGGTCGTCCGATGACGCGCCGGCTTCGTTTCAGTGTGGCCGACCGATCCTGCCCGCACGGTGCCGCCGGCGGACGGCGGGCGGGCGTGCGACTCCGTAGCGGACCCGGTGCGCCCCGTAGCCGACCCGGCAAGTCCCGTCGCGGGCCCGGCAAATCCCGCCGCCCGCGCCTCCCGCACATCGCGGGCCTGGTGATCGAGGTTCTCGACACTGATCCGGCTGAGCGCACCGAGCCCGAGGCCGTAGGCGATCACGCCGTCGGGCCGATCGGTGTGCACATGCACCTTGACGGCCCGGGGGTCGCCCGCGACGAGGACGGAATCGCCGACCGATTTAAGGTGTGCCCGAATCGCATCGACGTCGAGCGGGGCGCCAGCGGGCGCCTCGAGCAGGAACATCGTTTCGTAGCCGAACACCTCGTCGGCGGCCGGAATCGCCGCCGGTCGTCCGGGCTCGTGCGCCGGACGGGCGCGCGTTGCGGCCTCGCCGCGCAGGTGCTGCAGGGCGCCCTGGAAGAGTCGGAACAAGCCTTGACCGCCGGCGTCCACCACGCCTGCCTCGCGCAGGATCGCGAGCAGCGAGGGCGTCTTCGCGACGGCCCGCTCGGCCGCTTCCACGCTGGCCCCGAGGACCGTCTCCAGGTCGGGATCGTCCTCGGCCGCCGCTACGGCCGCCTCGGCCGCCTCCCGGACCACCGTGAGGATCGTGCCTTCGACCGGTCGCGCGACGGCCCCGTACGCGGTCCGGGTGCCCTCCCGAAGCGAGTGCGCGAGGTCCAGTCCATTGAACCGGCGTTTGCCACCGAGCGCTTCCGCCATGCCCCGGAACACCTGACTCGTGATCACGCCCGAGTTGCCCCGGGCGCCCATGAGGGCACCCATGCTGATGGCCGCGGCGATGCGCTCGGCCGTCACCGGATCGGCCCGCTCCGCCTCCTCGAGCGCGGCCTGAACCGTGGCCAGCATGTTGGCGCCGGTATCGCCGTCGGGCACGGGATACACGTTCAGCCCGTTGATCTCGTCGACGTGACGTTCCAGATTCGCGACGGCGGCTCGGAAGGCGGCGAGGAGGCCCGCGCCGTCGCACGAGCGTCGGCTCATCCGGCGCCGCTCGGTGGCGTGGCCAGTGCCGCTCGCATGCCAGTGCTACGGCTCACGCGGCGTCCCGACCGTGACCCGAGCCTGGCCGGCCCGATCCGGTGCGTCGCACGGCGGCCCGCCGCGTCGCGCGCTCTCCGCCCGTGCCATTGTGCGCGGCCGGAGCAGGGTCGCCCGGTGCGAGCGGCCTGGGATCGGACGTCGGTCCTTCGGGCCCTGGCCCCGGGGCATGGGCCGGGCCGCCGCCGGCCGTCGCCGTCGACGGCGGGATCGAGCCCGGCTGGATGCACAGGCCGTCGACATGAATGGTCAGGCGCATGACCTCCCGATCGACGCCGTGCCGGAGCGCATAGCGGACCGCCGAATCGACCTGGCGCGCGACCTCGGCGACAGGCAGGCCGTAGGCAACCACGAGATCCAGATCGATCTCGATGTCGTCACGGAGCTGAACATGGACGCCCGGACTCACCAGCCCGAGGCGGCCGAGCAGCCGGCCGAGCGGACCCGACGCCGTGCCGACGACGCCATACGAGCCGAGTGTCGCCGCGCGCACGAGGTCGGTGATCGCGCGCCGGGTCACGAGCGACCGGCCGGGGCCCGTTTGATGTGGCACTCGGTCTCGCACCTCCGAGAGCGCCATGGCCCGTCGAGCGGCCGACCGGCGCAGGGGGCCGGCGGGGGTCGATCGGGCCGGCTGGCGTGCTATCATACCGCCCCGCTCCGGCCTGCCCGGCCGGTTTCGCCTGCCACCGCCAACGTTCGAAAGGTAGTCATGGCCCGCTCCTGTGCCATCTGCGGCAAGGCCTCGATGGGCGGCTTCAATCCCCAGTCGTCGGGAATGAACCGCGTTCGGGCGCATCGCCGCTACCAACCCAATCTGCAGTCGCGCGTCGTCGTGATCGACGGCCGTCCGCAACGCGCGCTCGTGTGCACGCGCTGCTCGCGCACGCTCAGCAAGTCCGCCCGCTGACGAGGCGCCCCTCGCGACCCGAGGCGGTGCCCGGGCGATCGTCGCGCATGCGTGCGCGATCGCGCCCTCAGCCCCCGGTATCGAGCCAGATCGTGAACGGGCCGTCGTTCACCAGCTCGAGCGCCATCGACGCGCCGAAGCGGCCGCGCTCCACGGGCACGCCCAGACCCGCCAGGGCCGTGCAGAAGCGCTCGTAGCGGGCGAGCGCGATGTCCGCCGCGGCCGCACCGGTGAACCCCGGTCGCCGGCCGCGACTCGTGTCCGCGTAGAGGGTGAACTGGCTCACGGCCAGGACCGCACCGGCGACATCCACGATCGAGCGATTCGTGCGACCCGTGTCGTCGGCGAAGATCCGGAGCTCGGTCAGCCGCCCGGCGAGCCCGTCGGCCACGGCATCGGTGTCGTTCGGGCCGACACCGAGGAGCACGACAAGTCCGTGACCGATCGTGCCCACGACCTCGTCGTCGATGCGCACCTCGGCCCGGGTCACGCGCTGGAGCAGCGCACGCATGGCGGCCCGACGATCAGCGCGCCACGAGGCGAACGGCAAGCCGCCACAGCCCGCCGAGGAACGCCGCCCACGGCACCAGGTAGAGCGGACCGGCCGCGCCTCCGAGGGCGCCCGACCGGACCATGAACGCGATGCCCAGCCCACCCACGATCGCGATCGCAGCACCCTGGACGACGATCGGCCAGCGCACCTGGCCCCCGAGGCGCCCGAGCGCGCCCACGTCCTCGCGCTCGGCCGTTCCCGCCGCCCGCGGCTCGTTGGCGGCCCGCTCGACGAGCCGCCGCAGCCGCGCCGGACCGTGCATGACCGCCCAGTACGCGACGCTCGCGTAGGCCAGGCCGCCGAGGATGTCCAGGACGTAGTGGTCGGCCAGGTACACGACGCTGAACCACACGCATGCCGCGTAGCCGAGCATGAGCCAGCCTGGCCGGCCGAAGCTGCGTCGGGCGAACAGGAATGCCAGGAACGGATAGCCGGCGTGCAGCGACGGGAACGCCGCCACGGGGTTCGGGTTGATGTCGTAGATCGTGTAGCTGAACACGTAGTTGCCCTGGAACCCGAACATGCTGGCCAGGCTGTCGAAGCCCTGTTGCTTGAGGTACTCGATGGCGGGCGCGCCGTTCGCGGCGGGGATCGCCCCGTGCTCGGCCGCCCACCACGGCGGCGCGACCGGCAGGACGAGATACGTCAGGAAGCCGGCCATCGACAGCAGGATGAGCGCCGCCACGTAGTCGTAGTACATGCGGCGGCGCTTCAGCCACAGGAAGAACCCCACGGCGATCGGCAGCGGGAAGTGCAGGAAGTAGAAGATGGTGGCCACGACCGCGATCCAATCGGTGCCGCTCGCCGGGTGCAACCAGTCCTGGAGGGCCTGGGTCGGCAGGTTGCCACCGAACAGGAAGCGCTCGATCGCGACCACGTCGGTCACGTGCACCGCGGCCCCGAAGTTGTCCGCGTAGCCACGCATCAGCTCGTACGCGAAGAACAGCCCGATGAACGGAATCCAGTCGCGCAGGAAGAGCCGGCCGCGACCGAGGATGAGTGCCGCGAGACCGAGCGCGACGAGCAGCACGTCGGGCGTGATCGACACGCCCTTCGCGATCATCAGGGCCGACAGGATCGCGATGTAGCCGGCGACGGCGCCGATGAGGATGCGCTCGTTGCGGCGACCCAGGTGACCGGTCTCGAGGCCGGGCTCTGTCCCACTGCCGGCCGAGCGGGTCTCGCCTGACGCCCCGCCGACCGGACCGCCCGCCGTGGTCGGGCGGCCGCCGGCATCCGATGCGTCCACGATCGCGTCGATGGGCACGAGATCCTCGCTCACCGGCCGCTCAGCCCGTGCACCGGAGCGCGCCGTTCGTCCCGACTCCGGCTTCCCGCAGCGGCCCGCGGACGGCCGGGTTCAACGCTCGCTTCCGGATGGGCCGGGTACGCGGGTCGCCGACGAGCCGGCCACGGCCATCCGGTCGCGATCGGCCGATCGCGCGGAGGGACGGCGGGCGGCGTCATGCTGCCTGCCGTCATACGCCTCGTCGGCGCGCGACCGGATGAGCCGGATCTCGGCGGCCATGTCAACGCCCTTGCGAAACAGCGCCGACCCGACGACGAGCACGTCGGTGCCCTGCTCGCCGACGACCGCGGCGCTGTCGCGCTTGACGCCGCCGTCGACGTGGATCTGGCCGCCGAGCGCGGGCACGTGGTCGCGGGCCGGGCCGAGCTTGGCGAGGGCCACGTCGCGCATGAACGTCTGGCCGCCGAAGCCGGGTTCGACGGTCATGACCAGGACCACGTCGAACCGGCCGCGCCAGGCGTCGAGCGAGGACAGCGGAGTGCGCGGTTTGACCGACAGTCCGGGCTGTCGGCCGGCCGCGTGGATCGCCGTCAGCGACCGGCTCGATCTCGGCCGGCTCGACCTCCACATGGACCGTGATCGAATCGCAGCCCGCCTCGATGAACTCGTCGATGTAGCGGCCCGGATTGCTGATCATGAGATGGGCGTCGAAGGGCAGCTCGGAGTGTCGTCGGAGGGCCTGGATCGTCTTTGCGCCGAAGGTCAGATTCGGCACGAAATGGCCGTCCATGACGTCGAGATGGATCCGGTCGGCGCCGGCCCGCGTCGCCCGGCGGACCGCTTGGCCGAGGTTGGCAAGGTCGCTGTCGAGGACGCTCGCCGCGATGCTCGTCCGGCCGTGCGTCACCCTGGCCCCCCGATGCCCGCGGGCGCGGGTTGCCGGCTGCGCTCGCCGCGCAACGCGGATGCGCTCTCGGCCACGAGGCGTTCCCGCCGTCGGGCCACGACCGGCGGCGCCGGACGACCCGCCCGCTCGGCCGCAAGCTGCCCGCACGCCGCACCGATGTCCGTGCCGCGATTGCCGCGGACGGTCGTGGCGATGCCGGCGTTCTGGAGTCGCGCGGCAAAGGCCTCCACGACCTCCGGCGCGCTGGCCGTCCAGGGCGTGTGGGCGACGGGATTCATCGGGATCAGGTTGACGTGGGCGCATGATCGGCTCTGAGCAGACGCCCCGAGCGCGTCGGCATCGGCCGTCGGTGTCGTTGATCCCCCCGATCAGCGTCACCTCGTAGCTGATCCGTCGGCCGGTCTCGAGGGCATGGCGGCGCGCCGCGGCGACGACGTCGGCGACCGGCCAGCGCCGGTTGAGCGGGCACCAGCACGTCGCGCAGGCTGGTCGCGCGCCGCGTGCAGCGAGATGGCGAGCGTGAACTGCGGCGCCGAGGGCAGTCAGCCGCTCGATCCCGGGCACGACGCCGGAGGTGGAGACGGTGATGTGCCGCGCCCCGAGCCCGAACCGGCGCGGATCGTTGAGCGCGGTCACGCCGGCAGCACCCGATCGAGGTTGAGCAGCGGCTCGCCCATGCCCATGAACACGACGTTCGTGAGCCGGCGGCCGTCGGCGGCCAGCCGCCGCGCCGCGTGCCGGACCTGGTCGACGATCTCGCTCGTCTCGAGGTCGCGCGCGAAGCCCGAGCTCGCCCGTGGCGCAGAACGGGCAGCCGACCGCGCAGCCGGCCTGGGAGCAGATGCACACCGTGTGGCGCTCGCGGCGCGCATCGGCCCGCGCGCCGGGTAGTGCATGAGCGACGGACTCGATGAGCGCCCCGTCGGACAGGCGGTGCAGGGCCTTCTCCGTCAGACCCCCGTCGGTCGGTCGTTCGTCGGTCGTCGCGAGGGTGTCCAGGCGGAACGCCGCCGTCGAGCGCGTCCCGCAAGGCCGCGGGCAGGGTGCGGGCCTCGGCCGCGCGTGCGAGCGTAGGGCGCACGCCAGAACGGCATCGGCGAGCTGGCGGGCACGGTAGACCGGCGCGCCGCGCTGCCGCGAACCAGTCGACCACGACGTCGACGGGCATGCCCGCCAGCCCGAAGCGCGGATCGCGGAGATTCGCGGGCGCCGGTGATGATCGGAAGGGGCGCCTGTCCGGCGCCGGGTCGAGGGTGCATGGCTCGGCCGGGGATTATCGGCACCGATGGGCATAGCGGCCGGCCGCGAGCCGCCGCGGGCAGCCATGGACCTGGCCGAGCGGCGCATCGCGGCCCGTGTGGCCGTCAGCCCGGCGGATCGCTCGAGCAACGCCCGACCTCGGCCCCGCAGGAACTCGGCGGCCGGTCATCCGCCGGCCGCCCGGCGGGCTGCACCTCGCCGCAACTCGAGCGACGCCGACTCGCCGCCGTCAGAGCACAAGCCGGCCGTCGATGACCAGGAGCTCGCCCGGGCCGCCGGTGTCGTCGGACCAAGCGCGACCGCCTCCACACGCCAGCCGCCCGAGCGCGGTCTCGATGGAGCAGCCCGGCCACGGGCTGGTACGCCCGGATCTGGCGCGCTAGGCTCGCCGCCGGGCGTTCCGGGTCAAGCCGGCCGTCGATCCCGGTGGCAGCGGCCGGGTCACTCGTCGCGCCCGCGATCGTCCTGGGGACGCGGCACGATGCTCCCCGCGAGCCACGGACCGAGGCTGGCGACCAGGAGCGTCCGCCGCCACGCGGGCCAGATAGGCCTCCAGGTCCGGGCGCCGCCTCGGTGCCGTCCAGCCGTCAGCTCGGTCATGGCCACGATGGGCCCCGTGTCCAGGCCCGCGTCCATGCGGATGAGCGTCACGCCCGTCCCTCGTCATCCCGGCGAGGATGGTCGCCGGGATCGGCGACGCGCCGCGGTGCCGGGGCAGCAGCGAGGGATGCAGGTTGAGTGCCCCGAACGGCAGGTCCAGCAGGGCGGCCGGAACGATCTGGCCGTAGTCGGCGAGGACGGCGAGCCCGGGTCGAGGCCGAGCACCCGGTCGATCGAGCCTCGCGGGACCCGGAGCCGTTCGGGCGTCAGGAGGGATCCCAGCGCCAGCTCGCGCGCGGCCGTCGATCGGGGTCGGGCGTGGCAGCCCGTGGCCGGCCGGCGGGCCGCGGCGGGCCGGTGACGACGCCGGCGAGCTCGACGCTCGGGGCGCCGGCGAGCGCGCGCAGGGCCGGCCCGGCGAAGGCGCCCGTCCCGAGGAACACGGTCGCGGACGCGCGGACCGCGCCCGCGCGTCGTCGCTCACGCCAGGGCGCTCGTCGCCTCCGCGGAGGCTCCTCGGCCTCGCTCGGATCGCTCGCCCTCGCCCGCCGACGGCGATCAGCTCGTCCATCGACTCCAGGTAGTCGATGTAGAGCTTGCCGTCCAGGTGGTCCAGCTCGTGCTGGAGGGCGCGACCGAGGAGGCCCGAGCCCGCGACCTTGATGCGCGCGGCCGAGCCGGTTCTGCGCGACGACCCAGACCTTCTCGCGGCGCTCACGTACGCCACGTAGCCCGGGATCGAGAGGCAGCCCTCGAGGTCGCGGTCGTTGCCCGTCGACCGGACGATCCGCGGGTTCACGAGCTCGTGGAGCTGGCCCTCGACCTCGACCACGCAGGCCCGCGACGGCCTCGCCGAGCTGGGGCGCCGCGAGCCCGACCCCGGGCGCGTGCGCGCATCGTGTCGGTCAGGTCGTCGAGCAGCTCGTGGAGGTACTTGCCGAAGCTGTCGACGGGCTCGCCCTTAGCCGGAGCCGCGGGTCACCGAGGAGGACGATGGGACGGACGCTCATGGGATGAGTATAGACGGGGGCGTCCCGGCCTCGGCCGCCGGGGTGCGGGCCCCCCGCGCCCGGATCGCTCAGAACTTTGGCCGCCCGGCTGCGCGGCTACGTCGGCGCTCCGCGTCGGTCGACGCGGCCGGCTGGGACGTCGTCGGGCTGCGAGCCGTTGCCTGCTCGGGGGCTCCCGGCGCAGGTCCGCTGCGACCCCGGGCGCGCGGCGCCGCGTACCGGCCTCCGCGGTCGCCACGGCCGCATTCTGGGCCAGCGGGCCGGCCCGCTCCGCCGCCGCCGCCAGCTCCGCCGCCTTGGCTCCGATCTGGCGGGCGACCGGGGCGGCATGCGTGGCGATCCTGCGATCAGCGCCTCGAGCTGCGCCAGGCCACGCGCGAGCGGTCCGACCGGTGTCCTTGGTCTGTCGCCGGCGCCCCGTCGTCGGCGCCGGCCCACTCCGAACCGGCCTCGGATCGGGCCGGCGGTCGATCCGGCAGCCTGCGCCGAGGCGTCATCGCTCGTGGGCTCGCCACCGGACTCGCCCGACGCCGGCGGGTACGGAGACCGGGTCGTGTCGTCCATCTGGCACTCCTCGGTGTGGCGGTCCATTGCGCCCATTGCGTTCGGGCGGCCCGCCTTGGCGCGTCAACCAGCCAGGGACCCGAGGCGCCGCGTCTACGATCCCTCCGCCGCGCGTTCAGAGCAGCGATTCCGGGTCGACGTCGACGCCCACGGCGGTCCAGGCCGCCGTCGAGCAGCGCGGCCGGGGTCGCGCCGCGCAGGACGAGGTTGAACCGCCAGCGGTCCGCGCGGCGGGCGACGTATGCCGGCGCCGGCCCGGCGACCGTCGATCCGCCGGCGCCGTTCCGTCGCCCGCGCCCGCAGCCGGCTCGGCCATCGTCCGCGGCCTCGCGCTCCGCCGCGTCGCGGTCCGGGAGGGCCGACGGTGAGCTTGACGAGCCGCCCGAACGGCGGGGACCCGAACCGTCGCGCAGGGCCAGCTCCTCGTCGTAGAACGCGCCGGGGTCCCGTCGACGACGGCGCGGATCGCCCGATGCTCGGGCTGGTACGTCTGGACGATCGCGCGCCCGGGCGATCGCCTCGCCCGGCCCGGCCCACCGCCTGCGCCAGCAGCTGGTACGTCCGCTCCGCGGCGCGCTCGTCGGGCAGGTTGAGCGCGACGTCGGCCGACACCATCCCCACGAGCGTCACCTCGGGGACGTCGATGCCCCTTCGCCACGAGGCTCGTCCCCACGAGGACGTCGATCCGGCCGTCGCGAACGCGTCGAGCACGCGATCCGCCGCGCCCCGGCGCTCGACGACGTCGCGGTCGAGCCGGCCGACCCGCAGCGCCGGCGAACCGCTCGCGGACCTCGCGCTCGACCCGCTCCGTCCCGCCCCCGAGGTAGCGGATGCGCGGCGAGGCGCACGCCGGGCAGCGCGACGCGAGCGGCGACGCGTGCCGCAGTGGTGGCAGCGCAGCGTGCAGCCGGCCTGATGGAAGACGAGCGGCCGTCCGCACTCCGGGCATGCCTGGACGGTGCCGCAGTCGCGGCACAGGACGACCGACGCCGTGCCACGCCGGTTGATGACGAGGATCGCCCGCTCGCCGGCGTCGCGATCGAGCGCCGCGAGCGCCGTCGACGAGCGAGCGGCGACAGCAGTCCGCGATTGCCCGCCGCGAGCTCGGCCCGAAGGTCGACGAGCTCGATGCTCGGCGGCACCGAGCCGGCCGGGCGGGCGGGTAGCGTGGCGCGCCGGTACTGGCCGTCGCGGGCGCGGCCGACGCTCTCGACGGCGGGCGTCGCGCTGCCCAGCACGACGGCCGCACCGGCGAGCTGTCCCGAGCGCCAGCGCGGCATCGCGCGCCTGGAGCCGGGGCGTGCGGTCGCTCTTGTAGGCCGCCTCGTGCTCCTCGTCGACGATGACCAGGCCGACGTCGGCGAGCGGCGCGAGCACCGCGATGCGGGTCCCGACGACGAGGTCCGACGCCGCCGGCCCGGATCCGGCGCCACTCGTCGGCTCGCTCGCCCTCGCCGAGGGCCGAGTGGAGCAGCGCGACGCGGACGTCCGAGATCGGCGCGCAGCCGATCGACGATCGGCATGGCGAGCGCGATCTCGGGCACGAGGACGAGCGCCGGCCGCCCGGCCTCGATGCACGCGGCGATCGCCTCGACGTAGATCGCGGTCTTGCCGCGCCCCGGTCACGCCATCGAGCAGGAGCGGCGTCGCGTCGCGGTCCCGATGGATCGCGCGGGCGAGATCGAGCGGCCGCGGCCTGCTCGGCGGTCAGGGTGCGTCCCCGGCCGGACGGCGCCGCGGCGGCCCGGCCGGCGGCGGGCGCAGCGGTCGGCGCGGCTGCCTCGCGGATATCGACCGCGACGCAGTCCTCGCCGCGCGAGGCTCGCGCGGCACGCCCGAGCCGTGCCGCGCGAGCCAGGTCGGCACCCGCGAGGCCGTCGACGCCGGCCTCGAAAAGCTCCCGCAGCGCCTCCGCCTGGCGCGGGCCGAGGCGCCCTGCCGGCGCCCGCTCGCCGGCAACGAGGCTCGCGCGGCATCGAGCCCGGGCTCGGTCAGGCGGAGCCAGCGCTCGTAGCGCGGACCGGCGCCCGAGCCGAGGAGCAGCCACTCGAGACTGACCCGAGGTCCGCGTCGGCCAGGTCGCGCATCCGCCGCAGCAACGCCGGCCCGGCCCTCCGGCGCGCTCAGGTCACGGATCGCGCCTGGGCCCGGCGTGAATCTGCTCGAGCAGCGCCCGATCGGTGGCGTCGAGGGCTGGCTCCGGCGAGCCGGCGCGGGCGCCGGCTCCGGGCGCCTCGGGCGGAGCTCGACCACGAGCTCGACGCGTTCGAGCATGCCCGGCGGCAGGAACGCCCGGATCGTCATCGCGGGCGGGGCGAGGTACGTGTTCGGCGATCCAGCGCGCGAGGCGCAGCGTCAGCTCGGGCAGGAGCGGCCCGTCGGCGCGGATCCGGTCCGCGATGGGCTTCGCCTCGCGGTCGGGCGGCCGGGTCGCGTCGCCGAGCACGACACCGAGCGCCCGCCGGCGACCGTACTCCACGAGCACCGCCTCACCGGGCTCGACGTCGGCCAGGCGCTCGGGCACGTCGTAGGTGTACGTTCGCGCACCGGCCCACCCGGCGCGTCGACCGCCACCTCCACGAAGCCCTCCGGCGCCGATGCCGTCGTCCGCGATCGATCCGGCTGCCCCGTCCGACGGCCCGTGCGGGTCGTCGAGCGCGAGCCGCGGCTGGCCTGGCCGTCGGCCACGGCGGACGTGTGCTGCGTCGCGACCGCGAGCGCGGCCTAGACGCGCACCCGGCGTGTCGGGTGCTTGCGCCGCTCGACAAGGACGATGCGGTCGATGATCTCGGCCGTGCCGCTCGACGGCACCGGTCTCGTTCACGACCACGTAGTCGTAGTCGCCCTGTCGCGCGAGCTCGATCGCGGCGTTGCGCTGGCGCAGCTCGAGCTGGTCGGCCGACTCGGTGGCGCGGGCCCGCAGGCGCTGGAACAGCGCCTCGAGCGACGGCGGCACGACGAAGATCAGCAGCGCGTCGGCGACCTTCTCCTTGACGACCTGCGCGCCCTGGACGTCGATCTTGAGGATCACGTCGCGGCCCTCGGGCGAGCGCGTCGCGCACCGTCGCCTCGGGGCGTCCCGTACCAGTTGCCGTGCACCTCGTCGCCTCGAGCAGCTCGCCCTCGTCGCGCAGCCGCGCGAACTCGTCCGCCGACAGGAAGCGGTAGCTCATGCCATCGACGCTCGCCCGGCGGGGGGCGCGGGTCGTGCACGTCACGACGTAGTGGTAGTCGCGGGTCCCGCGGGCGCTGCCGCGAGCGCGGCGATGATCGTGTCCTTGCCGACGCCCGACGGTCCCGAGATGATCACCAGCAGCGCACCCGGCGCACCCCTCGAGCGGCCGCCGCGCCCGTGCCCGCGGCACCGGATGTCGACATCGTGGACGCTCCCGGGCCGCGTGCGCTCACGACCCTGGCCGCCCGTCAGGGCGCCGGGCGATTCGATGCCGGCAGCTTCGGCTCCGGTCTCCACCGGTCTCGTCGGCGGCCGGCCGAGGCATCGGTCCTGAGCCGTCGAGAACCGCTTCGAGGTCGGTCGGCAGGGGCGCCTCGACGCGGATCAGACGGCCGCTCGACGGCCGACGTGAGCGCGAGCCGCCAGGCATGCAGGAACAGCCGCTCGAGGCCGTCGGGGCCGCGTCGCGATGTACCCGTGCCATACACCGGGATCGCCGGCCACCGGATGACCGATGGCCGTCGAGGTGGACCCGGATCTGGTGCGTGCGGCCGGTGACGAGGTCGAGCTCCAGCAGCGTCCAGCCTGGCGAACCGCTCGCGAACCCGGTAGCCGGTGACCGCCGCTCGGCCATCGGCCACGACCGCGATGCGCTGCCGATGTTTTGGGTCGCGCCCGATCGGCGCCTCGATCCGCCCGGCGGCCGCCGCCACGCTGCCCTGCACGAGGGCGAGGTAGGTCTTCTTGACCCGGCGCGCCTTGAGCTGGCGCCATGAGCGACTGCTGCGCGGCGTCGTTGCGCGCGACCATCAGCAGGCCGCGACGTGTCGCGGTCGAGCCGATGGACGATGCCCGGTCGTGCCACGCCCGGCGATCCCGCCGTAGCGGTCGTCCGCGCGCGAGCAGCGCGTTGACGAGCGTGCCCGCGCCAGTGGCCGGGCGCCGGATGGACGACGAGGCCGGCGGGCTTGTCGACGATGAGCAGGTCGTCGTCCTCGTACGCGACGGCCGACCTCGATCGTCGGGTCCGGCGTCGAGGTGCTCGGCGGCTCGCGCGCGGCCGGCACGTCGAGCGTCGGCCCGAGCACCGGACTCGAGCGCGTGTTCGCGCGGAGCGGCGCGCCGGTCGGCCGTCAGCGGCCCTCGCGCGATGAGGCGCTGGACGTCGAGCGCGGTGAGGCCGGTCGATGTCGGCGACGAAGCGGTCGACCCGGCGGACGCTCGGGCCCTCGGGCACGACGAGCGCTCGGCGGGCGAGGGCGCCGGCTCGGCGTCGTCGCTCAGCTGTGCCCGTCCCGCGGCTCGGGCACCGCGCTCGCCTGCCAGCGTCTGCCGTCAGGCCCGGCAGCAGGGCCAGCGCGAGCAGCAGCACGATCGCACGCGCTGATGGCCGCAGTCGGCGACGTTGAACGTGTACAAGCGCCAGCCGCCGATGCCGGCGTCGACGAAGTCCACGACATAGCCGAGGCGCAACCGGTCGATGAGGTTGCCGATGGCGCCGCCGAGCAGGCAGCCCGAGCGCGATCGTGACGAGCAGCTCGCGCCCGGCCCGGCCGTGGTAGCCGACGATCACGCCGATCACGCCGAGCGAGACGAGCGCGAACAGGGTCGCGTTGTCGCGGAGCAAGCCCGAACAGGGCGCCGCTGTTGCTGGCCAGTAGGACGATCCGCAGCGAGTCGGCCGGCGACTGGACGCTCGATTGGCCCAGCGCCGAGGCGGCCGGCGACGAGGGCCTTGTCGACCTGGTCGAGCCGCCGACGACGCCGCCGCCAGCGCGACGAACGGCAGCCAGTGGGGCCGGGCGTCGAGCCCGCCACGGCCGGGCGACGTTCGTCGGCGCCTCGTCGGCGTCCGTCTCCGGGCTCGATCCGGAAGTCACGGCGGCCGGTCCAGCCTCCCGGCGTCCGACCGGCGGCGCAAGGCGATCCGACACGCTCGCCGCCAGTCGAGCTCGCAGCCGCGCTGCGCGACGTGCCGTCGGGCGGCGCGCTCGGGACGGAGCTCGTCGGCGAGCGTCTCGGCCGCGATCGAGTCCAGGAACGGCTCGACCGATCCGGGCACGCCCCTCGAGCCACAGCGTCGATCCGGTCGTCGAGAGCCAGCTCGCGCCTCACGCCGCAGGTCCTGGACCGCGCGCTGGAGCTCGCGTGCGTCGCCCTCGGCGCGCGAGCTCGGGCGTTAGCTCCGTGTCGATCACGACCGACGAGGCCCTCGTCGTGCGGCGACGGCCGTGCCCGGTCGCGGCGCCGCCTGGAGCTCGACCTCGTCCGGGGCGAGCGTCGACCCCGGCGAGCTCGACCGAGCCGTCCGGAGCGAACCTCGAACCGGCCCTCGCGGGCGGCGGCCATCACCGCCGGGATCTGCGCGCCCGAGCCGCTTGCCGATCCTCGGCAGCAGCGGCTTGCACCCGCCGGTCCACGAGCTCGGACTCGTCGCCGATCAGCTCGACCGACTTCACGTTGACCTCGCCGGCGACGAGCTCCAGCAGCTGCGTCGCTGGTCGGCGAGCGTCGCCGCCCGGCAGCGCCAGCCACAGCCGCGCGAGGGGCTGGCGCATCCGGAGGCCGGCCTGACGCGCGCAGCGTGCGGCGAGCTCGACCGCGCGGCGGGCGATGGCCATCGCGGCCTCGAGGCGCTCGTCGCGGAGCGGCGGCCAGGTCCTCCGCCGGCCAACGCGGTCAGGTGCACGCTGTCCGGGCGCCGATCGGCGTCGACGCCGGCGACGAGGTTCTGGTACATCGATTCGGTCAGGAACGGCAGGATCGGCGCCAGCGATCCGGGCGAGCCCGACCAGGGCCGCGTGGAGCGTCGCGAACGCGGCGTCGCGGTCGGCGCCGGTCGCGCCGCGGCGCATGCGCTCGCGGGACAGGCGCAGGTACCAGGTCGGACAGGTCGTCGATGAACGGCCGACACGAGCCTGCGCGGCCGTGCAGCGCGTCGTAGTCGCGCAGCCGATCCTCGACCGCGGCCGCGGTCGCGGCGGTGCGCGACAGGATCCAGCGGTCGAGCGGCGGCCGCTCGGACGCTCGGCGGCCGCGACGCCGCCGGCCGGTGACCAGCCCGCGAGCCGGGCGTAGGTGACGAAGAACGCGTACACGTTCCACAGGACGAGCAGCTCCCGGCGCGCCTCGTCGGCCGCGTGCCAGCCGAACAGGATGTTGTCCTCGGGCCGGGCGTTCGCGTACATCCAGCGCATGACGTCGACGCCCATCCGCTCGGCCGCCTCGTCGAACTCGATCGCGTTGCCCCAGCTCTTGTGCATCGGGCGGCCGTCCTCGCCGAACAGCGTGGCGTAGCCGAAGATCGTCCGGAACGGCTCCTCGCGGCGCAGGACGGTGCACATCGCGAGCATGCGCGTAGAACCAGTTGCGGAACTGGCCCGGGAAGCTCTCGGTGATGAAGTCGGCCGGGAACCAGCGTTGCCCAGTAGTCGCGGTCCTCGCGGTAGTGCATGGTCGAGAACGGGCACGATCCCGGCGTCGAGCCACGGGTTGCCGACGTCGGTGATGCGCTCGACCGGCGCGCCGCAGCTCGGGGCAGGCGATCTTCACGGCGTCCACGTACGGGCGGTGCGGCGTGTGGCCCTCGAACTGCTCCCAGCCCTCGACTGCGCGCTCGCGCAGCTCCTCGCGCCCGCCGACGACCGTGAACGAGCCGCACGCCTGGCAGTCGTAGATCGGCAGGGCCAGGCCGTAGTAGCGCTTCTTGCTGATCATCCAGTCGTGCATGTTCAGGAGCCAGTCGAGCTCCCGCTCGTAGCCGAAGCCCGGGATCCACCGGATCCGGTCCACGACCTCCATGATCTGGTAGCGCAGGCTCGCGTCGACCTGCTCGCGGCGTGAGCGTCTCGCGCGGCTGGTCGTAGACCGGGCCCATGCTGATGAACCACTCGTCGACGAGGCGGAACAGCAGCGGGGTTCCGCAGCGCCAGCAGTGCGGGTAGCGGTGGCGTGTACGGCTCGAGGTGGTAGAAGAAGCCGCGCCGCTCGAGGTCGTCCACGATCGCCGTCGGCCACCGCTCGGCGCCTCGCGGCCGGTCGAGCCAGCCGAAGCCCGTCGTAGTAGATGCCGGCCTCGTCGATGGGGCGCGATGACCGGCAGCCCGAGGCCCGTGCCCGAGCTGGAAGTCCTCGGCGCCGCAGCCCGGGGCGACGTGGACGATGCCCGTCCCCTCGTCCTCGCCGACCTCGTCCCAGGCGACGACCCGGTGCTCGTACGGCGCGCCGGACGCCGCGACCGCGCCCTCCTCCGCGAAGGCCTCGCCGACCGCGGGCAGGTCGTCGTACGGCCCCGTGTACCGCCAGCCGACGAGATCCCGCCCCGGGCGCTCCTCGAGCACCTCGAACGGGCCCGACCAGCGCCTGCCGGAGGCGTCCCCTTGCCGAGCCAGAACTCGTCGTCGCCCTGGCGGACGCGCACGTACGGCAGGTCCGGGCCCGACCGCCGCCGCGACGTTCGCGGCGAGCGTCCACGGCGTCGTCGTCCAGACGAGGAGCGCATTCGCCCGGGCCGGTCGACGAGCGGGAACCGGACGGTCAGCCCGGGATCCTCTCGGTCCTGGTAGCCCTCGTTCATCTCCATCTGGGAGAGGCCCGGTCCCGCAGCGCGGGCACCAGGGCATCGAGTCGTGGCCCTTGTAGATCCAGCCGCGGCGGTGGCACTCGGCGAGGAAGCCCCAGATGAGGTCGTTGTTCTCGTTGCTGAACGTGAAGTAGCTGCCGCCCAGCTCGGGCATGCCCAGCCGCCCGACGAGCATCTCGACCGTGTCGGTGACCGGACCGTGCGGCGCCCTCGAGCGTCGCGACCGCTGGCGCGGATCGCTCGGCGAGCAGGTCCCGCAGCCGGAGCAGCTCGTCGGGGTCGTTCCAGTCCATCCATATGCCGAGCCGGATCGACTGCTCGGTCTGGCGCGCCGCGAAGGTCAGGACCCGCTGCTTGCACAGCGACGACGAACTCGGCGATCCCGAACGCCTCGATGTCGCGCTTGCTCGTGAAGCCGAGGTCGCGCTCGACGTTGACCTCGACCCAGAGCCCCTGGCAGTCGAAGCCGTTCTGGAAGCGCTGGTCCTCGCCGAGCATCGCGTGGAAGCGCTGGTAGAGGTCCTTGTACGTGCGGCCCCAGGCGTGGTGGACGCCCATCGGGTTGTTGGCCGTGATCGGGCCGTCGAGGAAGCTCCAGCGCGGCCCGCCGGCGTTCTGCGCCCGCAGCCGCGCGAACGTCCGGCGCTCGCGCCACAGGCGCAGGATGTCGTGCTCGGCGGCGACGAAGTCGGGGTGGCGGGTGACGGAGTCGGAACATGGGTCCTCAGTGGCTGGTCTCGTCCGGCCGCCCGGCGAGTCGAGCACCGGACACGGACGGCCGAGCGGACGCAGCGCGAACGTCCGTTCCACGACAGCGGCGGGGCATGGGTCCGAGTATCGTACCTGCGATGCCGACACCGCAGGTGGCGCGGGCGCGGGCCGCGCTCCGCGTTCGCGGCCGCATTCCTCTCGCTCCTCTTCCCCGGGCTCGGCCACGCCTACGCTGGCGCGTGGGCGCGCGCACTCGGGTTCGCGGCCGTGCCGGTGCTGCTCGTCGCACTGGTCGCGCGGCATCGTGCTCTGCGCTGGACCGGTCGAGCTGCTCGGGTCAGCTCCTGGCCAGCCTCGGTGCTCACGGATCCTCGTCGTCAACCTGCTCGTCCTCGTGTACCGGGCATCGCGATCGTCGACGCCTGGCGCGTGGCCGCGTACATCAACGCCTGCCGAGGCGTCCGGCGGCGGCCGCCTGGGCCGGCCGCGGCATGCCCCTCGGCGCCGCTGTCGCTGGCCGGGCTCGTCGCGGTGCTGCTGGTCATGGCCGGCGTCCACGTCGTCGTCGCCAAGCTACGACCTGACCGCGTCAGAGCCTCGTCAACTGCGTCTTCGATCGACCGCGCACCGCGACCTGCGACGAGGGCGACACCGGGCCACGCCCGGCGTCGTCGGGCCTCGACCTCGCCGACGCCCAACGACGTGCCCGACCACGCCAACCGACCGACCGATCCCGACGCCCGAGCGGCAGCGTCGGCGCCGGCCAGCCCGCCAGACGTCACCCTGCCGCCGTGGAATGGCACCGAGCGGCTCAACATCCTGCTCCTCGGGCGCCGACCAGCGGCCCGGCGAGGACACGTTCAACACGGACACGATGATCGTCGTCTCGATCGACCCGGTGACCGGCCAGGTGGCGATGTTCAGCCTGCCGCGCGACACGGTCGACGTGCCGGTGCCGCCCGGGCCCGCGCAGTCGGTCTGGGGCACCACATACGGCGGCAAGATCAACGTCCTGGTTCGCGCCAATCGCAACCGCTCGGACCTGTTGCCGGGCACCGCCAGCCAGCGTGGCTACAACGCCCTGAAGGCGATCCTCGGCAACCTGTACGGCCTCGACATCCGTACTACGTCGAGGTCAACTTCGACGGCTTCAGCGACGTCGTCGACACGCTCGGCGGGGTGACCATCAACGTCCAGACGCCAGTCCTCGATCGCGAGTACCCGGGCGACGACGGCCGCCTGCTGCGACTGTACATCCCCGCCGGCCCGCAGCACATGACGGGCACCGAGGCGCTCCAGTACGCGCGCACCCGCCACGCCTCGGACGACTTCGGCCGAGGTGCGCGCCAGCAGCGCGTCCTGCTCTCGCTCAAGGAGCAGACCAACGTCGCGGCCATCGATTCCCAAGATCGACAGCCTGGTCGTCGCCCTCAAGAGCGCCGTCCACACCGACATCCCGGTCGGGGTGCTGCCGCAGATGCTCGCGCTGGCCGAGCGGACCGACACGAAGAACATCCGCTCGTACGTGTTCGCACCGCCGCGCTACGGCACCGAGGGGTACTTCGGCGGCATCTATAAGCTGTTGCCCGACGTGACCAAGATCCGGGCGGCGGTCCACCAGGCGCTCACGTCGAGTCCGGCGGCCCAGGCGCAGCGCGAGAAGCTATCCAACGAGGCGACGAGCGTGTGGGTGCTCAACGGCTCGGGCAAGAGCGGCCAGGCCAACGACATCGCGTCGTACCTCGAGTACCAGGGCATCGACGCGACGGCACCCAACCAGAAGCCCGACACGAGCGGCCTGGCGGCCACGAAGATCGTCGTCTACAACGGCGCGGAGACCGAGCTCACCGACACGATCGACTATCTCCAGAAGCTGTTCAAGGTGACGGTCACAAATGCGGTCGACCCGAACGTCCACGTCCAGATCGTCATCACGACGGCCGCGTCGACGCCGACCCTGACGCCACCGCCCGCCCCCTGATCCTCCGGCCGATCCGCGCCACCGAACGCGCTCGGCCCGACACGGGCGGCCATCGATGAGGTCAGGCCTTCTCGGTGACCCGGTACTCGAGGTAATGGCCGGTCATGAGGCGCGTCTGCGCGTCGAGGGCGGGCAGGTTGCTGAACACCAGCCCGACCACGGGCAGGAGGATCCACTGCAGCCAGGCCAGCGCGTGGTGGAGCGGACCCCAGGACGCGGGTCGCGGCGGCGCGATGCGATCCTCGACATAGATGAGGACGACCAGGCAGCAGAACGCGCCGGTCAGCAGCCACGAGGCGTACAGCGGCAGGTTCTGGCCGAGCGTCGAGCGGGCGAAGTCTCCCCGCCAAACTGCCAGCTGATGAACAGCGGCAGGTTCGAGCCGAAGATGATGACGAACGGCGCGATCGCCCAGTTGATGTGATCGAGCCACAGGTCGATCAGACGCCGCAGCCGGCGCCAGCGCGGGATCTCACTGTGGGCGAACGCGTTCCGGATGTAGTACGGGATGTCGGTGATGCCCCACGCCCAGCGACGGATCTGCGTGTACTGCTGGACGAGGGTCCGCGGGTACGACTTGGCCCGGACCGCGTCGCCGTACATGGGGATGAAGAGCGGCACCGCCCGGAACTCGCCGCTGTACCGAAAGAACGCCTTCCAGTAGAAGCGTGAATCCTCGGGGATGGCGTCGGTCGCCCAGTAGTCGACCTCGTGGACGGTCCGCAACGACACCGCGTACGAGGAGAACGACACGAGCTTCTCGGGCGTGAGCGATCGCCACATCTGGACCTGGGTCGCCCCTACCGCGACGAGGCGCACCGGCAGCGGCGTGTCCCACAGGTTGTTGTGGAACATCGGCACCGGCTGGTACAGGCGCCGGTAGCGATCGGGCTCGGTCAGGTACGTCCAGGTCAGGTAGCCGAAGTACTGGGGGTGAACGCGGTAGTCGGAGTCGAGGTCGGTCACGAGCACCTCGGCCGGGTCGAACCCGAGTCGCACGATCTCGCGATACAGCCACCGCCCGCCATAGGCCATCGCCGAGCTCTTGCCGACGACGATGCCCGGCTCGAGTGGATCCAGGATGTGGAAGAAGTGCAGGAACCGGTCGCCGAAGAGCTCGCGCAACCGGGCCACGTTCTCGCGGCCGCCGGTGTCCGTTTCGCGGGTGATGATCGCGACCATCTTGCGTTCGCGCGGCCAGTCGGCCGCGGCCAGCGCGGCGACGGTCTCATACAGCTTCTCGAACGGTTCCGTGTACGTCGGAATGAGCGCGACGTGCCACAGCCGACGCGGATCCGGCAGCGCGTCGCGCCGGGCCAGCACGCGCTCCATGTCGCGCCGCTCGTCGCGCAACCGCGCGAGCTCGCGCCGGCCGCCCTCGACCGCCTCACGGTCGCCCGCGGCACCGAGTGCACGGACTCGTTCGGCGACCGCCGGGATCAAGGCTTCGAGCTCCCGGACACGTCCGGCGGGATCGGTCAGGGCCATGGCCCGCGTGCGCCAGTCCGTGGCCATGACGCCCCGGATGCGGACGAACGACACCGCCACGCTGCCGGTCAGCATGAGCGCCTTGTAGAACCAGTAGAAGTCGAAGGTGAGGACGAACCATGCCACGATCGCGGGGGCACGGAACGTCAGCGCGATCGGGGCCAGGATGAGCGTCCAGGTCACCAGGCCGGGGACAATCTCGAGCACGCGCTGGATGACACGCGCCCGATCGGGCGCCCCGGCGTCGCTGATGGTGACCGGCCGGCCCGCGGAGGAATCGGAGCCTTGGCTCGGGTGGGCCGCGGCCCTGGGACCCGCGACGGTCGACGACGCCACCCACGACGACGCGCCGGCCTGGGGCGGGAGGCGGAGCTGGGTCACGGTCGCCCTCGGCGGCCCGGCCGCACCGGGGTCCGGCGCGGATCGGATGATCAGGACCGTGCCCGTGCCGTCGCGCACGCTCGATTCGGGCCCGCCAGGAGCCGGCGGGCGCGACTCCATCAGCGCGCTGTCGGAACCGGGCCCAGGGCCGGCTGCAACCGAGCTGCCGAGCACCGCCTCCGGGCCATCGCCGTCCGGGTCGGACGTCGTGTGACGGGCCCCGATCGCACCCTCGGAGTCGGCCTCAGCCACCCTCGTCGACGGGTGTCAGCCAGTGCCGGAACTGGGGTAGCCGGCCGCGCACGGCGTCGAAGTACCGGTCGCGAATACGTCGCCCGACCGGACCGACGCTGCCGCTGCCGACCGGCCGATGGTCGACTTCGATCACCGGCGAGACCTGCACGCCGGTGCCGCACAGGAAGACCTCGTCGGCGACGTACAGCTCGGAACGGTCGATCGATCGCTCGGCCGTCGGGATCCCGGCCTCGGCGGCGAGCTCGAAGATCGCGCTGCGGGTGATGCCCTCGAGGATGTCGTCGTTGACCGGTGGCGTGATGATGCGGCCGTCGCGGACCATGAACATGTTCGCGGCCGATGCCTCCGAGGCGTGGCCGTCGGGGGTCAGGACGATTGCCTCGTCGAAGCCGTTCAGCTCGGCCTCCGACTTCTGGAAGGCCATGTTCACGTAGCCGCCGGTGATCTTGCCCCGGGCCGGCAGTGCCTCGTCCGCGTTGCGCCGCCAGGACGAGGTCATGACCCGAACGCCGGCGTCCGTGTCGATGTAGTTGCCGAACGGCACGGCCAGGATCGACAGGTCGTGCTCGAGGTGATGGAGCCGGACGCCGATAGCCTTGCTCGACTTGTAGACCTGCGGCCGGATGTAGGCATCCTCACGGAAGCCGTTCCGGCGGATCGTCTCGAGCACGAGACCGACGAACTCGTCGACCGGCGGCACGGGTTCCATGAGCATGATCCGGCACGACCGCCGGATGCGCTCGACGTGCTGGCGCACGAACAGCGCGTAGAGCTTCTCCTGCTCCGGGTTCCAGTACGCGCGGATGCCCTCGAACACGGCCGTGCCGTACATGAACGCGTGATTCATGATGCTGACGCGTGCATCCGCGAGGTGGACGAACCGACCCTCGAAGTAGCAGGTCAGGTTGTCGAGAGCGGATGCCGGTGCGGCGGCCGCCGTGTCCGGTTGGCCCGGCGGCGTGGCCGGCGCGGCGCTCTGGCTGGGCTTCTCGGTCAGCATGAACGGCGGCTCCTCGGCTTGCGCGGCCGCGGAGATGGCCGCGCTGGCGGCGCGCAACGGGCGCTCGGACGTCGGGCGAGTATAGCAGCGGGTCGTTTCGCGCCGGCCGTGGCCGTCGGACCAACCCGGGTTCTTGTCAGCCCGGCCGGCGGTCGCGACGCTCGCTACACGGCGCCGCCCAGGTGCGCCACGACGAGGGCCACGTACCCGAGATAGAACAGCCCGCCGACCAGCAGCCAGCGGCCGTACAGCGCGCCACGGCGAACCATCGGCGCCAGGACGGCCAGCGCGGCCACGACCGCGATCCCGGCCGACGCGAAGGCCAGGAAGGAACTGCCTGTCACGGCCCAGGCCGTGGGCGCGAAGACGAGCGCGACGACGGTCGGGATCGTGCTCTGGAAGACCATCGCCCCGGTGATGTTGCCCATGGCCAGCGTGTCCTTGCCCTGCCGGATCCAGAGCACGCTGTTGGCCTTCTCGGGCAGCTCGGTGGCGATGGGCGCGATGACCAGGGCCAGCAGCGTCTCGTCCAGGCCGATCGAGCGTGCGATCTCATCGACCGCACCGACGAAGGCCACCGCGCCGAGCACGATCAGACCGAGCGCGGCGGCGACCTGCAGGCTCACGATCCGCAGCCGGGGCTGCTCAGGATCGATGGCGTGGCCGCTCCGGTCGAGTCGGTGGAGTCGCAGGGGGGCCAGATCCTCGCCGGCCTCGGCCGCCTCGGCATCGAAGTGGCCCTTCACGTACCAGGCGTACATCACGAGCAGGACGACGCCGACCGCTGGCTTGAGGATGTCGAGGTCGGCGGGCAGGAACGCCGCACCGATCGCGATCGCGTACGCCACCAGGAACGTGCGCATGTCCTTGACCAGGACGTCCGCGTCGACGGGCATCCGATCGCGCGCAAGGCGCCGTCGTGCGCTGATGACGACGGCGAGCCCGGTCACGAACATGGCCAGGGTCGAGAGCATGAACGGGGCGCCGAGGATGGCCCCGACGCCGACGCCATGGGACGTCGTGCTGCCGCCGAACACGATGGCGACGATCGGAATGATCGTCTCGGGCATGGCCGTGCCGACCGCCGCCAGGACCGATCCAACGGCGCCCTCGGCCAGGTCGAGCTTTCGGCCGAACCACTCCACGCCGTTCGTGAACAGCTCGGCGCCCACGAGGATGATGACGAACGCGACGACGAGGATCGCGACCGACACGATCAGCAGCCAGGCTCAGGCGCGCACCGCGCTGGACCCGCCGGCGTGGTGACGGCACTCGCGCACCCATGTGCAGGCGAGCGCCGGCGTCGGTGCCCGGTCAGGGACGGAGGTGCTGCGGCGCGTACGGCAGCAGGGCGACGTGGCGGGCCCGCTTGAGGGCCACGGAGAGCTCACGCTGATGGCCGGCGCACGTGCCGGTCTTGCGCCGGGGCTCGATCTTCGCCCGCTCGGACAGGTAGCGTCGGAGGCGGTTCACTTCCTTGTAGTCGATCGCGACCGTCTTGTCCGCACAGAACGCGCACACCTTGCGGCGCCGGCGGTCGCGATAGTAGTCGTCACGCTTTCGAGATTTCGCGGGGGGCATGGTCGTTCGAATTCTCCGTTCGAGGCGGGCACGATCGGCTGCCCGCGAAGGTCGCTGTCAGAAGGGCAGGTCGTCGAGGTCCGAGGCGTCGTACGACCCGGCCGCGGTCGGCTCACGCTCGGGCTGTCCGTCCCCGGCCGGACGATCGGCGGGCGGGCGGTCAGGGGCCGAACGCTCCCCCGCCGGGCGTTCACCCGGGCGAGGCTGGAAACCCGGATCGCCGTCGTCTCGCGGTCGCGGATCGAGCGGCGTCACGGTGTTCGCGATGAGCTCGGTCGTGTAGCGCTTCTGGCCGCTCTGGTCCTCCCACTGGCGAGTCTGCAAGCGACCCTCCACGTAGACCTTGCGGCCCTTGCGTAGATACTCGGCCGTGCGTTCCGCGAGCGGCCCCCAGGCCACGACCCGGAACCATTCCGTGTCCTCGGTCCACTCCCCGTTCTGGTCCTTGTAGTTGCGGTTCACCGCGACCGTGAACTGGGTGACCGCCTGGCCCGAGGGCGTGTAGCGCATCTCGGGATCGCGCCCGAGATTGCCGATGATCATCGCCTTGTTCAGGGACATCGCCGTCTCCTGTCGTTCCTCGGCAAGTCAGTCGATCGCGGCCGGCGCGGCTTCGCTCTCGGACTCGTCGATCCGCTCGCCCTCGTCTTCCTCGTCCTCCGAGTCGGCGGGCAGCTCCCCTTCCTCCAATTCGGCGCCTTCGGCGCCGCCCTCGCGCCGGCCGGCGCGAGCCGGCCGCTCCTGGCGCGTGACCAGGTGCCGGAGGATCTCCTCGGTGATGAGCAGGCCGCGCTCGAGCTCGATGATCGCCGTGGGCGGTGCCTCGAAGACGATGATGTGGTACGAGCCCTCGCGGTACCGATCGATCGAGTACGCCAGCCGGCGGCGGCCCCATGGCGCGACCTTGATGATCTGACCACCGTCGGTCACGATCTGTCGGGTCGTCCGATCGATGAGGGCTTGGGAGCGGTCGTCCGGCACGTCCGGCCGGATGACCAGCATCAATTCATAGCGGCGCATGCGCCTCGAAACGCTCCTTCCTGTGGGTTTGCCCCGTTGCGGCCGGCGGGCCGCTCGGAGCCGAAAGGACTGGCGCGCCAGGATAGCATGCCGGCCGCCGCGCTCCCGAGCCAGGGGCCGTCGTGACGTCGAGGCGAGATCGATCCGGAGCCCGGGCCGGTCGAT
Source organism: uncultured Chloroflexia bacterium (assembly GCA_963790955.1). Classification (GTDB taxonomy): domain Bacteria; phylum Chloroflexota; class Limnocylindria; order Limnocylindrales; family CSP1-4; genus CAWBQM01. Next base: position 376,244 of record CAWBQM010000003.1, read on the forward strand.
GTATCCTCCACGTCGGGCAGCCGTCCCGACCATCCCGCAGTACCTCCGGAGGATCCGTGCCGGCCAGCACCATCCTGCTCGTCGAGACCGACGCCACAGCCGGCGAGGTCATCACCACCGCGTTCGCAAGGGTCGGGTACACGGTCACCCTCGCCACCAGCGCCGACGAGGCATTCCGTCAGGCAGCCGAGCACCAGCTCGTCATCATCGACGTGTTGCCCGGCGCGAGCGGCGCGATCGACGCCTGCCGGGAGATCAGGGCAACGCCCGCCCTGGCGCAGATCCCGGTCCTGTGCATCGCTCAGAGCGACGACGTCGAGGCGCGGATCGCCTTCCTCGAGGCCGGCGCGGACGACGTCGTCGTCAAGCCCTTCGACGCGCGCGAGCTCGAGGCGCGCGTGGAGGCGCTGCTCCTGCGCTTCCAGCGCTCGAGGGAGCTCGCTCCATCGCTCGCGAGCGACGCCGGGATCACGCTCGCGGCGGCGCGCCACACGGTCGCCGTGTTCTCGCCCAAGGGCGGTGTCGGCACCACGACGATCGCCACGAACATCGCCTTCGCGACGGCCCTCCGCGCGCCGGACAGGGTGTGCCTGGTCGACCTCGACCTGCAGTTCGGCCAGGTCGTCACGCATCTCAACCTCGAGCCCCGTCAGACGCTGGCCGACGTCGTGCGCGATGAGCCGGCGCTGCGCGAGCCTGAGCTCCTGCGCACGTACGCCACGCGGCACGACGTCGGACTGCACGTGCTCGCCGCGCCCGGTTCGCCGGAGCTCGCCGAGCTGGTCACGCCAAAGCACGTGGATGGCCTGTTGAGCACGATCCTCGGCACGTACGACAAGGTCGTCGTCGACGCCGGGTCGGTCCTCGACGAGCGCACGATGACGATCTTCGAGCACGCCGACGCGATCATCTTTCCGGTCTACCCGGAGATCGCCGCCCTCAAGGCGATGCACACGCTCATCGACTATCTGAACGAGGCGGGCTCCATCCCGGCCAAGGCCACATTCGTGCTCAACAACATCTTCGCCAAGGAGATCCTGCGCGCGCGCGACGTCGAGAGCGCGCTGGGCACGCGCATCGCGGTCGACCTGCCGTACGACCCGTTCCTGTACCTCAAGGCCGTGAACGAGGGCAACCCGGTCGTGGCCGGTGCGCCGCGGTCGATGCCCGCCGAGCGGCTGTCCCGTCTGGCCTCGCTCGCGTTCGGGGAAGGCGGTCCCGTACCCGAGGCCGCGCCGGCCCAGGACGGCCAACGCCGCGGCGGGTTGCTCTCGGGCCTGCGCCGCCACTAGGTGGCTGGTGTGAAACGCGCGTTCTGAAAGGCTGACGGGAGCCCCCGGGCGCAGCGGGAGGGAAGGCGGTGCCACACGGGATCCGGGCGTCGATTGTCGATTGTCCGGGCGGGATGGCCCCACCCCGTTGCTGAGGGCCGGTCGGTCCGGGGCCCCGGCGTCGTCAGCGGGACCGGGCCGCTGCCCAGGCGCCACCGGCCCCGGTGAGCCCGAGGACCGCGAGCCTCGCGAGGTTGACCGCCGCGGCGAGGAGGGCGAAGTCGGCGGCGACTTTGGGCCTGCCCCGCACCCGTGCCCGGCGACCGCCGTGGCGACGACGGACGAGGTGGGCCAGTTTGCGCTCGACCTTGGGCCGGGTCGCCCGGTAGTCGGCCAGCCAGGCGGGGTCGCGGCTCGCCGCGCGTCCGGTCGCGAGGTGCGCCTCGTGGGGATTGATCTCGATCTTGCGCCCGTCCGGCGAGGTGGTGCAGCGGGCGGCCAGCGGGCAGGTGGCGCAGGCCCGGCCGAACTCGGCATACGTGCGGGCGCTGCCCCGGAACCCGGCCACTCGCCCGGCCGGACAGGTGACCGTGGCCGCGTCGAGGTCGATCCGGAAGTCGGCCTTGGTGAAGCGGCCGCCCGGCGCGCTCGCCGGCTGGACCTTGACCCGGCTGACCGCGCCTGCCTCCTCGAGGGCTGCCAGCAGCGGACCCGTCCCGTACGCCGCATCGCCATAGACGACCGGGTGGTCGGCCCGTGCGGCCTCCACCAGTTCGTTCGCGAGCAGGTCCAGGGCGACCGAGCCGTCGCCCGCGTTGCCTGCCGAGACCGCGGTCGCGGTGACGAGCTCGGCGTCGGGGTCGAGCGCGACGTGGCCCTTGTATCCGTCGAAGCCACGGGCCTCGGTCTTGTGGCCGTGGCGGGTGTCAGGATCGACCGTGCTGATCACCCGGTCGGGCGCGACCTTGCGGGCGATCCGGATCCGGCCGTCGGGTCCATCCTCCAGATCCTGGCCGAGCACCGTGGCAAGCAGCGTGGCGGCCTCCGCGAGCGGCGCTGCCAGGGGCTCGTCCTCGAGCGTCTCGAGCACGGCCTCGCCGTCCCGGGCGAGGGCATCGACGAGGGCCGCCCGGGCGTCGGCGTCGTCCCAGTCGGCGGCGGGCTTGCCGCCGGTGCGGTAGTCGTCGTCGCGCGCCAGGACCGAGCGCAGGCCGGGCTCCCGCTCACCCGAGGCCGCGAGCACGCCCCGGATCGCGGACCGGACGAGGGTGACCGTGTCCATCGTCGCGACCGCGTCGTACAGCGGCGTCGAGTCGAGCACCCGCCGGACGCCGACGAGGCCCGCCGCCCGGGCGACCTCGAGCGTCCGCTCGAAGATCCGGTTCGGGCGCTCCGAGCGGGCGAGGCGGGCGCGCATGTCGACGAGGACCGTGTGGGCGAAGCCCGGGTAGTCGAAGGGCAGGCCGCCACAGGCGTACTTCCAGCGGGCGTCGAAGGTGAACCGCTCGACCGCCTCCCGGTCGGACAGGCCCTCCAGGCGCTGGAGGACCAGCACGACCGCGACGACCAGAGGCGGCACGGAGCGCCGGCCGACGTTGACAGCGAACAGGTCGTCGAACAGCTCGTCGGGGAACAGCTCGTGACACTCGCGGGCGAGCAGCGCATGGATGGAGTCAGGCCGGACCAGCGGCTCGACGAAGGTGCTCGTGTCGCGGAACAGGTCGGCCTCGCGAGGTGCGGATCCCTGCGACATCGGGACCTCCGGCGATCTCGTGGGCAGCCCGTCCGGTGGCACCCGGTGCTCCTGCCCGCGAGAATCGTAGCTGCGCCCGGGGGCTCCCGTCAGCCTTTCAGAACGCGCGTTTCACACCAGCCACCTAGGTCCCGAGCCGCCTCCGGGCGGACAGGTGAATCGGCGATGCCCCGCCCCGTCGGAATGGATCGCTGGTGCCGAGACAGGGGTTCGAACCCTGACGCCCTTGCGGGCAGCGGAGTTTAAGTCCGCCGCGTCTGCCTGTTCCGCCATCTCGGCGCCGTGCCATCGTAGCGGCCTGCGGCCGCGGCGAATGTGAACGACCGGCCCTGCTGCGGGCCGGTCGTTGAAGCGTCAGTGGAGGCGACGAGCGGATTCGAACCGCTGAATAGAGGTTTTGCAGACCTCCGTGTTAAGCCACTTCACCACGTCGCCACGATGCGTCCGGTCTGGCTGCCCCTCGAGGATTCGAACCTCGGTTCACGGATCCAAAGTCCGCTGTCCTACCACTAGACGAAGGGGCAGCGGCTCCGCTTCGGGCGCCCGTCTGGCCGTGCCCGCGGGGCAAAGAAATGGAGCGGAAGACGGGACTCGAACCCGCGACCCTCACCTTGGCAAGGTGATGCTCTACCAACTGAGCCACTTCCGCTCGATGTACGACCACCGGATGGTGGTGCCGAGAGCCAGAATCGAACTGGCGACACCGCGATTTTCAGTCGCGTGCTCTACCAACTGAGCTATCTCGGCCCGATGGCCAACCAGGCTCTCTTGGCCGCCCGTCGGCCGCGAGAAGATACCACGGCGCCGCTCGCCCCTTCAACCGACGCGGAAGCGTCGGCGGTTGCCACGACGAGCGCCGACACGGGCCGTGAAGTGCCGCGCGAACGCCCCCGCCGCCACCGCCCGGCGGCCGGGGTCAGGACGCGGGGCTCAGCCCCTGGCGTCGCTCGAGCCGAGCAGCGCGGCGACCGCCGGCGCGATGTCGCGGCCCTGTCGCAGGCCCGCCCGGACGGCCGTGTCGAAGCGACCGATGTCCATGAAATCCGGGCCGATGGCCTCCGCTGCCGCGGGGTCCGGCAGTACCTCGACGAGCGTCGTGCCCCCGGATCGGAGCGCCGACGTCTCCGTGTCGAGATAGCGCCGGATCGACGGATCCGCGGACGGCACGAGCACCACGACGACGTCGCGGCCCGCGGCCAGGTCGATGCTGGCGGGTGAGCGCAGGCCGCCGTCCACGTATCGGCGGCCATCGATCGTGATCGGCGGGAACACGCCCGGCAGCGCGGTCGAGGCCGCGATCGCCGTCGCGAGCTCGACACCGGAGCTGGCACCCCAGGCGGCGGGCTCGCCGTCGTCGACGGCGACGGCCGTGATCTGGAGTGGCGCCGGCCACACGCGCACCGGCAGCAACCGGCGCACGACGTCGACGTATTCGGCCTCGGGCACGGTCGGTGCGCTCGCGGCCAGGCCCAGGATCTCGAGGCGATCGGCCCGACTCGGCAGCGCGCCGGCGGCCATCCAACGTTCAGTCAGGCGCCCGACGCGCGCCTGGTCGACCGGCAGCATCAGCGCGATGAGCTCGGGCGCCAGCTCGGCGACGCGCGACGGGAGATCGTTGAGCGTGATGGCCGACCAGGGCAGGACGCCGACGATCGATCCGGCCGACGTGCCGATGACCTGATCCGCGTGGGCCACCTCGACGCCGCTCGTGCGCAGGCCCTCGACGACGCCCAGCTCCCACGCCAATCCGACGATCCCGCCACCGCTCAAGGCGACGGCCCACGAGCGCGCCACCCTAGTCGAGACCCGAGAGCTCCTGGCGCTCCACGGGCGTGAGGGGCGCCTCACCCGTCAGCTGGCGCAGGCGATTGATGCGATCGACGATCGGTGGATGGGTGGAGAACAAATTCGACGAGCGCGCCTCGAACTTCTTGATCGGGTTCGTGAAGTACAGGTGCTGCGTCGCCCGGTTGGCGACCTCGAGCACCTCCGGGTCCTCGGAGATGGCCTCCAGGGCACGCTCGAGGCCGTGCGGGTTGCGAGTCAGCTCCACGGACGACGCGTCCGCGAGGTATTCGCGCTGGCGGCTCACGGCCATCTGGACCAGCCGCGCGGCGATGGGAGCGAGGATGGCGAGCACGAGCGCGAGCACGAACATGATCGCCTGCAGCCCCCCGCCGCCCTGACCGTTGCGGTCGCGAGAACCGCGCCTTCCGCCACCCCAGAACGTGAAGCGCAGGAAGAAATCGGCCAGCAGGGCCACGCTCCCGACCAGGACCCCGACGATGAGCGAGAACCGGATGTCGAAGTTGCGGACATGACTCAGCTCGTGGCCGATCACACCCTGGAGCTCCTCGCGGTCGAGCTTCTCGAGCAGGCCACGCGTGACGGCGATCGAGGCATGCTCGGGATCGCGGCCGGTCGCGAAGGCGTTGGGTGCCGTGTCGTCGATGAGGTAGACCTTGGGCATGGGCACGTTCGCGGCGATGCTCATCTCGCGTACGACGTTGAACAGTTGGGGCGCCTCGGTCTCGGACAGCTCACGCGCCTGTGAGGCGCTCAGCACGAGGCGGTCGCCGCCGTAGTACGAACCCAGGGACGCGAGCAGGCCCACGACGATGGCGATGCTCGTGGCCACGATCGCACCGCCCCCGGAACCGGTCGTCGCATACCCGACGGCAAATCCGAGCGCGCCGAGAATGACGATCACGGCCAGCGCCAGCAACACCGAGTTGCGTCGGTTGGCCGAGATCTCGCTGTAGAACGTGGTGGCCATGATCGTTCAGGCTAGTGCGCGCGAACGCAGGCGGCCGCGCACGGGTGCGGCCGGCATGCGAGCGGCAACGCGGAAGGTGTCAGCCGGCGGGCGGCGGCGTCTCGCTCGTCCCGGCCGGACCGCCGAAGCCGAGGTCGACCGTCGGTGTGATCTCGGCCTCGGGCTCGGCGTCGAAGAACTCGCGCCGGGTGAAGCCGAACATGCCGGCCACCATGACCGCCGGGATCGTGGCGATCGAGGTGTTGTAATCGAGGACCGTCGCGTTGTAGTGCTGCCGCGAGAAGCTGATCTGGTTCTCGGTCGTGGTCAGCTGCTCCTGCAGGCTCAAGACGTTCTGATTGGCCTTCAGCTCCGGGTAGTTCTCGACGACGGCGAACAGCGAGCGCAGGGTCGAGGTCAGCGCGTTCTCGGCCGCGGCCTGCTCGGCGGGGCCCTTGCCGCCCGCTGCGACGGCGTTGGCGCGCGCGTTCGTGACGTCGGTCAGGACCTTCTGCTCGAAGCCCATGTAGCCCTTGACGGCGTTCACGAGATTCGGAATCAGGTCGTGCCGTCGCTTGAGCTGGACCTCGATCTGCGCGAACGCCTCGTCGATGCGCAGACGGCGCTGGACGAGACCGTTGTACAGCCCGACCAGGAATAGCGCGACGAGGACGATGATCGCGATGACGATGATCAGCGCAACAGGCATGCCCCTCCTCCACATGACGCCCGGCGACGACCGGTTCGGATCAGTCTAGCAGCCACCGTTCGGCTTCTGAGCGCGCGCCTTCTGAGCACGCGAAGCATGCACCGCGACGCATGTGACGACGCCGAGGCGGGTGGGTACCGATCTATCGCCACGCCACCGCGCTGACCTCGATCGGCTCGCGAATGCCTTTGAGCGAGAGTGACCGCGGTTCCGACAGCAGGAAGCGCCGGCGCGAACCGGCATCGAGGCTCGCGCTGGTCACGAGGATCTCCTCGCCCACGGCCGCGGCGCCGACCCTGGCGGCCAGATGGACGCCGCGCCCGCTGAAGTCGCGGCCCTGGCGGGTTGCCCGCGCGCTGTGGATGCCGATCGGGACCCACGGCGCGAAGCCGTGCTCCCGGCGATGGTTGGCGAGCCGGCGCTGGATATCGATCGCGCAGGCGACCGCCTCCTCCGCCCGCCCGAACGCGGCGAAGAAGCCATCGCCCGTGTGGTTCACCTCCAGCCCATCGTGCTCCGCCAACGCCGAGCGAAGCTCGCGGTTGTGCCATCGCAGGAGCTCGCTCCAGGCCTCGTCCCCGATCAACCCAACGAGATCGGTCGAGGTGACGATGTCCGTGAACATGAACGTCCGGGTCACCGTCTCGGTCGTCTCCGCCGGTGAGGCCGGGCGGTCGCCGAGCAGCGCATCGACACGCTGCACGTCGCGCATGGCGCCCAGGCGCTCGAACGCGCCGCGGACCGCCCCGAGATCGCGCCGGGCAGCCGCGGAATCGCCTTCCGCAGCCAGAGCCCGCGCGTAGCGCAGACGGGTCTGGGCGCTTTCATAGGGGAGATCCGTCGTCCGCCACAACCGCCACGACTCGTCGAGGACCGGCGACGCATCGGCCGGACGGTCCTCGCCCAGCAGCAACTCGCCGCGCGCGGTGAGAGCTCCCGCCTGGAAGAACGGTCGCCCGAAGTCGGCCGCGATCTGCTCGAGTTCCTCCACGGCGCGGCGTGCCGTTTCGAGATCGCCCGCCGCGATCGCGATGTCGACCTGGGCGGGCAGGAGCCAGGCGCGAGCCGCGCGATCGGGGACCCCGCCCACGCCCTCCGTCGAGGTGAGTGCCCGGGCGATCGAGCGGGCCGCCTCGGCGACCTCGCCCCGTGCGAGCTGGAGCAGGGCCAGACCGGGCTGGGCGGGATTCCCGTACTCGTAAGCACGATCGAACGCCTCGGCCGCGGCGTCGAGGTCGCCCATCCGGAGTCGGACCTCGCCGACCTGGTAGTGGGCAAAGCCGATGGCGTCGAGCAGACCGTAGCGCTCCAGCTCGTCGCAGGCGCGACGCGCCTGTTGCTCCGCTTCGGGCCACTCGCCGTGGAGGCGCATCAGCTCGGCTCGGTGAACTCGGCAGATTCCCGGGTATCCCCCGATCGCGTTGCGTCGCATCCAGCGTTCGCCTTCGACGGCCCACTGCGCCGCTCGCTTGAGATCGCCCACGCTCCGACACGCCGCAATCGTGTTGCACCAGATGTCGCTGGCCATACGCAGGTCGAGCTGACCTGACGCGGCCCCAGCGGCGGCCTCGTCGACGTGGACCAGGCCCGCCTGCCAGTTGCCGGCCATGATCTCGGCCGAGCCCTTGAAGCTCGTGGCCATGAACAGGGCATCCGCGTCGTCGTACGTGCGCGCCGCCTCGATCGCGCGTTCGGCCAGCTCGGTGGCCGTCTCCACCTGCGACGCCATCAGCGCGGGAATGACGGCAAACACCGCGATCCAGGCGTGCATGGCTGACTCGGGCGCCGACTCGAGGAGTCGCTCGGCCCGTGCCAGCCAGCCCGCACCGATCAATTCGGCCAGCCGCCGAAAGGCCTGATACGCAAGCTGCAGCGCGATTTCGAGCCGCATCGCCGGGACGATTCGCCTCCGCGAAGCCGGCGAACGCGCGCTCGAGGGCCTCGGTCGACTCGTCGGGCCGGCCGGTCCACCAGGATGCCGTCCCGAGCAGCTCGAGATCGTCCACCGAGAGCCCACCCTCCCGATCGGCCGCCGTCAGGGCATCGACCGTCTCGGCCCAGGCGTGTCGGTGGAACGCATCCCGGCCGGCATCGAGCGTCGCGACCATGACTCCTGGTGGCTCCTCCGGTGACGACCCAGCGACTCGATTATCCCGATCGGGGCAACCGCATCCGCGTCGCTGCCGGTGCCCCGTGGGTTGCGGACTCGTCGGCGCTTGGCAGACGGGCAGATCGCCGGTCACCCGGACCCGGTGGTGGGATGTGGTGGGCGGTGAGGGACTCGAACCCCCGGCATCCTCGGTGTAAGCGAGGCGCTCTGACCAACTGAGCTAACCGCCCCATGACGTCCGGCACGCTCGGCGTCGGGCACAAAGAATACGACCGCCATCTCGGCGGTCGTGGATCAGGCGGGTGGTGCCCAGGCCGGGACTTGAACCCGGATGAGTTGCCTCATACGCCCCTCAAACGTACGCGTATACCAATTCCGCCACCTGGGCACGATTCGGTGCGAGCTCCGTGAGGGGTGGTACCGAGGACGGGATTTGAACCCATACGCCCTTGCGGGCACTAGCTCCTGAGGCTAGCGCGTCTGCCAATTCCGCCACCTCGGCACGTGCTCGCGCCATCCCCGGCAGGCCGTCACCGGCCGCCAGCGAGGCGCCATGTTAGCACATCGATAAACCGCTCCGACCGGTCGGCGATGGTCCGCGGCGAGGGCCCCAAGACCCTGGACGTGACCACCAGCGGATCGTCTCGGACGGCAATCGGGAGCACGAATCGGTTCGCGGCGAGGTACGCCTGCAGCTCGGCATAGGCCGCCCGGCGGGCATCGGGCGCGACGGCCTCGCGCGCTGCGACGAGCTTCTTGTCGAGCACCGGATCCTGCAGTCCGGACAGGTTGGAGCCACCCGATACGACCTGCGTCGAGGCCAGCAGCGGGTACAGGTCCGGATCGTGACCGATGGCGAGGTCGACGATGGCGGTGACGAAGTCCCCGGTCCGGAGCCGATCGTCGACGTACACCGCGGGCGGCAGAGGCGCGACCACAACGTCGAAGCCGAGCGCCCGCCAGTCGCCCGCGATCGCGTCGGCGAGCAGTGTCGAGGTCGGGTTCGACTCGGCGTCAGGCGTGATCAGCTCGAGCTTGAACGGCGCCTTGGCCCCGGGCGCGCGCCAGCGGCCCCCGACCTTCTTCCAGCCCGCGGCAGCGAGTGCCTTCGCGGCGGCCGTCGGATCGTACGCGACGATCTGACTCTGGCTCGCGGCGAACATCGGTGAGGTCGGCGGGATCAGTGAATCGGCACGCGAGCCGAGACCGCCGAGGACGGTCGCGACGATGCGGTCACGGTCGATCGCGGCGAGGAGCGCCTGCCGGGTGCGCACGTCCCGGAATTCCTTGTGATCGGATCGGACATTCACGAGGATGGCACTGACGGTGGTCAACCGGTTGGGCACGAGGTGCACCCCGCTCAGGCTCGCGAGGTCGGTCGCCTGGGTCGCCGGCAGCCCGTCGGCGGCATCGAGACCACCTGCCCGGAAGGCCGCCGCGAGGTCGTCCGGGCTCGAATAGAAGTGCAGCTCGATGCGCCGGATGGGCTCGCCCGCCTCATTGCTCGCAGCCGGGCTCGGCCGCGGCGTCAGCGCGATACTCGGCGTCGAACTGGCGCGGGGTGTCGCACCGTCGCCCATGGTCGTGCTCGCGCTCGCGCTCGGCATGTCGGTCCGGCGTTCGAGGACGGCCAGGTCGGCATTCGAGGACACCAACCGGAACGGTCCCGACCCGACGGGCTGCAATCCGAAGGGATCGGTTGCCAGGTCACTCGCGGCGACGCCTTCGAGCAGGTGGGCCGGCGCGATCGGCTGGGCGAACGCGGTCAGGAAGCCACCCAGGGGTCGCTTGAGCTCGAAGGTGACCGTGTGGCTGTCCTCGGCCGTGACGTTGACCTCGCTCCACGACGAGCCGGCCGGCCCGCTGTAGTCGGGATCCTGGAGGGCATGAATCGTGAACAGGACGTCGTCTGCCGTGACCGGCTCGCCGTCCTGCCAGGTGGCATCGGGTCGAAGGTGGAAGACGTACGTCGTCCCGGTCGGATCGACCGTCCAGTCCGAGGCGAGGTCGGGCTCCACCGATTCGTCGGGACCGATCCGCACGAGACCCGCGAAGACGAGCGCGACGAGATCGCGGTCGGCCTGGGTCCGGGCACCGAACGGGCTCGCGTCGGTCGGCCGGCCGACGATCCCCTCTCGGTACGTGCCCGCATCGAGCACCGAGGCCGCCGGCGTCGGACTCGCCCCTGCGGCCGTGGGCACGACGGCCGGCGCGAGCGACGGCCAGGCGATGACCGTCGCGACGAGCGCGAGGCTCAACGACAGGAGGAGCACGATCGACCGGTCGGTGCGGGTCACCGCCGAGACTGGCCGGGACGCGTGGCCCGGCTCACGACCGAAGGCATGCCGACCGGGACTGTCAGCCGCCGACGCCGGATGCCGAGAAGGTGAACGCGACGAGGGCGAAGACGACGAACAGGGCGCCCAGGATGATCGTGAACTGGAACAGCCGCCGCTCGATGCCCCGCCGGCTGCGATACACGGCCGAGTCGCCACCGAAGGTGGCGGACAGCCCGGTGCCGCGCGCCTGGAGCAGGATCGAGGCGATGAGCGCGATGCTGACGAGGATCTGGCCGATGGCCAGGAGCGGGTTCACGGTTCGAGCAATCCCTCAGGACGAATGGCTGACGGCCCGCGGATGGTAGCACGGGCCACGCGCGGCCCGTCGCTTGGCCGGATCGCGGCCGTCAGACGGTCGGCGCGGCGCGACCCTGGGCGGCGACGGCAGCCATGGCGGCCTCGACGCTGGCCTGGTCACCCAGATAGCGGTGGCTGACTGGGTGCAGGTCGTCGTCGAGCTCGTACACGAGGGGCACCCCGGTCGGGATGTTCAGTCCCACGATCTCCTCATCGCCCACGTCGTCGAGGTACTTGACCAGCGCCCGGAGGCTGTTGCCATGGGCTGCGACGAGCACCCGCTCACCCGAGCGGACCGCCGGCGCGATCGTGGTGTGCCAGTACGGCAGGAATCGTGCGACAGTGTCCTTGAGCGACTCGCGCAGCGGGATCTCGTCGGCGTCGAGATCGGCGTAGCGCCGGTCATGCCCGGGCCATCGCTCGTCCTCGCGGGTCAGGGCCGGCGGCGGCACGTCATAGCTTCGGCGCCACAGCCGGACCTGGTCCTCGCCGTATTGCTGCGCCGTCTCGGCCTTGTTGAGACCCTGAAGGGCGCCGTAGTGGCGCTCGTTGAGCCGCCAGTGATTGTGCACGGGCAGCCACATTCGATCGAGCTCGTCGAGGGCGATCCACAAGGTGCGGACGGCACGCTTCAGGACCGACGTGAAGGCCACGTCGAAGTCGAAGCCGCCCTCGCGCAGCAGGCGCCCGGCTTCGTGGGCCTCGGCCGTGCCGCGTTCCGAGAGGTCGACGTCGGTCCAGCCCGTGAACAGGTTCTCGCGGTTCCACTCGCTCTCGCCGTGGCGGAGCAGGACGAGCGTCGGCATCAGCTTCCTCCGATGATTCGAGGCGCGACCGTCAGGCGTGGATGGCGGCGCGGGCCCGTGCGGTGAGCCCGGCGCGGGCGGCGATGCCGGCCATCTCATCGGGCTTGAGCGACGCGCCGCCGATGAGGCCACCGTCGATGGCGGGCTCGGCCAGGAACTCGGCGACGTTGGCGGACGTGACGCTCCCGCCGTAGAGCACCGGCAGCTCGTCGGCCAGCGCCGCGAGCCCGATGGCGGCCAACGTCTCGCGGATGGCGTCGGCCATCGCGCCGGCGTCGCCACCGCTCGCGGTCCGACCGGTCCCGATCGCCCACACCGGCTCGTACGCGACGACCAGGCCCGCCGCCCGGAGCCGTTCGGCGTCATGCTCAGCGAGACAGCCTCGGAGCTGCGCGTCGACCACGCCGATCGCGCGTCCCGCGTCGCGATCGGCCAGCAGCTCGCCCACGCACAGGATTGGCCGGAGCCCGGCCTCGACGGCGCGTGCCAGCTTGCGGTTGATCAATTGGTCGGTCTCGCCCGCGTCCCGGCGGCGTTCCGAATGGCCGAGGATCACCCAGCTGGCGAGGCCGACCAGCATCGGCGCGGAGACCTCGCCGGTGTAGGCGCCGGTCAGCTCGTGATGAACGTTCTGGGCACCGACGGCGATGTCGGCGCCGGCCGCCGCGAGGGCGTCGCGAACGGGCGCGAGGGCGACGAACGGCGGGCAGATGACGCGCGTGACGTCGGGTTCCTCGGTCCGCCGGGCGATCGTGACGGCGAGCTCGCCAGCGTCGGCGGGGGTCGTGTGCATCTTCCAGTTGGCGGCAATGACGATCGAGCGCATGTCCGAATCATGCCAGAGCCCCGCCGCTCTCGGTCGCGGCCGTTCGGCCCGAAGCCGCGGGCCGAGCGGCCCGAGGGCCACGACTGGGCGCATCCGGATGGAGCGCGAGACGTTCGAGCCGCTCGAGCGCCCGCTGCACCGCCGATCGATGCAGCCCGCAGCGCTCGGCGAGCTCGGTGAACGTTGCCTCGGGGACCTCGCGCCGTGCTACGGCCACGACCCGTACCACGTACGGCTGCTCGGCCAGTCGGCCGTCCGCCTCGAGGGCGTCGATGGCCGCCAGCTGCCGGCCGGCGGCAAGCACCGCGCGCTGGAGGTTCGCGGATTCGGCGTTGACGACACGATTGAGATCGCCACGCAGGGCCCGCGACACGCTCCGCGCCTCGAGCTCGAGGAGCGACGCTCCGGCGCCGATTCGGCGGAGGAACGTGACAATCCCCTCCCCGCTCTTCCAGGTCACGACACCGCTGCCCCGACGCGCTCGCCAGTTTGCCGGCAGCCCGATGTCGGCCAGGCGGTTCGCGAGGAGCGCGGCCTCATCCATCGGGACGACGAATTCCAGGTGTGTCCTGCCGCCGGCCAGGCTCAACGATCCCCGGGCCAGGAAGCGACCGCGCAGCCACGCCAGGCGGCAGTGCTCCCGGGCGATGGACCAATCGAAGCCGTCCGACAGCGTTGCCGGTGCATCGGCGCCCTCGCCGGTCCGGCCACGCTCGGCGTCACGCCCGAGCCGATGCGCGAGACGTGCCAGGGCGATCCGCCTCGCCGCCGGCAGCCGGCCCAGCCCGAGCGCCTCGGCGCGTCGGTCACACGCCCGCGCCGGTTCGACCGCGGCAAGCTCCGCCCGGATCGCAGCGACCAGATCCCGGTCGGGCCGCGCGTGGCCGGATCGCTGCACAGGGACGGCTCGTGTCGTCGACGGACGGCCCTTCCCGCCGGGCGTCACGCGCTGCGGGCCTGCGGGCGCCGCCGGCCGGCGCGCTCCCGTTCCACGACGCGAACGAGCGCGGCCGCGAGTCGCGCCGGATCGTGATGATGCGCGTTGTCCGGTGACACGACGTCGTCGAGCACGAGGCGTGGCACGGTCGCCGAACCGTTCGCCGGCGGCCAGCGCAGGCGGACGACCTCGCCGTGCCAGTCGGGCGGTCGGCGAGCCCCGAACTGACTGTTCGCCACGACGACGTCGGCGATGCCCGGGCGGGTGTGCCGCTCGAGCGCCTCGAGATGATCGGCCAGGTCGAAGCCGAGCGTCTCGCCGTGCTGGGTCGCCACGTTGCACACGAAGATGCGAACCGCCGTGGAGGCCGCGATCGCGGCTCTGATCCCGGGCAGCAGCAGCGCCGGCAGAATGCTCGTGAACAGTGACCCGGGCCCGATGATGATCGCGTCCGCCTCGGCGATGGCCCCGATCGCGTCGTCCGACGCGGCCACGTCGGACGGCGACAGCCAGACCTCCGCGATATCGCGCATGGTCGCGATCCTGGACTGGCCGTCGACGACCGATCCGTCCGCGAGCCGGGCGTGCAGGGTCAGCGGCGTGGGACTTACCGGCAGCACCTGGCCGCGCACGGCGAGGACCCGGTTCACCTGGCGCACGCCCTCCTCGAAGTCGCCCCGCTCGATCGCGGTCATGGCGGCGATGAGCAGGTTGCCAACGGCGTGGCCGGCCAGGCGATCGGGCCCGGCGTCGGCGCGGCTGCCCTCGGCCGGCGTGGCGTCCGTGCCGTCGATCGGGAAGCGGTACTGGAGGAGACGACCCATGAGCGGCTCGGCATCGGCCAGGGCGACGATGCAGTTGCGGATGTCACCCACCGCCGGAATGCCGAGGACCTCGCGAAGCACGCCCGACGAGCCCCCGTCGTCGGCCACCGTCACCACCGCCGTGAGATTGCTCGTGTGCTCCTTGAGCCCGCGTAGCAGTGTCGACAGGCCGGTTCCTCCGCCGATCGCCACGATGCGCGGCCCGCGCGACAGGAAGCGCTTCTGGTAGATCACCTCGACCAGCGACTGGTCGGCCTCGCCACCCGCCCGGAATGGATCCATGAGCGACCGAATGAGGCCCAGCGAGCCGATCACGAACAGGCCCAGCCCGACCGCGGCCACCAGCGCGCCGCGCGCCGCATAGGGCAGGAACTGGAGCGTCAGCGCGGACAGTGCGGCCTGCACCGGGCCCGTGACCTCGACGTCGCGATAGACCTGTCGCAGTGCCAGCGCACCGGCCAGTGCGAGCCCCATGAGCCCCAGGAAGACCAGGACGAGCCAGCGCTTGACGCCCATCCCGGGTCGCAACCAGCGCGACCAACCGTGCAGGATCCAGCCGATCCCACGCGAGTGCCGGGTCGGGCCGTCGGGTTCGATCATGCCCGCTCGAGCTCGCGATGGAACACGGCGACGGGGCCCCAGTCCCGCTCACGCAGCCAGGTTGCCAGCTCCTCGCCGATCACGATTGATCGGTGATAGCCGCCGGTGCAGCCGATGCCGATCGTGAGCCGCGTCTTGCCCTCGTCGACGTACGCCGGGACGGTCAGCTCGAGGAACGCCTGGACCTGCTCCACGAAGCGCCGCGCGATCGGTTGATCGAGCACGTACGTGCGCACGGAATCGGTCAGGCCCGAGAGCTGCCGCAACTCCGGCACGTAGTAGGGGTTGGTCATGAACCGTACGTCGAACACCAGATCCGCCTCGAGCGGGATCCCGAACTTGTAGCCGAAGGTAATGATCTGCAGGGCGATACGATCCGCCGATTCACCCGTGCCCAGCTGTGTGAAGATCCGCTCGCGAAGCTCGCGCAGCGACAGATCGGATGTGTCGAGGACGACGTCCGCCTCGGCCCGCACGGGGTCCAGCAGGCGGCGCTCCTCCGCGATCGAGCTCGCGATACCGCGCTCCTCCGCCAGGGGATGGCGGTGCCGGGTTTCGGAGAAGCGCCGGACGATGATCTCGTCGCGCGCCTCGAGGAAGAACACCTGAGGCTCGATGCCGCGGCCTTCGAGGGCGCCACGCATCGCGGCAAATGCGAGCGGCGCGTCGCCGGCCCGGACGTCGAGCACGATTGCCACCCGCGCGAACCGCCGTGGATCCGCGGCGACCAGGTCGGCCAGCTCGGGCAGGAGCTCGCCGGGCAGGTTGTCGACGACGGTGTAGCCGAGATCCTCGAACAGCTTGGCGGCCGCCGTCTTGCCCGCTCCGGACAGCCCGCTCAGGATCGCGACGTGTTGGGCCGTGGACGACGGCTCCGAGCGCGCGGCCAATTCATCGGTATGGAGCCTATTCGCCGGCGCGAGCTCGTGTGGCACCCGGACGGGTCTGACGGCACCCGCCTCCCGCTGACCGCCGTCGACCTCCACCCCGGACGCTGAAGTCAGTGCGGTGCCCGCCCGCGCTCCGCTCGACGACGGCTGCTCGTCCCCCTCCACGCGGTCACTCATGCCCAGCAGTCTAGCCGGGGCGCGTCCGGCCACGAAGCGCCCCGTTTCGGCTCGGCGTCGAGCGCCGGCCTCCAGGTCGCGTCCGTCGCCGCCTCGAGCCGCCGACGGCCTCAGCGTCCGCTTCGTCTGATGAACAGAATCGACAGCTCGAACAGGCCGTACATCGTCAGACCGAGCACGCTCGGGCTCACGATGTCCCCGCCGGGCGTCACGATCGTCGAGAACAGCGCGATGCCGACGATCACGTAGCGCCGAATTCGACCGCAGCCGCCCGGACGTGACGATCCCGACCCTCGACAGCCCGAACAGGAGGACCGGGAACTCCATCGTGAGACCGAACGCCAGGAACAGCGTCGTGACGAAGCCGAAGTAGTTGTTCATCGTGAGCGTGGCCTGGTTCACGCCGGCGATCTCGAACGACAGCAGGAACGCCATGGCGAACGGCAGAACCACGTAGGCGACGGCCACGCCGATCGTGAACAACAGGAGCGCGATGGGCACCCATGGACGCACGACGCGCCGCTCGTCGGCGGTCAGGCCGGGGGCGATGAACGCCCACAGCTGGTACAGGATGACCGGCATAGAGAGGATGATCCCGGCCGCGACCGCCACCTTCATGTAAACGAAGAACGCCTCGCCCGGGCTCAAGAAGACCAGCGGACGCGCCCCGAGCGGCTGGCGCAGGACGCGCATGATGTCCGGCGCCGCGATCCAGCCGACGACCGAGCCGGCCACGATCGCCAGGATCGAACGGACGACCCGCGAGCGTAGCTCCGAGAGGTGGCCGACGAGCGACATGACCGCCTCGCCGTCGGCCTGCGGGCCGGGCACGCCGGGCGGTGGGCCGGATCCCTCGGGTGAGGGTCGCGACGTGTCGGCCGGGATGGCGCCCGCGTCGCTCAGGGCGTCGGCCATGGCAGACGCGCTCGGTTCAGGCCCGGGGCTCGGTGCCGATCTGGTTCGGCGTCGCCTGGTCGGTCAGCGTGTTGGCCGCCGGCGCGGCGGGAGCGGGCTGGCCCGGGCTGGCGGGCTGGGCGGGCACGGCAGGAGCGGTCACGGGCTCGATGCGGGCAACCTCCTGCACGTCCGAGGCGGCCTTGCGGAATTCCCGGATGCTCTTGCCCAGGGCCGACCCGACCTCGGGCAGCTTGCCCGGTCCGAGGACGAGCAACGCGATGACCAGGACGACGATCAGTTCGAGGGGTCCGATGTTGAATGGCATGCCGTGCTCCTGGGGTCGATGGGCTCGAGCGTCGGAATCGCCCTCAGGTAGACGCCCTTCTCCCCGCCGGGGCCGAGGATAGCACAGGCAATCGGGCCGCCCATTCGCGCGCGGCGCCCGCCAAACGCTCGCCGAGATCGCCTCGTGCGTCGCCATCCGCAGCCCGGGCAGCCCGGGCGATCCCGCGCGAGACGTTGACGAGCAGGCCGCCGCCCGGCCGGCCGGCGGTGATCCCAGCCGTGGCACGTCCGTGCTCGAGCACGGGCTCGAGCACGCCACCCTGCGCGCCGACGCCGGGCACGAGGAACGCCAGCTCGGGTGCCACGCTCCGGATCCGCGCCAGCTCCTCGGCCGCCGTGGCGCCAACGACCAGGCCGACGGTCTGGCCCGGGCCCCAGCCCCGGGCAAGCCGGGCGACTCGTTCAGCGAGCGGCTCGGCTGGGAGACCGCGCTGCGCATCGCCCGCGACCATCAGCTCCTGGAGCTCGCCCGCGCCCGGGTTCGACGTCCGGCACAGGACATAGGCGAAGCGGTCGGTGCGCTCCAGCAGGGGCGCGACGGCTTCGTTTCCGAGATACGGATTGACGGTCACCGCATCGGCCTCGAGGACCTCGAACAGGGCCACCGCCTGGCGGGCGGCGGTGCTGCCGATGTCTCCACGCTTGGCGTCGGCGACGACGAGGACCCCGTCCGGCACCACGCCGCGCAATCGCTCGAGGGCCGCGATGCCATCCGACCCGAATGCCTCGAAGAAGGCGAGGTTGGGCTTGACGGCCGCAGCGAACGGGGCGGCGGCCTCCACGAGGAGCCGAGCGAAGGCCTCGATGCCCCGCACATCCGCCGAGAAGCCCGACGGCAACTCGCCAGGGTCGGGATCGATGCCCAGGCACAGCACGCTACCGACGGCCGCGGAGCGCACGGCGAGCCGTTCGAGATACCCGGATCCGACGCTCACTCCGGGCGCGTCCTGCGTGCACGCATGCGCGCGATCACGGGAGCGTGGAGGGCGGTGCGCTCGACGCTGCGGCGCTCGGGCTCGGCGTCGGGGTGGGCGCGGGCAGCTGGCTCGCGGGGATGTACCAGCTCGGTCGTGACGAGCTGTCCAGTCCGCTCACGAGGGTCAGGTCCTTCGTGTCCTGGACCGCGAGGCCCGACGGTCCCGAGCTCACCTTTGCCAGCCGCAGGTCGACGATCTGGTCGTTTTCGTGCAGGAACGCGACGCCGTCGCCCGCCGGGGACCAGACCGGGTTCCATGACTGCCCGTCGCTCGTGACCCGGAGGGCCTCGGCACCGGTGCGAGCGTTCAGGATGACGATGTCCGTAGCGAGCGTGGTCGTGCGCGTCACCGCCACGTACTGCCCGTCGGGCGAATAGGCGGGCTGGATGTAGCCCGGGCCGGTGAGCGCCGCGGTCCGCTTCGTCTTGACGTTGTAGCGCCAGATCGAGGCTGCCCCACGTGCCCCGTCCGCACCGTTCTTGACGTACAGCACGGTCCCGCCGTCCGGGCTCCAGGCGGGATCCTGATGACCGAGATGGAGGCTCTCGGCGATCGTCGGCTTGGTCAGCTTGCCTGTCGCGACCGACATGAACTGCAGCACGACGTCGTCGCTCGCCGGGTCGGGCGCATCCGACACGAGGGCGATGGTCTTGCCATCGGGCGACACGACCGGCTCTCGCAGCCAGTAGAACCACTGGTACTTGCCGCCGGAACGCGTGAACTTGCCGGTTGCGAGCTGTTCCGGCGTGGCACCCGGCGTGGGCTGCGTCCGCATGAGCAAGGGGTAGGTCATCAGTATCCGAGGGCTTGCCGGTCAGTGGCTGGGGATAGAGCCCGCGTTCCGTCTGGGTGCGGATGAAGTACACGTAGCTGCCGTCGGGCGCCCAGCCGGGCTGCGAATCGTCGGCACCCGAGGTCAGCTCGATGGCCTTGTTGCCCTGCTGCATCCAGATGGCGCCCAGCTTCGCGTACACGATGCTCCCGCTGAAGGCCGCCTCGGGCGGCGTCAGGACCTGGTCGGGCGGCGCCGGCGTCAGCACGACGGTCGAGCCGCCGTTCCCGCCCCCGTCGTTCCCGCCGGTCGAGATGAACGGCAGCTGGCCGTTGAACAAGCTGAGGGTCAGGAGCGCGACGACGACCAGCCCGACGATCGAGGCGACCGGGGCGGCCAGGCTGCCGGCCGGACCGAGGCCGTACGGATCGCTGCGACGCGGGGTTCCGGGGCCACCACTCGACGCCGGTCGTCCGGTCACGCGCCCCGACGTCTCGCGGCCGCTCATGCCGGCGACCTCGATGGCCCGACCGCGATCGCACGCGCTGCGCCTCCAGCGATCTCGAACGGGTCGACGTCGGGCGGCCGAGCGATCTCGGTCACACTCCCGGTCCGGGCGATGTCGCGTATCTCGAGCTGGATCGACTCGAAGCCACCGAACGTGCGCACCGCGGGGCGGGCGACGACGTCGACCCGGTCGCCCTCGCCGATCCGACCGACGAGGTCGTCCCGACCGAACGCGATGCCGTCGAGGACATCGACATCGCGACGCAGGGTCAGCTGGGTATGCCCGCCGGATGCGGCGCGGATTCTGGTCACGGTCAGGCCCGAGACGGCAAGCAAGGGCTCAGGGTGCCCGGGCCCGCACGGGCCCAGCCGGGCCAGGTCGCGCAAGAGCGGATAGTCCACGGCACGTCCCGGCACGACCAGGTCGATCCGTAACCTCGGTCGCGGGTCTCGGGGCGCAACCGCGTCAGCCAGCACCAGGAACCGCTCCTGGAACTCCTGCCAGCGCTCGCTCGGGAGCTCGAACCCGGCCGCGCCAGGATGGCCGCCGTGCCTGAGAAACAGGTCATGACACGCTTCGAGCGCCGCCCCGAGGTCGAGCCGGCCCGCGCTGCGACATGGTAGGCGCGGATGGTGGTCCCGAGGTCGGCGCCGACCACGGCCGGCCGGCCAGTATCCTCCGCCAGCTTCGATGCGACGAGCCCGACGATCCCGACCGGCCACGGTCCGTGGACGACGATCGCCGCGGGCAGGACGCTGTCCGAGTCTGCCTGCCCGTCGCGACCGGGTGACGGGCCCTCGTCGCCGACCGGGAGGAGCGACAGCTGGCCGAGCGACGCCGACGTCGCGGGCGTTGCGGCGGGCGTACTCGGCGACCGGATCGGCGGTGGGCGAGACCGTACGTTCCGCACCGCGGCTGGCGCCTCCGCGACGACCAGGCGGGTGACGTCGCGGCGGGTCGTGTTCGCGCGTTCGAGCGCCGACGCAGACTCCGTCGCCTCGGCCGGATCGTCCGTGAGCAGGAGCGCGGCGGCATCGCGCGCCTCCCCGACCCGACCGGCCGCGTTCAGGCGTGGTGCGATGACGAACCCCACCGTCTCGAGATCGACCCTGGACGACGGGACGCCGGCGAGTGCGAGCAGCGCTGCGAACCCCGCTCGGGGATCGGTCCGCAGGCGCTCGATGCCGAGACGCGCGATCGAGCGATTCTCGCCCAGGATCGGTGCGAGGTCGGCAACCGTGCCGACGGTGACCAGATCGGCCAGATCGAGCGCCGCCTCCGCACCCCCGGGCTCCGGTGCGAGCAGCAATTGTGCGACCTTGAACGCCACCCCGCTACCCGCGAGGCGCCGGTCCGGATAGGCAGAATCCGAGCGCTGCGCGTTGACCAGGGCGATCGCATCGGGCGGCTCGGGCGGAACGCGGTGGTGGTCCGTCACGATCACGTCGATCCCCCGTCGCTCGGCCTCGGCGACCTCCGCGACGCTCGTCGAGCCGGTATCGACCGTGACGATCAAGCGCAGACCCGCGTCCTCGGCCGCCGAGACGGCGGCGAGCGACAGGCCATGGCCCTCGTCGAGCCTGCTCGGGACGTAGGGCGTGACAGCCAGGCCCAGCCGCCGCAGCGTCCGAACGAGGATCGCCAGCCCGGTCAGCCCGTCGGCGTCGAAGTCGCCGAAGACCATGACCGGCTCGGCATCGCGTCGGGCGCGTCCGATGCGCGCCACGAGGCGACCCGCGTCGGGCAGCAGCGCCGGATCGTGCAGGCCGGCCAACGGTTCGGCGAAGAACGCTCGAAGCTCGTCCGGCGTGGCGATCCCTCGTGTGGCCAGGATGCCGACGACCCGCTCGGACAGGCCCAGCTCCCGCCCGGCGGCGAGCAGCGCCTCGGGCGGCTCCACGGCCGTGACGACGTCCCAGCGAAAGCGTGGCTCCAGCACGCCGGTCAGCATGCCACGCACGCATGCACCGGGACATACGCCGGGCTTCGGTCGCCTCGCTCGACGCTCATCCGGCCTCGCTCGACGCTCATCCGGACGCCGGCGTGGCGTCGGCCGAGGCGGCGGCGGCCCCGAGCGCCACGGTCAGGGGCCTGCGCGACGCGGAACCCGGGCGGGCAGACGGCCGCGCCGGCGGTCCTCCCAGTTCTGCCACACGACGAGCAGTGGGCTGGCGTTGAAGATCGACGAGTACGTCCCGGAGCTGATCCCGATGAGCAGGGCGAGCACGAACGTCCGGATCGCTGTCCCGCCGAACAGCAGCAGCGCCAGCAATGTGAGGATGACGGTGAAGCTGGTGTTGATCGAGCGCCCGAAGGTCTGGAGGATCGAGTGGTTGACGATCCGATCGAAGGGCTCGCCGGCATGCCGGGCCTTGTTCTCCCGGATCCGGTCGAAGACCACGATCGTGTCATGGACCGAGAAGCCAATGACCGTCAGCATCGCCGTCACGAACAGGGAGTCGATCTCGATCCGGAAGATGGTGCCCAGCATCGCGAAGATGCCGACGACGACGATGACGTCGTGCAGGAGGGCGACCAGTGCGGTCACGCCGAACTTCACGTCGTGGAAGCGGAACGTGATCCAGAGCAGGATGCCGAGGGAGCCGACGATGATCAGCACGATGGCCTGCTGGATGAGGTCGGACGACACGACAGGGCCGATCGTCGCGAGCTCCTGCTGGCTCTCGATCTTGCCGAACTGATCCTCGAGCGAGGTCGCGACCTCGCCGATACGGCCGTTCGTCGGGATTTGCCCGGCTGCGCCCAGATTGGGGGTCGGGCTCGGCGAGGGCGAGGGGCTGGCCGACGCGGCCGCGGAGCCGCTCGGCGAGGGCGACGGCGACGCACTCGGGCTCGGTGAGGGGCTGGCTGTTGCGCTCGGGGACGCCGAGCTGCTGGCGCTCGGGGACGCCGACGCGCTGGCCGAGGCCGAGGCGCTGCCCGATGGGCTGGCGCTCGGGTTCAGCGTGGGCACCGGCGTCGGCGTCGGGGCCGGCGTCGGCAGGTCGAGCGCGATCGTGCGGATGTCCATCGAGCCATCCGGGTTCTTGGTCACGACCGAGCCCGGCAGGCCCTGTGCATCGAGTGCCTGGCGCACCTGGTCGGCAGTGACGTTCTGATCCGCGAACGTGATGACCCAGTGCGTCCCGCCCGTGAAGTCGATCGAGAAGTCGAGGCCGGCCTTGCCGCCCGTGACCGGCGTCAGGAGGATGAAGAACAGGCCCGGGATCGTGACCAGCAGCGACAGCAGGAAGAACCAGTTGCGCTTGCCGATGATGTCAAACACGCCCGCGCGCCTCGCCCCGCATGCGACCGACCGGTCGCGCGATGAACTCCTCCTCGGAAACGCCGTACAGCCACGCCTTGCGGGCTGCGTCCTGGGCCACGATCACGCGCAGGATCGTGCGCGTCACGGTGATCGCCGAGAACATCGACACGAGCACGCCGATGATCAGGACGAGCGCGAAGCCGCGGATCGTCGACGACCCGAACCAGTACAGGATGCTGGCGGTGATGAGGCTCGACACATTCGAGTCGAGGATCGAGTTCCACGCCCGGTTGAAGCCGGCCTCGAGCGCGCTCACGAGGGGCTTGCCGAGACGCAGCTCCTCCTTCGTCCGCTCGAAGATGAGGATGTTGGCGTCAACGGCCATGCCGACCGACAGGACGAAGCCGGCGATGCCGGCCAGGGTCAGCGTGACCGGCACGAGCCGGAAGATGGCCAGCACGACGAGGGTGTAGTAGAGCAGCGCCCCGCCCGCCACCACTCCCGGCAGCCGGTAGTGCAGGAGCATGAACACGAGCACGAGTCCGATGCCGATGAACGCGGCGACGATGCTCTGGTGCAGGAACTGGTCACCGAGGGTCGGGGCCACGACAGAGCTCTGGACGACCGCCACCGGGAACGGTAGCGAGCCGTAGCGCAGGACGGTCACGAGGTTGGTGGCCTCCTGCAGGGGCAATCCGCCGGGGTCGTTGGTGATCTGGCCGCTGCCGCCGGTGATCGCGCTGTTGATGCTCGGCGCCGTGATGACCTTCGAATCGAGCGTGATCGCGAAGAACTCGCCGATGTGCTGGCTCGTGTACTGCCCGAACTTGCTCGAACCGTCCCCACGGAGGGTGAAGTTCACGGCCCGTCCGCCGACCTGGCTCTGGCCGATCGATGCGCTCGCGACCTGATCGCCCGAGAACAGCGGCGGCTCCGGGACCGGCAGCGGCTGATCCTTGACCGCCACCTGGGGGCCGGGAGCGGAGGCGGTGCCGTACGTGTCGGCGGGCAGCGGCACGAAGTCGAGGCGGCCGGTCTGCCCGACGAGGTCGGTCACAGCCTTGACGTTCTGAACGCCCGGCAGCTCGACGACGACGCGGTCGGTGCCCTGGGTGACGACCACCGGCTCGGCGACGCCCGTGGAGTTGACCCGGTTCTCCATGATGTCCCGGATCACGCTCATGTCGGCCTGCGTCGGACACTTCGGCGTGCCGGGATTGCTCGTGTCGTCCACGCATTGGGCCTGGTACTCGACGCTCAGGCCACCCTGCAGGTCGAGGCCGAGCTTGGTCTCGACCAGCCGCGACCCACCCTCGGTTCCCCCCCACGGCACGTGCAGACTCGGGAAGAAGTCGACGATGAGGGCGGCGAGGCCGATGATCAGAATCAGGACGGGACCGGCTCGACGCATCGGTGCGGGACTGTAGCAGAAACCGGGCCACCGACGCGGGACCGTGGACGCGCGCCCGCAAGACCCAGCCGTGAGGCACGAGGGCTCGACGACGCCGGTGGGCAGCTCGGCGTGGCCGCGTCATCGGCTTCGAGTTCGCGCGGCTCCAGCCCCGACCCATAGGATGCCATTGCCCGGCCAGCGCCCGCCCTCGGTCAGGGCTCGGGCAAGATCGGCCGGCCTCGCGGGGAAGACCGCTCGAACGGACGTCTCGAGGGTCCTGACAAGCCCCGGTGGTGACGTGTCGGCGGCAGCGCCAGGACGAGGTGGACGCTTCGCGACTCGCCGGCGTCGAGGAACGCCGCCCGTTTGTCGGCGCCCTCCCGGAGCAACTCCTCCCAGCGTCGGACGTGCGTCTCGATCTCGATGAGCACGAGGTCGAGCCGGCCATCGAGGCGGATGTCGATGCTGCGATGTCCGGGCCCGGGCATGTGACCTCGACTGCCACGCGCCAGGCTGGTTCGGCCGCCCGCACGATCCGCTCGGCGATCCGCGCGTGGGCGGCGTCGTAGAGCATCGGCGTGGCGTCGATGTACAGAGCGAGGCGGGTCGTCGCGCCGATGGACCGAGCGCACCGGGCACGAACGGATAGGGACACCCTCGGGTCACCCCACTCGACACGCCAGACCAGTGTCGGTGAGACGCCTGCAGCAGGGGCCACCCCGGCCTTCGTGACGCCGAGGCGGAGCCGCTGCTCGCGGAAGGTCTGGCCGAAGCGCAACGCATCGCGCTCGACGGTTCGCACCGCGTCCGCGAGCTCTCGAGTTCGCTGTCGATTCGACATCCAGCGAGAAGACCACGCTCGGCTTCTCCTGCGATTGCTCCCGATTTGCCGCTCACTCACCCGGTGAGCGGAACGGCCGGTTCCGGGCCGAGCGGGCACGCGGCATTCGGACCGTTCGCTCACCCGGTGAGCGGATCGCTGGGTTTGGGCCCCGCGGGCACGCGCGACCCGCGCCATTCATTCACCCGGTGAGCGAGCTGGCCCGCGGACGACCCAGGGCTGCTCCGCCGGGTCGTTGTCGACGGCTCAGGCCTCCGCGAGGCCGGCCTTGATCCGCTCGGCCAGGGCCGCTCCGATCCCGGGCACCGCGGCGATCTGCTCGACTGGGGCCTCGCGCACGCGCTTCGCCGACCCGAACACGCGCAGCAGCGCGCGCCGGCGTTTCGGGCCCACCCCGGGCAGATCGTCGAACGCCGATCGCATCGCGCGCTTGTTGCGCAGCGAGCGGTGGTACGTGATCGCGAAGCGGTGGGCCTCGTCACGCAGTCGCTGGACGAGGTACAGGGCCTGGGACGTCGTCGGCAGCAGGATCGGTGCCGCGCGATCCGGCACGAACAGCTCCTCGCGTTCCTTGGCCAGTCCCGCGAGTGGCACGTCGTGCAGACCGAACTCCTCGAACACCTCCCTGGCCGCGCTGACCTGGCCCTTGCCACCGTCGATGAGCACGAGGTCCGGCATCGCCCAGCGCTGCTCCTCGGCGTTGCCTTCATCGCCGGTGGCCGCCCGCCGGAACCGCCGCCGGAGCACCTCCTGGTGGCTCGCGAAGTCGTTCGGCCCCTGGACCGTCCTGATCCGGAAGCGCCGGTACTGGCCGGTCTTCGGGCGACCTTCCTCGAACACCACCATCGACCCGACCGTCTCGGCGCCCTGGAACGTGCTGATGTCGTAGCACTCGATGCGCATCGGCGGCGCGGCCAGGCCGAGCGTGTCGGCGAGCTGCTCCAGGGCGGCCAGGGTCCGACCCTGATCCGCCATCCAGCGTGCCTGCTCCCGAGCGAGGGTCTCGGCCGCGTTGCGCGCGGCAAGGTCCATGAGCTGGCGACGCTCGCCGCGGCGCGGCACGCGGATGTGCACCGGTCCGCGCCTGCGGTCGGCCAGGAATTGCTCCAGGTCCGTGACACCGGCCGGGGCGATCGGCAGCAGGACCTCGCGCGGGACGGAGCTCGCGCGCGCGTAGAACTGCTGGACGAAGCCGGCCAGGACCTCCGCGTCGGCGATCTCTCGATCCGCGTCGAGCAGGAACACGTCGCGGCCGACGGTCCGGCCGTTGCGCACCGCGAACAGCTGCACCGCCGCCTGGTTGTCCGAGCGCGCCAGCCCGAGCAGGTCCAGCTCGGTCCGCGCGAAGGCGGCCATCTTCTGGCTCTCCATCGTCCGCTCGATCGCTCGAACCTTGTCCCGCAATGCCGCCGCGCGCTCGAAGTTCAGGTCGTCCGCGGCGGCTGTCATGTCCCGCTCGAGGGCGTCGACGACCTGCTCCTGGCGGCCCTCGAGGAAGAGCTCCACCTGCTCGATATCACGCCGATAGTCGGCCTTCGAGATGGCCTCGATGCACGGGCCCTGACAGCGCTTGATGTGGTACAGGAGGCATGGGCGCTGGAGGGCCCGCTCACCGTCGCGGATGTCGATCGTGCACGTCCGGAACGGGAACAGCCGGCGCACGAGGTTCATCGCCTCGTCCACGCTCGATGCGCTCGCGTACGGTCCGAAGTAGCGACTGCCGTCGTTGGGCAGCTTGCGGGTTCGCTCGATGCGCGGGAAGTCGTCGCCGAGTCTGATCTTGATGTACGGGTAGCTCTTGTCGTCCTTGAGCCTGACGTTGAACTTGGGCTGGTAGCGCTTGATCAGGTTGTTCTCGAGGAGCAGCGCCTCGCTGACCGAATCGGTGAGCGTGTACTCGACGTCGACGATGCGGCCGACGACCGCCCGGATGCGCTGGCCCTCGAGCGGCCGGGCTGACTCCTTCTGCCAGTAGCTGCGCACGCGGTTGCGCAGGCTCTGGGCCTTGCCCACGTACAGGACGCCGCCGTGGCTGTCCTTCATGAGGTACACGCCGGGGCGATCGGGCAGGCGCTTGAGGGTTGCCTGGAGCTCGGGCGTCACGGTCGGATCGTACGACGGTACGCGCAGACGGGACGGGCAGACGGGACAGGCGGCTGAGTCGCGGCTCTCAGCGCGACCCGAACACGCCGGCCGCGAGCACGATCGTGCCGTAGACGTTGATCGCGAGGCCGAACGCCAGCGCCGCACTCGCCGCCCGATCGAATCCGCGCCGAAGCCCCAGTCCGACCACGAGCCACAGGATGGGCAGCGCATCGACGATGAACCGGTAGCCGAACTGCGCCCAGCCAGGATTGCCATGCAGGAGGTCCGGCAGCAGGACGAGCGCGCTCGTCGCGAGGCCGACGACCGCCAGGCGACCGCGCGCGTTGGCGATCCACAGCAGGATCGGCATCGTGAGCAGGATCGACGCGCCGTACCAGTCGGGCTTGAGCCACGGCGGCTGCTCGGCGACGACGTCGAAGCCCGTGAAGAGCATCGTGGCGAGGCCCTGGGGCAGGTACGCGAGCGATGTGATCCCGTGCGGGTACCACGATTCGGCGAGGACGCTGGTGCCGTTCGCGTACATGATCCGGTCATAGCCGAGCGCCAGTGGCCAGCCGAAGCGGGCCGCATCGTAGGCGGCGAGACCGATCGCGGCCGGCACGACCCCGACGAGAACGAGGGGCCAGCGCTGCAACGGGTACAGGTACAGGATGAACGGGACAGCCAGCCCGACCGGCAGCCGCGCCAGCGCCGCGAGCCCGACGAGCAGCCCGGCCGCGAGCGGCGCCCGATCGGCAAGTCCGAGGCGCATGGCACCCAGCAGGAGCGCCGCGGCGAGAACCTCGGGGAACATGTGCTGGCCACCCCAGGTGGCGACCCACAAGAATTCCGAGCCGACCGCGAACGCGACCGTCAGCGCGATCCGAGCGCGGCGCTCGACATCGAGGGCGCCGAGGCACGACCACATGAGGACGACGGCCACGATGCCGGCGAGGGCCGCCAGCGCGTTCGTGTCGATCAGGCGCAGACCGAGCGCGACGGAGGGCATGAGCACGATCGCCGGCAGCGGCGGGAAGGGCGAGTACCAACCGCCGGCGGCACGCGGTACGAGCTCGTAGCCGTCCACGTCGGCGAGCGGGAACCAGACTCGCCCATGCAGGAACGCGTCGGCGACCAGGCTGTGCGACTCGAAGCGGTCCCAGGCCGGCCCGTTGACCCAGTACAGCACGGCCAGCACGGCAAGGGCGAGGACCGCGAGGATCCGGCTCCGGGTCATGATCACGATCGTAGGGCTGAAGCTGGCCCCGCGCGGGCCGACACAACAGCACCTCGCCCCGCCATTCTTTCCCGAATGCGAAAGAGGGCCGGTCGCCTAGCCGGCCCTCTTGGGGTGGCGAAACCGGCGGGCTACTTCGTCGGCCGCAGGATCGCGTCTGTCGTGTTGACCTGGGTGCTACCGACCTTGGCGTGGGATCCGGTGTCGGCATCCTTGTCCATGACCGACACGGTCGCCGTGTACGAACCGGGGGCGGCGTATGTGTGCGACTGGTTGGCGTAGCGGGCCGGCGGTCGGAGGTGGCCGCGGCCCTTCTCGATCGTCGGAACGCGCGCCCGATCAACGCCGCCGGTGGACGGCTGCGGGGCTCCCGGAGGCTGCGTCGGGCTGGAGGTCGAACCAGCCCGCGACCTGGCCGTGGTCGAGGAGCGTGCCCCGATAGCATGCGTCGGGCAGGCCGCCGAGATCGAGCTTGCCGACCCACCGGCCACCGCTCGCGTCGGTCCAGGTGAGGCTCGTTGCCGCCACCGTCGAGCTGGCTCCGCAGGCTGCCACGGTGACCGACACGTCGCCGGCAGTCTGGAGCACGCCGTTGCGCCACAGCCGGGCCTTCACGGGCAGCGAGCGGTTGCCGTTGAGCGCGAGCACGTTCGTCGGACCGATCGGGGCATCGAACGTCGCGGCCAGCAGATCCACATGGACGTCGAAGCTCGCGGACGCGTGGTTGGCGCTCGCGTCGAAGGTGGTACAGGTCACGTTCGTCGTCCCGATCCGGAACGTCGAGCCGGAGGCCGGCGAGCACGAGACCGACGGCGCTGGATCGGCGACGTCACCGGCGCTCGGTGCCGGCCAGGTCACGGCCGTGCCCGAGGGATCGGTCGTGCCGACCGAGAGACCGCTCGGCACACCGATGAGGACGGGTGGCGTTGTGTCGACGACGTCGATATCGAAGGTGCCACTGTCGGCCAGACCACCCGAGTCGATGACGGTGCATGCCACGGTGGTCGTCCCGAGCGGGAAGGTAGACCCGCTCGCCGGCGAGCAGTCGGGCGTCGGCGCGGGGTCGTCCTGTGCGTCCGTCGCGCTCGCGACATAGGTCGCGACGGCGCCGGCCGAGCTCGTCGCCTCGAGCGTCTGGTCGGCCGGCAGGTGCAGGACAGGCGGCGTGTTGGATACGACGGAGAGCGTGACCGAGGCGAACGTGAAGCCCGTGACCGCGGCGTCGTTGCCGTTCGAGACCGTCTTGGCGAACGAGAGTGAGTACTCGTACGGGCCGCCGCCGGTGGTCGGTGCGGTGACGGTCACCTGCGCGGCTGTGCCCCTCGTGATGATCTGTGGCGGCGTGAAGCACGTCGTGCCGTCGGCCGGCCAGGACTGGACGGGGCCGATGAGTCCGTCCGTGGCCGCGACCGTCCCATCGAGCGGGACCGTGGCGCTGTCGAGGCTGACCCCGACAGTCGCACCGGCGTCGACGTGGTCGAGACCCTTGCATTCGAGCTCGAACCCGACCGGGACGACCAGGACGGCACCCGGCGCGACGGTGCCCAGATCGAGCGTCGCTTGCGCGCCGACCATGACGGTGTCCGTGTCGGCGGCGACCGTGTCGGCTTGGGCCAGCGTGGCACCCACGAAGGTGAGCACGATCAGGGCAGTTGCGACCAGCGTGGCGCGACCCAAGCGGCGATGGCGAGTGATCATCGGTCTTCTCCCGGAGCAACCGGCCGTTGGCGACACGACCTGGCAAGTCGATGTCGCGAAGGCATGCTCCCCGAGGGGAGTACCGAGCGTCGATGGGCCGATCGGTGGCTTTGGTGCCGAGCCGCGCCGCCCATCGGTACTGGCGGCTCGGGCGCGACCTCAGCGACGCGTGAAGGCGAGGGCCAGGAAGAACAGCCCGAGCCCGACCACGATGGCGGGGCCGAGCCAATCCCAGTCGACCACGAAGTAGCGATCGACGAGCGCAATCAGCCCGCCGAAGATCAGCAGCACGCCCAGGACGAGGACCCCGCTGCCACTCGAGCGGCGGGCGACCGGGCGCGATGCCGCGGTCCAGGCCGTCGCCGTCGCGGGCCAGACAGCCGGAGCGCGCCCGCCTGGCGCGGAGGCACCTGAGGCTGCCGTTCCGAACGCGCCGGATCCCATCGGCAGCGGACTCTCCGGCAGCACGAGCGCGAGCACGATGTACAGGACCAGCATCGGCACGATCCCCGTCAGGATCGTCAGCACCGCATAGATCGCGCGCGTCGCGGAGGGATCCCAGCCATATTCCTCCGCCAGGCCGCCGCACACGCCGGCCCAGGTTCGATCGGTGCTCGACCGATGGAGGCGGCGGGTCCGATAGTTCGGGCCGTAGCCCGCGTTCGGGCCGTAGCCCGCATTCGGGCCGTAGCCCGCATTCGGGCCGTAGCCCGGGGCCGTCCACGTACCGCCCGACATCGGGGCCGCGGCCGGGTTGGACGGCCGGGCTGTCGCCTCAGCCGTCGCGTCGGCTGTCGCCTGCGATACGCCCTGGGGACCAGTCGTGCTCGCGCCTTCGGGCGCGCCCACGTCACCGTAGCCTGTCATGCCTCGCTCCCTCAGCACACCTCGGACGCCGTGGCCGGTCGCGTCGCGCCGAACGCGTACGAGGCTGCTCGGCCTGGCGGGCGAGGACAATGGCCGTTCGGCCCGACCGGGCCGGGTCCGAGGGATCGAAACCAGCCTGCATCCCGGGGGGCGGGCGGCGAAGGGAATCGGAACGGCCGGCTCGACGATCGAGCCGGCCGTTCCCGCGGTGACGGCCGAGACCGTCCCTATTTCGCTTACGGGGCGGCGGCCTGGACCTCGGCGATCAAGGCGTTCGCCTCGGTCAGGAGGTGATGGGCCTGGCTCACGTTGACGGCCGTGCCGTCGAACTCGGCGGCGTGCAGCATCGACTGGATCTGGCCGGCGAGGGCATCGCGCTGGGCAAGCCACGATCCCAGCTGGGCCTCCACGGCCAGGTATGCCGAGTCGTCGCTCGACGAGCCGGTTTGGATACCCGCCGTCGAGACGACGAGGCTGGCCATCGAGAGCGCCCCGAATGGAGCGTCGAGCTGCTTGTACGCCGCGCCCAGCTGCTGGAGCACGCCACGGTGGACGTTGACGCTGTGCGGGACGGCGTTGCCGTTGAGGATCTCGGTGATCGCGCGGCCATCGTTCTGGTACGAGGTGTCGAGGCCGAGCTCGACCAGCATGGTCGGTCGGACATCCGTGTGGTCGGTCCAGACGTCACCGGTCAGGCCGAGGTTGCGCACGCCGGGCCCGGCGAAACCCAGCCAGGTGTTGGCGATCTCGGGCTGGATGTCGCCGTGATTCCAGGCGAAGGCCGGATTGATGCACGTCGGGCACGTGCCCGACGGGAAGTCAGTCAGGAAGTAATTGGGATCGCCGAAGAACGCGAAGTTCGCATCGCGGTTGGGGTCACCCGACGTGTACATGTGGAGCAGCTTCATCTCGGCCTGGTCGGCCATCGCGATCATCAGGTCGTCGGTGTTGCCGGTATATGGATTGACGGCCGTCAAGCCCGCGATTTGCCGTTCGAAGTCCCGATTGGCCGGATCGGTTTGGGCCAGCTGGCCCGCGCCCTTCGCTGCGAGGTAGAACGTCGGCGCATCGTCGCCGTGGACCGTGAACGCATTGGGCGCCGTCGCGCCGAGGAACAGCGACGCGAGACCCGGGAACTGATCTGCCACGAGCGTGTCGATGTTGGCGTTGATCTCGCCGACCTGACCGGTCCAGTCACACGGGGTCGTGACGCCGTCGCAGGTGGCCGGGCTCGGCGTCCCACCCACGAAGTGGTCGCCCTCGTCGACGGTGAACACGAACAGGGTGTTCGACTTGTTGATCCCGTCGGAGGCAAGTCGCGTGAAGAACGCCGCGAACGCGTCGTCGTAGGCCTTGAGCTGGGCGACGTAACCCGCAGATCCCGGGCCGAAGGCCTCGTGGATCTCGCCCGCGTCGCCGTGATTGTCGTGGGCGTCCGAGATGTAGGCGAACGTCACCGGAACGCCGGCTTCTTGCATCTCGGCCGTATACGCGAGCGACGTCGCGGCGAACATGCCGTCGAAGCCCGGGAACCCGGGGTTGCCGAACGGATCGGTGATCGGCTCGCCGAGCAGGTCGGTGACCGGCGTGCTGAACGGCTGGCCGGTCAGGAGCGGGTCGATCTGCTGGGCTCCGAACAGGCCGTTGAATTCGCTGTAGCCACCCGGTTCGTCGGGCAGGACGTCGGGCTCGCCGTCGGCACAGGTGGCGGAATCCTGCGCGCAATGGATCGCGTAGCCGACGAAATCGGCCTGCGGGCGGGCGCGAACGGCAGGGTCACTTGAAGCGCGATCCGCGTTCACCTGATCGAACTCGTCGGAGCCCGGGCCGAAGACCTTGGTGATGTCGCCGGTCGCGGTCGTGTTGGCGTTCTCGAGGACGGTGTTGGCGGTCGCCACAGCTCCGAAGTCGCACCCGGCCCGGGTGTACGGCACCCATGGGGCCGGCGCGTTCGCACCGGTCGGGGTGACCATGTTGGGCACGGTCGGCGTGTTCGTCGCGGCGACGCTGTCCGTCCAGTACCCGAACGAGCTCGGGAACGAGAAGCCGCCGGTCGACGAGATCCGGACGTTGCTGTTCGACACGACCTGGCCGTGCCGGTCCGGGTACACGCCCGTCAGGGAGGACAGGATCCCGCCCGCCGTGTGCGAGATCAGGACCGTGTGATCGTTGCTCAGCAATGTGCCGTTGGTCTCGATGAAGTTGAGCAGGTGTGGCATCTGCTCG
Source organism: uncultured Chloroflexia bacterium (assembly GCA_963790955.1). GTDB lineage: Bacteria > Chloroflexota > Limnocylindria > Limnocylindrales > CSP1-4 > CAWBQM01. The sequence goes on from CAWBQM010000003.1 coordinate 409,652, forward strand.
AGGTCGGACGGCACGTCTGCCCGGTCGCGCCGCAGGTGCGTGTTATCGAACTGCACGTAGATGACGTGCTTCACGGCGCCGTTCGGCCCGAGTGTGCAGGTGGATTGGCCGCCGGCCGCCGCGGGTTTGGCCGCGAGCACCGGGGCGGCGAGACTCGACGCGATCCCGGCGGCGGCAAGCGCCGTGGCTGTGAGGACCGCGCCGAGTCGACGGAGTCGTCCCGAACGAACAGGGATCATCGTGCTCCTCCACTGGGGCAGGTGGAGCGCGCGCGACGCCAGGGGGCGGCACGTGCGCGGACGATGGGGCATCGGGTCGTTCTCCCTGACGACCCTCTCCGAAGTCTGACGCGGCAGTCCGCGGCGCTCGATTAAGACTCGGTTAACGGAGCGCAATGATTGCTTGCCCACGCGAGGTCAGCGAACGCGGCACCAGCCAGGCACGACCGTCTTCGGGCCCGCGATCTCCTCGAAAGAGCCGGCGAAGCACATCCTCGCATGCTGAGCACCATGCCCATCCACCCGGCGATCGAGCGACGCTTGGCGCGTCTCGCGCCCGATCAGCGTTCGGCCGCGACGGCGGCGCCGGGACCCGTGCTGTGCGTGGCACCGGCCGGCAGCGGCAAGACGACCACGCTCGTGGCGCGGGTGTGCTGGCTCGTCGCCCAGGGCACGCCACCCCAGAACATCACCGCGATCGCGTTCAATCGACGCGCGGCCGAGGAGCTCACCGAGCGGCTCGATGCCGCGCTGGCCGAGCTCGGCGAGCTGCCGGCTGGCGGCAACGTCCGCGTGCGCACCTTCCACGCCCTGGGTCGAGAGATCCTCGTCGAGGCCGGTCGGTCCGTGGAGCCCCTCGTCGATCGCGCGACCCTGCTGCGTCGCCTGTGGCCGGACGCCGATCCAGCCACCCGACATCGGTTGGACGAAGTCATCTCCCGCCTGAAGCTCAACGCGGCCGTACGCCTCGCCGACGTCGAGGCGGATCCCGATCCGGGGCCCGCAGGCAGTGCATTTGCCCGGTACGAACGCGCCCTCGCTGCCACCGGCGGGCTCGACTTCGACGACTTCGTGGCGCGGGCCCTCGACCTGCTCGAGCAGGAGCCCGCCGTCCTCGCGCGCTGGCGGATCGCGGCCCAACAGCTCCTCGTCGACGAGGCGCAGGACGTGGATCGCGCGCAGCTGCGGCTGGCCCTGCTCCTGGCGGCGCCTGCCAACCGAATCTTCCTCGTCGGCGACGACGACCAGTCGATCTACGGCTGGCGGCTGGCCGACGTGCGCCGGATCCTGAGCCTGACCGACGTGCTGCCAGGCCTTCGGCGGATCGACCTCGAGACCAACTACCGCTGTCCGGGGCCGGTCGTCGAGCGTGCCGTCCGGCTCGTGTCGGTCAACCGCGAACGATTCGTAAAGCGGGTCCGTCCGGGACCGCAGGCCCGCGGCCGGCTCGTGCTTGCCCCGGATGGCTCCGACGACGTCGATCGCATCCGGCGCGCGATCGAGTCCTGGCCGACCGACGACGGCACCTGCGCCGTCCTGGCCCGGACCAATCGCGAGCTCCTGCCGGCGGCCGTGGTCGCGCTCGAGCTGGGGCTCCCGTTCCGCGCCGCGCGGCTCGAGCTGCTCGTCGAGGACCCGCGTCTCGACGAGGTGCTCGATGCGCTCGATGGGGCCGATTTGTCGGCCGATCCACTCCTCGTCCGGCTCGAGCGACTCCGCGCGAGGTTTGCGGCACGGGAGCGCGCCATCCTGGCGACCTCGACCGACGACGGTGCACGCCCGGGCTCTGGACCGTCTTCCACCTCGCCCGGCGATGCCGACGACGCACTGCATGGGCCGCTCGAGCCGGCCGCCGACGCCGATCGGCCGACACGGGCGGATCTCGTGTCGGCGCTCCTGGCCTGGGCCGCGCCCTACGACGATGCGGGGTCGCTGAGGCGAGCGGTGGTCATGACCCGCGACCGACTCGCGGCACTTCGGCGCGACGACGCCCGGCTCACGCTGGCGACGGCACACTCCACGAAGGGCCTCGAATTCGATCATGTCGTCGTCATCGGTCTCGACGCGGGCCGATTCCCGAGCGCGCGCTCCATCGGCGAGGCCGCGGACCAGGCCCGGGCGCTCGAGGAGGAGCGCCGGCTGGCATACGTCGCCTGGACGCGGGCCCGCCGCTCACTCACCCTCCTGTACGACCCCGCGGCGCCGTCGCCGTTTCTCCTCGAGGCGTTCGACCAGGACGAGCTCGCCTTGACGGGTGTCGGCCCCGCCGCGGCCCGGGGCGGTCGTTAGCGCGTCGGCGCGCCGGTGGGCCCTCAGCGCGTCGCTGCCTGCCGGGCCAGAAGACGCAGCAACCGGTCGAGCGAATCGAGGAGCGGCTCGCTCACGTCGGGCGGCACGACCTCGCGGATCGAATCCTTCGGCCCGTACGCGGCCCGCGCTCGGGTCGCCGTCGCGCGCAATTCGCGAAGCTCGTCGTCTCGAAGCCGGTCCGGGATCGGCTCCATGAACCGCACCCAGCGCTCCGAACCGCCGGCGCGGGCAGCCGCCAGGACGCGATCCGCGTTCCGTGCCGCCGCGAGCGCGGCCTCATCGATGGCAGGCCGCTCGTGACGTGCGGGACGCACAGGGCGTCGAGGATCGCGACGAGGCGCCGCGTCGGTCATTGGTCAGGCGTCCGAGCGTCGGTCCGGGGCTCCGGGCGCCGGGCCGCCGGGCGGTCCGGGCATCTCGGGCAGGACCTCGCCCGGCTGCGGCGGTCGCTGGCTGATGATGAGTGGCAGGCGCTTGCGCTCCGAACCGTTGACAAGGATCCGGACGGAGTAGTCACCCGGGCTGGGGAACGCCACGTTCCACAGGTCGATCGAGAAGGTCAAGAGGCCGTCACGGCCGTCGGGTAGGCCATGCGGGGTCAGGCTGCCTGCCCCGCCGGCGATCTCGGCGCCATCCGGGCCGAGCAGGACGAATTGGATCTCGTGCGCGCGACCGGTCTCGGTCTGGGCGACCTGCAGCCCGACGACGAGCGCGAGGTGCGGCTGGCGGAGCGGGAACGACAGTCCGGCGATCCGGCTGATCCCGCCGCCCAGGACGTGAAACTTCTGGCCCGGCACCGTCTCCGCGGCGTCGGCCAGGAACGCAAAATCAATCTCGGGCACCCACAGACTGTAGCGCGCATCGAGGTCCTGGCGCCGGGCTGGCATCACCTGTTCCGGACCGGGCCCGTGGCCGCGGCGACGCCCCTTCCCGCAATGAGCCCACCGGGCCTGCGCTCAACCGGCCGCGACCGCCCGCTTCCGACTCGCCGTCCGGCCCGACCGGTTCGCGCTCATCGGCACCGGCACGAGGCGCCCCGCAGCCTCGGCGAACGTCACCCCGGACAGCGGCACGAGGGGTTCGCCTCGCAGCACTCGCGCGAGGTACTCCCCGGTCGCCGAGCCACGGACGCGAGCGATCTGTTCGGGCGTGCCCTCGGCCACGATCTCGCCGCCTCGATGGCCACCCTCCGGGCCCAGATCGACGATCCAGTCCGCGGTCTTGATGACGTCGAGGTTGTGCTCGATGACGATGACGCTGTTGCCCGCATCGACGAGCCGGTGGAGGACCTGCAGCAGCTTCTCGACGTCGGCGAAATGGAGACCGGTCGTGGGCTCGTCGAGCACGTACAGCGTCTTGCCCGTCGCGCGCCGCGACAGCTCGGTCGCCAGCTTGACGCGCTGCGCCTCGCCACCCGACAGCGTCGTCGCGGGTTGCCCCAGATGCACATACCCGAGCCCGACGTCGAACAGCGTCTGGAGCTTGGCCCTGATCTTGGGCACCGCCCCGAAGAAGCCGAGCGCCTCCTCGATCGTCATCTCCAAGACGTCCGCGATGGAGTGACCCTTGTAGTGGATCTCGAGTGCTTCCCTGTTGTAGCGCTTGCCCTTGCACACCTCGCACGTGACGTACACGTCGGGCAAGAACTGCATCTCGATCTTGAGGATCCCGTCGCCCTTGCAGTTCTCGCAGCGGCCGCCCTTGACGTTGAAGCTGAAGCGCCCGGGCCCGTAACCCCGCACGCGCGCCTCGGGCACGCCCGCAAACAGCTCCCTAATGGTCGTGAACAGGCCGGTGTACGTCGCCGGGTTCGAGCGCGGCGTCCGCCCGATCGGGCTCTGGTCGATCTCGATGATCTTGTCGATGAGATCCACGCCCTCGAGTCCGTCGTGGGCACCGACTGGCTCGCGTGAACTGTTGAGCTCACGTGCGAGGGCCCGATACAGGACGTCGGTCACGAGCGTGGACTTGCCCGAGCCGCTCACGCCCGTCACCGCCACGAACAAGCCCAGCGGGAGGCGCACGTCGATCCCTTTGAGGTTGTGCTCGCGCGCCCCGCGCAGGACGAGGGCCTTGCCGTTGCCACGCCGGCGGCGGCGCGGGATCGGGATGGCGCGCTCGCCGCGCAAGAAGGCACCGGTGATCGAGCGCGGCTCGGCGAGGATTGCCTCGAGCGAGCCATTGGCCACGATCTCCCCGCCGTGCTCGCCTGCCCCGGGCCCGATGTCGACGACCCAGTCCGCCGTGCGGATCGTCTCCTCGTCGTGCTCGACGACGAGCACGGTGTTACCGAGGTCGCGCAGCCGTGTCAGCGTGGCGATGAGCTTGGCGTTGTCACGCTGGTGAAGACCGATCGAGGGCTCGTCGAGGATGTACAGGACGCCCATGAGCGTCGTCCCGATCTGGGTGGCGAGCCGGATGCGCTGCGCCTCCCCGCCCGAGAGGGTCACGCTCGTGCGATCGAGGGTCAGGTAGTCGAGGCCGACGTCGACCAGGAACCCGAGCCGGGCGACGAGCTCCTTGCGGATCTGATAGGCGATCGTCCGCTCGCGCTCGCTGATCCGGTCAGGTAAGGACGAGATCCAGGCCAGCGAGTCGGTCACGGACAGGGCCGCGACGTCGCTGATGCTGCGACCGTCGATCGTGACCGCGACGGCCTCCGGCCGCAGCCGCTTGCCGCCACAGGTCGGGCACGGTCTGGCGACCATGAACTTCTCGAGCTCGGTCTTGATGTACTCCGAGTCGGTCTCGCGATAGCGCCGCTCGAGGTTCGTGACGAGGCCCTCGAACGTGGCCCAGTAGGTGTTCTCCCCGCGCTCATGGCGGTAGCGGACGAGGACCTTTTCGTCCTTGGGCGCGTGCAACAGGTGGTCGACCGCCTCGGCCGGCAGGTCGCGTACCGGGACGTCCATGCTCCAGCCGTGGGCGGCGAAGATCGCCTCGGTCGTCTTCATCCGCCACGACATCTCGGTCGGAATGGAGCGCCACGGCGCGAGCGCGCCTTGATGGACGCTCTTGCTCGTGTCCGGGATCACGAGTCCGGGGTCGATGACGAGCTGCGTGCCGAGCCCGGTGCAGGTGGGACATGCGCCATGCGGCGAATTGAACGAGAAGCTGCGGGGCTCGAGCTCGTCCATGGTGAAGCCGTCGTACGGGCACGTGAACCGTTCGCTGTAGCGGCGCTCCTCGAACGTCGGCTCGTCGCCGTCTCGGGCCGCCGGCGCGATCAGGACGATGCCCTCGCCCAGTCGCAGCGCGGTCTCGACCGAGTCTGCCAGCCGCGCGGCATCGGGATCGGGCACGGCCCGACCCGTGTCCGGGTCGATCGGCCGGCCATCCGCGTCGCGCTGCGCGTCGGCGGCCGCATCGGCGTGGCGAACGACATAGCGGTCGACGATGACGTCGATCGAGTGGCGCTTGTAGCGGTCCAGCCGCGGCGCATCCGCGAGGTCGTACGTCTCGCCGTCGACGCGGACCCGGACGAAGCCCTGTTTGCGTGCCGCGTCGAAGATCCGATCGCCCTCGGTCTTGCGATCCTTGACGAGCGGACCGAGCACGAGCAGCCGTGTGCCCTCGGGCAGACCGAGCACCTGGTCGACGATCTGCTGGACGGTCTGGCGCGTGATCTCGTGCCCATTCGGGCAGTGCGGGTGGCCGACGCGCGCGAACAGCAGCCGCAGATGATCGTAGATCTCGGTCACCGTCCCGACGGTGGAGCGCGGGTTGCGGCTGGCGCCCTTCTGATCGATCGAGATCGCCGGGGAGAGGCCGTCGATCTGGTCGACATCGGGCTTTTCCATCTGGCCCAGGAACTGGCGAGCGTACGCCGACAGGCTCTCGACATAGCGGCGCTGGCCCTCGGCGTAGATCGTGTCGAACGCGAGGCTGGACTTGCCGCTACCGGACAGGCCGGTGATGACGACGAGACGGTCGCGCGGGAAGGCGACCGTGACGTCCTTCAGGTTGTGCTCGCGGGCACCGCGGACGACGAGCTGATCCTGGGGCACACATCGATTGTACCGGCCGTCGCCGATGCGAACAAGCGTTCAGTTTGAACCCGCTCTCACGGCGGTCGCGCCGTTAGGCGGCCGCCGCGGTCTCGACCGGTCGGGCGAAGACGAGGAAGGTCTGGCGTGGCAGCAGGAAGTCGTGATGCTCGACCAGCGTGTAGCCCGCCGCCGTCATGTCGGCACGGATCCGCGCGGGATCGGTGGCGTGGCCGAACAGCCGCCTGATCCAGCCCACGGGCGTCGACTCGACCATGGCCACCCGACCACCGGCCGACAGGTCGGAGGCGAGCCGCCGGAAGTAGGCCGCCGGCTGCGGAAGGTGGTGATAGACGTGACTCAGGAAGACGAGCTCGACCGGCTCGGGCAGGCTCGCCTCCGATCGCTCCGGTGTCACCGGCCGGATCTGGTCGAGGCCCCGTGCGCGCGCTCGCTCCACGAGATCGTCGAGCATGGGCCGGTCCGTGTCGACCGCGTACAGGACCCCGTCGCCGCCGATCGCCTCCGCAAGTCGGAACGTGAAGTAGCCGCCCCCGGGGCCGAGCTCGGCGATCCGCGCGCCGGGTCGCAGCCCGAGCGCGTCGACGACCCGTTCCGGTTGCTGCGACCGGTCTCGGGAGGAGCCGCCGTACGCCGCACGACCGAGACGGACGCGCATGCACGTCAGAACGTGCATGCGCTGCCCCGGACAGCCTGCCCTGCGTCCGGCCGGCGGCCGGGACCTTGGCTCTGGACTGGCGCTTGCACGGTCAGCGGCGGATCGGGGTCGTGGCGAGGGTGAGCGCGGTCGAGACGAGGCTGATCACGATGGCGCCGAGGACCGCGGCGACGATGGCATCGATGTCCAGGCTGGGCGGAAAGCCGCCCAGATGGAAGACAATGTTCAGCTGGTCGGCCACGAACGCCGTGATGAGCAGCATCGCCGCGTTGATGACGAACCCGACCAGCCCGATGGTCATGAGCGAGAGCGGCAGGGCCAGCGTCTTCACGATTGGCTTGAGATACGAGTTGACGAGGGCGAAGACGAGGGCCACCACGGCCAGCGGAATGAGCTGATCCACATCTCCCGTCGGGAAGTGTTCGGCCGCGGGAAACGAGATGTTGGGCACGTACACCGCGGCGGCCCACAGAGCCACGGCGTTGACCACGATCCGGACGACGAGCCCGACCATTGCTCCCTCCTGCCAGCTGGTGCCCCCTCATCGGCTGGTGCCGAGTGTAGCCGTCCACGAAAGCCGCCTCCGGCAAACCCTGCGCGCGCGTGGCCGGCCGGGAGCGGGACGCGACGCCTCGTCCGGGCTCGCCGACGAGGCTCAGGCCAGGAGCACCGTGGCGTTGCTCCACCCACCCACGACCCCGGCCAGGATGGCGAGTGCGATCGGCGCCGCAGCGATGAACTGCCACACCGGGTGGCGGCCCCGCAGCGATCCGGCCAGCGCCAGTCCCACGACGAGCAGGATCAGGAATAGCTTCGCCGCAAGGACCGCCGGCGACCCGAGCTCGGCGAACAGGTGCGCGACGAGCGGGTTCGCCTCGGTCTGGGGCCCATGCGCGCGCACCATCAGCAGGAACGTGGCGAAGTCCAGAAGCTGGGCCGCCACGACGGTCGCGATCGCGAGCACGAGCAGCCCGATCCGGCCATGAAGGACGTGCGGCGTACCCGGCCAACACCGCCCGGATCGGACCCTTCCATCGGAGCCGGACAGCGCATTCGACGCGACACGGCTGGCCACGATCCTCCTTGCGGCATTGCCGCGATCGGGGCCGGTTTCGCCTCTTGCTCGACGCGGCTCGGGGCGACCAGGTCAGCTGCCGCGTGTCAGTGCATCCCCGCTGATGCCAGTATCGAGGATGGGCCTTGTACTCGCATATGCGCCGGCCGGACGCGCGTTGCAACGGCGTCCCGCGTCGTCGCCGCCTGCCGAACGCGGCCCGGAAGGCGGCGCTGTCAGCCCCGACGCCGGCCTGGACGCGGCGAGCGTGTGCCCGAGCGCCGCCGGACATTCGGCGTCACGGACCGATCCCATGGCCCACGCTCGGTCCAGCGAGCCTGCCAGCCGCCATCCGAATCCTCGTGCTCGTCCCGGATACCGGGCAGCCAGTCCGAAGCTGTGACCGAGGCCGCGATCGCGCCCGACTCGTCCGGTTCGGCGATGGCCTCGTCCGGCTCGTCCCCAGCCGGCACGACCTCCACCGAGACGACCTCGAGAGCACTCGCGCGGAGCCCGTCTTCGGGGCCACTGTCGCCACCCCGCCGGGCACGCCGCGAGCGTGCCTCCGCCGCCGCACGCTCAGCGGCCCGGCCCACGATGATCGACTGATCCTGCTCGAGAACCCGCAACCGTATCTGCTGGATCTCGTCGCGGAGCGCCGCGGCGCGCTCGAACTCGAGCTCCTTGGCCGCCGAGCGCATTTCGGCTTCCATCTGGGCGATCAGCTTCTCGATCGCGGCCGCGTTCGCCTGCGTGAGCGCCCGCTCCAGAAGTTGCTCGCGCTCCGAGGTGTACACGACGGTCGATTCGGCGACGGCCCGCAACCGATCGTTGATGTCGCGGATGCCCTTGACGATCGTGACCGGCACGATGCCGTGGTCGTGGTTGTAGCGGTCCTGGATGGCTCGCCGACGATTCGGTCTCGTCGATCGCGGCCTGCATCGATTCGGTGACCCTGTCCGCGTACATGATCACCTCGCCACCGATGTTGCGCGCCGCGCGGCCGATCATCTGCACGAGCGACCATGCCGAGCGCAGGAAGCCCTCCTTGTCGGCGTCCAGGATGGCGACGAGGGTCACCTCCGGCAGATCGATCCCCTCGCGCAGCAGGTTGATGCCCACGATCACGTCGAAGATCCCGAGGCGAAGGTCGCGCAGGATGGCGACGCGCTCGAGCGTGTCGACCTCGGAGTGGAGGTACTGGACCTTGACACCGAGCTCCTTGAGATAGTCGGCCAGGTCCTCGGCCATCTTCTTCGTCAGGGTCGTGACGATCGCCCGCTCGCCGCGCTCGACCCGACCCTTGATCGCCTCGAGGAGGTCGTCGATCTGGCCCTCGGTCGGGCGCACGCTGATGTGCGGGTCCACGATGCCGGTCGGGCGGATGAGCTGTTCCGCGATCTGCTCGCTGCGCTCGAGCTCGTACGGTCCGGGCGTCGCGCTCATGAACACGACCTGCCGCAACGAGGTCTCGAACTCTTCGAACGTGAGCGGCCGGTTGTCGAGCGCCGACGGCAGCCGGAAGCCGAAATCGACGAGGATCTCCTTGCGCGTCCGGTCGTTCTTGTACATGCCCACGACCTGCGGAACCGTCATGTGCGACTCGTCGACGACGAGCAGCCAGTCCGGCGGGAAGTAGTCGAGGAGCGTCCAGGGACGGGAGCCGGCGGCCCGCCGCGACAGGTGGCGGCTGTAGTTCTCGACGCCGGAGCAGAAGCCGAGCTCGCGCAGCATCTCCAGATCGAATGTCGTGCGCTGCCGCAGACGCGCGCCCTCGAGCGCCCGGCCCTCCGCCTCGAGCTCGCCGACGCGCACCTCCATCTCGGCCTCGATGTCGACGATGGCCTCGCGCAGCTTGTCGGCCGGCGTCACGTAGTGCGAGGCCGGATAGACGTTCGCCTCCTGGCGTTCGGCCAGGAGCTCACCCGTCAGCGGGTCGAGCTCGGTGATGCGCTCGACCTCGTCGCCGAAGAACTCGATCCGGATGAGCGTCTCCTCGGACGCCGGCTGGAGCTCGAGCGTGTCGCCCCGGACGCGAAATCGGGCACGGGTCAGGGCCTGGTCGTTGCGCTGGTACTGGAGGTCGACGAGGTGACGCAGGACCGCGTCGCGGCGATAGTGGCCGCCGACCCGCAGCCGGAGCACGGTCGCACCGTAGTCGACGGGGGCGCCGAGGCCGTAGATACAGCTCACCGAGGCGACGATGATCACGTCCCGGCGCTCGAACAGGGCGTGCGTCGCCGCGTGCCGGAGCCGGTCGATCTCGTCGTTGCGCGACGAGTCCTTCTCGATGTACGTGTCGGAGCGGGGCAGATATGCCTCGGGCTGGTAGTAGTCGAAGTAGCTCACGAAGTACTCGACCGCATTGTCCGGAAAGAACTCGCGGAACTCGCTGTAGAGCTGCGCGGCGAGGGTCTTGTTGTGGGCCAGGACCAGGGTCGGGCGCTGGTGGGCCTCGATGACCTTGGCGAGCGTGAACGTCTTGCCCGTGCCGGTCGCACCGAGCAGCGTCTGGAAGCGCTTGCCCTTGGCCAAGCCGGCGGACAGCTTCTCGATCGCGGCGGGCTGGTCTCCGGTCGGCTCGAAGGGCGCGACGAGGCGGAAGTCGGGCACCTGGCAAGGATAGCATCGCCCGCGGGTCGGGCTCGAACGCCGGTTCTAAATCACGCGGTGGGCGGCCGAGAAACCGGGCGCGACGATGGGCCGTCGGGCGCCCGAACGCGTTGCCCGGACCGGCGGCGTCGGCCGGTGGGACCAAGGGGTCATTTCGAAGCTGGCCGGCCGATCTGAGACTTCGACTGTTCGAGACTCCCGTCCGAAGCCGGAGGTTTGCGCGCGCCACATGCGGCACGTCTCGCCATCCGACCGATCGCGTCGCCCGCAGCGCGCCCATCGGGCGCGCCTGCCTGCCCAACGAGCAGCAGCGCGGGCAGAGCCTGGTCGAGTTCTCGTTCGTGCTGTTCCCACTGTTCCTGATCATCCTCGGGATCGTCCAGTTCGGATTCATCTTCAACACGTACGTGACGATGACCAACGCCACGCGCGAGGCCGCCCGATCGGGCACCGTATACATCTGCTCGCAGTCGACCCTGGGCGTCTCGAACTGGACCCAGGCGCAGTGCGACCTTGCTCGCAACAATGCCATCAAGTCGGCGCTCACGAGCTCGATGAACCTGCTCAGCACGACCGCGCCGCAGTTCAGCGTCGGCTCGACCTGGACCCAGAGCGGCACGACGTTCACGAACGGCGACCTGACGATCAGCTACTGCCGACCGACGACGACGAGCGCGGTCTGCCCGGCCACAACCGACGTCACCGACAGCACCGCCCGGACCGGCTACCAGGTCCAGGTGACGGGCGCCTACCACCTCGACCTGGTGGTGCCGCTGATCTCGAGCTTCCTGCCCAAGGATTCCGGTGGTCGGCTGCGCCTGACCGGTGACGTGACGATGGTCATCAACTGATGCCCAGGCTGACCGCGCGCCGGCGCGAGCGCGAGCACGGACAGGTCGTCGTGATCTTTGCCCTCGCGCTCGTCGCGATCCTGGCCGCGGCCGGCCTCGCGTTCGACGTCGGGCGGTTCTACTCGGAGCGGCGCTTCCTTCAGAACGCGGCCGACGCGGCGGCCCTGGCTGCGGGCAACGCCCTCGTTCGCGGCGAATCCACGATGGAGGCCGACGCCGAGGCGCGCGACATCCTGACCCGCAACTTCCTCGCGGACCCCACCGGCAGCAACCCACAGCTGCCGCCGACGACGCCCGTGTACGCGACCGGCCACGCCGGAGATCCCGTGTATCTCAGCAACGGCATCCTGATCTCGGGCGGTGACGTTCGCGTCGCGGTCCAGGCCGATGTCGGGTACACGTTCGGGCGGGCGGTCGGTCTCGGGTCGAACGTGATCGTGGCCCAGGCCCGCGTTCGGACGGTCGGCGACATGCTGCCGGTCGCCGTCCGCCACTACGTCAACGCGCCCGGGCCCCGAAGCGGCGCGGTCTCGCCCGTCGCCGGACGGAGCGACTTCCAGGATCTGGTGGCTACCGAGGACACCGCCTGCCTGGGTACCGCGACCAAGGCCCCGCCTCGAACGATGCCGTCGTCCGGCGACCGCTTCAGTGGCGCGACACCCGACAGCGATTCTGCCCACCATGGCCCGATCATTTCGATCGTCGGCGACGACGCCAAGCCCTCGAACAACGCCTCCTTCCGCGGCTTCGTGGCCCTCGACATCCGTAACTTCCAGAGTGACGTCCCGGCCTCGACCGTGTACTACAACGGCGTCACCTCGGGCACGCAGCCAACGTGCTCAAGAGCATGGAGGCCGGGTGGATCGCGGCCGGCTATCCGGGCCCGGATTTCCCGGCGGCGACCACGCCCGCAGATCCAAACGACCAGATCGCCCTCATGGACGGCAACTCGGCGGGCATCGTCGTCGACTCCATCGCCAAGCGCTACGGCCCGGCGACGAGGTGCTGTGTGCGGTCTACTCGGGCACGACGATGACCATCCCGACTTCGCCCTGACCGTACCGACGTCGGTATCGATCAATGCCACCCAGAACCGCAACGGCGCGGTGACGATGAGCCTGAGCGCGAACGCGGCGTTCGGGAACGGCCAGGTGACGTCGTCTGCGTTCACGGACTGGGGCGATCCGACCAACCCACTGACCCTCGGTGGCCTCGCGCCACTGACCTTCAGCGGCGAATCCGGTCGACGCGCCCGCGACGATCACCTGGAGCTCGTTCCAGCACCACGGGCGCCGCAACCGGCATCTACACGATCTGGATCCAGGGCCACTCGTCGAGCCCCTACCTCAAGGACCACTACTACCCGATGGCGCTCAACGTCGGCGGATGTGACTCAGGACTTCACGTTCGAACGGCAACGGCAAAGTCTTCTCGATGACTCACGACCGGCGGCTCGGACCTCCAACTCGATCACCTTCAGCACCACGAACAAGGCCACAGGTACTTCGCAGGTCAGGTGCATCTCACCATCGAAGGCGGTGCCGGCAACGCCGGCGGGACGCTGCCGACGGGGATCGGTTCGGCGACGTTCAGCGCGAACGATTTCACCCTTTCAACCAGGGTGACCAGCCGGCAGTCGACGGTGACGATCAACACCGGCAGCCTCGGACCGGCCTGTACCCGCTCACGATCCGGGCGACCGGAACGAACTCGGACGGCTTGCCCGTCACGCACCTGGTCCCGATCAAGCTCGGTGTCGCCACCTCGAACGTCGTCCGAGCGAGTACGTCGACATCCAGGGCTTCGCCGTGTTCCGGATGGTGTCAACCCACGACAACGGTCGTGGCCGGCTGCCCGGCCAACTCGATCACGGCGTACGCCATCAGCGGCGTGTACTCGGACATGAACGACCCAGCCCTGAGCCGCGGTCAGGTGGCTCGACTGGTGCCCTGGAACTAGCCGGCGGGCACGGCATCCCCCACCTCGCAACCCGACGCCGACGCGTCGGGCCCGTCCCTCGGGAGGCATCGCACACGATGGAAATGGAGTATCGGGACAACAGCCGGCGCGGCAAGTGGATCATCGCGCTCGGCGTGGTCCTGGCCGTCGCGGCCGGCGGCGCGGCGTTCTACCTGATCAACCAGGCCCAGCAGCAGGCCGGCTCGGGCAGTCAGCCCAAGGTCGCCGTCGTGGTCGCCGCTCGGGTCATCGCCGCACGCAAGCCGATCGAGGCCGACGACCTCGCCGTCCGTGAGGTGCCGATCGACGAGACGAACGCGAACGGCATCGTGTCGACCCCGGACAAAGTGGTGGGCCGCGTCCCGGTCGTGACCATCCTCGAGGGCCAGCTGGTCACGACCAACCTGCTGGGCAACGCCAGCGGGGCCGGCGGACAGGCCTTCCAGATCCTGGGCCCTGAGGAGACCGTGGCGCCCGACTCGGAGGCCTGGCGGGCCGTCTCCATCACCGTTCCGGACGATCGCGCCGTGGGCGGTCTCATCGAGCCCAACCAGACCGTCGACGTGTTCGTGACCGCCACCGTGAACGTGCCCCAGGACCTGATCGAGAAGGGCCGCTACTACACGGACAAGTCGACCAAGATCACGTACCAGAACATGATCGTCCTGGCCAAGACGGGCTCGTTCTACATCCTTCGCGCAACGCTCCCGGTGGCCGAGGAGATCAGTCATCTGCAGGCCGCCGGCAACGCGACGTTCAGCTTCGTCCTGCGTCCCGACCAGGACACGCGGATCCTCGACGCGTCGAAGCTCGGCGAGACCACCAACCGGATCATCACCAAGTACGGCCTGCCGATCCCGGAGACGTACCCGGCCGGTAACGGGCCGGTCGTGACCCCGCCCCCGATCGAATCCCCGACACCGGTGCCGAGCCAATCAGCGAACCCCTCGCCCTCCGCATCGAGCGGTCCATAGCCCACGGGTCGGCGGCCGGATCGACGGGCGTGCTCGCCGCGATCGGTCCGGAACCCGTCCTGCGCCGCTGACCCGGCGCGCCTCCCCGGCCGCCCGGCCCGCCCCCGCGGGCCGGGCGGCCACCAGTCAGCGTGCGGCCGATGCCCGTCCGAGCGCTGCCCGGAACGCTTCGTCCACCAGGGTCTCGGTGGCGGCCGCTGGTCCGGACGTGTCGATGACCCGCGTCGCCGCCGCCAGCAGTCCGGGTTGCGCGGCCTCCTGAGCGCCGATCCGCTCCGCCGCGACGGCATCGCTGAGACCGCGTTCGGTCAGCCGGCGGCGCTGCTCGTCGGGCGCGCATGTCACGAGCCAGACCTCGTCGCACTGCGCGCCATAGCCGGCCTCGACGAGCTTGATTGCCTCGACGACGACGGCCACCGCTCGCCCCGGCCCGGCGGACGCCGCCGCGACGCGCCGCTCGATCCGCGGTCGGACGGCAGGGTGGACGATCGCCTCGAGGTCCCGCAGGGCAGCCGGGTCTGCGAACACGACGCGGCCGAGCGCTCCGCGATCGAGACTCCCGTCGGGTCGCCGATAGCCCTCCCCGAACCGGGCGATGACGGCCTCGAGGGCCGGCTCGCCGGGCTCGACCACCTTGCGCGCGATGTCGTCCGCGTCGACCACGATCGCGCCGCGCTCCGCGAGCCAGCCGGCAACGGTGGACTTGCCGCAACCGATCGGCCCGGTCAGTCCGATCCGGACGGTTCGCGCGCGGTGCTCGGGCGCGAACAGATCGATCGGGCCGGTTCGCGCGAGGCGCCGTCGCTCGATCGAGATCGGTCGGTCCCCGGCGTCACTCACGGTCGCCTCACCGCTGCCGGCCGGAGCGGGCCGACGCGGGCATGCCCGGGCCGGCGGACCGTGGGCTCGACGCACTGGCGCCCGATGCCCCCGCCGGTGCCTGCTCCTCGAGCTCGAGCCAGGTCTCCTCGGCGACGCTCAGCGCGCTCTCGATGTCCGCGAGCTCGCTCGTGACCCGGCGCAGCTCGACGAAATTCGACTGGACCGCCGGGTCGCCGAGCGCGAGCTCGAGATGGTTCTTGCGCAGCCCGAGCCGCGTCAGATCGGCCTCGACGACGGCCAGCCGGCGCCGATAGGCGTCCTTCGAGAGGCGCGGCCTGCCGGCTGCGCCTCGGCGTGCCTCTCGCCCGGGCATCCCGGCCTCGGCCGGCGGCCGCTCAGCCCGCACGCCAGCCGGCCCGTTCGTCGGCCCGCCGGGTCGCGCGGTCCGTTGCGCGCCGCCGGAGCGGATCCGGGAGCGTTCGCGCTCGACCGCAGTGGCGGGCGTCCAGCCGTCGGCGATCGCCGCGCGCCAGGCGCGATAGCCGCCGTCGAACTCCACCGCCAGCCCGTCCTCGACGACCCACAACCGCTCGCAGATCGTCTCGAGCAGCCGCCGATCGTGCGAGACGACGAGGATCGTGCCGGCATGGCCGCGCAGGAACGCCTCGATCGCCTCGCGCGCGACCACGTCGAGGTGATTCGTGGGCTCGTCGAGCAGGAGCAGATTGGAGGGCAGGATGCCGAGCAGCGCCAGCTCGAGTCTCGAGCGCTCCCCACCCGACAGCGCCCGGATCTCCTTGAACACGTCGTCGCCTCGGAACAGGAATCGAGCGAGGTACGAGCGCGCCTCGCCGGGCGTGACAGGCAGCGCGTCGAGGATGGCCTCGAGCACGGTCGTGCCCGCGATCGCCGCTCCTCGGAGCTGTGCCAGATAGCCGATCCCGACGTTGTGACCGAACGCCAGCGTGCCGTCGAGCGCGGGCAGCTCACCGGCGATCGTCCGAAGCAGGGTCGTCTTGCCGGCGCCATTCGGACCCACGATGCCGATCCGTTCGCCGCGGCTCGCCGCGAGGAACGCCGCCCGCGCCACGACCTTCGGCGGCTCCCGCCCGGGGACCGGCGCGAGGTAGCCGACCTCGAGCTCATCGGCCCGGACCACGAGCTCGCCCGACCGGCTCGGGCCGTCGCCGGCCAGCGCATCGGCCGGCAGCTGCAATGCGCGGCGCCGGCGGGGCGCCTCGACACGCTCCGTACGCAGCCGCTCCAGGCGCGCCTCGTGCTCGTGCATCTTCGAGAAGTTGCGGAACGAGCGATAGCGCTGCACGAGCTGGCGCTCGCGCTCGATCGCGTCGGCCTGGCTGTCCGCCTCCTTGACGGCCCGGGCATCGCGCTCCTCGCGCTGCCGGTGGTACGCGCTGTAGTCGCCACGAAAGATCGTCAGGCGCCGGTCGCGCAGCTCCCAGATCCGGCTCACGGTGGCATCGAGGAAGGCCCGGTCGTGGGATGCCACGAGCAGGCGAGCCCTGCCGTCGCCGGAGGTGCTCCTCGAGCCATTCGAGCGCTCCGAGATCGAGGTGGTTCGTCGGCTCGTCGAGCAGGAGCAGGTCGGGAGCGGCGATGACGAGCCGAGCCAGGGCGGCACGGGTCTGTTCGCCGCCCGACAGCGTCGTTGGCGGACGCGACCACTCGTCGCGCCCGAAGCCGAGCCCCGAGAGCGCCTCGTCGACGCGCAGGTCGATCGCGTAGCCCTCGAGCGTTTCGAACCGGTGACGCACATCGGCATAGCGAGCCTCCGCCGCCCGGCCTGCCCCTTCGAGACGGGCAAGCTCGCCCTCGAGGCGCTCGATCTCGGTCGCGCCGCGCCGAACCGCCGTCCGGAGGTCCGGTGCTGACATGAACGCCTCGTCGAGGTGTGCCTCCTGGGCAAGCAGGCCCAGGGTCAAGCCTCGCTTGCGGTGGACATCACCCGCGTCCGGCTCGTCGAGGCCGGCCGCGATCCGCAGCAGGGTCGTCTTGCCCGCCCCATTCGGGCCGACGAGGCCGACACGGTCGCCGAGCGCCATCGCCGCCGAGATGTCGTCCAGGATGACGAGGGTGCCGATCTCGCGCCGCACGCCCTCGAGTCGCAGGATGGACACCGCTCAGGAGCCCGGCATGCCGGCGCGGATGCTTCCCGCCCGTGCCACCGCTCGGCGGCTCGCCGCTGCCCGCCGGGTGCGATCGCGACGAGCCGGCGTCACCTCCGGCGCGGCCTGACCCGCCGTTCGCGGCACGCCGGCCGGAGCGGCGAGCTCGGTCCAGCGTCCGCGAGAGGGGCGCGGCGCGACGCGGCGTCCGGGCCGGGGCGTCATCGAGCGCAGGATGGCAGCCGCCCCGGCTCGATCCGACGCCGGCAAGCGCTGACAGAACGAGCAGAAATGGGTCGAGCGCGCACCGACCACGATGCGCCGGATCGGATGCCCGCAGCGCGGACAGGGTTCGCCGGTGCGCTGGTAGACCTGCAGATGCTCCTGCATCTCGCCGTCGCCCTCGGGCGCGGTGTAGTCGTCGACGGACGAGCCGCGGCGCTCGACCGCTTCCGCCAGGATGTCGCGCAGGGCGACGTACAGCCGCCGCTCGTCCGCGGCGCGCAGGCTCGCCGCCCGTCGAAGTGGGTGCAAGCGGGCCAGCCACAGCGCTTCGTCGGCGTAGATGTTCCCGATCCCGGCCAGGAACGCCTGGTCGATGATGAGCGACTTGAGCCGGCCCGTGCGCGCCCTGATCCGGCGTCGGAAGGCCGCCAGGTCGAAGTCGGGCGCCAGCGGTTCGGGACCGAAGCCCGCGAAGTGCCTGGCGCCGCCGAGCTCACCGACGAGGTCGGCGGTCTCCGGGTCGCGCATCGGAGACGCCCACCCGCCCGAACTTGCGGATGTCGCGGAAGCGCAGCTCGCGTCCCTGGTCGAGCTCCAGGACGAGCCGCGTGTACGGATCCTCCGGCACGTCGGACGTGACGACGAACAGCTGACCCGTCATCTTGAGGTGGATGGTGATCGCGCGCCCGTCGTCGAGGTCGAGCACGACGAGCTTGGCGCGACGGCCGACGCCCACGATCGTGCGCCCAATTGCCACGGCTGCGAAGGCGACCGGGTCCTGCGATCGGAGCGTCCGCTCCCAGCCGACCCGGACACCCTCGATTCGAGCGCCCTGGAGCGGCCCGCGCAGATCGCGGGCAACGGTTTCGACCTCCGGCAGCTCCGGCATTCGCGAGTCAGCCCTCAGGACGCGACGGGATCGAGCGCCGGCGCCTCGCCCAGCTCGGCCACGATCGCGTCCGCCCGGGTGAGCGGCGTCATGCCCTCCCAGCTGTCGCCGACCTTCACGTCGACCGTCAGCGGCACGTCGAGCGGGAGCGCGCTCTCCATCGCGTCGCGCACGAACGCGGCCAGCCGGTCGACCTCGTCGCGCGGCACCTCGAACAGCAGCTCGTCGTGCACCTGGAGCAGCATGCGCGACCGGAAGCCGCCCGAGCGCAGCCCATCCGCGACCCTGATCATCGCGATCTTCATGATGTCAGCCGCGGTGCCCTGGATGGGCATGTTGATGGCCATCCGCTCGCCCGCGCCGCGCAGCGACGGGTTGCGCGCCTGGAGCTCGGGGATCTGCCGGCGTCGGCCGAGGAGCGTGCTCACCGCGCCCTCGGTCCGCGCGACCTCCTTGATGTGGAGCATGTAGTAGCTGATGCCCGAGTACGTGGCGAAGTAGTTGTTGATGAACTCCTGCGCCTCCTGGCGCGAGATGCCGGCCCGGCTCGAGAGCCCGAAGTCGCTCATGCCGTAGGCGATCCCGAAGTTGACCATCTTGGCCATCGAGCGCTCGTCGGCAGTCACGTCTGCCGGATCCTTGTGGAGGACGCGGGCGGCCGTCTCGCGGTGGATGTCGGCCTGTCGCGCGAACGCGTCACGCAGGTGCTCGTCGCCCGACACGTGGGCCAGGATGCGCAGCTCGATCTGCGAGTAGTCGGCCGCGAGCAGGGTCAGACCGGGATCGCCGGCCACGAACGCGTGCCGGATGCGGCGTCCCAGGTCGGAGCGGATCGGGATGTTCTGGAGGTTCGGGTCGGACGAGCTCAGGCGGCCGGTCGAGGCCACGGCCTGGTGGAACGTCGTGTGCAGCCGGCCGTCCTCGGCGATCAGGTGCGGCAGCGCCTCGACGTACGTCGATCGGAGCTTCGTGTACACCCGCCACTCGAGCAGCTTGTCGATCATCGGGTGCGCCGGCCGCAGCTCTTCGAGCACGGACGCGTCGGTCGAGTACCCGGTCTTCGTGCGCCGGCCCTTGGGCAGGTTCAGCTCGTAGAACAGCACCTGCTCGAGCTGCTTGGGGCTGCCCAGGTTGAACTCGTGGCCGACGTCGGCGTAGATCTCGGCCTCGAGGCGCACGATCTCCGCAGCGAACTCGTGCTCGAGCGCGGCCAGGGCGTCGCGATCGATGAGCGACGCCGGTTGCCTCCATGCGGGCCAGGACAGGGATGAGCGGCAGCTCGATCTCGCGGAACAGGCGATCGAGACCCTGGCCGGCGAGGGCGTCCTCGAGCGGCGCCCGAACCGCGATTGCCGCGAGCGCCTCGAGACCGGCGCGTGCGTAGGCCGGCAGTCCGGCTGCCGGCGGCGGCAGGATCGCGTCGAGCCGCTCGGCGGCCACGTCGGCGATGGCCTGGCTGCGCAGCGAGGCATTGAGCAGGTAGGCGGCGATCTGCGTGTCGAACGCGACAGGCGGGTCGGATGCCGACGGATCGTCGACGAAGCGCGCGACGACGAGCGGCTTGACCTCGTGCCCGACCAGACCGACGCCGATCGCGTCGAGCAGACGCCGTGCCGCCGCGATCCCGTCCGCGTCCTCGAGCGCAACGACCCGGCCGTCCGAGCCGGCGAGCGCAAGCGCCAGCGGCCGGCCCGCACGCGGTCGCGGGTCGTCTCGGAGGAACGCGACGCCGACCGCGTCCTGGGCCGACAGCCAGCCCTCGATCGCGGCGACGGCCGGAGCGCCGTCGAGCACCTCGAGCCGACCGGGATCGGCGATCGCCGCGCGGAGCGCCGCCGGCAGGTCTCCGGGCGGCACGTCGGTCGCCGATCCGCCGGCGGCCGGCTGGGCATCCGCGGGTCGCGCCGCCGATCCACCGAGCGAGTCGAAGTCGAGGCTGAGCTGGAGCCCGCTGCCTTGGCCGATGACCGATCGCGCGCGACCATTGCCGGCGGGACGGAACTCGCGCTCGGTCGACGCTTCACCCGGTCCCCAGCCAGCCGGCCGGCCGACGACCTTCGCCGCCGGGAACGATGGATCGGCCGCGGACACGCGACAGGCGCCCGCGCGGTGTCCTCGGCACGCTCGCCGGTCATGGGCGGCAGGCGCTCGATGAGCGTCCGGAACTCGTACTCGCGGAAGAGCCGGATGACCGTCTCACGGTCGTAGTCGCCCAGGCGCGCCGCATCCAGATCGAGCTCGACCGGGAGCTCGCGCACGATGCGCATGAGCTCGCGACTCACGAGCACCCGCTCGCGCGCCTCGGCGAGCGGGACGCGGAGCTTCTCGGGCGTGACCTCGTCGAGATGCTCGAACATCGCGTCCAGGGTGCCCCACTGGCCGATGAGCTTCGCAGCGGTCTTCTCCCCCACCCCGGTCACGCCCGGGATGTTGTCGGTCGAATCGCCCTTGAGCGCCTTGTAGTCGACCATCTGATCCGGTCGCAGCCCGTAGCGCTCGGCGATCCTCGCGACGTCGTAGATGACGGTGTTCTGGACACCCGAACGTGTGGTCATGAGGCGGGTCATGTCGGTCACGAGCTGGAGCATGTCCAGGTCGCCGGTCACGATCGTCGTCTCGACGCCACGCGCCTCGGCCTGGAGTGTCAGCGCGCCGATGACGTCGTCGGCCTCGTAGCCCTCCAGCTCGTACACGGGGATGCGCAGCGCCCGGACGACCTCACGGACCTTCGGGAACTGATCGCGCAGGTCGTCGGGCATGCGCTGGCGCGTGGCCTTGTACTCCGCGTACTGCTCGTGCCGGAACGTCGGCTTGCCGAGGTCGAACGAGACCGCGACGTAGTCAGGATCGATGTCCTGGATGCCGCGCAGGACGATGCTGCAGAAGCCGAACACGGCGTTGACGAGCTCGCCCTTCGAGGTCGTGAGGGGCGGCAGCGCGAAGTATCCGCGATAGATCAGCCCGTTGCCGTCGAGCAGCATCAGGCGTTGCATGGCGAGCCTCGGCGGGTCGTTCCAGGTGGACGGACAGCGTGTCCAAGTGTACCCGCCGGCGGCCCGTTCCCAGTCCAGACGGCCCGTTCGCGCGTGTGTCGGGTGAGCCGCCGAGACCTCAGGCCCGCGAGCCGCGGGCAGGCGTTCGACGGCCCGCCACGCGGCGCACCGCGAACAGCAGCAACCCCAAGGCCAGGATGGCGATCGAGCCCACGACGAGCGCACCCGGCCCGGCATCGCCGTGCCCAGCCGCGTCGCGTGTACCCTGCGTCAGGCTTGCCGACGGCGGAGCGTTCGAGGCGGCCGACTTCGGGCCGCCGAAGGCAGCCTGCGGCGAGACGCTCGCCCCGACCGGGCCGCCGGCCGCCAGCGCGCTCGCCGACGCGCCATCTGGCTGCGGTGCGAGAGAGCCGGAGGCGGGCGTGGACATCGAGCCGAATGCGGCGCTCGGCCGGGCGGCCGCCGAGGCCGCCGGGACCGGAGCCGCCGCATCGCCCTCGGCACCCGACGCCGACTGATCGGCCGCGCTGCGCTCCGAGACCACGCTCGGCGCCGCAGCACCGGCGCTGCCCAGCGACGGGACGACCTGCCCGATGCCGCTCACGAGCAGACCCGCGATCCCGAGCGCCGAGAGCGCGGTCGCGAGCGGCCGCCCGGCACCGCGCGGGTTGAGCAGGAACCCGACGATGCCACGCCACGGCCGGCCACGCAGACGCTCGGCCGTCGCCGCGTCGATCCGGAAGTCGCGTGGGCGGCGGGTGTCGGGCAGGGCCGCCGTGGCCGACGCAATCGCGCGGATGTCGGCGAGCAGCAGCGTGCACTCGTCGCACGAGGCCAGCTGCGCGGTCGCACGATCGCGTTCGGCGTCGGACACGTCATCGGTGGCGAGGGCGGCGACGAGCTGGAGGTCGTGGGCGTCGTGATGGGAACGTGATCGATCCATGTCCTCAGCCCGACGCACTGTCGTCGTCCATGGTTCCCGGTGTGGACTGGCTGCCGGCGTCCCGCGCACGACCCGCGCCCTCGCGGAACAGCGCGAGATCGGGCTCGAGGATGCCGCGCAGTGCCAGACGCCCGCGATGGATGCGCGACTTCACGGTGCCCAGTGACACGCCAGTGATGTCCGCGATCTCGGCGTAGTCGTAGCCCTCGACGTCGAACAGGACGATGGCCGTTCGCTGATCGTCGGTGACATGCGTCGAGGGCGGCGTTGAGGACGCGCGTCCGTTCGGCGCCGATGGCCAGCCGCTCGGGATCCGTGTCGGGCGTGGCCGGGGGCTGCCAGCTGTCGTCCTCGAGCTCGGGATAAGGCTGGACGGGCCGTCGCTTTCGCGCCCGCTGCATGTCCATCGCGGCGTTGATCGCGATCCGGCCGAGCCAGCTCCGGACACTGCCGCCGCGAAACGCGCCAAGGTTCCGGAACGCCGAGAAGAACGCTTCCTGGACGGCGTCGGAGGCCTGGTCGCGGTCGGGTACCAGGCGCACGACGAGCGCAAAGAGGTGATCCTGGTGGTGCCCGACGAGGTCGTTGAACGCGTCGAGGTCACCCGATCGGGCACGCTCGACGAGGCCGAGGTCTCGGCGCTGGGCGAGATCGTCCGGAGTTGTCGCGCCGATCCCCTCGCCGCTCCGGGCACCCTCCTGCACGCTCCGGAGCATCCTCCCGGGCGGGGTAGCCGGTGGCAAATCTAGCACGTGCCCGGTGGCCGTCGATCGGTCCATGTCGTCCATCGTGGCCTGCGACGGCGGGCGCCGGCCGGCCGTGATGCATGGTGACGGCCGTCACCTGCCCGCGTGGTCGACGTTCCGCGGGGACCCTCGCCGAGCCGCTACCATGCCCGGCACGCCGGCCGAAGTGGCGGAATGGCAGACGCGGCGGTCTCAAACACCGCTGAGGGCAACCTCATCCGGGTTCGAATCCCGGCTTCGGCACCAGCCCGCGGTTCAGTCCTGCTTGCGGGCGATGGCCGCGGCAAGCTCCTGCTTGGACATGTCCGACCGGCCACGGACGTCGAGCTTCCGGGCCCTCTCGTACAGCTCCGCCTTGGTGTGGCCGTACATGTCCACCCCGCCAAGGGCCTCACCGCGGCCCGCGCGAGCCGCGGCACCGCCCTGTTCGGCCCGGGGATCCGAAGGTCCCTTGCGCTTCTTCGGTTCCCAGTGGTCGCCGACCTTCTCGAACGAGTGCTTGAGCGACGAGTACGCCGTCCGGTGGGCTCGCTCACCCTCGCCGTATGTGTCGACGGCGCTGTCGTGGGTCTCGGCCCACGTCTCCTGGGCTTTTCGGGGAGATCGCTTGAGCGTTCCGGGCAGGTCGTCCTTCGTCGTCGCCATCGCGTTCCTCCACGAGGAGCGTTGCGCGGGCACGCTTGCGGGCGACGCCGACGGCGCATCGCACCAGCTTGCAGTCCCCTGTCAGCCGCCCGCGACGAGCAGGTACGGCACGAGGTCGCTGAAGCGGTCCGTCCAGGCCCGTGTGCCCGGCGCGCTCCCGAGTGGCGACCAGCCCGCATCGGTCGCAACCGACTGGAGGTCATCGGCCGACCGCCCAAGCACGATCCAGCTCGCCGCGCCGGCATCCGGCCGTGTCTCCGGCGAGGGATCGTCGTCGCGCACAATCCCGACCAGACCCAGATCCCTGCCAACGGCGGCGACCGCTCGAGCCAGGTCCACGTAGCTGTTGGAGACGTTCACGAGCAGCAGGCCGTGCGGGCGGAGACGCGTCACGTCGAGCTCGAGGGCCTCGCGTGTCAGGAGATGGACCGGCACCGCGTCGGAGCTGAACGCGTCGAGGACGAGCAGGTCGTATGACGCCGGCGGAACGTCGCCGAGCGACAGCCGTCCGTCGCCGAGCACGACCCGGAGCTGACTCGGTGTGTCGCGGAGATACGTGAATAGCTGCGGATCCCGGGCGATCTGCTCGACCGCCGGGTCGATTTCGAAGAAGTCGAACCGATCCTGCGGCCGGCCATACGCCGCGAGCCCGCCCGCACCCAGGCCCACCACCCCGATCGAGAGGCCGCCGGCCCGCGCATCGAGCGTGCCCAACACATCGCCCACCGGTCCCGCCCGGTAGTAGTAGCCGATCGGCTCGCGGCGCCCGTCCGTATTCGCGAACTGCTGCGTGCCGTGGATCGTCGTGCCCGAGTACAGGGCATGCCGCCCGGCCTGATCGGCCTCGACCCGATACGTGCCGAAGAACGTCCTCGTCGAGAACAGGCTCGGCGGCGCCAGCGCGAGCGAGACGGCGACGGCCGTGGCGACGGCGCCCGCGAAGAGCCTCGGTCGGGGCGCCAGGACGACGAGCACGCCGAGCGCCAGTACGCCGACGAGCCCGCCGGTCGTGAGCAGGAGCCCGGCCGCTCGGGCGATCAGGACGATGACGACCGCCGCGACTGCGTAGCGGGCAGCGAAGGGCACGCGTTCCAGTCCCGCGACGGGTGATCCGGCGCGCCGGGCCAGCAACGCCAGCACGACGGCGATCGGGTACTCGAGCGGGCCCGGCAGCACGAGCGGTGCCAGCACGGCCGTGAGCAGCCCGCCGGCGGCACCGCCCGCGGCGATCCCGAGCGTGAATGCAGTCAGCCTGGCCGCGGGCGGCCGGAGCTCGGCCGCACGCCCGTGGCACACGAGCCCGGCCAGGAACAGGACCGAGAGGTCGACGGCGAACACCACCCGGAGGTCGGTCCGTGCCGGATCCAGCAGGACGGCCACGACCCCGACGGCCGCGATCGGCAGGAGCCGCTCTGCCCAGGCGAGCCCGATTGGTCGCTCGCCCACGAACGACAGGATGAGCGTCAGGAGATAGACCGCGAGCGGGACGACCCACAGCAAGGGCACGGCGGCCACGTCGGTCGTCAGATGGGCGGTCACGCCGAGCACGAGGCTCGACGGCACGGCCGCGAGCGCCACCCAGCGTGCCGTCTCGACGCCGGGGGCGCGGTCGGTCGTTCGAATCGCCTGCCTGGTCGTGCCACCGGCACCGAGGCGGAAACCCGTTGCACCGGTGGCGATCGGATGCGTGATCTGCACCACCTCTGGACCCGCGCCAGGCCCGGCGCCGGCGGCGTCCACCTCGATCGGCCGCCGATCCGTTCGGAACGCCGCGACAGCGGCAACACCGGTCATGACGACGACACCGGCGTAGCCAACGGTCCACCACGCGGCCTGCGCATCGAGGTCGAAGTTCGGCTCCACGAGGAGCGGGTACGCGAGCAAGCCGAGCAGGCTTCCGGCGTTGCTTGCAGCCAGCAGCCGATACGCGCCGCCCGACCTGCTCGCGGCGAGCCAGCGGGCAGCCGTCGGGCCGATCGACGACAGGGCGGCGAAGGGCAGGCCGACCATTGGTACGAGAACGCGCAGCAGCCAGAGCGCCGTCGGCACTGCGTCCGGTCCGGTAGCCGCAACGGGCTGAGCGACGGGCAGGGTGAGCACGGGCAGCGTGACGAACACGATCTGGACCACGCTCGCTCGCCGCGCGCCGAGCATGCGCGGCCCGAGGTACGCCCAGGCATAGCCGGCGAGGAGCGCGATCTGGAAGAACACCACACTCGTCGTCCACACGGCCGGCGTGCCACCGTAGACCGGCAGCAGAAACCGCCCGACGAGGGGCTCGATCGAGAATGACAGGAACGCCGCCATGAACGCGAGCGCGGCGAGGAGCAGGGCCATCGCCAAGAGTCTGCCCCGCCGGGCGACCGAACGCGGCGTCGACTGGACGGGGCGGACGCGCCAGCCTGCGAACGCACGTGCGCGACGGCACCCACCCGCCCGGCCGCGTAGACTCGCGGTCAGGATGACCGACGCAGCGATATTCGATCCGGCGATCGCGAGCCTCCAGCAGCGCTACGCACCCACGAGCCGCTGCTTCGGCTGTGGACCGGCGAACCCGGTCGGACTCCACATCGAGAGCCATCCGGTCGGCGACGGCCTCCTTGCCCGGTGGCGAGCGGATCGCGATCACGAGGCGTTCGACGGGGTCGTGAATGGTGGCATCATCGGCACGCTGTTCGACTGCCACTCGAACTGGACGGCCGCCTATCACCTCATGCGGACGCGGGGCGACGACCGCCCGCCGGCCTGCGTCACGGCCTCGTACGCCGTCCGCCTGCTGCGACCAACGCCAAGCGGGGCGGAGCTGGTCCTGCGCGCCCGGGTCGTGGAGCCCGGGCCGGATCGAGCGACGGTCGAGGCCACGCTTGAGGCGGACGGGACGACGACCGCAACCTGCCGTGGCACCTTCGTCGCGGTCGGCCCCGAGCATGCCGCGTCTGGCCGCTGGTAGACCGTCGAGGAGGCCGATGTTCCGTCAATTCCTGGGCATTCCCGCAGCCCGCCGGGCCGAGCCCGGCGACCCGCCCGTGAATGCCGGACGCACGTTGCGTCGTGGCGCAGAGGTCAATCCGGCGGTCGCGGCCGCGGAAAGCGAGTCGGTCCGGCGACTCGTCCGGCACCTCGAGGCGGTCGAGCCGGCGCAGGCCCGCTTCCTGGCCTGCTATGCGTACACCCTGGCCCGCGCCGCCAACGCCGATTTCGAGATCAGCGACGCCGAGACGCGGCTCATCGAGGAGCTCGTCACCGAGCTCGGTGCGATCGCCGCGCACGAGGCGGCCTTCGTGGTCGAGCTGGCCAAGGCGCAGGCCGGCGACATCGGCGGAACCGACGACTTCCTCGTGACCCGCGAGTTCATGGGTGTGTCCACCCGCGCGCAGCAGATCGCTCTGGTGCGATCGTGCCTTGCGATCGCCGCGGTCGACGGCTCCATCAGCGCCGAGGAGAGCGCGGTGGCCAATCAGATCGCGAACGAGCTCGGCCTGACATCGGTCGAGATGGCGCCCCTGCGCGCCGAGTTCTCCGATCGAATGGCCTCCATTCAGGAGATCCGCCGCCGGCTCGCGAGTGCCGCGGGCTAGGCCGTGACGCCCTAACACCGCGGAGAGGCTCGCTCGTCGACGGCTGAACGTGCTCGTTGGAGCGCGACAGCCGGCGGTTTCAGGCCAGCGACAGCTCCACGAGACCGTCCCCGAGCTGGCGACGGACCTCGGCCAGCAGTTCCGCGTCGTACGCCACGCCCGAACGCAGCTCCATCGGCAGGGCCGGGCCGCCGCCGCCCGCGGGGAGGTGGATGACGACCTTCGTCCCGCCCGGCCGCTGGCGCAGAACGCGCCGGAACGTCTCCATGGCCCCCACGAGTCGGTCCGCCCCGGCCTGCGTCGAGAAGCGGACGTGCAGGACTTGGTCGAGGCCGGATTCCATGGCCGACGTCGGTGCCGCGGCATGACCCGCCGCCACTCGCCGCGCCTCGTCCGGGAGGGAGGGTTCGTCGTCGCCGTCACCGAAGCCCTCGATCCCGGGTGGCTCGAGATACGTCGGAATGGGCTCGGCCGGGTCGATGTCGGGCAGCGACGGCCAGCCCTCTGCCGGCTCGCTCGGGCGGGTGCCTGGCCGGACGGCGGAGCTACGGCGGCCGAGCGCGCCGGCGCGGCCGGCGGCAGGATGCCAAGCCCGTCGGCCTCCGGTGGGCGGGCTTCCGCTCGGAGCGGTGACACGCGCAGGATGGCGACGGCCGAGCCGCCGTGAGCCGTTTCGCGGAGGCCGTTCGTGTCCACGCCCGGCGCCGGGATGGCCGTTGCCGTCGGATGCGGCAATGCGGCCCCTGGAGCGCGGGACTGCCCGTTGACCGGGGCTCGCCGCCGGCCTCCCCCACGATCGCCGGCCGCCACGTCCCGGCCAAACGCCTCGGGACCGCGTGCCTCCGCGTTGTCCCACTCGGTCACCAGGTCGGCCAGGATCGAGACCTCTTCGCCTCGATGGTCGACCCGCCCTGCGACCAGCAGGATCGCGCCCTCCTGCCACGTGCCGGCGGTTTGCTCATAGGTCCGCGGAAACACGACGACCTCGATCGCGCCCTGGAGATCCTCGAGCGTCGCGACGGCCATCGTTTGCCTGGCCTTCGTGACCACCATCCGAACCCCGGTGACGATGCCGCCGACCACGATCCGCTGCCCGTCGAGCGACTCGTCGCGCAGGTCGCCGGTGTACGCGGTCACGAACGCGCCGACCCGACCGGC